>NZ_LQMT02000001.1 GCF_001620365.2 Amycolatopsis keratiniphila subsp. keratiniphila
AACAACCGATTGAGACCGCCCGCCCTTCACCGCGTGAGACGAGGGGAAAGTCCCCTTCAGCTACGCCCTGGGCCCACGTTCGACGCGCGGGCGCACTCTTTAAGCTGGCCCGGTGGGCGTCGACGCGGATGTGCTGACCGAGTGGTTCGACGAAGTGGGGCGCGACCTGCCCTGGCGTGAGCCGGAATGCTCCGCCTGGGGCGTGCTCGTCAGCGAGATCATGTTGCAGCAGACCCCGGTCGCGCGCGTCCAGCCGATCTGGCTCGAATGGATGGCGCGCTGGCCGGTGCCGTCGGCGCTGGCGGCGTCGTCGCAGGGCGAGGTCGTGCGCGCCTGGGGCAAACTCGGCTACCCGCGGCGCGCGCTGCGGCTGCACGCCGCGGCGGCCGTCATCGCCGCCGAACACGGCGACGTCGTTCCGTCCGATGTGGACACTCTGCTCGCGTTGCCGGGGATCGGCGCGTACACCGCCCGCGCGGTCGCGGCCTTCGCCTACGGCAAGCGGGCGCCAGTGGTGGACACGAACGTCCGGCGCGTGGTCGCCAGGGCGGTGCACGGCGCGGGTGACGCCGGGCCGCCGTCGAACACCCGCGACATGGCCGACGTCGAGGCGCTGCTCCCACCGGAGGACGCGCCCGCGGCGAAACTCTCCGCGGCACTGATGGAACTCGGCGCGCTCGTCTGCACGGCGCGCTCGCCGCGCTGCGCCGACTGCCCGATCTACGAGGACTGCGCGTGGCAGCACGCGGGCAAACCCGCTTACGCCGGACCCGCGAAGCAGGTCCAGAAGTTCGCCGGCACCGACCGCCAGGTGCGCGGTTTGCTGCTCGACGTCCTGCGCGGCAGCGAAGGCCCGGTCGAGAAGGCGCGGCTCGATCTCGTGTGGCACGAATCCGGGCAGCGCGACCGGTGCCTCGACTCCCTGCTCGTCGACGGCCTCCTCGAACAGACCCGGGACGGCCTGTTCGCCCTCCCTGGCGAACACTAACGCATTACGACAAAAGTTGGTCAATGGTTGTCATCGGCGCGATGGCGGGTTAGTTTTCCGGCCAACGCGCATGATGGGAGTTACGCCCGTGGCCGACTTCGACCGACGTACCGCGCTCAAGGGCGGCCTGACGGTAAGCGCCGTCGGGCTACTGGGGACAGCGACGATTTCCGCCGCCGATGCGGCGTCCGGGGTGGCGGAACCGAAGATCTACGGAACGGCCGCGTGGAACGCGCGGCCGCCGGGCGGGGCGATCGAGGTGCAGAACCACAAACCGACGTACATCGTCGTGCACCACACGGTCGAGCCCGGGAACGTCACCGACTACACGCTCGAACACGCCTTCTGGGCGTCGCGTTCGATCCAGAATTTCCACATGGACACCCGTGGCTGGATCGACACCGGCCAGCAGTTCACGAACAGCCGCGGTGGCCACATCACCGAAGGACGGCACCGCAGCCTGGAGATCCTCCGCGGTGGGACCCAGCACGTGCTGGGCGCAAACGTGGGCAACAACAACAGCACCTGTATCGGGATCGAGAACGAGGGCCTCTACAGCAAAGAGGACGTCACGCCCGCGCTCTGGGACTCGCTGGTGAAGCTGGTCGCGTACATCGCGTCGCAATACGACATCTCGCCCGAGTTCATCAAGGGGCACCGGGACTTCAACTCGACCGAGTGCCCGGGAACGGTGCTGTACAACCGGCTTCCCGAGCTGCGCACGGAGGTCGGGAAGCTGCTGGGCACCGCGTCGCCCAAGGTGGACCTGCCGGAGTGGCCGCTGCTCAAACCCGGTGACTCCGGGCCTCGCGTGCGGACGGCGCAGGAACTCCTGAGGGCACGCGGTTTCGCCGTCCCGGTCGACGGCCTGTTCGGACAGTCCACAAAGGACGCGGTCGCCGCGGTGGCGGCCCGGAACGGGCTGGAACGCGACACCTGCGGTGCGACGGCGGCGACCGACGAGACCGGATTCCTCGGCTCCGACGTCTGGCCGCTCATCGTCGGCTCCGGCACCGATCCGCGGGCGCTGAAAGCACGACTCGCCGGCTGAACAGCAGCGGCACGAGGATCAGGAAGGCCGCGCACCACGGGAGCGACGACGTTCCCAGCGGCAGCAGCAGCCCGCCGACGAGGGCTCCCCCGGCGACGGCGCCGTTCCAGGCCGCGATCGTGAGCGACTGGGCGGCGTCGGCCGTGGGGCCCGCGAGCACCGCGGTGACGGCCTGGAAGGCGGTCGGCGCGCCGCCGAATCCCAGGCCCCACAAGGCCGCGGCGGCCAGCACCAGTCCGTGGACGCCGTCGCTGATCCCCATCAGGACGATGGCGGCGGCGGTCGCGACGGAGCACGACAAGAGCACGGCTCGCGGACGGCTGTCGAGCGCGGAGCCGACGGCGACCAGTCCGCCCACCGTGGCGCAGCCGAACACCAGCAGCGCGGCGCCCAGCATTCGCTCCACGCCCAGCCCGGCGAACACCGGGCCGATGTAGGTGTAGGCCACGTTGTGCCCCAACGAGAACAGCGCCACCGTCGCCAGTACGGGGCGCATTCCCGGCAGCCTCGACGCGGCCAGCGGCCGGGTCGGTTCCGTCCGTTCCGCGGGTACGGCGGGCACCGCGACGGACACCCACGCCAGCAACGGCACGGAGATCAGCGCCATCGCGGCGAACGCCCAGCGCCAGTCGGCGAATTCACCGAGCGCGGTACCGGCGGGCACACCCAGCGCGAAGCCGATCGGTGTGCCGGACATGGCCACGGCCAGCGCCCGCCCGGTGAGTCCCGCTGGGGCGAGCCGCATCGCGTAACCCGCGACGAGCGACCACATAACCCCGGTCAGCGCGCCGGAAACGACCCGTGTGGCCAGGATCAGCGGGTACGACGAGGACACGGCGATCACCAGATTGGTCGCCAGGAAGCCGAAGATCAGCACCAGCAGCAGGCGTTTGCGCGGCACCCGGAGGGTCGCGCCGGTGAGCGGGACGGCGGTGAGCGCGGTCGTGATCGCGTAGACGGTGACCAGCTGCCCGGTGGCCGACGGCGAAACGCCCAGCTCCTCGGACATGCCCAGCAGCAGCCCGGCGGGCAGCACTTCGGTGAGGCAGCCGAGGAACACCGTGGTCGTCAGCGCGAGCAGCGCCGGGAGGGGCAGCATGCTCCGACGATCTCTTCCGCCGGGGGACGCGGGTAGTCCCTGGCGGGTATGCCGCGCGGTTATCGGCTGGGATAACCCGGCGGCATGAGCGGCTGGCAGTGCCGCTCGCCGCGCGAGCGTACGCACGATGGCCGGGCATCCTCCCCGTTCAGAGAGAAGGCTCGTTCATGACCGTGCGGATTCGATGGCAGGAGCCACTGTGCACCGCGTTGCTCGCCACCACGATGCTCGGCGCCTGCCCGGCTTCGGCGGTGGCAAAGCCCGCGCCCGGCAGCGACGGATACGTGCACGTCTCACCCGACGGCACCGTCCTCGGACCCGATCCTTACTACCCGAAGGACGGCAACGGCGGCTACGACGTCGATGGGTATTCACTCGCGCTGGACTACGCGCCGTACTCGATGTTCTTGAGCGGCAAGGCGACCATCACCGCGACCGCGACGCAGGACCTGGACCGGTTCGACCTCGATCTGCGTGGTCTCACCGTCCGGTCGGTCACCGTCGACGGCGTGGCCGCGGCGTTCCGCCGGGAGGGCGAACACGAGCTGGTGATCACGCCTCGCACCCCGCTCGCCAACGGTGCGCGGTTCACCGTGGTGGTCGGTTACGACGGGCGTCCGGAACCGATCCCCACGGCGCGGGGACGCGTCGGCTGGCTGGCCGCGTACGGCGATTCCGCCGTCGCCACCGGGCAGCCGCGTTCGGCGATGACCTGGTTTCCCGTCAACGGCACCGAGGTCGACAAAGCGACCCTGCGCGTTTCCGTCACCGTATTGGACGAATTCTCCGTGCTGGGCAACGGTTCCCAGGTCTCGGACGTGCCCGCGGGCGTCGGGCGGCACACCGTCACCTGGTCGGAGGAAACCGCCCTCGCGCCGAGCACGGCGATGCTCGGCATCGGCCGCTGGGAGGTCGAGAGGATCACCCTTCCCGGCGGGCGGACCGCGATCAACGCCTACCACCCGTGCGCCGTGGACAAACGGAAGATCGGCGGGCGGCTGCCCGAGGTGCTGGAATTCCTCACCGGGAAGTTCGGCGACTACCCGCAGTCGGCGGCGGGCGGGCTGTTCCTCGACCGCTCCCTCGGCTACACGCACGGCGCCCAGACCAGGCCGGTGTACGGGCGCACCGCCACGATCGCCGATCTGGTGTACGCCAGCGCGTACCAATGGTGGGGAGCCGGCGTGAGCGGCAAGATGTGGCGCGACGCGCTGATGCCCGAGTCCATCGCGCGGTACGCGGTGTGGCTGTGGGACGAGAAGAACGGCGTCGATCCGGATCGTCGCTACCGTGAGATGGTGGCGAAGGTGCGCGACGACGCGGCTTTTTGGGCGCCGAAGCTCACCGATCCGGGCAAGGGCACGGAATTCGCGCCGACGGCCAAGGCGGTGCTGATGGTGCACGCGCTGCGCCGTCTCGTCGGCGACGACGCGTTCTTCCAGATCCTGGTGGGCTTTCCGGTGATCAACCCGCAGGGAAACCAGAACTGGCACGACTTCGAGCTCTACGTCTCCGCGATGACGCAACGCGATCTCGGCGAGTTCACCCACGCTTGGCTGGACGGCACGGTGCGGCCGCCGGACTCGCTGCTCTTTCCCGGGAGCTGAAGTTACCTCGTGAGTGGTGAGGACGGTGGGTTGCGAAAGCCACTTTCGCAACGTTGAAGGTTGCGAAAGTGGCTTTCGCAACCTCGGCCGTGACCTGGCCCGGTACCCGCTCTGGCGATCATGTCGCCGGTGGTTCTCTTGAGGGGTCGTGCTCGCGGGCGGGGTCGGCGGTGGGGCGAAGGCTCCCTTCGCCGCGTCTAATCCGGTGAAGGGAGCCTTCACCCCGGTCACCCACCCGCGGTGACCTCTTGATGTCCCTTGTGGACGGTGGACCGCGCACCACACGTCACCTTTGCCTCACCACTCACGAGGTCTGTCCAGGTACTCGGCATAAACGGGTGCCGTCCGCGCCTCGGCCCAGTAAGCGTCGACCACCGCGGAGAGCAGCTCGTCCCGCCGCCCCGCCACGAACGTCTCCTTGTTCCAAGCGAGAACATGCCTGCGCGGCAACACGTCCCCGCGCAGCGGCCGGGTCACGATGCCGTGGTCTCCCGGATCGCAGATCGGCTGGGACAGCCCGATCGCACCCGCCTTGACCACCAGCAGCGCCACCTGCTGCGAAGTCACCTGATGGGCGAACGTCGGCGTGAAACCGTGCCGCGCGCAGGTGTCGGCGAAGTACTTGGTGAACGTGGCCGCCGACGAATCCGACACCATCACCCACGATTCGTCCCGCAGGTCGCGCAGGTCGACGACCTTCTCCCGCGCCAGCGGATGGGAGGCGGGCAGCAGGACGAAGGTCGGCTCGGTCACCACCACCGCGGTGTCCACGTTCGCGGGGATTTCGAGCTCGTAGCCCGGATAGTCCTTGACCAGCGCCAATTCCGCGCGGCGCTGGGCCAGCAGTGGCAACAGCCGCTCGGGATGGTCGTCGTGCACGACCTGCACCTCGGAGACCTCCGGCCACAACCTGGTCACCAGCGACGGCAGGCACGCCACCAGCGCGCTGGCCACCGCGGCCACCCGGACGACGGCGGGCGGGCCGCTGGGGCAGACGCGTTGCTCAATGTCTTCGAGCAGTTTGTCCAGCTGTGGCAGCAAAGCGGCGGTGCGGCGCAACAGCAGCTCCCCCATCGGGGTCGGGGTCACGCCGCCTTCGCACCGATCGAACAGCTGGTAGCCCAGCATGTTCTCCAGCCGTTTGAGTTGCGCGGAAACCGCGGGCTGGGTGACGCCCAGCGCGATCGCGGCACGGGAGAGGCTGCCCGTGTCCGCGATCGCCCGGATCACCCGCAGGTGGTGGACATCCAGCTGTACGACGTCGAACTCCTTTGTCACGAACGGGTTTTCGACCCGCCGGAAGAAGTCGTGGCCGCGGGAACCGCCGCGGCCGTGGTCCGTCTGCCGAGAAGAACATACAGCAGAAAAGCGCCGAAAACGGAGTTCACCGTGGGGATCCCCCACGGCAGCCAGATCCCCACCGCCGCTCCGGCCACCCAGCAGATCAGCGCGGCGGGCACCCAGGACGGGCAGGTGGACGGCAGTTCCCCCGACGCGCGGCCGGCCTCCAGCTCCGGTTTCCAGCGCCGGACCACGTAGTACTCGGCGATCACCACCCCGGCCACCGGCGGCGTGAGCACGCCGACCCAGGTCAGGAAGGTGGTGAAGTGGTCGAGGATGCCTATCGCGGAGAGCACCGTGCCGAAGCCGCCGAGCAGCAGGGTCGCGGTGGTGCGGTCCAGCCGCCGGGACAGCAGCACCTGCACGGCGTTCACCAGCCCGAGCGAGGACGAATAGAGGTTCCAGTCGTTGATCTTCAGGATCGCGGTGACCAGGATCAGCGTGCCGAGCACCCCGGACGACGAGGTGATGATCCCGACCACGTCGGCGCTTTTCGCCGCGTGTGCGAGCAGCACCCCGATCAGGCCGATCAGGTACTGGCCGAGGGTGACGCTGACCAGGGTCTGCTTCACCACGTCGGACGCGGTGCGGTTGAACCGGGTCATGTCCGGCGTCATGATCGCGCCCATGATGAAGGCGCCGGCCACCAGTGTGGTGCCCTGCGCCAGCGACATCGCCGGGCCCGGTGGCGGCCCGGACATCAGCACCGGCAGCGAATGGTCGCCGAGCGCCGAGATGATCGAAAACCCCGCCAGCGCCAGGAAAGCGGGCACCGTCAGATACGCCGTCCAGGCCATCGCGTGGAAGCCGAACACGACGATCGCGGTGACCAGCGCACCGCCCGCGAGCGCCCACACCCACACCGGCGGGCCGCCCATCAACGCGTGCAGGCCGTGGGCGAAGACGTCGTTCTGCACCCCGAACCAGCCGGCCAGGCTCACCGTCATCAGGAGCCCGACCAGCGACGATCCGCCGGTGCCGAAGCCGGTCCAGCGCGCGAGTACCGACGTCGAAAGCCCTTCCCGCGTGCCGGCGATCCCCATCAGGATGGTGATGATCTCCAGGAGCACGGAACCGATCGTGATGGCGAGTACCGCGTCCCAGAACGTCATCCCGAAGCCCAGCACCGCGCCGAGCAGGAACTGATGGAACGAGGAAACCTGCCCGAACCGTTGCAGTGCGACGGAAACCCAGGAGTAGCGGCGGTCGGCCGGCACCCGGCGCAGGGAGAAGTCGTCGTGTTCCACGCTCACTCCACCGGTTCCGGGACGGCTTGTTCGAGGACGACGAATCCTTGGCCCGGCAACGGCCGCCACGAGAGTTCGCCGCGGTAGAGCCGTTCGAGGAAGCCGACCCGCTGGTGATAGGCGAACACGGAGCTTTCGACGCCGGCCACGGCGACGGTGCCGACGAACATCGGCAACTCGGCGAGGAAGTACCGGACCGCGCTGCGCAGCTGGTCACGAGTGGGGTGTTCGCCTTCGGGCAGGCGCCGGTCCAGCACCCAGCCCGTGGCGCCGAGGCACTGCTCGGCGAACTCCGGATCGGTGGCGAACCGCTGGTGTGCCTCGGAAAGCAGGCCGAGATACGCGCTGTCGGCCTCCAGCACAGAGGCGTCCAGTATCAAGGTGTGCGGATCCGAAGGACAGACCCGCTGCAGCGCGCGGACGATCTTGTTACGCGTGTAATTGCCCTGTCGTTGCGCCTTTTGCGCGGCCCGGACCGGGTCGTAACCGAGCGCTTCGAGGGTGAACGCGGACGGGCCGTCCGGGACGAAGAAATGGAATTCCCGAAAGGCCGACATGGCCCAGCGGGCGAGATCGGCGATACGGTCCACGGTGAAATGGCTGTTGAACGGGCTGACGCCGAGACAAACGTGCTCGGCCCGCGCCAGCGGATCGGCGCAATGCTCCGTGAGTGGCAGTGGTCGCGGCAAGACGGCTCCTGATTCGCGTGATCTGCGGGGCGTCGACCGAACGTAGCCACGGCACGCCCGCGCGGGTATTGCCGTCGAATGTTGTCACCGGGTTATGAGAAATCGGCTGTCTCTACTTTCGGGGGTGCCGGGCGCGAACCGGTCGCGGTATACGAAGTCATGGAGATTCAGGTTCGGCATCTTCGCGTGATCTGTGCGATCGCCGCCGCCGGCAGTCTCAATCGTGCCGCGGCCGGGCTGGGGCTCGGGCAACCGGCGCTCAGCCACCAGTTGCGCCGGATCGAGCGGATGGTCGGCGGCCCGCTGTTCCACCGCGACCAGCACGGGGTGCGGCCCACCGAACTCGGCGCCCTGATCCTGCGGCGGGCACGCGCGATCGTGCTCACCTTCGACGAACTGGAGCACGACTTCCACCGCCGGGAACCCGAGACCGGCGAATCGATCCGGATCGGCTGGAACGACAGCGCCATCACGGGTTCGCTGCTCGGCGGCCTGCGCGACCTGCGCCCCGGCGAGCCGTTCCGCACGCGCGCCGACACTTCGCGCACGCGGCTGCTGGCGCAGGTCGCGAACCGGGGCATCGACCTCGCGCTGATCATGATCTGCGGCCGTCGTGGTCTTCCGGTGCCGCCGGAAGTGCGGACGCTGACGCTGGTCGAGGAGCCGTCTTTCGTCGCCGTCCCCGCGGAACATCCGCTCGCCGGCGAAGAGGAGATCGAGCTCGCCGAACTCGCCGGGGAGGACTGGATCGTGTCGAGCGGCGGCGACGGCTGCCGGGTGGTGTTCCGCGAAATGTGTCTCGCGCACGGTTTCGATCCGCGGATCACCCACGACGTCGACATCGACACCGCGCGGGAGGACCTGGTCAGCGGCGGATACGGGGTCGGGCTGGTCCAGCCGACCCGGCCACCGGCGGACGGGCTGGCCATCCGGCCGCTGGCGGGCGCGCCGATGTGCGTGCGGCATGTGCTCGCGTGGCGGGAAGACGGTCCGTGCGCACGCGGTGTCCCGGAACTCGCCACCGAGGCGAGGGCGGGCTATTGGCGGCTCGCCGAACGGACGGCGTCGTATCGCTCCTGGCTGCACCGCCACGGCCGGGTGGCCGCCGGATAACCCCTCGGCATGCCGAGGCGGCACTAGAGCGTGTCCCGCGAGGCGGCCGACGATGTGAATCGTCAATCACGGTCGCCGAAAGAAGGGGCACCATGCTGCCGTTGATCACCCGTACGGAACTGCTTTCCCGGATGGAGTCCGGCTCGGTGGTCGTGGTCGACACGATGCCGGTCGCCTATTTCGAAAAGGAGCATCTGCCGGAAGCGCGCAACATTCCGGGTTTCCCGTACGAGCAGGCCGCCGAATTCACCGACCGGCTGGCACCAACGGTGCTTCCGGACAAGGGCGCCGCGATCGTCGTCTATTGCGCGAACACGCCGTGCCGTAACAGCGAATTCGTCGGACGGCGCCTGCTGGAGCTCGGGTACACGAACGTCCGCAAGTACCGCGAAGGCATCGAAGACTGGGTCGCGAACGATCTTCCGACCTGGTCTTCGTCCTGAAAGGAGATCGTCTTGTCCAAGGTCAAACGATTCGTCTGCGTGCTGGCCGGTGCGCTGGCACTCGTCACCGGATTCGGCGGCGGCGTGGCTTCGGCCGCACCGACGGCAGAGAACGTGATGACGGTGACCTCGGCCAACTACGCCGAGGTCATGAACATCTCGAAGCAGAAGCTGGTCATCATGGACTTCGGCGCGACGTGGTGCCCGCCGTGCCGTCAGATGAAGCCGGTGATCGAGCGGCTCGCCGGTGAATACGGCGGGCGGTTCCTGCTGGGCGAGGTCGACGTCGACCAGAGCCGCGACCTGTCCACCCGGTACAACATCCGCTATCTCCCGACGCTGGTCGGTGTCCGCAACGCCGCCGAACTGCCGTCGTCGCGGAACATCGGTTATCCGGGCGAAGCGCGGTTGCGTGCCTGGATCGACGCTCAGCTCGCGAAGGGCTGACCGATGACGTCGGAGAGAAACGCTTCGACGGCACCGAGGTAGGTCTCCGGCGCTTCGTCGTGCACCACGTGCCCGGCGCCTTGGACGACGATGTGCCGTCCGAGGCCGCCGGGCACACGTGCGGCCAGTTCGGCCTGCTGGCCGGGCGGCATCGCGGTGCGTTCGCCCTCGATCGCGAGCAGCGGACACTTGACGCGTTCGACGAACTCCCAGAAATCACGCCGTCCCCACTCGGCCGCGATTTCGTACAGGTCCGTGAGCGACGCGATCAGGTGATAGCCGTCTTCGCGTTCCTCGACGCATTCGATGAAGTAGTCACCGGTGTCGCCGAAGAATTCGCGCACGTGGGCCAGCGACCGGAACGGGACCGGCCACGACTCGAAGTACCCTCGCCAGGTGTCCACCGTCCGGCCGCGCTGATCCGGCGCGAAGTCCTCGCAGACCACCGCGCGGACGAGCTCGGGATGCGTGGCCGCGGTGACCCACGCGTGCAGGCCGCCCATCGAATGTCCGATCAGGACCGCCGGTTCGTCGAAGGTCCGCAGCACCTCGGCGACGTCGTCGGCGAACCGTTCGGTGCGCCAGGGCCCGCCGCGCGGTCCGCGCCCGTGCCCGCGCGCGTCGAGGCCGTGGACACGCCCGTACGGTTCGAGCCTTCGCGCGACCTGCCACCACGTCGTCGCCCTGCCCATCAGCCCGTGCAGAAGGACGATCGGCGGCCCGTCGCCGCCGAAAGTGACCAACCCGTCGCGCTGAATCACCACTAAGCTCCCCTCCATGCGCAGCCGTGTCCCCGCCGCCGGTCTGGTCCTGGGGGTCGTCTGCGCCCTGATTATCGGCTGCAGTGCCGATCCCCCTCCGGCCACGCCCCCTCCGCCGCCGATGAACCCGGCGCCGGGTGCTCCGGGCGCGGGCGACCCGTACTACCCCATGGACGGCAACGGCGGCTACGACGCGACCGAATACCAGGTCGGGATCACTTACGACCCCGCGAAGGGGCGTCTCGACGGCGACACCACGGTGATCGCGAAAGCGACCCAAGACCTCAATCGGTACAACTTGGACTTACGCGGCTTGACGGTCCAATCCGTTGAAGTGGACGGTAAACCGGCGAAGTTCGCGCGCGAGGGCGAGTTCGAGCTGGTGGTGACGCCCGCCGAGCCGATCCGGAACGGGACCTCCTTCCGCACGAAGGTCCTCTATGGCGGCGATCCGTCGGCGACGCCCAAGGCGGGCGGCAGCGAGAACGGCTGGCAGAAGTCGAAGGACGGCGGCGCGTTCATCGTCGGCGAGCCGCATTCGGCGTCGTTCTGGTATCCCGTCAACGAGACCCCGCGCGACAAGGCGATGTTCACCCTCACCGCCCGCGTGCCGGACGGCTGGACCGTCATCTCGAACGGGCGCGAGATCCAGAAGACCGCGGCGAACGGCTGGACGACGACGTCCTGGCAGGAACGGACCCCCGTCGCGGCGTACCTGACCACGGTGGCGATCGACAAGTTCACCGTCGACCGGATGGCGCTCCCGGACGGGACGCCGGTGGTCAACGCGTACGCGCCGGGCGCCGAGGACCGGCGCGACACCGGCAGGCGGCTGCCGGAGATCATCGGCTTCCTGAGCTCGAAGTTCGGGCCGTATCCGGTGGACGCGGCGGGCGGTATCTATCTCGACGAGGACATCCACTTCTCACTGGAGACCCAGACCAGGCCGACCTACGCGAAATGGGCCGACCTGATCACCGTGGTGCACGAAACCGCGCACCAGTGGTTCGGCGATTCGGTGACGCTGAATTCGTGGTCGGACATCTGCCTCAACGAATGTCTCGCGTCGTACGCGCAATGGCTGTGGCAGGAGTCGCGGGACAACGAGGACCTGGATGTCCGTTATCGCGCCGCGCTGGAGATCATGCGGGGCAGCACGGATTTCTGGAAGCCGAAGCTGGTCGGCATGGGGGCGGGGCAGGAATTCCGCGGCGTCTACGACAAGGGGATCCTTGCCGTCCACGCGCTGCGGCGGAAGATCGGCGAAGGCGCGTTCGCGCGGCTGCTGAAGGAATGGCCGGCGGCGTACCGGAACGCGAACGCGAGCTGGGCGGACTTCGAGGCGTTCACGATCAAGCTTTCGGAGCAGGACCTGCGACCGTTCTTCGACGCGTGGTTCCACGGGACGACGATCCCGCCGGACGCCGAACTGCTTCCGGGCACCCTGCGCGGCTGACACCTCACCCACGCACTGGCGCGTTGCGAAAGCCACTTTCGCAACCTTCAACGTTGCGAAAGTGGCTTTCGCAACACCTGCGGACGACTCTAAACGCGCGGGTAGTCCGGCAGGTCGATGCCGTTCACGACGTCCCGCATCTTCCGCGAGGCCAGCGCGGCGAACGGCTTCAGCCGCATGACCCGCATCGCCAGGTACCGCATCCGCAAGCCCGTCCGCGACTTCGCGAAGATCGACTCCGCGTTCTCCCGCCCCAGCTCCTGCGTCTTCTCGACGAACTCGCGCATGACGGCTTCGTAGCGCTTGAGCCCGGTGTCGAGACCGGCGGCGAGTTCCCCGGCGAGCACGTACGCACCGACGAACGCCAGGCTCGTGCCCTGCCCGGACAGCGGCGACGGGCAGAAAGCGGCGTCGCCCAGCAGCCCGACACGGCCGCGCGACCAGGAGTCCATGATCACTTGGGCGCACGAGTCGAAGTAGAAGTCGGGCGCCTCGTCCATCCGGTCGAGCAGCCAGGGCGCCTCCCACTCCATCCCGGCGGCGAACCGGCGGACCAGCGCCTTCTGCGCCTCGACGTCGCGGTAGTCGTAGTCGATCTTCGGCGAAGCGAACCCGAAGTACGCCATCGCCTCGTCGCCGTCGCGGACGGCGCGGATCCCGGCGGACCGGCCGACGTCGTCGTAGCCGACGGCCCAGTTCCGCAGGCCGAGCCGGTTCGGCACGGTGAAGAACGCCAGGTACGAACCCAGATGCCGGACGAACCGGGACTCCTCGCCGAAGGCCAGCGCCCGCACCCCGGAATGCAGCCCGTCCGCCCCGATGACCAGGTCGAACGTCGCCCTCGAACCACTCGCGAAGGTGACGCCGACGCCGTCGGCCCGCTCGTCCAGCGCGGTGATCCGGTCGCCGAAGACGTACTCCGTCCGCTCCCGGGTCGCTTCGTAGAGCACTTCGGTCAGGTCGCCGCGGAGGATCTCGATCTCCGCGACGACGCCGTCGCCGTCGAAGTCGTCGGCGCGGATGGTGGCCTTCGTGCGGTTCTTCCGGTCGACGAGGGTCTCGCCCTTCGTGTCCGTGCAGGCCGCCCGGATGCGTTCGTCCAGCCCCATCCGGCGGGCGACCTCCTTGGCCGTTCCGCGCAGGTCGACGGCCTGGCCGCCGGGGCGCAACGACGGCGCGCGCTCCACGACGGTCACCTGGAAGCCGTACCGGGTCAGCCAGAAGGCCAGCGCCGGCCCGGCGACGCTCGCTCCGGAGATGAGGATCTTGGTGTCAGCCATCGTCTGGAAGGTCCCACGCATCACATCGCGGCGCAAAACGATTTCGTCGTAGGCTGGCGGCATGGCTGTCGTGAAGATCAACGCGATCGAGGTCCCCGAAGGCGCAGGCCCCGAGCTGGAGAAGCGGTTCGCCGCGCGGCTGCACGCCGTCGACGACCAGCCCGGCTTCCTCGGCTTCGAGCTGCTCCGCCCGGTCTCCGGCGAGTCGCGCTACTTCGTCTACACCAAGTGGGAGTCCGAAGAGGCGTACCAGGCGTGGGCGTCCGGCCCGGCGCGTGAGGCACACGCGGGCGAGCGCGCGAAGCCGGTCTCCACGGGTGCGAACCTGCTGGAATTCGAGGTCGTCCAGGCTTCGAAGCCGGGTGAGTGAACTCGAACGAGCCGCGGAACTGATCGACGGCGCCGGCGCGCTGCTGGTCTGCGCCGGCGCCGGGATGGGCGTCGACTCCGGCCTGCCCGATTTCCGGGGCGACGAAGGTTTCTGGAAGGCGTATCCGCCGTACGAGCGGCTGGGCATCAGCTTCGTCGAGCTCGCCGACCCGCGGCATTTCGCCGAAGATCCCGAGCTGGCCTGGGGTTTCTACGGGCATCGGCTCGCGCTGTACCGCGCCACCGTGCCGCACGACGGGTTCCGGCTCCTGCTGTCCTGGGGAGCGCGGAAACCGGGCGGCACCCGGGCGTTCACGTCCAATGTGGACGGACAGTTCCAGAAGGCGGGCTATCCGCAGGTCGCCGAGGCGCACGGCTCCATCCATCACCTGCAGTGCCTCGACAGGTGCACCAAGGAGATCTGGCCCGCGGACGACGTCGAAGTCCCGATCGACGAAGGCACCATGCGCGCGCAGGCGCCTTTGCCGTCCTGCCCGCGCTGCGGTGGTCTCGCCCGGCCCAACATCCTGATGTTCGGCGACTACGACTGGCTCGGGCAGCGCAGCCAGGCCCAGCTCGACGAGCTCAACGCGTGGCGCCGCGCGCATCGCGACCTCGTGGTGGTGGAACTCGGCGCCGGACAGGCCGTGCCGACGGTGCGGCGGTATTCGGAGCTGGCCAGCGCCGCGACCGGTGCCCTGGTGCGGATCAACCCGCGTGAACCCGGGATCCGGCACGGCCGCGGGGTCTCCCTCGCGACCAGCGGCCTGGAAACGCTCGAAGCGCTGGACGCCCTGCTCAGCTAGGCCCGGTCCTTGCCTTCCGGTCTCGGGGTGGATGAAGGGGACTTTCACCGCATGCGACGCGGGTAAAGCGCCCTTCACGGCGTGGGTGAGGGACCGTGCCATGAACATCCACAAGGTGCACCTGAACCGGCGACACCGTCCAGGTCGCGCCCGCGTCACCCGAGCGCGCTCTCCGGGGCGCCCGCGGGCAGCTGTCCCGGGACACAGGCCGCGAGCAGCGACAAGGCCGGAATTCCCCAGAGCTTCCTCATGAGCGGGAAGCCTGCCGGCGGAAGGTCAATTTCCGGGCAGCACGATTTCCGCGTAGACGGCGTCGTGATCGCTCCCAGGCGTCTCCAGCACCTTGAAGTCCGCGATGGCCGTCCGTTTGTCCGCCAGCACGTGGTCGATCGCCACCGGCGGCGCGATCCCGTTCGTCCAGGTCCCCTGCAACGCCTTCCCCAGCTCATCCGCCGCGTCCACGTATCCCCTGGTCAGCAGCTCGCGAAAGAGCGCGTGGTCGAGGCTGGCGTTGAAGTCGCCCGCCAGGATCCGGATGTCGTGCTCCGCGTCGGCGTACGGCAGTTCCTTGGCCTCGGCGACCCACTCGTACCGGTCCCACATCGGCGCCGAAGGATGGACCGCGACGACCTCGACGCGGACGCCGTCCCCGAGATCCACGCTCGCACTGGGCTGCTTGTAGTCCGAGTCGCCGCTGAGCTTCAACGGCGTGAGCGGGTACTTCGACACCAGCCCGGAGCCGGACGCCCACTCGGCCGGATGCAGCACGCGGTACGGCAGGACCTGGAACAGCCCCGCCCGGTCGAGCGCGGTGATCGCCTCGGGGGTCAGCTCGGTCAGGCTCAGGACGTCGACCTGGTGTTCCTTCACGTAGCCGACGATCCTGGCCGGATCCGCCCCGCCGCCGAGCATGTTCGACGCCAGGACGCGGACGTGCTTCCCGTCGAGCGCCTTCTGCTCGTTCGCGAACGCGCGCGGCAGGACCATCGACGCGATCGTGCAGGTCAGCACCAGCGCGACGGCCGCGGTCCACCAGCGGCGCAGGACCAGCGCGAGGACGGCGAGCACGAGCGTCGCGATCCCGGCGTACGGGGTGAGCGCGAGCGCCGCGATCGTGTACGTGTTGCCGTCGTAGCCGACCAGCCGCAGCGCGGTCAGCACCGCGAACGGCACGACCGCCGCGATGAGGAGCCCGCTGACCAGCTTCCGTCCGGTGCCGGGACGCGCCGCCGGACGAACCGGACGTTCTTCGATCACCATGCCGTCGAGTATGCCGATCACGCGCGCCGGGGCAGCGGTCTCCACAACACCTTCACAACCTCCTCACACGGCGTCTACCAGCGCTTATCAGCCGCTGACAGCGCGCTGTGCGTGGTCTGCCAGGCCCGGGGTGCACCTTTGTCCGCGGGGCGAGATCCACAGGAGGAAAGCGATGACTCACGCGATCAGGGCCGAGGGCCTGGTCAAACACTATGGGGAGACGAAGGCGCTCGACGGGGTCGATCTGGAGGTCCCGGCGGGCAAGGTGGTCGGGGTGCTGGGGCCGAACGGCGCGGGGAAGACGACCGCCGTCCGGATCCTGGCCACCTTGATCCGGCCGGACCGCGGCCACGCGAGCGTCTTCGGGTACGACGTCGTCAAGAACCCGATGGCGGTCCGGAGCATGATCGGGCTGACCGGGCAGTACGCGTCGGTCGACGAGGACCTTTCCGGTACGGAGAACCTCGTCCTGATCGGCAGGCTGCTGGAGTTCTCGAGGGCGGACGCGAAGCAGCGCGCGGCCGAACTGCTGGAGCGGTTCGAGCTGACCGACGCCGCCGGCCGCGCGATCAAGACCTACTCGGGCGGGATGCGGCGGCGGCTCGACCTCGCCGCGAGCCTGGTCGGCCGTCCCAAGGTGCTGTACCTGGACGAGCCGACCACGGGGCTCGACCCGCACGCCCGCAACGAGGTCTGGGCCGTGGTCCGGACGCTGGTCGCCGACGGCACGACGGTGCTGCTCACCACGCAGTACCTGGAGGAGGCCGACCAGCTGGCCGACACGATCACCGTGTTCGACCACGGGCACGTCGTGGCGAACGGCCGGGCCGACGAGCTCAAGCGGCGGACCGGCGGCCAGACACTGCAGGTGCGGCCGTCCGCGCTCGCCGACCTCGACGCCGTCGAGCGCATCCTGGCCGGGCTCACCGGGGCCCGGCCGAACCGGGACGACGACACCGGGCTGCTCACCGCGCCCGTCGCCGACCCGGTCCTGCTGTCCACCTTGGTCCGCAAGCTGGACGAAGCCGGGATCACCGCGGACGAGCTGGCGCTGCGGCTGCCCAGCCTCGACGAGGTGTTCCTCGCGCTGACCGGCAAGAAGACCGGCGAGTCCACAAAGGACACTACTCCGGAAGGGAGCCTGGTATGACGACCATCGCCGCGCCCGCACCACGGCGCGTTTCACTGTCGAGCAGCACGCGGCACGGGCTTTCCCTCGCCTGGCGCGGCATCCTGAAGATCCGCAAGAACCCGGAGCAGCTGGCCGACGTCACCATCGCGCCGATCATCTTCCTGGTCATGTTCGTCTACCTGTTCGGTGGCGCGATCATGGGCAGCACCGAGGGCTATCTCCAGATGATCGTGCCCGGCATCATGGTGTTCAACATCCTGCAGGCCAGCATGACCGTCGGCGTCCAGCTGAACACCGACGTCACCAAGGGCGTGTTCGACCGGTTCCGCGCGATGCCGATCGCCCGGTCCGCGCCGCTGATCGGCGCCGTACTGGCCGATATCGTGCGGTACCTGGTGTGCCTGGTCGTGTTGATGGTCGTCGCGACGATCATGGGTTACCGCGTCCAGACCGGACCGGCCGAGTTCGCGCTGGCGATCCTGCTCGTCATCGCGTTCGCGCTGTCGTTCTGCTGGGCCTCGGTGTTCGTCGGGATGCTGGTGAAGAGCCCGGGCGCGGTGCAGGGCCTGATGTTCGTCGTGCTGATGCCGCTGACCTTCGGCAGCAACGTCTTCGTCCCGACCGGCACCATGCCCGGCTGGTTGAAGGCGTGGGCCGACATCAGCCCGGTGACGCAGATGTCCGACGTCCTGCGCGGGCTGATGAACGGAGGGCCGATCGCCGGTCCGCTGACCGGCTCGCTGATCTGGATGGCGGCCGCGCTCGCGGTCTTCTTCCCGCTCGCCACGTGGGCTTACCGGAAGCGCGTCTGACGGGGGTCAGGGGGAACGCGCGTGAAGGGCTCCTCGCCTCTGCCAGGCGAGGAGCCCTTCTTCACGGAGCCAGTTCCCGCAGGATCCAGGACAGCAGCTCGGTGCGGGCAAGCCCGGCGTCCTGCACGAGCAGCTCTTCGTAGCACTCCTCGCCGAAATGCTCGCGAAGATCGCCGATCAGCTGCCGGACACCGGGTTCACCGAGGTCCAGCCTGCCGCGCAGGAGTTTCGCCGCGCCGAGCAGCCGGACGGCGGTCTCAGGTCGTCCCTGCCGGAATCGGATCAGGCCGCCGACCTCGACGATCCGCCCGAGGTCGGCGATGTCGCCGCGCTCCGCGGTGGACTTCGCGACGGCCGCGGCCCCGCGTTCGGCCGCGGCCAGATCCCCGGCGGCCAGCCCGATCTCGGTGTCGATGTATCCGCCGAACTCCTCGCCGAACGTGCCCGGCGCCGCGACCGCGGTCATCTTCTCCCGGAATCGGATGGCGACCTCACGCGCCTCGTCCACGCGTCCGGCCCGGCAGAGCAGATCGGCCTTGCCCACCAGCACCATCACCGCCAGCTGGGCGTTGCCCATTTCGCTCGCGTAGCGCTCGGCCTCGAACATCTCGCGCATCGCCGTGTCCAGATCGCCCGCCCGCGCGTACTCCGTCGCGAGCCTCCATCGCTGCTGGACCAGGTCGTCCTGCGATCCCAGTTCGAGCGCGAGGGCGAGCCCTCGGCGGTACAGCGCGAGCGCGGCTTCGTGATCGCCGGACATCGAGATGTCGCTCGCCTTCATCCCCAGCGTCATCGCGGTGCCCCACCGGTCGCCCACGGCCAGAAAACCTTCGTAGGCCCGGTCCCTGGCCTGTTCGGCGCCGTCGGGGTCACCGTCGTCGACGAGGATGAAACTCTGCGCCCACGCCCCCGCCGACCTCGCCCACGGGTCCGGGCTCGACAACGCCCGCTCCACCTCACGGTGCGCGAGTTCCTTGTCCTGGCTGAAGAAGGCCAGCATGGGCAGGCCGATGGCCAGCCCGGCGAACCGGGTGTACGCGTCCGTCCGCACGCATTCGTCGATCAGGACCCGCACGGCTTCGCGGTCGCCGACGCCGGGCACCATCGTGGTGATCTCGCGCATCGCCTGGAAAGCGGCCGCGAAGTCCTCGTCCAGCCGGTCGCCGAAAGCGAGCACTTCGGCGACGAAGGATTCGACCCGATCGCTGTCGCCCTTGATCAGCCAGTACCAGAAGGTGCTGCCGAACAGATGCGTCGCCATGTCCACGTCGCCGGCGTCGATGGCCTGGCGGAGCGCGGTCACGATGTTGCCGTGCTCCGCGTCGTAGCGCGAGATGGCGATGAGCTGATCGGCCGTCCGCAGCATCGGCTCCAGCCGCTCGGCGAGCTGGGCGTAGTAGCGGTGATAGGCCTTCGTCAGCTGTTCCCGCTCTTCGGCCTCATCGAGCCGTTCCGCCGCGTAGGCCCGGATGGTCTCCAGCATGCGGTAGCGCGGCTCGCCCTGCTCCCCGGCGATCGCGTCCACAATGGACTTCTCGACGAGCGAGCCGAGGACGTACAGGATGTCCTCGGCGAGCAGGCCCTCGTCCGCGCAGACGCTTTCGACCGCTTCGACCTCGGCGCCTGCCCCGAACACCGAAAGCCGTCTGGCGAGCACGCGCTCGGCGTCGTCGAGCAGGTCCCAGCTCCACTCGACGACGGCACGCAGCGTGCGCTGCCTCGGCAGCGCCGTGCGGCTGCCGGAGGTCAGCAGGCGGAACCGGTCGTCGAGGCGTTGCGAGATCTGCGCGACGGTCATCGACCGCAGCCGCGCCGCGGCCAGCTCCAGCGCCAGCGGCATCCCGTCCAGCCTGCGGCAGATCTGCGCGACGTCGTCCACAGTGGACTCGTCGAGCCGGAAATCCGGGCGCACGGCCACCGCCCGGTCGACGAACAGCCGGATCGCGCCCGCCTCAGCGGCCTGGGAAACCGTCGGCGTGCCTTCCGGGACCGCCAGCGGGCCGAGCGGGCACAGCGTCTCGCCGTCGATGGCCAGCGCCTCCCGGCTCGTCGCGAGGACACGCAAGGTCGGCACGCGCCGCAGCAGGGTGTTCGTCAGCTCCGCCGCGGCGTCGACCAGATGCTCGCAGTTGTCCAGCACCAGCACCGATTCACCGGCGCCGAGCGTCTCCACGACCCTGGCCAGCGCGTCCGCCGGGCGGCGCATCGGATCGCCGGCGTGCGAAAGGCCGAGATCCCACAGCTCCAACGCCGCGAAGACCGCGCCGGGCAGGTCGCCGGGGTCGCGGACGCCGGCGAGCGGCACGAACCAGACCCGTCCGCGCGCGTGCGCCGGATGCCGGGTCGCGACCTCCGTGGCCAGCCGCGTCTTCCCGGCACCACCGGGCCCGACGAGCGTCACCAGCCGCGCACCGGCGAGGAGCTCGGCGATCAGCTTCAACTCGTCGTCACGGCCGACGAAACTGGTCAGCCGCACCGGCAGATGATCGGCGGGCGCGGGCGGCGGGCCGAGTTCGCCGCGCAGCGCCGCGAGATGGATCTCCTGGAGTTCGGCCGAAGGATCGACGCCGAGCTGATCGGCCAGCGCCGCCCGGACCTCCTCGTAGACGGCCAGGGCGTCGGACTGGCGATCGGCCGCGCACAGCGCCCGGATCCACAACCCGGCGAGCCGTTCGCGCAGCGGATGCCGCCCGGCGGCCTCCTTGAGATCCGCCAGCACCCGGTCGTGCCCGCCGAGCCGGATCTCCGCTTCGAAACGGTCTTCGGCGGCTTCGAGACGCAGATCCTCCAGGCGGGTCGCCGGTGCCTGCGCGAAAGGAGCGTCGAGGACGTCGGACAGCGCTTGACCACGCCACAGCCCGAGCGCCTCGGCGAGGATCGCGGCCGCACCGGCGTCCCGGCCCGCCGTGAGTTCCGCGCGTCCCTCCGCGGCCAGCCGCTCGAAACGGCACACATCGACGTCCTCGCGGGCGACGTCCAGCCGGTAACCGCCCGGCCCGGAGTCGAGGGCGACGTCTTCGGCGCGCAGGACCTTGCGCAGCCGCGAGACCAGGGATTGCAGCGCGTTCGCCGCGTCGGCGGGCGGCTCCGCGCCCCAGAGACCGTCGACGAGGGCCGTCGCCGGGACGGCACGGCCGGGGTCCAGCGCGAGCCTGGCCAAGAGCATGCGGAGGCGGGCACCGCCGATGTCGACCGGGGTGCCGTCACCGGCCTCCGCTCCGACCGGGCCCAGCAGCGTCACACGCACGGACCCCAGCTTTCCAGAAGCCGCAAACGCATACCCCGACCAGGCGACGGAAGTGGGGATTATCCGGGCACGAAGGATCTTTCCGGGCGGAAGGCCGAGGTCACAGCGCTACGTTCGGGATCAAGTCACAGCCGATCGACTGGGAGCGTGAATGAGGTACCGGAGTGCGGCCGTCGTCGCCGCCGTTCTGGCCGCGAGTGTCCTCGGCGGCGGGACCGCCCTCGCCGACACCGGGAAACCCGGCGCCGACGGCGCGGGCGACAGCTACTACCCGCAGGACGGCAACGGCGGCTACGACGTCGGCGACTACAACCTGAAAATCGGCTACGAGCCCGCCACCAAACAGCTCACCGGCCTGCAGACGATCACCGGGCGGACCACACAGGCGCTGAGCTCGTTCAACCTCGACCTGCACGGGCTGACCGTCGACTCGGTCAAGGTCGACGGGCGGAAGGCGGCCTTCACCCGCACCGGCGACCACGAACTCGTGATCACCCCGGCGCGTCCGCTGCGGAACCACGAGCGGTTCACCGCCGAAATCGCGTATCACGGCGTCCCGCAGCCGATCGAGGATCCGGCGCTGGGCGAGAACGGCTGGCAGTACGCGAAATCCGGCGGCGCGTTCGTCGCGGGCGAGCCGAAATCGGCGACCACCTGGTACCCGGTCAACGACACCCCGCGCGACAAGGCGACCTTCCACCTCGCCGTCACCGTGCCGTCGGAATGGGGCGTCATCTCGAACGGCCGCGAGCGCGGGCACTTCGCCGACGGGGCGAAGACCACCTACGTCTGGGCCGAAGAGACCCCGGCCGTGCCGTACATGACGACGGTCGCGATCGACAAATGGGAGTTCGAGCGGACGAAGCTGTCCGACGGCACCCCGGTCGTCAACGCCTACGCCCCCGGCACCCCCGCGTCGACCAAGCAGGCCGAAGCGCGGCTGCCGGAGATCATCGACTTCCTGGCGTCGAAGTTCGGGCGCTATCCGGTGGACGCGGCGGGCGGCATCTTCCTCGCCGAGCCGATCGGGTTCTCGCTGGAGACGCTGAGCAGGCCGATCTACTCGGGCGCGGCGGGCAACATCCCGACGATCGTGCACGAGAACGCCCACCAGTGGTGGGGCGACTCGGTCGCCGTCGACAAGTGGAAGGACGTCTGCCTCAACGAATGCTTCGCGTCGTACGCGGAATGGTTGTGGTCCGAGGCGAAATCCGGCCAGGACCTGAAGGCGCGCTACCTGACCGCCGTGCAGAAGGCGACGGACCGGTTCTGGGCCGGGAAGCTGTACGACATGGGGCCCGGCAACGAGTTCACCTACGTGTACTCGAAGGGCCCGGTGGCGTTGCACGCGCTGAAGAACTACATCGGCGCGGCGCCGTTCGACCGCATCCTGAAGACGTGGCCCGCCATCCACCGCGACGGCAACGCGAGCCTTCCGGAGTTCCAGAAGTTCGCCGAACGCGTCGCGCACAAGAACCTCCAGGGCTTCTTCGACGCGTGGTTCTACGGCAACACCAAGCCGGCGCCCGAGTACCTCTACCCGGGGGACCTCAAGCCCGTCTCCTGACCTGCGTCACACGTTAGGGTGAGGGCATGACGTCTGTGCTCCTCACCGGTTTCGAACCGTTCGGCGGTGAGCGGGTGAATCCGTCGTGGCAGGCGGTTTCCCTGCTCACCGGCCGACGGCACGACACCGTGGCCGTCGAACTGCCGTGCGTCTTCTCGCGTTCGCTGGTCACCTTGCGCGACGCGATCGACGAATACCGCCCGGAGCTGGTGATCTGCGTCGGCCAGGCGGGCGGCCGCCCCGACGTCACCCCGGAGCGGGTCGCGATCAACCTGATCGACGCGCGCATCCCGGACAACGCGGGCTCGCAGCCCGTCGACGTCCCGGTGATCCCCGGCGGCCCCAACGCGTACTTCACCACGCTGCCGGTGAAGGCCTGTGTCACCGGGATCAAGGACGCGGGGCTGCCGGCGTCGGTCTCGCACACCGCGGGGACGTACGTGTGCAATCAGGTCTTCTACGGGCTGATGCACTTGCTGGACAACGACTTTCCCGGAGTGCGCGGCGGTTTCGTGCACGTGCCGTACACCCCGGAGCAGGCCGCGCGGACCACCGCGCCGAGCCTGGCCGTGCACCGCGCCGCCGAGGCGCTGGAGATCATCGTGGAGACCGCGCTTTCGGTGACCGAAGACCTTTCGACGCCCGCGGGCACCCTGCACTGATCAAGGCTTGAGCTGGGCGGTGAAGAACTCGACCATCTCCGCGGTCGTCCGCGCGGTGCCATCGCTGCGGGTCGAGACGAGCATCGCGCTCAACGGCGCGTCTTCGGTCCCGAAGAGCACGATGCCGCTTCGCGCGCCCACGCCCGCCACGTAGCGCCCTCGGAGGCCGTCGGCCGCCCAGGTGCCCTCCGCGGGTTTGCCCTTGGTCATCCGCTGCCGGACGCCGTCCTCCAGGCCGGTCATCGCGACGCCCTGGTAGTAGTTGATCGCGTTCGATCCTTTGGCGTCCTTGAACACGCAGGTGACCGCCGACGCCGCACCGACCGTGGCGGCCGCGTCCGGCGCGTCCCGGCACTCGTCCCGCTGCGGGATGACGGCGGCGATCCGGCGGAGACAGTCCGTGAACCCCTGCGCGTCCTTCGGGCCGGGCTGATCGCAGCTCACCGGTTTCGCCGGAGCCGGCCCGGCGACCGGCTCCTCCTTGCCGCCGCTGAGCAGGACGATCGTCGTCACGATCGCTGCGAGAGCGAGGGCAACGACGCCGTAGGTCGTGGGTTTCTGCCAGTTGCGGCCGGGCGGCGGCGGGGGCGGTGTCCAACGCGGCGGCTGAGGACGCTGCGGCGGGGGCTGGTGCTGAACCGGCTGTTGGACGGGCTGTGGCCGCACCGGCGCGAAGGCGGGCACGGTCAGCTGGGAATCCTCACCACCGGTGGGCACGTGATGCAGCCCGAACGCGACCGCGGTCTCCGGCTGGTCCTGCGTGGTCGGCGCGATCCTGAGCTGGTTCGCCAGCAGGCTCGCCAGCAACGGCATCCGGCTCGGCCCGCCGACGAGGTAGACGCCGCCGAGCCGGTCCGGGGTCAGCCCGGCGCGATGGATCGTGGTGGCCAGGAGTTCGCCGCTGCGCAGGAAACTCGGCCGGACGAGCGCTTCGAGCTCCATCCGCGTCACCCGCACGTCGCCGAACGGCTCCGGCATCGGGATCTCGGTCTGCTGGTGCCGCGACAGGCTTTCCTTGGCGTCACGGACATCCTGCAGCAACGACCGGCGCGTCCGGCGGTCGCTGACCGACTGCGGGCGCAGGATCCGTTGCCACTGCGCGGGATCGGAATGCGACACCTCGCGGCCGATGTGCACCAGCAGTGCCTGGTCGATGTCGAGACTGCCGAGATCGGGCAGCCCGTCCTCGGCGAGCACGGCGAACCCCTGCGCGCTCACGCCGACGACGGCGCAGTCGAAGGTGCCCGCCCCGAGGTCGTACACCGCGATCGGACCGGGCGGCCGCCTGCCGTTGTTGAGCGAGGCGTAATGCGCGGCGGCCGCGACCGGCTCGGGAATGAGCACCGTGGTGGGAAAACCGGCCTTGAGGGCGGCGTCGCGGAGGATCTGCTTGCGGTCCGGGCCCCAGCCCGCGGGATGCGAGATGCGCACCTGCGCGGGCATCCGCTGGAGGAGCAGCTCGGCCTCTTCGCCGACACGGCGCAGCACTGCGGCGAAGGCGTCGGCGATGGGGAGCGAGAGGTCACCGAGCTGGAGAGCGCCCTCGTCGATACGCCGCTTCGGATTCGCCTCGAACCGGCTCGGGTCGAGGCGGGCCCGGCGTTCGGCGTCCCGGCCGACGAAGACCGTGCCGTCCTTGTCGGCGTAGATCGCGGACGACATCGTCACCGACCCGTCGATCTCGACGACCTGCGTCCCCCTGCCGTGGATCGAAAGCACCCCCACCGTGCTGGAGGTACCGAAATCGATCGCCAGAACGTCCATCTGACCCCCTCCCGGACCCGATGGCATCGTCTCACGCCCTCCGATCACGCGAGTTCCGCCTCCAATCACGCGAGTCACGGCCCCAATCACGCGAGTTCCGTGCCTGATCACGCGAGTCGCGCGTCCAATCACACGTGTCGTCCGCCTGATCACGCGAGTTCGCCGTCCACGCACACAGGCCCCTGTGCGGGAAAGGCGAAATCACGTGATTGAACGCGTAACTCACGTGATTGGGGACGTAACTCGCGTGATTGGAGGGCGAACTCGCGTGATCAGACGGACGACACGACACACCGAAAACGCGGAAGTGCCCGCCGCGGCGAAACCGCGACGGGCACTTCAGGAGCAGAGAGGCGTTACTCGCCCTCGGCTTCACCGTTCTCTTCGGTCGAGCCGGCACCGATGCTCACCGGCGGGGCGTCCGGGACCGACGAGGGACGGGCTTCGCCGCGGAAGACGAAGTGCGCCTTGTCGTCCTTCTCGCCCTCTTCGTCGTTCCAGCCTTCGACGTCGACCAGGATGATCTGGCCGGGCTGGACCTCGCCGAACAGGATCTTCTCCGACAGCTGGTCCTCGATCTCGCGCTGGATCGTGCGACGCAGCGGCCGCGCGCCCAGCACCGGGTCGAAGCCGCGCTTGGCGAGCAGCGACTTGGCCTTGGGCGTGAGCTCCAGCTCCATGTCCTTGGCCTTGAGCTGCGTCTCGACCCGGGCGATCATCAGATCGACCATCTCGATGATCTGTTCCTTGGTCAGCTGGTGGAAGACGATGATGTCGTCGATCCGGTTCAGGAACTCCGGCCGGAAATGCTTCTTCATCTCCTCGTTGACCTTTTGCTTCATCTTCTCGTACCGGTTGGTGCTGTCACCGCCGGACGAGAACCCGAGCGAGACGGACTTGGAGATGTCCGAGGTACCCAGGTTCGAGGTGAAGATGAGCACGGTGTTCTTGAAGTCGACCGTACGACCCTGACCGTCGGTGAGACGGCCGTCTTCGAGGACCTGCAGGAGCGTGTTGTAGATCTCCTGGTGGGCCTTCTCGATCTCGTCGAACAGGACCACCGAGAACGGCTTGCGCCGCACCTTCTCGGTCAGCTGGCCGCCCTCTTCGTAGCCGACGTAGCCCGGAGGGGCACCGAAGAGCCGCGAAGCGGTGTAGCGGTCGTGGAACTCGCCCATGTCGATCTGGATGAGCGCGTCGTCCTCGCCGAACAGGAACGCCGCGAGCGCCTTGGACAGCTCGGTCTTACCGACACCGGACGGGCCGGCGAAGATGAACGAGCCGGAGGGGCGCTTCGGGTCCTTCAGGCCGGCACGGGTGCGGCGGATCGCCTGGGAGACGGCCTTGACCGCGTCCTCCTGGCCGATGATCCGCTTGTGCAGCTCCTCCTCCATGCGGAGCAGACGCGTGGTCTCCTCCTCGGTGAGCTTGAACACCGGGATACCGGTCCAGTTGGCGAGGACCTCGGCGATCTGCTCCTCGTCGACCTCGGCGACGACGTCGAGGTCGCCGTCCTTCCACTGCTTCTCCCGCTCGCCCTTCTGGCCGAGGAGGGTCTTCTCCTCGTCACGGAGGCGGGCGGCGCGCTCGAAGTCCTGCGCGTCTATCGCGGACTCCTTGTCCCGGCGCACGTCGGCGATCTTCTCGTCGAACTCGCGCAGGTCCGGCGGCGCGGTCATGCGGCGGATGCGCATCCGGGCGCCGGCCTCGTCGATCAGGTCGATCGCCTTGTCCGGCAGGAAGCGGTCGTTGATGTAGCGGTCCGCGAGGGTGGCCGCCTGCACCAGCGCGCCGTCGGTGATCGAGACGCGGTGGTGCGCCTCGTACCGGTCACGCAGACCCTTCAGGATCTCGATCGTGTGCTCGAGCGACGGCTCGCCGACCTGGATCGGCTGGAAGCGGCGCTCCAGCGCGGCGTCCTTCTCGATGTACTTGCGGTACTCCTCGAGCGTGGTCGCGCCGATGGTCTGCAGCTCACCACGGGCCAGCATCGGCTTCAGGATCGACGCGGCGTCGATCGCGCCCTCGGCGGCACCCGCGCCGACGAGCGTGTGCAGCTCGTCGATGAACAGGATGATGTCGCCGCGGGTCTTGATCTCCTTGAGCACCTTCTTGAGGCGCTCTTCGAAGTCACCGCGGTACCGGGAACCGGCGACCAGGGAGCCGAGGTCGAGGGTGTAGAGCTGCTTGTCCTTCAGCGTCTCTGGGACCTCGCCCTTGACGATGTTCTGCGCGAGCCCCTCGACGACGGCGGTCTTGCCGACGCCGGGCTCGCCGATGAGGACCGGGTTGTTCTTGGTGCGCCGCGACAGCACCTGCATGACCCGCTCGATCTCTTTGCCCCGGCCGATGACCGGGTCGAGCTTGCCTTCGCGGGCCTGCACGGTCAGGTTGCGGCCGAACTGGTCGAGCACCAGCGACGACGACGGGGTGCCTTCACCGCGTCCGGAGCCGGTCTCGGTCGACTCCTTGCCACCCTGGTAGCCCGACAGCAGCTGCAGGACCTGCTGACGCACCCGGTTGAGGTCCGCGCCGAGCTTGACGAGCACCTGTGCGGCGACGCCTTCTCCCTCGCGGATCAGCCCGAGCAGGATGTGCTCGGTGCCGATGTAGTTGTGGCCGAGCTGCAGCGCTTCGCGCAGCGACAGCTCAAGCACCTTCTTGGCCCGCGGGGTGAAGGGGATGTGCCCGCTCGGGGCCTGCTGCCCCTGGCCGATGATCTCCTCGACCTGCTGGCGGACGCCCTCCAGCGCGATGCCCAGCGATTCCAGCGCCTTGGCGGCGACACCTTCACCCTCGTGGATCAGACCCAGGAGGATGTGCTCGGTGCCGATGTAGTTGTGGTTGAGCATCCTGGCCTCTTCTTGGGCCAGGACGACCACCCGCCTCGCGCGGTCGGTGAACCTCTCAAACATGTGCACTCCCTCGACTGCTGCGACGGCGGCCCGTTTCCATCGTGCTTTCACCGCGATGGATTCAGCACCGTGAGACCACTCTAGTAGCCATGCGGTCGCGCTGGCGTACCACTACGGCTGATTGCGGCCCGTTCGCGCCCAGGCCGTTCTCCGGCCGTGCGCTCTTTCATCTTCCGGTTGCCCTGCACCTTTACGTCAAGCCCAACGTGCGAACACGCGTCCGGATTCCGCCGGACGAGGGTTGTCCGCTGAGCGCGAACACGGGGTCCGCCCAGTGGTTGGACACCCGTCCGGAGTAGTCACGGACGGTATGTAAGGTTAGGCGTACCTAATGACGGGAGGTCGGCGTGTCGCATCCTCACACGCTCGCGTCGCGCGAGGACGGACTCCGCGCCTCCCTGTCGAGGATGCCCGAAGACGCCCGGCTCCGCGCGGACGTGCCGGAGGGCGAGCCGGGCTGGGTCCGCTGCCGCGACCTGCTCGGCGAACCGGCCCGCCTCGTGCGCTGGCGGGAGCGGCTCACCGGCTGGCTGGCCGAGACGTATCCGCAGGCGGCCACGATCCCCGAGCGGACCCCGGCGAGCTGGATCCTGTCCTGGTACCTGCACGTCCCGGCCCTGGCCGGCGCGATGCTGCTCCATCACCAACGCCGCGTCCCGTCGCTGGCGCCGTCCGCGCTGGCGTTCCGGATCGGCGCCGACCGGCCCCACCCGGACTCGGTGGCCGTCCTCCGCGAAACGTTCCACTGCCTGCCCACGGACCCGGGCTCGGCGCACCCGAGGGCCGTCGTGGTCCCGGACGAGCGGGCGCTGGCGGCCGTCCTGCGGGGCCGGTACGTCGCGCACGCGAGCCGGTTCATCGACGTCTACGGGCCGCTGACGAGGCTCGGGCGGCGCCAGTTGTGGGCCGCCGCCACGGACGCGCTCGACAACGCGCTGTGGTCGGCGGGACGGCTGGGCGGGACTCCGGAGGCCGAGGGCGCCGGGGTCGCGGACGCCGCTTTGGTCCTCGAAGCCCGGTTCCCGCCGTTGACCTCTTCATCGAAGCTGACGCTCGCCACCGGAGCCGATGGACGCCGCGAGTGGACGAGAATCCGCGAGGGCTGCTGTTTCAACCATCTGCTTCCGGCGGAATCGGAATGCGGAGGTTGTCCGCGAACCCGCTAACGGCTCCAGCCGGGGTTTCGTCCCGTCACTCCCAAAGCGCGCTCGAACGGCGTCGCGCCTTCCGCGACGGCCACTTCTTCCCCGTACACCTTCATCGTCCGAGCCTGTTCCCCCATCGCCGTGGCGGACGCCAAGACGGCTTCGGCCACTTCGGGCGCGACGTCGAACGTGCGGCCTGTCGCCTTCGCCAGGTCCCAGCCGTGGAAGACGAACTCGCCGAGCACCATGTCGCCGACGATCGACGACGGCATTTCCGTCGCGCCGAGCGCCGTCATGCCCTGCCACGCCCCGGGTGTCCCGAAGACGTCCACGAGCCGCGCGGTCTGTTTCTCGATGGCACTGAGCCATTCACCGTCGGCGAGACCCGCTTCGGCCTCGCCGACGGACACTTCGGGCGGTGCCGTCTTGTGCCCGGCGGCTTCGAGCCAGGGACCCCAGTAGAGAAGGTGGTTCAGCAACGCGCGGACGTCGTACTCGGCGCACGGAGTGCGGGCGGAGAGGTCGGATTCGCCGATCCCGCGCAGGATTCCGGTGAATTCCGCGGCGGCGGGAGCGATCAGGGCAGCGTGTTCGGTCATGTGGGCAGGAAATCCCGCGCACCGGCGCGCTGTCTTGAAGAAACGCGACAGGGTTAGGTTGATCCGGTGAGCGGGCACCGGATCCCGGCGGGGATCGTCAACGCGCGGGCGGCGAAGTTCAGCCTCGTCCGGCATCCACCGACGCCGGAACTGCGCCCGTACGTCGACCACCACTGGGTGCTGCGCTGGGATCTGCGCGGCCTGCCGGGCGAGGAACAGGCGGTTTTGCCCAATCTCGCGGTGAACGTCACGTTCTTCCGCCGCGCGGCGGGTGCGTACGGACCGGGGAAACGACCTTTCCGCTACCTCGTCGAGGGCACGGACCACGGTATCGGCGTGCGATTCCGCCCGGGGGCATTCCGGGCATTCCTCGGCGGTCCGGTCTCGATGATCTCCGGCGGTTCCGTTCCGCTCACCGATCTCTTCCCCGGGGCCGGAGCAGTGACGGAATCGGTACGGAATGCGACGGACGACTTCGAAATGGTCCGTGCCGCGGAGGAACTGCTCCTCGCGAAACACCCCGTGCTCACCGCCGCGGCCGCGACGGCCATCGAAGCGGTGGAAACAATCGCGGGCGATCAGGCCATTACCCGGGTCGCCGAGCTGTCAAGCCGGACAGGCCTGTCTCAACGAAGCCTGCAACGCCTGTTCGCCGAACATGTCGGCACCGCCCCCAAATGGGCGATTCAGGTATACCGATTGAACGAGGCGGCGGCACGGATCGCGGCCGAGGAACGGCCGGACTACGCGGAACTGGCGTTCACGCTGGGCTATAGCGACCAAGCGCACTTCACCCGGGATTTCCGCTCCGTGACCGGATGGGCGCCCAGCGAGTACGCCCGCTTGAACCGTGTACAAGAACAAGAAAGCCGCCGGGAAAGGTTTCCCGGCGGCCGTCTGGTCTGAAAGACCTCAGTTCTTCTTGTGGTAGGCCTCCACGACCTCGGACGGGATACGTCCGCGGTCGGAAACCTGGAAGCCGTTCTTGCGGGCCCAGGCGCGAATGGCCTGGTTCTGCTCGCGGTCCACGGTCGCGGGACGGGCGGCGGCCTTCACGCCGGCGACCGGACGAATGGCGGTGCGCTTACGGCCACCCGCGCGACGGGCGTGCTCCACATACTGGGCCAGCGCGTCACGAAGCTCTTCCGCGTTTTCCGCGGAAAGGTCGATCTGGTAGCTCACACCGTCCAAACCGAACTCGACGGTCTCTTCCGCCTCAGTGCCGTCGAGGTCGTCGACGAGCGAGACGAGCACCTTCTGTGCCATCTGTTTCCTCCTGCTGGGGGCTTACACGAATGATCTGGTACGGGGCATGCCCCGGACAGAAGACTTTGTCTAGCGACATTAATACCCGCTACCGACTCATAACGCAAATCTTGTTTACGAGAACGATCGAGGTATCTGTCACGCGGACGGGTTATTCGGGTCGGACGAGCGGGAACAGGATGGTCTCCCGGATACCAAGGCCGGTCAGCGCCATCAGCAACCGGTCGATCCCCATTCCGACACCACCGCTCGGCGGCATTCCGTACTCCAGCGCGCGGAGGAAATCCTCATCCAGGTTCATGGCCTCACTATCGCCCTGCGCACCCAGCCGGGCCTGTTCCACGAGACGCTGCCGCTCCACCACGGGATCGACCAGCTCGGAGTATCCGGTGGCCAGTTCGAATCCGCGCACGTACAGATCCCACTTCTCGGCCACCCCCGGCTTGCTGCGATGTTGCCTGGTCAGCGGGGATGTCTCGACCGGAAAATCACGGACAAAAGTAGGTTCGTGGAGATGATCGCCGACGAGATGTTCCCAAAGTTCTTCGACGAGTTTGCCGTGGCCTAACTTCGGGTCGAGCTCCAGCTCTCGCGCTTCGGCATAGGAACGCAGCTTGTCCGCCGATGTCTCGGGAGTGACCTCTTCCGACAACGCCTCGGACAACGACTCGTACATTCCGAGCGTGGTCCACTCGCCGGACAGGTCGTACTCCGAACCGTCGGCGAGAGTGACCACCTGAGTACCGAGAACGTTCTGTGCCGCCTCCTGGATGAGCTGCCGCGTCATCACCGCGTTGGAGTCATAGGTCGCATACGCTTCGTAGTACTCGAGCATGGCGAACTCGGGCGAGTGCGAGGAGTCGCTGCCCTCGTTCCGGAAGTTCCGGTTGATCTCGAAGACCTTCTCGATACCGCCGACCACGCAACGCTTGAGGTACAGCTCCGGCGCGATCCTCAGGTACAGATCGAGGTCGAAGGCATTCGAATGCGTGACGAATGGCCGCGCCGCGGCACCGCCGTGCAGCGTTTGCAGCATCGGGGTCTCGACCTCGAGGAATCCCCGGCCGTGAAACGAGTCACGCAGGGAACGCAGCACACCGGCACGGGTACGGACCACGTCCCGCGCCTTGGGACGCACGATCAGATCGACATAACGCTGCCGGATCCGCGTTTCCTCGGCCAGGTCTTTGTGCGCCACCGGCAACGGGCGCAATGCTTTCGACGTGATGCGCCAGGAGTCGGCCATCACGGAAAGCTCACCGCGCTTGGAGGTGATGACCTCGCCGGAGACGAATACGTGATCACCGAGATCGACATCGGACTTCCATGCCGCGAGCGCGTCCTCGCCCACCTTCGCGAGGCTGAGCATCGCCTGCAACTCGGTGCCGTCGCCTTCACGAAGACTCGCGAAACACAGTTTGCCGGTATTGCGCATGTACATGACCCGGCCGGTGATACCGACGATGTCGCCGGTCGCGGTGTCGGCAGGAAGACCGGAATGCTTCGCGCGCACTTCGGCCAGCGAGTGCGTCCGGGGCACCTCGACCGGATACGGATCGATACCCTCCGCGATAATCCGGTCGCGCTTGTCCCGGCGCACCCGCATCTGTTCCGGCAGGTCTTCGTCGGGGCTCACGCCCTCGGATGCGGGGATTTCAGTCATGGCGCACAGCGTACGAACCCGCCGCTTCCCTACGCCAACCGGATTACCTTTTCCGGGTCCGGACCGGCCGGTTTTCTCTCCATTAACCTTGAGCGCGTGAACTCATCCACTCCTGGCATCGAACCCGAACTGCAAGCACGCCGTGCCGCCTCGTTCGGCGCGGAGGCCGCCGCCTATGCCGAGCATCGGCCGGACTATCCGGAAAAGGCACTGGCCTGGGGGCTGGCCGGCGCGGCGGGAACCCCGGAGCGGGTCCTCGACCTGGCGGCCGGGACCGGCAAGGTCAGCGAAGGACTGCTGGCGCTGGGCGTCGAGGTCACGGCCGTCGAGCCGGACGAGAAGATGCTCGCCGAGCTCACCAGGACACTCCCCGCCGTGACCCCGCTCGTCGGGACCGCCGAAGAGATCCCGCTGCCGGACGGCTCCGTGGACGCCGTGCTGGTGGGCCAGGCCGTCCACTGGTTCGATCTCGACCGGGCCTATCCGGAGATGGCCAGGGTGCTGAAACCGGGCGGAGTCTTCGCCGCGCTGTGGAACCACGACGACGAGTCGGCGGGTTGGCTGGCCGAGTTGAACGCGCTGATCAAGACGTCGATGAGCAGGCGCTGGCTGAGCGACTACGAATCGCTGCCGGCACACGAGGCCTTCGAGCCGTTCGAGAAGAAGACGTTCGGCCACAAACAACCCAGGACGGCGGAAACCCTGGTGGCCACTCTCGCCACCCATTCGCACATGCTGGTGGCCCCGGCGGAGGAACGCGAAGCCAAACTGCGCACGGCACGGGAATTCCTCGGCCGGAATCCGGAAACCGCCACGGGGGAATTCGACCTGCCGATCACCACCACCGTCTTCCGGGCACGGAAGCGATGACCGACTGGAAGGCGGCGTTCACGGCGACGTTCGGCGCCCCCGCGTCGGCGGTGTCCGCGCGGATCTGGGCCGAGGTCTACGGCGACGAGTACCCCGCCGAGCTCGACACCTACAGCTTCGTGACCCGGACCGACCTGCGCCGCATCGCGGCCGAAGCGCGGCTGGAGCCGGGCGGGCTGCTCGCCGACATCGGCTGCGGGCGCGGCGGTCCCGGGCTGTGGGTCGCCGCCCGCACGTACGCGACGCTCACCGGCATCGACATCGCGGCGACGGCGCTGGCGTCGGCACGGCGCCGCGCGGAGGCCATGGATGTCGAGGCGACCGAGTTCCGGGTCGGCGACTTCGAGGACACCGGGCTGGACGACGCGTCGTTCGACGCGGTGATGAGTGTCGACGCGCTGCTGTTCGCGCCGGACAAGCGCCGCGCCTGCGAGGAATTCGCGCGGATCCTCGCGCCGGGCGGGCGGCTGCTCGTGACGACCTGGGACTTCGACGGGCAGCCGGTGAACCGGCCGCCCCAGGTCGCCGACCACCGGCCGCTGCTGGAGGCCGCCGGTTTCGACGTCCTTTCCTACGAGGAGACGCCGGACTGGCGGGCGCGGCAACGGCGGACCGTGGAGCTTTCGCTCGAACGGCTGGAGGAACTCGCGGCCGAATCGGGCGACGATCCTTCGAGGCTCCGGGCGAGCCTCGAACAGACGCTGCGGAACCAGGACCTGATGACGCGGCGGGTGCTGATGATCGCCTCCCGCCACGAGTCGTCCGTCTGATCACGCGTGTCGTCCGTCTGATCACGCGTGTCGTCCCTGCGGTCACACGAAACCGTCCGGCTGCAGGTAGCTGAGACCCGGTTGGTTCTATCGACCAGTAGGGCGAAGGTGTCGTGTTCGCGGGCGGGGCCAGCGACGGTGTGAAGGCTCCCTTCACCACGTCTAATGCGGCGAAGGGAGCCTTCAGCCCTGGTCAAGCGCGGGTCGTGAGTGGCGTTTCGGGTTAGAACCCGAAGCGCCACTCACGACCACCTGCACCGACCACGCCACGTTTTGCCCTACCCCTCACTAAATGCGGTGGTTGCGCTCGTAGACCAGCCGCAGGCCCAGGAGCGTCAGATCCGGCGCGTGCTCGGTGATCGTCTCGGATTCGCCGAGCACCAAGGGCGCGAGGCCGCCGGTCGCGATCACCGCGACCGGATCCGTCCCGCCGGGCGAGAGTTCGCGCTTGATCCGCTTCACGAGGCCGTCGACCTGGCCGGCGAACCCGTAGAGGATGCCGGATTGCAGGCATTCCACGGTGTTCTTGCCGATCACCGACCGCGGCGGCACCAGCTCCACCTTGCGCAGCGCCGCGGCCCGCGCGGCCAGCGCGTCGACCGAGATCTCGATCCCGGGTGCGAACGCGCCGCCGAGGAACTCGCCCTTGGCGGAGATGGCGTCCACATTGGTCGAAGTCCCGAAATCCACCACCACACAAGCGGTCGACGGGTGCAGGTGATGCGCGGCCAGGGTGTTCACCAGCCGGTCCGCGCCCACCTCCTTGGGGTTGTCGACCAGGAGCGGCACACCGGTGCGCACCCCCGGCTCGATGACGATCTTCGGCACCCTGGCGTAGTAACGCGAAAGCATGACGCGCAGCTCCCGCAGCACGGCGGGAACCGTGGACAGCGCGCTGATCCCGGTGACCGCGTCCGCATGCGAGCCGAGAAGCCCGCGCATGGTGAGCGCGAGCTCGTCGGCGGTCATCCGCGCGTCGGTGCGCATCCGCCAGTCACCGATCAGCTCGTTTCCCGAATACAGCCCGAGAACGATGTTGGTGTTGCCGACGTCGATCGTGAGCAGCAAGGACTCAGCTTTCGGCGTGCAGCAGCGCGTCGAGACGGCGGGCGTCGGCGGTTTCGGCGACCGGGAAGGTCATCGTGTCGTCGTCGGCCAGGGTCACGGTGCCGCTCAGCAGACCGGAGCCCTCCGGCGCGTGCCCGGGGTTGGCGCCCTTCTCGACGATCCGGTTGTCCGCGTCGACGAAGACGACCCGCGGCCGGAACGCGGCCGCCTCGGCGTTCTCCATCTGCGCGTACGAAATCAGGATCACCAGGTCGCCCGGGTGCACCAAATGCGCCGCGGCGCCGTTGATCCCGAGCACCCCGCTGCCGCGTTCGCCCGCGATCACGTAGGTTTCGAGCCGTGCGCCGTTGGTGACGTCCACAATGGACACCTGTTCGCCCGGCAGCAGATCCGCCGCGTCCATCAGGTCCTCGTCGACGGTCACCGATCCGACGTAGTGGAGATCGGCCTGGGTGACCGTCGCCCTATGGATCTTCGATTTCAGCATCGTGCGGTACATCGTGGACTCTCCCTATTCCCCTGCGTCCGGCGCGTGTTCCGGATGGTCAACGGCCGCGCCGAGCACCACCGGGACGTTGTCGATCAGCCGGGTACTCCCCACCCTGGCCGCGATCAGCAGACGCGCCTCACCGTCGACGGGCGCGGGCCCGAGGTCGGTTCCCCTCAATTCCAGATAGTCGACCTCGACCGCGGGTCGCGCGGCGAGGGTCTGCCTGGCGGTCGCCAGCACGGCTTCCGCGCCGTCGCGTCCGACGAAGGCACCCGCGGTGAGCGCCGCCGACAACACGATCGCGTCCTCGCGCTGTTCCGGAGTCAGGTAGACGTTGCGCGAGGACAACGCCAGCCCGTCGCGCTCCCGTACCGTCGGCACCCCGATGACGCGGGTGTCGAAGTTCAGGTCGCGCACCATCTTCTTGATCAGCACCAGCTGCTGGTAGTCCTTCTCCCCGAAGAAGGCGTAGTCCGGCCGCACGATGTTGAACAGTTTCGCCACCACGGTCAGCACGCCGGCGAAATGCCCCGGCCGCACCGCGCCTTCCAGCTCGTCGCCGAGCGCGCCGGGATGCACCGTGACGGTGGCCCCTTCGGGATACAGATCCGACGCCTTGGGCAGGAAGCCCAATTCGACGCCGTCCTCCTTCAGCACTTCGAGGTCCTTGTCCAGCGGACGCGGGTACGCCTCGAAGTCCTCGCCCTCCCCGAACTGCAGGGGGTTCACGAAGATCGACGTCGCGACGACCGTGTTCGGCAGCCGCTTCGCGCGGCGGATCAGCTCGCGGTGCCCCGCGTGCAGGGCGCCCATCGTGGGCACCAGCGCGACCTTGCGGCCGACGCCGTGCAGCGCACGCGTCACCTGGCTGACCTGCTCCGGCGGCTGGAAGGTGTGCAGCGTGCCTCGGGCGAATTTCGGTGTGGTCACTGGTTTTGCTGCCCTTCGGCGGGGTCACTGAGGAGTTCGGTGAGCTCGGCGGCGGCCGAGGCGTCCAAGAGCCCGGCGGCGTCGCCGCGCGCCAGCGTGCGCTTGGCCAGCGCGCGATAGCTCGGGGCGATGTCGGGGCCACGTTCGGCCAGCACCGCGAGATGCTTGCGCACGGTGCCGAGATCACCACGGGCCACCGGCCCGGTCAGTGCCCGGTCCCCGTGTCGCAGAACATTATCCAACGCCGCCGACAACAACGGAGCCACCAGGCGTTCGGGCTGGGCGATTCCCGCCCCTCGCAACAGTTCCGCGCAGTCGGCGACCAGTGTCATCAGGTGGTTCGCGCCGTGTGCCAACGCCGCGTGATAGAGCGCTCGCGCTTCGTCGGGGACCCGGACGGGCTCCGCGCCCATCTCCACGGTCAGCGCCTCGCCGACGTTCCACGCCGCTTCGTCACCTTCCGCCGCCGTGACGCCGAAGCTGCAGGCGGCGAGCCTGTCGAGGTCTTCGGGACGGCCGGTGAAGGTCATCACGGGGTGCAGGGCCAGCGGCAGCGCGCCGGCCTCTGCGGCGGGTGCGAGGACGTCGATGCCGTGCGATCCGGAGGTGTGCACGACGATCTGTCCCGGACGCAAGGAGCCGGTGGCGACGAGGCCGCGCACCATCCCGGCGAGCGCGTCGTCCGGCAGGGCCAGCAGGACCAGGTCGACCCGGCGGGCGACCTCGTCGGGCGGCAGGAGCGGCACGTCGGGGAGCAGCTGCTCCGCCCGGCGCACCGAAGCGTTGGAAAGGCCCGAAGCGGCGACGACCGTGTGCCCGGCCCTGGTGAGCGCCGCGCCTACGACACTGCCGACGCGGCCTGCGGAAACGACGCCCACGGCCAGGCGAGCGGGCCTCATCATGGCGTGCGCCAATGGACGCTCATGGTCGAAAACTCCTCAACTCGTTCCAGTCCCGCTCTGCGGTCGCGGGTACCAGACGACGGCGCGAGGGTAACCCTCCGGCCCGGCTCCGAACCGGCGCTCGTGACCAGCTTCACCTGACCGTGGTCATCCGCGCGGCGCGCCGTCGGCGAGCCGGACGGCCTCGGCCCGCGACGTCTTGAGCACCTGCAACAGCTCGCGCTGCCGCTGTTTCGCCTCGTCGGTGAGCTTCGGGCCGCGCCGCAGGAACGCGAGCTCGGTCACGCTGGCCTGGTAGCGGCCGACGGCCTTCGCCGCCTCCCGTCCCGACTGCTTCCGCGCTTGTTTGCGCCACGACCGCCGCCCGGAGAGGCTCGCCAGCAGCGACACCTCGGTCGGCGCGATCCAGCGGGCGTCGACCATCATCGGCAGGGCGGCGGCGACGATCCGCTGCTCGCGGCGCCGCTGCATGACCACCACCGAGAAGACGCCGATGAACAACGGCACCATGATCAGGAAGTACACGTTCAGGAAGGTCTTGGCGCCGCCGAGCAGCGCGGCGCCGTTCCACAGCGCGTGCAGCAGCACGGCGACGAGGTAGCCGCCGATCGGCGCCAGGATCCGCAGCGAGCGGACCTTGCTGCTCGCGGCGACCCCGAGGCCGATCCCGGTCATCACGGCGAACAGCGGATGCGTGAACGGGGAGAGCACGCCACGCAGGAAGAACGCCGCGAGCACGCCGGCGCTCGTGCCGTCACCGAAGCCGTGCTCGGCGAACGCGCGGCCGAAGTAATAGATGTTCTCGGTGAAGGCGAAGCCCGCCGCGGTGAACCCGGCGTAGACGATGCCGTCCACGACGCCGTCGAACTCGCTCGGGCGGCGCCACCACAGCAACAGGATGAACGCGGCCTTCGCGGCCTCCTCGACCAGCGGCGCGGAGACCAGCCCGCTGATCTTGCCGCCGACACCCGTGCCGAGCAGCAGGTCGCCGACCGCCTCGGCGCCGCTGTTCAGCAGCAACGCGATGATCGTCGCGACGCACGCGCCCCACACGAAGGAAAGCAGCAGGAGTTTCGGCGGTTCCGGCTCCCAGCGGTCGACCCACAGGAACGCGGTGACCACGACGGCGACCGGGACCAGCGCCGCGAGCACACCGATCCCCACCGCGAGCGGGCCCACCTTTTCGGTCACCGTGCCGAAGACGAACAGCCCGCACAGCGCGACGGCGATCAGCCCGAGCACCGGCAGCAGCACGGTGATCGACCGAGACCGGCGGGGCCGGTCGAGACCGGGCGCCGGGGAGGAAGGCTCGCTCACAGCGGGTCACCCTACCGTCGGTACGGGTTCAGTCTTCGGCGCGCCGCCTGCGCCGCGGAGTGGATTCGTTCGCGCCGTTGGCGGCGAGCAGATCCATCACCGAGCGGCCGGACGCGTGCGAGCCCGCGTCGGAGGTCTCCGGACGGCTGTGCGACGACCCGTTGCGGGACGGCGTCTCGTCGTCCGGCTTCGCCCGCCTGCCGCCGTGACGGCCGCCGGTGGATTCGGCGGCGGCGCTCTGCCAGGCCGGGGGCTCCCCGTCGGGACGACGGCGACGGCCGCCACCGGTGGGCTCCGGGACGTTCGGCGCCGGGGTGATCGAGACCGAGGAGTCCTCGGCGGCCCGGCGACGGCGTCCGCCGCCACCGCTCTGCGCCAGCCTGATCTCTTCGGGCAACGTCGGGTTGACCGCGGGCGGCTCCTCCGCGGGCGGGGAACTGTGCCGCGACGGCGCCTCGGCGGCCGGACGGCGCACCGGTTCGGGCTCCGGCTGCCGCACCGGCTCGGCCCGGCGAGGCGGCTCGGACACGGCCGGGATCGACGGCGGGGTCGGCGGCTCCGGTTCGCGACGCGGCTCGGGGCGCGGTTCCGGATGCGGCTGGACGGCCGCGGGCTGGGGCTTGGCGGGCGGCGTGGGACGCAGCCGGTCCTGGAAGTCGTCCTTCCGGGGGAACGCCGCGCTCAGGTCGGAGACCGGGCGCTCCTGCGTCCACGACGGCTTCCACTCGCCGGTGGCCTCCATCGGCTCCGGCGTGACGGGCTTGTTCGCGGGCGGCGGCGTGCCACCGGCCGGACGGGGCCGCTCGACCGGCTTCATCCCGGGGCGGGTCAGGCCGAGCTCGCGGTTCGGCCGGGGACGGTCCGGCTCGACCTTCTTCACCGGCTTCGCCTGCACCGGAGGCTTCACCGGCGGCGTCTGCTTCCGGGTCTGCTCCTCGGGCCGCGCCGCGGGGGGACGCTGCACGGTGCCGGCGTCGAGCCGCTGTTGCAGCGAAGACTGCTGCGGGCGGCGGGGCGGCTCGTTGCGCGGCGGCTCCGGACGCTGGGGCTGCCGGGCGATGGTGGGCATCGACGGCTGCGAGACCTCGGCGCGCGACACCCCCGGCATCGACGGGCGGGACACCTCGGCGGGCGTCACCGGCGGCGGGGTCTTGCGCTGGGCGTCGACCCTCGGCATCGGCCGGGAGACCTCGGCGGGCGACATCCCGGGGTTCGACATCTCGAGCCGCTCGCGGCGGGCGGCTTCGGCGGCGAGCGCTTCGGCCGCCTTCGAAGCGCGGGCGTCCGCCTTGCGCATACTGCGGCGAGTCGACTCGTCGACCGGCTTCGGCCGCTGGACCTGATTGCTCTGCCCGTACCCGTTCGTGCCGTTGACCTGGCCGTTCGCCGGTTTGCGGCGGGCGGCGGGCGGGGTGCCGGCCCGCGCGGAAGCGGGTTCGAGGACGCGGTCGATCATCTCGGTCGGGCGCTCGCGCTCGCGTTCACGCTCGTCGACGTCGATCGTGGTGCTCTTGGCCGCCATGAGCTGGGGTTTGCCGTTGCCGTTCTCGGACCCCGCGCTCATCAGCTGCTTGTTGTCGAGGGACCGCATCCGGGTGGCCTGCGCGGTGAGCGCGACGCGTTCGAGGAGCACCTCGCCGCCGAAGAGCGACTGGAGGCTTTCACGCAGGGCGCTCACCTCGGCTCTGAGCGCTTCGAGCTCTTCCTGGGAACGGCTCTCGGCGGCCTGCCGGGTCTCCGCCTCGATCTCCAGCTCGAACTCGCGGCGGGCGGCGATCTCGCGTTCCAGCTCCAGCTCGTAGACGGCCTGCGCCTCGGCGACGGCGTCCTCGCTCTGCGATACGTGCTTGCGGTAGCGGACCGCGAGGAACGCACCGATCAAGGCGGCCCACAGCGCCGCGACGATGCCCAACCGCAAGTAGCGGAGGTCGTCGGAAAGCACCAATGCGAGAGTCGCGCCGACGGCGAGAACCAAGCCGACGACAAGCCACGGCCTACCCGCAAGGCGGCCGCGCGAGTCGTCACCCACCCCGGTCATGCCCAACACCGTACCTTCTAGTAATCCGAACGAGACCTAGTCGGTACTTCGAGCGGTGGCTCTCGCGCGTTAACCGGTCGGCTCGGGATGGCTGTCCCGATCACCGCCCTCGGGGGTCCGGCAGCAGTGTTCGAGCCATAAAGCCGCAGCTACCAGCGCCACCGAGCTGACGATCCCGACCGTCGCCGAGCGGAGATCACCGCTCGCCGCGAGGAGTTCGTCACGTCGCGGAAAAAGATACGCGAAAGCCGCCAGCCAAACCCCCGTCATCACGGATCCGGCGAGCGACGAGGCCTTCGCGAGGGCCACCGATCGGGCGACGGAGATCGCGGAGAGCACGCGGTTGCTCTTGATCCGCGCACGGATGATGAAGGCGAGCACGACCTCGCAGAGCGCGAGGACGAGCAGCGTGATTCCGGCGAACAGCGGAAGCGCGGGGATGGAGCCGTACGCGACCTGGAAGAGCAGATAGGCCAGGACCAATCCCAGGAGGCCGGCCACCGCCAGCTCGCGTGGCCGGGTGAAGTGCATGGTCCAACGCTACCTGGCAGGCTTGACTCTCCACCAACTGGAGAGTCGACGATGAAGCATATGGGCACCGCAGCGGTTTTCACCATCGGGGAGCTGGCCAAACGGACCGGCCTGCCGGTGAAGACCATCCGCTTCTACTCCGACGAAGGGCTCCTGCCCCCGACCGACCGCACCGATTCGGGCTACCGCCTCTACGACGCCACCGCGATGGCGCGCCTGGAGCTGGTCCGGACGCTACGGGAGCTCGGGCTGGGTCTCGCGGACGTGGAGCGGGCGCTGACCAGGGAAGCGACCATCGGGGACCTCGCGGTCCAGCACGTCGCCGCCCTGGACGAGCAGATCCGGCGGCTGGAACTGCGTCGCGCGGTCCTGCGAGCGGTGGCCAAACGGGACTCACCACTGGAGGAGGTCGAACTGATGAACAAACTCGCGTCGATGTCGGACGAAGACCGCAAACGTTTGCTCGACGAGTTCTGGGCGGACATGGTCGAAGGGCTCGAACTGGATCCGGAGTTCTACGAGCGGATGCGCTCGGCGAAACCGGAACTGCCCGACGACCCGACGCCCGAGCAGCTGGAGGCCTGGATCGAGTTCGCCGAACTCGTGCAGGACGACGAGTTCCGCGCGTCGATCCGCCGGATGAGCGAGTGGCACTCGCAGCTCCGGAAGCAGGACGGAGCGGACTTCGGCGCGAAGCAGCAGGAGCTGTGGACGGCGTGGAGCGCGAAGGCGACCGAAGCGCTCGAAGCCGGCCTCGCGCCGGACTCGCCCGAAGGCCGGGAGCTGGCGGAGACGATCTTCACTCAGTCTTCGCGCAACGGCCGCGACCCGCGCGACCCTGCCTGGCGCAAGCGGCTGACCGACGGGATGGCGATCAGCTCCGACCCGCGTGCCGAGCGGTACTGGCTGCTGCTGGGGAAGATGAACGGCTGGCCGTCGTTCCCGTCGCAGATGCGGCAGGCCGAGTGGATCATCGCCGCCCTGCGCTCCGCGCTCGCCTAACGCGCGTTTAGTCCTCTAATTGCCTGATCGCCGGCGGGCGCGGGTGGGCGTTGCGAAAGCCACTTTCGCAACGTTGAAGGTTGCGAAAGTGGCTTTCGCAACCTCTCCGGGACCCCCGCCTAATGCAGTGGTTGGTATCGCCGACTACCGCATTCAGAGGACGAAATGCGTGAGGCGGACGGAGTCGCGGTCCGAGGCGGGGCGGGCCGCGAGGAGGTCGGCGACCGGGCCGTGGCCGGGGAGCACCGCGTCGGGCTCGATCTCCAGCCAGGGGATCAGCACGCTCGCGCGCTCCGGCGTGCCGGGATGCGGAAGCAGCAACTGGGGGTCGTCGGAGCGAACCCCGTCCACGGTCACTATGTCGACATCCAGCGTGCGCGGACCCCACCGGAGTTCGCGCACGCGCTCCGCCGCCTGCTCGGCGGCCTGCCCGGTGCGCAGCCAGTCCCAGTGATCGCGCGCCGGATCGTCGACCAGGACGACGGCGTTGAGGAAGTCCGGCTGATCCTCGACTCCCCAAGCCTTGGTCTCGTACACCGACGACACCGCGACGACCGCGGGCCGGACCGCATCGACGGCGGACCGGAGGTACGTGAGCCGGTCCCCCAGGTTGGAACCGAGCGAAAGCAGCGCCCGGCTCATCGCTCCCGCCGCACCGTGACGGCGACGTCGTCGAATTTCAGCGGGATCGGCGCCGACGGCTTGTGCACCGTCACCTCGACGGCGGTCAGCCGCTCGTCGCGCAGCACCTCGTCGGCGATCTTCCCGGCGACACTCTCGATGAGGTCGTATGGCTCGCCCGCCACGATCCCGGCCGCGAGTTCCGCGAGTTCGCCGTAGTGCAGCGTCTTGGTCAGGTCGTCGGACGCGGCGGCCGGACCGAGGTCCAGCCACACCACGATGTCGACGACGAACTCCTGCCCGTCCCGCTTCTCGTGGTCGAAGACCCCGTGCCTGCCGAAGACCCTCAATCCGGTCAACGTGATCCGGTCAGACAACGGGACTCCCCTTCCGCCAAGCCGCCGCGACGGTCACGGCGTCGATACTCGCGCCGACCTCGTGCACCCGCACACCCCAGGCACCGGCCGCCGCCGCGAGCGCGGACACGGCCGCGGTCGCGTTCTCCCGGCCGTCCGGCGGAGCGGGCTTTCCGTCCTTTCCGGACAAAAGGCGCCCGAGGAACCGTTTGCGCGACGCGCCGACGAGGACCGGGAAACCCAGTGACAGAAAGGAATCCAGGCCGTTCAACAACGCCCAGTCGTGCTCGGCGTTCTTCGCGAAACCCAACCCGGGATCGAGCACGATCGCGCCGCGGTCGACGCCCGCGGCGAGCGCTTCGTCTACTCGGGACAGCAGCTCGGCGCGCACGTCCGCGACGACGTCCTCATAGGACGCGAGTGCGTTCATGTCCTTGCTGTGCCCGCGCCAGTGCATCAGGACATACGGGACACCGGTCTCGGCGGCCACCTTCGCCATGTTCGGATCGGCCAGCCCACCGGAGACGTCGTTGATGACGGACGCGCCCGCCTCGATCGCGGCGAGGGCGACCTCGGCGCGGGTGGTGTCCACGGACATCGCGATACCGTCGGCGGCGAGCGAGCGGATCACCGGCATGATCCGGGAAATCTCGGTCCCGGCGTCCACCCGGGACGCTCCCGGCCGCGTCGACTCCCCGCCGACGTCGATCAGATCCGCGCCGCGCGCCCACATCTCGTGCGCGTGCTCCAGCGCCTGCTCGACACCGAGGTAGCGGCCACCGTCCGAAAAGGAATCGGGGGTGACATTGAGGATCCCCATCACCGCGCACCGGCCGGGCCGGGGCAGGGCGGTCATCGACGGCCCTTGATCAGATCCAGCGCCTCCGCCCGCGAGGACGCCGAAGACTGCAGCAGCCCGCGCACGGCGGACGTCGTCGTCCTGGCGCCGGGTTTGCGGATCCCGCGCATGGCCATGCAAAGGTGTTCGGCCTCGACCACGACGATCGCGCCGCGGGGCTCGAGTTTGCGCATGAGCGCGTCGGCGACCTGGGAGGTCAGGCGCTCCTGGACCTGCGGGCGCTTGGCGTAGAGATCGACGAGGCGGGCCAGTTTGGACAGGCCGGTGACCTTGCCGTGCTCGTTGGGGATGTACCCGATGTGAGCGACGCCGTGGAATGAAAGCAAATGGTGTTCACAGGTGCTGAACATCGGGATGTCCGTCACGAGCACGAGTTCTTCGTGTGCCTCGTCGAACGTGCGGTCCAGGACGTGGTCCGGTTCGGTGTAGAGACCGGCGAACATTTCCCGGTAAGCGCGAGCGACCCGGGCCGGGGTCTCCAAGAGACCGTCCCGGTCCGGGTCCTCACCACAGGCGAGCAGGAGTTCGCGTACGGCTTTCTCGGCCCGGTCCTGGTCGAAGACCGGGCGGTCGCCGTTATCGCTTGGTGTCGTCCTGTCCGTCGTCACGCCGTTGCTGTCCTTCGTCCTGCTGACCGCCGGGCTGGTCAGCGAACCAGCCGTCGCGCGGGCGGTCTTCGGCGGGACGCCAGGGCTGGTTCGGCTGGCCGCCCGGCTGCGTGGCCGGGGTCCATCCGGGAGGAGCCCCGTAGTTCGGCGGGCCGCCTACGGGCCCACCTTGGTAACCGCCTGCCGGTCCGCCCGGCTGCTGCCCACCATATGCCTGGGGCCAGTGACCGGTGCCGTTCGGCCCGCCGTTGGGGCGACCGCCGTTGGGGTAGGCGCCCGGCGGCGGAGGGGCGTACGGGTTGGCGTTCGGGTCCGGCGGCGGGGCCGGCTGCGTGTACGGCGGGCCACCGGGGAGGTCGCCGCCGCCCTGCGCGGTGCCGACCGGGGTCGGCGCCGGCTGCAGCACCGGCTGCTCCTTCTTCTCCTCCGGCGGGGGCCACGGCTCGCCGCGCTCCATCGCCAGCTCGCCGGGGGTCTTGATCGGCGGCTTGTCGGACGGCTTGCGGTCGCCGAACTCGTTGAAGATGGTGATGTGCGGGCGCTTCTCGACGGTCGCGAAGATCCGCTCGAGATCCTTGCGGGTCAGCGTCTCCTTCTCGAGGAGCTCGATGACGAGCTCGTCGAGCACGTCGCGGTAGGTGCTCAGCACGTGCCACGCCTCGGTGTGCGCGGTCTCGATGAGCTTGCGCACCTCCTCGTCGATCTCGTGCGCGACCTCCAGCGAGTAGTCCGCCTGGCGGCCGGCCGAGCGGCCGAGGAACGGGTCGCCCTGTTCCTGGCCGTACTTGACCGCGCCGAGCCGGGCGCTCATGCCGTATTCGGTGACCATCGCGCGGGCGATCTTCGTCGCCTGCTCGATGTCGGAGGAGGCACCGGTGGTGGGCTCGTGGAAGACGAGCTCCTCCGCGGTCCGGCCGCCCATCGCGAAGACCAGGCGCCCGATCATCTCCGAGCGGGTCATCAACTCCTTGTCGTCCTCCGGGACGAGCAGGGCGTGACCGCCGGTGCGCCCGCGCGGGAGGATCGTCAGCTTGTAGACCGGTTCGATGTCCGGCATCGCCCACGCGGCGAGCGCGTGCCCGCCCTCGTGGTAGGCCGTGATCTTCTTCTCCTTCTCGGAGATGATCCGGCTCTTGCGGGCGGGGCCGCCGACGACGCGGTCGACGGACTCCTCCAGCGCGGCGTCGGTGATCACGTGCCCGTTCTGGCGGGCGGTGAGCAGGGCGGCCTCGTTGAGGACGTTCGCCAGGTCCGCGCCGGACATGCCGACGGTCCGCTTGGCGAGGCTGCTCAGATCGGTGCCCTGCGCGATCGGCTTGCCCTTGGCGTGCACCTCGAGGATCGCCTTGCGGCCGCGCATGTCCGGCGCGGACACCGGGATCTGGCGGTCGAAGCGGCCGGGGCGCAGGAGCGCCGGGTCGAGGATGTCGGGACGGTTGGTCGCGGCGATCAGGATGATGCCGCCGCGCGCGTCGAAGCCGTCCATCTCGACGAGGAGCTGGTTCAGCGTCTGCTCGCGCTCGTCGTGGCCGCCGCCGAGGCCGGCGCCGCGCTGGCGGCCGACCGCGTCGATCTCGTCGACGAAGATGATGCAGGGCGCGTTCTGCTTGGCCTGCTCGAACAGGTCACGGACGCGCGAGGCGCCGACACCGACGAACATCTCGACGAAGTCGGAACCGGAGATCGTGTAGAACGGCACGCCCGCCTCGCCGGCGACGGCGCGCGCGAGCAGCGTCTTACCGGTACCGGGCGGCCCGTAGAGCAGCACGCCCTTGGGGATCTTCGCGCCGAGCGCCTGGTAGCGCGCCGGGTTCTGCAGGAAGTCCTTGATCTCGTACAGCTCTTCGACGGCCTCGTCGGCGCCCGCGACGTCCCCGAAGGTCGTCTTGGGCATGTCCTTGTTGAGCTGTTTGGCCTTCGACTTGCCGAAGTTGAGGACGCGGTTCCCGCCGCCCTGCGCGTTGTTCATCATCCACATCAGCAGGCCCAGCACCAGCGCCAGCGGGATGGCGAAGATCAGGATCTGGGTGAGGACGTTCTGCTGGGTGACCTTGGTGGTGAACTTGACCGGGTTGTCACCGCTCTTGAGGCCGATGAGCTGGCCGTAGATGGTGCCCGCGACGTTCGCCGGGTACTGCGCGATGATCTGGTCGACCTGCTGGCCGTCGACCTCGATCTTCTTGTTCAGCAGCAGCTTGATCTGCTGCTCCTTGTCCTCTTGCGAGGCTTCCTTGACGTTGTTCGCGGTGATCTGCTGGTTCGCGATCGAGATCGGCACCTGGGTGTAGCCACGATCACTGTCGAAGATCGTGTTGTATGCGAGAAACGCCAGTACCGCCGCGAGAATCCAGAGCACTGGGTTCCTGAGCACGCTCTTCCGGTTCATACGACTCGGCCCTGGTGGCCTCGACCCTTCCTGGTTGGGCGGCTCCTGTGATACCCGCCATCACGATCTTGACGACCCATGGTGCTCCGACACCCGCCCCTCAGGATACCGCCCGCCTGGACGGATGAGGGTGGTGAGCCTCTCGGACGTAAACGGCGGACGCCTCGTGAGGGTTCCCGGAGCGGGACCCTAGCGTGTGTCGACCGCCACACCGGCGGCCATTTCACCCAGCCGCATGCGGAGTGTCTTGACGTCGGCGGGCGAGACGGTGACCCACTCGCGGCCGTCCGGACCGGCCTGTGACGTGCTGAGATAGCGGCCGCTGGCGGTGTCGAACCAGCCGATGACCCGGGATCGCTGCTTGGCGCCCACGTGGGACCGGCTGTTCGCTGCGAGCTGACCGCCTCGGAGCCTCGGCTGGCCGGTGAGCTTGCCGAACGCCTCACGCGGGTCCGCGGTGATGCGTTCACTGAGCGAGACGCGCGGCTTGTCCTTGCGGCGGCTCTTCGCCGCTTCGGGCTCTTCGGACTGCTTCGTCGCGTTGATGGCGGCGCGGATCGGCTCGGTGCGGCGGGCGTCGTCGATCGGCAGCGTGATGGACGCCTCCGAACCACGCTGCCCAGGGGGCAGCAGGTCGACGACCGCGGTCGGGAGCCCGTCGGCGGGCGCCTCGCGCAGCCAGATCCCGGACTGGTCCTGGATCGCGATCACCCCGTCGCGGCCGTCGGTGGCGCCGAGCACGGCGATCGTCGGAGCCTGGAAATCGGGGATGTGCAGCGCGTCGATGGTCAGCGAACCGCGGGCGAGGAGGTACAGCCAGTCCTCGATCTTCCGCTCCAGCCGCCCCCGGCCGTCGCGGATGCCGCGGGCCTGGAGCTCGTTGTCGACGCGCTGGCGCAGCGCCCGGCGTTCGAGCTCGGTCGCGCCGTGCGACCGGACGCGCAGCGGGTACGGCAGGTCGCCGAGCTCGGCGGACTCCCAGAGGAAGTCGAACGCCATCGGCGTGAAATGTTCCTGGTGCATTGCTCCGTGCCCTCCCGGCACCTCGGCTTCTGGGCCTCGGGACGCCCAGCGGGTTCACGATAGCGAAGGGGTACGACAGTCGTCGTCCGGATGCGCTAAGTGTCCGCCGCGAACGCTATGAACGGGACGTTCCTTGCAAATTTTGCAAGGAACG
>NZ_LQMT02000010.1:0-8894 GCF_001620365.2 Amycolatopsis keratiniphila subsp. keratiniphila
CTCAAGCAACACACCCCGAATCGCACCACCATCACAGCGGCCTTATCCGAAGCAGTCATTTCTTGGCTTTTGTCCGGAGCACACCCTAGCACCTGCTCGAAACTGCCGTTTCAGCGGGGGTAGAGTTACCTCTCCGGTTCGGGACCACCCACTCTACCACCATCCGGTGGGAGCTTGGTTCGTGTTCCCGGCGGCCGCTCGGTTTCCCTGGCGACGAAGAGAACATTACACGGCCCGAAACCGGCGTTTACAGGGGGGTCCCTTTTTTCGCGCCGACGCTCTGACCTGCGTCGATCTGGCTCTCCCCCGGCACGGGCTCGCCGTGCGTCGCGACGACGGTCAGCACGACGAGGGCGGCGGCGAGCCCGGCGGTGATGTGGATGGGCGCCGGCGTGAACGACGCGGCGAGCACGAGCACCGCGGTCACCGGGAAGCCGATCGCGATCGGACGGCATTCGTTGGTGGGGCCGATGTGCATGAGCCAGACGCTCACCAGATAAATCGCGACGGGCACCGTCGTCGCCATGGCGGCGGGCAGGGAGGCGACGTGCCCGGTGTGGGTGTCGTAGTCGACCGCGACCTCGAGGCCGGCACCGAGCGCGGCCGCCGAGGCGAAGATCAGGTAGTGCCCGTAGCCCCAGCTCGCGACGGTGAACAGGCTCTTCGCCTTCTCCAGCCTGACGTGGCCCGGCTGGTCGAAGTACAGCCACCACAACGAGAAGACCAGCACGAGCCCGGCGGCGGCTAGCGAGATCAGGCTGCCGGTGTGCTCGCCCTCGTCCAGCCCCTCCTTGATCGCGGTGGTCGCGCCCAGGATGGATTCACCCAGCACGATGATCGTGAACAGGCCGTAGCGCTCGGCGATGTGATGCGGGTGCCAGCCAGTCCAGCGCTTGCGTTCGGCGATCACCGGGACCGCGAGTTCCGCCAGCAGGAGCAGGAAGAACGACGGCAGCGCCAGCGACTTCGGGAGACCGAGGCGGACGACCCACAGGATCTGGACGATCGTGATGCCGATGGCGTACCGCAGCGCCGCCGGGCGGCAGTCCGGATCGGTCCGCGCGGCGCGCAACCACTGCACGACCATCGCGAGCCGCATCAGGACGTAGCCGGCGACCACGATCTTGAAGTCGCCGTCGAAGGCCGACGAGACACCGGCGGCGACGGTCAGTCCACCCGCGATCTGCACCAGCGTCACCAGCCGGTACGGGACGTCGTCGGTGTCGAACGACGACGCGAACCAGCTGAAGTTCAGCCAGCCCCACCAGATCGCGAAGAACACCATCCCGAAACTGAGCACCCCGTGCCCGATGTGGTTCTCGGCGATCGCGTGGTGCAGACCGGCGGCGGCCTGCGCCACGGCGACCACGAAACACAGGTCGAACAACAGCTCCAGCGGGGTCGCGACCCGGTGGCCTTCACCGGAATCGCGCATCGTCATCGGCCGGTACCAGACCCGCAGCCGATTCCGCCGAACAGAACTCTCCGCCATCGGTGCTCCTCGCAATCTCGATCTGCGGAGATCTTCGCAGCCGGGAGGCGATGACACACTCGGAGAAACGCGCGGCGGGTGGGCCCGGGCCGGGTGCACCTCCCCAGGCGACCCCGCGCGGACCCACCCGCGCGAATGCCTCACCGCGACCCGGCTCGCCAATGGTGTCGAACCGGCCGCCGCCGAACGGTCCCCCGCGGACGCCGACGGCTGTCCACCGGCTCGTGACCGTAGGTGTCCATTCCTGAGAACTCCGGACTCACCACGATCGCTTCAGCCGATCGATCCATCCCCGATCGATCGACAGAAATACCACTGTCGGTAGCCGAGTCACAGCGGTGAAGGCTCCGTTAGGTGTACCCGGTTGCTCTGAGTAGCACCAGAGGATGACTGCCTCCGTCACTCGGATGGAGCATCCGATCTTGCCGAACGTAGTCGTCGGCCGGGCGGAAGACTCAGCCGCGTTGACTGTCGGCGGCCGCCCGCTCGGCGTCCTCCCGCTCAGTGAGCGAGCGCCGCTTCCGGCGTGCGCGAAGTTCGATCACGGCGAGTAAGAGCGCCGAGCTCGTCAACGCGGCGGCGCACATCATCGCCGCGGTCAGCGCCGACGGGTAGCCGCCGTTCGCGCCGAGTACCGCGTGGAAGACCGAAGCCAGCACGACGGTGCCGATCGCGGTGCCGATCCGCTGCCCGGTCTGCAACGCTCCCCCGGCCACTCCGGCCATCGACGTCGGGACGCATTCCAAGGTGAGCGTGGTGTTCGGCGAGATGACCATGCCACCGCCGACACCGGCGACGAGCAACGGCAACGCGAACCACCAGCCCGCCGCGGCGCCGGGATCCTGACCGGCGAGGACGGCGACCGTGACCATCCCAGCGATCACCATCACCAGCCCGGTGACGGTCAGCTTGCGACCCCACTTCGACACCAGCCGACCCGCGATCGCCGCCGACACGGCCGAGCCGAGGGCGAAAGAGGTGACCGCGAGCCCGGATTGCAGTGGTGTGTAACCGAGGCCCTGCTGGAAGAAGATGGCGAAGACCAGCCACATTCCGGTGAACCCGCTGAAGTAGAGCGCGCCGACGGCCGCACCCGTCGCGTAGCCGGGGGTCCCGGTGAACAGGCGGGTGTCCAGCAGCGGCGGCCGACCGCGCCGCACCATCGAACGTTCCCAGCGCACGAAAGCGAAACCGAAGACCACCGCGACGAGGAACAGCCACCACAGGCTGCTGAGCCCGCCCTGTTCGGATTCGATCAACGGGAGCAGGACGCCGAGTACGGCGACACCCAGCAGCATGATGCCGACGAAGTCGATCTCACCCCGCAGGCTTCTCGGCGGTGTCTCCGGTTTCGGGAGCCATCTCAGGGCCAGCGCGAACGCCAGGATGCCGATCGGCACGTTCACGTAGAAGACCCAGCGCCAGCCTTCCGGATCACCGAAGACGGCGAGGATCACGCCGCCGAGCACCGGCCCGACCGCGGTCGAGATCCCGACGGTGGCACCGAACATGCCGAACGCACGACCGCGTTCGGCGCCACGGAACAGGTCCTGGATCATCCCGCTGTTCTGGGGCGTCATCATGCCCGAGGCGAAACCCTGCAGGAGCCGCGCGATGATCAGCGTCGTCTCGTTCGGCGCCGCGCCGGCGAACGCGCTGGTCAGCACGAACGCGGCGAGCGCGAACAGGAACATGCGGCGGCGGCCGAGCGCGTCGCCGAGCCTGCCGCCGGACACCAGCACCAGCCCGAAAGCCAGCGCGTAGCCCGAAACCACCCACTGGATCCCGCCGCTCGACGCGCCGAGATCCTTCTGGATCGACGGCAGCGCCGTGTTGACGATGCTGACGTCGAGCAGGCCCATGAACCCGGCCGCGAGGGAGACGGCGAGCGCCTTCCAGCGCCGGGGGTCGGGTTCGTAGGTGTTCATCAGGTGCTGGCGGCGATCCCGGGGATGCCCTTGAGCTCACCGATCAGCATCGACGTCACCTTGACCGGATAGTCGTAGAGCGCGAAAACCGTCTGGTTCTTGCCGACCAGTTTGAGGTGCACCGGGGTTTCGCCCTTGTGCGCCAGCAAGGTCTGCTTCAGCTCGCTGACCACCGACTGGTCGATCTTCTCCGCCGCGGCCAGCAGGACCAGCGGCAGGTCGTCCTCGCCGTTGCCGACCTCGGACAGGTCGAGCGGGACGAGGCCGCCACCGAAGATGGACATCTTGTCCTCGCGCCAGTTCACCCGGCCCTTGACCAGGACCGCGTTGTCCTCGATGAGGTCGGCGGAGAACATCGCGTAGGACTTCGGGAAGTACAGCACCTCGAGCGAGGCGTCCATGTCCTCGATGGTGCAGATCGCCCAGGGCTCGCCCTTCTTGTTGACCCGGCGTTCCAGCGAGGTGATCAGCCCGGAGACGACCAGCTCGCCTTCCTTCGGCGGGTCGGCGAGGATCGCGGCGATCGGCCGCGGCGCGTGTTTGCGCAGGATGCGTTCGGCGCCGTCCAGCGGATGCGCCGAGACGTACAGGCCGAGCATCTCCCGTTCGTAGGCCAGAAGCTGCTTGCGCGGGTACTCCTCTTCACCGAACTTCAAATGCGCGAGCGGTGAAGAGGACGCCGCGGCTTCCGCGTCGTCGTCCCCGCCGAACCCGAAGAGGTCGAACTGGCCCATCGCCTCCTGGCGCTTGAGCGGGACCACGGCTTCGACCGCGTCTTCGTGCACCTGGATCATCGAAAGCCGGGTGTTGCCGAGCGAGTCGAAGCCACCCGCCTTGATCAGCGATTCGATGACCCGTTTGTTGCAGGCCACCAGCTCCGACTTGTCGAGGAAATCGGTGAAGGAGGAGTACTTCCCCTTCTCCTCGCGGGTCTTGATGATCGACTCGACGACGTTCGCGCCGACGTTGCGGACGGCACCCATACCGAAGCGGATGTCCTCCCCGACGGCCGCGAACCTCAGCGCCGACTCGTTGACGTCCGGCGGGAGCACCTTGATCCCGAGCCGGCGGCACTCCGAGAGGTAGACCGCCGACTTGTCCTTGTTGTCACCCACCGAGGTGAGCAGCGCGGCCATGTACTCCGGCGTGAAGTTCGCCTTGAGGTACGCGGTCCAGTACGAGATCAGGCCGTACGCGGCCGCGTGGCTCTTGTTGAACGCGTAGCCGGCGAACGGGAGGATCGTGTCCCAGAGCGCCTTGATCGCCTCGGAGGAGAAGCCGCCGGGGACCAGCTCGCTCGACTTCATGCCCTCTTCGAAGCCGACGAACTCCTTCTCGAGGACCTCCGCCTTCTTCTTACCCATGGCGCGGCGGAGCACGTCCGCGCGACCCATGGAGTAACCGGCCACCTTCTGGCCGATGTGCATGATCTGCTCCTGATAGACGATCAGGCCGTAGGTGTCGGCCAGGATCTCCTTCAGGGGCTCTTCGAGCTCGGGGTGGATCGGTTTGACCTTTTGCCGCCCGTTCTTGCGGTCGGCGTAGTCGTTGTGCGCGTTCATGCCCATCGGGCCGGGGCGGTACAGCGCGCCCACCGCCACGATGTCGTCGAACACCGTCGGCTGCATCCGGCGGAGCAGGTCACGCATGGGCCCGCCGTCCAGCTGGAACACGCCGAGCGTGTCACCGCGGGAAAGCAGCTTGTACGTCTCCGGGTCTTCGACGCCGAGGGTGTCGAGGTCGATGTCGATCCCGCGGTTGGCCTTGATGTTGTCGATCGCGTCACCGATGACGGTGAGGTTCCGCAGGCCGAGGAAGTCCATCTTCAGCAGGCCGATGGCCTCGCACGACGGGTAGTCCCAGCCGGTGATGATCGAACCGTCGTCACGCTGCCACAGCGGGATGGCGTCGGTCAGCGGGTCGCACGACATGATGACCGCGCAGGCGTGGACACCGGCGTTGCGGATCAGGCCTTCGAGACCGCGGGCGGTCTCGAAGATCGTCTTGCACTCTTCGTCGGTCTCGACGAGAGCGCGGACCTCGGCCGCTTCGCCGTAGCGCTCGTGCTTCGAGTCGACGATGCCCGAAAGCGGGATGTCCTTCGCCATGATCGGCGGCGGGAGCGCCTTCGAGATCCGGTCCGCGATCGCGTACCCCGGCTGACCGAAGTGGACGCGGGCGGAGTCCTTGATGGCAGCCTTGGTCTTAATGGTGCCGAAGGTGATGACCTGGGCGACCTTGTCGACGCCGTACTTCTCGGTGGCGTAACGGATCATCTCGCCGCGACGGCGGTCGTCGAAGTCGATGTCGATATCGGGCATCGAGACGCGCTCGGGGTTCAGGAACCGCTCGAACAGCAGCTTCTGCGGGATCGGGTCCAGGTTGGTGATACCGAGGACGTACGCGACCAGCGAGCCGGCGGCGGAACCACGGCCGGGGCCGACGCGGATGCCGACCTTGCGGGCGTAGTTGATGAGGTCGGCGACGATGAGGAAGTAGGCGGGGAAGCCCTTCCCGATGATGACGTCGAGCTCGATCTCGATGCGCTCGTTGTAGTACGGGTCCGGCACGCCGTCCGGGTACCGCCACTTGAGGCCGCGCGCGACCTCTTCCCGCAGCCAGGTGCCCTGGTCGTAGCCCTCGGGGACCTCGAAGAACGGCAGCCGGTCCTTGTGCGTGTACACGTCCTTGTACGACTCGACGCGCTCGGCGATCAGCAGCGTCGAGTCGGCGGCGCCGGGGACCTCCTTGTCCCAGTACTCGCGCATGTCGGCGGCCGACTTCAGGTAGTAGCCGTCGCCGTCGAACTTGAAGCGGTTCGGGTCGTTCAGCGTCTTGCCCGCCTGCACGCACAGGAGCGCGGAGTGGGTGTCGGCCTGGTCCTTGGTGACGTAGTGCGAGTCGTTGGTGGCCAGCGGGCGGAGGTCGAGCAGCTTGCCGATCTCGAGCAGGCCCTCACGGACCGACCGCTCGATCGGCAGGCCGTGGTCCATCAGCTCGAGGAAGAAGTTGTCGGCGCCGAAGATGTCCTTGTAGTCCGACGCCGCCTGGATCGCCTCGGTGCGCTGCCCCAGCCGGAGCCGCGTCTGCACCTCGCCCGAGGGGCAGCCGGTGGTCGCGATGATGCCGTGGTGGTTCTCCGCGATCAGCTCGCGGTCCATCCGGGGCTTGCGGTAGTAGCCCTGCATGCTCGCGAGCGAGGAGAGCTTGAACAGGTTGCGCAGGCCGGTGGAGTTCTCGGCGAGCATCGTCATGTGGGTGTAGGCACCACCACCGGAGACGTCACCGCCCTCACCGAACTCGTCGGCGCCGCGCTGGTTCGACTGACCCCAGAAGACCGGCTTCTTGTGGAAGCGGCTCTCCGGCGCGATGTAGGCCTCGATGCCGATGATCGGCTTGAGGTCGTGTTTGACCGCCTGCTGGTAGAACTCGTCCGCGCCGTACATGTTGCCGTGGTCGGTCATCCCGACCGCGGGCATGCCCAGGCGCGCCGCCTCCTTGAACAAGGGGGCGATCTTCGCCGCACCGTCGAGCATCGAGTACTCGGTGTGCACATGCAGGTGGACGAAGGAATCGTTCGACACCAGCGAAAACCTCCCCTAGGCAGACGGATCCCTGGCTGCTTGACGCGGGCCGGTCCTCCCACCTTATGCGCCGAAGGATCTCGGCGCCCGGGCGGGCTGGCACCCCGGCGAGGGCCAGTCTCCCCCTCCGACCGGCCACCGCCAAGCACCGACGCGGCGCGGGTTCGCGGCGACCTCGGTTCGCCCGATCGGGGCGCGGGGTCAGCTCAGCCGGGCCAGGCGTTCATTGACCACCTCCCTGTCGAACCACTCCGGATCGAACCCGACGCCGCCGAGCTCTTCGAGCAGATCCTCGTTCTCTTCGTCGTACGGATCACGCCGTGCCTCCAGCAACATCTCGTAACTCTGCTCGTCCTCGCATTCCGCCGGAGGTGCGGCGCGTTCGCCGTCGAGGCAGCTCGGTGCTCCAGGAAGGACGACCAGCTGCTCGACGCGGATCCAGTGCTTCCAGTACTCCACCTCGTAGAGGAGCCGGTGGCCGGGTGACGTGGCTATCTGGCCGAGTTCCACTTCGTCGTCCAGCCGTTCGCCCTCACCGCTCTGCGCGTCGGCGCTGAAGCTTCCGTACGCGGTCTCGAACCGGTGATGCCGCCGCTCGTCCCGGTCGAACGCGGCCGCGAGGATCCGGTGCAGTCCGGCGAGGGTGACGTCCGAGCGGACTTCGAGCCGCCGCCAGATCGCGTCGTCCGGTGAGGACAGGGCGACCGCCAACCGGAGCCCGGTGACCGACGCGGACGGGGGCAGGACGAGCGGCAGCGGCTCGGCCGACGGTATACGAGGCAACGGTTCGTAGACGGGAAGGCCGAGCCACCGGCGCAACTGAGCCGCTCGCGCGGACAGATCGGGTCTCGGATCCCTTCCCAGTTCCAAGAGCCGAGGGACCCGCTCCCGAATCCAGGCGTCACGATCCGCCTTGGCGATCAAGGCCGCTTCGACCTGGCTCCGGAACTCGTCGGGGGTCAGCGGCGCCTCGACCACCTCGAAGCCGTTGCGGAGCACCGCCAGGGCGTCCTCGGGTACTGGATGGAGCTCGATCACGTCGACCTCGCGCTCGTTGACCACCACCTCGACGCCGACCGTGCGTTTGCCGGCGGTCAGCGTGGCGGCCAGGACCATCAGGTCCTGATCCACCTGGGCTTGGACGACGCAGCCCGAAAGCTCGATCGGCCCGTGGAGCAGCTTCGGCCAGCGCTCCACCCTGGACACGTCGAGGGGCGCACGCGTCGGACGGGAACGCTGGTGCTTCGGTCGTTTGGCGGGCTTGCGGCCGCGGCTGACAGGGGACACGGGATCAGTATCGCGAGCGGCACCGACAGTTTCGGGGTCGTGAGCTGCGCCGATCGGAAAATGCTTGCCGACCTGGGCGTCGATGTGCAGACTGACCAGCCGCCAAGATCAACCGAACGCCCGGAGAGTTGATGATCGACCTGCAGGCCATGAACGAGCGCGTGATCGCGGAGTTCCGCGCGAACGGCCGCCACGGCGACGGTCTCCCGACCTTGCTGCTCACCACCACCGGTGCCCGCACCGGGCGACGGCATGTGACGCCGATGCTGTTCCTGGCCGACGACGACCGCTACATCGTCTTCGCCGCGAATGGCGGCGCGCCCGGGCATCCGGACTGGTATCGCAACCTGGTCGCGGAGCCGTCCGTCGACGTCGAGGCGGAGGGAGAGGCCTTCACCGCTCACGCGGTCGAGGTCACCGGAGCGGCTCGGGACCGTCTGTTCGCGAAGCAAGCGAAGGCGTTTCCGCGGTTGGCCGAGCACCAGTCGAAGACCACGCGGCCGTTCCCGGTGATCGCGCTGAGCCGCGTCTGAGCTCGCTGGGTCGGGGTGGCGTTGCCGTCGCTGCCCTTGCTCGCAGCTGCAGTACGTGAAGGCCCCCTTC
>NZ_LQMT02000010.1:8973-12619 GCF_001620365.2 Amycolatopsis keratiniphila subsp. keratiniphila
CCTTCACGCGCATCCGCTGTGACACTGGCCACTTCGGCGCGGGAATCCGGTGTCCTCACGGCACTCCGTGCCTGCGAAGGTGCCCTGTACGGGTCCGCTTACCCCGTCCGAGCGAGCCCCGCAGGCTGGATCGGGGCGCTCGGCCGATCTCTTGACAAAGCCTGGGGCCGACCGCACGATCTCGTCTCATGAACCTGTCTGACAGCCAGACAGCCGGACACGGTGGTCCACGACGCGTCAGCGCGATGGAGGCCGTTCTGGCCCATCTCCGCGGCGCCATCGAGCGTGGCGAGTACCCCGTCGGCCAGAAACTGCCGTCGGAATCCGCGCTCGGCAAGGAGTTCGAGGTCAGCCGCTCGGTCGTCCGCGAAGCCTTGCGGGGGCTGCAGGCGCTCGGCCTCACCGTGTCCAAAACGGGCAAAGGGACCTTCGTGACCGCCACCGGGCCGGTCGAGAACCCCACTTTCGGGACCTACTCGGCCCGTGACCTGTTCGAGGTCCGGCGGCACGTGGAGATCCCCGTCGCCGGTTACGCCGCCGTGCGTCGCAGCACCGACGACCTGGACCTGCTCGGTCACCTCGTCGAGCGCATGGATCTCGAAACCGACAACACCGCGTGGGTGGCGCTGGACTCGCTCTTCCACATCACCATCGCGCAGGCATCCGGCAATCCGGTCTTCGGCAAGGTCATCGAAGAGATCCGGGACGCGCTGGCCCGTCAGTCGTCCTTTCTCAACCAATTGGGGGACCGTCGAACCCGCTCGAACACCGAGCACCGTGAGATCGTCACCGCCATCGCCGCCGGTTCCGAAGCGGACGCCATCGCGGCGATGACCTCCCATCTCGAGCACGTCGAGGACGCGCTGACCACCATCGTGCGGCCGGGCCACACGACGCACCAGAACAAGGACGACTGACACCGTGACCGAACAGACCCTCAGCGCGGACGGCAAAGCCGCGCCGGTGCCGGCCGACGCCGGTGACGCAGGCTACGACAAGGCGCTGAAACCCCGCCACGTCAACATGATCGCGATCGGCGGCGCCATCGGCACCGGCCTGTTCCTCGGCGCGGGCGGACGGCTCGCGCAGGCGGGTCCGGCACTCGCGATCGTGTACGCGGTCTGCGGCCTTTTCGCGTTCTTCGTGGTGCGCTCGCTCGGCGAACTCATCCTGTACCGCCCCTCCTCCGGCGCCTTCGTCTCCTACGCCCGGGAATTCATGGGCGAGAAGGGCGCTTTCGTCGCGGGCTGGATGCATTTCCTGAACTGGTCGACGACCGGTATCGCGGACATCACCGCGATCGCGCTGTACGCGCATTTCTGGTCGTTCTTCACCCCGATCCCGCAATGGGTGCTGGCACTCATCGCGCTCGCGGTCGTGCTGGCGCTGAACATGGTTTCGGTGAAACTGTTCGGCGAGATGGAGTTCTGGTTCGCCATCATCAAGGTCGCCGCGCTGGTGACGTTCATGGGGATCGGGATCTTCCTGCTGGTCACGCAGCAGCCGATCGACGGCAACACGCCTGGCTTCTCGCTGATCTCCGACCACGGCGGGATCTTCCCGGCCGGGGTGCTGCCGATGGTGCTGATCGTCCAGGGTGTCGTGTTCGCCTACGCCTCGGTCGAGCTGGTCGGCGTCGCCGCCGGCGAGACGGAGAACCCGCGCAAGATCATGCCGAAGGCGATCAACTCGATCATGTGGCGGATCGGGATCTTCTACGTCGGCTCGGTGATCCTGCTGGCGATGCTGATGCCGTGGGACGCCTACTCGAAGAACGAGAGCCCGTTCGTCACCGTGCTCTCGCACATCGGGGTGCCGCAGGCGGGCAACGTGATGAACCTGGTGGTGCTGACCGCGGCGCTCTCCAGCCTGAACTCGGGTCTCTACTCCACCGGCCGCATCCTGCGCTCGATGTCATTGGCCGGTTCCGCGCCGAAGTTCACCGGTGTGATGAACAAGAACCACGTGCCCTACGGCGGGATCCTGCTCACCTCGGCGGTCTGCGTGGTCGGTGTCGGCCTGAACGCGGTCGTGCCGAGCCAGGCGTTCGAGATCGTGCTGAACTTCGCCGCGATCGGCATCCTCGGCACGTGGGCGATCATCGTGCTTTCGCATCTGCTGTTCGTGCGCAAGGCCGAACGCGGTGAGGTCGAGCGTCCGTCGTACCGCCTGCCGTTCTCGCCCTACACCGAGATCGCGACGCTGATCTTCCTCGCCGCGGTCGTGGTGCTGATGGGCTTCGACGAGGTCGGCCGGATCACCCTGTACTGCCTGCCGGTCATCGGGCTCGCGCTGGTGGCGGGCTGGTTCGGGGTCCGCAAGCGGATCAACATGGACGTCTTCGAAAAGACGAAGCTGTGACGCCGGAGATCCGCGTGCCCGCGCACGAACCGCTGGTGCACCTCCTTCGCGACGGCATGGTCGAGGGGGTGCACCACGGTTCGGCCGTGGTGCTCGCGCCCGACGGCCGCGTGCTGTTCTCCGCGGGCGACATCGAGGCGGCGTTCTATCCGCGTTCGGCGGCGAAACCCTTGCAGGCCACGGCGATGGCGCGGCTCGGCGTCGAGCTGAGCCCCGCCGGGTTCGCCGTCGGCGCGGCCAGTCACTCCGGCGAGGAGATCCATCTCGCCGAGGTGCTCAAGACCCTCGACGGCGCCGGGCTCACCGCGGAAGACCTTCGGACACCGGAAGACCTGCCGTTCGACCCGGTCGAGCGGGACGCTTGGGTCGCTTCGGGACGGACGGCGTCGCGGTTGGCGCACAACTGTTCCGGCAAGCACGCGGCGATGCTCGCGACCTGCCGACGGCACGGATGGTCCACAGAGGACTATCTGGACGCCGCGCATCCCCTGCAGCGCGCGATCGCGGAGTGCGTCGAGGAGCTGACCGGACAGCGGATCCCGAAGGTCGCCGTCGACGGCTGCGGCGCTCCCCTGTTCGCGGTCTCGCTCCGCGGCCTCGCCCGCGCGGTGGGCAAGATCGCCGCGGCGGCGCCCGGGACACCGGAAGGCCTTGTCGCCGAAGGGATCCGGAAGCATCCGGAACTGGTCGCCGGCACGCGTCGCGACGTCACCGCGCTCATGCGCGCGGTCCCCGGCCTGATCGCCAAGGACGGTTTCGAAGCCGTCCAGGTCGCCGCGCTCCCGGACGGGACGGCGATCGCGATCAAGATCGCCGACGGCGGCGACCGCGCCCGCCGTCCGGTGCTCGCCGCCGCGCTCGCGTTGTGCGGCGTCGATCCGAACGTGCTGGAGCCCACCCCCGGCCTGCGTGTGACCGGCGCGCTGGCCGAACTCGACCTCGCCGCCTGAGGAGCCTTCGATGCACCGCGTGGAACACGATCTGCTGGGGGACAAGGAAGTCCCCGCCGACGCCTACTGGGGCGTGCACACCGCACGGGCCAGGGAGAACTTCCCCATCACCGGCACCCCGATCTCCGCGTACCCGCATCTGATCGAGGCACTCGCCTCGGTCAAGGAGGCGGCCGCCCACGCCAACGCCGATCTGGGGCTTCTGGAGCCGGACGTCGCCGACGCGATCCGCCAGGCGTGCCGTGAGATCCGCGAAGGCGCGCTGCACGACCAGTTCGTCGTCGACGTCATCCAGGGCGGCGCGGGCACCTCGACGAACATGAACGCCAACGAGG
>NZ_LQMT02000010.1:12697-21833 GCF_001620365.2 Amycolatopsis keratiniphila subsp. keratiniphila
GTCAACGTCGCGACGATCATCGCCGTGCGCGAACTGGCCGACGCGATGATCGTGCTGGAGCAGGCTTTCGCGGCCAAGGCCGTCGAGTTCCACGATCTGCTGAAAATGGGCCGCACCCAGTTGCAGGACGCCGTCCCGATGACACTGGGGCAGGAATTCGGCACCTACGCGGTCATGCTCGGCGAAGACCGGCTGCGGCTCACCGAGGCGGTGACGCTGCTGCACGAGATCAACCTCGGCGCGACCGCGATCGGCACCGGGCTCAACGCCGCGCCCGGGTACGCCGAAGCCGCCGTCGCGTATCTGCGCGAGATCACCGGCCTGCCCGTCGTGTCGGCCGCGGACCTGATCGAGGCGACGCAGGACTGCGGCGCGTTCGTGCACCTTTCGGGCGTGCTCAAGCGGATCGCGGTGAAACTTTCGAAGAGCTGCAACGATCTGCGGCTGCTTTCTTCCGGGCCGAGGGCGGGACTCAACGAGATCAACCTGCCGCCGGTGCAGGCGGGGTCGTCGATCATGCCCGGCAAGATCAACCCGGTGATCCCCGAGGTGGTCAACCAGGTCGCGTTCGAGGTCATCGGCAACGACGTCGCGGTCACGATGGCGGCCGAAGCCGGGCAGTTGCAGCTCAACGCGTTCGAGCCGCTGATCCTGCACTCGCTTTCGGAGAGCATCACGCATCTGCGGTCGGCCTGCCTGGTGCTGGCGGAGCGGTGCGTCTCCGGGATCACGGCGAACGCCGACGTGATGCGGGGCTACGTCGAGAACTCCATCGGGCTGGTGACCGCGTTGAACCCGAGCATCGGGTACGCGGCCGCGACCGAGATCGCCAAGGAGGCGCTGGAGACCGGGCGCGGCGTGGCGGAACTCGTCGTCGAGAAGGGCCTTCTGCCCGCCGAGGAGCTGGCGAAACTGCTGAAGCCGGAGACACTCGCCCGGCTTTCCTGAGACCAGCGGGGCGGTACCGGGCGGTCCGCCCCGCGCCAGTGTCATGAAAGTGGCTTTCAGGACATTTTTCGTCCTGAAAGCCACTTTCCTGACATGCGGGTACGGTCGTAAGCGGAAGGTGATCCTCCGCACGAAAGGCGGCCAGCGTGCTCGACCGACTCATCGACCGGTACCTCGGCCTCCCACCCGCCGAAGGCCCCGCCCCCTCGGTGACCAAGGCGATCCCCGTCCCGATGCCCGACGGCGTCCGCCTGCTGGCGGATCGCTACGCCGTCCCGGGCGACGAGCCCCGGCCGGTCGTGCTGATCCGCACGCCGTACGGCCGCAAAGGCGTGATGGGCAAGGTCTTCGGCGAGACGTTCGCCCGGCACGGGCTGCAGGTGGTCCTCCAGAGCACTCGCGGGACCTTCGGCTCAGGCGGCGAATTCCGGCCGTTCCACCTGGAGAAGGAGGACGGCCTCGCCACCGTCGCCTGGCTGCGTGCACAGCCGTGGTGTGACGGCCAGGTCGCGATGGCGGGCGCGAGCTACCTCGGCCATACGCAATGGGCCGTCGCGCCGTACCTCGACGAGCCGCTCGAAGCGCTTTGTCTCGGTGTCACCGCGTCGGAATTCGTCTCGACCTTCTATCCCGGCGGGATCCTCGCGGTCGACAACATGGTGACCTGGTCGGCGCTGATCGGACGGCAGGAAGGCCGGTTCGCCGGTCTGCCGAATCCCTGGCAGACGAAGAAGACCCGCCGGGCCATGGCGCAGCTGCCGGTGTCCGGCGCGGACGTCGCGGCCATCGGCAAGCAGGTGCGGTTCCTGCAGGACGTCTCCCGGCACGCCGAACCCGGCGACGACTTCTGGGCGCCGTCGGACCACAGCGCGGAGGTCGCCGCGTTGAGGACACCGGTGAGCATGGTGACCGGCTGGTACGACCTGTTCATCTCCGCCCAGCTGCGCGATTTCAAGGAACTCGCCGCGGCCGGACGCGAACCGAGGATCACCATCGGACCGTGGGCGCACGGCGAGCCCGCCAGCTTGAAAACCCTGATCACCGACCAGATCGGCTTCCTGTCCGCGCATCTCCTCGGCGATCGTGCGCCGCTCAGGCAGTCACCCGTGCGCCTGTACCTCCAGGGCTCCGGACGCTGGCTGGACTTCGAAAGCTGGCCGCCGGAATCCGACGCCAACCCGTACTTCCTGCGCCCTGGCGGGCTTTCCGTCGCCGAACCCGTCGAGTCGAAGCCGGGCACGTTCACCTTCGACCCGGCCGATCCGACGCCGACCGTCGGCGGCCCGCTGCTGTCCGGCGTGCAGAAACAACAGGACAACAAGGAAATCGAGGCGCGGCACGACGTGCTGCTCTTCACCGGTGACGTGCTGGAGCACGACCTCGACGTCATCGGCGAGATCTCCGCACTGGTGCACGTCCGGACCGATCTCGGGCACGGCGACGTGTTCGTCCGGCTGTGCGATGTGGACCGTCGCGGTGTCTCCCGCAATGTCACCGACGGCATCCTCCGCCTGCGTCCCGGCGGTCCGGAGTCCGATGTGGACGGTGTGGTCGCGGCCGAGATCCTGCTCGACCCGACGGCCTACCGGTTCCGCCGTGGCCACCGGCTGCGGGTGCAGGTCGCGGGCGGAGCGTTCCCTCGCTTCGCCCGCAACCACGGCACCGACGAACCTGTTTTCCACGCGGTGGACGGGAAACCCGCGCGGTTCGAGATCTTCCACGACCCCGCGCACCCGTCCCGGATCACGCTGCCGGTGTTCGCGGGGTAAGCCGGCGCACCTCAGCCGCCGGCGAGCTTCTTGATCTCGTAATCGGGCACGTTCACGCCCGCGGCGAGGCTCGGGCTCCAATCGATCCCGAGCTCTTCGGCGGCACGCTGCGCCTTGATCGCGCCCTTCCTGCCTTCATAGGTCGACCACGGGTTGAACTTCACGAAGGCCGGCTTCGGATCGGAGGCCTTCCACACCGAGACGAGCACGGTGGCGAGCACCTCACCCGTGACCACATACCCGAACGGGACTTCGGCATCGACCACGACACCCGTCGTCAACCCGTCCCGATTCTCACCCACCTCGACCTGGAGGAACTCGGGACGCGCGGTCCGCACCGCGTCGGCGACGGGGCCGACGGTGGTCATGGCGGCCGTGGGGGCGGGAGCCTGCCTCTTCTCGGGGACGAACAGTGCACATCCACTCAGCAGCATCGCCGCCGCGGACAGCACCGCGAGCCGTCGGATCACGGCACCACTCGCTGGTGTGTCGTCAGCCTGCCGTCGTCGTGCAGCACGTGGAACAGCAGCGACGGCGGCAGGTCGTAGTCGATCGGGCCGCCTTCGCTCCAGTGCCGGAGACCGTTCTCCTCCCACGGGAACAGGATGCTCGACCCGACCGAGGGCGCCGACCGCAGCGGCACGCCCGCGAACGTGGTCGACGCCGCGGTGTGGACGTGCCCGCAGAGCAGGGCGGCCACGCGCGGGTGGCGGGAGAGCACTTCGGCCAGCTTGTCCTCGCCGTACTGGCGCATCGCGTCCACCAGCGGCAAGCCGAGCGGGACCGGCGGGTGGTGGAAGGCGATGAAGGCGGGGCCATCGCCCTCGGCGAGGACGCCGTCCAGCCACGCCATGGTCTCGTCGTCGAACTGCCCGTCCGGCTTGCCCGGGATGCTCGAATCGGCCATGACGAACGTGACGTCGCCGACGGTGTGCGCCACGTTGACCGGGGATTCGTCCGGTGCCTGCCCGAGCAGCCCTTCACGGAACGGGCCGCGCTTGTCGTGGTTGCCAGGGCAGGTGAAGAGCGGTGTATCGGTCTTGAACAGCTCGGCCGCGCGCCGGTACTCCTCGACGGTGCCGTGGTCGGAGATGTCACCGGTCACGAGGATCGCGTCGACCGGTGTCGCCAAGTTCTCCAGGTACCGCATGACCCGCGCCGTCCGTTCGTCGGCGCGCTCCCCGCCGTCGAGATGGTTGTCGCTCAGATGTGCCGTCACGAACATCGTTTCACCCCATGTCTTCCAGATATGCCAACGTTTTCACCCAGTTCCGCCGGAGCAGCCCGACGGCCGCGTCGAGGTCCGCGGCGCGGATCGCCTCGGCGATCCGGTGGTGCTCATCGATACTCTCCCTCGACCGCTCGATGCCACCGAAATAGCGCGCGTCATAGCGTTTCAGCAGCGGCTTCGTCTGCTCCAGCAACCGCAGCAGATGCGGATTCGTGCAGCGCGAGACGAGCAGCGCGTGCCACCGATCATCCAAAGTGGACAGATCGCCCTGCCGCCCGAGTTCCTCGGTCATCTCGTCGGCGATCCGGTCCAGTCCGCCGGTGAGCCCGGCGAGGTCCTGCGGCGAACTCCAGCGCAACGCGAGCGATTCCAGTTCCGCGACGAGCGGGTACAGCTGCCGCGCCTCCTCCGGATCGAACGGCGGCACGAGGAAGCCCCGGTTCGGTGCCGAGACGAGCAGGCCGCGGTCGGCCAGCCCGATCAGCGCCTCGCGCAACGGGGTGCGGCTGACGCCCAGCTCCCGGGCGAGGTGCACCTCGTTGATGCGGCTGTCCGCGGCGATCCGGCCGTCGAGCACGCGAGCGGTGATCTCCTCCGCGAGGTCGCGGCGGAGCAGGTTCCTCGTCATCGGTGCAGTATTGCATGCACTTCGGCCGTACTGTATTCAGTTAGGCATGACGGACTTCGATGTGCACCGCGCCCGCGCCGAAACCCCGGGCTGCGCGGAGGTGGTCCACCTCAACAACGCCGGTTCGTCGCTTCCGCCCGCCCGGGTGACCGACACCGTTGTCGATTACCTGCGCGAAGAGGCTCTGATCGGCGGATACGAGCAGGCCGCGGCGACCGTGGAACGGATGCGGGGCGTCTACGCCTCGGCCGCCCGCCTCGTCGGCGCCGACCCCGACGACATCGCACTGACCGACAACGCGACCCGCTCCTGGCAGGCGATCTTCTACGCGCTGCCGTTCGCCGCCGGAGACCGGATCCTGACGGCGAAATCCGAGTACGCGAGCAACGTCATCTCCTTCCTGCAGATCGCGAAGCGCACCGGCGCCGTCGTCGAGGTGGTCGACAACGACGAGTCCGGGCAGCTGGACGTCGAGGACCTCAAGCGCCGCGTCGACGGCGACGTCAAACTGATCGCCGTCTCCCACGTGCCGACCCAGGGCGGGCTGGTGAACCCGGCCGAGGAGATCGGCGCGGTGGCCAGGGCGGCCGGGATCCCGTTCCTGCTGGACGCGTGCCAGAGCGCCGGCCAGATCGACCTCGACGTCGCCCGCCTGAACTGCGACGCGCTCAGCGTGACCGGCCGCAAGTACCTGCGCGGACCGCGGGGCACCGGCTTCCTCTACGCGCACCCGCGGCTGCGTGAACGCGTCGAGCCCGCGATGCTCGATCTTCATTCGGCGGTGTGGACGGCACCCGAAAGCTACGAAGTCGATCCGACGGCGAAGATGTTCGAGGTCTGGGAACGCGATCACGCCGCCCTGCACGGTCTCGGCGCGGCGATCGACTACGCCCTCGAATGGGGTATGCCCGCCATCGAAGCCCGCGTCGCCGCGCTCGCGGCGAAACTGCGCGACGCGCTCCGCGAGATCCCCGGCGTCCGCGTCCACGACCAGGGCTTGCGACAGTGCGGGATCGTCACGTTCAGCGTGGCGGAAACGCCGTCACAGGAAGTGAAGCAGCGCCTGGCCGCGGCGAAGATCAACGTGAGCGTCACCGAAGCGACGTCCGCCCAGTTCGACTTCGCCGAGCGTGGATTGCCGCCGATGGTCCGGTCTTCGGTGCACTACTTCAACACCGAAGACGACATCGCCCTCCTCGTCGGCGAAGTCGGAAAAATGGCTTAACGGCGCGAAAGCAGCGAATCGGACGGCGGGGCGTACGGCAGCCCCGTCGTCTTCGCGCGTTTGCCGATCACCAACGCCTCCCCCAGCAGGCTGACGCCGATCGAAAGCGTCACCGGCCGCGCGTCGGGATGCGCCCCCGCCGTGGTGGCCAGGAAACCGATCCCGAAGTTCACCAACAGCGACAGCACCCAGACGCCGAACGTCCAGCCGGTGTAGCGCAGCCACAGCACGCCGTCGCGCTCGAACAGTTTCGTGGTGGTGGCGCGCACCGCACCGAGACCGCACCCGACCGCGGACCCCAGCGCGAGCCAGAGACCGTCGGCGAAGGTGAAGGTCTCCAGCTTGACCAGGCCGTAGACGCCGATCCCGAGCAGGATCACCGGCGCCCCGAACACCTCCCGGGCCACGAGCGGCTCGCCGCGCAGCCTGCGCACGATGAGCACGATCACCACGGCGACCACCAGCGCGATCAGCAACCAGGTCCGCATGAACTCCCCCTTTGTAGCATGACTGTGCCAAATAAAATAGCAAGGCCGTGCTATAAAGACAACGTGCCCAAGATCGTCGATCCGGAAGCCCGCCGCCTGGAGATAGCCGAAGCCGTCTTCCGGGTGATCCAGCGGGACGGCCTCGCGCAGGCGTCACTCAGGAGCGTGGCCGAGGAGGCCGGTCTCGCGATCGGTTCGGTGCGGCACTACTTCAGCGGCCATGACGAGCTGATCGTGTTCGCCATGCGCGCGCTCGGCGACCGCCTGGAGGCACGATTGGCGGGACACATCCCCGTTCTGCTCGACCCCGCGACACCCCGCTCGCGGCGGCAGGAAGTCACCGAGGCGTTCCTCGGCGAACTGCTTCCGCTCACCGAGCAGACCCGGGCCGAAGCCGACGTCTGGCTGGCGTTCTCGGCCGCCGCGAAGAACCGGCCCGACCTCGCCGAGGAGGCCACCCGCATGCACGAGGGGGTCCGCTTCCTCGTCCGCCGGGTGCTCGAGGGCGCGGACGAAGCGGGCGGCCTGCGCGGCGACCTCGATGTGACCGTCGAGACCGAACGGCTCGCCGCGTTGCTGGACGGGCTCGCGTTGTCGGCGGGCCGGACCTCGCCGGAGCTGATGCGCACGGTGCTCCGGCGGCATCTGGAATCCCTGAGGAGCCCGGGATGAGCACCTTCTACGAGATCGCCGCCCAGGATCCCGGCCGCGTCGCGGTGATCGACGTCGACGGCCGCGCGACCACCTTCGGCGAACTTTCGGCGCGGGCGAACCAGCTGACGCACGCCTTGCGGGCGCTCGGTCTCGGCGAAGGCGACGGCGTCGTCGCGATCATCCACAATGGACTCACCTACTACGAGCTCCTGCTGGCGACCCTGCAGGCGGGGATGTACTTCACCCCGGTCAACCACCGGTCGTCGCCTGCGGAGATCGCCTACATCGCGGCCGACAGCGGCGCCGAGGTCGCCGTCGCGGACGCGGACATCGCGGCCACGTGCACCGCGGAACTGGGTGACCTGCACCGGTTTTCGCGCGGCGAGACGCCTGGCTGGGCCGGGTACGAGGCCTGGGGAACGGACCAGCCCACGACCACGCCGGAGCGGCGGACCGCCGGCCAGACGATGCTTTACACCTCCGGGACCACGGGGCGCCCCAAAGGTGTCCGGCGCGCCCTTTCCGGGCAGCCGCCCGCCCTGCACCCGATCCACGCGCACACCCTCGAACGCCTGGACGTCCGGCCGGGGCACGGCGTGCACCTCGTCGCCTGCCCGCTCTACCACGCGGCGCCCGGGATGTTCTCGACCGCGGCCCTGCATCTCGGGCACACGCTCGTGCTGATGGACCGGTTCGACGCCGCGGAAACGCTGCGGCTCACCGAAAAGCACCGCGTGACGAGCACTCATCTCGTGCCGACGATGTTCCACCGCATGCTGCGGCTGCCCGAGGACGTGCGTACGCGCCACGACCTGTCGAGCCTGACGTCGGTGATCCACGGCGCCGCCCCGTGCCCCCGGGAGGTCAAGGAGCGCATGCTCGCCTGGCTCGGTCCGGTGGTGCACGAGTACTACGGCGCGTCCGAGGGCTTGATCACGGCGGTGCACGCGCGCGAATGGCTCGCCGAACCGGGCACCGTCGGCAAGCCGTTGGACGGCGTACGGGTCCAGGTTCTCGACGACGACGGCCGGGAACTCCCCGCGGGCGAGACCGGGATGCTCTACTTCAGTTCCGCGCACACGAAATTCGACTATCACGGCGATCCGGGCAAGACGGCCGCCGCACGCTCCGGGGAGTTCGTCACCGTCGGGGACGTCGGCTATCTCGACGCCGACGGACGCGTGTTCCTGTGCGACCGGCGGACGGATCTCATCCTCTCCGGTGGCGTGAACATCTATCCGGCCGAGATCGAGGCGCGGCTGCTGAGCCATCCCGACGTCGCCGACGTCGCGGTGATCGGGGAGCCGGATCCTGAATGGGGCCAACGGGTGGTCGCCGTCGTGCAGCCGGTCGAGGGTGTCACCGGGGATCCCGCGCTGGCGGAACTTCTCGAAGAGCACTGCCGGGCCGAGCTCGCCGGATTCAAGACGCCGCGCCGGTTCGACTTCCGGGAGCGGCTGCCGCGGACGGAGAGCGGCAAGATGCTGCGGCGGACGCTTCGGGCGGAATGAACGACCCTTTCGGGCAGTACCGATCGCGGTACCGTTCGCTCATGCGCCCGCGGTCCGTGACCACGCTGCTCGCCACCCTCGTTCTCGCGCTCGCCGTCCCCGCGACGGCCGAGGCGACTCCCGGCTCCGGGGTGACCGGGACGATCTTCGCGCAGAAGACGGTCGGGAACACCGACTACGTGCTGCGCGAGGTCGTCATCCAGCCGGGCGGCTACACCGGCTGGCACTACCACGACGGAAAGCTGTACGCGTACGTCAAGGCAGGCACGCTGACGCACAACTCGGCCGACTGCGGGCTCGACGGCCTGTACCGGAAGGGCGCCGTCTTCACCGAGCCGAGCGACACCGTCCACATCGGACGGAACCTCGGGACGACACCGGTGGTGCTGGAGGTGCTTTACGTGCTGCCGCACGGAAGCCCGCTGTCGCAGGACGCGCCGAATCCGGGTTGTCCGTTCTAGGCACCGAACCAGCCGGCGACGTCGAGGCGGAAGCCGTCCGACGGCGCCATCGTTCGGAGGTCGGCTTCGAGCGCGCGGACCCTGTCGATGCCCAAGGTGCCGGCCCATTCCTCGCGCAGCTCCTCGAAGATCGCCGCCGACCGGCCGAGTGAATCGAACCCACGACCGGTGAGCCGGACGACCTTGCGCCGCGCGTCGGCCGGGTCGTCGACGCGCACGAC
>NZ_LQMT02000010.1:21981-36817 GCF_001620365.2 Amycolatopsis keratiniphila subsp. keratiniphila
TCGGCGAGCTCGGCGTGCAGCCGGTCGATGATCGTGCGGAAACCCGCGAACAGCAGGAGCGGCAGCTCGAAGCCGGGGGTTTCGCGAACTCGCTTGCCAGATTCGACAACCTGGTTTACCTTTTCGTCAACCACGTTGACCATCTTAGGGGGAACCTTGTTCACCGATCACACCGTCGAAACCGCGCCCGAAGCCTCGCGTCGCGCCATGGAAGCGACCATCCGGAAGTTCGGGCACCTCCCCACCGCCGTCGCCCGGCAGGCGTCGTCACCCGAACTGCTCGACGGATTCCTGAAACTCAGCGCGAGCTTCGAGCGGACGACACTCGATCCCCTCGCGCGGGAAACGGTCGTGATGACCGTGGCGACCCGCAACGGCTGCGAGGTCTGCGTCGAGATCCACACGGGCAAGCTGAAGGGTCACCACGCCGACGACGACGTCATCGCGGCGCTCCGCTCGCAGCAGCCCGTCCCCGACGAGCGGCTGGAAGCCGTCCGGCAGTTCACCTTGGCGGTGCTCGAAACCGCGGGCGCCGTCGACGACGAGACGCTGCGGACCTTCTTCGGGCACGGATACACCGAACGGAACGCCCTCGAAGTCGTCATGGGCATCGGCGCCTACACGATGTCGACGCTGGCGAACAGGCTCATCCGGGCCTAGTCGCTCAGCGTGATCACCCCTCGCGGCCCGGATCACTCCAATGGCCGCCGATCTTGATGTATCTGGGCAGTCCCGACCGTCTCCTGTCTTGTGCAGCCGAAAGTTCGCCACCCGCGGCGCGGCGCACCGGCGGTCTGGCCTGCCGAGGGGGCAGACCAGACCGCCGAAAACCGAAGACGTTCCACAGGTGTTGGGGGTGCGTGAAGGCCTCCTTCGCTCGGCTGAGCCGAGTGGAGGAGGCCTTCACGTGTCTTGCGCATTTAGCCGACTAACTGCGCTCAGGGGGCGGGACGCGGCTCAGGTCCGTGAAGGCCTCCTNNAAGGGGTCCTTCACGTACTTGCACGCGTCGCGGGTGCGTCAGGCTTCGAGCGCCCAGCGCACGTACCGCATCACCGGCACGAAGCCCGCCTTCTCGAACACCCCGAACGCCCCGGACGGATCCGCCGAGTCCACGTTCAAACTCGCGCGGTCGTAGCCCTGCTCGGCGGCGGCCCGCAGCGCGTGCCCCATCAGTACGCTCGCCACACCCCGCCGCCGGTACTCCCGAAGCGTCCCGATCGCCATGAAGTGCGCGTCGCGGACGCCGGTGGCCTCCGTGTCGGCCTCCCACCACATGGTCACCAGCATTCCGACCGCGGTGCCCGCCTCCCGAAGCAAAAAGCTGGCCTCAGGCTGGAAGGTCTGATTGGTGATCTTGTTCCGCCAAAGCTCGACAGGCATCGGCACCGCGCCCCAGTAGTCCCGGTACGCCTCGTTCCGGACCGCTCGGAAGTCCTCGTCGTTCCATTCCGACCACGGTTCGATCGTGAACCCGTCGGGGAGCGCCGAAGCATCCAACTCCGAGAGCGTGTGCTCCATCCGCTGGAAGTAGCGCACCGGCACGAACCCCCGGGACCGGACGAGTTCGGCCAGCCCGGCGATGCGCTCGGGCCGGTTGACGTCGACCACGAGTTTCGCGTCCGGGTGGTGCAGCGCGTGCACCACCTTCGCCGCCGCCACCCCGGCGTCGACGAGCGCGCCGCCGATCCCCCGCCGGCGATACGCGGGATGGACTCCCCCGTCGAGGAAGACCCGATGGATCTCCTCCGCGGACGGCTTGAAGCGGATCTTCATGTAGCCGGCCATCACGTCGCCGTCGAAGGCAGCAAGACTCGCCCGTTCCAGGTCCGCGTACGGGTCGACCAGCTCCTGGAGGGTGTCTTCCGCCGTGTAGTTCTCGCCGATCCCGTCGACGGTCTCCATCGCGTTGAGGAGGTCGGCCGACGCCTGGGCGTCCTCGGGCCGCAATGGCCGCCACGTGAGGTCGTGCATCCGGCCCAAGGTAGTCCCGCGAGGGCGGGGTGTCGCCGGGTTTTCGGTGGGCGCAGTAGGGATCGAACCTACGACCGCTCGGGTGTAAACCGAGTGCTCTCCCGCTGAGCTATGCGCCCGGGAGGCGGCACCCGCGCACGGGTGCCACCGTGAAGACTCAGGCCAGCGAGGCCACGGCCTTCTTCCACGCCTGCTGGTCGCGCGCCTCACCCGGCTGGTTGACCTCGGCGAACCGCACGACGCCGTCCTTGTCGATCAGGAAGGTGCCGCGGGTGGCCAGGCCGGCCGCCTCGTTGAAGACGCCGTACGCCTTCGCGACCTCGCCGTGCGGCCAGAAGTCCGAAAGCAGCGGGAACTGGTAGCCCTCCTGCTCGGCCCACGCCTTGAGCGAGAACGGGGTGTCCACGGACACACCGATCACCTGGACGCCCTGGCCGTCGTAGTCCGCGAACTCGTCGCGGAGCTGGCACAGCTCACCGGTGCAGATGCCGCTGAACGCGAACGGGTAGAACACGAGCAGGACCGGCTTGTCACCCTTGAAGGACGACAGCGTCACGGACTGCTTGTTGTAGTCGTTGAGCGTGAAGTCCGGGGCTTGCGATCCGACCTCGACGGCCATACCGGCGGTTTCCTCTCAAGAGCGAACAGGGGCCTGCGACGACAACCCTATCGTGTCGATCGCGCGGCTCCCGAAGTCACCGCTTGGTCTTGGACGACTTCGGCGAAACCAGCCGCGTGCCCGCCCACTTCGGGCCGGCACTGATGTTGGCCGTCTGCGCCAGTCCGACCTGCGGCACCGCCTCGGCGATGTCACTCGGCTCGACATGCCCTGGCTGGCCCGTCTTCGGGGTCAGCACCCAGATCACGCCGTTCTCGTTCAGGGGAGTCCGGACCTCGATCAGCGTGTCACCGAGATCACCGTCGTCTTCGCGCCACCACAGCAGCACCACGTCGATGACCTCGTCGGCGTCCTCGTCGAGGATGTCGCCGCCGATCTGTTCCTCGATCGCCGCACGAAGGTCGTCGTCGACGTCCTCGTCCCAGCCGATCTCCTGGACCACCATGTCCGGCTTGATCCCGAGCCTTTCGGCGACGCTGCTCTGATCAGCGTCTCCCGCGGCGACCACTGCTGTCACTCCTCCAACTACGACGGAGCGTGGTGTCGCATCGGCCTCGACGGCCGGGCGGGCACCACACTCGGGTACACGATGCCCGTTAGCGAACACTGGTGAAGCGTTCCGCGCAACCGTCCACACCGGATCTTGAACAACTCGTGTCGCGGCGTACGGACATTCGGCCCACTCTCACGAGGCCAATTCGGGCGCGCCTGGGCACCTCCGAACGGCCTGCTTTAGGGTGGGAGAGAAAACGCGCGCGCGAGTACAGGCGCGTGCGAGGCGTGTCGCAATCGGGTCCGCGAACGTTACCGATCAGTAGCGGTGACGCGAACGGAACCGGAGGACGACGATGGAAGGCGAACACGCCCGCGTACGAGCACAACCAGCTACCACCTTTCGCAAGGAGACCCCTTGGCCCCGCAGAACGACGGCGCCTCCGGCAAGGAGACCCCGGCACGCGTCCGCGTCATCCGTGACGGATTGGCGGCGCACCTGCCCGACATCGACCCGGAGGAGACCGCCGAATGGCTGGACTCCTTCGACGAGGCGCTGGCCAGGGGTGGTCAGCAGCGCGCCAGGTACCTGATGCTGCGCATCCTCGAGCGGGCCAGGGAGCGCCACGTCGGCGTCCCGGCGCTGACGTCGACGGACTACGTCAACACCATCCCCACCGAGAACGAACCCTGGTTCCCCGGTGACGAGGAGATCGAGCGCCGGTACCGCGCCTACATCAGGTGGAACGCCGCGATCATGGTGCACCGCGCGCAGCGTCCCGGCGTCGGCGTCGGCGGGCACATCTCGACCTACGGCTCGTCCGCGGCGCTGTACGAAGTGGGCTTCAACCACTTCTTCCGCGGCAAGGACCACTCGGGCGGCGGCGACCAGATCTTCATCCAGGGCCACGCCTCCCCCGGCATCTACGCCCGCGCGTTCCTCGAGGGCAGGCTGACCGAGAGCCAGCTGGACGGCTTCCGCCAGGAGTTCTCGCACGCCGGCGAGGGCGGCGGCCTGCCGTCGTACCCGCACCCCCGGCTGATGCCGGAGTTCTGGGAGAACCCGACCGTGTCCATGGGCCTCGGCCCGATGAACGCGATCTACCAGGCGCGATTCAACCGCTACCTGCGCGACCGCGGCATCAAGGACACCAGCGACCAGCACGTCTGGGCGTTCCTCGGCGACGGCGAGATGGACGAGCCGGAATCGCGCGGCCTCATCCACGTGGCCGCGAGCGAGGGCCTCGACAACCTGACCTTCGTGATCAACTGCAACCTGCAGCGGCTCGACGGCCCGGTGCGCGGCAACGGCAAGATCATCCAGGAGCTGGAGTCGTACTTCCGCGGCGCCGGCTGGAACGTCATCAAGGTCATCTGGGGCCGCGAGTGGGACTCGCTGCTGCACGCGGACCGTGACGGCGCGCTGGTCAACCTGATGAACACCACGCCGGACGGCGATTTCCAGACCTACAAGGCCAACGACGGCGCGTTCGTCCGCGAGCACTTCTTCGGCCGCGACCCGCGGACCAAGGAACTCGTCAAGGACCTCACCGACGCCGACGTCTGGAACCTCAAGCGCGGCGGGCACGACTACCGCAAGGTCTACGCGGCCTACAAGTCGTCGCTGGAGCACCACGGCCAGCCGACGGTCATCCTGGCCCACACCATCAAGGGTTACGGCCTCGGACCGTCCTTCGAGGGCCGCAACGCCACGCACCAGATGAAGAAGCTCACCCTCGACGACCTCAAGCTGTTCCGGGACGCCCAGCGCATCCCGATCAGCGACGAGGAGCTCGAGCGCGACCCGAAGCTGCCGCCGTACTACCACCCGGGCAAGGAATCGCCGGAGATCGAGTACATGATCGGCCGCCGCCGCGCGCTCGGCGGGTTCCTGCCGGAGCGCCGTCCGAAGGCCTCGAAGGCCCTCGTCCTGCCCGGCGACAAGGTCTACGAAGGCATCCGCAAGGGCTCGGGCAAGCAGGAGGTCGCCACCACGATGGCGTTCGTCCGGCTCGTGCGCGAGCTGGCGAAGGACTCCGAGATCGGCAAGCGGATCGTCCCGATCATCCCGGACGAGGCGCGCACCTTCGGCCTCGACTCGATGTTCCCGACGGCCAAGATCTACAACCCGCACGGCCAGACGTACACGTCGGTCGACGCGAGCCTGATGCTGGCCTACAAGGAGTCCGAAAAGGGCGTCATCCTGCACGAGGGCATCAACGAGGCGGGCTCGACCGCGTCGTTCACCGCCGTCGGCACCTCGTACGCCACGCACGGCGAGCCGATGATCCCGATCTACATCTTCTACTCGATGTTCGGGTTCCAGCGGACCGGTGACGGCCTCTACGCGGCGGCGGACCAGATGGCCCGCGGGTTCGTGCTCGGCGCCACCGCCGGCCGCACCACGCTGACCGGTGAGGGCCTCCAGCACGCGGACGGGCACTCGCTGCTGCTGGCGGCGACCAACCCGGCCGTCGTGGCCTACGACGCGGCGTGGTCGTTCGAGATCGCCCACATCGTGCGGGACGGGCTTCGCCGGATGTACGGCGAGACCGGGCCGGACGGCAACGGCGAGAACATCTTCTACTACATGACGATCTACAACGAGCCCTACCAGCAGCCCGCCGAGCCCGAGAACCTCGACGTCGACGGCCTGCTCAAGGGTCTCTACAAGTACGCGGACGCCCCGTCGGGCGACGGCCCGGAGGCGCAGATCCTGGTCTCCGGCGTCACCATGCCGGACGCGCTGCGGGCCCAGCAGATGCTGGCCGAGGAGTGGGGCGTACGCGCGGCCGTGTGGTCGGCGACGTCGTGGACCGAGCTGCGGCGCGAAGCCGTCGAGGTCGACCACGACAATCTGCTCCACCCGGGCGACTCCCCGCGTGTGCCGTACATCACGCGGAAGCTGTCCGGCGTGAACGGGCCGGTCGTCGCGGTCTCGGACTGGATGCGGGCCGTGCCGGACCTCATCCGCCCCTGGGTGCCGACCGACATGCTGACGCTGGGCACCGACGGGTTCGGGTTCTCCGACACCCGCCCCGCCGCCCGGCGGAAGTTCCTGGTCGACGCCCAGTCGATCGTGGTCGGCACGCTGAGCGCGCTGGCCAAGCGCGGCGAGATCGACCAGTCGAAGGCGGCGGAGGCGGCGCGGAAGTACCGTCTCGATGACGTCGCGGCCGCGGGTCCGCAGTTGTCGGACTCCGGCAGCGCCTAGCACTGCCATGAACGGTCCGTTCCTTGCGAAATTTGCAAGGAACGGACCGTTCATTGCGTCCGGGACCGGACGAGCTAGGGTGAGACATCGGATGTTTGCGGAAAGGGTGAGCGAGTGTGACCAAGCGTCGACTGCCGAAGCCGAGTGAGCTGAAGCAGATCCTGCGGCCGAAGCCGATCGTGCTCAACCCGACCGACCGGCGGCTCGCCGGCGCGCACACGATCGCCGACCTGCGGATGCTCGCCCGCAAGCGGACGCCGCGGGCGGCGTTCGACTACACCGATGGCGCCGCGGAACTGGAAGACAGCCTCCGCCGCGCCCGACAGGCCTTTCGCAGCGTGGAATTCCACCCGAACGTCCTGCGCGGTGTGTCCGATGTGGACACCGGCAAGGAGATCCTCGGCAAGCGTTCGGAGCTGCCGTTCGCGTTCGCGCCGACCGGGTTCACCCGCATGATGAACCACGAGGGCGAAGCCGCGGTGGCCCGCGTCGCGCAGCGCAACGGCATCCCGATGGGGCTGTCGACGATGGCGACGACGTCCATCGAAGACCTCGCCGCGGCCGCCCCGGAGGCCCGCAAGTGGTTCCAGCTCTACGTCTGGCGCGACCACAAAGCGGGCGAAGATCTGATGAATCGCGCCTGGGCCGCCGGCTTCGACACGCTCATGCTGACGGTGGACACCCCGGTCGCGGGCGCGCGGCTGCGCGACGTCCGCAACGGGCTGACCATCCCGCCCGCGCTCACCCTCAAGACGTTCGTCGACGGCGCGATGCATCCGGTGTGGTGGTTCAACCTGCTGACCACCGAGCCGCTGACCTTCGCGTCGCTGAGCCAGTTCGACGGCACGGTCGCCGAGCTGCTCAACCAGCTCTTCGACCCGACCTTGAACTTCGACGACCTCGACTGGGTCCGCCAGACCTGGCCGGGCAAGCTCGTGGTCAAGGGGATCCAGAACGTCGACGACGCGCGTGACGTGGTCAAGCACGGCGCCGACGCCGTCCTGCTGTCCAACCACGGCGGCCGTCAGCTCGACCGCGCGCCGACGCCGATCGAGCTGCTGCCCGCGGTGCTCGACGAGATCCAGGGCGACGCGGAGGTGTGGGTCGACACCGGCATCCTGTCCGGCGGCGACATCGTGGCCGCCATCGCGCGCGGCGCGGACGCGGTGCTCATCGGGCGCGCGTTCCTCTACGGCCTGATGGCGGGCGGCGAGCGCGGGGTTCAGCGGTGCGTGGACATCCTGCGCGCCGAGATGGTGCGGACGATGCAGCTGCTGGGTGTCCGCACTCTCGCCGACCTCAAACCGTCGCACGCCACCATGCGTTAGACCGCGGCCGAGACGCCGGACGGCGCGGTGCTGACCTGCTTCGCCGTCCGGTTCCAGCTCCACCAGCCGTGCACGACCAGCCCGGCGAACACGATGTACACCGCCGCCGAGAAGTACAGGCCCGAGGAGAGCTGCAGCGGTACACCGATCGCGTCGACGACCAGCCACACCAGCCAGAACTCGACGAGACCCGCACCCTGCGCGGCGAAGGCCACCAGCGTGCCGACGAAGATCGCGGCGTCCGGCCACGGCGCCCAAGAGGCGTCGAGCGCGTCGAGGACCAGCGCCATCGCGGTGGTGCCGATCACGAACGCGCCGGCCATCGCCAGGCGCTCGCCGAGGCGGCCCTTGCGGACGACGACGCCGTAGACCGGGTCGCTGCGGCGGGACCAGGCCCACCAGCCGTAGATCGAGATGGCGAGGATCGCGATCTGCCTGGTCGCGAGCCCGCCGAGATGCGCGGAGACGTAGACCGAGAACAACAGCACGGTGGCGCCGACCTGCACCGGCCACGTCCACAACGTGCGGCGTTGCGCCAGGAAGACCACGGCGAGCGCGAAGATCTGCCCCGCCAGCTCGGCGAAGGAGATCCATTGTCCGAGCACCGTGACACCGTTGTGCAGCAGGAAGTCCACGTCCGCACCCCTCTCCGTCTACCGCTCCAACATGCTCCGTACCGACGCCATTCCCTAGGGAGTGTGAGGTGCGGAACAGCCAGGTGGCTCAAGAGACGCTGAAGGGCCCATCACCGCGTGTTCCGCGGCGATGGGCCCTTCGGCTCCACGCGGGCCCGGTGCCTTCCTCGATCACCGGGCCCGCGGGATGCTCAGGAATCTACGCGACCGATGCCCACGGGCGAAGTCGGCGGCTCCGAACGGACCTCCTGCTTGCCGTCACCGGCCTCCAGCTGCCCCTGAAGAGTGGCCAGCCAGCCCTGCCAGCGGTCCTGCGCCGGCTTGATCAGACCGCCGCCGAAGCCGACGACGATCACACCGCCGATGGTGGCGAGGACGGTGATCAGGACCGGCCCGGTGATGGCGGTCGCGATGTTCACCTGGCCGAGCGCGGCGATGATGCCGAACGCCATGATCATCCAGTAGGCGATGGTGCCGAGCAGCCGTCCCGCGGGCCGGGTCGACAGCGCCCCGGTCACCAGGTCACGGACGACCTTCGCCACGGCCGCCGCGACGATCACCAGCACGAGCGCCACCAGGATCCGCGGCAGGAACGCGATGATGTCGTTCAGCAGCGCACTGACCGGATTGCTCTCACCGAATACGCCGAACGCGAGCTGCAGCGCGATCAGGAGAATGAAGTAGTACACGAGTTTGACGAGGATCCCGCCCGCGTCGACATTCGCCTGTTTGAGCGTTCCGGTGAGCCCGGTCTTCTCGATGAGCTTGCCGAAACCGATCTTCGACAGAACCAGTCCCAATGCCTTCGACACGGCTTTCGCGATCAACCAGCCGATCAGCAGGATGATCAGGAAACCGATCAATTTCGGCACGAAGGTGGCGACAAGGTTCCATGCTTGTCCCAGACCGTCTTTCAGCTGCTCGCCCACGGCGAACTCCCTCCTCTGCGCATCCGCGACCTACCCGGTGCGGCTTGCGAGGGATCGTTGATCACCGGAACCGCACCGGCAACTCGGCGACCCACGATCGAGTGAGTGAGCTAGCGGGAAAAGATCGACAAGTCCCATACTTGTCCTACCGGTGGGGACCGGGGAGACGAGGCCGTCCGGCGCAGCGAAAAACGCGAGCGCCGGGCGGCCTCGAGTTTTATGCCGGGACCTTTCGCAATTATTGCGCGTTGACCGTCCAATTCGGACCGGAGAGGCGAAGGGCCGCAGGATGACGGCACCCTTTGCCTCCCCGACTAGGATCGGCTGACCATGGCTGATGCGACCTCCGGACGGCGTGTGCCCAAGCACCACGGGCTGTCCGCCAAGACCCTCCGGCGGCTCGAGCACGCCTCCGGCCGGCTCGCGAGCGCGAGCGTGGCGGTGATGGAAGAACGGCTGACCTGGTTCGCCCGCCTTCCCGCCGACCAGCGCGCGAGCGTCCTGCTGATCACCCAGGCGGGTGCCGCCGGTTTCGTCGACTGGCTCCGCGACGCCAAGGAGGCGCTCTCCCTCACCACCGAGGCGTTCCGCGAAGCACCCGCCGAACTCTCCCGCTGGGTGAGCCTGCGGCAGGCGGTCGGCATGGTGCGGCTGGCGATCGAGGTGTTCGAGGAGCAGCTGCCGGAGTTCGCCGCGAACGAGGCCGAACGCGCCGCATTGATCGAGGGGATCCTGCGCTACGGCAGGGAAATCGCGTTCGCCGCCGCCAACTCCTACGCGGCCGCCGCGGAGGCCCGCGGCGCCTGGGACGCGCGGCTGGAGGCGCTGGTCGTCGACGGCATCGTCCGCGGCGACGCCGAGGAAGCGGTGCTCTCCCGCGCCGCCGCGCTCGGATGGGATCCGGCCGCTCCCGCCACCGCGGTGGTCGGCACCCCGACGTCGGATGATCCGCCCGCCGTCGTATTCGAAGTCCGCAGCCGCGCCGCCAGGGTCGGGCGCCCCGTACTGCTTTCGGTACAGGGATCCCGGCTGGTCGTGGTGGTCGCCGGTCCCACCGACGGCAGCGTCAAGGACCGCGAAATCCTCGCCAAGCTGTCGGTCGCCTTCGCCGACGGCCCGGTGGTCGCCGGCCCGACGGTGCCCACCCTCGCCGAAGCGCACCACAGCGCGACCGAAGCGCTCTCCGGCCTGCGCGCCGTCGTCGGCTGGCCCGGCGCGCCCAGGCCCGCGAGATCGATCGACCTGTTGCCGGAACGCGCGTTGTCCGGCGATCCCGAGGCCGAACGCCTGCTCGTGGAGCAGATCGCGCGACCGCTCGAAGAAGCGGGCCCGGCCTTGCTGCGGACGGTGGAGACCTACCTCGACAGCGGCGGGGTACTGGAGACCTGCGCGCGGACGCTGTTCGTGCATCCGAACACCGTCCGGTACCGGCTGCGGAAAGCCGCCGAACTGACCGGCCGCCACGCCGCCGAATCGCGTGACGCCTGGGTGCTGAAGGTGGCGCTGACGGTCGGGCGGCTGGCCCGTGCCCGCGGCCTCTGGTGACAGCGCCCCGGTGGGCCGTGAGTGGGCGTTTCGGGTTCTGGCCAAGGGTGTCTCGGGTACCTGCTGGCTCCAGGCCGCTGGGGAGGGTGTCGCGAAAGCCACTTTCGTGACATCAGACGTCTCGAAAGTGGCTTTCGCGACATGCTCGCCAGGCGGTGTCGTGCCCGGCCACGGCCGACGTTGCGAAAGCCACTTTCGCAACGGTGAAGGCTGCGAAAGTGGCTTTCGCAACCCCTGCCCAGCACCCAACAGGACCCCGGCAGCACAGGTGAGCTCCGAAAACGCCACCCGGCCCGCAGTAGGTACACAAAACCGAAACGCCACTCGCGACCCACGCGACCCGAAGCGGTTGGTGACTCTGCGCAGTGACGGAGTTCATAGGGAAAGCTGGTTGAACCCGACAAGGCTTTTGGGTTAAGCGCGGAGATCAGGAAGGCGCTTTTGGAGGGTTCCGACAATTACGTCGGCCGGACTTGGTGAGCGTCGGCATCACGACCATGGTGGCCGAGAGTGTTCTCTAATGGGGTGACAGTTGCAGTCCTCGCCCCCGGTCAGGGTTCCCAAGCCCCAGGCATGCTCACCCCTTGGCTCGAGCTCGACGGCGCCCGCGCGCGCGTCGAAGCCTGGTCCGAGCGGGCCGGTCTCGACCTCGTCCGCCTCGGCACCGAAGCGGACGCCGAAGAGATCCAGGACACCGCGATCACCCAGCCGCTCATCGTGGCGCTGTCACTGCTGGCGTTCGAACACCTTCAGCGTGAAGCCCCGGTCGCCGCGGACGCGCCGGTCGCCGGTCACTCCGTCGGCGAGCTCGCGGCCGCCGCCATCGCCGGGGTGCTGAGCCCCGAAGACGCCGTCGCGCTGGCCGCCGTCCGCGGCGCCGAGATGGCGAAGGCGTGCGCGCTGGAGCCCACGAGCATGGCCGCGGTCATGCTCGGCGAGCCGGAGCAGGTCGTCGCGTGGCTCGAGGGCCACGGCCTCGCCGCGGCGAACCGCAACGGCGCCGGCCAGATCGTCGCCTCCGGCGCCGCCGACGCGATCGAGAAGATCGTGGCCGAGCCGCTGGAGGGCACCAAGGTCCGCGCGCTCAAGGTCGCCGGGGCGTTCCACACCTCCTACATGGCACCCGCGCGTGAAGCGCTGGCCGCCCACGCTGCGAAGATCACCCCGGCGGACCCGACGCGTCCGCTGCTGTCGAACGCCGACGGCCAGGTCGTCACCAGCGGGGCCGAGTACCTCGACCGGCTGGTCAAGCAGGTCACGAGCCCGGTGCGCTGGGATCTGACCATGGACGGTCTGGTCACCGCGGGTGTCACCTCGACACTCGAACTCCCGCCGGCGGGCACGCTGACCGGGCTGGTCAAGCGGCAGCTCAAGGGAACCGTGACCACCACGATCGCTCTGAAGACGCCGGCCGAGCTGGCGAAGCTTCAGGGGCAGGAGGACGCTTCGTGACCGACCGATCCACTTTGCGGCAGGCGCCGGGCGCCGCCGGGACCCGCATCCTCGGTGTCGGGAGCTTCCAGCCCGAGAAGATCGTGACCAACGACGATCTCTCGAAGATCATGGACACCAACGACCAGTGGATCCGAGAGCGGGTCGGCATCATCGAGCGCCGGTTCGCCGAGAAGGACGAGTCGCTGGTCGACATGGCGGTCAAGGCGGGCACCGCCGCGCTGGCCGACGCCGGCGTGGACCCGTCCGAAGTGGACACGGTCATCCTGCCCAACTGCACGATGCCCACCCTGATCCCGAACGCCGCCGCGCAGGTGGCCGACCGGATCGGCATCACGCATCCGGCCGCGTTCGACCTCAACGCCGCGTGTGCCGGATTCTGTTACGGCATCGGCGTCGCCTCGGATCTCATCCGGGCGGGCAGCGCGAAGAAGGCGCTCGTCATCGGTGCCGAGAAGCTCACCGACCACGTCGACCCGGTCGACCGCGCGAACGCGATCATCTTCGCCGACGGTGCCGGCGCGGCGGTGGTCGGCGCGGCCGACACCCCGCAGATCGGCCCGGTCGCCTGGGGCAGCGCGGGCGAGCACGTCGACCTGATCTACATGCGCGACGACAAGTGGATCTACCAGGAGGGCCAGTCGGTCTTCCGCTGGGCGACCACGCAGATCGCGCCGATCGCCATGCAGGCGCTGGAACTGGCCGGGCTGGAACCGTCCGATGTGGACGTCCTGATCCCGCACCAGGCCAACCTGCGTATCGTCGAAGCCATCGCCAAGAAGCTGCGCGCCAAGGGCGCCCGCGAGGACATGGTCGTCGCCGACGACATCAAGTACTCCGGCAACACCTCGTCCGCGTCGATTCCGCTGGCGCTGGACCACATGCGCAAGGCGGGCACCGTCAAGACGGGCGACGTCGTGCTCGCCGTGGGCTTCGGGGCCGGACTCTCCTACGCGGGCCAGGCCTTCGTCTGCCCGTGATGAATACTTCCCCTGCGGGCACCGTGTCCGCAGGGCAGCCGAAAGCATCACCGAGAAGGGAACAACCAGTGGCAGACAACGCAGAGATCCTCGCCGGCCTCGCCGAGATCGTCGAAGAGGTCGCCGGTGTGGCGCAGGACGACGTGACCGCCGAGAAGTCCTTCGTGGACGACCTCGACATCGACTCGCTGTCCATGGTGGAGATCGCTGTCCAGGCCGAGGACAAGTTCGGTGTCAAGATCCCGGACGACGAGCTGGCGAACCTGAAGACCGTTGGCGACGCGGTGAACTACGTGTCGGCCAACTCCAAGTAAGTCCGACTTCTTGATTGGCGCCGACCTTGGGGAGACTCCAATGAGCAACAACGACGTCGTGATCACCGGGATGGGCGCGACCACGCCGCTCGGCGGGGACGTCGCGTCCACGTGGGACGGCCTGCTCGCCGGGGCGAGCGGGATCCGCCGCATCGAAGCCGACTGGGTCGACGAACTCGAACTGCCGGTGAAGATCGGCGCCATGCTCGCCGTCGACCCGTCCGAAGTCCTGCCGCGGGTTCAGGCCCGGCGGCTGGACCGCTGTGAGCAGGTGGCGCTCATCGCCGCCCGCCAGGCTTGGGCGGACGCGGGCTTCGAGCAGCCGACCGACGAGCATCAGGATGTGGAACCCGAGCGCCTCGGGGTGACCATCGGTACCGGTGTCGGCGGTCCGGTCACCCTGATCTCCCAGAACGATCTTCTGCACAAGCAGGGACTCCGCAAGGTCTCCCCGCTGACCGTGCCGATGCTGATGCCGAACGGCCCCGCCGCGCACGTCGGGATCGACCTGAAGGCGCGTGCCGGTGTGCACTCGCCCGCGTCGGCCTGCGCGTCGGGTGCGGAAGGTATCGCCGCCGGCTACGAGATGATCCGCTCTGGCCGGGCCGACGTCGTGATCGCCGGTGGTGCCGAATCGTGCATCCACCCGATCACCCTCGCCGGTTTCGCCCAGGCGCGGACGGTGTCCACCCGCAACGACGACCCGACCAAGGCGTCCAGGCCGTTCGACGTGAACCGTGACGGTTTCGTCCTCGGAGAGGGCTCCGGGGTCGTGATCCTGGAGCGGGCGGACCGGGCCAAGGCCCGCAACGCGCGGATCTACGCGCAGCTGAGCGGGTACGGGATCACCTCGGACGCCTACCACATCACGGGCAACCACCCGGAGGGCGTCGGCCAGATCGCCGCCATGCGGCAGGCGATGACGATGGCCGGGGTCTCCCCGACCGACGTCGGCCACGTCAACGCGCACGCGACCTCGACGGTCGTCGGCGACGTCGGCGAGGCCGCGGCGATCCGCAACGCCATCGGCGAGCACGTCGTGGTGACCGCTCCCAAGGGCGCGCTCGGCCACCTGGTCGGCGGTGCGGGCGCGGTCGAGGGCATCGCCACGATCCTGGCGATCTACCACGGGCTCATCCCGGCGACGCTGAACCTCGAGGACCTGGACCCGAAGGTGCAGCTCGACGTCGTCTCCGGTGAGGCTCGCAAGGTGGAGCTGGGCGCGGCGATCAGCAACTCGTTCGGCTTCGGCGGGCACAACACGGCGCTGTTGTTCACCCCGGCGGCCTGATTTCAATACGTGAAGGCCCCCTTCACTGCGTCTAGCGCAGTGAAGGGGGCCTTCACGTATTTCGG
>NZ_LQMT02000010.1:36896-214141 GCF_001620365.2 Amycolatopsis keratiniphila subsp. keratiniphila
GTCAGGCGTCCTGGCGCTTGAAGGTTCCGGATGTCATGAAAGGGTCGTTCAGGACAAAAGATGTCCTGAACGACCCTTTCATGACATTGAAGTGAGCGCCGGTCAGGCGTCCTGGCGCTTGACCAGATGCCGCCCGGCCCACCAGGCGATCTCCACCAGCACGATCCCCACCCCGGCACAGGCGAAGGCCGACAGCGTGTACGCGCTCACACTCGGGTCCAACGCGAAGAACTTCTGCGTGAACGGGATCAGGAACAGCGCGAGGGTCAGCACGACCATCCCGCCGATCAACAGGATCTTCCACCACCGGTACGGCCGTGCGACGATCCCGAGCACCCACAGCGCGATCGTGATGAGGGTGATCAGCGCCGTCGTCCCCGCCTGGATCTTGTCCAGTTCGGACTGCCCGGATCCCTTGTACACCAGCAGATAACTCACGAACGTCGCGGTGGCGATGACCAGCCCGGCCGGCACGGCCATCCGCATCACCCGGCCGACGAAACCGGTGCGGGCGCGTTCGTTGTTCGGCGCCAGCGAGAGCACGAAGGCGGGCAGGCCGATCGTGAACCACGCGGTGATCGTGATGTGCCGCGGCAGGAACGGGAACGGCACCTGCGCGATGCCGACCATCAGCGCCAGCAGCACCGAGTAGACCGTCTTGGTGAGGAACAGGTTCGAGACGCGCTCGATGTTGCCGATCACCCGCCGTCCCTCGGCGACGACGTGCGGCAGGGTGGCGAACTTGTCGTCCAGCAGCACGATCTGCGCGACCGCGCGGGTGGCCGGGCTGCCGGCGCCCATGGCGACGCCGATGTCCGCGTCCTTCAGCGCGAGGACGTCGTTCACGCCGTCGCCGGTCATCGCGACGGTGTGCCCCTTCGACTGCAGCGCACCGACCATCGCGCGTTTCTGCAGCGGCGTCACGCGGCCGAAGACGGCGCGATCCTCCACGGTGTCGGCCAGCTTTTCGGCGTCGTCCGGCAGTTTCCGCGCGTCGATGGGCTTGTCCGCGCCCGGCAGGTCCAAGGTGCCCGCGACGGCGCCCACCGAGATGGCGTTGTCACCGGAGATGACCTTGACCGCGACGTCCTGGTGCGCGAAGAAGTCCAAAGTGTCCTTCGCGTCTGGGCGGACTTTTTGCTCCAGCACCACGAGCGCGACCGGTTCGATGTCGCCGGGGCCCTCGGCCGCGTCGACGGCCCGTTCGGCACGGCCCAGCAACAGGACCCGCAGGCCGCGCGAACCGATCTTCTCGGCCTCCGCCCGGTGCTCGCCCTCGGGCAGGAGGACGTCGGCCGCGCCGAGCACCCAGTCGCCGTCGCCGCCGAAGGAGGCACCGCTCCACTTGCGCGCCGAGGAGAACGGCATCGTCGTGGTGACCCGCCAGCCCGGATCGGTCCGGTACGCCTCCGCGATCGCCTGGAGGCTCGCGTTCGGGCGGGGATCGGTGGCGGCGAGCGCGGCCAGCGCGTCGTCCACCGGGTGGCCCGGCGTGATCTCCCGGACCTCGGAAAGCCGCATCGCGTTCTCGGTGAGCGTGCCGGTCTTGTCCGCGCACACCACGTCGACCCGGGCGAGACCTTCGATCGCCGGGAGTTCCTGCACCAGGCACTGGCGCTTGCCCAGCCGGATGACGCCGACCGCCAGCGCGACACTGGTCATCAGCACCAGGCCCTCGGGCACCATGGGCACGAGCGCCGCGACCATGCCGCGCAGCGCGTCCGGCCACGCCTGATCGCCCGCGAGCTGGTTGTAGATGGTCAGCGCGCCCGCCGGGATGAGCAGGTACGTGATGAACTTGAGGATCTTGTCGATGCCTTGGCGCAGCTCCGACTTCACCAGGGTGAACTTGCTGGCCTCCGCGGCCAGCTTCGCCGCGTAGGACTCGTCGCCGATGATGTCCGCGCGGTACGTGCCGCTGCCCGCGACGACGAAGCTGCCGGAGAGCACCTTGTCACCGGGCTGCTTGACCACCGGATCGGATTCACCGGTCAGCAGCGACTCGTCGACCTCCAGTGCGTCGGCCGTCAGCGCCGGGCCGTCGACGACGATCTTGTCGCCCGGCCCCAGCTCGACGAGATCGCCGAGCACGACGTCTTCCGGGGCGATCTCGGTGCTCTGCCCGTCGCGGCGCACGGTCGGCTTCGCCTGCCCGACGATCGCGAGCCGTTCCAGTGTCCGTTTCGCCCGGAGCTCCTGGATGATGCCGACCGCGCTGTTGACGATGATCAGCCCGCCGAACAGCCCGTCGATGAAGTACCCCGTCGACAGGATGAGCACGAACAGCACGCCGTAGATCGCGTTGATCCGGGTGAAGACGTTCGCACGGATGATCTCGCCGGTGGTCCGGCTGGTCTTCGTCGAGACCGTGTTGGTCTGGCCCGCGGCCACCCGCTGGGCGACCTCTTCGCTGGTGAGCCCCCTCGAGGCGTCGGTCAGCAGGGCCGGCTGGTCGATTGCCATGCCCGCGACTCTATTCCGCCCGGCCCGCTCCCGCGTCAGCCTCGGGGACCATGTCGCCCCTTACTTCAGCATCTTTCGTGTTCGGGGTTGGTGCCGCCGTCGGTCGTGTCGACGCGCCACGATCCGCTCTCCAGCAGCAGCGGCAGCACCAACCGCCAGCGGATGCACCCCTCCGGCAGGTACACCGGCGCGTCTTCGACGTCCTGCGTGCTGGTGAAGGCGACGAGCACCCGGAGCGTGTTCGGCGAGCCCGGCTCGATGCGATAGACGAGGATGCTGCCGTCCCGAGTGGACTGGAAATCCTTCTTCCACTCCGCCGCGGTCTTGGTCTTGGCCCGCTCACGGCTGACCACCGAAGTCCACTTCGGATAGTCACGCTCGTTGATGGAGTCGAAATATCCCTGCAGCACCTGCCGGACGCTCTGGTACTGGGGATGCGCGAAGACGTCGGGGGTCACCTCGACGACCGGGGAACCTGGCTGCTGCTCCGGGGCGACCGACGTCGGCGACTCGCTGACGACCGGCTGGGTGGGCTCGGCCTCCGGACGCGTGTAGAGATCGCGTGCCAGCAACCCCACGCCGACGGTCAGGGAGATCACGACCACGAGGACGGGGATCAGCCACCGCTGGCGAGAGAGGGGGCGAGGCTGGGCGGTCACCCTGAAAGGTTAGCCGCCCGCCTCTTCCGTCATCACCGGCGTCTACCCGACCTGGTGCAGCCAGGTGACCGGGGCGCCGTCACCGGCGTGCCGGTACGGTTCGAGCGCTTCGTCCCAATTGGCGGCGAGGAGCTCGTCGAGCTTGTGCGCCAGCGATTCGCCGGAGCGGACCTTGCTCACCAGGGCGCGCAACTGGTCCTCGCCCACGACGATGTCGCCGTTGGCACTGGTCCTGCCGTGCCACAGGCCGAGGCCCGGAGCGAAACAGAACCTCTCGCCGTCGACCCCCGCACTGGGCTCTTCGGTGACTTCGAACCGGATCATCGGCCACGCCTTGAGCGCGGACGCCAGCTTTCCGCCGGTGCCCGAAGGCGCACGCCATCCACATTCGGCGCGGAGCTGTCCTGGACTGGCGGGCTGCGCCGTCCACTTCAACTCGACTCGGGCACCCAGGGTGCCCGAAATGGCCCACTCGACGTGCGGACACACCGCAGACGGCGACGAGTGGACGTACACCACGCCACGGGTGTTGCCACGGGTGCTCACTGCTGACCTCCGCTACTCGACGAGGGGCGTCTTCCCCTACGACCTCGCGAGCTGCGCTGGTCAGGTGGCTCGTGCCGCCTCCCGGTACGCGTGAGCACATTGTGCACCCCAACTGTGCTGTTTGGCCACATGAACACCACAAGTCGCACCTGATTGGGACGCGAGACTCCTGCGAAGGCCCTCTTCTTTCGGCTGAGCCGAAGAAAAGATCCCTTCACGCGGGTTAACCCGGGGACGGCAATTGTGCCCCCATGCCGTGAAGGCCTCCTTCCCTACTTTGAGGGTAGGGAAGGAGGCCTTCACGGACTTGGCTCAGCCCTGGGCGCCCAGGGACTTCGCCGCGGCGAAGGTGTCCACCAGACCGGTGCCCTTGTCGAAGCTCGACGTGTACGGCCCGGCCGCCACGTACGGCGAGCCGTCGGCGAACTTGTACGCGGTGCCCTTGATCGCGGCCTCGATTTCGGCGGGGCTGGCGTTCGGCGCGACCTGGAACAGCTGCGCGACGATCCCGGTGATCTGCGGCGCCGCCATCGAGGTCCCGCTGATCACGTTGTAGGTGGCGAGATCCAGGAGTCCCGGGCCGTTCTTCGGCTGGAGGCCCTGCGTGCAGATCGGCTGTGTCGGACGGCAGGACGACAGGATGTTCTCCCCCGGCGCGGAAACGTCGGGCCAGCTCGACTGGCTGCTCTTGAGACCGCGCGAGGAGAAGTCGGAGACCGTGCCGTCACGGGTTTCGGTCCCCTGATCGTTGAACGACGCCACCGAAAGCACGCCCGGCGTCTGGTCCTGCCCCGGCGGGTTGGAGAGGTTCGCCGAACCGTCGCCGCCGTCGTTCCCGTTCGCCCACACCGTGACGACGCCTTCCGCGGCGAGCGCGCGCTGCAGCTTCACCGTCGCCGAGTTCGGGTCGAAGGCGCCACCGCCGCTGGGACCGTAGGAGTTGTTGGTCACCTTGATCGGCGGGCACACCGACGCCGCGACACCCGCGCCGCAGGGCGCCTTGTGGTTCTCCAGCACCCAGTTCAGCGCCGCGTCCGTGCCGAGGACGAGCAGCGCGGCCCCGGTCGAGACCGAGACGATCTTCGAGCCCGGCGCCGAGCCGCCGACCTTGGTGCCGTCGGTCAGCGTCAGCCGGTTGCCCGCGGCGATGCCGGTGACGTGCGTGCCGTGGCCGCCCAGCGAGAGAGTGTCGGTGTCGACGGAGGTGGGGACGTCGACGATGCAGTTCGTCGCCGTGCCGTTGAGGCAGAGGCTCTTGAGGTTGCGTACCACCCGTGTCTTGCCGTCGGCGCCCTTGAAGGCCGGATGCGTCGGGTCGACCCCGGTGTCGATGATCGCGACGGAGACTCCCCTGCCGTCCACGGGAGCGCCACCGGCGTCCTTGAGCTGCGTTTGCGTCTGGAGGCTCCGCGTCGCCGTGGTGCCGGCGCTGCCGTGCGCCTTGAGCTTCTCGTTGCCTTCGACGTAGGTGACCCCGGCGGCGTTGCGCACCGCGCGCACCTGGTCGGCGGTGCCCCGGACGGCGACGACGCCGATCTTCCCGAACGACGTGATCTTCGTGAGCCCGGCCGAGCGGGCGGCGCGTTCGGCGGTGGCGACGTCGTCGGCGTGCACGAGCGCGGTCACCCCCGCGGTGCCGGTGACGGCCGAAAGGAGGCGGGCGAGCCCGGGGGCGACGGGTGCCGACGGTCCCGCGGCCTGCGCGGGGACCATCCCCGCGGCCGGGACGGCGAGCAGGGCGACGACGAGGGCGGCGCGTCGACGCCAGGGTCCAGATACGGCCATTGCGTTTCTCCTGGTGACAGGGGGCAAGGAACTGTCACCTACCAACGAGTACCACCCGGACGGGTGACGGTGCTCACGCGCATTACAACTTTTCGGAGCAACGTCACGGCGCCTACCTGGGACGTGTCTGTCCATTAGTCCGGATGGAGGCGCTAGTTTGTGCACCGAGACCGACGAGATGGGGAGGGGTTCGGTGCGACTCGTTCGCCTCGCTCAACAGCCGTCCCGGGTGGCCGAGGACGTCCGCGCCGCGCTGGCTTCACTCGGCCGGGGCAGCAACGTCGTCGGCGGGGTCGCCCTGATCGGCGCCAGCCCGGTCGAGGGGCGGCCCGTCGAAGCCGTCGTGGTCATGCCGAAGGGTGTCCTCATCGTCATCGGTGTCGACCTGCCGGACCCGGCCCTGAAACTCGAAGCCCCGCTCGGCGGACCGTGGAAGGCCGACGGCTGGCCGCTGGTCCACGGCGACACCTCGATCAACCCGGCCACGGACGCGCTCTCGCTGTCCGCCGCCTGCACGCACAAGATCGCGGACGTCGCCCCCGGCGCCGGGCCGATCGGCACGATCATCGCCGTCGGCCCCTACGTGGAGACGGTCGACCAGCCCGCCGCCGATCTCGCCGGTTCGGTCCGCGTCCTCTATCCGACGGCGACGACGATGCTCGCCGCGACGGTCTCCCTCGCCACCGCGCCCCGCCCCCGCTCGGTCCAGCAGGCGCGGGACCTGATCGCCGCGCTCGCCCCGGACGCGCCGCCGATGCCCGAGGAAATGTTGCTCGGGGAAGGGTTCAGCGCCTTCTCCGACGACGAGCCGACGGTGATCCGCGAGAACCCGCTCGTCGCGATCGCGCCGACGGTTCCGGTCCAGCATCCGGGGAAGGGGAAGAGACCGGCGAAACCGGCCGTGCCGCCCGCTCCTCCCGCCAAGCCCGCTCCGCCCGTTCAGCAGGCCGCTCCCGCGAAGCCCGCTCCCCCGGTCCGGCAGACCCCGCCGCCGGCGGCGGCCGCCGCTCCCTCGCCCGCCGAGCCCGCCCCGAAGCCTTCGCGCCAGTCCAAGACGGTGAAGTGGCTTCCGGTCGCCGCGATCGGTTTGCTCATCGTGTTGCTGGTGGCGGCCATCAGCGTGGCTTCCGGCGGTGACGACACCGCGTCCACGCAGACTCCGCCGCCGCCGACCGCGGCGACCAGTCCCCCGCCGCCGAGCAGCAGCGCGGTGGAGAACATCCAGTTCACCTCGCGGGCGTCGGCCGCGGACCAGAAATGCGCGTCCCACGCGTACGGCGACGTCCAGTCGAGCCTCCAGCAGACGAGTTGCTCGGCGGTGAAACGCGCCAGCTTCGCCAGTTCCATCGACGGCCGGGCCGCGGCGGTGACGATCGCCGTCGTGGAATTCCCGAACACCGCGCAGGCGAGCGCGTTCAAGGCCATCGCCGACAATCCCGGCGGTGGCGGCATCCTCGATCTCGCCACCGAGACCAACCAGTGGCAGGGCGAAGTTCCCGTGTTCGAAGGCGCCGCCTACCAGAGCAGCCTGGACGGGAAATCGGTCCGGTTGATCCAGGTCGTATGGCTGCCGGGACCGTCCACTCCGGACGATCCCGGCCTCGTCCGCGGCGCGAAGGCCGCGCTCGAACTGCCTGTGAACGGCTAGAGCCCGTACGCCTCCAGCAGGCGCAACCACACCTCGCTGATCGTGGGGAACGACGGGACCGCGTGCCACAGCCTCGGCAGCGGCACCTCCCCGACGATCGCGATCGTCGCCGAATGCAGGAGCTCGGCCACGTCCTGCCCGACGAAGGTCGCGCCGACCAGGACGTCGCGTTCGGTGTCGACGACGATGCGCGCCTTGCCCGCGTAACCGTCCGCGTGCAGCGACGAACCGGCCACCGCGATGTCGATGTCGACGACGCGATGCGGCTTGCCCTCCTCGGGTCCGGCGAGCCCGACCGAAGCGACCTCCGGGTCGGTGAACACGACCTGCGGGATGGCGTGGTGATCGGCGGTGGCGCTGTGCGCGCTCCACGCGGAGGAGTCGACGGGCTTGCCCGCCGCCTGCGCGGCCACCGAGTCGCCCGTGGCCCTGGCGGCGTACTTGCCCTGATGGGTCAGCGGCGCGCGGCCGGTCACGTCCCCGACGGCGAACAGCCAGTCACCGTCCACAGCGGACACACGGCCGTTGTCGTCGGTCGTGAGCGGCGCGCCCGCTTCGAGCCCCACCGTCTCCACGCCGAGCCCGTCGGTCGCCGGGCGGCGGCCGGTGGCGACGAGCAGCTCGTCGACGACCAACCGGTCGCCGCCCTTCAACGCCAGTTCCTTACCACCGTCCACAGCGGACACGGAGTCGAGTCCGGAGCCGGTGTGCACGGTGACGCCGGCTTCGCGAAGCCCCGCGATGACAGCGTCGCCCGCGAATTCCGGCAGCCGCGGCAAGGGCCGCTCGCCCGAGATGATCAAGTGGACTTCGGCGCCGAGCGTGGCGAAGGCCTGCGCCATTTCGACTCCGACGACCCCACCGCCGAGTACGCCGAGGCGGCGCGGGACCGCTTCCGCCGAGGTCGCCTCACGCGATCCCCACGGCGAAATCGTGTCCAGCCCGGGGATCGACGGCGTCCGCGGGACACTGCCCGTGGCGATGATCACGGCGTGCCGGGCGGTCAACTCGTCACCCCCGTCGACCGTGACCTTCCGCTCACCGGTGATCCGGCCGTGCCCGCGGATCGGGACGATCCCGGCTCCTTCGGCCCACTTGACCTGTCCGGTGTCGTCTCCCTTGCCGGTGAACCAGTCCCGGCGCGCGAACACCTCGGCCGGGTCGACCTTGTCGCCCACCGGGACACCGGGGACCCGTTTGGCGGCGGCGAGGAGGTTCCCCGGCCGCAGCAGCGCCTTGCTCGGAATGCAGGCCCAGTAAGAACATTCGCCGCCGAAGCGTTCGTGTTCGACGAGCGCGACCTGAAGGCCGCCTCGTGCCGCCCGTTCGGCGGCGACCTCGCCGACGGGGCCGCCTCCGATCACGATCACGTCAAAAGTCTGTGCTGACATGCATTCAGCGCACACCACCGCGCAGCTTCGCGCAACCTGCCGCTATCCTCGTGTCGCTGCGTGAGTCATAGCCGCGGGTCAGGTTTCACCGTGCCGGTTACGCAGTAGAACGATCGAGCGCGGGAGGTTTTTTCATGGCCAGGAACACTGCTGTGCATTTGCTGGACGATCTGACCGGCGAGGCGGCCGAGGAAACGGTCGCTTTCGGTTTGGACGGAATCGCTTACGACATCGACCTTTCGGCCGACAACGCCATCGCACTCCGGGAAATCCTGCGTGCCTATGTGGAGAACGGCCGCCGGATCGGCGGACGCAAACTGCGGCCGCGGGTCGTGCAGCGCCCCAAGGGCACGCGGGTGTCGAAGTCGACCCCGAAGACCGCGGCCACCGCGGCGAAGGCCGAAGCGAAGACGGCCGCGAAGCCGGGCCGCAAGCCCGCCGCCAAGGGTGTCGCCGGCCGCAAGCCCGCCGCCGCCAAGAAGGCCGCCGCTCCCAAGACGGAGGCCAAGGCTCCCGCCAAGACCACGGCGAAAGCCACCGCGGCCAAGGCCAAGACCACCCGCGGCGCGGCGGCGAAGACCACGGCGACCAAGGCTCCGGCCGGCCGCGCGAAGGCCGCGGCCGCGGCGAAGACCCCGGCCAAGACGACGGCGAAGGCCACCACCAAGACGACGGCCACGAAGGCCGCTCCGAAGGCAGCCGCCGCGAAGACGACCGCCGCCAAGGCCGCGCCGAAGGCCTCGGCAAAGGCTCCGGCGAAGAAGGCCGCCGAGCCGAAGAAGACCACGCGCGCCACTCGCAAGGTGCCCGCCGTCACTTTCTCGGCCACCGAAAAGTAATTCATCGAAAAGGCCCTTTCGCGATATCCGCGAAAGGGCCTTTTCGTTTTTCGGGCTCAGTTACGCTGAGCGCCCTCGGCGTGCCATTTCGGGTAGTGGTACCGCGTGTGCCGGAGCGAGCGGTGCCACTCCAGCTCCTCGTCCGAGGGCTTCCGGGTGGCGAGTTCACCCAGTTGCGCGGCCGCCGCCACGCGGACGGCGGCCGTGACGTCGGCAACACCTTTACGCAGGCCATGCTCGGCGAGCGACGCGACCCGGCTCCGATGCGAGTCGAGCGGACGGGGATCCGCGGGTGCCGCGGTGAGGTACCGGCCGACCCGTTCGGCGGCGGTCGAAACGAGCAGGGTGGAATGCGCGAGCAAGCCCGTTCTCGTCCGGAACACGGCGAAACCGCACAGCTTCGCGTCACCGACGAACAGACCTCGATCACCGAGCCGCGACGGCAGCCCGAGTTCGGCCACCGTCGCGGTCATCAGTTCCCCGAGTGCTTCGAGCGGTCTGTCCGACGGCCCCGGCAGGACGAGCGTGATGTTGAGATTGCCGGGATCGTGGAACACGGTGCCGCCACCGCTGGCCCGGCGCAGCACCGGGACGCCGTCGCTCGCGCAGACGTCGGCCTTGACCTCGCGTTCGATCTTCTGCCCCCGACCCACGACCACACAGTCGGTGTTGCGCCAGATCCACAGGACCGGCGCCTGGGGTGCGGCGCGCAGGAGGGCTTCGTCGAACGCGAGGTTGTCGGCCGGGTCGTCGAACGAGGCGACGACTTCCGAGGGACCGATCACAGTGCTTTGAGTTCCTCCACGATCTCGCCCACCGACGATTTGGCGTCGCCGAAGAGCATGCTTGTCTTCGCATCGTAGAAGAGCTCGTTGTCGATGCCGGCGAAGCCCGAGCTCATCCCGCGTTTGAGCACGATCACCGACCGGCTGTGGTTCACCTTGAGGATCGGCATCCCGTAGATGGGCGAGCCCGGATCGGTCTCCGCGGCCGGGTTCGTTACGTCGTTCGCGCCGATCACCAGCGCGACGTCGGTCTGGGCGAACTCGGAGTTGATCTCGTCCATTTCCTTGAGCTGCTCGTACGGGACGTCGGCCTCGGCGAGGAGCACGTTCATATGCCCCGGCATCCGGCCCGCCACCGGGTGGATGGCGTACGCGACCGTGATCCCCTTGGCCTCCAGCAACTTCGCCATCTCGCGGACGACGTGCTGCGCCTGCGCGACGGCCATCCCGTACCCGGGCACCACCACGACCTTGTTGGCGTACGCCATCTGGATCGCGGTGTCGGACGCGCTGGTGCTGCGGACCGGCCGGGCCTCGCCGGATCCGCCGCTCGCGACCGCCGTGCCGCCGCCGAACCCGCCGGCGACGATCGCCGGGATCGACCGGTTCATCGCCTTCGCCATCAGGTTCGTCAGGATGGAACCCGAGGCGCCGACGATCATGCCCGCCACGATCAACGCGGTGTTGTCGAGCGCGAGACCCATGGCCGCCGCCGACAAACCGGTGAGCGCGTTGAGCAACGAGATGACGACCGGCATGTCCGCGCCGCCGATCGGCAGCACGACCACCACGCCGAGGATGCCCGCCGCGACCAGCAGGCCGATCATCAGCAGTTCGGCGTCGCCGCCGCTCGCGATGACGACCGCGAGCACGATCGCGGCGATCAGAACCAGCGCGTTCACCGGCTGCTGCAGTTTGCCCAGGGTGATCGGGCGGCCGGAGATGAGTTCCTGCAGTTTCCCGAACGCGATGTTCGAGCCCCAGAAGGACACCGAGCCGACGATCGCGGCGAACAACGACGCGATCGCGACGTACGCAGGCTCGTGCGCGTAGCCCTCGGTGGTGCGGAACTCGACCCACGCGATGAGCGCGACCGCCCCGCCGCCGACGCCGTTGAACAGCGCCACCATCTGCGGCATCGCGGTCATCTTCACCTTGCGCGCGGACGGCACGCCGACGACGACACCGATCGCCACGCCGAGCGCGATGAGCAGCCAGTTGCCCATGCCCGGCGTCAGCAGCGTCGCGATCACCGCGATGCCCATGCCGACGGCGGCGATCCAGTTGCCGCGCACCGCGGTGCGCGGACCGGTCAGGCCCATGAGGCCGTAGATGAACAGGGCGAAGGAAATGATGTAGAGGACGGCGATGAAGGTCGTCACTTGTCACCACCGTCTTCCGGCTTCTTCGCCTTGAACATCGAGAGCATCCGGTCGGTGACGAGGAAGCCGCCGACCACGTTGATCGTGCCGAAGGCGATCGCGATCACCAGCAGGATCTTGTTCAGCACGCCGTCCACCCCGAGGCCGAGCACGATCAGCCCGCCGAGCAGGACGATGCCGTGGATGGCGTTGGTCCCCGACATGAGCGGGGTGTGCAGGGTGTTGGGCACCTTCGAAATGACGGTGAAACCCACGAATCCGGCGAGTACGAGGATCGCCAGGCTGCCTACGAGCATCACTCGCCTCCTTCTTCTTTTCCGGCGACGCAGGCCCCGGCGACGATCTCGTCGGAGAAGTCGAGCGCGAGCTTGCCTTCGGAGTCGACGAGCAGTTCCAGCAACTCGGTGACGTTGCGCGCGTAGAGCTCGCTGGAATGCGCGGGCATCTCCGCGGCGAGGTTGAGCGGCGAGCAGATCGTGACGTCGTGCTCGACGACCTCCTCGCCCGGCTTCGTCAGCTCGCAGTTGCCGCCGGACTCACCCGCGAGGTCGACCACGACCCCGCCGGCGGGCATCCCCTTCACCGCGTCGGCGGTGACGAGGACCGGCGCCTTGCGGCCGGGGACGAGCGCGGTGGTGATCACGGCGTCGAACTTCGTGATCGCCTCGGTGAGCCTGCGTTGCTGCTCGGCCTTTTCCTCGTCGGTCAGCTCGCGGGCGTACCCGCCTTCGCCGACCGCCTCGATGCCGAGGTCGAGGAATTTCGCGCCGAGCGACTTCACCTGCTCGCCGACCTCGGGCCGGACGTCGTATCCGGTGGTCTGCGCGCCGAGCCGTTTCGCCGTCGCCAACGCCTGCAACCCCGCGACCCCGGCGCCGAGCACGAGCACCTTGGCCGGTGGCACGGTTCCGGCGGCGGTGGTGAGCATCGGGAAGAACCGGGTGAGCTTCTCCGCGGCGAGGAGTACGGCGCGATAGCCCGCGACACTGCTCTGCGACGACAACGCGTCCATCGCCTGCGCGCGGGAGATCCGCGGGATCGCCTCGACGGCGAAGGCGCGGACGCCCGCCGCTTCGAGCGCGGCGATCCCCTCGGGATCACCCCTCGGATTCAGGAAGCCGATGAGGATGGTGCCCTGTTTGAGCTTCGCGACTTCGGCCGCGCTCGGAGGCGCCACCTTCACCACGATGTCGGCATCCCACGGATCGCCGATCACCGCGCCCGCCTGCTCGAAGGTCTCGTCGGCGAGCAGCGCGCCGTCGCCCGCGCCGGGCTCGACCACCACCCGCAGTCCGCGTCCGGAGACGCGCTCGATGAGTTTCGGTACCAGCGCGATGCGACGTTCACCTTGTCCGGTTTCCCGGACCACGCCGACCGTGAGCTGCTCGTTCTCTGCCGCCACAGGCGACCTCCTCGCTGGAGAGGACCACACGAACCCGCACTGTTTACCACGTCCGGCCGACAACTTTCCTGGCTGAACGTATCCGGACGGCATCTTTCCGTGACATCACTCATCACGATCGATCCAGCCATCGATCCAGGTGCGCGACGTCATATGCGCGCTATGGCAACGGTTTCCGCATCATGGAACGCTGCGCCAGTTCGGCACGCCCAGGAAGATCAGCCGCAGCCGCCGTTCGGCCGTGCGCACGATCTCGTCGTCACGCGAAGGTGTTTCGAGCAGCTCCAGCACCGTCGTGAGCATGGTCGTCACGATCAGGTCGGCGAGCAGATGCAGATCTTCGGTGCTCCAGTCGCGAAGGAAGTCGAAGCGCGCCAGGTCGACGGCGAGTTCGCTGACGAAGAGCTTGAGTTCGAAGCCGATCGCCTGCCGGACCGGGCCGGTGCCGCCGTAACGCTCCCTGGTCAGGAAGTGGAAATGGTCCTCGTGCGCCCGCACGTGCTCGCGCAGGATGCGCACCGACGAGCGGATCATGTCGTTGTACGCCGACGGCCTCGTGCGCGCGGAGCGGATCATCGTGCGCAGGGTGCGCATCGACTCCTCGACCAGCGCCACGCCGAGCTCGTCCATCGACGCGAAATGGCGGTAGAACGCCGTCGGCACGATGCCGGCCTGTTTCGCGACCTCCCGCAGGCTGAGCCCGGAGAACCCGCGCTCCGCGACCAGGTCGAGCGCCGCGTCCAGCAGTGCCTGCCGGGTGCGTTGCTTGCGTTCCTGCCGGGAAACGGGCTCGGTTGTCACGACGGACAGCGTAATCGCCTCCGCGCTATCACCCACGTCACATCGCCGTCCTCTCGCGTTGACAAGCGGGATCTTCACCACTTCACTATTCAGTGTACAAGCGTTCACTGAATTTGGGAGAAGTGATGACGGCACTGGTACCACGCAGGGCCAGGCGGCTGGCCTCGCTGGCCGAGGCCCTGCTCACGCCCCACGGCATGGACCGCTACCTCGAACTCGTCGACCCGATGCTGGTCCGCCGCGAGATCCGCGGCCAGGTCACCGGCGTCCGGCGGCAGACACCCGACACGGTCACGCTGACCATCCGGCCGAGCCGGGCCTGGCGCGGCCACCTCGCGGGCCAGTACGTGCGGGTGACCGTCGAGATCGACGGCGTCCGTCGCACCCGTTGCTACTCGCCCGCCGGTTCGGAGCACGACGGCACACTGGAACTGACCATCAAGGCCGACCCGCAGGGGCTCGTCTCGCGCCACCTGAACCGCACGGTCACCGTCGGTTCGGTGCTCGGACTGTCCACTGCGGACGGTGAGTTCACCCTGCCTTCGCCGAGGCCGCGGCGGATCCTGCTGCTGAGCGGCGGAAGCGGGATCACGCCCGTCCTGTCGATGCTGCGCACGCTGGCCGACGAGAAGTACGAGGGCGATCTCGCCTTCCTGCACTACTCCAACGGCGCCGAAGACGCCCTCTACCGCGCCGAACTCGCCGACCTCGCCCGCCGCCTTCCCGGCCTGCGGGTGGTACACGCGTTCACTCACGCGAAAACCGGCGGCGACCTGCACGGGTTCTTCTCGAAGGAGCACCTCGCGGAGGCCGCTCCGTGGTACCCCGACGCCGAGACCTTCCTGTGCGGCCCGAAGCCGCTGATGGACTCGGTCCGCGAGGTCTTCGAGGCCGACGGCCTCGGTGCACATCTGCACACCGAGGAGTTCACGCCGCCCGCGCTCACCTTCGACACCGAGAACGCCGAAGGGCAGGTGCGTTTCGCGCGGAGTGGCCGCGAGTTCGCCAACTCCGGGAAACCGTTGCTGGAGCAGGCCGAAGAGGCCGGGCTGAGCCCGGAACACGGCTGCCGTATGGGCATCTGCTTCTCCTGCACGCAGATCAAGACCTCCGGCTGCGTGCGCAACGCCAAGACCGGCGAGACCTCCAGCGAAGAGAACGAAGAGATCCAGCTCTGCATCTCCGTCCCGGTCGGGGACGTCGAGATCAACGCTTAGAAAGGAACGGGCCATGACCGGCTTGCAGGACAAGCTGACCCCGGCACAGGTCGAGGAGTTCGGCCGCGAGATGGACGCGATCCGGCAGCGGATCGTCGCCGACCTCGGGCAGGTGGACGTCGACTACATCCACAACGTCATCAAGACCCAGCGCGCGCTCGAGGTCGCCGGCCGCGGGCTGCTGTTCGCCGGCTTCTTCCCGCCCGCCTGGGTCGCCGGCGTCGCCGCGCTCTCGGTGGCGAAGATCCTCGACAACATGGAGATCGGCCACAACGTCATGCACGGCCAGTACGACTGGACGCGCGACCCGGCACTGAGCTCCCAGCAGTTCGAGTGGGACACCGTCGCGCCTTCGGAGAACTGGCGCCATTCCCACAACTACATCCACCACACCTACACCAACATCCTCGACAAGGACCGCGACATCGGTTACGGCATCCTGCGGATGGACCCGGCGCAGAAGTGGAACCCGTACTACCTCGGCAACCCGGTGTACGCGACGCTGCTCGCGCTGTTCTTCCAGTGGGGCGTCATGCTGCACGACCTCGAGGTCGACCGGGTCGCGAAGGGCGAACGCACCTGGGCCGAGAACAAGCCGGTGCTGCGGAAGATCGTGCGCAAGGCCGGGCGCCAGGTCGGCAAGGACTACGTGCTCTTCCCGCTGCTGACCGGTCCGCTCGCGCCGCTGACCTTCCTCGGCAACGCCACCGCGAACCTGACGCGCAACCTGTGGGCGTTCTCGATCATCTTCTGCGGGCACTTCCCCGCCGACGTCGAGAGCTTCACCGAGGAGGAGACCGAGAACGAGTCGCGCGGCCAGTGGTACCTGCGGCAGATCCTCGGCTCGGCGAACATCACCGGCGGCAAGCTCTTCCATATCATGACCGGGAACCTCTCGCACCAGATCGAGCACCACCTCTTCCCGGACATCCCGGCGCGCCGCTACCCGGAGATCGCGGGCGAGGTGCGGGCGATCTGCGAGAAGTACGGCCTGCCGTACAACACCGGTCCCCTGCACAAGCAGCTGTTCTCGGTGGCCAAGAAGATCGTGAAACTGGCCCTTCCGTGGAACGGCGAACCCCGGACTGCGGCTACCGTGGAGAGCGACAAGACCCTCCGAGCGGCTTAAGGTGTCTGACATGGTCGGTCAGTTCGAAAGCACCAAGGACGTGGTCCAAGAGGTCACCGAGTCCGCGGCCACCCATATCGGCAACATCGCGACGATCATCACCGGCGCGATCCGGGACATCGCCCGCGAGACCGGCGACTGGCTGACGGACGTCATCGAGATGCGTGAGGCGTCCCAGCGGGCGCAGGCGGACGAGAGCCGGGTCGTGAACGGCGATTCGGATTAGAGGTACCCACCGCGTCTGAGCCGGTCCCGAGTGCGTCGGGGTGGTCGTGAGTGGCGATTCGGGTTCTAACCCGAATCGCCACTCACGACCACCTGTACCGAGTCCCGGTATCGAGGGCCGCGAAGACTAGGGAAACCTGGATGGGCACGAGGCGGGTGGCCACGGCAAGCTGAAGCCGTGATCACCCGCCTCGCCCTGCCTGGACGCGTCCTCAGCGCGCAGCTGAACCGCGCGTACTGGGGCGAGCTGGTCTGGGTGATCATCGGCGCGCCGCTGACGCTGGCGTTCGTGGCGCTCGTGGCTGTCGGGCTGCTCCTCGGTGCGGGCCTGAGCCTGCTGACCATCGGGGTTCCGGTGCTCATCGGCGTCCTGGCGGGCGCGAGGCTGATCGGCATCGCCCACATCGGTCTGGCGCGCGCCCTGCTCGGGACGACGGTCACCCCACCCGCCCGGCCCGAACTGCGGCCGGGCCTCTGGAACGGCGTCAAAGGCAGGCTCGGGGATCCGCTCGGCTGGCGGTCGGTCGCCTATCTGGTGATCCGGCTGCCGCTGTCGTTGATCGAGTTCTTCCTGGTCGCGAGCCTGTTCGTGTACGCGGTGAGCACGCTGAGCTATCCGCTGTTCTGGTTCACCCTGAACGGCGAGGCCATGCCGACGTTCGACCTGCGCGTCGACACCTGGCCCCTCACCCTGCCGCTCGCCGTCACCGGGCTGGCCGTGTTGCTGGCGATGCCGTGGGTGGTCCGCGGTCTCACCGAGTTCGACCGGCTGCTGGTGCGCGGCGTCCTCGGCGCCGAGGACCTTTCGAAGCGGGTGCGCGACCTCGAACGCAGCCGCGCGACCGCGGTCGACGACGCGACGCGGCGGCTGCGCCGGATCGAACGCGACCTGCACGACGGCGCGCAGGCGCAGCTGGTCGCGCTGGCGATGAAGCTCGGCATCGCGAAGGACGAACTGGCGGGCGACGGCGACATCGAGCAGGTCACCGCCCTGATCACCGCCGCGCACGCCAACGCGAAACAGGCACTTGTCGAGCTTCGTGACCTCGCCCGCGGCATCCATCCCGCCGCGCTCGACGCCGGCCTCGACGTCGCGCTGTCCACTTTGGCCGCGGGCTCGGGCATCGACGCGCGGATCACCGTGGACCTGCCGAGCAGGCCGTCCCCGTCGATCGAGACCATCGCCTACTTCACCGTCGCGGAACTGCTGACGAATGCCGCCAAGCACACTTCCTCCGCGATCGAGGTCGACGTCGGTATCGTCGGCGACGACCTGCGGCTCGTGGTGCGCGACGGCGGTGAAGGCGGGGCCCGGCCGGTACGCGGCGGAGGGCTCGCCGGGATCGCCGAGCGGCTCGCGACGGTGGACGGCGGGCTCGACATCGACAGCCCTGTCGGAGGGCCTACGGTGATCAGCGCGGGAATACCATTACGGAAATAGGGGGCGGCGTGCGCGTCGTGATCGCGGAGGATTCGGCCATCCTCCGGGCGGGGCTCGTCGAACTGCTGAACCTTCGGGGGCACGAGGTCGTCGCGGCCGTCGCCGACGGAGACAGTCTGTGCGCAGCGGTTCGCGAACATCGGCCGGACGTGTCCATTGTGGATATCCGGATGCCGCCGACGCACACGGACGAAGGGTTGCGCGCGTCCATCGCGCTGCGCGCGGAGCTGCCGGGGTGCGCGATCCTGCTGTTCTCGCAGTACGTCGAGACGCAGTACGCGACGGAACTCCTGGCCGATCGCGCGGGCGGCGTCGGTTATCTGCTGAAGGACCGCGTCGCGGAGGTGTCGGACTTCCTCGACGCGCTTCGCCGGGTGGCCGAGGGTGAGACCGTGCTCGACCCGGAAGTGGTCAGCCAGCTGTTCACCGCCACCCGGAAGACGGACGCGCTCGCGGGGCTGACGCCGCGGGAGCGTGAGGTGCTGGGCCTGATGGCCGAGGGCCGGTCGAACTCGGCCATCGCGGCGGCGCTGTTCCTTTCGGCGGGCTCGGTGGAGAAGTACGTGTCGAGCATCTTCGGGAAGCTGGCGCTGCCACAGTCCGAAGGGGACAACCGGCGGGTTCTGGCCGTGCTGCGGTACTTGGAGTCCTAGACCAGGCTTTCCAGTTCCGCGACGACGTCGGCGAGGGGGCGCGTGGTGTCGATCTCGACGGTGGCCGACTCCCTCAGCAAAGGCTCGATCTCTTCGGTGTCGGCGATGATTCGCGCGCGCTCTTCGGGGGTTTTGCCGAAGGGATTGGTGCCGCGGGTCGCGACGCGGCCGAGGATGACGCCCAGCGGGGCACTGAGCAGGACGATGTGGTCGAAGCGCGGATAGAAGTCCTGCTGGTTCCAGACGGTCCCGGCGAGGAAGAGCGGCTCCCGGGAACGTTCGTGCTCGGTGATGAGGGCGTCGATGCGGCCGGGATGCCATTGAGGTTCCCCGCCCGGCTCCTCCGCGATCCAACCGCCGACGTCGGTGTCGACGGTGCGGAAACCTCTGTGGGACAAGGCTTCGAGGACTGTCGACTTACCGGTGCCGGACATACCGGTCACCAGGATCACTGTCACGTCGGCGAGTTTACTGCGCGAAAGGCCACTACCGCGGCTCCACCGGCACCCCGTCCAGCTCGGGCAGGCAAAGCTGCACCCACGCGACATCCCGCCAGGCCCCGTGCTTGTACCCGATCCGCCGGTACGTCCCCACCGGCTCGAAGCCCAGCGCGCGGTGCAGCCCGGCGCTCGCGTCGTTCGGCAGCACCATGCCCGCACAGAAGTTCCGGAAACCGCGCGACGTCAGCTCGTCCAGCAGCGCCTGATAGAGCGCGCGCCCGCCGCCGGTCCTCCGTCGGCCGAGCTCCAAATAGATACTGACCTCGCAAGACCAGCGATACGACGGCCGGCCGCTGAAGGGGCCTCCGTAGGCGTAGCCGACGACGCGACCTTCGTCGTCTTCGAGCACAAGCCAGGTATGCGATTTCTGCGCCTTGGCGATGCGTTCGGCCATCTCGTCCGGCTTGGGCGGCTCGGTCTCGAACGAGATCACCGTGTCGGTGACATACGGCGCGTAGATCTCCGCGCACGCCGTCGCGTCGGCTTCCGTCGCTTCCCTGATCACCATGGCGACCATAGTAGCCGAGGCTGCCACTATAGTGAGCAGCATGTCGGATCCCTTGTCCGCGTCGCTCGCCGCGACGCTCCAGGCCGCGAGACTCGATCAGAACCTTTCGGCCAACGCCCTCGCCGAATCCTCGGGTGTGTCCAGGGCGATGATCGGCAAGATCGAACGCGGCGAGGCGCAGCCGACGGCGGTCCTGCTCAGCAGGCTTTCCGCCGCGCTCGGCATGACGTTGTCCGAGCTGATCGCGCGCGCCGAACACGGTGACCGGCGGCTGGTGCGCGCCGCCGATCAGCCGACCTGGACCGACCCTGACACCGGGTACGTGCGCCGCGCGGTCTCGCCTTCGCTCGGCGGGCCGCTGGAGCTGGTCGAGGTCGTACTGCCCGCGGGCACCGAGGTCGCCTTCCCCGCCCACACCTACGTGCTAACCCATCACCAGATCTGGGTGCTCGACGGGCATCTGCGGTTCCGCGAGGGCGACGTCGAGCACGAACTCGACGCGGGCGATTGCCTGCAGCTCGGCACCCCGCAGCCCTGCGCCTACGTCAATCCGACCGGGGAACCGGTCCGATATCTGGTCGCGCTCGCCCGGCGCCACGCCTGATACTCGGACGATGCGGTCCCGGGCCCTCGCCTACGTCGCGGCGAAAGCACGCGGCGGGCATGAGCGCGGCTTGCCGGTGACGCTGCACTTCCATCCCGACAGATCCACAGTGGACGGACGTCCGATGCTCGACGCGATGGCCGAAGACGGCTTCTACCGCAATCAGTTCGAAACGGGGACGAGCAACGGCGGGCTCACCGCACGTCCCGGCGGAGACCGCTGGCACTGGGAGAGCCGGATGTTCGGTGGCGCCTACGACGACGCGCCCGCGGCCGAACGGCCGAAGTACGGCGCGTTGAACTTCCGCCACCGGCCGACCGGCGGCGCACCGAGATTCGGCTCCGCCCATTTCCGCATGGCCGCGCACACCCTCGGCAGGACGACGTTCTGCTATCCCGACAGCGTGTTGAATCCGGCGGATTTCGGCTACGGCACAAGGGTTTCCGCACTGATCGAGCTGGCGGCTCGTGACGACACCGATCTGCTCGACGACTACATCGAGGCGCACGTCCACGGCCCGGTCGACCTCACGACGGACGTCGAAGCGCTGGTTCTCGACCCGAGCCACCGCGGCACCGACGTGGAGAAGGCCGCTTCACGCCTCGGCTGTCCGGTCGAATGGCATCCGGGTTTCCGCCTGTCCACCGAGGAACTCCACCGGCACCCGGCGTACCGCGGCGCCGAATTCGTCGAACTCGGCCGGTCGCTGGCCGAAGACGGCCACCTCGACCCACGCGTCCTCGGCGAAGCCCGGCACGTCGACCCTCAAGCCCTCAAACGCGTCTGGCACTACGTCGCGCGCTTCGGGGCACTACCGTGAAGAGCATGTACTCCACGGAGATCGAGGTGCGCACCGGCAGCGTGGCCGTGGTGCACGACCTGACCAAGGACGCCGAGGCCTTCCTGCGCGACGCGGACGCCGAGGACGGGATCCTGCACGTCTTCGTCCCGCACGCGACGTCCGGGCTGGCGATCCTCGAGACCGGCGCCGGCAGCGACGAAGACCTGCTCACGGCGCTCGACGACCTGCTTCCCCGCGACGGCCGCTGGCGGCACCAGCACGGCAGTCCCGGTCACGGCCGTGACCACGTCCTGCCCGCGCTGCTGCCGCCGTTCGCGACGATCCCGGTGATCGGCGGGGTGATGACACTCGGCACCTGGCAGTCGGTCTGCCTAGTGGACACCAACCTGGACAACCCGGTCCGGCGTGTCCGCTTCAGCCTGCTGGAGGGCTGACCGGCCCGGCCACAGCGCGAGCACCAGTCCTGCCACGAGCAACCCGGCGAGCACCCACACCCCGGTCGCGACGTCCGGTGCGCCGGGCACGCCCTGCAACAGGCTCCGGAGCCCTTCCGCCGCGAACCGGAACGGCGTCCACGACCACAGCACCGCGCGGTATGCGGGGTTCAGCAGTTCCGGTACCTGGCCCGCGACCGCGGGCGCGATCAGGTACAGCGGGCCGAGGATCGCCATCGCCCGCACCCCCAGCAACCTCAGCAGCCCGGTCTGCAGGGCGGCGAATCCGGTGGAGGCCAGGAAAAGGAAACCGAGGACGTCCCAGCCGAGCGGGAGCGCGGAGTCCCACAGTTTCAGGAACCCGGCCAGCACGGCGGTGACCAGCACACCCGCCGAAACGATCTGCGTGAGACGCGCGGCGGCTCCCGCGTCCCGGCCGATCCGCCGTCCGGCCAGCACCAGCACGGCGCCCGCGATCAGGCAGCCGACCCACGCCAGCGCGCTGAGTGCGAGCGGCGCGACCCGGCCGGCCGCGCTCGCCGGATGGAGCGTTTCGATCTTCGACGTCCCGCCGAGCGCCTGCGCGGCGCCGGTCAGCGCCTGCTGCGCGATCTGCGTCCCGGACGGGTTCACCGCCCCGGAGAGCACGACCGTCGACGGAAGTTCGAGGACGCCGTAGACCTCCTTGTCCTCCAGCAGTTTCCGGGCTTCCTCGGGTGAGGTCACCCGCCACGAAACCTGGCCTCCGCCATGGGAGGCGATCCCGTTCGCGGCCGCCTGGAGCGGTCCCGGGGGCGCGGCCACGGCGAGAGGCAGACCGTCGGGAGCGACGGTGGCCTGCGCTCCGAAGGTGAGAAAGCCGAGTACGGCGGCGACCAGCGCACCGGCCACAGCGGCTAGCAAGGCGAAGGCCCCGGCGGGGCGACGGTTCGGCATGACCGTCCTCCATTTATTCGTCACTTGTTGAATTAGCTGCCAAGGTAGGCCTCGGCCGCGAAGAAGTCAACAGACGTTGAATAAGCTCACCGGTACCGTCGATCGCGTGACTACTCCGCATCGGCTCGTGCTGTGGGACATCGACCAGACCCTCGTGGACCTGCGCGGCGTGGGCGCCGCCTGGTACACGACCGCGCTCGCCGAGGTCGCCGGCGTCGAACTGCGGGCCTTGCCGAATTTCGGCGGCCGCACCGAACGCGCCATCAGCGCGGACATCCTGACCTCGCACGGCGTCGAGCCCACCGAGGAGAACGTGCGCAAGCTGTGGCTCGCGCTGATCGCGGTCTCGGAAAGCCACGCCCCGACCCTGTCTTCGAGCGGCCGGGCGCTCCCCGGCGCCAAAGACGCGCTGAACGCCTTCGCCACGCACGGTGGCATCGTCCAGACACTGGTCACCGGGAATCTGCCGGAGATCTCCGTGCACAAGCTGACCGCGTTCGATCTGCACGAGCACGTCGACTTCGAGATCGGCGGCTACGGCTCGCTCTCGGCGCATCGGCCCGATCTGGTGCCCGCCGCCGTCGGCCACGCCTCGGCGAAACACGGCACCGAGTTCGCGCCCGAGTCGGTCGTGGTCATCGGCGACACCCCGGACGACGTGCGTGCGGCGCTCGACAACGGCGCCGTCGCGGTGGCCGTGGCGACGGGGCAGTTCAGCGCCGAGGAACTGGCCGACGCGGGCGCGCACACCGTGCTCGGCGACCTGTCCGACCTGGTAGCGGTACGTGCGGCCGTGCTCGGGGGCGCCAACTAAGCTCGTTTCATGGCATACCCAGGCGGCGGCAACGGCTGGCCGGAGCAGCAACCGCAGCAGCCCTATCAGCAGTACCCACCGCAGCAGGGATACCCGCAGGATCCCCAGCAGCAGTACCAGGGTTACCAGCAGCAGGGGTTCCAGCAGTTCCCGCAGCAGACGTACCAGGGTTTCGCGCCGGAGCCGCCGAAGGGCGGCAAGAAGGGCCTGTGGATCGGCCTCGGCGCGCTCGTGCTGGTCATCGCCGTCGGCGCCACGCTCTTCTTCGTCCTGCGTGACGGCGAAGAGCCGCAACCCCAGGCGGCACCGCCGTCCTCCTCCGCGCCCGCGCCGCCGCCGTCGTCGTCCTCGGCGACGAAACCGCCGTCGACGAGCAGCGGCGCGCCGAAAGACAACAAAGTGCCCTCGACGACGCCCGGCTGGCAGGGGATCCTGTCGGTCAAGGACAAAACCGCCTACGACCTGCCCGCGTCGGGCTGGGAGACCGAGCCGGGCCAGATCGTCGGCTACAACGAGGGCGAATTCAAGATGGTCATCCACGAGGCGTCGACGTACAAACTCGGCGCCTGCCCGGAGGTCCGCGGGTCGAACCGCGGTGTCGTCGGCTTCGCCACCGCGGACCAGATCCCGGTCGAGAACGCCGCCCGTGGCGCCGTCCGGCTCTGGATCCAGGCCGCCACCGGCAAGCCCGAAGTCCCGCTGCCCGACATCACGCAGGTGCCGATCGCGGGCGGCTCGATCCAGGCGGTCAGCTCGACGGGGACGTTCACCCCGGCCGAAACCGAGGAATGCCGCGCCCCGAGCGTGAAGGTCACCTCCGCCGCGTTCAAATCCGGCGACCAGACCATCTGCTTCGTCATGGCCATCGACCAGGGCACCCCGGACGCGCTGACCGAGCCGGACGCCCAGAAGATCCTCGCGAGTCTGAGGCCTCAGCAATGACCGGCCCCGGTGAGCGGATCGACGAANNTTCGTCGATCCGCTCACCGGGCAACCGCTCGAAACCGAAGCCGAACAGACGATGCCGCTCCCGGTCGTCCGGGACACCGTTCCGCCGCGCCGCCGCCTGCGTCTCAGGCCGACGCTGGGAATCCTCGGGCTGGTACTCGTCCTCGCCGTCGGCACCACCGCCACGTATCAGGCCAAGACCGCGCCGCCGCCGTCCGCCCACGATCTCGTCCTGCCCGACCCCGTGCCCGTCACCCGGATCGAGCCGGTGATCGCGGGCTGGCAACCGGTGCTGTCCGACGATCACCCGCTCGTCTACGACGTCCCGCCGGACTGGAAGCTCGAAGAGCCCGACGTCGCCATCGGCTACGAAACCCCGTCCGGCGACCTCCTCACCTTGCAGGGCGTCGCGCGGTACCGGCACGCCTTCTGTCCCGGCTCCGATCTCTCGGCGCGCGCGATGGCGGGGTTCACCACCATCGACGAGGGCGAGGTCGGCGGCCTCGCCCAGGCCGCCGAGGAGACGACGATCCGCTGGGCCGAAGCGGCGTACGGACACGGCCCGAAGACGGAGATCGGCAAGGCAGGGCCGGTGCCCGTCCTGGACGGCGGGACGACCGCCACCGCCGTGACCACCACCGTCGTCCCCGCCCCGGACGGGCCGTGCCCGGCGCCTTCGGTCGCGATCACCGCGATCGCCCTCCCGCTGCGCGCGCTGCCCGGATCGGGCCGCTACCACGTCCTTCTGGTACTGGCGGACCAGGGGATCCCCGGTGCGATAGCCAGCAGCGTCGTCCTCAAGATGGGTGAGAGCATCCGTCGCGAGTAGCACTCCCCTAAGGGAAATATGGGTCCCGTGCCGGATGTGTCCAGGCACCTCCCGCCCTTAATTTGAATTCCATGCCAAAAGGGGGAAGCGGGACGGCCGCGCCGGGCCGGATGCGCAAGATCACCACGGTGCTGAGGCACCGGCTGCCTTTCACGAGCCTCGTCACGTTGACCATGCTCGCGCTCGCCTTGGCCACGGGCGCGCTCTGGTCGGCGGCCGAGGACCGCGCGGTGTACCCGTACATCGCGTATGGGCTGCCGTCGCTCGAAACAGGCCGGTGGTGGACCTTGTTCACCGGACCGCTGTTCGCGGTCGTCCCGCTGTACTACCTGCCGATGGTGCTCAGCTTCGCGTTGTTCGCCGGGTTCGCGGAATGGCGGCTCGGCACGCGCCGGGCGATGACCGTCGCCATCGGCGGCCAGTTCGTCAGCGTGCTGGTGGCGGTCCAGTTCCTGGCCCTGAGCCGCAATTCCGGCTGGGAATGGGCGGAACGCGTCGCGGGCAGCCTCGACGTCGGGTTCTCCGGCGGCGCGCTCGCCGCGGTCGCGGTCGCCAGCGCCACCCTGCGCCCGCCATGGCGTCTGCGCCTGCGCGCCGGGCTGTGCGTCTACGCCGGCGTCGCGATCATCTTCGTCGGCACGCTGGCCGACCTCGTGCATTTCTTCGCCCTCGTCCTCGCGCTGCCGTTCGGGCGGAAGTTCGTCGGTGCCAAGGAATCCTCGCGCGAACGGCGGCCGAGCCTGCGCGAGTGGCGGTTCTACGTGATGGCCGGTCTGCTGGTGCTGACGGTCGCCGAACTGGTGATGTCCTTCGTGCCGGGCAACGGTCCCTTCGGTTCGTCCGAAGAACTTTCGCTGTCCACCTGGGAAGTCGTCGTCCTGTGCCTGATCGTGGTGCCGATCATGAACGGCCTGCGCAAGGGCAGCCAGGTCGCCTGGTGGTGCGCGATGATCCTGACGTCGTTCGTCATCCTCCAGGTGATGGTCTACGGCGGGGTGCTGACGCTCGCGGAGATCTTCGGCGAGGACGCCGGAGTGGTGGACCCGCCGCTGTTCTTCGTGGACAACCTGCTGTGGACGGTCGAATTCGCGCTGCTGGTCTCCTCGCGCGGCGCTTTCCGCGTGCCGTCGCGGCGGAAGCGCCGCCGTCTCGGCCGGATGGGCAACCCCGCGCTGGCGCGCACGCTTCTCAGCCGTCACGGTGGAAGCACACTTTCGTGGATGACGACCTGGCCGCAGAACTCGTACTTCGTGGCCGCGGACGGCAAGTCCTACCTCGCCTACCGGCGCCACGCCGGGGTGGCCATCGCCCTCGGCGACCCGATCGCCCCGGACGGCGCCGCCGACCGGACGATCGCCGAGTTCATCGCGATGTGCGAGAACACCGGTCTCGTCCCGTGTCTGTTCTCCGCCACCGGCGACACCACCGCCAAGACCGAAGAGCTCGGCTGGAAGCAGGTCCAGGTCGCCGAAGACACCCTGATCGAGCTGGAAACGCTGGAATTCCGCGGCAAGCGCTGGCAGGACGTGCGGACCGCGCTCAACCGCGCCAAGAAGGACGGCATCGAGTTCCGGCTCGTCCGGCTGGCCGACCAGCCGCGCGCGGTGATCTCCCAGGTCCGCGCGATCTCCGAGGAGTGGATCGGCGACAAGGGCATGCCGGAAATGGGCTTCACCCTCGGCGGCGTCGACGAGGCGATGGATCCCGAGACCCGGGTCGGTCTCGCGGTGGACGCCGACGGCGTGGTCCACGGCGTGACGTCGTGGCTGCCGGTGTACACCGGTGCGGGCGCGATCGGCGGCTGGACGCTCGACGTCATGCGCAAACGCGCGGACGGTTTCCGTCCGTCGATGGAGTTTCTGATCGCGTCGTCGTGCCTGGCCTTCCGCGAAGAAGGCGCGAAGTTCGTTTCGCTGTCCGGCGCTCCCCTGGCGAGCTCCGGCGAACCGGCGCACGCCGTCGAGCGGGTGCTCGACGCGCTCGGCACGATGATGGAGCCGTTCTACGGCTTCCGTTCACTGCACGCGTTCAAGGCGAAGTTCCAGCCGCGCCACGTGCCGCTGTACCTCGCGTTCCGCGACGAGGCGGATCTGCCGCGGATCGGGATCGCGCTCGGCCGGGCGTACCTGCCGAACACCGGCCTGCTGCGGCTGGCGAAGCTCGCGAGGTCGGGCAAGAAGCCTCAGCGCAGGGTCGAAGGCGGCGGCGTGATGGTCTTGCGGTCGGCTTCCGGGACACCCCGGTAGGTCTTGAGGATCTTCAGGATCAGCTCCCGATCCGCTCCGCCCGGCGCGTCCTGGCCCGAATAGACGGCCAGGGCCGCCGAGGCTTCGCCGAGCTGGGGCGCGATCACGCCGACCAAGGCGCGGTGGGCGCCGCACGCTCCCGGCGGGGTGACGACCTCCGCGAGGACGATGCTCGCGGGGACCTTCTTGCCGGTACCGAGCGTGAACTCGGTCGTCTGGGGCGGTTCCGCGGTGATCTTGGCCGTCAGCGGGCCGTTCTCGGGGTTGTAGGCGCTGACGGCGAGGTCGTCGGCCGCCTTCTTCGCCGCGGCGGCGGGGTCGGCGAGCTTGATGTTCGCCACGCCACTGCCGCCGAGCCTGCTTCGCTTCTCCTGCGGGCAATAGCCTTCCCCGACGAAGGCGCTGGCGACCATGGTGATGCCCGGGACCTGGGTGCCCTTCTCCCAGCCGTGGATCGTGCCGGGTTTCGGCGTCCAGTTCGGCGGGACGTCGTAGGCGTAGACGCCGTCCTTCCCGGCCACCGACTGCCAGCCCGCGGTCACCGGCGGCGCGACGACCCGAGGCGAAGGCGTGTAGACGATCGGGGCCCTGGTCGTGGGCGCGCTGCTCTCCGACGACCGGTCACCGTTGTTCGCGAGCGCGGCCACCGCGATGACGCCGATCGTCGCGAAGAAGCCGTACATGGCCCTTCGCCCGCTCCGCGACATCGGCTGCTTCGCGGGCTTCTCCGGCTCTGGCTCAGGCGCCGGGGTCTCGGACGCGGGCGTGTAGCCGGACGAGTCCGAGGGCTGATAGCCCCCGAACCCGTCCAGCGCCGCGTTGTCCTCGTAGCCCGGGGAGTCCCCGCGCTTTTTGCCGAACATTACGAACGGACGAGCTTGACCAGGTGCTCCACGACCGCGTCGACGGCGATCTCCTCGCGGTCGCCGGTGCGGCGGTCCTTGACCTCGACGACCCCGTTCGCCAGGCCGCGCCCGACGACGAGGATCGTCGGCACACCGACGAGTTCGGCGTCCGCGAACTTCACGCCCGGGGTGGCCTTGCGGTCGTCGAGGACGACCTCGATCCCGGCGGCGTCCAGTTCGGCGGCGAGCTTCTCCGCACCGGCGGCGACCGTCTCGTCCTTGCCCGCGATGACGACGTGCACGTCGAACGGCGAGACCTCGCGCGGCCAGACGATGCCGAGGTCGTCGTGGTTCTGCTCGGCGAGCACGCCGACCAGCCGTGAGACGCCGACACCGTACGAACCCATCGTGATGCGGATGGGCTTGGAGTCGGGGCCCAGCGCGTCGAGCTCGAACGCGTCCGCGTACTTGCGGCCCAGCTGGAAGATGTGCCCGATCTCGATACCGCGCGCGGCGACCAGGGTGCCCTTGCCGTCGGGCGACGCGTCGCCCTCGCGGACCTCGGCGGCCTCGATCGTGCCGTCACCGGTGAAGTCGCGGCCCGCGACCAGGTCGACCACGTGGTGGTCGCGCTCGTCGGCGCCGGTGACCCAGGCGGTGCCGTCGACGACACGGGGGTCGAGCAGGTAGCGGACACCGTTGTCCTTCAGCGCCTTCGGGCCGATGTAGCCCTTGACGAGGAAGGGGTTCTTCGCGAAGTCGGCCTCGTCGAGCAGCTCGAACTCGGCGGGCTCGAGCGACGCTTCGAGACGCTTCGGGTCGACCTCGCGGTCGCCGGGGAGGCCGATGGCCAGCAGCTCCCACTCCTTCGCGCCCGGCTGGCGGGTCTTCACCAGGACGTTCTTGAGCGTGTCCGCGGCGGTGAAGGTGCGGCCGAGATCGGCGTTGTTGAGGAACGCGACCAGGGACTCGATGGTCGGGGTGTCCGGCGTGTGGTGGACCTTCGCCTCGGGCAGGCCCTCGATCGGCTTCGCCTCGGGAGCGGGCGTGGTGACCGCTTCGACGTTGGCCGCGTAACCCGATTCGGTGCTGCGGACGTAGGTGTCCTCACCCGTCTCGGCGACGGCGAGGAACTCCTCGGAGGCCGAGCCGCCCATCGCGCCGGAGGTCGCCTTCACGACGACGTACTCGATGCCGAGCCGGTCGAACAGCTTGGTGTAGGCCTGGCGGTGCAGCTCGTACGACTTGCTCAGGCCCTCGTCGTCGAGGTCGAAGGAGTAGGAGTCCTTCATGACGAACTCGCGCCCGCGCAGGATGCCGGCGCGGGGGCGCGCCTCGTCGCGGTACTTCGTCTGGATTTGGTACAGGACGACCGGGTAGTCCTTGTACGAGCTGTATTCACCCTTCACGGTGAGCGCGAAGAGCTCTTCGTGCGTCGGGCCGAGGAGATAGTCCGCGCCCTTGCGGTCCTTGAGGCGGAACAGGGCGTCGCCGTACTCGGTCCAACGGCCGGTGGCCTCGTAAGGCTCCTTCGGCAGCAGCGCGGGGAACTGGATCTCCTGCGCGCCGATCGCGTTCATCTCGTCGCGGACGACGTTCTCGATCCGGCGCAGCACCCGCAGGCCCAGCGGCAGCCAGGAGTAGCCACCCGGGGCCACCCGGCGGACGTAGCCGGCGCGTACCAGGAGCCGGTGGCTCGGTACCTCGGCGTCCGCCGGATCCTCACGCAGGGTGCGAAGGAACAACGACGACATCCTGGTGATCACTTCTGGGCTCCTCGCTGGAATTACGTGCTTAGACGTTCTGCGCAGCGTAGTCACCCCGCCCCGGGCCGGTTCAACCGGTTATCGCGGGCGCCCGGTTTTGTCGGTGGGCGCCGCTAGCGTGCCGTCATGGGCATCGAACTGGGCATGATCACGATCGACTGCGCGGATCCGCGCGGGCTCGCGGCGTTCTGGACGAAGGCGCTGGAGGTCGAGGTGGATCAGGACCACGGCGGCGAGTTCCTGATCCTGCACGCCAAGAAGGAGAACGGGCCGGTGTTCGCCTTCCAGCGGGTGCCGGAGGAGCGGGCCGGCAAGAACCGGGTCCACGTGGACTTCGGGACCGACGACATGGAGAAGGAGGTGGGACGCCTGATCGGACTGGGCGCGAAGAAGCTCGACGAGCACAAGATGCCGGGTTTCGCCTGGACGGTGCTGGCCGATCCCGTCGGCAACGAATTCTGCGTCGCGACCCACGAGGGCTGACGGAGGTCGCGATGGCCAGAATGGCGGCATGACGGAGCGAGCCATCCTGCCCTGGTCCGACATCGAGCTGCCCGAAGGGCTGAGCGCGCGGCTCTACGACGGCTTGGGCCCGCTGCCGGACGAGGGTCTCGATGACGTCGAGGTCTACGTGCTGCCGTACGACACCGGCGCCGAGCCGATGAAGCTGCTCTCCCGGCTTCCGTCGTTGAAGCTCGTGCAGTCGTTGTCGGCCGGGGTGGAGAAGCTGATCCCGCTGGTGCCGGCGGGTGTGAAGCTGGCCAACGGCCGCGGCCTGCACGACCTGAGCGTGGCCGAGCACGCGCTGGCGCTGATCCACGCTTCGCAGCGGGATCTGCCGCGCTGGTTCGCGCAGCAGGCGACGGCGTCGTGGGATCGCGAGCACACGCGCTCGCTCGCCGACAGCCGGGTGCTGCTGGTCGGCCACGGCTCGATCGGCCAGGCCGTCGAGCGGCAGCTGGTCGCGGCCGAGGCGATCGTGACCAGGGTGGCGAGCACGGCCCGGCCCGCGGAGCGGGTGCACGGCGTCGGCGAGCTGGCCGAGCTGCTGCCGTCCGCCGACATCGTGGTGCTGATCCTGCCCGAAACGCCCGCGACGATGGGTCTGTTCGGCGCCGCGGAACTCGCCGCGCTGCCGGACGGCGCGCTGGTGGTGAACGTCGGGCGGGGCTCGGCGATCGACACCTCGGCGCTCACGGCCGAGACCGTCTCCGGGCGGTTGCGCGCCGCGCTCGACGTCGTCGACCCGGAACCGCTGCCCGCCGGGCATCCGCTGTGGAGTTCGCCGGGCGTGATCATCACGCCGCATATCGCGGGCGGGTCGGCGTCGTTCTACCCGCGCGCGAAGCGGCTGGTCGCCGAGCAGCTGCGCCGATACGCCGCCGGGGAAGAGCCGCTGAACCTCGTGAGTGGTTAGAAACCGCCCCGCAGTGCCGCCACCCGCGCTCGAAGCGTTGCGAAAGCCACTTTCGCAACGTTGAAGGTTGCGAAAGTGGCTTTCGCAACGTGATCGGTGCCCCGATGCCTCGCCAGATCCGGGGCGGTAAGGCGAACAGAGCGCCAAGTCGCGAAGGGGCCTTTCGCCGCATCGGACGCAGTGAAAGCTCCCTTCAGCCCAGCTGACGACCACGGATTGCTCGGGTCGAGGAGCTTGATCAAGGTCCAGAACCGCCGCCGAGCCGCTCACGAGCCGCCCAGGCGCTACTGCCAGTGGGTCCGGTAAGCGAGCCACTCCCGCATCGCACCCGCGAGACGGCGCTGCGCCGCACGCACCCCCGTCGTCGCGGGCGGTTCCGGCAACCGGCAAGCGCGTTCGGCGTGCCCGGCCAGTGCGACACCGAAAGCGGTGACCGCCCAGACCGGGATACCGGTCAGCACCGGGCGGCGCCGGAGCAGCCGGTCGACGTCGGCGGGCTCGTGCCCGGCGTCGAGCAGGTACGGGACGAGCGCGACCAGATCGAGCCAGCCCGCGCCCCTCGCCGGATAGCGCCAGTTCGTGACGAGCACCCGGCCCGGCCCGGTCCGCACCAGGTATTCGGGCTGGATGTCGTTGTGCAGCAACGTGTCCCCGGCCGACCAGGGATGCCACGACGTCTCCAGCTGGACGAGCCGGTCGAGATTGCGGACGGCCCATTCGTCGAGGTCGCCGGGGCGTTCCTTCGCGAGTTCGTGCCAGCCGCGCAGGAGCGGGCCGAGATCGTCGAGCGCGTCCGGCACGTCGGGCAGCGGGCACGGGGTGAGCGTGCGCCCGAGCGCGCCGAAGGTGGCCAGCACCGCGGAGAGGTCCGGCGATCCTGGGCGCAGGTTCGGCCTGGTGCCGTCGAAGTCGGCGAACACGAGCACCAGCCATTCACCGTCCACAAAGGACAGTAGCTTCGGCGTCGGCGCTTCCGGGGGAAGCCGTCGCGCGATGGCGGCCTCCGTCCGGTAGCCGCCCGCGCGCGGGCTGCCCGCCGGGATCGCCTTCAGGAAGACCCAGCGGTGACCGCGTTCGAGTTCGAGCCGCGCCGAGACACCGCCGTCGAATTCCGGGGTCTGCCACAACGAACGACGGACCATCGACCCGAGCTCACGCTCGACGGCGTCACGCGTCGCCGAGGGGAGGTCGTGCCAGCCGAGGCGTGCGGAAACCGGCAACGCCCTACCACCCCCAGCGATCTCTCCGAGAAGATCGACTGTACCGAAATCCACCCTTTCGGGTGGCAACCGGTCAGGTCGGAACGGGCTTCACGTACCCGGCCCAGCGCTGGAACTCGCTGAACCCGACCCGTTCGTAAACCCCGAGAGCGCGGTGCGTGTTGTCCTGGTCGACGTTGAGCGAAGCCCGCTGGAAACCCTTGGCCTTGGCCTGGACGAGCGTGTGCCCGAGCAGCGCACCCGCGATCCCGCGCCCGCGAAGGCTCGCGTCGGTCGCGACGTGGCTGACGTACAGATCCTTCACGCCGGTGGCCGCCGTATCGGAGGCGAAGTGGGCGCTCAGCACCATCGCGACCACCCGGTCCCTGTCCGGGCTCAGCAGCAGGAACGACAGGTGCGGCTGGAAGTCCTTCGCACCGACGACCAGATGCCGCCAGGCCTCCGGGGACTGCTCCGTGCTCCCCCAATGGTCGGCGAAGGTCTCGTTACGGGACCGCAGCGTGAGGGCTTCGTACTTCTGCTCGTACGCGACGAGCGGGAACTCCTCGGGCAGCGGTTTCGCCGGCGGGATCGAGCCGAGGTCGGCTCGCATGTCGACGAACCACCGGGCGTGCGCGTACCCGCCCTTCACGAGTACCTCGGAGAGCCAGCGCTGTTTGGTGTTGGCCGCGGCGTGCAGTTCCAGTGGCACGTCCGGATGGGACTTCGCGTGGAGTTCCTTGCCCGCTTCCTCGAACCAGCCGATGAGGTGCGCGGCGATCGCGTCGTCCCGGTGAGCGGGGTGGACGAGCGTCTCGACCCGCATCATGTGCACCGGATCCGCCGCGTCGCGCTTGCGGAGCAGACCGTAGGCGACCAGCGTGTCGCCGTCCCACGCGCTCGTGGACGCGGTCGGCAGGTCGACGGTCGGCGTACCGATCTCTTCGGCGAGATCCTCCGCGCTGTAGTGCTCCTCGATCGGCTCGACACGCTCCGCCTCGGCGAAGGTCTCGGCCAGTCGCGGCATGTCGTCCATGGTCAGCGGGCGCCAGGTCAGGCTCATGCGGACGAGGCTAAGCCCGCGCCTCGGGGTGACGCACCCCATTTAGTTACGCTTCCGTGGTGCTCGTGCTCCTCCCCCCTTCCGAGACCAAGGCCGCCGGCGGCACCGGCGCGCCGCTGGACCTCGACGCGCTGTCGTTCCCGGAACTGAACCCGGTCCGGGCAAAGCTGGCCGACGCGCTGGCAGAGCTGGCGGGTGACGTCCCGGCCAGTGTCGCCGCGCTCGGTATCACGCCGCGGCAGGCCGACGAGGTCGCGCGCAACGCCGAACTGTGGACCTCGCCCACGATGCCCGCGCTGCGCCGCTACACCGGAGTCCTTTACGACGCGCTCGACGTGAAGTCCTTCACCAAGGCGACGCTGGCGAAAGCCGAGAAGCGCCTCGCCGTCGCTTCGGCACTGTTCGGAGTGGTCGCGGCCACCGACCCGATCCCCGCGTACCGGCTTTCCGGCGGCAACGCCCTGCCGTCGCTGGGGACCGTCCGCAGCGTGTGGAAACCGATCCTCGAACCGGTGCTCCAGGGCATCGACGGTCTCGTCGTCGACCTGCGTTCCGGCACCTACTCGGCGCTGGCGAAGCTCCGCCCGGACGCGGTGACCGTGCGCGTCGTGACCGAGGACGCGAAGGGCAACCGGACCACGGTGAGTCACTTCAACAAGGCGTACAAGGGACGGCTGGCGGCCGAGCTGGTGAAGTCCCGCAGCGAACCGTCCACTGTGGAACAACTGATGCGCGTGCTGTCGAAGGCCGGTCTCGACGTCGAACGCACCGGTGACCACAGTATCGAGCTGCTGACCGGCGACGGAGCGCATTAGTTCCGTACCCCTACGGGCTTCTTCCTCGGTTGTTCCTCCAGGCGCGGATGCGGAAAGTGATTTCCAGCCACCTGGAAAGGAACCACCGTGAACAGAAGACAACGGCTACTGGGGATCGCCACCGCCACCCTCGGCTGCCTCTCGGTCCTCCTGCCCGCTCCGGCGGCCGCCGCGAACCTGCCCGCCGTCACCCCGACTGATCAAGCGGTCGTCCCCGGTGGACTGCACACGAACTCCATCGGCGGCACCCCCGCCTCGGTCAAGGACCACCCGTTCATCATCGCGGGCCTGCGCGAGGGCGGGACGCGACCGCAGGGGCAGACCTGCACGGGCTCGGTCGTCGCGCCGCGCAAGATCCTGATCGCCGCGCACTGCAAGGACGCGGCCGGTGAGAAGTCGTTCCTCTACGGGCTCGACGACCTGAACGCCGGTGGCGGAACGCGGATCGGCGTCGTCAGCTACGAAAAGCACCCGAAGTACGTCAACTTCGACCAGGGCTACGACGTCGCGGTGGTCACCACCGACGCCGACATCCCGGTGCCGGGCGGCCAGTACGCGAAGGTCGCGACGTCGGCCGACACGGGCCTGAACCAGCCGGGCAAGTCCGGGCTGGGCCTCGGTTACGGCAAGAAGGACCACAACGACGACACCCGCAACGTCGAACTGCACAAATTCACCCTGCCGATCGTGCAGGGCAGCAACTGCAACGGCGTCGGCGCGGGCTTCAAAGACGCCACGATGATCTGCAGCGGCTACAGCGACGGCCGCGTCACGATCCTTCCGGGTGACAGCGGCGGGCCGCTCATCGTGGACGGCAAGATCGTCGGCGTCGCGTCGTGGAGCCGTAGCGACTTCAAGTGGTACAGCGTGTACGGCAGGCTCAACAACGAGATGGGCGACTGGGTCAAGCAGCAGATCGGCGAGCCGCAGAACCCGGAGAAGTTCTCGCTCGGGGTGACGCCCTCCTCGCTCAAGGTCGAGCCTGGCAAGTACGTTTCGGCCACGGTGACCAGCAAGCCGGGCAAGAACGGCGCGGAGAAGGTGGACCTCAGCGCATCGGGGCTCCCGGAAGGTGCGACGGCGACGTTCCAGCCCTCGTCCATCACCTCGGGTGAATCCGCGAAGGTGAGCATCGAGGTTCCGGCCGGGACGGCCGAAAAGGATTACGCGGTCACGATCTCGGGCAAGGGAACCACCGACACCGCGACCACGAACCTGACCCTGACCGTCGGCGACGGCGCGCCGCAGCCCGGTGACCTGAAGGTGGGCTTGAGCCCCACCAGCGGAACCTCGCAACCCGGTTTCTTCAGCAACGTCATGGTTTCCGCCACCGGAGGCACGGGCACGATCACGCTGTCGGCGTCCGGGCAGGGGTTGCCGTTCGCCCCGTTCTTCAACCCGAAGACGATCTCGAGCGGCGGCAGTTCGACCATGCAGGTCGTCGCGCCCTTCCAACGGGGCACGTATCCGGTGACCGTCACCGCGACGGACTCGACGGGCAAGACCGCCACCGCCACCTACACCCTCACCGTCCAGTAGCGAGTGTCATGAAAGGGTCGTTCAGGACATGTTTCGTCCTGAACGACCCTTTCATGACGTTTCAGGATCGGGCCAGCACCGCCATCGCGGCGTTGTGCCCGGGAATACCCGAGACGCCACCGCCCCGCACGGCCCCGGCGCCGCAGAGCAGCACCCGCTCGTGTGCCGTCTCGACGCCCCAAAGCCCGACCTGAGCGTCGTCCACGGCATAGGGCCACGAGAGATCCCGATGGAAGATGTGTCCCGCGGGCAGCCCCAGCTCGGCTTCGAGATCCAGCGGCGTTTTCGCCTCGACGCACAACCGGCCGTCCGGCGCGCGCAGCACACAGTCCTCGATCGGCTCGGCCAGTACACTGTCCAAAGAGGACAAAGTCGCGCGCAAAGCCTCGTCACGCGCGGCATCGTTGCGCCCCTCGAACAGGCGGGCGGGCATGTGCAGCCCGAACAACGTCAGCGTCTGCACTCCGGCGGCCTGTTCGGCCGGGCCGAGGATCGACGGGTCGGTCAGCGAGTGACAGTAGATCTCGCACGGCGGCAACGACGGGATCCGGCCCGCGGCGGCCTCGTCGTAGGCCGTCGCCAACTGCTCGTAGCCCTCGTTGACGTGGAACGTCCCACCGAAGGCCTCCCGCGGATCGACACCCGAATCGCGCAACCGCGGCAATCGTGACAGCACCATGTTCACCTTGAGCTGCGCGCCTTCCGGTGCTTCCGGCGACTCCTCTCCCAGCAGCCGCGCGAGCGTCCGCGGCGCGACGTTGGCCAGCACGTGCCCGCCACGCACTACGAACTCGTCGTCGCCGCGCCGGTAGCGCACTGTGCCACCGGGGTCGATCGACGACACTTCGGCGCCGGTCGTCAGCCGTGCCCCGGCGGAAGACGCGGCCGACGCGAGCGCCCCGGTCACCGCGCCCATCCCGCCCACCGGCACGTCCCAGTCGCCGGTCCCGTTGCCGATCACGTGGTAGAGCAGGCAAAGGTTCTGCCGGAAATCACCGGCTCCGGCGAAGGTGCCGATCAGCGCGTCGGTCAGGACGACGCCGCGCACGGTGTCGTCGCCGAACATCCCGGTGAGCGTTTCCGAGATCGGCCGTTCGAACAGCGCGTACCACGCCTGGCGCTCGATTCCCGAGCGCAGCTCCTCCTTGGAGACCAGCGGCTCGGTCAGAGTGGGGAAAGTCCGTTTCGCGACCTGGGACGTCATCGCGTAGAACCGTTGCCACGCCTCGAAGTCCTTTGTGGACCCGGTGAGCGCGGAGAACGACGCCGCGGTCCGGCCGTCGTCGCCCGTGTCGACAAGGAGACCGCCGTCGCCGACCGGGGTGTACGACGACATCCGCCGCCGCCGGAGATCGACGCCGAGCCCGAGCTCCGCGACGATCTTGCGGGGCAGCAGGCTCACCAGGTACGAGTACCGCGACAGCCGGACGTCGACGCCGGGGAACGCCCGGAAGGAGACCGCCGCGCCGCCGACCTCGTCGCGCCGTTCCAGCACGAGCACCGAGCGGCCGGCCCTGGCCAGGTAGGCCGCGGCCACCAGTCCGTTGTGCCCGCCTCCGACGATCACGGCATCGTAGGACTCCATCAAGCCTCCCAGCGAAAACGACAGTGCGCCGCGGCCATCGTGACCGCGGCGCACCACCGTTCGCAAGGACTCAGAAGGTGATGGAGAAACCTTCGATCGTCCCGGTGTCGAACCGGTAGACGTCACGGACCCGCAGTTTCCAGGTCCCGTTCGCCGGTTCGGACGAGGCGTTCACCGTGTACGACGTGTGCACGCCGCTCGCCTCGCCGATCCCTCCCGCCTGCTTGAGGCCGAACACCGCACCGCTCGGCCCGATCAGGTCGATCGCCAGGTCACCGGTGTAAGTGTGCGCGATGTCGACCTTGACCGGCAGCGTCGCCGACGCCTTGCCGTCGCAGCCTTCCTGCGTCACCGAACTGGTCACCGCGTCACCCGCGTCCGGAATGGACACCGGTGTCGTGTTGGATTTGGCCCCGCACGTCGGGGTGGGGCCACCGCCGCCGATGAACGACACGTTCAGCAGCTTGTTGACCGTGCCGGACGGCAGTCCCTTGAGCACGCCGTCGGAGGCGTTGTTCACCAGCGCGTCCCGCGTCTGCTGCGCGGTGGCGCCGGAATTCGCGGCGAGGTACAGCGCCGCCGCCCCGGCCACGTGCGGCGTGGCCATCGACGTCCCGCTCATGTTCGCCGAACCACCGTTGGACGTGGACAGCGACGTGATGTTGCTGCCAGGGGCGAAGATGTCCACGCACGAACTGTGATTGGAGAACGAGGACTTGTTGTCGCTGCTGTCCGAGGCGCCGACCGTGATCGCCTCGGGAATCCGAGCGGGGCTGACGTTGCAGGCGTTCTGGTTCTCGTTGCCCGCCGCCACCACGTAGACGAAGCCCGCCGCGATGGACTTCTTGATGACGTCGTCGCCGAGCCCGACCTGGTCCATCCGCAGGCTCAGGTTCGCCACCGCCGGTTTGGTGCCGTTCGCGGTGATCCATTCGGCCGCGTCGACGATGGCGGAGTCGGGACCGTTGCCCGAACAGTCGTTGCCGAGCACCTTCAGCCCGACCAACTTGACCTTCTTGGCCACGCCGTAGGTCTTGCTGCCGATGGTGCCCGCCGTGTGACTGCCGTGCCCGTTGCAGTCCTTCCCGTTGCCGCCCACGAAGTCCTTGCCGATGGACGCGCGCCCCTCGTACTCCGGGTTCTCCGGGTTGATCCCGGTGTCGAGGTCGTACGCGGTGACGCCCTCGCCCGTGTTCGGATAGGTGAAGCTCTTGTCCAGCGGCAGATTCTTCTGGTCGACGCGGTCGAGGCCCCAGGTCGGATTGGTCTGCGTACCGACGGCACGCGCGGTGCCGTCCTGGTAGACCGCCTTGACCGCCGGGTCGGCCGCGAGCCGCCTGGCCTGCTGCTCGGACATGCCCTTGACGGAGAACCCGCGGAGCACGTTCCTGTACGCCGACCGGACTTCGCCGCCGTAGCGGCCGGTCAGCGCGGCCGAGGACTGCTCGACCGCCATGGTGCCGACATCGTGGAGCACGACGATGTACTGGTCGCCGTAGTGCTGCTTCGCCTGCACGACAACGCCTTCCGCCGGAGCGGCGATGGCGTTGCCCGCGGCGAGCGCGGCCAGCGCGGTGGCCGCGACGGCCACCACACCGGCCCGCACGCCGCGCCGCATCAGAGGCCCGTCACGTTCAGCAGCTTGTTGGTCGAACCGGTGCCCGGGCTCTTCACGACACCGCTGGTGGCGGCGTTGGCGAGACCGGAGGCGACGGCGGCCGGAGTGGCCGACGGGTTCGAGGTCAGATAGATCGCGGCCGCGCCGGCGACGTGCGGCGTCGCCATCGAGGTACCGCTCATCTGCTGGGTGCCGCCACCGTTGCGCAGGGAGGTGATGCTGGTGCCCGGCGCGAAGATGTCGGTGCAGCTGCCGTAGTTCGAGAACGAGGACCGGCGGTCGTCGCTCTGGGTGGCGTTGACGGTGATGGCCTCACGCACCCGGGCCGGGCTGGTGCCACAGGCGTCCGTGTTGGAATTACCGGAGGCCACGGTGTTCGTGATGCCCGCCGCGACCGCGCGGCGCACGGCGGAGTCCACCCCGGAGTCGGCCGGGCCACCGAGGCTCATGGTGAGCACCGACGGGCCCTTGGCGTTCTTCACGACCCAGTCGATCCCGGAGATGATCTGCGAGTACTGGCCGCTGCCCTGGCAGTTCAGCACGCGGACCGAGACGATCTTGGCACCCTTGGCCACGCCGTAGGTGGCGCTGCCGACCGTGCCGGCGACGTGCGTGCCGTGCCCCTGGCAGTCGCGGGCGTCGCTGTCGTTGTCGATGAAGTCGTACCCGCTGGTCGCGCGGCCGCCGAATTCGGACTGGCGGTAGTCGACCCCGGTGTCGAGGACGTAGACCGTCGCCCCGGAACCGGTGTTCGGGTAGGTGTACTTCCTGTCCAGCGGCAGGTTCTTCTGGTCGATCCGGTCCAGGCCCCAGGTCGGGTTGGTCTGGGTGCCGAGCAGATGCGCGACCGCGTCCTGCTGGACGAAGTCGACGTTCGGGTCGGCGGCGAGGCGTTTGGCCTGCGCCTCGGTCATCTTCGCCGAGAAGCCGTTCAGCGCGGCGGTGTAGGTCGCCTTCACCTGGCCGCCGTATTTGGCCGCGAGGCCCGCGTCGCCGCTCTTGAGCGAGACGATGTACCCGTCCGTGACGGCCCCCGGCACACCGGCACCGCGGATCTGTCCCTCGGCGGCCGCGGCCGGTCCGGCGAAGGCCACGGTGGCCGCCGCGCAGGCCCCGGCCAGCACCGCACCCGCGATCCGGTGACGTCGAAGTTCTCCACGCATTTCCTGAGCTCCGTTCACTCGAACAGGTGGTTCGCACCGGCGAAGGTCCTGGCCGGCGCCGTGACGTGCAGTCACGCTGAAATCACTTTCGGGTGGCGGGACCTGCGCGAACAAGCGAGGCAACGGTCCGTAGGACTACGTATCTAATGGCGAAACACACCGTCCCTACGAAAGTCGGGTGACCGTCCGAGCGGGTTCCGTGATCATCGGAACCGCGCTTAAGCTGCGTTCACTCGAACGGTGTGGTTCGTGAAGCGGGGGTGACCCGGCATGGTGATCGGTGGCTGCCGACGCAGGACGAGTTCGCCGGTACTCGTCGGCCGTGAGGCGGAATTACGCGAGCTTCTCGACGGCGCGTTGCGCTCGCCGTCGGTGATCATGCTCGAAGGCGAAGCGGGGGTGGGCAAGACCCGGCTCGCCACCGAGTTGCTGTCCTGTGCCGAATTGGCCGGGCGGCCGGTCCTCACCGCGACCTGCCAGCCGCTGCGTGAGCCTTTTCCGTACGGCGTGGTCTTCGACGCGCTGAAGGACGTCCGCCCGGCGCGTGAGCTCAACCCGGTGACCGGTGTCCTCGCGCCCTACCTGCCCGAGCTCGCGGCCTTCCTGCCTCCGCCGCCACCGCGCCCGGCCGACCCGAGGACCGAACGGCACCAGCTCTTCCGCGCCGTCCGGGAACTGCTCGGCTCGCTGGGCCCGCACGTCCTGCTCGTCGAAGACCTCCACTGGGCGGACGACGGTTCCCGCCGCCTGCTGCGATTCCTGATGACCGAGCCGCCCGCCGGCCTGACGCTCCTGCTCACCTACCGTCGCGAAGAGACTCCCGGCGGCATCCCGCTCGGCAGTGCCTACCGGCCGGCACCCGGTACGGCGCACGCGCTCGTCACCCTCCGGCCGTTGGACCGCGACGGCGTCCAGGCACTGGTTTCCGCACTGCTCGGCGAAACGAGCGTCTCCGCGGAGTTCGCCGCGCGACTGCACGAGCGGACCGCAGGGATCCCGTTCGTGGTCGAGGAGATGGTGCACGCGATCGGCGGCGTCGAAGGCGCGGTGCACGCCGACGGCGCGACCGCGCGGCGTCTGCTCGACACGGTCGAAGTCCCGGCGCTGCTCCGGGAAGCGACGGTCGAACGCCTGATGGCGCTGCCACCCGCCGCCCGCCGGATCACCGAGGCCGCCGCCGTCCTCGGCACACCGTCCACTTCGGACCTGCTGGCCGCCGCGGCCGCGCTCACCCCGGAACGAGCGCGCCGCGCGCTCGTCCTCGCGCTCGAACGCAATGTCCTCGTGGAATCCGGCGAAGGCACGTACGGCTTCCGGCACGCGTTCGCCCGGCAAGCCGCGTACCTCACCATCCCCGGGCCCGATCGCCAGGAACTGCACCGGCGGGCCGCACGGCTGCTGCGCGACCGCCTTCCCCAGTCCCTGGTGCGGCTGGCCGAACACTGCCGGAAGGCGGGCGACCGGGCCGGTGCCCTGAAGTACGGCGAAGCCGCCGCGGATCAGGCGTCGACGGTCGGCGATCTCGCCACCGCGACCGATCTGCTCCGCACCCTGCTCGACGAACCGGGCCTTCAACCGTCCGATGTGGACAGGCTCGCGGTCAAGTTCAGCTCGGTGGCGTGCAACGGGCTCGCGCAGACCGAAGTCGTCCCGGCGCTGGAACGGCTGCTCACCGACGGCAGGCTGTCCGGCCGCCTGAGCGGCGAGGTCCGGCTCGGCCTCGGGCTCCTGCTGGTGCGCCAGGCAGGCGGGCTGGAGGCGGCGAGGACCGAGATCGAGATCGCCGTCAACGACCTCTCCGACCGGCCCGATCTGGCGGGCCGCGGGATGGGCGTCCTCGCCCAGCCCTGGGTAGGCGCGACCCCGCTGCGGGAGCACCGGCGCTGGATGGACCGGGTGGACGAGCTCATCGACCGGGCCACCGACCGGCGGCTGAAGATCATCCTGCTGGCCAACAACGCAGCGTCACGGCTGCACATCGGGGACGCGCGCGGCTGGGACATGCTGGACCGGGCGCCCACCACCGTCGGGTCCGCGGACGAACAACGGCATCTGGCGCGGCTGCACTGCAACAGCGCCGACGCCTGCGCCTGGACCGGTCACCACCGGCGGGCGAGGAGCCTGCTGCGCAGCGGGATGCAGCTCGCCGCCGACTGCGGGGCGCCGTACGTCGTCAGCACCGCCCGCGCGACCGCCGTCCACACCGACTGGCTCACCGGGAACTGGGACGGCCTCGCCGAACGGGCGGACGCGCTGATCGACGAGTACCGCGACCTCCTGCCGGTGACCAGCGAACTGTGCCTGGTGCTGGGCCTGCTCGCCGCCGCCCGCGGCGAATGGGACGAGGCCGCGGCCCGGTTCGCCGGTACCGCGGCCGATCAGCCCGAGAACGCGTTCACCCCGGTCGCGATCGCCGCGCACGCCGGGATGTCGGGGATGCTGCTCGCGCAGGACCTCGGCGAGGCCGCGGTGACACAGGCCGAGAAGGGACTGGAACTCCTGCGCGCCAAGGGTGTCTGGGCCTGGGGTGCCGATCTGGTGATGGCCGCCGTCGACGCCTATTGCGCCGCTGGGCGGGACGCCGAGGCACAAGCGCTGACCGACGAGTTCGAACGCGAGGTCGGCGGCCTCGACGCACCGTCGACCCGGGCCGCGCTTGCCGCGAACCGCGGGCTCGTCGCGGCGTCGCGGGGCGACCACGCGGAGGCGATCGAGGCCTTCGAGCAGGCGCGGACCCGGTTCGAGGCACTCCCCGCGCCCTATCACGCGGCGCTGGTCGCCGAACGGGGCGCGCGCTGCCGCCTGGCCCGCAACGAGGACGTCGCCGAGACTTTCGCGGCGCTCGCGGAGACCTTCGACCATCTCGGCGCCACGCGGGACGCCGCGCGCTGCCGCCACGCCTTCCGGTCGACCGGCGCCGTCGCCCCGTCGCGGCGCGGCCGCCGGGGTTACGGCGACGAGCTGTCCCCGCGCGAGCGCGACGTCGCCCGGCTGCTGGCCGCCGGGCACACCAACCGGGAGATCGCCGAGGTGCTGTTCCTGTCCCGGCGCACGGTGGAACAGCACGTCGCGAGTGTGCTGCGGAAGCTGAAGGTGCGGTCGCGGAGTGAGCTGGCGGGATTGCGGTCGGCCTAGCCGCTTGCCGGAAGTCCGTGAAGGCCTCCTTCACTACCTTCAGGGTAGGCAAGGAGGCCTTCACGGACCTCGGAATCGCCACCCTCAGCCCAGCAACACCACCAGCCCCAGCAGTCACAGCCGCCGCGCGTGAAGGCCCCCTTCCCTCAGCTGAGCCGAGGAAACTCGACCTTCACGTACTTGCCACAACCGGAATTAAATCGGTTGCGTGGCCCGAAGGGGTCGGGGATGATCGTCCGCGATCCGGCAGGGAGCCGGTGGATGCGACTGGGAGGTGCCTCGTGCTGATGACTGTCCGGGGCCTTGGCCGCCCCCATCCACTCGCCCCTCGCGGCTGAGCGCGGAGCCACGACGCTCGCCCGGTGGGGCATCCCTGATCTAGGAGAACCCACCAGTGCGCAAGCACGATCTCGAAGAGTCTTACGAACAACGTCCTCGCCGCACCCGTCGTGCCCGTTTCGACGACGAACCCGAACCCACCCGAGGCGGACGGCTCACCGAAGCCGAACGTGTCCGCCTCGCCCGGTTGCGGGAGGACGCCTACACCGAGACCGCCATCCCCGACGGTGCCGACCGCTGGAGCACCTGGGGAGAAGCGGAGCAAGGACCGCTGCCGCGCCCGGACTGGGTGATCACCGAGCTGGCCGCGGTCGACACCGAACTCGGCATCCTCAAAACCGGCAAGGAGGCGGACGTCCATCTCGTCCGGCGCAACCTGCCCGGCACCGAAGGCACCGTGCTCGCCGCCAAGCGGTATCGCAGCGGCGAGCACCGGCTGTTCCATCGTGACGCCGGCTATCTCGAAGGCAGGCGGATGCGGCGTTCGCGGGAGATGCGGGCGATGGAGTCGCGCAGCAGCTTCGGCCGCAACCTGATCGCCGAACAATGGGCCGTGGCCGAGTTCGGCGCGCTGAGCAGGCTCTGGTCGGTCGGCGCACCCGTGCCGTACCCGGTGCAGCGCGACGGCACCGAACTGCTGCTGGAATTCCTCGGCGAGGGCGAGACGGCCGCGCCGCGGCTGGCACAGGTCCGGCCGGAGCCCGACCAGTTGCGGGAACTGTGGTTCCAGACCTCGGCGATGCTGGAACTGCTGGCGTCGCAGGGGCTCGCGCACGGTGACCTCTCGGCGTACAACCTGCTCGTGCACCACGACCGGATCATGGTGATCGACCTCCCCCAGGTGGTCGACATCGTGGCCAATCCCGGCGGGCTGGAGTTCCTCGCGCGTGACGTGCGGAACATCGCGACGTGGTTCCACTCGCGCGGATTGCCGGAGCGGCTCACGGCGGTGCCGGAACTGATCGAGGAGTTGCAGGAGATCGCCGGGCTCCGCTGACCGTCCACAGTGTCTCGAAGGGGTCTTTCCCGGCACGATCACGCCGGGGAAGACCCCGCGGTGGAGACCCTGCCCACAATCGGTCCCTCCAGTTGGGAGGCCGGATAACGGTCCGGTACAGTAGTCACAGACCGCAACCGGCGGCGTGGATGAGTTGGTGTCCGTCGCCTCCAAAGCCAACCGAATGGCTCGCGGTATCCGTATCAATCCATTGGCGCGCGGTGTCACGCAGACGCGGTGTGCCGGGTTCGTCCCTGTGAACGCCCATCTGTGCACACCATCTTGCCCTGCCTGCGTGCGGGCAGCCCGGGCCTCCTTGCGACGTGCCACGTCCGAGAGGCATTTGTGACAGTCACGTTCAACTCCGGCCACGTCTCACCGTCGGCGCGTCAGCACCGCAAGCCGCGCACCCGCCCCGCGGGTGACGCGATGCTGCGCGAAGACGCCGTCGAGACGGTCAAGGCGAAGACCTGGGCGGAACTCGGCCTCCCCGACCCGCTGCTGCGGGCGCTGGCCGACGCCGGTATCACCTCCCCGTTCCCGATCCAGTCGGCGACCATCCCGGACGCGCTCGCCGGTCGTGACGTGCTCGGCCGCGCCCAGACCGGTTCCGGCAAGACCCTGGCCTTCGGCCTCGCGATGCTGACCCGGCTCAACGGCGGCCGCGCCCGGCCGAAGCACCCCCGCGCGCTGATCCTGGTCCCGACCCGCGAGCTGGCCATGCAGGTGGCCGACTCGCTGACCCCGCTGGCCAAGGCCCTCGGCCTGTGGTGCCGCACCGCCGTCGGCGGGATGGCCTTCACCCGCCAGGCCGACGCGCTTTCCCGCGGCGTCGACCTGCTGATCGCCACCCCCGGCCGGCTGTCGGACCACGTCCGCCAGGGCACCGCGTCGCTGTCCGACGTCAACTTCGTCGCTCTCGACGAGGCCGACCAGATGGCCGACATGGGCTTCATGCCGCAGGTCCGCGAGATCCTCGACCTGACCCCGGCCCGCGGCCAGCGCCTGCTGTTCTCGGCCACCCTCGACGGTGACGTCGACCGGCTGGTCCGCGCGTACCTGACCGACCCGGTCACGCACTCGGTCGCCCCGTCGACCGCGAGCGTCACCACCATGGACCACCACGTGTTCCAGGTGTCGCACCAGGACAAGCAGGACATCATCACCGAGATCGGCGCCCGTGAGGGCCGTACGATCATGTTCGTCCGCACCAAGCACCACGTGGACCGCCTGACCGAGCGTCTGCGCGAGAAGGGCGTCCACGCGGCCGCCCTGCACGGCGGCAAGACCCAGGGCCAGCGCAACCGCGTCCTCGCGGACTTCAAGGAGGGCTACGCGCCCGTCCTCGTCGCCACGGACGTCGCCGCGCGCGGTATCCACGTCGACGACATCTCGCTGGTGCTGCACGTCGACCCGGCCGCCGACCACAAGGACTACCTGCACCGCGCCGGCCGCACCGCGCGCGCCGGGGCGTCCGGTGTCGTGGTCACGCTGGTCACCCACGACCAGCGCCGCATGGTGCGCCGGATGACCGACCGCGCCGGCGTCCGCGCCGAGCAGACCACCATCCGCCCGGGTGACGCCGAGCTCGCCCGCATCACCGGTGCGAAGCAGCCCAGCGGCGAGCCGGTCGTGGAGCGCCGTCGTGAGTCCCCGCGTCGTGGCGGCGGCCGCGGCTACCAGGGTTCGCGCGAGGGTCACGGTCACCGCGAAGGCGGCCGCCCCGGTGGCTTCCGCGGCCGCCCGCGTCGTGGCGAGGGCGGTGGCGGCAACGGCCGTCCGCAGCGTCCGGGCGGACGCCCGCGTCGCAGCTACGACAGCTGAAGTGACTGAAGCCGGTTCCTCCGGCGGCTAGTGCCATGAACGGTCCGTTCCTTGCAANNCGGACCGTTCATTGCGTTCGGAGTGGGGACCACCACGTCCATCGGGAAACGGCGGATGGGAGACTGCGGGACGTGACTTCTCCCGGCCCCGCCTCCCAGAACCTCCCGCCCGACCAGGTCTTCGACTGGCTCGACGTGGAGGCTGAGAAGCGGGCCGAGGCCGGGCTGGTGCGCAAGCTGCGCATCCGGCAGGCGCAGGAGCCGGAGCTGGACCTCGCCGGAAACGACTACCTCGGGCTCGCCAGGGACAAGCGCGTCGCCGGTGCGGCGGCCGCAGCCGCGTTGCGCTGGGGCGCGGGGGCGACCGGCTCTCGGCTCGTCACCGGCACCACCGAAGTCCACGCCGAACTCGAACACGAACTCGCCCGCTTCTGCGGGACGCAGGCCGCGCTGGTCTTCTCCTCCGGGTTCACCGCGAACCTCGGCGCCGTCACGGCCCTGTCCGGCGCGGATTCCGCGATCGTCACGGACAAGTACATCCACGCCTCGCTGATCGAGGGCTGCCGCCTGTCCCGGTCGGACATCGCCGCCGTCGCGCACAGCGAGCCGAACGCCTTCAAGCACGCGCTGGCGACCCGACGTAAACCGCGTGCCCTCGTCGTCACCGATTCCGTGTTCTCCGTCGACGGCGACATCGCCCCCTTGGAGCAGCTCGCCGGTGTCTGCCGGGAGCACGGCGCGTCGCTGCTCGTCGACGACGCGCACGGCTTCGGCGTCCTTGGCGAGGGTGGCCGCGGTGCCGTCCACGCGGCGGGGCTCTCCGGCGCACCGGACGTCGTCACCACGATCACGCTGTCGAAATCCCTTGGGGCACAAGGCGGAGCGGTGCTCGGGCCACGTCGCGTGATCAGGCACCTCGTGGACACCGCGCGCAGTTTCATCTTCGACACCGGGCTCGCGCCCGCCAGTGCCGCCGCCGCGCTCGCCGCCCTCACCGCGCTGAAGGCCGAGCCGGAGCTGGCCACCAAGGTCACCGAAGCCGCGGGAAACCTTGCGATGCAACTGAAATCGGCCGGTTTCCGGGTCGGTCTCCCGGACGCCGCGGTGATCTCGGTGCAGGCGCCGTCGCCGGAGGCCGCCGTCGCGTGGGCGGCCGCCTGCGCGGATCAGGGTGTGCGCGTCGGCTGCTTCCGGCCGCCGTCCGTGCCCGACGGCATCTCCCGCCTGCGCCTGACCGCGCGGGCCGACCTCACCGAGGCCGACGTGGACCGCGCGGTCGGGGTGATCACGGCTGCGGCGCCTCCCGGCGCCACATCGTGAGGTGCGGGATCCCGTCTTCCATGAACTCCTCGCCCTCGACGACGAAGCCGTACTTGGCGTAGAACTTCGTCGCGTACGTCTGCGCGTCGAGGACGCACGGCGCGTCCCCGATCCCCGCGAGGGCGGTCTCCATCAGCCGTCCCGCGAGCCCCTTGCCGCGTGAGCGGACGGCCGTGCACACCCGGCCGATGCGGAAGGTGCCGCCGGCGTCCTGCAACACCCGCAGATACGAGTCGACGGCGACGGAACCGCCGATCCAGAGGTGCCGCGTGCCGGGCAGGAGGTCGCGTCCGTCGATCTCGTGATAGGCGCAGTCCTGCTCGACGACGAACACGTCCACGCGCAGGCGGAGGATGCCGTGCAGCTGCGCGGCGGTGATCTCGTCACCGGCGACGGACAGCGGGAACGACGAGGTCTCGATGATCGGGGTGTCGGTGCTCACGTCCACTTGTTAGCACATCGGGCGTGCAGAAGGCACCGATCAGCCGATCAGGCCCCGGTTCTTCTGCTGGGAGATCTCGTTCGCGAAGTGGGATACGCGGGTGTACACGCCGGGTTTGCCCGCCTTCGCGCAGCCTTCACCGAACGACACGATCCCGATCAGCGTGTCGCCGACCATGAGCGGTCCGCCCGAGTCGCCCTGGCAAGCGTCGACACCGCCTTCGGGGTAGCCCGCGCACACCATGTCGCTCGGGTCGTAGCCCGAGTACGCGGTGCGGCAGGTCTTGTCGCTGACCACCGGGACGACCGCGCTGCGCAGGTATTCCGATCGCGCGCCGCCGTCGGCGACCCGGCCCCAGCCGAGGACAGTCGCCTTCGTGCCTTCCTCGTACAGGTCGGCGTTGCCGTTGTCCGCAACCTTCGCGGGCCGGTACGGCAGCTGACCGCTGACCGTCATCACCGCGATGTCGTCGCCCTTGCCGGGATCGCCGCTGTAGTCGGGGCTGACCCAGATTTTCGAGACACGCAGCTCGACGCCGTCCCGCGAACGCTTGTTGTCCCGCCCGGCCACCACCCGGACGTCGGCGCGTTTGACCGCGACCGCGCAGTGCGCCGCCGTCGCGACCGTCGTGGAGCTGACGATCACCGCGCCGCAGTACTGGTTGCCGCTCCGGTCGGCCAGGTAGACCGCGTACGGGTACTGCGAGACCGAAGCCTTGCCACCGCCCACGATCCGCGGCTGGGCGGCCTGCTCCGGGCCGCTCACCGCGCTGTCGTCCGCCGACGCGCTGTTGACCGCGACCGGCACCATCACCGCCGTCGCGAGGACCGCTCCGACCGCGAGCAGCAGCGTGCGACGTGACTTCTTGGGCATGTTCTGTCCCTTCACCGGGGCGTACGTACGGTCAAACCCTGGGAAGTCATTCGACTCCAGCGCGTACACAAGCGATCGCGAATACCCTAATCGGAGAAAGCCCGATGCGGTGTCACTGAAACGGGTGGAACTGTGCTCACCGAACGCATCTGTCATCCTGGACGTCGTGCGGGCTACGGCGACGGTTCTGGCGGCTGCGGCCCTTTTGCTCTCCTCGTGTTCGAGCCCCGTGCCGCCCGGCCCCGTCCCCTCCCGTCCCGCGGAAACCTCTTCCGCCGCAACGACTCCGGCCACGTCGGCCCCGCCGCCGGCACCGGTCTGGCAGGTCGGCGCGAAGCCGCTTCCCTTGCGCCGTGACGGTTTCGGGCGGATCCTCCCGACTCCTCCCGTGCTGGCGAACCGTTCCCTGCCGACCACCGACCTGCTTCCCCCGCCCGCCGGGAACCGGTTCGCGGGCACGGTGAATCCCGTCCCCGCCGAGGTTCTCGCGCGCAGCACCTGGCAGGCGGGGTGCCCGGTCACGGCGGGCGAACTGCGTTATCTCACGTTGTCGTTCTGGGGTTTCGACGGCCGCGCGCACACCGGGGAAATGCTCGTGAACGCGTCGGTCTCGAACGCCGTCGTCACCGTGTTCGGGCGGTTGTTCGCCGCGAAGTTCCCGATCGAGGAAATGCGCGTGACCGCTCCCGCCGAGCTCACCGCTCCCCCGACGGGTGACGGGAACAACACCACGGCCTTCGTCTGCCGTCCGGCCCGCGGCCTGACGAACTGGTCGGCGCACGCCTACGGCCTCGCGATCGACGTCGACCCGTTCTGCAACCCGTACACCAAAGGCGACGTCGTCGTGCCCGAGCTCGCGTCGGCGTACCTCGACCGGGGAAACCGGCGGCCGGGGATGATCACCGCCGGAGACCCGACGGTGGCCGCCTTCGCCGCGATCGGCTGGACCTGGGGCGGCTCCTGGACGACGCCGACGGACCGGATGCACTTCAGCTCCACCGGCCGCTAGCCCGGGAACAACCGGCCGCCGTGACAAGTTGGCTAGAGTCGGAACCACCCCCGCTCCCGCCGCAAAGGAAGACAGCGTGCCCCACTACGACCTGGTGATCGTCGGTACCGGATCGGGCAACTCGATCCTCGACCCGCGTTTCGCGGACTGGAACACGGCGATCGTGGAGAAGGGCACGTTCGGCGGCACCTGCCTGAACGTGGGCTGCATCCCGACGAAGATGTTCGTGCACGCCGCCAACGTCGCGGCCACCCCCGCCACGTCGTCGAAGTTCGGCGTCGACGAGGAGCTGACCGGGGTCCGCTGGCGCGACGTGCGCGACCGGATCTTCGGCCGGATCGACCCGATCGCCGAGGGCGGACGCGAATACCGCGTCGGGCACGAGGACAACAAGAACGTCACCGTGTACGAGGGCGAAGGCCGCTTCACCGGGCACAAGGAGCTGCGGGTCAGCTACCCCGACGGCCGCCCCGCCGAGACGATCACCGCCGACAAGTTCGTGCTCGCCGCCGGCGGGCGGCCGGTGATCCCGGACATCCCCGGCCTCGCCGACACCGGCTACCACACCTCCGACACGGTGATGCGGCTCGACGAGCTGCCGTCGAGCATCGTGATCCTCGGCGGCGGGTACATCGCGGCCGAGTTCGCGCACGTCTTCGCCTCGTTCGGGGTGAACGTGACCGTGGTCAACCGCTCCGGCGCGCTGCTGCGTTCCGAGGACGACGACGTCAGCGCCCGGTTCACCGAGCTGGCCGCGCAGCGGTTCGACGTCCGGCTCGACCGCAAGACCGTCCGCGCGCGCAAGACCGCGTCGGGTGTCGCGCTGGACCTCGAAGGCCCGCAGGGCGCCGAGACCGTCGAGGCCGACGTGCTGCTGGTCGCGACCGGCCGCACGCCGAACTCCGACCTCCTGGACGTCGCCGCCACCGGTGTGACCACGGGCGAGCGCGGGCACGTCGTGGTCGACGAGTACCAGCAGACCGTGGTCGACGGGATCTACGCGCTCGGCGACATCTCGTCGGTCTTCGAGCTGAAGCACGTCGCGAACCACGAGCAGCGCGTGGTGCAGCACAACCTGCTGCACCCGGACGAGCGGATCGAAGCCGACCACCGGTTCGTCCCGCACGCGGTGTTCACCTCGCCGCAGGTCGCCTCCGTCGGGCTGACCGAACGCGAGGCGCGCGAGCGTGGCGTGTCGTACGTGACGTCGCATCAGGACTACGCCGGTATCGCCTACGGCTGGGCGATGGAGGACACCACCGGCTTCGCGAAGCTGCTCGCCGACCCCGCCACCGGGCAGCTGCTGGGCGCGCACATCATCGGCCCGCAGGCGTCTTCGGTGATCCAGCCGCTGATCCAGGCGATGAGCTTCGGGCTCGACGCGAAGAGCATGGCGCGCGGGCAGTACTGGATCCACCCGGCGATGCCGGAACTGGTCGAGAACGCGCTGCTGAACCTGCCCCTGGACTGACCCGCCGCATTTAGTCCTCTGAACGCGTTCGCAGACGACGGCGGCAGACCGTTCGTGGCCGCTCAGTGAGCACGTCGCGAAAGCCACTTTCGCAACGTTGAAGGTTGCGAAAGTGGCTTTCACAACCCTGCCGCCCTTGCCGTCCCCGGCATTCAGTCCTCTAAATGCGTTCTCAGACGACGCGGTCGCAGGAGCGGGCCCCGTTCCGCGCCGCGAGCGCGCTCACCGCGTTCATCTCGGTGTCCGAGGCACCCATCAAGGCGGCCGAGCGGGCCCCATCCCCTGAAAACCGCTCGGCTGCCTCGACGTAGCGGCGGATCGCCACCAAGAACTCCTCCCGCGCCGTCGCCGCCCCTCCCGGCACCGCGCGGACCCCCGTCGCCCCCTTGAGGACGTCCTTGGCGTCGTCCACCTTCACCGCGACGTAGTGCTGCCACTTGCGCAGCTCCGTCGCGGTCTCCCCCTCCGGATCCGGCCAGTAGCGCTGGATCTCGGCGCCACTGTCCTTCCACACCTGCACGCACACCCGGTCCACGGCGCGGTAGAACTCCAGCGACGAGATCGCCGCGGGCGTCCGCTCCGGCACCACGGCGACGCACACCGCGGCGAAACACGCCAGCGCCGTCCCGTACGCCAGTCCCTCGACCACGCCGACCCCCAGAACCGAGTTTTTGAACAGGTTCAACTCACTCAGGCTATGGCTCCGCCCCGGGACGGGTCAAGAAGTTTTTTGAACGCGTTCAGACGAACCGGCGACGGCCCGCGAAGGCACCGAAGGTCATCTGCGCGGCGAAGACCGCGAGCATCATGATCCAGGGCACGGTCCAACCGTGCGTGAGATCGTGAAGCAGCCCGAAGAGGAACGGCCCGACGGCCGCCATCAGGTAACCGATGCCCTGCGCCATCCCCGACAGCCGCGCGGTGTCCTCGCCGGTGCGCGCCCGCAGCGCGATCACCGTCAGCGCGAGCGAGAACACGCTCATCCCGAGCCCGATGAGGAGGCACCAGAGCAGCGGCGAGGCGGCGGGCGCGACCATCATGCCGACCATGCCGACGAAGCCGGGAACGCCCAGCCCGACGATCCACGGGCTCTGGCTCTTGTGCCGGGCGGCCATCGGCGCCACGACGAGACTGATCGGGACGGCGATGAGCGAGATCAGCCCGAGCAGCAGCCCGGAATCCCCCTTGCTCACCCCCGCGTCGATCATCACCTCCGGCAGCCAGCCCATCACGACGTAGGCCAAAAAGGCCTGAGTGCCGAAGAAAAGCGTGACCATCCACGCAAGGGGGCTACGCAGGAGCGAACGCCCGCTACCCTGCTTGCCTGCCTCGGCAACGGGCGCACGTCCCGCACCGCGGGCTGCGAGAATCCAGACGAGGAGTGCGAGCACCGCCAGTACCGACCAGGCGCCGAGACCTTGGCGCCAGCCGCCGAACGCGTTCTCCAAGGGAGGGGTGAGCGCGGACCCCAGGGCGCCCCCGCCCTGCAGAGCGGCGGTGTACACGCCGGTCATCATGCCGACACGTGCCGGGAAGGAGTCCTTGATGACGACCGGGATCAGTACGTTCGCCAAGGCGATTCCCGCCGTGGCGACCAGGGTTCCCCCTAGCACGACGTACGGTCCGTCGATCACGCGCAGCACCAGGCCGACGGCCAGCACCGAAAGCGCGGACGCGATGGCCGCGCCGATCCCGAATCGGCGGGCCAGCAGCGGTGCGGCGAGGCCGGCGGCGGCGAAACAGAGGCCGGGGAGCGTGGTGAGCACGCCTGCCCAGGTCGCCGTGGCGCCGAGGTCGTCGCGCATCTCGCCGAGCATGGGGCCGATGCTGGTGATCGCGGGCCGCAGATTGAGTGCCACCAGGATCACCGCGACACCGAGCAGGACACCACCGGTGATCACTCCCGGCCGCCACTCCGTTTCGATCGAGCCTTCGAGTTCAAGGCTTTCGTCGAACGGGGCCACGGATTCTCGAGAGTCGACACGCACGTCGGCTAGTATCACATACATAGGATGATTGGATGAAGGGACAACGCTGTGCCATTGGCCACCACGCGCCGTGCCGGCCTGGTCGATCAGGTCATCGAGCAGCTGCGTGACGCCGTCACGCAGGGAGAATGGCCCATCGGTCAGCGGATTCCGACGGAACCCGAGCTGGCCGGGCAACTCGGCGTCGGGCGCAACACCGTCCGCGAGGCCGTTCGCGCGCTCGCGCACACGGGGCTGCTCGAGGTCCGCCAGGGCGACGGAACCTACGTGCGGGCGACGAGCGAGGTCTCGGGCGCCATCCGGCGGCTCTGCGGGTCCGAACTGCGCGAGGTGCTGCAGGTGCGGCGCATCCTCGAGGTCGAGGGCGCCCGGCTCGCGGCCGTGTCGCGGACCGAGGAGGAGGTCGTCGAGCTGCGGTCCCTGCTCGAACGCCGCAACGCCGAGCTGCGCGACGGCCATTGGGAGGACTTCGCCCGCCTCGACGCGGAGTTCCACTTCGCCGTCGTCCAAAGTGGACATAACACCCTGCTGACCGAGATGTACCGCGGGCTCACCGAGGTGATCACGGCCAGCGTGGCCGCCACGTCGAACGTGACGCCGGGCCGGGAGTACCTCCCGGAGATAGGGCACGAAGGCCTCGCCGAGGCCATCGCCGACCGCGACGCCGACCGGGCCGCCACCGAGGCGTGCGGTTTCCTGGACGAACTCCTGGCCAGGGTGGAGCAGGACGAGAGCTGACCCTTCAGCGCGTGAAGGCCCCTTTCNNGAAAGGGGCCTTCACGCGCTGCGAGCCGCTTAGGGCAGGGTCAGGATCTCGGCGCCGTCCTCGGTCACCACGAGGGTGTGCTCGAACTGGGCCGTCCACTTCTTGTCCTTGGTGGTGACGGTCCAGTCGTCGGCCCAGATGTCGTAGTCGATGGTGCCGAGGGTGATCATCGGCTCGATCGTGAAGGTCATGCCCTGCTCGATCACCGTCTCGACGGACGGCTCCTCGTAGTGCAGGACGGTCGGCGCGGTGTGGAACGCCGGCCCGACACCATGTCCGGTGAAGTCCCGCACGACCCCGTAGCCGAACCGCTTCGCGTAGGACTCGATGACCCGGCCGATGACGTTGAGCTGCCTGCCGGGGCGGACGGCCTTGATGGCGCGCATGGTCGCCTCACGCGTGCGCTCGACCAGCAGCCGCGCCTCCTCCGAGACGTCACCCGCCAGGAACGTCGCGTTGGTGTCGCCGTGGACGCCGCCGATGAACGCGGTGACGTCGATGTTGCAGATGTCGCCGTCCTCGATCACCGTCGAATCCGGGATGCCGTGGCAGATCACCTCGTTGAGCGAGGTGCAGCACGACTTCGGGAACGCGCGGTAGCCGAGCGTCGAGGGGTACGCGTGGTTGTCCAGGAGGAACTCGTGGATCACCTTGTCGATGTCGTCGGTGGTCGCGCCGGGTTTGACGGCCTTGCCACCCTCCTCCAGCGCCTGCGCCGCGATCCGGCTCGCGACCCGCATCGCCTCGATCACCTCGGGTGTGCGGACCCCGTTGCCCGTGTCGCGTTTCGGTGCCGGCCGGTCGACGTACTCGGGACGGGCGATGCTTGCGGGGACGACTCGCCGCGGCGTCTGGACGCCGGGCTTCAAGGGGGATCGAACGGACATGAGCCCAGCCTACGACCTGGCGGCTAACCGAGCCCCGCCAGGAAGCGCTGGGCGGCCTCGACCGCGGGCCTGGACGTCCCCGCGTCGGTCGTCAGCACCGCGAAGGCCAGGTCCCCGGTGTAGCCGACGAACCAGCCGTGCGAATGCGTGCCGTCGCCGAACTGGGCCGTCCCGGTCTTGCCCCGGACGTCCGGCAAGGGCTTGAGCAGTGTCGCCGTGCCGTCGGTGACGACCTCGCGCATCATCCCGCGCAGCGCGTCGAGCACCTCCGGCTTGATCGGTTTGCCGAGCCCGGACGAGGTGGTGGCCATCCCCCGCACCAGCGTCGGCACCGGGACCTTGCCCGACTGGACCGTGGCGGTGGCGACCGCCAGGCCGAACGGGCTCGCCACGACGGTCCCCTGGCCGAACCCGTTCTCCGCGCGCTGCGCGACGGTGTTCGCCGGCGGCGACGAACCGGTGATCGTGGTCAGGCCGGGGATGACGAAGTCGGCGCCGATGCCGAGATCGCGTGCGGCGTCGGTCAGCGCGGCGGGAGGCAGGTCTGTCGAGAGCTTCGCGAACGTCGTGTTGCAGGACTTGGCGAACGCCGTGGAGAGCGGGACCACGCCGAGGGCGAACTTGCCCTCGTTCGGCACCGTCCGGTTCTCGAAGGTGGCCGTGCCGGGGCAATCCACCGGGCTGTCCGCCCGCACCGTGCCCGCGGACAGCGCCGCGACGGCGGTGGCCATCTTGAACGTGGAGCCCGGCGGGAAACGGCCGGTGAGCGCGATCGCGCCCTGCGGGTCCGCCGTGGCGTTCTGCGCCACCGCCAGCAGTTCGCCGGTCGACGGCTGGATCGCGACCAGCGCGGACGGCGTCGGGACCGGGGCGAGCGCCCGCTCCGCCGCCCCCTGCGCCTTCACGCTGAGCGTGCTGACGACCGCGGGCGCCGGTTTGGGGTGTTCGGAGTGCAGGTCGACGATCTCGCCACCGCCCGTGTCGAGCGTGACGACGCGCCAGCCCGCCGAGCCCTCCACCTGGTCCTCGACGAGCGACCGGAGCGCGGGCAGCACCTGCTTGCCGAAGTTCTTGTCGTCCGGCAGCAGCCTTTCCTGCTGGCTGAACCGGACCCCGGGCAGGTCGTAGATCTCGGGTTTCACCTCTTGGTAGCTGTTCGCCCGCAGGCTCACCACCGGATAGCCGGAGCCGGGTTTGAGCGCCTTCACGCCGTCGCGGATCGACTGGCCGGTCACCGACGCCTCGAACCGGTTGAGCGCCGCGCCGAGTTTGTCGGTGACGGCCACCAGGTCGCCCGCCTTCGCCGGGTCGAGCACGACGCTGACGACCGTCTGCGGGCGCAGCAACGGCACCCCGTCGCGGTCCAGCACCGGCGCCAGATCCGGCGGGTCCGCCTTCAGCGCGATGCTCTGCTGCGCGGCCAGCTGCGGATGGAGCGCGGTGGGCAGCCAGCGCACCTTCCAGCCGTCCTGCGTGGAATGGACCTGAGCGTCGGCCTTGTAGGTCCAGACCCGGCCGCGCGGCAGGTTCCAGGTGAGCTGATAGGTCGCCGTCCCGTTGTCCGCGCCGGACGCGTGCCGGACCTGCTTGTCCACGATCTTGATCGACTCGGGGGAAAGCGCCTTCCGCGCCATCTCCAGCGACTCGTGCGCGGCGTCGGGCGAATCGGTGAAGGAGGCCGCGGCGGCGACGTCACCGGACGAGAGCCCGCCGAGGAAACCCGTGATGGCGTCTTCGGGCCCGGAATCGGCGAAGAGCCCGCACCCGGCGGCCGAGAGGCCCACCATCCCCGCGAGCACGACGACGGCGACACGACGACCTGCAGGCATGCCCCGGATCCTGCCAGCCCGGGCACCTTCCACCCGGATGCAACGCCGATCTAGAACAGAACCGTCGCGTACTGCCCGACCTGCTGGAAGCCGATCTTGCGATAGGCGGCGAGCGCCGGGCTGTTGTAGGCGTTGACGTACAGGCTGGCCGTGCGGCCCATCCCGCGGACGAGCCTGGTCACCACGGACGCCGTCCCGGCGGTGCCGAGACCGCCGCCGCGGCGTTCCGGATGCACCCAGACCCCCTGGATCTGGCCGACTGTGGAGGACATCGCGCCGATCTCGGCCTTGAAGACGACCTCGCCGTCTTCGAACCGCGCGAACGCCCGGCCGCCGGCGATCAGCTCCGCGACGCGGGCGCGATATCCGGCGCCACCGTCACCGTTGCGGGGGTCGACGCCGACCTCCTCGACGAACATGGCGATCGCGGCCGGGAGATAGCGGTCGAGCTCCTCCGGGCGCACCGCGCGGACCAGCGGATCGGCGGCGACGGACGGAATCCCGTCGAGCGCGAGCAACGGCTGGTCGTGCCGGACCTCCCTGGCGGGGCCCCATTCCGGCTCGAGCTCGTCCCACAGCCCCAGCACCTGCTCGGCCGGGCCGACCAGCGACGAGCAGCTCCGCTGACGGCGCAGGGCACGATCGGCGAAGGAACGCAGAGCGGAGGCGTTGCCGCGCAACGGGATCAGGTTCGGCCCGGAGAAGCACAGCCCTTGGAGCCTGCCCGCCCGCACCGGACGGGAATCGGCGGCCCAGAGCTCGCCACCGAGCCGCCAGGGGTCGAGACCCGCCGTCTCCACCCTGGCACTGACCATGCAGCTGCCGACCGGGTCTGTGGCGAGCGCGGCACGGACCGCGGGATAGTCCCGATCATCGAGCAGCCGTGCACCTGCAAGCCGCAACACCACTCCAGAGTGCCAGATCAGCGGCGTAAACGGAACGCAAGCTTGACGACACGCTGAGAGAACTTCGGCAGGTCGGGGCCACCAGATGCAAGGAACGGTCCTTTCCTCGCAAAATTTGCGAGGAAAGGACCGTTCCTAGCGTGGTCTCGACCAGTCAGCCGACCGTGACGGTGGGCTCTCCCTCACCGATCGTCTGGCCCGACTCCTCGGCGATCCGCATGGCCTCTTCGATCAGCGTCTCGACGATCGCGTGCTCCGGCACGGTCTTGATGACCTCGCCCTTGACGAAGATCTGGCCCTTGCCGTTACCCGACGCGACACCGAGGTCGGCCTCGCGCGCTTCGCCGGGGCCGTTGACGACGCAGCCCATGACCGCGACGCGCAGCGGGACCTCCATGCCCTCGAGCCCGGCGGTGACCTGCTCGGCGAGCGTGTAGACGTCCACCTGCGCGCGGCCGCACGAGGGGCAGGAGACGATCTCGAGCTTGCGCTCCTTGAGGTTCAGCGACTGCAGGATCTGGATCCCGACCTTGACCTCTTCCACCGGCGGCGCCGACAGCGAAACGCGGATCGTGTCGCCGATGCCCTGTCGCAGCAGCGCGCCGAACGCGACGGCCGACTTGATGGTGCCCTGGAACGCCGGGCCGGCCTCGGTGACCCCGAGGTGCAGCGGGTAGTCGCACTGCTCGGCGAGGATCTCGTACGCGCGCACCATGACCACCGGATCGTTGTGCTTCACGGAGATCTTCACGTCGTAGAAGTCGTGCTCGGCGAACAGCGACGCCTCCCACAGCGCGGACTCGGCCAGCGCCTCCGGGGTCGCCTTGCCGTACTTGTCCATGATCCGCTTGTCCAGCGAACCCGCGTTGACGCCGATCCGGATCGGGGTGCCGTGGTCCTTCGCGGCCTTCGCGATCTCCTTGACCTGGTCGTCGAACTTGCGGATGTTGCCCGGGTTCACCCGGACCGCCGCGCAGCCCGCCTCGATCGCGGCGAAGACGTACTTCGGCTGGAAGTGGATGTCGGCGATCACCGGGATCTGCGACTTCTTCGCGATCGCGGGCAGCGCCTCGGCGTCGTCGGCCGAAGGGCACGCGACGCGCACGATGTCACAGCCCGCAGCGGTGAGCTCGGCGATCTGCTGCAGCGTCGCGTTGACGTCGGAAGTGAGCGTGGTGGTCATCGACTGCACCGAAATCGGGTGCTCGCTGCCGACGCCCACCGGCCCGACCTGCAGCTGTCGGGTCTTGCGACGCTCGGAGAGGACGGGAGGAGGAAGCGCTGGCATACCAAGAGCGACAGTCACGCCGTCAAGCGTACCTACCCCGATCGGCGGACATCCACGACGTCAGCCGTCACGGTGAGCAGCGTTACCTGGGCAGCCCAATGATGCTGACAGCGCGCTCCGTCGCCACCCTCCCGCGTCACTGGAACAGCTTGACCGGGTTCACGATGTCGGCGGTGACGGTGAGCAGAGTCACCGCGCCGCCGATGAAGACGAGCACCATCGTGACCGCGGACAGCTTCGTGTAGTCGACCGGTCCGCCCGCCGCCTTACCTCGCAGCTTTCGGATCCAGTCACGGACCCGCTCGTACCAGACGACCGCGATGTGCCCGCCGTCGAGCGGGAGCAGCGGCAGCAGGTTGAACACGCCGATGAAGAAGTTCAGGCTCGCCAGCAGGAGCACGAAGATCTCCCACAGGCCGCGCTCTGCGGCCTCGCCACCGATCCGGCTGGCGCCGACGACGCTGACCGGAGTGTTCGGGTCGCGCTCGCCGCCGAAGATGGACTCCACCACCGCGGGGATCCGCGAGGGGAATTCGATCAGCCGCTTGCCGGTCTCGGCGAACATCGTGCCGGTGAAGTCGAGTGTCGCCCCTACCGCGTCGACCGGGCCGTAGGTCGCCACCAGCGTCTTCGGGACCGGCGAGGCGCCGATCATGCCGACTTCCTTGACCGTGGTCTTGTCGGAAAGCAGGCGCTGCACGCGGGGCACGTCGACGGTCAAGTTCACCCGCTGCCCACCACGCTCGACCACGAACGGCGTCGGGCCGCCGGCGACCTGGACGGCCGCGAGCACGTCGGTCCAGGTCGGCGTCGGCTTGCCGGCGACAGACACGATCTTGTCACCGGATTGGATCCCGGCGGTCTTCGCGGGGGTCGGCGCGCCCGCCGGGCAGGTCGTGTCGTTGAGCTGCTCCAGGGTGGTGGCCGAACGGGCGCAGGCGGTGGCGCTGATCACCGGCTCGGTCGGGGCGTTCGCCGCTTCCGGGTTCGGCAGGCCCATGGTGACGGCCATCAGGTACAGGATGACGAAACCGAGGATGAAGTGCATCGCCGAACCCGCCGACATGACGACGGTGCGCTTCCAGGTCTTGAAGCGCCACATCGCGCGCTTCGACTCTTCCGGGGTGACCTCGTCGAGCGCGGTCATGCCCGCGATGTCGCAGAACCCGCCGAGCGGGATCCACTTCACGCCGTACTCGGTCTCACCGCGGCGGAAGGAGAAGATCGTCGGCCCGAAGCCGATGAAGTAGCGCCGGACCTTCATGCCGAAGGCCTTGGCCGCCCACATGTGACCGGCTTCGTGCAGGGCGACGGACAGGCAGATACCCAGCGCGAACAGCACGATCCCGAGAATGAACCAGAGCACGCGCTACTTCCCCTTACCGATCAGCGCACCGGCACGCGCGCGAGCCCAGCGCTCGGCAGCTAGTACGTCATCCACGTCGCGAGGTTCACGACGCCATTCGTCGGCGGCTTCCACCACCTGGGCAATAGTGTCCACAATCGAGGTGAAGCCGGTGTTCTGTGCCAGGAAGGCGGCCACCAGCTCCTCGTTCGCCGCGTTGTAGACCGCCGGGACGCAACCGCCCACGGTCCCGGCGTGCCTCGCCAGCTCGACGGCCGGGAACGCCTCGTTGTCCAACGGCTCGAAAGTCCAGCTCGCGGGCTTGTCCCAGACGCACGCGGCCGCGGCGCCGGGTACGCGATCCGGCCAGTGCAGCGCCAGCGCGATCGGCAGCCGCATGTCGGGCGGGCTGGCCTGGGCGATCGTCGAACCGTCCACGAAGGTCACCATCGAGTGGATGATCGACTGCGGGTGGACGACCACGTCGATGCGGTCGGTCTCGATGTCGAACAGGAGCTTCGCCTCGATCAGCTCCAGTCCCTTGTTGACCAAAGTGGACGAATTGATCGTGATGAGCGGGCCCATGGACCAGGTCGGATGCGCCATCGCCTGCTCGACTGTGACGTCGGCCAACTCCGCGCGCTTACGCCCGCGGAACGGCCCGCCGGAGGCGGTGAGCACCAGCCGGGCGACCTCGGACTCTCGGCCGGCGCGCAGGGCCTGCGCGATCGCGGAGTGCTCGGAGTCCACCGGGACGATCTGGCCCGGCTTGGCCGCGGCCAGCACGAGCGGCCCGCCCGCGATCAGCGACTCCTTGTTGGCCAGCGCCAGCGTGGCGCCGGTGGCGAGCGCGCGCAGGGTCGGCGGGAGCCCCTGGGAGCCGGGGAGCGCGTTGAGCACGACGTCGACGGGGGTGGCGTCGATCATCTCGACGACCGCGTCGGCCCCGGCGAAGATGCGCGGGAGCTTGAAGTCGCCGCTGGAGTAGCCGCGCTTCTGCGCCTCGGCGTACAACGCGAGCTGGAGGTCTTCCACGGCCGTCGGCCTGCTGATGGCGACGGCGTCGACCTGGTGCGCCAGGGCCTGCGCGGCCAGCGCGGCGGGGTCGGAGCCGCCCGCGGCGATCCCGGCGACCCGGAACAGCTCCGGGTTGCGGGCCGCGACGTCGAGGGCCTGGGCGCCGACCGATCCGGTCGAACCGAGCACGAGCACACTTCGCGAGGTAGTCATCGGGGCTCATTGTCGCTTGGGGCCCGTCGGGCGCGTGCAGCCAGGTGTGGGATCATTCGCGGGCAAGCGAACCATCGGGTTTTGAGGAGTTGATCGTGGCGAGCAAAGCGGTCGAAAAGCGCGGCCGGGTGGGCGTCGACACCGTCGACCCGCGCGACGAGCCGTCGGCCGAGTGGGGCTGGCACGGTTCCTTCCCGAAGGCGACGCGGATCGCGGGCTGGCTGAGTGCGATCATCCTGCTGGTGATGCTGTACGGCAACCACCACGGCTGGACCGAGAACCTGTGGCTGATCGGCCTGTCGCTGCTGATGATGTTCGGGCTGGTGCTCGACATCCGCAAGCAGCGCACGGCCTGGCGCAAGTAGGTCCTTCACGGCTCAATGGCCCTTGTCCACCTTCGTGGGCAGGGGCCATTCGCCGTTCTGGGCCCACAGCTCGTTGACGATCTTGACCGCGTCACCGGCCTCGACCCCGTAGCGATGCCGGTACTTCGCGGCCGGCCGCTGGACGACCGCGGCGACCTCCCCGATGGCGACGTTGTTCCAAGTGCCGTTCGGGTAGAACTGCCGCATCACGGCGAGGAACCGGCCGGTCGCCCACACCGGGTCGGTGCGCTGTTCGAAGGAGCCCCAGCTCGCGCGCTGCTGGAAGAGCCCGACCGAGTCGCCGAGGCCGCCGTCGAGGTTGGCGATACTCGATTCGACGATCACCGTCGCGATCGCGATGGCCGCCGCGCGATCGTTGAGCCCCGATCTCTGCACGGTCTCGACGATCACTCTGGCGCACGAGGTGTTGTACGGGTTCATGTAGCCGCGCATCTTGGTGGCGAGCTGCTGGTTGAGGCTTTGGGCGGAGTCGGTGTCGTCGGCGGACGCGCCCGCCTGGGCGCACGGCAGGGCGATGTGTTCGACCTGGTCGGGCCGGATCTCGGTGGGCGGGAGCAGGACGAGGGAGAAGGCGAGGTACGCGGCGGTGAGTGAGCTCAGCATATGCGGTGACCGTTCGGTGCAGGTGGTCGTGAGTGGCGATTCGTGTTCTAACCCGAATCGCCACTCACGACCACCTGGACGGCACCCCCGCGTGAACGGCTACCCGACGACCATCCTTTTGGGTTAGGTTCCCCCTCATGAAGCTGCGCTGGGGTGTCACCGCTGTCGTTTCCGCTCTCGCCGCCGTGCTCCTGCCCGGCGTCGCCACCGCCGCGCCCGCCACGGCGTCCTTGCCGATCGTGCGCTGCGAGTTCACGCCGACACCGGAAAACCCCGCGGCCCGCCCGGTCCTGCGGCCTCTCCCCTTCGCGTTCACCCGCGGCACCGTCGACGTCACGTTCCGCTTCAACTACGGCCCGGTGACCGTGCGCCTGAACCGCGCCGGCGCTGCCCCGTGCGCCGTCCACAACCTGGCGAGCCTGGCCCTGCAGCGCTTCTACGACCGCAGCCAGTGCTGGCGCCTGACGAACTCCTCGCGCCTCGGCGTCATGCAGTGCGGCGACATCTACGAAGCCGAGAAGGGCGGGCCGGGCTACAAGTTCGCGGACGAGGTCGACGGCACCGAGACCTACGAACGCGGCACCATCGCCATGGGCAACCAGGGCCCCGGCACGAACGGCAGCGAGTTCTTCATCGTGCACTCGTTCGCGAACATCCCGAAGAACTATTCGGTGATGGGCAAGGTCGTGCGGGGCATGGAGGTGCTGGACCGGATCGTGGCGAACGGCATCATCCCGACGGATCCGAACGGGCCTCAGGACGGACTGCCCGCGAAGCCGGTGAAGATCCAGAAGGCGACCGTCGGTTTCTGACCGGAGCGCCCAAAAGACACAAAATCGTAGGCCGTTCGGCCGAACCCATTTTTTGTTCACCGATTCATGTGACGAAAACCTCCCGCCAAGCGATGCTGATCATGTTGGCCTTGAGGGGGGGTTCTGGCATGCACCTGCTTGCGTTGGGTCCGCTCGCGCTGCACGGAGACCACGGCGAGGTCGCGGTCGGCGGGCCGAAACCCAAGGCGTTGCTCACGGCTCTGGTGATACACGCACGCCAAGTCGTGTCGGTCGAGCAATTGATCGCGTTGGTCTGGGACGACGTTCCGCCGCAATCAGCCACCGCCCTCATCCACAATTACGTCTCGATCCTTCGCCGCTCTTTCGCCGCCGTGGGCGGACAAGACGTCTTGACCACCCGCACACCGGGTTACCTCCTGAACATCGCAGCCGAGGAAACGGACCTCGGAAGATTCGCGCGACATCTCGAATCGGCTCGTCAGGCGAAACAGCTGCGGCAATTCGACACGGCCGTCCAGTCATACGAGCGAGCACTGAGCCTGTGGCGAGGGCCTGCGCTCGGTGGAGTCGACTCCCGTTTCGCCCGGAGCCATGCCGCAAGGCTCGATGAAGATCGCTTGCGTGCCGACGAAGGGCTCGCCGGTTGCCTCCTCGCCGTCGGCAGAGCCGAAGAAGCGGCATCCCGGCTCACCCGTACCGTCGCCGAGAACCCACTCCACGAGGAGGCACGCGGGCTCCTGATGCATTCGCTGTACGAATGCGGCAGGCAAGCCGACGCGCTCGCCGTGTATCAGGACGGCCGACGGCACCTGATGGACGAGCTCGGCGTCGAGCCGGGCGAACGACTGCGGCGGCTGCAGCGGGAAATCCTGGCAGGTGCACTGCAACCACTCTCGCCCAAGCCCCGGACGCCGCCGTCGAACCCCGCTCGGGAAACGACCATCGAGGAATCGAAGGGAAACCGGACGTCTACCGGCTCGTCCTCCGCTCCCTGCCAGCTGCCACCGGATATCAGCGATTTCACCGGTCGTTCGGCGTCGGTCGACGCGCTGCTCCGGCTCGGCGCCCCGGATCCGGCGAGCGGTCGCACGGCCACGCCGATCGCAGTGGTGTCCGGCTTCGGTGGAGCCGGAAAATCGACGCTGGGAATCCACGCCGCCCACCTGCTTCGCGAGAGTTACCCGGACGGGCAGCTATTCGCCGATCTTCGAGGAAGAGACCACGAACTCGACGCACACGAGGTCCTCAGGCGGTTCTTGGTCGCGCTTGGTGTGGCGGCCGCCGATCTACCGGACAGCCTCGACGAGCGGGCAGAACTTTACCGATGGAAGGTTTCCGGGCGTCGCTTGGTGATTCTCCTCGACAACGCTCGCAGTGAACTCCAGGTCCGCAGCCTGCTACCCGGCAACTCCCAATGTCTGGTGATCGTCACGAGTCGCTCACGGCTGACCGGCCTCGAAGGTGCCGAGTCCATCGAGCTCGATTTCCTGGGCGACGACGACGGTGTCGCGATGTTCAGCCGGATCATCGGTGAGGAAAGGGCATCGGCCGATGCTCCGGCGACCCGGTCGATCGTGACCCTGTGCGGCGGCGTCCCCCTGGCCATCAGGACGGCCGCCGCGAAGATGCTGGCACGTCCACACTGGCCGCTCTCCGCACTCGCGTCCCGGTTGTCCAACGAACGTCGGCGCTTGGACGAACTGGCCGTGGGTGATCTGGCGATCAGGTCCAGCCTCGGACTCAACTACAGCGAGCTGAACTCCCCTCAACGGCGGGTCTTTCATCTGCTGGCCCTGCTCGACCTGCCCGATTTCGGTGCTTGGCTGGCGGCACCGCTGATCGAGACATCCATCGAAGACGCCGAAGAGATCGTCGAGCAGCTAGTCGACCTTCGGCTGCTCGAAGTGGTCGGGCTGGACACATTGGGCAGAGTCCGCTACAGGTTTCACGACCTGGTGCGGCTATTCGGCGCCGAACGTGCGGTCGAGGCCGAGCCACACGAGCTCGTCGTCACGGCTGTGACCAGAATGCTTCTCACCTGGATGGGCCTTGTCGAAGTCGCCGCGCGACAGCTTCCGCGAGTGACACTCGGTTTGAGGCCTCGTATCGACGTGCAAAGCGTGCTCGACCCGCGGCTCGCGGTCGTCGCGGAAACCCGCCCGACCGAGTGGTTCGGTTCAGAGACCGGCACCGTGGTCCGTGTCCTCGAACGAGCCCACGAATTCGGCATCGACGAAGCGACCACGACGTTCGTCGCGTCGCTGCTGTCGTCGCCGTTCGCCGCGCGCAACGAGTTCGATGGCTGGCAGAGGGTGAACGAAGTCGCGCTCGCTTCCGCGCGTTCATCGGGCCGGAAACAAGCCGAAGCCGTCGTGCTGGCCGGGGCCGGGCAACTGTTCTACGAGAAGGACGACTTCGCGGCGGCTCTGGAACACTTCGGCCAGGCGGGGGACCTGGCGGAAGCGGTCGGCGACGTCGAGACCCTCGCCATCACCTTGGCCGGAACCGGCACTGTTCATCGTGACAGAGCCGAGTTCGACCTCGCGGTGCGTGATCTCACCAAGGCCGCGGCATTGGCACAAGAAGTCGGCGCGACCGACGTCCTCGCGGCCGTCCGCTACGGGCTCGGCGCGATCCATTGCGATTGCGGAAGGTTCGATCGAGCGGCCGGATACTTCGACAGTTGCGTGGAGCTCTACCGGGTCTTGCAGGACAAGCGTGGGGAAGCCCTGTCGATCCGAGGATTGAGCCTGTGCCGTCGTGCGCGAGGCGATCTTCACGAGGCTGTCGACTTGAGCCGAACGGCCGAAGAGCTGTTGGTGGAGGCCGGCGACGATCTCGGTGCCATCTACGCGCGGCAGTCGTTCGTCAAAGCGGCGATCCGACAAGGAGCGAAGTGCGGCCTCGATGAACTGCTCGAAGCCAACTTGTCAGGCTGTGTCCAGCACGGTGACAGGTTCGGCGTGGCACTGATGACGCGGACCGCCGGCGAACTCGCGTTGGCGACAGGCGATCAGGAAAGTGCCCGGGCGCTGCTCGCCGAGGCGCTCGTGCAGTGGACCGAACTGGGGCTGCCACTGTGGCAGGCCCGAACACTGCGCGACCTCGCCGCGGCGGAAGCCGGCACACCGGGACAAGCCGACGAGCATTGGCGAAACGCGCTCGCTCTTTTCTCGACCACCGGGGCCCGCGAACTGACCGAATTGGCAGGCGAAACGCCTCAGACCTGGCAGGCGCGTGCCCGACGGCCCTACCGCGAGGCCGCTTATAGGAATCTTATAGCTCCTCCACAGCTTCCTGAGGGCGCCGTGTAGGTCTCTTGGAGGTCTACCGGCGACTATTTCCATGTGACACAGGAGAAGTCGAAGCAGACGGCATCGGACTCTCTCTTTTCAACCGCACACAGGACCGCTTCGCCGATAGTTATCGGGCACCGCACCAATCGGGATCAGGTCATCGAACGAGCCAAGAGCTGGCTCGATCCCCCCGTTCCCTACAGTCAAGAGAAGCTGCACGAAAACAAGTACGGAATCTATCGGACGGACTGCTCCGGTTTCGTTTCGATGGCATGGGGGATTCCTGGAGCACCTTCGAACAAACATGGCGGCCTGGACACGATCGGACTGGCCCAAGTCGGATTTGAAGTCGCCAAACGCCGGCTGAGAGCCGGAGACGCACTGCTCTGCATCGAAGGCACGAGGCTGACTAGACACGTCACCCTCTTCGCCGACTGGGCGGATCGAAGGTGCTCGACCTATTGGGCGTTCGAGCAGTGCGGCGGTACCGGAACAGTGTACCGGCGCGTCGTTTATCCCTACGAAAAAGCAGCTTTCCGATACATGCCGTTCAGATACTCGTTGATCGAGAATTGAGGATTGGTCTTGAGCTACCGAAGAAGAGAAAAGAGTCGTATCCTACGGACGATCACGGCGGCCACCATCGCGGCGACCATGGCATGCCTGTCGATCCCGGCCGCCGCGACAGCGGTTGAGCACGCGGCCCCCGCCGGCTTTGTCGACACACCGAACGCGACACCCGAACAACGCGGCATCGGAACAGCCACGGTGACCGCGGCGGACGTGGCCGCGAGCGCGACCATCTCCCGCAGCGAAGTGCTGCGGCGCGCCCGTAGCTGGGTCGACGTGAACGTCAAATACACCCAATACAACCACTACTCGAACCAGTACGGCGATTACCGCATGGACTGCTCCGGGTTCATCTCCATGGCGTGGGGACTGCAGCCGTCAGGCATGGCCGCCCCCACCACCAGATCACTTCCGAGTTACGGCACATTGCTCAACAGCTTGGACGATCTGTTGCCCGGTGATGCCATCAACGACTTCGACAGCCATGTGGTGCTCTTCGTGAGCTGGGCCGACGCCGGCCACACCGTCGCGAATGTGTACGAGCAGACTTCGTACGGCGGGCCCGCCGGCCCTGACCCGGGTGCCATCGCGAGTCAGTATTCGCGGACGAAGCTGATCAACAACGGATATCGACCGCTTCGCTACAACGGGATCGGAGCCGGCTCCGAGTCCGGACGCGATTTCACCGGTGACGGGCGCGCGGACCTGATGGCGATCGATTCCGGCAACAGCCTCATCCGGTTCAACGGCGATGGCGCCGGACACGTCACCTGGGGCGGCGCCGCTTGGAACGGCGCGCACTGGGCGGGTTACCGCGAACTCACCGTCGGTGACTTCAACAACGACGGCCGGGCCGACGTGATCGGCATCGACCCAGGAAACAGCCTCATCTTCTTCCCCGGCGACGGCGCCGGGAACGTCACCTGGGGCGGAGGCGCCTGGAACGGCGCCCACTGGGCCGGCTACCGGGAGCTCACCGCGGGCGACTTCAACGGCGACGGCCGCACCGACATCGCGGGCATCGATCCGGGCAACAACCTCGTCGTCTTCAACGGTGACGGGGCCGGGCATGTGACCTGGGGTGGTGCCGCCTGGAACGGCGCTCACTGGGCCGGCTACCGCGAACTCGTCGCCGGTGACTTCAACAACGACGGCCGCACCGACATCGTCGGGATCGACGCGGGTAACAACCTCATCCGGTTCAACGGCGATGGAGCCGGACACGTCACCTGGGGCGGCGGTGCCTGGAACGGCGCACATTGGGCCGGCTACCGCGAACTCGTCGCCGGTGACTTCAACAACGACGGCCGCACCGACGTGATCGGCATCGACCCAGGAAACAGCCTCATCTTCTTCCCCGGCGACGGCGCCGGGCAGGTGAGCTGGGGCGGCGGAGCGTGGAACGGCGCCCACTGGGCCGGCTACCGCGAACTCGCCTGATCCCGCACCCCGAACCTTCATCGAAAGGAAGACCATGCGTCTCAAAACGGCGCTCAGAAGTCGCCGTCTCCTGGTGACCGCGGTCCTGGCGGGCCTGTTCGCTACGTCCGTCTCCGAAGTGGCCCTCGCCGACGAGAACGAACGGCTCGCCCTCCTCGCCAGTGCGACGACCGCCCCTTGCGCCCCAGCGGGGGTCACCCCCGCGGACGAGGCCCTGTCCGCGAAGGTGCGTCCACAGATCAGCTGGTTCTCGGCCTACAACGCCTCCTGCGCACGGGCGATCGTCCGGCAGACGAAGGCCCGTGGCCTGAATCTCCGGGCGGCGAACATCGCGATCACCACGGCGATCACCGAGACCCACCTGAACAACTACGACCAGGCTGTCGATCACGACAGTCTCGGCCTGTTCCAGCAACGACCGAGCCAAGGCTGGGGCACGCCGGCCGAGCTGATCGATCCGGTGTACGCCACCAATGCCTTCCTGAACGCGATGCTGCGGAACTATCCCGACAATTCGTGGCAAAGCGGTGACATCGCGAACATTTGCCAGCGGGTTCAACGTTCAGCATTCCCGGACGGGTCGAACTACCGGGCCAATGTCGCCCAAGCCGCAGTGATCGCGGACGCGGTGTGGGGCTCCTCCGGTTCGGGACGCGACTTCACCGGTGACGGGCGGGCGGACCTGATGGCGATCGATTCCGGCAACAGCCTCATCCGGTTCAACGGGGACGGCGCCGGACATGTGAACTGGGGCGGTGCCGCCTGGAACGGCGCTCACTGGGCGGGTTACCGCGAGCTCACCGTCGGTGACTTCAACAACGACGGCCGCGCCGACGTGATCGGCATCGACCCAGGAAACAGCCTCATCTTCTTCCCCGGTGACGGGGCGGGAAACGTCACGTGGGGCGGAGCTGCCTGGAACGGTGCCCATTGGGCCGGCTACCGGGAAATCACTGCCGGTGACTTCAACGGCGACGGCCGCACCGACCTCATCGGTATCGACCCCGGAAACAACCTCGTCGTCTTCAACGGGGACGGCGCGGGCCACGTGGTCTGGGGTGGTGCCGCCTGGAACGGCGCTCACTGGGCGGGTTACCGCGAACTCGTCGCCGGTGACTTCAACGGCGACGGCCGCACCGACCTCATCGGTATCGACCCAGGAAACAGTCTCATCTTCTTCCCCGGTGACGGCGCCGGGCACGTGAACTGGGGCGGCGGAGCGTGGAACGGAGCCCACTGGGCCGGCTACCGCGAACTCGTCGCGGGCGATTTCAACAACGACGGCCGCGCCGACGTGATCGGCATCGACCCAGGAAACAGCCTCATCTTCTTCCCCGGTGACGGCGCCGGGCACGTGAACTGGGGCGGCGGAGCGTGGAACGGGGCCCACTGGGCCGGCTACCGCGAACTCGCCTAGGCAAGCCGGGGGCCGGAAGACGATTCGGCCCCCGGCTCAGGCGCGTCCTCGCCCCTCATCCCAGATTTTGGGAAGGGCGAGGCCGCGTCTTTTCGCTGCCAGAGGAGCCTGGCGTTCTTCATCGAGCGGTCTTCGGGTACGAGCCGAACCTCACCCTTGTGCGGGTCCGGTAGTCTGGTCGCCAAGGTCGAGAGGCGCTGCAACGGACCGCGGGGTCCGCCACGCTCGGCCCCGGACTTCACCGCAAGGGCGCCTCCCACGACATGGGAGGAGCGCTGGATGGAAACGACCGCCCTGCGAAAGCTGCTGGATGAGCGCATCGTGGTGCTCGACGGCGCGTGGGGGTCGATGCTCCAGAACGCCGGCCTCAAACCCGAGGACTACCGCACCGAGCGGTTCCAGGATCACCCTCGTGACATCACCGGCGACCCCGACCTGCTGAACATCACCCGGCCGGATGTCGTCCTCGACATCCACCGCCAGTATCTGGACGCCGGCGCGGACATCACGACGACGAACACGTTCACCGCCACCACCATCGGCCAGGCGGACTACGGGCTCGAGCATCTCGCGTACGAGATGAACCTCCGCGGCGCCCAGATCGCGCGCGAGGCGGCGGACGCGGCGGGCGGGAAGTTCGTCGCCGGGTCGGTCGGGCCGCTGAACGTCACGTTGTCGCTGTCGCCCAAGGTCGAGGACCCGGCGTTCCGCGCGGTGACCTTCGACGAGGTGTACGCCGCGTACGCCGACCAGATCAAGGCGCTCGCCGAGGGCGGCGTGGACCTGCTGCTCATCGAGACGATCTTCGACACCCTCAACTGCAAGGCCGCGATCGCCGCGGCCCGTGACGTCGCGCCGCATCTGCCGCTGTGGATCTCGGTGACGATCGTCGACCTGAGCGGCCGGACGCTGTCCGGGCAGACGGTCGAGGCCTTCTGGAGCTCCATCGAGCACGCGGATCCGCTGCTCGTCGGCGTCAACTGTTCGCTGGGCGCCGAGGAGATGCGCCCGCACATCGCCGAGCTGTCGCGCCTCGCGGGCACGTACACGGCCTGTCACCCCAACGCCGGCCTGCCGAACGCGTTCGGCGGGTACGACCAGACGCCCGAGGAGACCGGCGGGCTGCTCGGCGACTTCGCCACGGCCGGGATGGTCAACGTCGTCGGCGGCTGCTGCGGTACGACGCCCGCGCACATCAAGGAGATCGCCGACGCCGTCCGGGGGATGGCGCCGCGGACCGTCCCGGATCCGAAGGCGCACACCCGGTTCAGCGGGCTCGAGCCGTTCGAGATCGGCAAGGACACCGGGTTCGTCATGATCGGCGAGCGGACCAACGTCACCGGATCCGCCAAGTTCCGCAAGCTGATCGAGGCCGACGACCACCAGGCCGCCGTCGACGTCGCGCTGGAGCAGGTCCGCGGCGGGGCGAACCTGCTGGACGTCAACATGGACGCCGACCTGCTCGACAGCGAAAAGGCGATGACCACGTTCCTGAACCTCATCGCCACCGAACCCGAGGTCGCCCGCCTGCCGATCATGATCGACAGCTCGCGCTGGACGGTCCTCGAAGCCGGACTGAAATGCGTGCAGGGCAAGGGAGTCGTCAACTCCATCAGTCTCAAGGAGGGCGAGGAGCAGTTCCTCCAGCAGGCCCGCCGCATCCGCGACTACGGCGCCGGCGTGGTCGTGATGGCCTTCGACGAGGAGGGCCAGGCCGACACCGCCGACCGCAAGGTCGAGATCTGCGCCCGCGCCTACGACCTGCTGACCCAGCAAGCGGGTTTCGCCGCCGAGGACATCATCTTCGACCCGAACGTGCTCGCCGTCGCCACCGGTATCTCCGAGCACAACGGATACGCCAAGGCGTTCATCGACGCGCTGCCGCGGATCAAGGAACGCTGTCCCGGCGTGCACATCAGCGGCGGTATCTCGAACCTCTCGTTCTCCTTCCGCGGCAACAACGTCGTGCGCGAGGCGATGCACTCGGCCTTCCTGCTGCACGCCGTGCGCGCGGGGCTGGACATGGGCATCGTCAACGCCGGGCAGCTCGCGGTCTACGAGGACATTCCCAAAGATCTGCTCGAGCTGGTCGAGGACGTGCTCTTCGACCGCCGCGAGGACGCCACCGACAGGCTGGTCACGTTCGCGGAAACGGTCAGTGGCAAGGGAACCAAGCGCACGGTCGACCTCTCCTGGCGGGAGGGCCCGGTCGAGGAGCGCCTCAGCCACGCGCTGGTGCACGGCATCGTCGACTACATCGAAGAGGACACCGAGGAAGCGCGCCAGAAGCTGCCGAGGCCGCTCGAGGTCATCGAAGGCCCCCTGATGGACGGCATGAAGATCGTCGGCGATCTGTTCGGGTCCGGGAAGATGTTCCTGCCGCAGGTGGTCAAGAGCGCGCGCGTGATGAAGCGGTCGGTGGCCTACCTCGAGCCGTTCATGGAGGCCGAGAAGGAGAAGGCGCGCCTCGAAGGCCGGGTCGAAACCCGCCAGGGCAACGGAAAGGTCGTCCTGGCGACGGTCAAGGGTGACGTGCACGACATCGGCAAGAACATCGTCGGCGTCGTCCTCGGCTGCAACAACTACGAGGTGATCGACCTCGGCGTGATGGTCCCGGCTTCGGTCATCCTCGACACGGCCGTCTCCGAGGGTGCCGACGCCATCGGGCTTTCCGGCCTGATCACGCCGTCGCTGGACGAAATGGTCAACGTCGCCGCCGAAATGGAGCGGCGCGGGCTGAAGCTGCCGTTGCTGATCGGCGGCGCGACCACCTCACGCCAGCACACCGCGGTCCGCATCGCGCCGGCGTACGAACACACGACCGTGCACGTCCTCGACGCCTCCCGTGTCGTCGGCGTGGTCGGCGACCTGCTCGACGCGGATCGCGCCGAGATACTCGACAAGAAGAACCGCGAGGACCAGGAAGAGCTGCGCGTGCAGCACGCGAACAAGCAGCGCACGCCGTTGCTGACGGTCGAGCAGGCCAGGGCCAACCCGGAGAAGGTGTCCTTCGACGACATCCCGACGCCCGCGTTCACCGGCGTCCGGTACGTCTCGCCGTCGCTCACCGAGCTGCGCGAAATGATCGACTGGACCTTCCTGTTCCTGGCCTGGGAGCTGAAGGGCAAGTACCCGGCGATCCTGGACAACCCGGTGGCGCGTGAGCTGTTCGACGACGCGAACACCCTGCTGGACCAGATCATCGCGGAGGAGCGGTTCCAGGCCAAGGGCGCGTACGCGTTCTGGCCCGCGCACTCCGAGGGCGACGACATCGTCCTCGAGTCGGGCCTCAAGTTCCCGATGCTGCGCCAGCAGACCAAGAAACCGCTGTCGCGGCCCAACCGCTGCCTGGCGGACTACATCGCGCCGGCGGGTGCCGGCGACCACCTCGGTGGCTTCGCGGTCACCATCCTCGGCGCCGAGGACTTCGCCGCCGAGTTCGAGGCCAAGCAGGACGACTACCGCGCCATCATGGTGAAGGCGCTCGCGGACCGGCTCGCCGAAGCGTTCGCCGAGCATCTGCACCTCCAGGCGCGGCGGGACTGGTTCGAGCCGGACGCCGATCCGAAGCTGGAAGACCTGCACGCCGAGAAGTTCCGCGGTATCCGCCCGGCACTGGGTTACCCGGCGAGCCCGGATCACAGCGAGAAGCAGGAGCTGTTCGACCTGCTCGACGCGGGCAGCTTCGGCATGGGGCTGACGGAGTCGTTCGCGATGACGCCGGCGGCGAGTGTCAGCGGCCTGATCTTCGCCCACCCCGCTTCGCGGTACTTCACCGTCGGACGGCTGGGCAAGGACCAGATCGAGGACTACGCGGTCCGTCGCGGCCTGGAACTGTCCACTGTGGAACAGTGGCTCCGCCCGAACCTCGCCTACGACCCCGAATGACACAATGACCGCGTGACTGCCGAGGGCTCGGACTTCCTGCAGCTGGACATCGGGGACGCCCCGCCGGGGCGCCGGTCGGACTGGCTGGCGTCGCGGTTGCGGCACGCCATCTCCGACGGCCGCCTGCCGGTCGGCAGCAGGCTGCCCGCGACCAGGGCGCTGGCCGCGGACCTGCGGGTCTCCCGCGGCGTGGTCACCGAGGCCTACCAGCGGCTGGTCGAAGACGGTCACGTCGCCGGACGCGGCCGCGCGGGCACGGTGGTCGTCGCGGCGCCGGCGCGGACGAAGGAGCAGGCGCCGCCCGGTCCCCCGGCCGCGGGCACGATCTTCCGGCCCGCGCCCGGGATCGGCGTCTTCGACTCGCTGCGGTCGACCCCGGCGCGGATCGACCTGTCCCCCGGCGTGCCGGATCTGACGGCGTTCCCGCGGACCGCCTGGTTACGCGCGGAACGCACCGTGCTCAACGACCTCTCGGCCGCGGCCTTCGGCTACGGCGACCCGCGCGGCGCGCCCGCGTTGCGGCTGGCCATCGCGCACTGGATCGCCCGCACCAGGGGCATCACCGCCGACGCCGACGACGTGCTGATCGTCGCCGGTGTCGCGCAGGGACTCGGTTTGCTGGCGCAGGTGCTGCACGACAACGGGATCTCCGAGATCGCCATCGAAGATCCGAGTTCGCTGGGCGCGCGGCAGCATCTGCACGACCGGCGGCTGGCGACACCGCCGATCCGGGTCGACGAAGACGGGATCGACGTCGACGAGCTCGTACGCAGCGGCGCGCCCGCCGTGCTGCTCACACCCGCGCACCAGTTCCCGACCGGTGTCGTGCTCGGCGGGGAACGCCGTCGCGAGCTCATGCGCTGGGCCGCGGACGGCGGCTTGATCATCGAGGACGACTACGACGCCGAGCACCGCTACGACCGCCCGCCGGTCCCCGCGCTGCGCTCGATGCTCGCCGAGCAGGTCTGTTACGCGGGCAGTGTGTCGAAGTGGCTCGCGCCCGCGCTCCGGGTCGGCTGGATGCTGGTGCCGACGCGGTACCGGGACGAGGTGGTCGCGGCCAAACGGTTCGCCGACCTCGGCAACGCCGTGCTCCCGCAGCTGGTGCTCGCGCATCTCATGGAGTCCGGCGAGATGGAACGGCAGCTGCGGTTCGTGCGCAAGCGGCATCGCCGCCGCCGGGACGCGATGATCGACGCGCTCCGGACGCATCTCCCGGGCGCCGTGGTGCACGGAGCCGCCGCCGGACTGCATCTGACGATCACCTTCGACGGCGAGTTCTCCGATCTCGACTTCGCCGCCGCCGCGCTGGAGCAAGGGGTGAAGGTACAGCCGCTGTCGTGGCATTGTCAGCGGCCGATGAATCCGGGCCTCGTGCTCGGCTACGGGGCGAGCCCGGCGACCGATATCGCCGAGGGCATCGCCACCCTCGGCAAGATCAGGCGCTAGCCACCGAACTGCCCGAGGAAAGCCAGGAGCACGGCCGGGTCTTCGACGTGGGCGTTGTGGCCCAGGCCGGGAAGTTCGACGGAAGCCTCGTTGAGCGCACGAAGCTGTTCGGGGCGGCTCATGGGGTCGTGCTCACCGGCGGCGAGGGCGACCGGGCAGCACGCCGCGCCGAGCAGTCCGGGCAGGTCGGGAGCGCCGACGGCGAACGCGCGGGGATCCAGGGCCAGCCGCCAGCCGCCCTCGGTTTCGACGATGCCGTCGGGGTCCGCTTCGGCCAAACCGGTCAACCCGGCGATCTTGAGGAAGGCTCGCTCGGCGTCCTCGCGGGCCGGGAACACCCTGGGCGGTTTCGCCGCCATGTCGGCGGCCTTCGCGAGGTCGGACTCGCTCCATTCGACCTTGACGCCCACCGCGAGCAGCCCGTCGACCCGGAGCCCGAACCACCCGCTGGCCAGCGCGAGCCCGACCACCCCGCCCAGGGAGTGGCCGATCACCAGCAGCGGACCGCGTTCCGGGAGCGCGTCGGCGACCGCCGCCGCCAGGCCGCCGAAGGAGTAATGCGTCGAGTGCGGTGAAGCCCCGTGCCCGGGGAGGTCGGGCGCCAGCCAGCGGTAGCCGGGTTGCAGCATCAGACCTTCCCAGACCGCGCCCGTCGCGCCGAGGCCGTGCAGCAGGAGCACGGCGGGGCCTTCGGTTCCGGCGGTACGCATCTTCAGCTTGTCCACCGGACGGATCTTTCCTCAGGTCCCGGTGCGCGGGCTAGTGTCGACGCCGTGATCACCGATCCGGACGTATACACCCGAGGCGTGCCGTACGAGCACCTCGCGGCGCTGCGCCGGGAGTCGCCGGTCGTGCGCGTGGACGATTTCTGGGCGGTGCTGCGGCATTCGGACGTCAAGCACGTGCTGAAGAACCCGAAGCAGTTCTCGTCGCACCTCGGCGGGACACAGATCCGGGATCCGGCGACCGAGCAGGACCTCGGTTACGTCCGCCGCATGATGCTCAACATGGATCCGCCCGAGCACGCCCGGCTGCGCGGCCTGCTCACCAAGGCGTTCACGCCGCGCGCGGTCGGCAGGCTGACCGAGCGGATCCAGGGCTGGGCAAGGGAACTGGTCGAGGGAGCCCGCAAGGACGGCGAGTGCGACTTCGCCACCCTCGCCGCGGATCTCCCGTTGCTGACGCTCGCCGAGGTCTTCGGGATCCCCGAACAGGACCGGCGGTTGATGTACGACTGGAGCAATCGCGTGATCGGCTACCAGGACGCCGACTACGCGGTGAGCGCGACCGTCGAGGCGGACGACGTCACCGATCTCGCGCGGGCGGCGCTGGCGGTGCGGCCGGTTCCCGGGCCGGACGGCGCGATGCCCGATCCGCGCACGCGGGCCGGGATGCCGGATCTCTACGCGTACGCCACCGCGCTCGGCGAGTACAAGCGGCGGCATCCCGGCGACGACGTGATGAGCAACCTGATGGGTCACGTGGAAGACGGCGGACGGGTCTCGATCGCGGAGTTCGAGAACCTGTTCTGGCTGTTTTCCGTGGCGGGCAACGAAACCCTGCGCAACGGCATCCCCGGCGGGATGTTGTCGTTGCTGTCGCATCCGGATCAGTACCGGCGCCTGCTGGCCGACCGTTCACTGCTTCCCGTTGCGGTGGAAGAGATGTTGCGCTTCTGGACGCCGGTCATGCACTTCCGCCGGACCGCGACCGAGGACGTCGTCCTGTCCGATGTGGACATCCGCGCGGGCGAGAAGGTGGTCGTCTGGTTCTCCGCCGCGAATCGCGACGAGTCCGTCTTCGAAGACCCGGACCGCTTCGACATCGGCCGCACGCCCAACGATCACCTGACCTTCGGGCACGGTCCGCATTTCTGCCTCGGCGCCCAGCTGGCGCGGGTGCAGCTGCGCGCGATGTTCGAAGCGGTCCTGGATCTGCTTGGCGAGGCCGAACTGGCCGGTGAGCCGGTGCGCTTGCGGTCGAACTTCCAGAACGGGCTGAAATCCCTGCCGATCCGCTGGTAGCGCGGTGCCCCTTCCCGCCCCCGAGCGCGGGAAGGGGCACCGCACCCCCTGGTCACTCGGCGGCGGCGTACTCCGGTTCGGCGATGGCGGAGCGGGCTTCGGCCTTACGCAGGCCGACGACTCCGGACAGCGCCACCAGGACACTGACCACGGCGATGCCGGTGACGACGGTCAGCGCGGGCGCCAGACCGTTCAGCAGCGCGGCCGGACCGGTGGCGCCGCCCGAGTTGCCGGTCAGGACCGCGGTCACCACGGCGAGCCCGATCGCGCCGCCGACCTGGATCGACGTGTTCAGCAGCCCGCCGGCGAGCCCCTGCTCGTCGTCGGAGATGCCGTTGGTCGCCTGGATGTTCAGCGACGAGAAGGCCAGCATGAAGCCGATGCCCAGCAGGATCATGCTCGGCAGAACCGAACCTGCGTAGCTGGAGCTCTCGTCGATCCGCAGGAACAGCGCGTACCCGATGACGTGGGCGACGACACCGGCGAGGATCGTGCGCGGGGTGCCGAGCCGGTCGATGAGCGGCTCGATCCGAGGCGAACCGAAGGCCACGATCAGCGCGGCCGGCAGGAACCCGAGCGCGGTCTGCAGCGCGGACCAGTGCAGCACGTTCTGCAGGTACAGCATGACCACGAACTGGAAACCGATGTAGGCGCCGAAGAACGTCGCGCCACCGAGGTTGGCGCGGGCCAGTGGGCCGGAGCGCAGGATGCCGAGCCGGAGCAGCGGGTGCTTGCTGCGCTTCTCGATGAACACGAAGGTGGCGAGCAGGGCGAGCGCGAGGGCGAACGAGATCAGCGTCCGCGGCGCGGCCCAGCCGATCTCCGGCGCTTCGACCACGGCGAAGACCAGCAGGAGCGAACCGGCGGCACCGGTGATCGCGCCCGGGAAGTCGTAGCCCCCGCCCGTCTGCGGCTCGTAGGACGGGATCAGCTTGATCGCGGCGACCAGCGCGGCGATCGCGATCGGCACCGGCAGCAAGAACGTCCAGCGCCAGCCCACCTCGGTGAGCAGACCGGAGAAGACGAGGCCCGCGGAGTAACCGCTGGCACCGAAGACGGCGAAGATGCTGATCGCCCGGTTGCGGGCAGGACCTTCGTGGAAGGTCGTGGTGATGATGGACAACGCGGCCGGTGCGGTGAACGCGGCGGCCAAGCCCTTGATGAAGCGGGTGGCGATCAGCAGCGCGCCGTCGTCGACGAGGCCGCCGAGCAGGGAGGCGAGCGCGAAGACCGCGACGGCGACGAGGAAGACCCGGCGCCTGCCGAGCAGGTCGGCGGTGCGGCCGCCGAGAAGCAGCAGGCCGCCGTACCCGAGCACGTAGGCGCTGATGATCCACTGCAGGGCACCGGTGGAGAGGCCGATGTCGGCCTGGATGGACGGGAGGGCGACGGCGACCATCGACACGTCGAGCGCGTCGAGACCGACGACAACGGACACAGTGAGCAGGACACCCCAGAGGCGCGCGTCCCACCTTGTCGAGCTGGTGGACAGCTGCACGGAAGAACTCATGATCCGTACAGTACATGCACACGCATCTAATGCAAGTGCATTTAATGACTTTGCATAAAATTCATGTGCATGCTATCTTGGGCCGCGTGAGCGACGTCGCCGAAGAAGACCTGCTGCGGGAGTGGCACGACCTGTCCGCCCGCCATGCGGCGGTCTTCGGTCGGCTGGAGTGCCGCCTTCAGGAACGCCACGGGCTCGGTGTCACCGAGTTCGAAGCCCTCGAACGCCTGGTCACCTGCGTGGTCGGCAAATGCCGCGCGGCCGACCTGACCGAGGTCGTGCACCTGAGCCAGAGCGCCACTTCACGGCTCGTCGCCCGTCTCGAGCGCGAGGGCCTCGTCCAGCGCGCGCTCTGCGAATCGGACCGGCGCGGGATCTTCGTCGTCGTGACCGACGAGGGGCGTCGCCGCTACGAAGAGGCGAAGCCGACGCACCGGGCGACGCTCGAAGAGACCCTCACCGTCGACGCCTGACTCCTCGTGGTGGCGTGTCGCCAGAGCGGCACCGAGCCCGGCCACAGCCGACGTCGCGAAAGCCACTTTCGCAACGTTGAAGGTTGCGAAAGTGGCTTTCGCAACCCCGCAGCGATGGCCGAGCCCTACCGACCTAACCGTCCTTGCTACTCACGAGGCGATCGCGGTCAGCCTCGGGCCAGCTCCTCGCGCACCGCGGGGACGACCTCGTTCCCCCAGCGGCCGAGCGCGCTGTCGGTGGAGGTTCCGTCCTCGACCGGGAAGTAGATGAACCCCGCCGCGCCGTGGTCGCGCACCGCCGACACCAGTTCCCCGACCCACTGCTCCGGTGAACCACCGATCCAGCGCCCGTCGGCGTCACGCGGGGACGCCACCGGGTTTTCCGTTATGCGGCCGGGGAAGTTGTAGATGGTCGCGATCTCACCGGGGTCCCGGCCGGCGTCGACGGCCGCCTGGTCGATCACCGGACGCGACTCGGCGAACCGAGGGCTGAGCCAGTCGGCGGCATGCCCCGGGATCCAGCCGTCGGCCAGTTTTCCGGTCACCGCGAGGGATTTGGGCCCGACCGCGCCCGTCCAGACCGGCGGCGCGGCCGCGGCCGCCGGCACCAGGCCGTCGACGGAGTAGAACTCACCCTCGAACGTCACCGGCGCCCCGCCTCCGGAAAGCGCCTTGACCAGGGTGATCGCCTCGCCCATCGCCCGGACCGCTTCGGCGGGCGTGCGGTGCTCCACCCCGAGTTTGGCGATCTCCTTCCAAAGCCCGCCCGCACCGATCCCCAACGCGACACGACCGCCCGACAACGCCGAAAGCGACGTGATCGTCCTCGCCAGCATCGGCGCGGGACGGCTCGGCAGGTTGGTGACGTTGACGGCGGCTGTCACGCGCGAAGTCCTGCCGAGGATCACGCCCAACGCCGCGTAGGCGTCCAGCCGGTCGGCGAAGTACGGATGATCGGACAAGCTGACGAGGTCGAGTCCCGCGCGGTCGGCCTGCTCGGCGTGCCGCAGAAGCTCGTCGACCTCGCCGACGCCGGTTTCGAGGCCGAATCCGAACAGTGCCATCGCCACTCCTTAAGTTCGTAGTACGCACTATTTGTATCACGAACTAGTTGTTGCCCGCATCGGGCAGTCGTCCGTCGTGTCGGCGGCGTCGCGGCGCTCGTCAGGCGCCCGAACCCGTCCGATGTGAACCGAACTGTTCTTCCCCGCGTCGGTCTGCGGTCATCTCGGCGGTGTTCGGTGTCGGAGAGCGATCCGCCGAGCGCCGAGGAGACCACCGATGCCCGTGAACCGCCGGGACCTGTTGCGAGGCGCCGCCACCGCCGGTGCGCTGGGGCTGGCCTGGCCGTTGAGTTCGCGGATGACGGTCGCGCAGGCCGAGGAGGCCGCCGTCGCGCTGGGCGCGACCTGGGACGAGGCGCCGTTCACGCTCGGCGTCGCGTCCGGCGACCCGGTGCCGTACGGCGTGGCGCTCTGGACCAGGCTCGCGCCGAAGCCGATGGAGTTCGAGCAGCCGCTGGACGACACCGTCGAGGTCGGCTGGGAGGTGGCGACCGACCGCGGGTTCCGCCGCCGCGTGGCGCGCGGGACGACGGCCGCCACCGCCGGGCTCGGGCACAGCGTGCACGTCCCGGTGTCCGGGCTGGAGCCGGGCGCGCAGTACTACTACCGCTTCCACGCGCTCGGCAAGGTCAGCCGGGTCGGCCGCACCCGCACCGCGCCGGTCGGGCCGGTCCGGCGGGTGCGGTTCGCCTCGGCGAACTGCCAGGCGTTCCACGACGGGTTCTACGCGGCGCACGCCGGGATCGCGCGGGAGGACCTCGATTTCGTCGTCCACCTCGGTGACTACGTCTACGAGCACGGTCAGGTCGGCGGCAACCCGCTGCGCGACCACGAAGGTCCCGAGGTGCTGACCCTGCCGGCGTACCGGCGGCGGCACGCGCTCTACAAATCCGACCCCTCGCTGCGGGACGCCCACGCGGCCCATCCCTGGTTCATCACCTGGGACGATCACGAGGTCGTCAACGACTACAGCGGCACCACCCCATCGCTGCGGGCGCGGCGCTCGGCGGCGTACCAGGCCTGGTTCGAGCACATGCCGGTGCGCCCGGACCACCCCTCGACGCCGAGGATCCACCGGCAGCGCCGCTGGGGCGACCTCCTCGATCTGTCCATTTTGGACTTGCGACAATACCGGTCGGCACAGAACCTGCCCGACGGCACGATCCTCGGCGCGGACCAGAAGGCGTGGCTCAAGGACCAGGTGACCGGCGCGGGCGAGGCCTGGCACTGCTGGGTGAACTCGATCATGCTGAGCCAGCTGGCGAAGCCCGGCGGCGGCTACATGTTCACGGACCAGTGGGACGGCTTCCTCGCCGAACGCAAAGAGGTGCTGACCCACGTGGCACAGAGCGGCCTCGAAGATCTCGTGGTGATCACCGGCGACTGGCATTCCGCGTTCGTCGACGACATCCGCCCGGACTTCGCGGACCCCGCCACCCCGGTGATCGGCACGGAGTTCACCGCGCATTCGATCAGCTCCGGCGCCTACTCCCCCGAGTGGAACGCCACGAACGGGCCGAAGATGGGCGCGGCGAACCCGCACCTCAAGTACTTCGAAGGCGACCGGTACGGCTACGACGTCTACGAGGTCACCCCACGCCGCTGGAGCACGCACATGCGGGTGATCGGCGACCGGCGCGACCCGCGTTCCCCGGTGAGCACCCTGACGACGTTCCACGTCGACCGCGGCAGGCCCGGGTCCTATGAGGACCGCTCCACCAGCACGTCCCCGGCGCAGTACCGGCGACGCTAGGCCAAAAGGGGAGCCGGGAACTCAGAAGAGGGGCGGGCGACGCCCTTTCGGAGCAGCGCGGTTCACCGCACGCGTTCTCGTTTCACCTGCCCGATGAATTCACGACAATTCTTCCGTGCAGCTAATCTGGCCTTTCCACTGGGCACCAGACGCGGGAGAAACAATGAAGAAGAAAATCGCCGCTTTAGCCATGGCCGCCTTTTCGGCGGCCGGATTCCTGGCCGCCTCGCCGGCCGCCGCGGCGACCGAAGGCCAGTTCCCGCCCTACGGATGCGACAGCAATCGCTACGGAATCCTCTTCGGCGAGGGCATTTCGATGACCTGCTTCTCCCTGCCGAGACACTCGGAAACGTACCGGGTGGTCGCCCACTGCGCGTCCGGATCCTCCTTTTGGTACACCGTCGGACATTGGGTACCGATCGGTTTCGGCCCGTCGACCGCGGAATGTCACGGCGCCCTGCTTTCGAGCGCCTACGTGGCCGGATATCACGTAGACGACTTCTAATATCCGAATGAAACGATGTTGATCTTGGCGGCGCCTTTCAGCGTCCGCTCCCGGCTGGTCCCCACCGGCCCACTTCCGCGGTGAGCCACCGGTGCAGGGAGAAGGCCAGTTCGACCGGCGCGTCGTACTGGATCAAATGCCCCGCGCCGGGAATGACGTCGAGGAGGGCACCCGGAATCGCGCCGGCGAGCTGTTCCGCGCGATCCACCGGGATCCACGTGTCGTCCGCTCCCCAGATCACCTTCACCGGCAACGCCAGTTCCGGATAGCGGTCCTGGATCTCGTCGGTGTACCGGACGTCCGCTTCGGCGATCTGCCGGTAGAAGGCGCGTTGGCCCTCCTCGTCCAGCCAAGGCCCGGTCAGCGTGGCCAGTTGCGCGTCGGTGAGACCACGATGGGAGGCCGTCCCGATGTAGGACTCGAGCGCACCCTTGTGCACCGTCGGAGGCTGCGCCTGGAAAACCTCGGCGTTCTCGGCGACGAGCCGGAAGAACTCGGACCCCCACGGCCGCAGCGCGACGACGTCCACCAGCGCGAGCGAGGCGTATTCCGCACCGTGCAACAGATTCGCGCGCAACGAAACGGCTCCGCCGTAGTCGTGGGCGATCACGTGCGGGGCGGTCAGCCCCCAATACGTGAGCAGGTCGGCGAAAAGCTCGCCCTGCGTGCCGAGATCGACGGCGTGGCCGGGATCCTTCGACGAACCGCCGTATCCGGGCATGTCCCAGACGTGGACGGCGAACTCCTCGCTGAGCGCTCGCGCGAAAGGCGCCCACAGTTGTGCCGACCACGGTGTCCCGTGGCACAGCACGACCGGGGCGCCTTCGCCGAGGCGCTCCCACGCCACCGAACGGCCACGCCACTCGAACGTCCGCGACAACTCCAGCTCGCCGAAACCCATGATCGCGATGGTAGTGGCGGCCGCCCGGTCAGTCGGGCAATTGCAGTTCCGTATGCCGTTTGGACAGCATCTCCGCCAGTTCCCGGAGCTTGACGTTCATGTTCTGCGACGTGTGCCGCAGCACTTCGAACGCCTCCGCGGCGTCGATCCCGCGCCGCGCCATCAGGATGCCTTTGGCCTGCCCGATCGCGTCCCTGCTGTCCAGCGCCTGCTGGAGCTGCTCCTCCTGGAGCTGACCGCGCGTGACCGCGTGCGTCGTCGCCAAAGCCAGCGACGCGTGTGTCGCCAGCAGCAACAGCACGTCTCGGTCGGCCCTGGCGATGCCGTGCGGACGGCGCGAGTAGACGTTCAGCGCGCCGGAAACCTGTGAACTCGACGCTTCCGGCAGCAAGGCCGTCGAGACCAGCGAGTGGAACCCGAGCGCCGCGGCGGCGGGGCCGAAACGCGGCCACCGGGCGTCTTCCGCGAGGTTGTCGCTGAAGGCCGCCGCCGGCCCGGAAACCCGCGCCGCTTCGACGCAGGCACCCTCTCCGTACTGATACTGCAGCTGGTCCAGTTCGCCGGCGATCTCGTCGGTCGCCATCGGCGTGTGGAATCCCCCGTCGGGGTCGAGGAGGGTGACGCTGACCAGATCCGCACCCGGCACCAGGTCACGCGTCGCGAAGACCACTCGTTCGAGTACCGCGGCGATCGAACCGGAATCCAGCAACGCCCTGGTCAGGGACACGAACTGGTTGACCAGTGGCCCGGCGAGGAGCCGGGCTCCGTTTTCAGAGGTCACCGGCAGTTCGCCGTCGCCGACATCCTCGACGAATCGGTTCTTGTCCCGCTGCCAGTCGATTTCATCGTCCAAAGCCCGCCTCTCCCACTTCTGCACATCGGCGTGATGCACCACGGGAGCCACCGGCGGGAACCGGCGCCGAGCGCGCACCATCAACCGCCGCAACCAACCCGGTTACCGGCGGATCGGCGCTAACTTCTCAACGCTCAGAACCGCTTTCGGAAAACGACCTTAGCCGAATGCGATCACCCCGCCTACCGCGACCCACGTTCGGCCCGCCCCGGATCGTCTCTTCCGGCCGCGCCGTGGACGAACCGCTCGGCCACCTGGCGTAACGCGACGTCCTCCCGGCGATGTTTCATCCGGGGCCCCGGTTGGTATCCGGGCGCCGTATCGCCGAGAAACCCGGGGGTGGTCACTGTGTCCTCGCTCCACGACGAGGAGCAGCGACGGATCGTCGCGGCCTGCTTCGCGCGCACCGGGCTCACGGTGGAGCAGCTGTGGCTGAGGTACTTCGCGCTCGGCGGTGACGTCAGCGAAGTCGAACTGGAAGCGTTCCTGCAGGGGCTGCTTCCCCTGCCCAGGATCCAGCGGGACATGGTGGCCCACGCGGTCAACGAGCGCCTCGACGAGATCTCCGGCGCACGACGGGCCCCGTACAGCCGCGAGACCGGCGACGACATCCGCCCTCGCGGCCCCTTGGCCGCACTGGTGGAACTCCTCGACGGTGCCCGCCGGGTCCCCCCGGAGCGGCTGCCCGAGGTCATCGCCGCGGCGGGGCGCGCGCTGGACCTCCGGATAGCCGTGTATCTCGCGGACTACGACCAGCACCGGCTCGTCCCGTTCCCCGATCAGCCGCCCGGACGGGTACCGCTGGCCATCGAAGGCAGCACCGCCGGGCAGGCGTACCGGAACGCGGGCACCATGCTGGCCGAAGACTCCACCGGGCAGCGCCTGTGGACCACGCTGCTGGACGGCGACGAGCGCATGGGCGTGCTCGAGGTCGAAGCGGGTGCGAACACCGACCTCGACGACCCCGCGCTGCGCACGCAGTGCCACTGGCTTGCGTCGCTGTCCGGCCACCTCATCGCCGCCGCGATGCGCTACGGCGACGGTCTCGACATGACGCGCCGCAGCCGACGGCGTGATCCCACCGCCGAGTTGCTCTGGCAGCACCTACCGCCGTTGACCGCGGCGACACGCGACGTCGTGGTGGCAGGCGGTGTCGAGCCGGCCTACGACGTTCGCAGCGTCACCTTCGACTACGCCCTCTCCGAAACGACAGCGTGGCTGGCGATCTTCGACGCGGGCCGCGACACCGGGTCCGCCGGTCTGACGGTGTCGGCGGCACTCGCGGCCTACCGGTCCGCCCGCCGCGAAGGCCAGGGCCTGCACGGCCAGGAAAGCGCTGTCGACAAAGCGCTTTCGGCGCAGTTCGGGGCCGGCGCGAAGGTCCGTGGCACCCTGGCCGAAGTGGACCTCGCGCACGGGCGCCTGCGCCACCTCGAAGCGGGCGGCGAAGCACCGCTCGTGCTCGGCAGCGACCCGGGACCGGCCACAGTGGACAGTGCGCCGCGATCGCCATTCGGCGCCGGGACGCCCGGCCGTGTCTCGACGACCCGCCTCCGGCCCGGTGATCTCCTCGCCCTGCACACCGAGGGCCTCACGGAAGCGCGGTCGGCCGACGGCGCGCGGTTCTCGCTCGCCGGATGCCTGGACTCCACCGCCGGACACGTACCGCCCGAAATCGCCCGTCGTGTGTTGCAGGCGGCGAAATCCCACTGCCACAACGCTTTCGCCAGTGACGCCGGCCTGCTGCTCGCTTACTGGCCGGGAACGCCGTGAAGCGGCTCAGCCGCTGAAATCGACGTCTTCGGTCATCACCGTCCCTCCCTTACGGCCGGGCGCGGCCTGATACCGCCAGTACAGATTCGTGTGCGCGATGACCAGTTCCGGCGCGATTCCGCCCCACTCGCTCTTGTCCACCGTCGTATGCGCGTCGCCGACCAGCGTCGCGTCGTACCCGCGGACGATGGCGCCGTGCAGCGTGGAACGGATGCAGGCGTCGGTCTCGGCACCGACGACCACGAGCCGTCCGACACCACGTTCGGCCAGCACCTTCTCCAGATCGGTGTCCTCGAACGAGTCGCCGTAGGACTTTTCGACGACCGGCTCGGTGTCCTCCTGGTCCAGCTCGCCGACGATGCGCCACTCCTCGCTGCCTCGCACGAGCTCCTCGTCGGAATGCTGCACCCATACGACCGGGACGCCTTCCCGCCGTGCCCTGCCGACGAGACCGCCGATCTTCGCGACCACGGCGTCGCGCTCGTAGCCGTCTTCGACGACGGCGTTCTGGACGTCGACGACCAGGAGCGCGGTGTTCGGCCGGTTGTCGAGAGTGGTCATGACGGGTATCCCTCCAGGTCAGGCTGCTGAGGGAGACCCTAGACCGGAGCACCGACAAGAACCGGCGATCAAGCTCCCGGAACGGCCAGCGCCTTCGCGTTGCGCCGGACATCGGACCACGCGCCGTCGCCGCACAGTCCGCAGGACGGGCCGAAGAATTCCGCGCGAGCCCGCTCGTCACCGGAAAGCCAGAACCGGAACCACGCTGTGATCGCGCCGCGGAACCCGCCTCCGTCGCCGACCGGCGTGAAGTGGGTCGCCCCGCCGAGTTCGCCGTAGATCGCGGGGACCTGGTCCGCGAGGCGGTATCGCGGGACGACCAGCAACGCGGGGATGACGATGGTGTCGAACTGACCGCCGAGGAAGAACGAAGGGCCCTTGAGCGCCGTGGCGGAGCCCTGCGGTCCCGGCTCGATCGGGATCGTGGTGGTGACACGCGAGTCGGCTCCGGCGACGATCGCCCCACCGCCGCCCTGGGAATGGCCGGTGGCGCCGATGTGCGCGGTGTCGATCTTCCCCTCGTAGCGGCTGCCGGGACGGGAGTTCTCGGCGATCAAGGTCGTGGCACCGGCCAGCATTTCCTGCCCCGAACCCGCGTTCGGGGTGTCGGCCGCCGCGACGACGAACCCGTGGGAGGCCAGGTGCCGCAGCAGGCCGTCATAGATCTTCGGGTTCGCACCGGTCCCGTTCCCCCACAGGATCACCGGGTGCCTCTCCAGCCGCGAAGGCCGGTACACGGTGTGGGCGCTGTCGAGGGCTTCGACGGTCACCGCGTAGGGGCCCGGTTCGCTCCACCGGGTGTCGATGCCGGTCGCGGCCGACGCGGCGGGCGCGAGGCCGACGGTGGCGAGCGCGACCATGCCGGCGATCAGTGTCCGTGTGCGCAGTCTCCCCATGGCGGCCACCGTCCCGTTCCGCCAGGGCCCCGTTGCCCACGGCGTTCCTTCCCAGGGTGTCGGTACGGTCACCGTACGTCCATGGGGCCGATCACAAGACCGGGTGGACGAGTCTTGTGATCGGCCACAAACCTGAGGTCAGCCGACGAGCTGCCACAGATAGCTCGGGCTCTTCACCGGCGCGACGGCGTTCTTCTTCCAGAGGTACTTCACCTTGCAGGGCGGGACGATCCGGTACTTCTGCACGGTGAAGGAACGGCCTTCCTTGTACTGCTGCAGCCGCAACGTCTTCCCCGCGGGCACGGTCGCGGCATAGGACCAGGAATCGGCCTTCGAGTAACTCGCGCCGACGCTCACCGCCAGCGAGACACTCGCCTTCGCGAAGATGACGCCCGCCTCGGCGCTGGTCGTGCCGGTGATGGACGCGTTGACCGAGGAGGTCGTCGTCTTGTTGTACGTGATCGTGCCCGGCCCGCGCAGGTAATCGCTGCGCAGGTTGGTCTTCATCCAGGCCTTGGCACCGTTCGAGATCTTGTAGTCGGGCGGGTCGTTGACCTCGGGACAGGGCTGGATCGCGAGCGACGAGGGCCCCGCCCCGAGCGCCGCGGGCGCCACGCACAGCGCGCAACCGAGAAGAACAGAAGCGGCCACCGACCGGAAACGCATCGCGAACCTCCCGTTGTCGATCATGACCGAACGGTAATACGGCTCCTGGTGACGGCGGCCAAATCCAACCTGTTCGAGTTACGCCCGACTGTCCACTGTGGTCCTCACCCGAACGTCGAAAGCCCGTCCAGCAACCTGCCGACGTCTTCCGCGCTGGTGTACGGTGCCAGCCCGACCCGGAGTGCCGGGTCCTCCAGCTTCAAGGCCGCGAAAACCTCGTAGGCGTAGAAGGATCCCGCCGGCGCGACGACGTTCCTTTCGGCGAGAAGCCGTTGCGCCTCGCGCTCGCGGCCGCCGAGACTCATCAGGACGGTCGGAGTCCGGTCCGCCGCCTTGCAGTGGACGGTGACGGCGTCGCCCAGTCCGTTCTCCAGCCTGGTGCGCAACGCGCTTTCGTGCTCGTGCAACGAGTTCATCGAATGCGCGAGCCGTGCTCGCCGTGATCCGCCCGGTCCGGGGTCCAGCGCGGCGAGGAAGTCCACCGCAGCCGTGGCGCCCGCGAGCATCTCGTAGGGCAGCGTGCCGAATTCGAACCGCTCGGGCACGGTGTCGGGCGACGGCACGAGCTTGTCCGGCTCGACGGTTTCGAGCAGGGCGGGCGACGCGCCGAGCACTCCGCAGTGCGGGCCGAGGAACTTGTACGGCGAGCAGACGAAGAAGTCCGCTCCGAGCGCGGGCACGTCCACCAGTTCGTGGGCGGCGTAGTGCACTCCGTCCACGAACACCAGCGCCCCGGCGTCGTGGGCGAGATCGGCGATCCGGCGGATCGGCGGTTCGGTGCCGAGGACGTTCGAGGCCGCCGTGACCGCGACCAGCTTCGTCCGTTCGGTGAGGACCAGGGAATCGAGGTCGAGTTCCGTGGTTTCGGGGTCGATGTCGAGCCAGCGGACGGTCATCCCGGCTCGCTCGGCCGCCTGGACCCACGGCCGGACATTGGCGTCGTGATCGAGCCGGCTGACGACGATCTCGTCTCCCTCGCGCCAGTTTTTGGCCAGATGCCGGGAAAAATCGTACGTCAGCTGGGTGGCGCTGCGGCCGTGGACGACACCTTCGGCAGGTACGCCGAGGAAGTCCGCGTAGGCGTCGCGGAACCCCGAGACGGCGTTCTCCGCGTTGAGTTCGGACGGGCTGACCTTGCCGCGGTTCGACAACGGACCGGTCAGCGTCCCGGCGATGGCGTCGGCGACGGGCCGGGGTGTCTGAGTACCCGCGGGCCCGTCGAAGAAGGCGGTTCCGTCGGCGAGGGAAGGGAAGTGGAGCCGGAGGGCGGCGACATCGATGGCCATGTCCCCGACTCTGACATCCGGCGAGGCACGCGTAAACGCTTCGTGGCCGGAACTTCCTCCGGCCACGAAGCGTCTCGGACTCAGTACAACGTCAACCGGTACGCGCCGGACTGCGCGGTGCCGGCGAACAGATACCGGCCGTCCGCGCTGACCGCCAGGGAGAGCACCCTGGGATCGGGCAGCGCGCCGGGCACGGGCGACCAGGTGCGGCCGAAGTCGGTGCTGCGCAGCACCCCGCCACCGGTCGCGTTGCTCGCGAACCACACCCGGAAGTCGAACGGATGCGGCAGGATCCGGCTGATCTCACGGGGATCTTCGCCGTCGAAGACCCGGCGGAACGTCTTGCCGCCGTCCTCGCTCAGGTGGATACCCGCGCCGCCCACGAGCATGCGCCCGCCACCCCATCGGCTGATCGAGATCGAGCTGACCGGGTCGCTCGTGACGTGAGTCCAGGTCTTGCCGCCGTCGTCCGACCGGGACAGGCCGTCGGTGTCCCCGCCCCAGACGCGGTCCGGGTTCCACGGATCACCGGCGAACGCGATGAAGCCGTTGTCGACCGCGAGCTTTTCCCAGGTCTTCCCGGCATCGTCGCTGCGGTAGAGCACGTAGCCGGTCGGTGCGAAGGCCGAGACGAGCACCCGGTCCGGGTCTGCCGGGTGGACGAAGATCGTCCTCGGGAGGCCTTCCTTCGCCTTCGCCGCGAACTGCCAGGTCCGCCCGCCGTCACCGCTGCGGAGCACGTCGAGCGAGAACCCGTTGCGGGTGACCTGCCAGACGACGTCCGGACGGCTCGGCGAGACGGACAGGCGCGCGTCCTCGTGCAGCCGGTCGGTCGGGTGCGACTGCCAGACGCGGTCCGCCGCAGCGACCTTGCCACGCGGGAGCGGGGTGTTGTAGATCTCCTGCACACCCGCCGCGACTACGCTCTCGCGCAGCAGGTTCCCGGTGGTCACGAGGTCGCGGATGGATTCGCCCGGGACACCGACCTGCCGGTAGCCCCGCTTGCCCTCGTCCGCGTACACCCCGCGGTAGAGCGAGGAGATCAGCGTGGTGGCGGGTTTGCCCGGGCCGGCGGGGAGATCGATCATGTCGCTGACGCCTTCGCCCGCGGCGGGTACCGGTTTGCGGGTCCAGGTGCGGCCGAAGTCCGCGGTGACGTCTATGTCGTTATACGTCGACACGTAGAGCCGTCCGCCGAGGAAGCGCGGTTCGCGCAGGGTCTGCTCGCCGGGATCGCGGCGCAGCACCGTCCAGGTCTTGCCACCGTCGGTGGAGCCGTGCAGTTCGGGGCCGACCGTGACCACGAATCGCTTGCCGTCCGAAGCGACCTGGTTGATCTCACCGTTGGTCCGGTAGACGAGTTCGGCCTGCGGTTCCTTGCCGCTGACCCCGCGGACCACCCACAGCGCGTACTCCGGGTAGACCGTCGCGAGGTAGGCGTCGTCGCCGACCATCGTGAGTTTGAGCGCGCCGACCGGTGCGGCGTTGCCCTCGCGCGGCCAGGTCCTCGGCACGTCGTTCCAGTGCTCGCCGCCGTCGGTGCTGACGCTCAGCGAATCCATGTTCTGCACCACGACGACCCGGCCCGTCGGGTCCGTGGCCATGCCGAACGCGCCGTCGGGGTACCACTCGCGCAGGGTCTCCCAGGTCTGGCCGCGGTCGGTGGTCCGCACCAGCACGCCGCGCCATTCACCGAGGAAGCCCGCCGGTTTGTTGCCCACCGCGAGCATCCGGTCGGGGTTCGCCGGATCGACGAAGAATCCCTGGATGGAGGTGTCTTGCGGCAGTCCGCGACGCACGCTCCACGAGGCTCCGCGGTCGCCGGAGAGCCACAGGGCGGGCGGGCTCGGCTGCATCATCGCCAGCCCGGCGGGCGAAGCGGCGAGCAGCCCGCCGACGCTGTTCGGACCGATCGGTTCCCAGCCGCCACGCGGTTGCCCGGTCGCGTTGACGTCGGCGGGCGGTGACTGGGGTTCGGCGGTGGCCACCGACGTCGCCCCGGTGGTGCCGAGAACCGTCAGCAGCCCGAGAACGAACATGCGTTTGGTGATCGATCTCAGTTTCATGCCGGAGATCTTGGCGCAAGTTCCGGAAAAGAGATAGAGGATTCGTCGGATCTTTGCCTGACGATAACCCCTTCCCATCTTCACTATGCCTTGTCAAGACTTGACTTACCGGAAACTCATCGGATGACTATCGCGATCAGTGCGGCGACGAGCAGCGCGAGGTACGCGATCGCGTGCGCGCGGTCCGGGATCCGGCCGACCACCCGGCGGGTCACGGCGATGGTCGGCAGCGACCCGCACAGCAGCGCGCCCGCGGCCACCAGGTCGACGTAGCCGAGATGAGCGGTGCCCGAAGCCGTGCCCGTCGCCGCGAAGGCGTAGACGGCCGTGCCGATCACCGCCACGGGGAGGCTCAGCGGGTTCGCCAGCGCGGTCGCGTCGGCCATCGGCAGTCCCTTACGGCGCATGAGCGGCACGGTGAGGACGCTGCCCCCGACGCCGAGAAAGCTCGCCACGGCACCGATCCCGGTCCCGCCCGCGGTGGTGGTGATCCCGCCGAGCGCACGCGGCCGGTCCTCGTCCCGCCTGCTCACGAAACCCTTCCGGACGACGCTGTCGGCGATGGTCAGCGCGAGGTAGGCGACGAAGAGCCAGCGCAGGACGCTCTCGCCGGCCATGGTGGCGGCGAAGGAACCGAGCACGGCACCCAAGCCGATGAAGACGATGAGCGGCCACAGATAGTCACGGCGGAGCCGCCCCGCCCGCCACTGGGCGAGGGTCGCGCTCCCGGCGTTGACCACCATCACCGCGGTCGACGTGGCCACCGCCACGTGCATCGCGTGTTCCGGCTCGGCGAGCGCGAAGGCGTACACGACGGGCACGGTGATGAATCCGCCGCCGAATCCGAAAAGGACGGTGGTGACGCCGCTCAGGCAACCGAACCCGAGGAGCACCGAGATCTCGATCAGCACTCCCTCGACGGTAGGCCTCACCGGCACGGCGGGCATTCGAAAGGGCGCCAGTTTCTTTCGCGGATCGGACAGCCGGCGTAGCCTCGGCGGGGTGCGCGACATCCCCATCGACAAGGTCGACCACCTCGACCGCGCGGTGGTGGCGATCCGCACCGATTACCCACCGGGGCACCGGATCCTCCCGCATCGGCACCGGCGGGCGCAGTTCCTCTACAGCGCGACCGGATCGATGCGGGTCGAAACGGGCGACGGCACGTGGACCATCCCGACCCGGCGCGCGGTGCTCGTCCCGCCGGAGACCGTCCACCAGGTGTTCACGACGAACGTGAGCACCCGAAGCCTGTACATCGAGCCGAAGGCGGTGCCGTGGTTCCCGCGCCGCTGCCAGGTCGTCGAAGTGTCCGCGTTGCTCCGGGAGCTCCTGAACGAGGCCGTCGGCGTGCCGGATCTGTACGCCGCCCGGGGAAGGGACGCCGCGGTCATCGGCCTGACCCTGCACGAGATCCGCCGTTCCGCCCCGGTCCGCCTCGACCTCCCACTGCCTAAGCACGAACGGCTGCGCGCCCTGTGCGAGTCCTTTTTGGACGCTCCGGACATCCACGCCCCCGCGAGCGAGTGGGCGAAACGGCTGCACGTGAGCGAGCGGACGGTGAACCGGCTCTTCACCGCGGAGACCGGGATAGGGTTCGCCCGATGGCGGCAGCGGGCCTGCGTCCTGCATTCCCTGTCACTGCTGTCGGACGGCCTGCCCATCGCCGCGATCGCCGCTTCGCTCGGGTACGAGAGCCCCGCCGCGTTCTCGACGATGTTCACCCGGCTTCTCGGCACCTCGCCGAGGGACTATCGCGCCGCGTCCACGCTCTGAACGTCGGTGTCTCAAAGTGAGACACGACACCCCTCCCCCGGTTCCGCCGCCGCCCCTACCTTTCGGTCAAGCCCAGGCGGACAAAGGAGTTCATCGCATGAGCAAGAACGTACTCGTCACCGGTGCGGCACGAGGAATCGGAAAGGGGATCGCGCTCCGGCTCGCCGCCGACGGACACGACGTCGCGGTCAACGACGTCACCGCCAACGAGGCGGAACTCGAGGCCGTCGCCAAGGAGATCCGCGAAACGGGACGACGCTCGGCGGCGATCACCGCGGACGTCTCCGACCCGGCGTCCGTCACCGCCATGGTCGGCGAAACCGCCGCCGCCCTGGGTTCCCTCGACGTCATGGTCGCGAACGCGGGGATCGCGCAGGTTCTGCCGTTGCTCGAAGTGACCCCCGAGGACTGGGACCGGATGATGGCCGTCAACGCGCGCGGCATGTTCCTCTGTTACCAGGCTGCGGCGAAGCAGATGATCGAACAGGGGAACGGCGGGAAGATCATCGGCGCGGCGTCGATCGTCGCCCACCGTCCGTTCGCCTTGCTGGGCCACTATTCCGCGTCGAAATGGGCGGTGCGCGGGCTGACCCAGGCCGCCGCGATGGAATGGGCGCGGCACGGGATCACCGTCAACGCGTACTGCCCCGGCATCGTCGGAACCGCCATGTGGGACCTCATCGACGAGAAACTCGCGGAATCGGAAGGAATCCGGAAGGGACAGGCGATCGAGAAGTACTCCAACCTGATCCATCTCGGGCGGGTCTCCGTTCCCGAGGACGTGGCGGCGTACGTTTCATACCTCGCTTCGCCGGATTCCGACTACATGACCGGCCAGTCGGTGATGATCGACGGCGGCATCCAGTTCGCCTGACGGCGCTCACCCACGCTGCGCTCGTGCCGCCCCGACGCAGTACACACCGAAGGCCGCGACCCCCACGGCCACCACGAGGAGCAGCACCGTGCCGAACGGCTGGGCGGCCAAGGTGCGCAGGGCGGCGTCGAGCCCGCCGGAACGGGACGGATCATGCGTCAGCGCCGCGTACCCGACCAGCACCGCGACCACGCCGAAGACGAAACCCCTTGCCACATAACCGATCCTGCCCAACCTGTCCACCCATCGCCGCGTCCCCGACGGGAGCTTCGCGAGGTCGATGTCCTGCACGAAGGTCCGGCGTATCCCCTTCACCACCGAGCCCACCGCGACGCCGAACACGACGACGGCCACCACGGTCACCAGGAACGGGCCGGCGGGCAACCCGAGCAGCCACGCGGTGAACTCCTGCTGTTTCTGGTCGCCGCTGCCCTGCTCTCCCGCTCCCAAGGCGACCTTGGCCGCGTACACGCCCAGCGAGATCCCCACCAGGCAGCGCACTCCGGACGTCACCCGCTTGACGGTGCGAGTGCGCTGCTTGTCGATCCAGGTGTAGCCGACCGCGGCCAGCAATCCCTGCCACAGGCCGTAGGCCACCAGCCCGGCCGCCAGTACCCACAACAGCACCCCGCCCACCGGCGTCGAACCGACTTCGGCGATCGCGCCGCGTCCGTCGGCCTCCTGGCCGCCACCGCCGACGGCGACGCGCACCGCCAGGTACCCGATGAGCAGATACACCAGGCCGTAGCAGCCCATCCCGATCCGTCCGAACACCTGGACGGCCTTGTTGTGACGCACCTGTCTCGCCTTGGTCGTGGACATCCGGTCCACCTCCTCTTCCTCGAGTGTCGCGGCCGGCGGTGAACACCGCCGCGTGACTGGTCCGTCCGGCCCAGCGCGAGGAGGGAACTCGGCGATCGGCTAAGCGGACAGCCAGTCCTCGGTGCCGCGATGCCTGCCGAGCCCGACGGCGTCGAACTCGTCGAAGTGGTCACCCTTGAGCACGCCCAGCCGCCGAAGCGCCTGGGAGATCGGGCTGCCATCAGCCGGGTGGGGTTCGTCTTCGCCGACGTGCAGCGGGCCGAGGACGGTCTCGCCGCGCTCCCACACCTGCGCGGACTGCGTCCCGGTGCCACCGAAGTATTCGGCTTCGACGTACGCCACGGCTCCGTGCGCGGAGCACGCGGCGAGCGGCCCGGTGTCGAACCGCGTCTCGGTCACCGGCATCAGCGACAGGTTCTGCCCGAGCGACACGAGCGTTGCGCCTTCGAACGCATCGAGCAATCGGCTCCGCGCGGGCTCGGCGACGATCACGGCTTGCAGGCAATACATGCCCGCATCCTGCCATTTCGCCGTCCCGCGAAGATTTTCCGCCGTCGATGTCTATCCGCGCCGGCCGCGTTCGTAGCCAGGGTGAGAGACGAACTCACCGAAGGAGCATCATGATCGCGACCTACACGTTCGACGTCTTTTCCAGCCTCGACGGCTTCGGCTCCCACACCGGCGATTGGGGCGGCTACTGGGGCAAGCAGGGCCCCGAATTCCTCGAACACCGCCTCGCCCTGTACTCCCAGGAGCAGCGGATGGTCTTCGGCGCCACCACGTTCCGGACGAACCTGGAGATGCTCAACGCGGAGGTCCCGGACGTCGAGGCGCTCGATCCGTGGGTCTCCCGGCTGAAGCACCTGCCGGCGACGGTCGTCTCGACCACGCTGCGGGAGCCGCTCGACTGGCCGGACGCGACCGTCGTGAGCGGGGACGCGGTCGACGTCGTCGCCCGGCTCAAGGAAAAGTCCGAAGTGCCGCTGCGCTCGCACGGGAGCCTGTCGATGAACCGGGCACTGATGGCCGCCGGTCTGGTGGATCGCGTGCAGGTGACGGTTTTCCCGGTGATCACCGGAAGGACCGGGGCAGGTCCGATCTTCCTGGGTGCGGCCGACTTCGACCTGGAACTGCTCGAGAGCCGGACGTTCGACGGACGCATCCAGGAGCTCGTCTACCGGCCCACTCGGCACGAAACGAGCTGACCATCCACAAAGGACGGTCGCGTCGATCCCGCCTACGCGGTGATCGACGCGGCCGGCGTCCCGAGCCAGGGCGCCAGCAGGGCTTCGAGGTCGGCGTCCGACAGCGCGTACGGTCCGCCGTGGAACTCGTGCCACCGCGAAGCGTCCCGCGCCGCGGTGTACTCCACCTCGAACGCCCGCATCAGGACGTACATGAAGGTCACCGAGCTGAACCGCTCACCGAGCAACGTCCTGGCCTCGCGCGCGACACCGGTCGCGCCATGGCCGAGCACGTCCGCGAGCTTCAGCTCCTCCGCAGCCGGATCCAGCAGGCTGGGGGCATACATCACGACAAAATCTCCATCACTGAAAGGAAGAACTCAGTTCTCGGCGGCGAGCTGACCGCACGCCGCCGCGATCTCCTGACCACGCGTGTCACGCACCGTGCACGCCACACCGCCCGCGTTCACCAGCCGGACGAATTCCCGCTCCACCGGCTTCGGCGAGGCGTCCCACTTGCTTCCCGGCGTCGGGTTCAGCGGGATCACGTTCACGTGCACCAGCTGGCCCAAGTGCTGCCGAAGCCGCTTCGCCAGCAGCTCGGCACGCCAAGGCTGGTCGTTGACGTCCCGGATCAGCGCGTACTCGATCGACACGCGGCGGCCGGAGGTGTCCGCGTAGTACCGAGCGGCGGACAGGACCTCGTCCACCGACCAGCGCTCGTTCACCGGCACCAGCGTGTCCCGCAGTTCGTCGTCCGGCGTGTGCAGGGAAACCGCCAGGCGCACCTGCATCTTCTCGTCCGCCAGCTTCCGGATCGCCGGCGCGAGCCCCACCGTCGACACGGTCACCGAACGCTGACCGATCCCGAGCCCCTCCGGCGAGGGATCGGTGATCCGCCGGACCGCCGCCACCACCCGCTTGTAGTTCGCGAGCGGCTCGCCCATCCCCATGAAGACGATGTTCGACAGACGGCCGGGGCCGCCGGGCATCAGCCCGTCGCGCATCACGGCGGCGGCGGAGCGGACCTGGTCGACGATCTCCGCGGTCGACAGGTTCCGGTCGAGGCCGCCCTGCCCGGTCGCGCAGAAGGGGCACGCCATGCCGCAGCCCGCCTGGCTCGAGATGCACAGGGTCGCGCGGTCCGGGTAGCGCATCAGCACGCTCTCCAGCAGCGTCCCGTCGTGCGCGCGCCACAAGGTCTTGCGGGTGGTCCCGTCGTCGCAGGCGAGCGCCTTGATCTCGGTGAGCAGCGTCGGCATCAGATCGCCGACGAGCTTCTCCCGCGACGCCGCCGGGATGTCGGTCATCTCCTCCGGGTCCACCGTGAGCCGCGAGAAGTAGTGGTTCGAAAGCTGTTTCGCGCGGAACGGCTTCTCACCCAGCTCGGCGACGGCCGCGGCCCGCTCGGCGGCGGTGAGATCGGCGAGATGGCGCGGCGGGAGGCCGCGCTTGGGCGCGTCGAAGACGAGAGGGAGGGCAGTCATAGCTCACTCAGTGTCCCATGTCCACCTTTCGCACACCCGCGCCGCCCCGGATCACTGTTCCCCGGATCACGCCGACACAAGGCACTGAGACCCAACTCACGCGAACAGAGTTGCCGAGCGACCGTTTCCGATATATCGTGAACGAGTCGGAACATTACGAAGAGAGGATGCACATCATGCGACGACGACCTTTCCCTCCAGAACACGGCCGGCCCGCCTTCGGACCTTGGGCTCGCGGCGGCTTCGGCGACTTCCCGCCGGGGCCGGGCGGACCGGGCCACGGGCACCGGCACGGCCGTCGCGGTGGCCCTGGCGGACGGCGCGGCAAACGCGGTGACGTCCGCGCCGCGACCCTGGCGCTGCTTTCCGAGCAGCCGAGGCACGGCTACGAGATCATCCGCGAGATCGGCGAGCGCAGCGGCGGCTTCTGGAAGCCGAGCCCCGGCTCGGTCTACCCGACGCTGCAAATGCTGGCCGACGAAGGCCTGGTGATCAGCAAGGACGAGAACGGCAAGAAGCTGTTCGAGCTCACCGAATCCGGCCGTGCCGCGGCCGAACAGCAGGACGCCGTCCCGCCGTGGGAGCAGATCGCCCACGACGTCGACCCGGTCGAGGTGAACCTGCGCAAGGCGGGCGCGACCCTGGCCGCGGCGGTCGCGCAGGTCATGCACGCCGGCAGCGAAAGCCAGCAGGCCCGCACCGTCGACGTGCTCAACGAAGCACGCCGGACGATCTACGGCATCCTCGGCGAGGCCGAGGACACGGAGTGATTCGGTACGACGAGGCCGGTGGGCTTGGTGCGCGTATGCACGCGATAGCCCACCGGCAGCGTCACCCGCTGCTCCCCGGCACTTGACGAAACCTCGTTGAGCCGCCGGACCTCCGCGATCGCCTTCGCCGCGACCGGAGCGCTGAACTCGATCTTCAGCACCGCCTCCATCGCGGCGGCGTCTTCGAACAGCCACCGCGTCATCACCTTGCGGCAGTCGAATCCCTGACGGGCGAAGAACTTCTCGACGCCGGGCGGGTCGTAATGCGGGAGGTCCATGCGCATCCAGCGTCCGTAGGGCTCACTCGTCACATCGAGATCCACGATCATCATCAGCCCACCCGGGCGCAACACCCGCTCCGCTTCGCGAAGGCCGGGTTCACAACCGGGGCCGAAGAAGTACGCGGTGCGCGCGTGGACGACGTCGAAAGCCGCGTCCGGCAAGGGAAGCCGCTGCGCACGGCCTTGCCGCACCTCTACGTTCGCCAGCCGCGCCACGCGGTTCCGCGCGTCACGGACGAGCGGCTCATGGGGCTCGATGCCGACCACCGACCGCGCCGTCGCGGCGAACCGCGGCAGGTGGAACCCGTCACCGCAGCCGATGTCGAGGACGTCCGCCCCGGACCAATCGCGAGCCCCGGCGAGCACGCGCCAGATCTCGTCGTCGACGTCCTGCGCGCGGTTCTCGACCTCGTAGGCCTTCTGGTAGTACCAGATGTTCGGGCTCGGCAGCACCTCCTCGCCGCCACGGCGGGCGGAGGAGAGGGCTCGGGGAAACCAGCGCACGGAAGCTCCAACGAAGGGACACCGGGCCGGGTTCCGGGGTATCCGGGTCGAAATCTTTAACGGAAACAATGCGGTCAGCGACTAGACTTTACTCCCACCGGTAAGGGAGAACCGCATGTCGCTTGGCTCGGCCGCCCACACTTCCGTCATACCTTCGGGAATCCCGTGCTGGATCGAGCTCGCGTGCAGAGACGAAGCGGCCGTACAAGCCTTCTACGGCGGGCTTTTCGACTGGGAGTTCACCGTTCAGCGTGATCCGGCGACGCCGACCGGCCGGTACTCGATCGCGACGCTGAACGGCGTCCCGACCGGTGGTCTGTACCGCGCGGGCGCGGAGGGGCCGTCCGGCTGGAGCGTCCACATCTCGGTGCAGCAGGCGGCCGCCGCCGCCGAATGGGTGGACAGTCTCGGTGGCCGGGTCACGCTCGGGCCGATGGCGATCCCCCATCGCGGCAACATCGTGCACGCCGTCGACGCGTGCGGCGCGCATGTCGTCTTCTGGGAGCCGCCCGCCACCTGGGAGTTCGCGACGGGGGTGCCGAACACCTTCAGCGGCGCGGACCTCAACACCCACGACGGCGCGGCGGCGGATCACTTCTACTGCCGCCTCTTCAACTACACCAGCCACCAGATCGGCGACGGCGCGTCGCTCGACTACGCCGAATGGCTCATCGAGCACGAACCGGTGCTGTACCGGTACGTGATGGGCTCGGAATACCGGCCGGACACTCCCCCGCACTGGATGGTCTACCTCGCCCTCGATCCGGCGCGCGGTGCGGACGCCGCGGCCGGGCAGGCGCTGATGCTCGGCGGCGCCGTCGTGGTCCAGCCCTACGACACCCCGTACGGCCGGATGGCGATCCTCGCCGACCCGGACGGTTCCGTCTTCGCGGTGATCGACCACTCCCGGGCCGTCGAAGGCTGGGGCACCGCCGAAGTCGACGATCCGTACGACGACTAGCCGGGGCGACGAGGCCGCCCCGGCTCTTCGGTCAGAGGCCGGCCCAGAAACCGCAGTCGTGCACGGCCCCGAGATCGACCGGGCCGATCACGCCCGGCGCCAGCGACTGCGTCCGCGGCGAGGGACGCCATTTCGGCAGTTCTTCGCCGTTCGGATCACCGGTGCGCGCGAACGCGGTCCAATACCGGATCATTTGCGCCGCGAGGTCCCGCTGGGCGGGCGTCAATTCGACCGGAAACCCGGTTAAATCAGACAAATAAGCCAATTCAGCTCCGTGGGAAGCGCCGGGACGCATTCCGGGAGGAGCCGGGAAAAGCGGCGGAGCGTTCCGATCGGCGAACTCGTAACCGAAGGTCCGCATGCGCTGACGCAGCAACCGCTCCGTCCCCACCTGCGGGCAACCCCAGATCCGGTCGGTCATCGCGTCCGCGAACGCCATCGCCGGGCCGCCGTGCTTCGCCGACGGATACCGGGCCTCGACGAGCGGCGCCTTCTCCCCGAACGCCGTCCGCAGCAGGCCCCGGTAATGCTCCTCGGTGAACGGATGGCCGGGGAACAAGGCGACGAAAAGCCTCGCCTCGTCCCTGGTCACCCCGGTCAGCACCGGCACACGGGCGAAATGTCCCGCCTTCAGCGCCTCGGCCGGATGCTCCGGTAGCAGGCCGGTGCCGAACGCGGGCGTCGAGAACGGCTGACTCACCAGATCCTTGACCGGGAGCCGCCGGAGACAGGCGACGTCGGCGCAGCCGAGCTTCTTCGTCGCGTCGGCACCCATCGCCTCGACGTCCGCGCGGGGCAGGTACGGCGAACCCGCGGGCACGCCGGGGAAGAACCCGCCGTCGGGCCAGGTCAGGGTGCACGGACCGCTCTGGATGATCGCGCGGTGGAACAGCCCCGCCGCCGACGGCGAGGTCAGCTGGGCGCAGGTGCTCATCGCACCGGCGGATTCACCGAACAGCGTGACATTCCGCGGATCTCCGCCGAAGGCGCGCGCGTTGCGCTGCACCCAGCGAAGCGCGGCCTGCTGGTCTTGGAGGCCGAACACGCCGGAGTCGCGTCCCAGCTCCGGATGCCCGAAGAAACCGAAGACTCCGAGCCGGTAGTTCACGGTCACCACGACGACGTCCCCGCCGAGGGCCATGCGCTTGAAGTCGTAGTCGCTGCCCGCCCCGGAGGTGAAGCTGCCACCGTGCACCCAGACCAGCACCGGACGCGGCTTGCGCGCCGTCTTGGCCGGGCTGATCACGTTGAGCTACAGGCAATCCTCGGCCTCGCTCGGCGGGGAACCGAGCCCAGCGCCCTGGGCGCATCGAGGCCCCGGTCTGCTCGCGTCCCGCACGGCGGTCCACGGTTCGGGTTTCCGCGGCGGCGACCAGCGCAGGTCGCCGACCGGGGGCGCGGCGAACGGGATGCCTTGGAAACTCCGGTATCCGTCGGCGCTCACACCACGCACGGGACCGGAATCCGTGCGGACGACCGGGCTTTCGCCCGCCTCCGCCACGGTCGTCGTCAGGGCGCCGAGCGTCACCACGCTCAGTGCCATGGCCAGAATTCGCTTACTCATCCGTCGAGTTCGCATATTCCGACCTTGGCCCAGTGTTCCGGGCTTGTCACACGGGTTCGGCTAAACGGGGACGAACGCCGAAAGCAGCAACCACGAGACGACGGCCGACGGGAGCAGAGAGTCGAGCCGGTCCATCAAGCCGCCGTGCCCCGGCAGCATGTTCCCCATGTCCTTGACGCCGAGGTCGCGTTTGATCAGCGACTCGACGAGATCGCCCAGTGTCGCCGTGCAGACGATCGCCGCACCGAAGAGCACACCCTGCCAGGCATGGCCGTCGAGCAGGAGGCTCAAGGTCAGCGCGCCGGCGACCACACCGGCCACGAGGGAACCGGCGAAACCTTCCCAGGTCTTCTTCGGGCTGATGGTGGGCGCCATCGGATGCTTGCCGCCCAGCACACCGGCGATGTAACCACCGGTGTCCGAGGCGACGACACCGATCATGAACGCCAGCACCCGGCCGACACCGTCGTCCGGCGGGACGAGCATGGCGGCGAAAGCGCCGAAAAGCGGGATGTACGCGGCGGCGAAGACCGACGCGCTGATGTCGCGCAGATACCCGTCCGCGCCGCCGGGCAACCGCCACAGCAGGCAGACGAGCACCGTCAGCACGAACGCCGTCAACGCGCCTTCGCGGCCGTACGGCCACGCGAGCCAGATCATCGCCTGACCGCCGACGAGCACCGGGACCAGCGCGATCCGGATACCCGCCGCGCGCTTCAGTGCCCCGGCCAGCTCGATCGTGCCGACCGCGATGGCGATCGCGATGATGCCGATGAACAGAAAGCGCACGGTGAGCAGGGACGTGACGATCGCCGCGCCCAGCAGCAGCCCGACCCCGATCGCGGCGGGCAGGTTACGGCCGGCGCGGGAAACCTTCTGCACCGGTTCCGGCTTCTCCGCCGGAACCGGTTCCGGGGCGTCCACCCGGTCCTCGCGTTCCTCGCTCACCTGGCTCATCAGACCTCGAGTAGCTCGGCTTCCTTGTGTTTCACCAGCTCGTCCACCTTGTGGGTGTAGGTGTCGGTGAGGTTCTGGAGTTCCTTCTCGGCGTGGACGACCTCGTCCTCGCCGGCCTCGCCGTCCTTCTTGATCCGGTCGAGTTCTTCCTTGGCCTTACGGCGGACGCTGCGGATCGAGACGCGGGCGTCTTCGCCCTTGGCCTTGGCGACCTTCACCATCTCCTTGCGGCGCTCTTCGGTGAGCTGCGGGATGACGATACGGATCACGTTGCCGTCGTTGCTCGGGTTCACGCCGAGGTCGGACTCGCGGATCGCCTTCTCGATGGCGTTCAGCTGGGTCTGGTCGTAGGGCTTGATCAACGCCATCCGGGCCTCCGGCACGTTGACGCTCGCCATCTGGTTCAGCGGGGTCGGCGCGCCGTAGTACTCGACGACAATGCGCGAGAACATCCCGGGGTGGGCCCGGCCGGTGCGTACCGACGACAGGTCCTCCTTGGCGACGGACACCGCTTTTTCCATCTTCTCCTCGGCGTCGAGGAGGGTCTCGTCGATCACGGCAACTCCCGTTGTTGTGTATGCGTACCGATTACGGAGATCAGAGCAGGACTACGCGGGCACCCCGTCGGCGGGGGTGTCGACCAGGGTGCCGATCCGTTCACCGCTGACCGCACGGGCGATGTTCCCCTCGGTGAGCAGATTGAACACGATGATCGGCATGTTGTTGTCCATGCACAGGCTGAACGCGGTGGCGTCGGCGACCTTGAGGTCCCGTTCCAGCACCTCGCGGTGGCTGATCTCGTGGAACATCTCGGCGGTCGGGTCGCTCTTCGGGTCCGCGGTGTAGACGCCGTCGACGGCCTTCGCCATCAAGACGGCTTCGCAGCCGAGTTCGAGCGCGCGCTGCGCGGCGGCGGTGTCCGTCGAGAAGTACGGCATGCCGACCCCGGCGCCGAAGATGACGACGCGGCCCTTCTCCAGATGACGCTCGGCACGACGCGGGATGTACGGCTCGGCGACCTGTCCCATGGTGATGGCGGTCTGCACCCGGGTGGGCAGGCCCTCCTTCTCCAGGAAGTCCTGCAGCGCCAGGCAGTTCATGACGGTGCCGAGCATCGCCATGTAGTCCGCGCGGTCGCGGTCCATGCCGCGCTGCGACAGTTCCGCGCCGCGGAAGTAGTTGCCGCCACCGATCACGACGGCGATCTGCACGCCCGTCCGCGCGACGTCGGCGATCTGCTGGGCGACCGAGTGCACCACATCCGGATCAACCCCGATGGAACCGCCGCCGAACATCTCGCCGCCCAGTTTCAGCAGCACCCGCCGGTATCCGCCTTCGACCCGGACACCCATGTCGCCCTCCCTAATGCTCTGAAACCCGACTGTGCCTCGTCCCCGATGGACGGAGACGGGGCACAGTGGTGATTCTTGTGTTCCGCGCCTGGATCAGGCCTGGCCGACCTCGAACCGGGCGAACCGGCTCACGGTCACGCCGGCCTCGTCGAGCAGGGCCTTGACGGTCTTCTTGTTGTCCTTGACCGACGGCTGCTCGAGCAGGACGTTGTCCTTGTAGTAGGCGTTGACCTTGCCCTCGATGATCTTGGGCATGGCCTGCTCCGGCTTGCCCTCTTCGCGGGCGGTCGCCTCGGCGACGCGACGCTCGTTCTCGACGACCTCGGCCGGGACCTCGTCACGGGTGAGGTACTTCGCCTTGAGCGCGGCGACCTGCATGGCGGCGCCACGGGCGGCCTCCGCGGCCTCCTCGCCCTCACCGGTGTACTCGATGAGCACGCCGACGGCGGGCGGGAGGTCGGCACCGCGACGGTGCAGGTACGTGGTGGTGGTGCCCTCGTAAGCGGCGACACGGCGCAGCTCGAGCTTCTCACCGATGCGGGCGGCCAGCTCCTGGACCTGCTCCTCGACGGTCTTGCCGTCGAGCGAGGCGGCCTTCAGCTTCTCGACGTCGCTGGTCTTCTCGGCCTTCGCGACCTCGACGATCTTCGCGGCGAGGGCCTGGAAGTCCTCGTTCTTCGCGACGAAGTCGGTCTCGGAGTCGAGCTCGATCAGCACGCCGCCGTCACCGGCGACGAGGCCCTCGGCGGTGGCGCGCTCGGCGCGCTTGCCGACGTCCTTGGCGCCCTTGATGCGCAGGAACTCGACGGCCTTGTCGAAGTCGCCGTCGTTCTCCTCCAGCGCCTTCTTGCAGTTCATCATGCCGGAGCCGGTGAGCTCCCGGAGACGCTTCACGTCTGCGGCGGTGTAGTTCGCCATCGTGGGTGTGTCCGTCCTTTTTCAGGTACGAGAAAGTCTTTTGGGGAATTCACTCGTGGGGCCGCCCGGAGGCGGCCCCACGAGCGGGTGGATCAGGAGGAGGCGGTGGCCTGCTCGGCCGGGGCCTCGGTGGCCGCGTCGGTCGCCGCGGCGGCTTCCTTGGCGTCCGCGGCGGCTTCCTTGGCGTCCGCGGCGGCGGTCTCGGAGCCGGCCAGCAGCTCCTTCTCCCACTCGGCCAGCGGCTCGTCCGTGGCGACGCCGGCCTCGGGCTTGGCGTCGGCGGAGGAACCGTTGCGGCTGGAGCGGGCCATCAGACCGGCGGCGGCGGCCTCGGCCACGACCTTGGTCAGCAGCGCGGCCGAACGGATCGCGTCGTCGTTACCCGGGATCGGGTAGTCGACCTCGTCCGGGTCGCAGTTGGTGTCCAGGATCGCGACGACCGGGATGTTCAGCTTGCGAGCCTCGCCGACGGCGATGTGCTCCTTCTTCGTGTCGACGATCCACACGATGCTCGGCACCTTGGCCATGTCGCGGATACCGCCGAGGGTCTTCTCGAGCTTGTCCTTCTCACGGGTGAGCGTGAGGATCTCGCGCTTGGTCAGGCCGGCGAAACCGCCGGTCTGCTCCTGCGACTCGAGCTCCTTCAGGCGGAGGAGGCGCTTGTGCACCGTCTGGAAGTTGGTCAGCATGCCGCCGAGCCAGCGCTGGTTCACGTAGGGCATGCCCACGCGCGAGGCCTCGGAGGCGATGGCTTCCTGAGCCTGCTTCTTCGTGCCGACGAACATGATGGTGCCGCCGTGCGCGACGGTTTCCTTGATGAACTCGTACGCACGGTCGATGTACGTCAGCGTCTGCTGCAGGTCGATGATGTAGATGCCGTTGCGCTCGGTGAAGATGTAGCGCTTCATCTTCGGGTTCCACCGACGGGTCTGGTGCCCGAAGTGCACGCCGCTGTCGAGCAGCTGCTTCATGGTGACGACGGCCATTGCCGGAATCAACCTCTTCTGTGTCGTGCGCGCCCGGCTCCGCCGGAACGCGCTTGCTCGGTTCGTCGCTCTCGGCCGGGTGGCCGATCGCCCTGGTGCCGATGCTCGGGCCCGGACCCTGTGGCGAAGTGACCTCAAGGACCGCCGGGCCGTGTGCCCCCGCCTGTCCTGACCCTCCGTGAGGAGATCGGCCATCGGGAGCGCGCACGTGCACGCGAAGTCAGTCCGCTGCCGCGGACCGCGCAAAAGAGTCTACTCCCTGTCGCCACCGGGTACCGCACCGGCAGCCCCTGATGAGAGGGGTTGTCCACAACCGCCTCGGTTATCCACAGATTCCCTCGGCGCGCCCCGCACGCCACGCCGGTCCCCCAGCCTGGAACACATGACCATGACGACCTGTTCCCGCCCTGTCACCAGGCACTCCTTCGCTCTCGACCGCACCGGCGGGAGACACCGCCGCCCCGGGCGTCCTCGGCGCCTTCCCCGCCTCGCGATCCTCGCGACCCTGCTCGCGATCTTCGCGTCGGCGGCGATGCCGGGCACGGCCAGAGGCGCGCCCTCCCCGCAAGGGCGCCTCTCCTGGCCGCTCTCGCCGGCACCGAGCGTCACCAGGTACTTCGAGCCGCCCTCGACTCCGTACGGCCCCGGTCATCGGGGCGTCGACCTCGCCGCCGCACCGGGCACGAACGTGCTCGCGGCCGCCGAAGGTGTGGTGATGTTCGCCGGGCAGGTGGCGGGCCGCGGCGTGGTGTCGATCGACCACGAGGGAGGCCTTCGCACGACCTACCAACCGCTCGCCCCGACGGTCACCGCGGGTGATCAGGTCTACCGGGGGCAAGTGCTCGGGACGCTCGCGGCGGGCCACCCCGGCTGCCCGGAGCCGGCGTGCCTGCATTTCGGCGTCCGGCGGGGCGAGGAGTACGTCGATCCGCTCGCGTTGATCGGCGAGCCGTCCGAGATCCGGCTCAAACCGTGGGAAGGAGACTGAATGACCGGAACGACTCGGGCAGCCGAGCAGTGTCCGGCGCCTGCGGCGTCTCGGGCGAGGGGGTGCGATGCCCGTCGTCCGCGGAACCGCCACGTGCCCCTCTCCGCCACGCAAGGTGCCGTGATCCGCGTGTCCTGGTGGACGACACGCGTGATCGGACAGCGCACACGCGTGACTGGAGGCCGAACACACGTGATTGGGGAGCGAACACTCGTGATTGGAGGCGGAACTCGCCGCGGCGCCTGGGTGCTAGGCCTGCTCGACCAGTTTGGCGCGCAGCCGCATGACGGCACGGGTGTGCAGCTGGCTGACCCGTGACTCGGTGACGCCGAGGACCTTGCCGATCTCGGCGAGGGTCAGGCTCTCGAAGTAGTAGAGACCGACGACGATCCGGTCGCGTTCGGTCAGCTGCGCGATGGCCTGCGCCAGCTGGCGGCGGTTGTCCTGGTCGACCAGGACGGCCACCGGGTCGACGGCGCCGTCGTCGGGCAGGGTGTCGACCAGCGAGCCGCTGTCCTTGCCCGCGGCGACGAGGTCTTCCAGCGCGATGACACTGGTCAGCTGCATCTGCCCGTAGAACTCGCGCAGGTCGTCGACGCTGATTTCGAGCTCGGCCGCGAGTTCGGCGTCGGTCGGCGTGCGGTTCAGCCGGGCGCCGAGGCGTTCCAGTGCGCGCTCGGCCTCGCGGGCCTTGCTGCGGACCGCCCGGGGGACCCAGTCCTGGGAACGGAGATCGTCGAGGATCGCGCCCCGGATGCGCTGCATGGCGTAGGTCTCGAACCGCAGGCCCCTGGCGGGTTCGAACTTCTCGATCGCGTCGACCAGGCCGAAGATCCCGGACTGGATCAGGTCGCCGACGTCGACGTGGGTCGGCAGCCCGGTACCGACGCGGCCCGCGACGTACTTGACGAGCGGGGCGTAGTGCAGCACGAGCCGGTCGCGCACGACCTGGTCCGGCGACTCGGTGAACTCCCGCCACAGCGCCTGGATCCCGGCGTCCACCTCGTAGCCGGTCCGTGCTTCGGGTGCGACGGCAGGACCGTCCCCGCCGGGACGATGTTTCCCGGCGGCTTCGGTGACATGTGGGTCGGCGGTCATCGGACCGCCGTTCTCAGCATGCGACTCAGCGTGGTCTCCGTGCTCGTGCGGATGCGCGTGCGCCGCCGGTGCGGGCCGCCGGGTCACCTGCCGAGTCCTCCCCGGCATCATCGGGCCCGGGGGTGCGCGCGGTCGTGGATCGCCTTCAGCCGATCGACGGTCACATGAGTGTAGAGCTGCGTGGTAGCCAGCGTAGCGTGACCAAGCAGTTCCTGAACGCTTCGAAGATCAGCGCCGCCTTCGAGCAGATGAGTGGCCGCGGAATGCCTCAGGCCGTGCGGCCCCATGTCGTTCGCGCCCGGCACCGAACCGACGGCTTCGTGGACGATCCGCCGGGCCGCCCTCGGATCGAGCCTGCCTCCCCGCGCCCCCAGGAAGAGCGCCGCTTTCCCCGGCTCCTTCGTTTCGACGGCGAGCTTCCCCCTGCCCTCGTCCAGCCAAGCCCGCAGAGCCGTTTCGGCGGGGACGCCGAACGGCACGACACGTTCCTTGCCGCCCTTGCCCAGCACGAGCACGACCCGGCGGGAGAAGTCGACGTCGCCCACATCCAGCCCGCACAGTTCCGAGACCCGCACGCCGGTCGCATAGAGCAGTTCCACGATGGCACTGTCCCGCAAAGCCACCGGGTCGCGCTGTTCGGCACCGGCGACTGAGAAGCGCATGACGTCGCTCGCCTGCTCCGCACGGAGGACCCCGGGGAGCTTGCGGTGCGTGCGAGGCGCCACCAGCCGTCCGCCCGGATCCGAGGCGAGCGCCCCGCCCCGGTGGGCCCACGCGGTGAAGGTGCGTGCCGCCGCGGCGCGCCTCGCCAGTGTCGTGCGGCTGGCCCCCTCCTCGCGTTGCCGGGCGAGCCAGCCGCGCAAGGTCCCGATGTCGAGATCCTCGAACCGGCCGCCGTTCCCGTCCACGAAGCCCATCAGCGACACGATGTCGCCGAGGTAGGCACGCACGGTGTGCGTGGACAGCCCGCGTTCCAGCGAAAGGTGCCGCTCGTAGTCGTCGATCAGCTTCCGGACAGGCTCCGGCAGCGCGGCACGGGCGGCGCGCAGATCGGGTCTGCGGGCGCGTTTCCCCGTGCCGTGGGGACCTTCGGTCGACGGCATGCCGATCACGCTGCGCGATGTACGGCGGATGGTCAAGTATCGCCGCACCCTGTTGCGGTGTCCGTGGTCGGATCGTGCCGGGATGGCGTCTCAGGTGTAGGCCAGTCAGGTCTTGGCGGTCCGTCTTCGCCACCCTGTGTCACTCCTTTCCGCGAAACCGTCGAGCTCCAGTTCGGGAAGCAGCGAGCGGACGCGATCGACCGGGACGCCCGACTCGGCCGCCAGCCGTTCCTCGGGTCTCGCCGACCGTTCGGACAGCGCGTCGTGCACTCGCAGCGCCTCCGGACCGAGCCGATCGGTGCGGCGGCGCGGTTTCGACGGATCCGCGCCCGGCGCGCCGAGGCGTCCGGCGGTCTCGAGGATCTCGTCGACCGAGGTCACCAGCGTGGCCTCGCCTTCGCGGATCAACGCGTGGCAGCCGGCGGACATCCCCGACGAGACCGGCCCCGGCATGGCCATCACGACCTTGCCCAAGGCTCCGGCCGTACTCGCGGTGTTCCGCGCGCCGCTGCGCCGACCTGCTTCGACCACGACGGTGCCTTCCGTGAGCGCCGCGATGAGCCTGTTCCGGACGAGGAACCGATGCCTCGCGGGCGAAGTGCCCGGCGGGTACTCGCTGACCACCGCGCCGACCTTCCCGATGCTGCGCAACAAGGTCGCGTGCTGCGCCGGGTATCCGACATCCGCTCCGCAGCCGAGCAGGGCAACCGTCGTCCCGTCCGCGCTCAACGCGCCCCGGTGGGCCGCGCCGTCGATCCCGTACGCCGCTCCCGAGAACACCGGGATCCCGCGGCTCGCGAGGTGATAGCCCAGCTCGGCCGCGTTGTGCTCGCCGTACCCGGTCGCCGCGCGGGCGCCGACGATCGCGATCGCCTGGTCGACGGCCTCGTCGAGCCTGGCCGGACCACGGACCCACAGCGCCAGCGGAGGTGCCACACCGGAAACTCCCCTGCGCTGCGCCACGGCCATCGAAAGCAACGGCCAAGCCGGCCATTCGCCTTCCGTGTCAAGTCCGGGCGTGTTGCCCAGACTTGACACGGAAGACAACGAGTACCACCGCTGCATAGAGAATTCAGGACAGCTGCCTAGTCCGACAAGAACTTCCAGGCAGCCAGGCTGAGCGTCACGGTCGCGACGAATGCCGCACCCGCTACAGACAGCATGGTGATCTGGTCCGCCTTGGCCAACCAGAACACGATGGCGCATCCTCCGGCGACAAGCGCCGCGCCGATGAAGATGATCGCCAGCCAAAGCGGGCGATTGGAGGGAACAGGGGGCTCTGACATGGGACTTTGTCCCTCTCGTGATCGACGAGGGAACGCGCTACCGTCCAAGGTGGGCCCTCGACGGAGTTCGCTCCTTCGTGAGTTCGAGGCCTGGCCGGGGACTCCTACCTCCCCGGCCAGGCCGAATTCATGTAGCGTTCGAGCCGTTGGGCTCGCGCTTCAGATCCTGCCACTCAGCAAAAGCCCTGGTCAAACGGCTATGTCGACGTTAGCACTGGATCGGTGAAGCTGTTTTACTGTAGATAGCAAGCGCTATTGCAGGATTCGCTGTGCCGCACGACTGTAGTGTTCGTGCTACTGTGCTGGAAAGGGAAGGGAACCTCCTAGGTACCCCCCGTACCCCATAGAAACTCCAGATGACCCGTTGCTCCAGCACAAAGGTCGACCAGTTATGCCGATCACCGAAGAACACGCCGACGCGCTCCGCCTCTTGTCAGCCGCAGCCGAGAGGTCTAAGCGCAAGAACGTGGCGTTCGCGCGTTCCTTCGTCGCGGACCTCGACCCGATGCCAGGGGCAACATCGTCCACACCGCTGAGCAGCCTGATCCAGGGCGGCAGAGGCGGCAAAGTGCGGCTCAGGCTGTATTTGCTATTAACGATGATGGCAACGCGAGCCCCTTTCGATATTAAGCAATTGAGAACGTCTCAAACATTGGCTCGAACTCTCGAATTGCCAAAAAGAGAGGGTCTGCGTCGCATTACAAGCAATCTGAACTGGCTAGCAGCAAACAAGTATATAAGCATAAAGCGAGACCCCAGCGCCCCAGTATCAGTTCAACTGCTGGATCCAATCGGCAACGGAAAACTGTTGCCGGATGCCCGAAAGGTCAAGCCTTACATAACCATCCCAATCGAGTTCTGGTCGAATGGATGGCTGCTCGATCTGTCCCCCAGGGCGATCGCCGTGCTGTTCGCCCTCGCTGATCGTCTCGGCGGTTCAGACAAGCCCCTGTATCTACTCAAGGACAGGAGGGCAAGCTACGGCTTTTCTCATGACACTTGGACTCGAGGCACGGCCGAACTGGAGGACCACGGCCTCCTCACCTTGAAGCGCGTTCCCCAAGGGAACGATTTCGACTACATGAGAATGCGAACCGCCTACTGGATCGAATGGAAACGACTGAACACCCCATCCGAAGCATCTGGCGGCGAAGCTGATACCAATCCAGCTCCGATGATTAATTTTCCCAATTCGCTTTAAAGTCAACGCTCTGGACTTGTATCCGGGTTTGAGACAGACAACTTGCCCCGTTTTCATCACTTCCATGCAGCAGCCGCAGGCCGGGCGAGGAGTCGATGGCCCGCCGAGAACACGCTGCTCAACATCCGGGGCGGTGGGCACGGGTATTTCGCTCGCTCGTGACGGTTGCGTGGAGTTAAATGTGCGACTAACGGAGCAACGACGTGAATGGTGGGGACGATGAGGGCGACTGACTTCTTCCTTGAGGCGGAGGCCGGATTCGACTTCGAGGGTGATTTTATCCGCCCGGAGCTGAACGAGGACCTGATCAAGGCGCTGCGCGCAGGCCCGCTCGAGGATGTCGCCGACGTATCCGCCGCCATCGGACTGCTTGATCTCGTCCATGACGAGCTAGAGAGCTATGGCACCGACGGTTCCCAGGACCTGAACGATCCCCAGATCGAGCTGGCAATCAGGACCTTGGAGACCGTGACGGCTCGGGCCGGTGTTCCACTGGAGGTTCCGTTCAGGGACTTCACGAGATTCCGGAACTACTGGAGCCGAAACGGCGCGCACGGGTCCTGGCAAGCGCGTCGAGACATCCTGGACGAGCTGTTCGAACCGGCGCGAGCCAAGCTGGCCCAGGTCGAGGCTCGTCCACTCGATGCCCGGCTGCCGGCCGAGTCACTCAAGGACCTGAAGGACCCGTCCGCGATCCTGGAGCACCTCCAGCGAATCCAGCGGGCGATCGTTACCGATCCGGCGCAGGTCATCGGCAGCGCGAAGGAACTCATCGAAAGCACCGCGAAGGTGGTGTTGACCGAGCTGCGCCTGCCGGTCAACGACAAGGCCGACGTGCCCGCCCTGGTGAAAGACGCCCAGGGCGCCTTGGGCCTTCACCCGAGTTCCCAGGCGCCCGGCCCCGACGGCAGCGACGCGGTGAAGAAAATCTTGGGGTCGGTCACCGGCGTCGCGATCGGCGTGGCCGAACTGCGCAACCGCCATGGAACCGGGCATGGTGCTGCCGGCCAACGCGTCGGCCTTGGTGTCCGGCACGCGCATCTCGCGGTAAACGCCGCCGTCACCTGGTGCCAGCTCATGCTCGACACACTCGCAGACAAGCAAGCACCCTGGCGACGGAACGCGCCGTGACGGGGTCCGGTCGCCAACCAGTGAGAGCGATGACAGCATGTCGAAGTCGAAGAAGCCCGCCCCGGACATCGTCGTATGGAGGGGAGGGCTCCGCTGGGTCGAGGGAGCCCAGATGCAGGCAGATCGTTTCGAGACTGTCTTTTTTGAGCTACAAACAGCTCTGGAACACGCGAGGCAGCGCGCGCTTCTCAACGATGGCAGCACCACCAGCAATTCATGGGTGAAACAGAGCGACAAGGACTACAAGTTCTTTGATCCGCGGCGCCCCGTGAAAGTTCCCACTCCGGCACTCTGGATGCAAGCGATGACGGAACTCGACTTGCTGATTGTTGCCGTTCGGAACGTTCTTCGCGCCCAGGTCCGGCTCCCGGAGCAGCTGAAGACCTCGATGACGGACGACGACGTGCTGGAGCTACTGCGCAACGTCGCCGAACACTGGGACGAGGATGATGGCCCCTCCATCAGGACGCTCACGGAAGCACACCCCGAAGTGCTGGTGCATGGCATTACTTTCACAAACAAAGAGATTTGGATCGGCGGAAGGGTTCCCCTATCGCGCATTCGAGCATGGCTGCCTCGCGTGCATCACGCCCTCGTTTTATCCATTGAATCCATAGGCGAATCAGTGCTCGACGACATGGCGTCTCTGATAACAGGAGACGACACGTTGAGTTGGCCCCCTGACCGTCTCCGGTACCGCTACTGGAGCCTGCCCGTGGTCGACGAAAAGGACTGGCCGACGACAGAGATGCCGCCGGAGATGGCGCACCTGATCCAGGAACGGTTCCGAAACCTTCGCGAGCGCGACGTAGCCGACTAGACACGGCGACGCGCTCGACGTAGTCAAAGCTTCCGCAGTTCAAAGCTATATTCGCGCGAAATTCTCGATACTACGGCGGAACCCGGGGCCTAGTGCTGGCTACTCAGGTCGCTGGGCGGTGAAGTGACCGGACGTTGTCGGGCGCGGCGGCGCTTGCTCGGAGCTGCTGGTTCTCGACCTCCAGGACGTGGACGACTCGGGCGAACCGTTCGTTGCCTGCTTTGAGGTCGTCACGCTCCTGGGTGATTTTCGCCAGCTTCTCTCGCAGTGTGTCGTTTTCGCGATGAAGGTCCTCAGCGAAGGCAGGCCGGGTGTTCTGGGCCTTGACCAGTGCGTTGAACAGGTCCTTGAGGCCGGTGTGCTTGTGGGTCAACTTGTTGCGTAGCAGTCCGGCCTCCGCGGCAAGGGACTTGATCGTCAGCTTGCCGTCCGACCGGAGCGGGACTCCGGCGAGCAACCGGATCATCGCGTCGGTGATCGCGGTGATCTCTTCCGCGTCGGCCGTGCCGCGGCCCCCGGCGGCGGTGGCTGCCTGGGCGAGCAGCTGGCCGATGCCGGTGGCGATCTGAGCTACGGGTCCGGATTTAGGTTCGAGGTCGGTCACTGGGGTGGCTCCGGGGACGGGGTGGGCTTGCTGTGTTCATGTTGGTCGATGATCTTGAGTAGCTTCTGGCGGCGTTGCTCGTGGCGTTGCTGGATGGGGTGGGGGTGCAGACCGGTGTTGATCTCGTCTTGGAGGGCGGCTGCTTCGCGGCGGGCGCGTTCGATGTGGGTGTCTGTGCGGGCGATGTTGCCGCAGGCGGTGTTGCAGCGGTCGAAGGTCGGGGTGCCGGTGCGGCGGCTGGGGTTGCCGCGGTGGGGGTCGCAGAGTGCCTTGAGCGGGTTGTGGTTGCAGGCCAGCAGCGCGTCGTCGTGGTCGAATACCCGTAGTCGCGGGTTGTTCAGCAACGCGCGGTGTTGCCGGGCGGTGAGGTGGCTGCCCTGGAAGGTGGCGGTGAACTCGGCGGCGCCTGCCTGGTAGCGCTCGGCGGCGGGGCCGCTGACGTGTTCGCCGTCGCGCAGGCGCTCGGCGGCGTGAGTCAGGGTGTCAGCCAGGGTGCGAGCTCGTTCGAGATCGAGGATCTCCGTCATGTCCATGCCTGCGCGGGATCCGTATGCCTCACTCATGGTCAGTTGCAAGTGTCCGTATTGGACTCCGAGGGCGACGCGGCCGCCGGGGAGTCTGTTGATGAACCAGCCGACGGTCTGACGGAGTCGAGATAGGACAATCGCTCCGGCCGGGTCGGCTGGGATGAGTTCGTGGTCGCGTTCGTGCTGGTGTGCGAGTTCGTTGGCGAGGGTGACGAACCGTTCGATCCGGGCGGTCGCGGCGACGGGGGGCAAACTCTGGCCCCGCCAGGCAGCTTTCTCGGAAGGCCCGCCAGTGTCGAGCGGGAACAAGAGATCACCCGGATTGGTGAGCCGTTCCAGCACGGCGATAGCCGTGGCGACCGGTGCGATGACGATCCAGGGCTGTTCGCGGATCTCGCCATCGGTGATGGTGTTGCCCTCGTCATCGGTGACACCCTTGAAGTGCAGCCCCGTGACGAGGTGACGGACAACGCCGTCATTGTCGCTGCCCGCTGCGGTGCAGCAGCCGTGTCGCAAGTGGAGCACTTCCTCCGGGCGCATGCCGGAGAGGTAAGACACCACGATCAGGCAGGCGGTTTTCAGGTTCATGACGAGCACCGGGGCCTGGTCGAGGTCGATGCCCTCCAGCCAGGGTTTCGCGTTGATCCGGCCGGTGATCGGGACGTCGAGGTTGGCGCCGTCGTTGAGCGGGCGTTCCCGCAGTTGTGCCCGGTCCCGGTTGATGACGACTCTCGCGGTCTGGATGGAGATGCCGAGGGTGCCGGCGATGTAGCGGACGTTGATAGCTGGCCGTGCGAAAGCCGGGCCGCGGTTGTTCTTGCCAACGCCGGGAATCGGCTGTCCGGTGGCGCGCAGGTGCTCGAAGTAGGCCTGCAGGGTCTGCTCCTCGCCGGGTTTGCGCTCCGGCCGGATGTTGGCGAACAGCCTGGTGTGTTCGTCATGGCCAGCGAGGATGTCGCTGGCGAAGTCGGTGACGAACCGCAGGGCCCAGACCAGCAGAGGCGACATCGTGGCCGGATGAATGGGGACGCGGTGGTTGCGGCCCTTCGATGTGCGGGGCGCGACGAGGTAGTCGTCGGTGCCGTGCTCGTCCCAAGGCGGCATCGGGATCCGGTCCTGGGGCAGCAGGTAAGGGGAGTAAGCCCAGTGCCGGGTCAGGGCGAATAGCTGACGCAAGGCGTAGTTGCGGGTGCGTTCGGCATCGCGCAGAAAGATGGCGTAATCGGCCAAAGTCCCGGCGTCGACCGCAGTCATGGACGTGATCTTCCTGGTGAGCAGCCAGTCCGCGAAGCTTTTCCAGGCGCGGACGGTGTGCCGGAGGCTGCTGCCGGTCAGGCGAGGCCGGCTGGTGGACCCGGGACGAGCGAGGACGATGTCCGGGGTCGTGATGTTAATCAGGGCCCAGGTGAGGCGTTTGAAGGTGTCGCGGAACTCGGCCGGGAACCAGTCCCAGCTCACCGCGAGGCTCGTGGTGGTGGCCTTCGTGTGAAGGTAGGCCAGCTGCCAGGAGCTGTCGCCGAAGCGCGGCAGGTCTGCTGGCTTGACGCCGGGGCGCAGCAGCGCGTCGGGAAGCACCAGGTCTTCCGGGCCGGGATCGACCAGCGTGACGTCCGCTGAGCGAAAAGGGGAACTCACGCGTCGAGCCTCCGATCGAGGACCTGGTCGATGAGAGCCCGGTCGCGGTCGGTCAAGCGGCCCCGCAGCGCCGCGCGCTCGCTGTCGGTGGTGTTGCTGGTGAGCAGGTCGCTGATCCTCGAGTAGTGCCCAGCCCAGTCCGTGCTCCAGATCTGAGGGTCGACCGCGGTTCGCAAGGCTGAGAGGGCATCGTGCAGGTAGATGATGCGCGGGAGGTGGCGGGAAGTCGCCAGACCGTTGTCGCAGCCGAAGCAGAGCAGGAACGACGCCGAACAGGGGCCGGCCGGAGTGAAGGGGCTGTGCTCGAAGTCGAGGCAGGCGCCGGTCGCGGTGTCCAGGTCGCCTTTGACCAGTTCCCGAACCCGCTCCAGCGGCATGCCGGCCTGCTCGGACAGTTCGGTGAGCTCCTCCGGGTCTGGGGTGGGTGAGGCCTTCAGCAGCCGCATCTTGACCATCGTGGCCGCGTGGTCGACTGCGCCCTGCAGGCCGGCGGCGATCACGTCGGCCGACTCGGCGCGAACGGTGGCATTGCGCAGCAGGTAGACGTCTTCGTGGGTGCGCTGGGTGTTCTGCCGGGGGCCGCTGAACAGTGCCTGGTGGGTCCGCCGCAACCTGGCGGCAGCGACATCGAGCCGTCCGCCGTGCGGGGATTCCAGCGCGAGGGTGGCGTTCCAACCGTCGATGGATGACTTCGACGCCCCGATGAGCCAAGCGGACCTGTCCGGCCCGAGGCGTTGAGCTCGGTGCCCGACCAACAGTCGCGAGGTCGGCGTGCCGAGGCGTTGCATGCAGGCCCGTGCCTCCGCGGTGATGGTGACGACTTGGCGCAGGGCGTGACCGGCTGAGCCGTCGCCAAGGTCCACGAGACTGTTGCTGGCGTGCTTGCGTCCCGGGGGGCGCCGGTGCTTGAGGGTGGCGGCCCTGTGGATGGCGACGTCACCGATGCCGCCGTCGGGACGGAAGTCAGGGACATCCATCAGGTCCACAACGGACAAGTTCCAGCCTTCCTCACAGGCCAGCAGCGCCGCGAGCGCGCCGATCTCCAGGCCGCAGGGGAACAGCATCTTCAGGATGCTGGCGTAGCCGCCGGGAATTTTCAGACATGCCCGCTGGACCGGCTTGGTCAGAGTTCCGTCGTCATCGCGATCGAGGTCACCGGTGAGGGCGAGTTGATCGAGCAGTTCACCGACGTTGCTCTCGTCACTGCCAGCCGCGAACTCGCCCGCGCGGTAGCGGGCCAGCAGTGTCAGCCCGGCGGCGATACGCCTCTCGATGCGGTCTGCGGTTCGCCGCGCCGTGGACCGGATCAGCTTGAACTCAGGCAGTGTGTAGGCCTCGACCTGCTTCGACGCCTTGCGCTGGCGAGAGCGCACCTCCGCAGCCGCCCGCGTGTCCGGGGGAAGCGCATCGGTCTTGGCCAGGATCCTGCGGATCACTGAATGGCCCTCCGCTTCTTTCATGGTGCCGGAGAGCAGCCACTGCGACCAGATACCGGGCGTGATCTCGGCGACCCGGGCAGGAGGCACCGCGAGACCAGAAAGGAACGACAGGAATCTCTTGAGGTAGTTACCGTATTTCTCGCATGTCGCGTAGCGGACCCAGGTGCCCGTCGACGAGCACAACCGCGCGAACGCCGTCACCGCTTCCTGCCGCAGCTCCTGCGGCCCGAGAGCCGTGTGGAAGTCGACCTTGCCGAGTTTCTCGCCATCCTCGGCGACCACGGTCACCACGAGTCCATCCGGGGACAGGTTGCTCGGTCGCCGATAGTCCGCGGGCGGGAGCGCGGCTCGACGGCCGGGGCTCATGCGCTCACGTCCTGGGGGATGTCGAGGATCAGACCGGTCTGCTCGGCCAGGCGGGCGAGCAGTTCGTCGGCGCTCTCGTCGCTGGCGTCGTTGAGCAAAGTTTCCAGCTGCAAGCCCCGGACCGGTTCGAGGTAGACCGCCTTGGTGGTCTCCTCCGAGGCGTGGCCGAGCAGGTCCTTCACCAGGGACCACACGTTGCCGTAAACAGTCTCGTAGTACTTGCGCTCCGCGGCGGTCAGGCCCAGGCGGCGGTCCATCGCGTAGTGCAGAGAGATCACCATCTGCAGCGCGAACGAGTGGCGCAGCATGTGCGGCGAGCAGAACACCTTGAGCCCTTGGGCCTTGCAGCGGGCGTTCGCCAGCCCGAAGACCCGGTTCCAGGAGCGATAGCGCATCGGCAGGCCGGTCTCGGTCAGCCAGATCGCCATCGGCTCGATCCCGTGCTCGCCCTCGATGTAGAGCTTCCGTCGGTCCAGATCGTCGAGATCGTCCAATGTGGCCTTACCGGGGCGTCCTTGCTCGTCCACCCACTGCACCGAACCCCGATTGTTGATGCTCCGCACCAGCCAGCGCGCCGGAAGGGCGTCGTAGACCCCGGACCGCTGGGCTCGCGCCACCACCTCGGCCCGGGTGCTCACCCTGTAGGCGTCGATCGCCTTGAGCGCCGAGCGAGAGACGTAGAAGTACCGGTCTGACCGTTTGGCCGTGGCTGTCGCGACGTGGGCGGCGTAGTACTGCTGGGTCACTGTGGTGTCCGGCAGCTCCGTCAACAGCAGCGAACCAGCTTCCCGCCGCCGCAGCCCGCTGCTGATCAGCAGGTCGGCGAACGCGGCATCACGCCCGTCGTTGCGGCCTCGCCAAGTCTCGTCGGGCAAGCCGTCCGCGGTGTAGCCGCGCAACCCGACATCCCGCCAGACCCGGTAGGCCCGGGGCGTCAACCACTTCACGTTGTAGCTGCGGGTGTCCGTGGGTGCCAGCTCCGGCACCTTTATCGAGCTGCCGTCCGGTAGCTGCTTCGTGCGCAGCACCACCGGGCTTCCGGTCATGTGGTGCCGGCTGACCGCCCAGTCGTAGAGCAAACGGAACGCCGCCAGCTCCCGTCCCCACTTCGAGCCGCCGATCCTGCCCGGGTTGTTCCTGTCCCGGCGTCGCCAGTACTCGTAGTCCTCGAGGTCTTCGGCCCGGATCTCGTCCCAGTTCCGATCCCGCTGCCACAGGAAGGTGAACAGCAGGCGGTAGTCCAGCACGTACGACTCCTGCGTCCCGCGCGCACGGGTCGCGAACCTCGAACGCCGGAAGAACTCGCTCAAGCGCGGATCTACTCGGTAGTTCGGTGCCACCAGAATGGGCTGCCGACTTCGGAACCCGAGCCGCTCTTCGCGGTCCGCGAGATCAGGCCACGCATCGCCTTGAGTCAGACCGTGGGGCTCCGCCCCACCGGTCCAGAACAACCGCCACTCGCCCAGCATTCGTTCCAACAACCCCGCAACTTGATCTTGGACAACACGGGGAATGTATACGGAACTCGATGTCTTCCGGGATGACGAGCCTGGTCTCGTCGGCCGCGGCCCGCTCCAGATCCCGCTCGGCGTAGTCGTGCGCTCGCCGCGCGGCCGTCTCGTCACGCACCTTCGGCGGGCAGTCGGCGCGCCGGACCCGTTCCGCGGCGACGACCGGGCCGACTTCGTCCACGAAGCAGGCCAAAGCGGGTGCCGGGGGCTCGGCCACGCGGAGGAGATACGACCGCGCGAGACGTTCGGCTTCGAGTTCACTCATCCGGATGACCTCTCCCGGAAGTTCAGGGCCGCCGCGACCTCATCCGCCTCCGGCTTGTCGGCCCCCTTCAAATCGGCGAGTGTCCATGCGATGCGGAGGCAGCGGTCGGCGCCGCGTGCCGTGATCGCGCCCCTTTCCAACGCGCGGTCCAGCAGGGCCGTGACCTGCGACGGCAGGGCGAACTCACGGCGCAGCGCGGGGCCGGGTACCTCCGCGTTCGTGAGCCAGCCGTGCTCCGCCCAGCGTTTCGTGGCCCGCTCACGTGCCTCCAGCACCCGCTCCCGGACGGGCGCCGACGCCTCGGGCGGCTCACTCAGGTGCGCACTGAGCGCGGACAGCGGACGCAACCGAACCCGCAGATCCACCCGATCGAGTAGCGGCCCGGACAGCCGGCCCAAGTAGCGCCTTCGCACGGTCGACGAACACGTGCAGTCGGCGTCCTTCGCCGGGGCGCAAGGGCAGGGGTTGGTCGCCATCACCAGCTGGAACCGTGCCGGGTACCGAACTGCGCCCTTGACCCTCGCGATCCGTACTTCGCCCTCTTCGAGCACCGTGCGCAGCGACTCCAGCCGTTCCGGGCCGAATTCGCACACCTCGGCCATTTAACCGACTGGAGTTGATCAGCAACGAGGCTTGAGCTGGTGTTTCATGTCGCACCCATGTGTGTGACGTCAGGCTAGCGGGCCCGGACAGTGTCATTGACGAGTTATCACGCGGGGTGGAGGTGGGGCTTCCCTGCCGCGGCGGCCAACAGAACGTCGAACCACTGAACGTGTCCCACCACGGCCGCAACGCCAAGAATCGGGGAGCATCTCATCGATGACACCAGGAAACGCCGGGACGACCTATCGCCAACCAGGTGCCGAGTATCGAGGCTTCAGACCGCAGCAAGCTGAGCTATCTTCCAATTTCGCGCGAACGGAGCGGCGCCTGTAACGTCCGGCGCCACCAGGACGTCATACCGTAAATAGCCCTACGACTGAAGGCGTCCTATGTCAAGAAAGCTTAAGCCGGTTGCGGGAGCACTGGCGGCAGTGGTATCGATCTACCTGGTCAGCGTTTCTCATTTTCCCTTCGTATTAGCTGGTCTGGTCCTCGCATTGATAGCCGCCTACCTCCTGTTTTTTCATCCTCTGCGAGGTCGGCCGCCATATCGACCCACCATTGATGACGACGCTGTCGATAGCGGCGATTCGCCTGCTCGCGCACTTGTCGACCTAGCAGAGCGAACTCATCACGCCCATTCAAGAACAACGTATTATCGACTGCTAGCAAGCCTGGCTCGGCCGCTCGAATTTCAAGAGCGACTGTCAGTTCAATGTGACCTTTCGAATTCCGGGTATAATGCACACTTTTCACTCGACATCACATTCGCCGACTGGGACACACGGTCAGAATCAGGCCAGGCCCCGATTGCGCTGACGCTAGGCGAAAGCCTCCCAAAAAGAGGCGCGAGAATCTACGTTGCCGATGATCGCGAGATAGGAGTTGTTACAAGAAGCGAGGCCAATCAGCTTATAGCACAGCTCGTGCGAGAAGTAGTCCACGAAGATAAATTTTCCCAAGTCTGCTCAATGCCTCCACGCGAATTCCTCGAAAAGGTACTATCGGCTGCACTATTCAGAGGCAGTTGGTCAAGGACAGAAGAGCTACTAAGAGAAGTTAACCATGTGTTTTCATCGGACTACGACTCGCTTTCCTTACTTAAGGACGCGCTACAAACTATATGTCAGAGATCGTTCGTAATCATATTGGTTCCATCTGAAAGCCGTACTACAACGTTAAGATGGAAAACCAGCTTCGACGAGGTCATGGCCGCCGATAGCCGCAGGCCGGTTGAGAGTTTCATGTGGGTATTTAACGAAACCGGAGCCTCTATCGTACCTGGCTCGCCAATTGTGTGGCGCATAAAGAATTCTTTGACTTCGTTGAACCGATGGACTGGAGCTGGATCCAGAAATCATGTTATACCATTAGGTGACATAGAACAGGTGAGACACTACTCATTTTCATTGCAACTTCCACGAGGCTTTTACTTTGCAGAATGGACAGTTGAACCCATACTGGCGAATCCCAGACTTCAGCAGCCCGACTTTTCGACCATTGAAGTAGACGCAGACCAGACTGATCAAAGGGAGTCGTCGATGACTTTTTTCGACCTCAAGACACCCGAGTTGAGTGTCCGAATAGGCGAAATGTTACCGTCTTCAACTTTTATTGCAGCCTGTTCAGCACTCGTTGTCACCATCCTACTCTGGCTTATAGGAACTGCCGCAAAACCCACTGATGCCTTTGGTACTAGTGGCCCGGCCGACATCGATGGGGACATACTAGTCTTCCTCCTGGCCTTTCCTGTTGCCGTAACAACACGCGTCAGTTTCATTACACATAAAGTGGCAATGTGGACTCACAGCGTTGCAGCACGCCTGTCGGCAATTGTGACAGTAATCCTGTGCGCCACCTCTGCAGCACTGGTCCTCTTCGATGAACCGACACCTTTGAGATACCTGCCGCCGAGCTTCCTGGGAATATATCCATGGGAATGGCAATCAATTGTAGTGGCCAGCATCATCAACGCGCTCCTTTGTGCATCCGTGCTACTAAGGGAGGTGGCCTCATTTCGTTCGACATATGCACGTATATCCAGCCATAACTGAAACAGTGTTCGGAACGCCTCGCACCCCATAGCGGCGATCCAGCTGGTGTCACGCGAATCTAGACGTTGCGATCCCAGAGGTTGAGGTAGGAATTGTCGAAATCGGCGAGGGCGTCGACCGTGTCCTGCTTCTTCTGAGCCAGTTCCTGGACTCGGTCGGCGAGCCTGTCTGGCCAGGTGTCGGGGTCCTCGACATCGACGACCGGCTTCTGCTCGGCGGTCACGGCTTGTCCTTGCAGTCCGGTTCGGCCGGGTTCGACTCTTGCTGGTCCTCGGTGAACTGCGCCTCCCGGAGCATGGAGGTCGCGAGCATCACGACGATCAGCGCGTTCACTTCGGTGAACTGTATGAGGTCAGCCTGATGGACAGTGGCATGCCGGTTGAAGCGGGACGGTGTGGGCTCGTCGGTCTGTCCGTTGAACTGATCAAGAGCCGCGAGCACTGGCCAGTAGGTGACAGCTAGGGCCGTGAGGAAAGACATGTCATTGATCTTGTCCTTCACCTTGGCGTAGTAGCCGTGCTTGGTCGGTGGTAGCACCGTTGCCCGCAGGGTGGTGTCGAAAATAAGGGTCGCGAGCGCTTGGGCCGGGCCGAACTGGCCGAGTCGCAGGACGTGGATGGCTTGCTGTAGCAGGCAAACCTGCTCGTCGCTGAACCCTTTCTTCAGTCCATATAGGACTCGGTCACAGTCGTCGAGGATGTCGTTCCGGCGCGAGTTCAGCACGTTGTCGCGTTCAGCGGGTTCGGCGTCAATGAGTTCCGCGAGGATGCTGGCGCGCGGAACCCAGGTCACGGGGATGCCGTGCTCACCGACGACGTCGAGCAGGTCTAGGACGTCGTGCGTTTCGTGGAGTTCGGTCCAGTTGGCCGGGCCACCCTCCACGAGCTGCTGTCGTTGGTGGTCCTGGAGGAGCTCGCCGAGCCCGCTGAGTGCCCCTGCGACCTGGTCGAGCATTGGCCGGAGTTGCAGATCGACGCCGGACAGATCGTAAAACTTGAGGATGCGCGCTGTCGGGATGGCGACTGTCTTCTGCCAGAGAGCAGCGCTTTCGACGACAGTTGCGACGGACGCGGCGATCATCTTCGTCGAGGTGTTGTAGCTTTCGAGCGCCGACCTGACCTGTGCGGAAATGCCGGGGTTCGCGAGAGCCTGCAAGGCGGCTGTGACGTCATTGCCCGGGGCAGATAGTGCGGCGGCGGCCTTCGTCCAACGTATGTTCCCTGTGACGGAGGGGTTGACGCTCGTGGCCGCTTTCGTCCAAGGCGTGCCGAGGTCGTAGGTTCGCGGTTCGGTTGCCCTTTCCGCACTCTCGTCGTTCGGCTCGGTGTCCTGCTCGTGCTGATCGGTCATCGATGGCGCCCTCGGTTCGTGGAGAAGACGACCACGATAGCCCGGGCAGGGTCGCGGTTCGTAGCGTTAATCGGCTTCGGAGGTGGTGCCGGCGGCGATCCGGAGCGGGCGTAGGTGTCGCCCGTTCGTCGGGTCGAGCAGCTCGGCCTGTAGTTCGGAGATCTGCTTTTCCAGGGAGCGGTTGTTGCCGCGGGCGGCTGCGAGGCGGTCCGATGTGGTCTTGAGTTCGCTGGTGAGCGTGCGGTTCTGTTGCTTGAGGTTTGTGTTCTCGGTGACCAATCGTTGGACGGCGTCCTGAGGTAGGTCGAGTTCGAGGTCGCGGATCCGGCCGAGGAGCTCACCAAGGCGGGAGCGTTGGGTCCGGATCTCGTCGTGGGCGGCTTTGAGTGCGTTCTCGGCGTTGAGAGCCCGGTCGCGCCAGAGCAGTTCCGCGGCCTGGTCGGCTGTCTGAATGGCCTGTTGTCGTTGTGCTCCTGCTTTGGCCAGTGCCTCGGTGACGAGGGCTCGGGCTTGAGGATTCTGGTAGAGGAACGCGCGGGAGACGTCTGCCCGGCGGCTGATGGCCTGGACGGTGATCGGTGCCTGATCGCGCGTCATTTGCGTGGTGGTCGCGAGAACGCGGTCGAGCATCGCGCTGACCTTGCGGCGGCGGGCGTCGATCGCTCCTTGGGTCCGTGCCTGCTGCGCGGTCATGCGAGGTCACCATCCTCGATGGCTGGGTGGTCGGCATCGGCGGTCTTCGCCAGATCGTCGGCGAGGAAGCCGACGTTCCAGACCCGGTGGAAGTAGTCCTGCGGGCGCCGAAGGTCGAGCGCGAGGGCCTCTTCGAGGAGCCCGAGCCCCGCGAGCGCCTTCTCGAGTCCGGTGATGGCGAGTGCTGTGGGCTCGAAGACCTTGTGGAGGTAGTCGGCTGTGGCGTCGTCGGGTGCGCGTTCGGCGATCGAGTGCCACTGTTCCTGTTTGCGGCGCCAATAGAGCAGGTCGGCGCCGGACATGACGAACCGGTCGCAGTTCTCGCAGTCCAGCTTCCGCGGGCAGGCTCCGCCGTCGACGACGGGTTGGAAGGTGCAGAAGCCGCCTTCGGACGGGGTGCTGGTGCGGCTGAGGTTCACGGCCATCGCGAGCGCCTTGTGTTTGTCCAGCGGCGCGGTGAGGTCGGTGGAGAGCAGCTTCCCGGGGGTCGGGGTGCCGGGGCCGGCGACCCAGACGATCTGGAGGATGTCGTCGAGCTCGGATCCGGCGACCTTGGTGTAGTGCTCGGCCATCCGCTCGGACACCTGTCCGAGGTATTGCCGGATGTGGGTCAGGGTGGCGCCGTGTTTGAGGAGCTTGGTCGCGAGGGTGTGCCGGGCCTGGTGGGGAACACAATGCCCGAGGTCGAGGCTGTCGACCCATGTCCGGAACGCCCGGTTGAAGCCGGTGTAGGCGATGCTGCGGACGCCTCCGTGGTTCACGCAACGAGACGGGAACAAGGCCAGAGTTGTTCGTTCAGCAGGTGTCGGATTGCGACCAGCGGCGTGTTCGAAGATGACGAGAGTCTTGCGGCGGCGCTCGTCGAGCCGGTTGTAGATCCTTTCGGGGATCCGGATTCCGGCGTTGAAATTGCCGACCTTGGTCTGGTCGTGCCAGAGCATCGGCAAGCCGTTGTAGCGGCCGATGCAGTCGAGACGGAGCCGCAGCACTTCCGAGCAGCGGCGCCCGGTCGCGAGGATGGTTTCCCAGATGTCGCGGTAACCGGCTCCGAGCGGATCGAGCTCCTTGGCGTCGAGGCGGGCGAGGTTGGCCTCGTCGGCCAGCGCGCGGGCGACCTCGTCAGTGAAGGGGTTTCGGGAGATCTTCTTGTTATCGCCGCCGTTCGGGAGCGCGGCGATGAACTTCGGGTCGAGACCGAGTGTCGCGGTCTCGCCAGACGCGAGAGCGTCGGTCAGGATCCTGCGGGCGTAGTTGAAGATGTCCCGCCGCGTGTGCTCGGTGACCACTGATGGCGGTCGGTCGGTGCGAATCCAGCCGAGCTGTGGGAGTTGCTCGCGTTCGCGGTGGCGAATGTCGGCGACGAAACGTTGCATGTGTTCCGCGCCCAGCAACCTCGGATCCTGCCCACCCTTCGGCGCGTCAAGCACCAGGAACGCACTCAGCGCGAGGGCGCCGTGACGGAGACCGTCGAACACCTTGCGTGAGCGAGGACATTTCGACGAGGTGAGCCGGGCGGCCATGTGATCCCAGAGCAGATCCCGTAGCCATCGAACCTCAACGCCGGTGAGGTCGAAGTAGCTGGCGGTGTGCGAGAGCCTTCGGCCGAAGTGCTCGGTCTCGATGAATCCGGCGTCACGGGAGTCCGTTGGAGTGAAGTAAGTCCTCCGCAGCTCGCTTTGGATGTCGCCGGCGATCATCCGGTCCGTGTGCGAACAGTCGTCGAGGTCGATTTCGTCAAGGCATCGGAGGTCGTGTTCTCGGCAGTAGTGCCCAAGTGCCCGGATCCACCCGATTTGCCAGCGCGCGGAGTCCTTGCGCGCGGCATGAGTATGCAGCCCCCACTGCAGTTCCGCTTTGAGCAAGGGGCGCAAGCCCAGCAAGCTGATCTCGCCTTCGTAGCGGGCGGTGCGCGCAGTCCGGCACCACTGCTGGAAGGTCGCTCGATCATCCATCTCGACGGGAGTCGGCAAGCCCTTCAGCTCGAAGGTCCGGACCCAGTTGGCCTGGAGCCGAGCGTTGCCCGGCTTCCCTGCCTTCACGTAGTGAGCCCAGTGCGGGCTGCAGAGCCCAACCGGGTTCTCGGCGAAGTTCACGCAGACGACTGCCCTGCACTGCCCATAGCTGATATAGGGCTCTTGCTCCGCCAGCCAGGCCTTGAAGTTCCAGCCCATCTTGTCGCGGTAGTACTGCCAGTTGTGCTGGTGTCGGCGACAGAGTGTTGTGCTCCGGCTGAGAACAGAACGTCCTGGGCAGATCTGGCACTCGGCAAGCAAGCTGCGGACCCCGTCGAGAGGGACGGCGGTCCGGTTGAACTCGGCACGAGTCGTCCCAGCAGCCTTCGCCCTGCGCCATGCGCGACAGTGTTCCTGACACAAGTCTTTGCCGGGCAACCACTCTTGCGGCCGAGTGCAGCCTTCAATGCTGCAGCACCAGCCGTAATGGGGATGGTGAGGCGGGAACTCGATGACGTCCTGCCGAAAGAGAGGATCGACGGAGGGCCCGTTCAGCAACGTGGTCAGTAGCTCCAACCGGTCGGCCGCGGCTCGGCTCGGTCGTTCCGCCGGGAGAAGTTCAAGATGGACGGTCATTGTTCTCCTGCCCAGACCTGGTTAAGCGCCGCGGCGAACTTCGGGTCGTTGACGTCAGCGTGGCCATAGATTTCGTCGACCGTCGCCGCGGACGCCCAACCGCCAGCCTCGCGGGCGTAGACGCTGTTGCCGCCGGAGGCATCGAGCACACCGGTGGCGAAGCTGTGCCGGAATTGGTGCGGCAGAAGGTGGCCAAGGTCTTGGCTTCGACCGGCGCGTTGGAGCATGCGTCGAGCCCCGGTCGTGGTGAGTGGTTGCCCGGTGCGGGGACCGAACAACTGGACCAACAGCATGCCGTGCGTGGCGTCCCGGGGATATTCGGTGGTCATGTAGTCGAAGTAAGTGGAGATCATCGCCGGGCTCGCCCGGCGTGTCTGACCGCCGCAGACCACGCCGTCAACCACCTGCCACGGATACTTCATCTTGGCCCGGGCCAGGTTGGGGTTCGTCGGCCGGTGGCAGATGTGAATGTGCGGTGCCTGTCCCTGGCCGCAGGCTGCGCCTTCCCGCAGATGCAGGTCGGCCAGGTGTAGCCCACAAAGCTCACCGATCCGGAACCCACCGTCAGCGAGCCAGGTCACGATCATGCGATCCCGAGCGGCCCGGCGAACCTTCACCAGCTCACGGCGTGCCCCCTCCGGCGCCATCTTCGGGTGACGCCGCCGCACTGCCTTGGCCGGCGTGAGCGGGTTCGCGGGCAGCTGTCGCAGTGCGTGCCCGAGGAACGCCCGCTTCCGGTCGGTCTTGGTCGGTAGCCGCGACTGGTCCAGCTCGTCAGCGAGTTCGCGGTTGACACCTTCGACCCCTTGGTGCAGGTAGAGGCCCTTCAAGCACGCCGCCATGACCTCAAGCCCGCTCTGACTGAGCGGACCTTTGTCCACCCGCCAAGGTGCCCCCCGAGGGCCGCGGAACTCGGCACCGACCAGTCCCATGTAGCGCTGAAGATCACGCAACGTCGCCGTCGCCAGCGAAAGCCCTTCGGTCGGCAACCATCGCAGGTGATCCACGAGCATGTAGGCGTAAGTCCGCGCCGTGCCCGGCTCGCAACTGCGCAGATACGCGTCGGCGACCGGATCCACCACGCCGTCAGGCCCTACCAGGGTGTACATCCGACGGCCGTCGCCACGGACGATCTCCTGAACTCTGGCCTGGCCGATGACCAGCTCGGCCATCACTCATCCCCTAACAGGAAACCTTCAAGATCGACATCTCACACAAGGTCGGTTAGGGAGTGCGCCACCTTGAGACCACGATCGGCTGACACACATCACGCACACCCGGGAGGCCAGTCGGTTAAGTCGAGGAAGAGGATTCCCCGGTGCGCACGGCTGATCGCGCCGGGAACGGCCAGGCCGCTTCCGCCGCCGATCAGGGCGGGCACGCTGATCGAATGATGCGGCGCGACGAACGGTGGCACGGTGACCAGCGGTTCGGTGCGGGAGAGCGAACCGTCGATCGAATGCACCGCTGTCACCTGCAGCGACTCTTCGGTGGTCAGCCTGGGAAGCAGGCCGGGAAGCCGTTTCGCGAGCAGTGTCTTGCCCACCCCGGGCGGGCCGGTCATGAGCAGGTGATGCCCGCCGGCCGCGGCCACTTCCAGCGCCCATCGCGCTTCCGGCTGCCCCACCACGTCGGCGAGATCGGGTACCCGCGGCGGCTCCTGGACGACGCCCGGCTCGGGGTGGGTGAGCTCGCCTTCGCCCTTGAGCCAGTCCGCGAATTCGCTCAGCCGCGCCACCCCGCCGACTTCCAGGCCGTCCACTAGAGCGGCTTCGAACAACGACTCGGCGGGAACGACAGCCCGCCGGTACCCGGCGTTGCGCGCCGCCAGCAACCCCGGCAGGACCCCGCGGACCGGCCGTACCCGGCCGTCGAGGGCCAGTTCACCGAGCAGCACGGTGTTCAGCAGCTTCGTGGCGGGGACCGAGCCGGTGGCGGCCAGGACCGCCGCCGCGATTCCCAGGTCGTAGCCGGACCCCACCTTCGGCAGATTCGCCGGCGACAGGCCGAGGATCACCCGCTCGTCCGGCCAGGTCCGCCCGGAATTGCGCACGGCGGAACGGACCCTGTCCTTGGCCTCTTTCAGCCCGGTGTCCGGCAGCCCGACCATCGTCACCCTCGGCGATCCGCCGCCGATGTCGGCCTCGATCTCGATCACCTTGCCGTCGACGCCGAGCAGCGCGACGGACCAGGCCTTCGCCAGCGCCATTCAGAACGCCGCCTTGATATGCCGCACCCGGGGCGGGGTATCGGGCGAGGCGACGATCGCGACGATGTCGTAGCGGACCGGGCACCAGCGGATCATGAACTTGCGCTGCCACTGGTACGCGAGGCGGCGGATGCGATCGGCCTTGTCCGGGGTCACCGCCTCGGCCGGGGTGCCGAACTCCAGCCCCGTCCTCGTCTTCACCTCGCAGAAGACGAGGACCTTCCGGTCGGTCGCGATGAGATCCAGCTCGCCGTCACGGCAACGCCAGTTGCGGCTCAGGACGACGTAGCCCTTCTTCTCCAGATGCCGGACCGCGAGATCCTCGCCCCAACGGCCCAGCTCGATACGAGGTGCCCCGGCGGGTGGCCGCTCGGCAATGCTCGTCATCTCGATCCCCCTCAGCGATCGTCACGGTGCGTGTGCGATCAACGCTGCCAGGGTGAGGGGGTGGCGGACAGACCCGATTTCGGCGCCTGTGGACAACCGGGGTGTTGTGGATGGTTGGGTCGTCAGGGGAGCTCATCGGCCGGAATCGTCGGTGGGCTGTGCTATGGGGGCCGTGGCGAGTACGTGAAGGCCCCCTTCACTGCGCTAGACGCAGTGAAGGGGGCCTTCACGTACTTGGAAGGATCAGCCGGAGAACGGTCCGTCTTCGGGTAGCCGGAGATCCGGTTTGTCGAGCTCCTCGACGTTGACGTCCTTGAACGTGATGACCCGGACGTGTTTGACGAACCGGGCGGGCCGGTACATGTCCCAGACCCACGCGTCGGACATGCGGACCTCGAAGTACACCTCGCCGCCACCGTCGCGCACCTGCACGTCGACGGCGTTGGCCAGATAGAACCGCCGCTCGGTCTCCACCACGTACGAGAACTGGCCGACTATGTCGCGATACTCGCGGTAAAGCGAGAGCTCCATCTCGGTCTCGTACTTCTCGAGATCCTCTGCGCTCATGAAATCCGCGCCCCTCCTCGCGATTTTGCTGCTGTTCCAGCGGCGGAGCGTTCATTGTTACCCACGTGAGGGCCGAGGGCACGTATCGGCACGCTCGGGTTTTCCAGTGCCGCGACGGTCAGCACGACCGGGTGAGGCGGCCGCACCCGGTGCGCGGCGGCCGCGGTGGCCACGTTGGCGTACGACCAGCGATGGACCGGACTCGGACCGTGAGTGTCGAGCGCCGCGCTGTGGTCGGTGGTGCTGTACCCCTTGTGCACGTCGAAACCGTAATGCGGGTGGACGTCGTGCAGGTCGCCCATGATCCGGTCCCGGGTGACCTTCGCCAGCACCGAAGCCGCCGCCACGCACGCGACGGCCTTGTCCCCCTTGATCACCGGGACGCTCGGGGCGGGCAGCCCGGACACGCGGAATCCGTCGGTCAGCACGTAACCGGGCGTGCTCCGCAGCGCCGACACGGCACGCCGCATGCCTTCGAGGTTCATGACGTGGATGCCGAACAGGTCGACCTCGGCCGCCGGGATGACGATGACCGAATAGTCGACGGCACGCTGGACGACCCGGTCGTACACGCGGTCGCGGGCCTTGGCCGTGAGCACCTTCGAGTCGGTGAGCTCGGGCAGGCGTGCGGCGTCGCCGGGACGCAGGACGCAGGCGGCCACGACGAGCGGGCCGGCGCAAGCACCGCGCCCTGCCTCGTCGACTCCGGCGACGGGCCCGAGGCCCCGCCGGTCCAGCGCACCCTGCAAACCCCAGAAGAGGTCGCCACGCACCACTGCCCGCGGCGGCCGAAGCGGCTCGGCCGGTGTGAGCGGTACAGGAACTCTCAAGGCCTTACCGCCTCCGGTCGACCGCCTTGCGCACTCCGGCCGACATCCGCCTGCCGAGGAAGAGCACGGGCCACGCCGCGGCGATTCCGACTCCCAGCGGGAGTCCCTGCTGCCAAGCCGGGGCGCCGAGCGCCAGCGGCTGAGCGTTCGCCTGCGGGTTGTGGTCCGAAACGCCACCCCAGCGGCCGGGCGGGAGCACGATGACCCGTGCCTTGCCGATGATGTTGTCCACCGGGACCGCGCCGTTGACCCCACCGCCACCCTGGATACGGGAGTCGCTGGAGTTGTTGCGGTTGTCGCCCATCACCCAGACGTAGCCGACGGGCACCTTGACCGGCTCGAACGTCCGCTCGGTGGGGGCCATGCCCTCTTCCCAGTGGACGTACGGCTCGTCGAGTGCCTTGCCGTCGACGACGACGCGGTTGTTGTCGCAGCACTGGACCGTCTGGCCGCCGACCGCGATGATCCGCTTGACGAAGTCGCGCTCGTCCGGCGGCGCGAACCCGATCAGGGAACCCAGCGTGCGGAATCCGGTGACGAAGATGTTGCTGGACTCCGGCGTGTCGATCTCGCCGACCCAGGCGGGCGGGCCCTTGAAGACCACCACGTCGCCCGGGGCGGGATCGGTGAAGTCGTACGTGATCCGATCGACCAGGATCCGGTCGCCCGTGCATCCCGAGCAGCCGTGCAAAGTGGTCTCCATCGATCCCGAGGGGATCATGTAGACCTTGGCGAGGAACTGCTGGATCAAGATCGTCAGCACGAGGGCGACGACGATCAGGATCGGCAGTTCCTTCCAGAACGACCGCTTCTTGTTGACCTTGCCGAATTTCTTGGAACCGGACCGGCCCCGGCGGGAGGCCCGGGTGGGGCGCTCCTCTTCGGGGCGATCGGGCTCGTCTTCGGAGGTGTTCTGGGACACGGGTTCGACCACGACGCCAGGTTACCTGTAACCGAGTGGCTACCTACTTGGCGGAGGCCGTCTCGCGGTTTTCGCGGCGTTCCTTGATCTTGGCGGCCTTGCCGCGCAGCTCGCGGAGGTAGTACAGCTTCGCCCGGCGGACGTCGCCGCGCTTGAAGACCTCGACCTCGGCGATGTTCGGCGAGTGCACCGGGAAGGTGCGCTCCACGCCGATGCCGAACGACACCTTGCGGACCGTGAAGGTCTCGCGGATGCCGCCGCCCTGGCGACGCAGCACGACGCCCTGGAAGATCTGGTTGCGCTCGCGGTTGCCCTCGATGACGCGGACGTGAACCTTGAGCGTGTCGCCCGGTCGGAAGTCCGGGATGTCGGAACGCAGTGACTGCGCGTCCAGCGCGTCCAGGGTGTTCATCGGTGGTCCGTCCTCGTCTTCGTATGGCTTACGTGCAGCTTGGGCGCGCAGTGTCGGGCACTGCGACCTACCCGGGGGCTGATGGCGTTCCGGTGTACGGCGCCGGCTGCGAAGCCGCGCGTCCACTCACGCCAACCTGTCAAGTATTGCAGACCAGGTCTCAGGTGGTTGACCCGGCCTGGTCGCTGCCCTCGGCCAACCGGTCGAGGACCTTGAGATCGTGCTTGTCGAGACTACCCTCCGGCAGCAGGCCGATCAGTTCGGGCCTGCGCCGTACGGTGCGCTCCAGCGCCTGGTCGCGGCGCCAGCGGTCGATCAGCGCGTGGTTCCCCGAGCGCAGGACGTCGGGGACGGCCAGATCGCGCCAGACCTCCGGCCGGGTGTAGCTGGGTCCTTCGAGAAGACCGTCGGAGAACGAGTCCTCTTCGGCGGAGCGGGCGTTGCCGAGCACTCCGGGCAGCAGCCGGACGACGGCCTCGACCATCACCAGGACCGCGGCCTCGCCGCCGACCAGCACGTAGTCGCCGATGGAGACCTCGTCGACGGGCATCCGACGCGCGGCGTCGTCGATCACCCGCTGGTCGATGCCCTCATAGCGCCCGCAGGCGAACACCAGGTGCTCTTCCGCGGCGTACTGATGGGCCATGGCCTGGGTGAACGGCCGCCCGGCGGGCGTCGGGACCACGAGACGGGTGTTCTCGCCGCAGACGTCGTCCAGGGCGGGGCCCCAGATCTGCGGTTTCATCACCATGCCGGGCCCGCCGCCGTACGGGGCGTCGTCGACGGCGCGGTGGACGTCGTGCGTCCAGTTCCGCAGGTCGTGGACGCCGACCTCGATGAGGCCGCGGTCGATCGCGCGCCCGAGCAACGCGGCGCGGAGCGGATCGAGGTATTCGGGGAAGATCGTGACTACGTCGAGGCGCATCAGGCGTCCAGCAGGCCTTCCGGCGGGTCGAGGACCACGCGGCCGCCGGCGACGTCGACGGCCGGGACGATCGCCTTCACGAACGGCACCAGCACCTCGCGCCCGTCGTGGTCGATCGACAGCAGTTCCCCGGCGGGCGAATGCACGATTTCGCGTACCTTGCCGACGACGGTGCCGTCGGCGAGTTCGGCCCGCAGGCCTTCGAGTTCGTGGTCGTAGAACTCGTCGGGGTCTTCGGTCGGCGGCAGCGCCGAGGTGTCGGCGATCAGCAGCGCGCCGCGGAGGGTCTCCGCGACGTCCCTGGTCAGCACCTCTTCGAAACGCACCAGCAGCCGCCCGCTGTGTTCGCGGGCGGCTGCGATGGTGAGGTCTCTGCTGCTGCCGTCACGCAGCTTCGTCGTGACGGCCGAACCGACCGCGAACCGCTGTTCCGGCGAGTCCGTGCGCACGTCCACCGCGAGTTCCCCGCGGATTCCGTGCGCCTTGGCGATACGGCCGACTACGACGTCCATCCCGTTCTGTCCTTGGTCAGCGATCGGTGTCGACGACGTCCACGCGGACGCCGCGGCCACCGATGCCGCCCATGACGGTGCGCAGGGCGGTCGCGGTACGACCGCCCCGGCCGATCACCTTGCCGAGATCGTCGGGGTGCACGTGCACCTCGAGCGTGCGGCCACGGCGCGTGGTCAGCAGCTCGACCCGGACCTCGTCCGGGTTGTCGACGATCCCGCGCACCAGGTGTTCGAGGGAGTCAGCGAGGAAGCTCACGCCTCGGCCTTGTCACCCTCGGCGGCTTCGGCCTTCTCGGCCTCGGCCTTCTTCGGGGCGGACTTCTTCTTCGGCGTGGTGGCTTCGGCGGAGGCCGAGTCACCGGCGGCCGCGAGCGCGGCGTTGAACAGGTCCTGCTTCGACGGCTTCGGCTCGGCGACCTTCAGGGTGCCCTCGGCGCCCGGGAGGCCCTTGAACTTCTGCCAGTCACCGGTGATCTCAAGGATGCGCTGGACCGGCTCGGTCGGCTGGGCGCCGACGGACAGCCAGTGCTGGGCCCGCTCGGTGTCGACCTCGATGAAGCTCGGCTCTTCCTTGGGGTGGTACTTGCCGATCGTCTCGATGGCCTTGCCATCACGGCGGGTGCGCGCGTCGGCGACGATGATGCGGTAGTACGGCGCACGGATCTTGCCGAGACGCTGCAGCTTGATCTTGACGGCCACGGGTGTGGGTACTCCTCAGTTCTCTCTGATGCATGTGGAAGGCGCACGCCAGCCGAGTGGGGACACGGCTGCGCACACCCGAAGGGTGAGCTCGGGCGCGGTGAGAGGGTCCGGCCAAAGCAGGCAAGCGTACATTCTGCCAGACGCTAATCGGCTGTCAGAACGCGGCTATCCCGAGCGAGGCGAGCAGGATCGTCACGGCCGGGAGGAAGTTGTTCACCTGATGGGCGACCACGCTGCCGAGCAGCCGCCCGGTGAACACCCTGGCCAGCCCGATCGGGATCGCGATCACCAGTAGCAACGTGGTGCGCAGCGGTTCGAGGTGGCTCGCCGCGAAAACGGCCGTGGAGACCAGGAACGCCGCGATCCTCCCCCAGCGTTCGGTGCGCCACGTCAACCGTTCCACCGCGCCCCAGAGCAGGCCGCGGTAGATGATCTCCTCGCAGATCGGCCCGACCAGCCAGAGGTAGATGAACATGACGACGGCCGCCGAGACCGACATCCGCCGATCCTCCACGAGCGCGCTGATCGCCGAGGTCGCGTTCTCGTTGCCGACGATCTGCGTCCAGACGTAGGCGGCGAACGAGGTGAGCCCGAGCCCGAGCACGCCGAGTTTGAGCCCGACCTTGACGTCGGCCCAGCTCCAGCCGATCCGCAGGTCGGTGAACGGGCCGTTGCCCCGCAGCCGGGTGATCAGCAGCGCGACCCCGGCGGCGATCATCGTCGGCACCATGGTGCCCAGCAGCACCATGCGCATCGGCAGGGGCTGGCCGGGCTGGACGTCGCCGAGCAGGACGCTGATGAACGCCGCCGACGCCAGCAGGACGGCCTCCACCAGGAGGAAGGCTCCGAATCCCCAGCGATGCGGCGGTGGCGTGTCGGGCGCGGCCACCTCACCTCCGGCAGTGAGCTCGTCCGGCGGCGCCGCCTCGGGGATCGGCTCCCTTGGCTGAGATACGGTCACGCCGATCCTCCGGTGATCGTTCGGTTACTCAAAGACTCTAACCGCCTGGAGCGGCGATCACCTCGCCGCGAAGAGCAATACAGCCGGTGGGAGGTTGTTGGCCGCGTGCGCGATCACCGACGCGCTCACCCGGCCGGACAGATAGCGGGCGAGGCCGATGGCGATCCCTTGGCCGAACAACGCGATCGTGCGCGCGGCCTCGCCGTGCAACTGGGCGAACACGAGCGCGGTGACCAGCAGGATCACCCACGAGGGCAGGCGATGGAAGCCCATGGCGTTCCACAGCGTGCCGCGGAAGAGCAGTTCTTCGGTGACCGGCGCGGCGAGGACGACGATGACCGCGGCCAGCACCAACCAGATCGTGTCGCCTTCGGTGGTGCCCGAGAGTTCGGTGATCGGTCCGGGCGAGACGTCGGAGAAGGTCCTGTCGTCGCTGTCGGTCCCGTAGACGGCGAGCAGGAGCAGGTTGAGGAGGTAGCCGGCGGCGAGCGCGGCGGCTCCGCAGGCGAGGCCGATCCGGACGTCGCGCCACGTGGGCTTGAGCCCGAAGTCCGTGCGAAGCCCCTGCCCCCAGACGCGAGAACCGACCGCGGGGCCGAGCCCGAGGACGAGGGTCGGCAGGAAGGCGAGGATCAGCAACGGGCCGACGTCACGGAGTTCGAGCGGGTCGTAGCCACCGAAGCGGCCCGACATCAGGAAGCTCATGACGAGCGTGACGAGGTGGTATCCGGCGATGCCCGCGAAGAACGCTACGAATCCCCAGTGCGCTCCGAGCACCAGACGCTCGCGAGCCTGCCCGTCGTCCACCACGCCTCCACGCTAGGTACCGCTCCCGTCACGGATGGAGTCGGGTCAGGCGTAGATCTTGCCACGCAGCACGATGTGGCTCGGATGGCGGAGCACCGCGAGATCCTCACGCGGATCGGACGGGTAGACGAGCAGATCGGCCGAAGCGCCGTCGACGATTCCCGGCACGCCGAGCCAGTCGCGAGCCGCCCACGAAGCCGAAGCCAGCGCCTGCTCAGCGGACATGCCCGCCTTGTGCAGCGCCTCGATCTCGTCGACGAGCCTGCCGTGCTCGACCATGCCGCCCGCGTCGCTGCCCGCGTACACCTGGACACCGGCCTCGATCGCCGTCGAGACCATCTCCCCCACGCCGGCATGCAGCGCGCGCATATGGTCCGCGTACACCGGGTACTTGCCCGCCTTGTCCGCGATGCCGGGGAAGTTCTCGATGTTGATCAGGGTCGGCACGAGCGCGATGCCGCGTTCGGCGAGGACGCCCAGCTGGTCCGCCGAGAGCTCCGTGCCGTGTTCGAGGCAGTCGATCCCCGCGTCGATCAAGCCGGGCAACGCGGCCTGGCCGAACACGTGCGCCGTCACCTTGGCGCCCTCGGCGTGCGCGGCGGCGATGGCCTCGGCGAGGACGTCGTCCGGCCACAGCGGCGCGAGATCGCCGACCCCGCGGTCGATCCAGTCGCCGACGAGCTTGACCCAGCCGTCGCCGTCACGGGCCTGTTCGGCGACCGCCTTCGGCAGCTCGGAAGGGTCTTCGAGTTCGATACCGAGGCCGGGGATGTAGCGCTTGCGCAGGGCGAGATGCCGTCCGGCGCGGATGATCCGCGGCAGGTCGGCGCGCTCCTGCAACGGCCGGACGTCGATGGGCAGCCCGCAGTCGCGGATCAGCAGCGTCCCGGCGTCGCGGTCGGTGATCGCCTGCCCGGCTGCCTCTTCGAGGGTGGTCGCGCCGCCGACCCCGATTCCGGGATGGCAGTGCGCGTCGACCAGGCCGGGAACGAGAAACCCTTCCCGGACAACGGTTTCCGCTCCGGCCACCGGTTCGGTCGTGATCCGGCCGCCGGTGACCCACAGCTCACGATGCTCGCCGTCCGGCAGGACGACGCCGGCCAGGTGCAGCGCCTCCACGGGCTACTTGTCCTTCGGCAGCTTGAACTTCTTCGGGTCGAACCCGGGTACGTCGTTCATGCCGCCGAGCTGCGACAGGTCGGGCATGCCAGCTCCCCCAGGCATCCCGCCACCCGGGGGCAGCATCGGCATGCCGCCGGGGAAGCCGCCACGGACCTTGGGCTGCGTCGGGCCGCGCCCCTTGCCCTTCTTCCCCTTCTTGCCCTTGCGGTTCTTGCTGCCGCCGCCTCCGCCGCCGAAGCCGAAGCGGCCCGCCATCTGCGCCATCATCTTGCGCGCTTCGAAGAACCGGTTGACCAGGTCGTTGACGTCGCGGACGGCGACACCGGACCCCTTCGAGATCCGGACGCGGCGCGAGGCGTTGATGATCTTCGGGTCGGCCCGCTCGGCGGGGGTCATGCCGCGGATGATCGCCTGCAGCTTGTCGAGCTGCTTGTCGTCGACCTGCGCGAGCTGGTCCTTCATCTGCCCCGCGCCGGGCAGCATGCCCAGCAGGTTGCCGATCGGGCCCATCTTGCGGACCGCGAGCATCTGCTCGAGGAAGTCCTCGAGGGTGAGCTGGCCGCTGCCGAGCTTGGCCGCGGTCTGCTCGGCCTTCTCCTGGTCGAAGTGCTGCTCGGCCTGCTCGATGAGGCTGAGCACGTCACCCATGCCGAGGATCCGGCTGGCCATCCGGTCCGGGTGGAAGAGGTCGAAGTCTTCGAGCTTCTCGCCGTTGGAGGCGAACAGGATCGGCTGGCCGGTGACCTGGCGGACCGACAGCGCGGCACCGCCGCGGGCGTCACCGTCGAGCTTGGTGAGCACGACACCGGTGAAGCCGACGCCGTCGCGGAACGCCTCGGCCGTGGTGACCGCGTCCTGACCGATCATCGCGTCGACGACGAACAGCGTCTCGTCCGGGGAAACGGCGTCGCGGATGTCCGCGGCCTGCTTCATCAGCTCTTCGTCGACGCCGAGACGGCCGGCGGTGTCGACCAGGACGATGTCGTGCTGGGCGCGCTTGGCCTCGTCGATGGCGCGGCGGGCGACGTCGACCGGGTCGCCGACGCCGTTGCCCGGCTCGGGCGCGAAGACCGCGACCCCGGCCCGCTCGCCGACGACCTGCAGCTGCGTGACCGCGTTGGGGCGCTGGAGGTCACACGCGACCAGCATCGGCGCGTGGCCCTGCTTCTTCAGCCACATCGCGAGCTTGCCCGCGAGCGTCGTCTTACCGGCACCCTGCAGACCCGCGAGCATGATGACCGTCGGCGGGTTCTTCGCGAACGTGAGCCGCCTGGTCTCGCCGCCGAGGATGGTGACGAGTTCCTCGTTGACGATCTTGATGACCTGCTGCGCCGGGTTCAGCGCGCCGTGCACCTCGGCGCCCTTGGCGCGCTCCTTGATCCGGGCGATGAAGTCCTTCACCACAGACAGCGCGACATCCGCCTCGAGCAGCGCGATCCGGATCTCGCGCGCGGTGGCGTCGATGTCGGCGTCGGAGAGCCTGCCCTTGCGAGACAGGGTCTGCAGGGCGGACGTGAGCCGATCGGAGAGGGTGTCGAACACGGGTGTGCACGCTCCAGCTGGGTCGTTGTGGCTCGCCGGTACGAACCGGCGGCTTCCCAGGGTAGTCGGTGTCCGAGGTCAGCGTTTGACGCGGTTGCGGACGGCCAGCAGGGTCAGTCCGAGCAGCAGCGGCCCGAGGACGCGCATGACCAGCCGCAGGACCTCGCCCAACGGTGTCAGCTCCTTCGGCAGCGTCGCCAGTTTCGTGTCCAGCGAAACGGTGCTCTGGGCGACGTAGATGAGGGTGTCCCCGAAGGCGGGCGTGGTCTTGAAGCCGCCTAACCAGATGCTCGTGCTCACGACGGCTATGAGGACGGCCAGGGTCGCGAGGGCTCTGAGGGCGCGGAGGCCGTAGCCGGAGATGAGCCAGTAGAGGTAGAGGATGAAACGCTCGGACCACGGGGTGGCCGGGCTGTGGCGGCGCATCTCCATCTCGCCGTAGTAGAAGTCGGCGGCGCCGGGCTCGTTCTTGCTGTCTTCCTGTGCCTTGCGGAGCTGCCGGTAGAGGTCGGCGATGCGGCGGGGGCCGACTGGCGCGCTTCGGTCACTTCGCCAGACGTGTTCCTCGGCGAGGACCTGGCGGTTGCGGTACGAGCCGAATGTGCAGGCGCCTTCCAGCCGCAGCTTGTCCAGGTGATGCGCGCCCGCGAAGCGGCAATTCGCCAAGTCGGCGTCGGTGAACACGAGGTCGGCGACGTCCGCTCCCTCGACGGACGTCACGGACGCGGCTCCCGAGACCGTCGAAGCCTTGCCGAACACGGACCTTTCCAAGCCGAGGTTCGAGTGACGGACCAGCCTCAGCGTGACCCCTTCCTCGAATTTGGTCTCGGAACAGTCCATCTCCGGTGATCCGGCGAAGAGGGTCATCCGGCTTCGGAAGGTCGCGCGGCCGAAGTCCAGCCGTTCGGCGCTGACCGGACCGAAACGATCGGCCGCGACGAAGACGGCTCCTCGGAAACGGGCGTCCGAACGGAATCTCACGTCTTCGAACATCGCGTGCCCTTCGAAACAGGCGTCAACGAAGCACGCGTCGTCACCGAACGTGGCGGCGTCGAACATCGCGTCCCCGGCGAACTTGGCACCTAGGAAGCTGGCGCGGTCGTCGAAACGCAGCAAGTTGAACTCGGCTTCGTCTCCGAATTCCGCGCCGTCGAATCGGACCTCATCGGCGAACCCCTGGTCCGAAGAGAACAACGCGGCACTTTCGAACTTCGTCCTACAGAAGGAGGCGCGCCCGTCGAACGATCCGCGTATGAAGTCAGCGGGCCGCTTGAAGACGGCGCCGTCGAAGCAGACAGCCCCCGCGAAGCGCGCGCGAGTGAAGGTTCCTTCCTTGAAGATCGCCCGGTCGAACCCGGTCTCACCGGCGAAGTACGCGCCTTCGAATGTGGCATCGTCGAAAACGACGTCTTCGAATGTCGTCCGGTCTTCGAACCGGCTGCGAAGAAACGAGGCACTGTCACGAAAACCGGCCTTGTCGAAGCTGACGGAGCCCTCGAACACGGCGTCGGTGAAGTCCGCGTCGAAGAACGTGACGTCTTCGAAAACCACGAGCCCGGGAAAGCGTGTCTCGGCGAAATCCGCGCGGCCGAACTCCGCGCGACGGCCGTCGATGCTCCCGACGGCGTCGACGAGTCTCGTGACGAGTTCCCCGGAAAGCGTGGTCCCCCGGAGATCGACTTCGGCGCCGAGCGAGAGACCGCGGAAGTACTCGTCCTGCCGCCCGGGTTCGAGATGCTCGAGACAGTGATCGAAGTCGAGGACGCGCACGCCGCGGCAGTCCTCGCGCTCGCATGACGGCCAAGCCTCGCCCATGCGTCATTACTAGCGCAGAAAACAGGGCTCCGGGACCGGTCGCCCCTCGCAGACCGGTACCGGAGCCCCTACGGAAGGCTCGCCTCCCCGCGAGCCGACCGTAAGCACACTTGGCGAGCTTCGCGGGACTCGGTATCGCCGGACCCCCAGTACCAGGCGATTCGCTGCCCGCGCTCTCTCCGCGCGATGGCATAACCATGCCCGGTCACCCTGGGGTCACGGCAGCGTGAAGACCCCCAACTCCCCCTGAGTAGATCTACTCAACTGGTCTTGGCCGACGACGCCGACGACGAAGCCCGCTTCGCCCGCGTCCGCGCCTGGCGTGCCTTGTCCGCCGCTTCCTTGGCCTTCTCGACCGGGCCCTGCTGCAAGGCGGCCAGCAGCCGCGTCACACCTTCCGCCTGTTCGGCGGCGGTGGGCTGGAGGACGTCGTCGCCGTCCAGCTTGGCCTGGATGAGTGCTTCGAGCGCCTCACGGTAGTGATCGGTGTACCGGCCGGGCTCGAAATCCTGTGTGAGGTCTTCGATCAGCGAGACCGCGTTCCGCAGTTCCCCGCGCCGCAGGTCGACGTCCTCGTGCAGGAACGGGAAGTCCGGCCGCCGGATCTCGTCGGGCCACAGCATCGTCTCGAGCAGGATCACCTGGTCCCGCACGCGCAGCGCGCCCAGCGTCTCGCGCTGCCGCAAGGTCACCTTCACGATCGCGATCCGCCCGGACTGCTGCAGCGCCTCGCTCAACAGCACATAGGGCTTGGTGCCCGCCGGCTCCGGTTCCAGGTAGTAGCTGCGCGCGAAGTACATCGGGTCGACCTGGTCGGCCGGGGTGAAGCCGACGACGTCCATCGACTGGGTGGTCGGTGCGAGCAGCGACGCGAAGTCGCCGGCGGTCAGCAGGACGACGTCGCCGTTGGGGACGGGATACCCCTTCGCGATCTCGGCCGTGGGCACCTCGGCGCCGTCGACCTCGCAGACCCACTTCACCCGCACCCGGCCGCCGTCCGCCTCGTGCACCTGGTGGAGGGGGATGTTGTGCTCTTCGGTCGCGCTGTACGCCTTCACCGGAATGGCGTAGGTCCCGAATCCGATCGTGCCTTTCCACACCGCGCGCATGGCCCACCTCCGCCTGGTCAGCGTATCCACGCGCCGAAGCGGCGGGACAGCTACAAACGGGTGTCAGGGGCCACTGAATCGCTCACACATTCGAATGACGGGCGCGATTCGGCGAGTGCCTCGGCCGAACAGTCGACAGCGGTGGCCGCCGCACGGAGCACTTCGGCGACCACCTCGACGTCGACCATCGGGGCGGTGGCCAGCGCGCCTTCGCCGCCCCCTTCGACGCGGCCCGCCATGCCTTCGAGCGCGATGGCCAGCGCCTGCTGGCCCGCGACGAGGTGCCGGACCACTTTGAGCAGTTCGGGCACGGTCGCGGCGGTACCGGAAGCGGTGAGGGAGACGGCGAGGTCGTCCGCGCACGCGCGCAGATGGGAGGCGACGACGGTCGGCGGCAGCGTGATCCGCTGCGGTCCGGGCGGGTTCTGCTCGTGCTCCAGCACGCGCTCACCGCCCTCCGGCTCCTTCGGGTCTCGACCGCGCACATCCTGCCACCGCTACCCTCCGCGACTCGCACGACACCCCGAACCCGAGGTCAGCCGTAACCGAGCAGGACCACCGCGGCCGCCGCCAGGACCAATCCCGCCGATCGCACGGGGCCGGGCCGCTCACGGAGCGCCACGGCAGCCGCACGCCGTTCCATCGCCGGATGACGATCGGGAGGATCGCCGAAGTCGCCGCCAGGCTGCTCGCCACGACCGGCCAGAGACCGGCTTCCGGTACCGCCTGCGCCAGCGCGAGATACTGGACGGCGAATCCGGCGCTGGCGATCAGCGCGTCCCGGACCGAGGACTTCGCGCCTTCCGCGTCACCCGCGCCGGAGCGCGAAACGGCCATCAGCGCGACGACCGCCAGCCCGATCCCGGCGAACCCCGGCACCGAGGGCCATCGACGGATCCGCCGTCGTGAACAGCAATACGGCACCGAGCATGAACAAGAAGCCGCCCACCTGGCCGGCGAACGCGACGGCGGCGAACTCGGCCCGCCTGGCCAGGAGCCCGCCCGCGAAGTCGACGAATCCGTAACAGAGGGCGGATCCCAGCGCGAGCAGAGTGGGATCAGGCATGGCGCTCGCCTACCCGGCGGGCGGCGTCCCCAAACGATCAGGCAGGCGCCTCAGGAAGCGGCCGCCAGCAGTGCCGCTTCGACCTTCGACCGCCACGCCTGGTCGATCCGGCCGCTCCGCGGCACCACGGCGAACGAGTCGACGACGGCACCGCCGAGCGTGGCCACCTTCGCCCACCGCACCTCGGCCTCGCACCGGCGCAACGCGCCCGCGACCCGGTACAGCAGCCCGATCCGGTTCGCGGCCCGCAGTTCGACGACGACGGTGTCGCGCCCGCTGGTCTCGTCGTCGAACCAGATCACCTTCGCCCCGGCCGGCGGCGCCTCCCCTCCGCCGTAGTCCCGTTCCTTCGCCGCGAGCCGCTGGGTGAGCGGCAGCGTCCCCGCCACCGCCCGTGCGAACTGCTCCCGCAGCAGCGTGACGTCGGGCAGCGAGCCGAACTTCGGTGACGCCGTGAAGACTCCCGCCCGTCCCCCGTCGTGCCCGCGCAGCACCGCCGCGTGGACTTCGAGCGAGTTCAGCGCGAGCACACCGGCCGCGGGGGCCAGCAGTTCCGCGCGGGCCGGGACGGCGAGCACCACCGTCACCACCTTGCCGGCGGCGGTGATCCGCACCTCGCCGCGGCCGGACGCGACGGCTTCGGCGACGAGCTCCCGCTGTTCGGCACCCATCGGCTCCGGCGGCACGAAACCCTTGCCGTGTAACGCTTCTTCGCAGCCGGACACCAGTTCGGCGAGCAGGCGCGCCTTCCAGTCCGTCCACACGCCCGGCCCGGTGGCCAGCGAATCGGCCGTCGTCAGGGCGTGCAGCAGTTCCAGCAGGACGAGATTGTCGTCGAGGGTCTTGGTGACCCGCTGGATCGTGGCGGGATCGCTGATGTCCCGCCGCGTCGCGGTATGCGGCAGCAACAGGTGATGCCGCACCATCGCCGCCACCAGCGCCGAATCGGCGGGCGACAACCCCAGCCGGGCCGCCACCTGTGCGCTGATCTTCGCGCCGAGTTCGGAGTGGTCCGCGTCGCGGCCCTTGCCGATGTCGTGCAGCAACGCGCCGATCAGCAGCAGATCCGGCCGCGAAACGGTGGTCGTCAGCTTCGACGCCTCGACCGCGGCCCGCACGAGATGCCGGTCGACCGTCCACGAGTGCACCGGCGACCTCGGCGGGAGATCCCGCACCGCACCCCATTCGGGGAACAACCGAGCCCACAGGCCGGTGCGGTCAAGTGCCTCCACGGCGTCGACGAGTCCCTCGCCCGCGCCGAGCAGTTCCACCAGCGCCTTGAGGGCGTCGGCGGGCCACGGCGCGCGCAGTTCCGGCGCCGTTTCGGCGAGCGCCCGCAAGGTCCCGTGCGCGATGGGCTTGCGGATCCGGGCCGACGCCGCGGCGACCCGCAGCAACAGGGCCGGATCCTTGGCGGGCAGGGCGTCCCGCGCCAGCGCGACCTCGTTCCCGTGCAGGACGACACCCTCGTCGAGCGGCGTCCGCACCGGACGGCGGCCGAACCGCGCCTTCGGTGGTTCCACAGTGGACCGGAGCGCGACGTCGACCGCGTACGCGATCGTCCGCCCCGCACCGGAAAGCTTGCGCGCCAAGGTGAACCGATCGCCGAAGCCGAGTTCGCCCGCGACCGTCTCGGCTTCCGGCGCGCTGAGGATGTCCCGCTCCCGGCGCAGTTCGCGCCGCAGTTCCGTCCGGACGTCGAGCAGCAGACTCTTGGCCGCGAGCAGTTCCTCGCCGGGCCTCGCCGTGAGCTGTGCCGCCGCCAGCGCTTCGAGAACGGCGAAGTCGCGAAGCCCGCCCCTGCCGTGTTTGAGATCCGGCTCGGCTGACTGCGCGATCTCGCCGCTGCGGGCCCAGCGCTGACGCACCGCGTCCGACAGTTCGTCCATCCGTTTCCGGGCGGTCCTCCGCCACTGGTCCCGTGCCGCGGCCGCCAGCCTGGCGGTGATCTCGGCGTCCCCGGAGATGTGCCGGATGTCGAGCAGCCCCATCGCGGTCCGCAGATCCTCCGACGCCACCTTCAGCGCCTCACCCGGAGTGCGGACCGAGTGATCGAGGCCGATCTTGGCGTCCCACAGCGGGTACCAGATCGCGTCGGCGATCTCGCCGACGCGCGAGTTGCCGTTGTGCAGCAACAACAGATCGAGGTCGGAGAAGGGCACCAGTTCGCTGCGCCCCAGGCCGCCGACGGCGGCCAGCGCGACACCGGGTTCAGCGGTGTCGACGCCGGCCGCCGAGGCGCCCTTGCCCAACCAGAATTCGTAGAGGTCGACGCACGCCGCGCGCAACGCGGCCGCCCCTAACCTCCCGTGCCTGCCCTCGAGCAACCGCTCGGTGGCCTTGACCAGCTCACCCCCGTCGGCCATCGTGGGCGCCTATAGGGCGTCCGAGCCGCGCTCGCCGGTGCGTACCCGGATGACCGTCTCCACCGGCGTCACCCAGATCTTCCCGTCCCCGATCTTGCCGGTGTGTGCGGCCGTGGTGATCGCGTCGAGGACCTTCTCGACGTTGGAATCGTCGGTGACGACCTCGACCCGCAGCTTCGCCACGAAGTCCACGGAGTACTCCGCACCCCGGTAGACCTCGGTGTGGCCCTTCTGCCTGCCGTAGCCCTGTACCTCACTGACCGTCATGCCGAGCACGCCCAGCTGCTCCAGCGAGGAGCGGACGTCGTCGAGCGTGAACGGCTTGACGATCGCGGTGATCAGCTTCATGCCTTGCTCTCCTCGAGTTTCGTGGCCGCGGTTGACGTCTTGACCGGGATGGAGCTCGGCTGGCCGAGGCCGCCGCCCGAACCGGTGAAGTCGTACGCGCTCTCCGCGTGCTGGGCCTCATCGATACCACTGACCTCGTCCTCCGCGCTGACACGGAACCCGCCGAGCTTCTTGATCACCCAGCCGATGACGAAGGTCAGCACGAACGAGTAGCCGAGGACCACGGCCGCCGCGAGCGCCTGCTTGCCCAGCTGGCCGAGGCCGCCGCCGTAGAAAAGGCCGTCGACGCCGAGCGAGTTGACGCTGGTGGTGCCGAAGAAGCCGATGAGCAGCGTGCCGACGAGACCACCCACGAGGTGGACGCCGACGACGTCGAGGGAGTCGTCGAAACCGAAGCGGAACTTGAGGCTGATCGCCAGGGCGCACAGGGCACCGGCGATGAGACCGATGGCGATCGCACCCAGCGGGCTGACGAAACCGGCCGCCGGGGTGATCGCGACGAGACCCGCGACGGCACCGGAGGCGGCGCCGAGGGTGGTCGGCTTGCCGACCTTGATCTGCTCGATGATCAGCCAGCCGAGCACGGCGGCCGCGGTCGCGACGGTGGTGTTGGTGAACGCGACGGCGGCGAGGTCGTTGGCGGCCAGCGCCGAGCCGGCGTTGAAGCCGTACCAGCCGAACCACAGCAGCGCGGCGCCGAGGAGGACGAACGGCACGTTGTGCGGGCGTCCGGTGCCCTTCGGCCAGCCCTTGCGCTTGCCGAGAACGATCGCGAGGGCGAGACCCGCCGCACCGGCGTTGATGTGGACCGCGGTACCGCCGGCGAAGTCGAGCGCCTTGAGCTGGTTGGCGATCCAGCCGCCGACCGAATCGGCGCTGATGAAGCCGTTGAACGAGAACACCCAGTGCGCGACCGGGAAGTACACGATGGTCACCCACACCGCGACGAACAGCGTCCAGCCCCAGAACTTGGCGCGGTCGGCGATGGCACCGGAGATCAGCGCGGGCGTGATGATCGCGAACATCAGCTGGAACATCACGAAGGCGAACAGCGGCAACGCGTCCGCGCCGGGCCAGGCGACCTCGGGCGTGGTGCTGGTCGCGGCGGTCGCGAACCCGGCGAGCTTGCCGGAGATGGTCGAGAGCCCCGCGAAGTCGAAGTTGCCGAGCAACCCGCCGCCCACGTCGTTGCCGAACGCCATCGTGAAGCCGTACAGCGTCCAGAGGACACCGACTACGGCGAGCGCGATGAAGTTCATCATCAACATGTTCAGAACGCTCTTCGCGCGGACCATGCCGCCGTAGAAGAACGCCAATCCCGGTGTCATGAGCATGACCAGCGCGGCGCTGATCAACACCCATGCGGTGTCTCCTGCGTTCAGCACAATCTTCCTCCCGTGCCTGGGGTGTACTGCGCAGGAATTTTTGGACCGGGGTGTTTCCTCGGGCGGCGATTCAGGTTTCACCCTCGTGAACTGTCGGTACGGCGTTGTTACGGCCAGGTTTCCGGTCACCTGGTGCGTTCTGTCCGGTTGCGAAACCTCGTGGTCGAATAGGGCCATGAACGCGCGTGTATCCGGCCATGACCCTCTGCCACCGGCGATCGTCCGGTCGTTGCGGTGTTCGGTCTGCGGTGACCCGGTCGGGTTAACCGAACGCACGGTGCGTTGCGATCGGGGCCACTCCTTCGACGTGGCGAAGCAGGGTTACGTCAACCTTCTGCATGCACGCATCCCGGCGGGGACCGCGGACACGGCACCGATGGTCGCGGCCCGTGCCGACCTTCTGTCGTCGGGCGTTTACCTGCCCCTCGCCGACGCTCTCGCGAAGGTGGCTTCGGAGCACGTCGAGAACGGGATGGTCATCGACGCCGGCGCGGGCACGGGGTACTACCTCGCGCATGTGCTCGACGCCGTCCCCGCCGCGTACGGACTGGCGCTCGACGTCTCCGCCGTCGCCCTGCGCCGGGCCGCTCGCGCGCACGCGCGCGCGGGCGCGGCCGTGTGGAATCTATGGGAGCCCTGGCCGGTGGCGGATTCGAGCGCGTCGCTGATCCTCAACGTCTTCGCGCCCCGCAACGCCTCGCAGTTCCACCGCGTCCTGACCGAGGACGGACTGCTGGTGGTCGCGACCCCGAACCCCGGTCACCTCCGGGAACTGGGCGATCTGGTGATCTCCGTCGACGGCGGCAAGGACGCGCGGCTGGAGGACACCCTCGGCGAACGCTTCACCAGGGTGGACCGGCGCGAGGTCACCCAGGAGGTGACGTTGGCGCCCGACCGGATCCGCCAGGTGGTGGAGATGGGCCCGAGCGCTCACCACCTCCACCGCGACGGCAGGCGTGAACGCCTCGACGCGATCACCGGACCGGTCGACGTCACCACTTCGTTCAGCGTCACGCTCTACCGGCCGGTGTCCTGATGGAGGCACCCGCGACCCTGCTCGCCGACGCCGCCTGGGTCAGCGCCCGCATCGGCGGCGCCGCGAAGCTCTACGGCTGCTCCCTGCCCGAAGTGCTCGGCACGATCTGGTGGTACTCGCTCTCCTCCGTTCTCGTCGCGCCCTCGGTGGAATCCCTCGTACGCGGCGATCCCTTGGACCCGTCACTCGACGCGATCACGATCGACCTCGTCCCGGACGGCCGGTTCACCGGCGCCAGGTCGTCCCGGGCCCTCGACGGCGGCCTGGCCGAGCTCGGCGCCGCGTTCGCCGGAACGCTGAGCACCGCGATCGGCACGATTTCGGCTGTCACCAAAGCGAATCCGCGTGCCCTGGGCGCGATCGCGACGGATTCCATCGGCAACCGCCTGCTGTGGACCGGCGACACCGAACGGGCGATCGCGCTGGCGGGGCCGCTCGTGGCCGCGATCGGGCTCGGGCTGCCGGAACCGCGGTTCACCCGGGTCGGGCGGAACACGGTGGTGCGCCGTGCTTCCTGTTGCCTGATCTACGAGGCGGGCAACCCGAAGTGCACCAGTTGCCCTCGGCAAACCCCGGAGGAACGGGACCGGCGGCTTCGCGCCGCTCTCGGATGATTCCTCTACGGGGCAAGACGAATTGACTGGGCTTTCGGTTCATTGATGAAGGATTTGGGACACTGAACGTCCCAAAATCTTCACCGACAACGCTCGACCCGGTCTGGAACAGAGCGAATCCCGCTCACACAGGTCAGACGTAGATCAACAAACATTGGTCCTCCTCGAGGGCCTCGTGGTCCCCTCAAGGATGCCTTCACGGACTGGGAACACAGGCGCGGCGTGAGCAAAGACGTGACTCGCGTGATCAGGGACGTGACTCGCGTGATCGGAGGCCGCACTCGGGGTGTTCCGCCGCTGATCACACGAGTTTCGGCTTCGATCACGTGAGTGCGGTCTCGCGTGGGTCGTGAGTGGCGATTCGGCTTAGAACCCGAATCGCCACTCACGACCAACCCGACCCGCGCGCTTCAGGCCCACCAACGCAGTTCTGTGACCAATGGGGCCCGTGAGACATCCCGCCTCATCCGGCGGCGAGATTTTCACCGGTCAACGCGGCCACCATCGCCGCCCGTGAACCGACCCCCAGTTTGGTGAAGATCCGGCGCATATGCGCGGAAACCGTGTTCAAACTGATTTCCAGTACGCCGGCGATCTGCTTGTTCGTATAGCCACGCCCGACCATGCGCGCCACTTCGTGTTCGCGCGGGCTGAGCAGGTCGTGTGGTTCCGGCGCCACCGGGACGAGCAGGCATCTGACGCCGTGTTCGGTGACGTCGAGCAGCGGCTTCCGCTGCACGGAGCCCCCGTCGTTCAGTTCCATGACACGTCTGACGAGTGATCTCGCCAGCTTTCGTACGGCTTCGTCCTCCGTGACGACCGTCGCCCGCTGCCGCGCGAGATCGTGTAGCGACGACGCAGGAAATCCCATCACCGGGCTCGTGGACATAGACCGGCCTCCCCCCTCTAGGTCTCCCTCCTTCTCTAGCAAACCCCTCCGACAGGAAAAGCGCATCGTCGGTTTGTGTGACAAGTACGAACTAGTCGATTCATGTCACGCAAGAACGTGTGACTACCGGTGCACCCCGGTGCGCGGGCAGTGTCGGGTCAGTGCTCACCGACGCACCGCGCCGGCGATCGCGGATTTTCACCGGAGCAGAGGAGAACGGTTATGAGCCGTGGCTATGCGGCAGTGGACGGCGAGCTGGAAGACGAGCTGAGCCGTGAACTCGAGGCCGAGTTCGAAAACGAACTCGAGGACGAACTGGAAGGCGAATTCGAGGACGAGGACGAGTTCGAAGACGAGCTAGGCGGCCTGGCCCGGGAGCTCGAAGACGAGCTGGAGGACGAGGTCTACGGCGAGTACGAGGACGAAGACGAATTCGAGTCCGAGTTCGAGGCCGTCGTCCGCGAACTCGAGGACGAGTTCGAACTGGAATCCGAGGACGAGGACTTCACGCATCCGGCGCGGCGGGTCTATCCCGACGCCGAGATGATGGCGCAGCTGGCCTTCCAGGCCGAGAACGCCGAGACCGAGGACGAGGCGGAGGCCTTCCTCGGCGCGCTCGCGCCGCTGGCGTTCCAGGCGGCGAAGTGGGCGGCGCCGAAGATCATCAAACACGGTCCGCAGCTGATCCGCGGCGCGGTGAACCTCGGGCGCAAGCTGTGGCGTAATCCGGCGACCCGCCGTGCCGTCCGGCACATCCCGAAGATCATCGGCCGCACCGCCCGCGACGTCGGGCGCCGGTACGCCGACGGCCGCCCGATCAACGCCCGGTACATCACGCGCCGGCTGGTCGGCCACACCGTGAACAGCGCGCAGAACGCGTCCGCGAACCGCCGGAACCAGCAGCAGCGCCGCCGCGGCCGTCCGCAGCAGCGCCGTCGTCCCGCCGCCCGCGGCGGGCGCAGGACACAGCCCCGGGCCCGGGCGGGTGCCGCCCGTCGTGGCAAGGCGCGCGGCCGTGCGCGCCGCCGCTGAGGCGCTGCCCGCGGCATCCGGTGAATCGGCCTCGTCCACCGGGTTCCGGCGGGCGAGGCCGTCCGGGGACGACGAGCTGACGGCTTGGGTGCTGTCCCAGGCCACCAACGTGGAACGGCATCTGGAGGCGCTGCGGCCGTTCCGCTGGTCGGAGTTCGGCGACCCGGCCACCGGCCCGAGCCGGGCGCATCTCGCGGCGGTCAACCGGACGATGGCGACCTTGCGGAAGCCGTTGTACTCGGCGACCCGTGCGGTTCGCCGTGCCGCGGACGAGGCGGTGGCGCGGCCGGAGCGCGCCGAGCTCGCCCGGCTGTTGCGGGCGAAGTCCCGGGCACAGCGCTGGGTCAAGACCACCGAAGGGGTCTGGGACTTCTACCTCGATCTGTTCAACCAACGGCAAGGCGCGTTCGCCCCATGGCTGGTGGCATGCGACCGGGTGGCTCTCGACTGCTACCAGTACGCCTATCTAGGGATCGGGCGCTGGCGGTCGATCCCGACCCCGCCGCCGTTCTGCTACCTGCGCACCGGGTCCGGCCCGGCCACCTCGCGCCGCGGGATCCCCTTGCGGCGGCTGGGGAACCGGCTCAACCCCTTTCCGCTGATCCAGCTTCCGTACCACCGGCTGGTGAATCCGTGGACGCTCGGCGCGGTCCTGCACGAGGTGAGTCACAACCTGCAGAACGATCTAGGCCTCGCCAGGGCGATCCCGCTGCAGGTGGCGGCGAGGCTCGTCGAAGCGAGGGTGCCGAGGGAGGTGACCGGCGTCTGGGTCAGGTGGAATCGGGAGACGTTCGCCGACCTGTCCGCGCTGCTGCTGGGTGGCCCGGCGGTCGTCGGTTCGCTGTTCGACGTCATCGGGCGCACCGAACTCGAAACGACCGGGTTCGCCCCGCGCGCGGTGCACCCGGTGCCGTACCTCCGGGCGAAGATCTCGGTGGAGCTGTTGCGCCGCATGGGTTTCACCCGGCACGCGGAGGCGTATGCGGAGATGTGGCACAAGCTGTACCCGCGGGCGAAGCTGGTGAACGCGCCACCCGCACTGCTGAGGACGGCGGACAAGGCGATCCCCGTGGTGGTGGACGCGATGTGCTTCACCTCTTTTCCCTCGCTCGGGCACCGTCCCCTGGCGAAGGTGCTGCGGTTCGAAGCCAAGGAACAGGCGATGATCGAAGAAGCCGCGGGAAGGCTGGCCGACGGGGTCTCCCCCGGCGTGGTGCCGGAACGGTTCCTGATCGGCGCGGTCCGGTTCGCGCTCGACGAACGGATGGCTCCGCCGAAACGGCTTTTCGGCTTCTTCATGGAAGAGCTCGGCAGGAGGGCGAGATGACGCTCGACACCGAATTCTCCCGGCTGGGCAAGGAAGTGAACCAGGTGGCCGCGTGCTGGCGGGCCCTGGAGATCAGTGTCGCCGAAGACCGGCCCGCCGGCGTCGGGCTGGCCGCGGCGGATCATCTCGCCGAGGTCGTCCTGGACGGCACCGGTGAGGTCGAGGCGGCCACGCGCGCGACACAGGGCACGGTGAGCGCGGAGTCGTTGCACACCACGGCGTCGTCGCTGCTGAACCTGCGGCGGCGGGTGGACGGGCACTGCCGCTCGCACCACGCGGTCTCCGGGCTGCTGCGCGCGGTGCACGGACGGGAACAGGAATGGCGGGGCTGGGCGAAGAGCTTCCACGCCGGGGTGGACCAATGCGCCGCCGCCTTGTCCTCGGCGGAGGACGTGATGGTGCGGTGCTGGCGTGAAGCAGTGGAACTGGCCGAATTCAAGGGATGTGGGGCGACCCGATGACGATCAACGACGACCGCGGCGCGACGTTGCCGCGCGCACAGGACATCGACAGCGCGTATCCGCTGTCGACCGGGCAGTACCCACCGCAGGCGGCGGCCCCCGGCAAACTCGCCGAACAGACGATCAGCGACATGCTCGGCTGGAAGTGGCGTGAAGGCGATACCAAAGGCTTCGTGGCCGCGCTGACCGGCAGTTTCGAACTGAAAGAGGTCCAAGGCCGCACCGAGGCGAAATGGACTCCGCGCGGGTACGCGATCCAGGCCGACCTCGGCGCCGTCACCGGCGGCCAGGCCTCGCTCGCCGCGAGGGCCAGGAGCGCGGTCAAGGACTCGCTGGCACTGCTCGATTCGCTCCGTCCACTGAGGACGGACTCGGATCCCGAGAACGCGGAGGGTTTCCGCGCGCTCGTCCGGCACGACCTCGAACAGATCCGGCAGGAGCTGGAGAGCCCGTTGATCCGCGTGGCGCGGGTCGATCAGCTCTTCCTGCTGCTGCTGGGCAACGGCGGGCTCGCGGTCGGCGCCGGAGACCGTACGCAAGGACACCTCGGCCAGCTGCGGGACGAGCTCGGCCTGGTCTCGGGCAAGGTCAACACGATCGAAGAGGAACGGATCCAGACCTCCTTCATCACGCTGACGGATTGGGTGGTCTCGTTGTTCAGGGGCTGGCAGGACGCACGCGACAAGATCGACCCGTTCTCGCAGCCGGCCGGTGGCCAGCCGTTCTTCGGTCCGGCCGTGGTCGCGCTCTCGCGGCTGTTGTCCGCGACCGCGTCGCAGGTCGACGAGGTCGTCGCGATGCTGCGGTCGGTGTTCGTCCAGCAGGAGGACCTCGAGGTGCTCCGCGTCCCCGATCCGCAGGGCGGGACCATGTCGCTCGGCGGGCTGCTGCGCTGGATCCGCGAGTTCGCCACCTTCGAGGGCGGCAAGCTCATCGAGTCGGCGGGCAAGGAAGGCGTCGGCACGTCGTTCCTGCAGATCGCGACGCGGTTGCAGCGGATCGTGGCGAACCTTCCCCGGCAGAGCACCGGCGGTTCCAACGGCGACGTGCCGGGCAACTTCCGCGCGTCGCTTCCCCCGGGGTTCTTCAGCTCCCGTGTGCAGCGGGCCATCGACGAACTCGACGACCACCTCCAGGAGGTCGTCCGGATCGCCGAGCCGATCGGGCGGGACGGTTCGCCGTCGTCGTCCGACCCGAACCCGCCCGCGCCGCCCACCCCGCAGCTCACGCCGCCGCCCGGCCGGACGCCGCCGGTGCCTTCGGTCGCCGAACTCCGTGAGGGGCACGGCGCCGGAGAAGGCCAGGCACCACCCGAGGCGGAGGAACCGCCGAAACCCAGGACCACGCGCAAGCGGCCCGGGCAGTAGCCGGACCCGTACGGGAGGAAGACGATGGGCACGGAAAAGGAATACCGGGAACTCTTCGACCGGGTCGCGGCCTTGCGCGGCCAGGTCGCCGGGAAGCTCGCGAACGAACTGGGCAGCGATCCGAAACTCGGCGACGCGGTCCTCAAACAGCTCGACGACATGCTCACCGCCGTCGAGGCCGAACAGCGGGGCAAACCGGGGCCGGCGGACGGCGGGATCGCGCAGCTCGTCGGGCTGGGCGACGGTTCGGCCGCGGACCTCGGCGCGACGGCGATGCCACCGGGTGTCGACGCCTACGACGAGACCGTCGCCTCGGAACGGGTCATCGCGGTCGGCGATCTGTACTACCTGTACCAGCACGAACGGATCGGTGTGTTCCGCGTGGTGCAGAAGCTGCAGGAGCTGTTCCAGGGTGGCGCCATCCGGCTTTCGGACGGCCCCGGCGCGTTCGGGCTGTACCGGTTCGACCGGCGCGACGTCCTGCGCTACACCCGGCGGGATCGCGTCAGCGCGTACCGGCGTGTGCTGGGCTACGGCAAGGGGCTCGGCTCGGCGAACTCGCGGCCGAACACCGATTTCCACCAGCTGTTCACCCAGTTCAGCAACCAGGTCGCCTTGTTCTGGCGGGACAAGCGGATCTCCGACGTCGTCCGCGAACGCGCGTACGACCCGAGTTTCGGCAGTGTGGCGGTCGTCCGGCGCAGCGGTCTCGACCTGCGGAACAACCTGAAGTTCACTTCGTACGGTCACCTGAACGTACTGCGGGTCGAGGTCATGCAGCTGCTGACCGAGGCGTTCAAGATCCTCGGTTCGGAGGACGTGCTGGACCTCTTCGGCGCGGCCAACGCGTGGGACACCGTGGACGAGGTGCTGATCCGCTACTTCGACCAGCGGCTGGTGTCCTCACCACGGCAGCGGATGGCGGTCACCGGACGTCAGGTGCTGCGGTGGCTCGCGGCGCCGCACATCCTCGAGACCACCCGGTCGGAGTTCGAGGCGCTGCTGCTCGAAATCGCGGAGCCCGCCGAAGAGTGGCTGACCTCGGCGCAGTCCCTGCGGCTGGCCGACCGGACGAACTCGCGCGAGGTACTGCCGGTCGACCGCCACCGGCCCGCCGGGGTCGCGGTGTCCCGTGAACCGCGTCCGGTCACCCCGCGCCGGAACGGTCACCGCCCCGGCACCGTGATCACCCTGGACCGCAAGTAGCCACAGGCTGGGAACGATGGTCACGGGGTGGGACGCGAGGTAGCGTCGGGCGCGATGAGTGAACGCACCTGGGGCTTCCGCACCCGCGCCCTGCACGCGGGCGGGACGCCCGACCCGGCGACCGGCGCCCGCGCCGTGCCCATCTACCAGACCACGAGCTTCGTCTTCGAGGACGCGGCCGACGCGGCGAACCTGTTCGCGCTGCAGAAATACGGCAACATCTACAGCCGCATCGGCAACCCGACGGTCGCGGCCTTTGAGGAGCGTTTGGCCAGCCTCGAAGGCGCGATCGGCGGGGTCGCGACCGGCAGTGGTCAGGCGGCGGAGTTCCTGACGTTCTCCGCCCTCGCCGAGGCGGGCGACCACATCGTCTCGGCGGGCGGGCTCTACGGCGGCACGGTCACGCAACTCACCGGGACGCTGCGCCGCTTCGGTATCGAGACCACCTTCGTCGGCGGAGACGGCATCCAGGACTACGCGGCCGCGATCACCGACCGGACGAAGCTGATCTTCACCGAGGTCATCGGCAATCCCGGCGGAGGGATCGCCGACATCGCCGGTCTGGCGGAACTCGCGCACGCGCACGACATCCCGCTGGTCGTCGACGCCACCTTGGCGACGCCGTACCTGTGCCGCCCGATCGAACACGGCGCGGACATCGTGCTGCATTCGGCGACGAAGTTCCTCGGCGGGCACGGGACCACGCTGGGCGGGGTGGTCGTCGAGTCCGGGAAGTTCGACTGGGGCAACGGGAAGTTCCCGAGGATGACAGAGACCGTCGAGAGCTACGGCGGCCTGAAGTACTGGGAGAACTTCGGCGAGTACGCCTTCTGCACCCGGCTTCGCGCCGAGCAGTTGCGCGACATCGGCGCCGTCCTCTCGCCGCACTCGGCCTTCCTGCTGCTACAAGGGGTCGAGACGCTGCCGCAGCGGATGGACGCCCACGTCGCCAACGCGCGAGCCGTCGCGGAGTACCTCGCGAACGACAGCCGGGTGGCCTGGGTGAACTACGCGGGCCTGCCGGACCACCCACACCACGATCGCGCGAAGAAGTACCTGCCGGCCGGGCCGGGTGCCGTGTTCTCCTTCGGCGTCGACGGCGGCCGCGCTGCCGGGGAAACGTTCGTGAACTCGGTCGAGCTGCTGTCGCATCTGGCGAACGTCGGGGACGCGCGGACGCTGGTCATCCATCCGGCGTCCACCACCCATCAGCAGCTCTCCGAAGACCAGTTGCGTTCGGCCGGGGTGGGTGCGGACCTGATCCGCCTGTCGGTCGGGCTGGAGGACGTCGACGACATCCTGTGGGATCTCGATCAGGCACTCGGCAAGGCGGTGGCGGGATGAGCTACGACGTCGGCGCCGTCGAGAGGCGCCGCATCCTCGCTCGGACGAGGTCGGTGACCATCGTCGGTGCCTCGAACAACCCCGCGCGGCCGAGCTACTTCGTGGCGACGTACCTGCTCTCCTCCAGCAAGTACGAGGTCAACTTCGTGAACCCGCGGCTGGACGAACTCCTCGGGCGGCCGGTGTACCCGTCGCTGGCCGACGTGCCCGGTGAGGCCGACCTGGTCAGCGTGTTCCGCAAACACGACGACCTCCCCGGCGTGGCCGAGGAGGTCGTCAAGGCCGGAGCGCGCACGCTCTGGCTTCAGCTGGGCCTGTGGCACGAGCCCGTCGCCGACCTCGCCAAGGAGGCGAGGCTGGACGTGGTGATGAACCGCTGCGTGAAGATCGAGCACGCCCGGTTCGCCGGTGGGCTCCACCTCGCCGGGTTCAACACCGGCGTGATCAGTTCGCGTCGCCAGTCCGCCCCCTGACCAGGGTCTGCCCCGGCCCGTGAGAGGGTGGCGGCATGGCCAAACCGACGCCGCTGCAGATCAGGAACATCGTCATGGCACTGCTCATGGCGGGTGCCCTGGTGTGGAACCTGTCCATCGGCGGCGCTTGGTGGCTCACCGCGATCTTCTCGGTCGGCATCGTCCTCTCGTTGTTCTCCGCGTACCTGAACCGGCGCGACGCTCAGTCCTGAGCCGCCTCGAAACGCGAAGCGATGTCGGCGCGGCCACGCTCCGAAAGCGCGCCGAAGAGGCGTAGGCGTGCCATCCCGCCGTCGGGATAGATGTCGAGACGGACTTCGGTCACCTCGGGGCCGGCGGCGAGGGCGAACCGGTGCCGCGTGTCCGGCTGCAACCGCGTCTTGGGCAGCAGCTCGACCCATTCGCCGTCGCCGTCCCGGCCGCTCAGCGACGCCCAGCCCGGCGCGTTCCCCTTGAGGTTGCTGTTGTCGAACTCGGCGAACCGGACGACGCCCGTGCCGGCGAGCCGCACCGTGACCCAGTCGTTCCCGTCGTCCCGGCGCCGCGCGGTCTCCCAGCCCTCGGCCTGATGCGCGGCGAGGCCCGGCGAGAAGAGGTTGTTGGGCGAGGAATAGAACATGTTGCTGCACCCGGTGACCACCGCGCCGTTCTCCAGCGCGGCCAGGTCGAGCGCGCCGAGGTCGAGCAGGCGCGGGTCCGGGATCGGCGTGCCGTGCACGCGCAGCCGGGCCACGCCGCCGTCCGGATGCATGGTCAGCCGGACGTGCGTGTAGCGCTTGCTCCCGCCGATCTCGAAGAAGTTCTCCGTGTGCCCCGCCGCCGCGCCGCGTTTCACCAGCACGTCCCAGTCCGCTTCGGCCACTTCGGCCGCGCTGGGATAACCGTCGACGGCGCACGCCTCGACCGAGACGAACGGCGGGTAGTTGCCCTTGAAGAACGCGGTGTCCACGATGACGCCGGTGATCGCGCCCGCCAGGCCGAGCCGGATCACGGCCTGGTCGTCGCCGGGTTCGCGATGCCGCCGGGTCTCCCAGCCGTCGTAGACCTGGCCCTTGGGGCCGAAGGTCTCCGTCTGATGCGCCGGTACCCAGGGGTTGACCAGGTTCTCCTTCTCGGCGAACAACTCGTCCGTCGCCCACATCACGGTCCCGCCGAACTTGCGCGAGGCCAGGTCGGGCAGGGCTGTCCACTCAGGACGGTCGTTCACGGCATCCTCCATCTCAGCAATCACCCCGGGTCAGCAGAACGCCTGCCGGGTCTTCACCGGTGATCTCCTCGCCCCGCAACCACGTGCTCCGGACGACACCGGCCAGCGGCCGTCCGTGGTAGGCGCTGACCGGGTTGCGGTGCTTCAATTTCGCGACGTCGACGACGAAAGCCTCGTCGGGTGCGAACACGCTGAAGTCGGCGTCGTAGCCCGGCGCGAGATGCCCCTTGCGGCGCATCCCCGCCTGCGCGGCCGGATGTTCGGCCATCCAGCGGACGACGTCGGTGAGGGCGAAGCCGCGCTGCCGCGCCTGGGTCCAGACGGCGGGCAGGCCCAGTTGCAGACCGGCGATCCCGCCCCAGGCGAGCCCGAAATCGCCGCTGTCGAAGCGTTTCAGCTCGGGGGTGCACGGCGAATGGTCGGTCACCACGCAGTCGATGACGCCATCCGCGAGGCCCTTCCACAGCAGCTCGCGGTTCCCGGCCTCGCGGATCGGCGGGCAGCATTTGAACTGCGTGGCGCCGTCGCCGATCTCCTCCGCGGTGAAGCTCAGGTAGTGCGGGCAGGTCTCGGCGGTCAGCCGGACGCCGTCGCGCCGCGCGCTCTCGACCATCGGCAACGCGTCCGAAGAGGACAGATGCAGGATGTGCGCGCGGACGCCGGTCTTCCTCGCCAGCTCGATGACCTGCGCGATCGCCACGTTCTCCGCGCCGCGCGGCCGCGAGTGCAGGAAGTCTTCGTATTTCTCGCCGTGCGGGTCGGGCGCGTGATCGATCGCGTCGGAGTCCTCCGCGTGCACGATGATCATGCCGTCGAAGGTCCGCAGTTCGGTCATCGCCTCTTCGAGCCCGCGCGCGTCCAGCGGCGGGAACTCATCGACGCCGGAATGCAGCAGGAAGGATTTGAAGCCGAAGACGCCTGCCTCGTGCAAACCGCGCAGATCCGCGAGGTTGCCGGGGATCGCGCCGCCCCAGAACCCGACGTCGACGTGCACCTTGCCCTCGGCGGTCTTGCGCTTCACCTCCAGCGACGCGACGTCGACCGTCGGCGGCAGGCTGTTCAGCGGCATGTCCACGATCGTGGTGACGCCGCCCGCCGCGGCCGCGCGGGTCGCCGAGGCGAACCCCTCCCATTCGGTGCGGCCCGGGTCGTTGACGTGCACGTGCGTATCGACGAGCCCCGGCAGCAGGACGACGTCCTCGCCGAGTTCGAGTACCCGATCGCCGTCCAGATCGGCTCCGGCGGGTTCCACCGCGACGATGCGGCCGCCGTCGACGCCGATGGTCGCGGGTACCTCTCCGGCGGCCGTCACGGCTCGGGCGGCTTTGATCACCAAGTCCATCTAAAAGCCTCCAACTTCCACTGAGTGGAATCGAGGTTTCGCACTCCGACATTAACTCCGGTCATCCTGCTCGTCAACGAGCCCAAGCGGCGCTACCTTCGCTTCGTGCAGTTAGAAGCCGAGTTCACCAGCGAACCGTTCCACGGCGAGGGGCCACCACCCGAGCACGCCGTCAAAGCCCGCGACACCGCGGAAGGCGCGGGTCTGTCCGCCGACTTCGGCCCGCTAGGCACCCTCGTCCGCGGCGACGCCGACGCCCTCCTCGACGCGCTTCCCGCCATCGCCAGGGCGGCGCTGGACGGCGGCGCGACGCGCGTGACCCTCCAGCTCCGGCAGGTCGGCGACGACACGAGCGAGCCTGCCGTCGAACTGCACAGCGCGCTGGCCCGCCTCATCGGCGACGTCGAACGCGAACTCGGCGGGAAACTCGACACCCTCGACCGCGCCGCCAAGCAGCGCGCGGTGCGACTGCTCAAGGAACGCGGCGCGTTCGGCCTCCGCAAGTCGGTGTCGACCGTCGCCGAGGCACTGGGGGTCACGAGGTTCACGGTCTACAACTACCTCAACCGCGACCAAGACTGAAGAGTCGTTTCAACAAAATGTTGACGACGGCGGAAGCGTCGCCGTACCGTCAGTTCCCGTGCCGCTCACCATTCGAGAGTTCAACCAGGCTCCCGCACAGGACGTCCGGCCGGCGCTGACCGCCTGCCTCGACGTCCCGCGCTGGGTGGAAACCCTGCTGGCCAGGCGTCCGTACGCCGATCTCGCCGCGCTGCTCGCCGCGTCCGAAACGCTCACCCCGTTGCGCCCCGAAGAGGTCCGGCGCGCCATGGCGGCCCATCCCCGGATCGGGGAGAAAGCCGGCGGCCAGAGCACCGAAGCGGGCTGGTCGCGCTCCGAACAGTCCGGTGTGGACGGTGCCGCGGCACGCGAGTTCGCCGCGGCCAACGCCGAGTACGAAGCGACGTTCGGTCATGTCTTCCTGGTCTGCGCGAGCGGCCGGAGCGGCGCCGAGCTGCTGGAGAACCTCCGTTCGAGGCTTTCGAACGACCCCGAGAAGGAACTCGAAGTGGCCGGTCAAGAGCTGGCCAAGATCGCCGCGCTGCGGCTGGAGAAGGCGGTGACGGCATGAGCCTCGTGACCACGCACATCCTCGACACCGCCGCGGGACGCCCCGCCGCGGACGTCGGCGTCCGGCTCGAAACCGGCGCGGGTGATCCCGTCGCCGAAGGCCGGACCGACGCCGACGGCCGCATCCGCGACCTCGGCCCGGACACCCTGGAACCCGGGGTGTACCGGCTGATCTTCGACACCGGCGCCTACCTCGGGCCGGACTCCTTCTTCCCCGAAGTCACCTTGACCTTCCGCATCGCCGACGGGACCGAGCACCACCACGTGCCGTTGCTGCTGAGCCCGTTCGCCTATTCCACCTATCGAGGGAGCTGATCGCCCGTGGCCATCACCCTGGGCCCCAACCAGTACGGCAAGGCCGAAGTCCGGCTCGTCACCGTTCAGCGCGAAGGCACCGTCCACCACCTCAAGGACCTCACCGTTTCGACGTCGCTTCGCGGCGACCTAGCGGCGACGCACCTCACCGGCGACAACGCCGACGTCGTCGCGACCGACACGCAGAAGAACACCGTCTACGCCTTCGCCAAGGAAGCCCCTGTCGGCGAGATCGAGGACTTCGCGCTGCGGCTCGGACGCCACTTCGTGGGCTCGTTCGAGCACATCACCGGCGCCCGGATCCTCATCGACGAACACGGCTGGAACCGCATCTCGGGCCACGACCACGCGTTCTCCCAAGCGGGCAGCGAAAAGCGGACGACCGCCGTGACCGTCCAGGGTGACCAGGCCTGGGTGGTGTCCGGTTTGGACGATCTCGTGGTGCTCAAGTCGACCGGCTCGGAGTTCCACGGCTTCCCCCGCGACGAGTACACGACGCTCGCCGAGACGAACGACCGGATCCTCGCCACCGCCGTGACCGCGCGCTGGCGCTACCAGGGCGACGGGATCGACTGGGCCACGAGCCACGCGGAGGTCCGGCGGATCATGCTGGAGACCTTCGCGGACAAGCACAGCCTCTCCCTGCAGCAGACGCTGTACGCCATGGGAGAGGCTGTGCTCAAGGAACGCGAAGAAGTCGCCGAAGTCCGGCTCTCACTGCCGAACAAGCACCACTTCCTGGTGGACCTGTCACCCTTCGGGCTGAAGAACGACAACGAGGTCTTCTACGCCGCCGACCGCCCGTACGGCCTGATCGAGGGTGTCGTCCTCCGAGACGACGCCGAGGACGCCGGTCTCGCCTGGCACACCCTCGCCGCCTTCTAGGGCACCGGCAGCGGCATCCCGGGGACGCTCTGGTCGGTGGGGACCACCCCGTCGACCAGGTAGGCGTCCACGATCTCGTCCAGCTTGGGGTTCCCGTCGGCGTAGAGCCCGTGGTCACCCTCACCGGTCACGGTCAGCATCCGCGAGTTCGCGAACCCGGCGTGCGCCTTCCTGGCGCCCTCGATCGCCGTGGCCGGGTCGTGCTCGGAGTGCACGATCAGCACCGGCGGGACCCCCTTGCCGTCCATCTTCGGCAGCGGACGGGGTTCCTTGTCCCAGAACAGGCAGACCGAGGCGTTCAGCGTGCCGCCACCCGCCAGGAGCAGACCGCGGTCCAGGTTCCGCTGCGAAGCGCGGATCAGCGACTCGCGGGTGCCGATGAAACGTCCCTCACCGCAGAGGGTGTTCCAGAAGGTGGCGTCCTGCGCGTCGGGGTGGTCACCCGCCGCCTCGACGGCGGCCTTGGCCTCGGCCTTCGCCTGCGGGTTCTCCATCGCGCCCCGGACCTTGACCAGCAGTTCGGCCAGCGCCGGGAAGGTCGCCTTCTTGTAGAGCATGTAGACGATGGCGGTGTCGAGCTCCATCGGCCCCTTCCCGTCCATCGGGTTGCGGGACAAGGCATAGCGGACCCGCTCGTAGGTCTGCCGGACCTCTTCGCCGTTGGTGCCGAAGTGGTACTCGGCGTCGTACCGCGCCATCCACGGCAGGAAGTCCTGCCGCCAGCGCCGTTCGAAACCGACCGGCTGCCGGTCGAACGTCTTCTGCCAGTCCGTGGTGAACTCCGTCGCGGAGTCCAGCACGAACCGCCCGGTCCGCTGCGGGAACTGCTGCGCGTAATGCGCCCCCAGCCAGGTGCCGCCCGAGTAACCGACCCAGTTGATCTTCTCCCGGCCGAGCAGCGTCCGGAGCAGATCGAAATCCCGGATCGTCTGATACGTGGTGATCAGCGGCCCGAGTTCGCCGCCGGCGCTCTGGCAGGACTTCGCCACGTACTCGGCGTTGGCCAGGATCTGGTTCAGATTGCGCGGGTCACGATCGCGCGGATCCAGCTGCCGGATGAGGTCGGCCGTGCCCCGGCAGGTGACGTTCGTGCTCTTGCCGGTCCCGCGCACGTCGATGCCGATGATGTCCTGGTGCTCGCGCAGTTTCTCCTGTCCGCGGAAGGTCACCGGGAACCAGCGCCCGGGACCGCCCGGCCCACCCGGGTTGGTGAGCAGCGAGGCCGTCGAAGTCCCGGTGGACTTCAGCCTGCTGACCGCGATGGTCAGGTCCTGCCGCTCGCCCGCGCGATCCCAGTCGCGAGGAGTGCGGAATGTCGCGCATTCGAGCCCGCTGATATCGGTGCCCGGCGGCAACGTGACCAGTTCCTCCACCGCGCAAGGATGCCAATCCAGCTTCTGGTCGGCGTAGTGCGCCGGGACGCCCGCCGAAGCCGTGCCTGCCCCGGCGAGCAACCCGCCCACGATCACCGGGAGCAACCCGACGGCCAAGAGCCGCTTCATGTTCTTCCCCCTTCTTCCTTGGATTCCCAACGGCTCCAGACGCTAGGGCCGGGCACACCACGCGAACATCGACCGCAGGTAGCGCCGGAAGGTGAACCAAGGTCGAAGGGGCCACCGGAACTTGATAGAACGCTCTATCATGGAGGGCGTGACTGGAACGCGGGAACGCATCGTCAACGCCGGCGCCGAGCTGCTCCGGCGCAACGGGTACACCGGCACCGGGGTCAAGCAGATCGTCGAGGCGGCGAACGCGCCCTTCGGCTCGCTGTACCACTTCTTCCCCGGCGGCAAGGAACAGCTCGGAGAGGAGGTCATCCGCACTTCGGGGATGATGTACCTCGCGCTGTTCGAGATCTTCTTCGCCGACGAGCCGGACCTGATCCACGGTATCGAGGCCTGCTTCGCCAGCGCCGCCGAGACACTGAAGGCGACCGACTACGCCGACGCGTGCCCCATCGCGACGGTGGCGCTGGAGGTCGCCAGCACCAACGAAAAGCTGCGGATCGCCACCGCCGACGTGTTCACCGCGTGGATCGAGACCGGGGCCGAGAAGCTGGGCAAGTACGGCCTCGAACCCGAGTCCGCGCGGCGGCTCACGATCGCTTTGGTGAACAGCCTCGAAGGGGCGTTCGTGTTGAGCCGTTCACTGCGTGACACGGAAGCGCTCGAGGTGGCGGGGGCGTCGTCCGTGGCCTTCGCGCGAACGCTGCTCCCCGATGCGTGAAGCACCGACGGCGGGCTTCTGAACACAGGGATTTCCCCGCAACGGACGACGGCTTCCGGCCGACCTAGCCGTCGCCAACACCGGAATCCGTTTGGGGAGCCCATGATCATCAGGAAGCTCGTGATCGGCACCATCGCCGTGGCCGCACTGCTCACCGCCGGCGCGGTACCCGCGACCGCCGCCGAGGTCCAGCCGTCCACCCTCACCACGACCACCAGCAGCACCAAGATCGACGCGGGCCAGACCGTCACGATCTCCGGGAAGCTCACCAAGGCCGACGCCACCCCGATCGCGGGCGCCGAGGTGGGCATCTCGTTCTGTTTCAACGGCTTCTGCGGTGAGGCCCAGGCCAAGCCGGTCACCGACGCGGCCGGTGCCTACAGCGCCACGCTGACCCCGATCCGCACCGGCAACTACCGCGCCGACTTCTTCTCCACCGACCCGGCGATCGCGAACTCGGGCGCCGATACCGCGAAGATCGTCGTGCTGCACCCGGCGAAGATCACGTCGTTCGCGGCGGGGCGGGACGCGGCCAAGGCGGTGACCGGCTCCGGCACGATCGAGTTCCCCGGCCGGTACACCGCGAACCCGATCCCGGTCGAGCTCCAGTACTTCTCGTTCAGCACCTACCGCTGGACCACCGCGGCGACGGTCACCGCCACCTGGAACGGCACCACCTGGGCCTTCGCGGCTTCGGCCGAACACCGCAAGCCCGGCGCCTGGCGGGCCTTCTACGCGGGCTCGCCCGAGATGTTCCACTCCGCGGTGAGCGATCTCGTCTTCGTGCTCTGACGTTCTGTGAAGGCCTCCCCGCGGGGAGGCCTTCACAGAACCCCTAGCGGGACGCGAGATACGCCCGCCAGTCCCCCACCTCGGAGATATCGGTCAGCTCGGATGAGTCCACATAGGACGCACGCAGGACGGTGGCGAGACAGGCCGCGCCGTCCTCCAGTTCGATGACGCCCAGTTCCAGTTCCGGTGGTTCGGCGGGGACGAGGTGATCCCGCAGCACCGTGAGCGGCAGGTCGTAGACCTCGCCCACGACCGACGCGGAACCGCCCTCGTGCATCGCCGGGAATCGGTCGCCCACGGAGTAGTAGTGGTACTTGGGCGCCGAGCGTGCCACACAGCACAGCGGCGCGCCCTGCAACTGTTCGTGCAGCGGTCCGCCGCGCATCCCGCCGCCGTTGAGGAACATCAGAACCACGACATGATCCCTTCGATCCCGAAGTACACCCCGAACACCGCGGCCAGGATCCCGAGGATCCAGCCGATCTCGCGGATCTTGCCCTTGCAGATCTTGATCAGCACGTAGGCGACCAGCCCGGCGCCGATCCCGTTGGTGATCGAGTAGGTGAACGGGATCAGCGCGATGGTCAGGAACACCGGGATCGCGAAATCCAGGTCCCGCCAAGGGATCCGCGCGCATTGCGCCATCATCATCCCGCCGATGACCACCAGCGCGGGCGCCGCGGCCTGCGCCGGGACGATGGCCGCGATCGGCGTCAGGAACAGGGTCGCGGTGAACAACCCGCCGGTGACGATGCTCGCCAGCCCGGTCCGCGCGCCTTCGCCGACGCCTGCCGCCGATTCGAGGAACACGGTGTTCGGCGCCGATCCGGTGACGCCGCCCGCCAGCGCGCCCGCGCCGTCGACCAGCAGGATCCGGCCCATCCCCTCGACCTTGCCGTTCTTGACCAGGCCCGCCTCCTCCGAGACCGACGTGATCGTGCCCATCGCGTCGAAGAAGCCGGAAAGCACCAGCGTGAACAGGAAGACGGCCGCGGTCACCGCGCCCGCCGAGCCGAACCCGCCGAAGAGATCGATGTCGCCCAGCAGGCTGAAGTCGGGATGTGCCACGACCTGGTCGGGCACCTTGGGCTCGACCAGGCCCCAGCCTTCGACGTGGAACACGCTGTTGACCAGCACGGCGAGCCCGGTCGCGACCGCGATGCTGATCAGCACCGCACCCGGAACCCCGCGGCTCACCAGTACGATCATCAGGAGCAGCCCGAGACAGAAGATCACGATCGGCCAACCTTCGAGGTGGCCGGCGATCCCCATCCGCACCGGCACCGTCGACTGCGCGGAATCCGGTGTCCTGGTCACGAATCCGGCGCTGACCAGGCCGACCAGCGCGATGTAGAGCCCGATGCCGACGGTGATCGCGACCTTGAGCGCCATCGGGATCGCGTTGATGATCCGTTCCCGGACCCCGGAAACGGCCATCAACACGATGCAGAAGCCTTCTAGGACAACGAGCCCGAAGGCCTGCGCCCACGTCATGGCCGGAGCCATCTGGAAGGCGACGACACCGTTCACGCCGAGGCCCGCCGCGAGCGCCAGCGGCGCGTTGCCGACCAGGCCCATCAGGATCGTGGTCACGCCGGCCGCCAGCGCCGTCGCGGTGGTGATCGCCTCGGTGGTCAGCTTCGCGCCGGTGATGTCGGCCGACGCGCCGAGGATGAGCGGGTTGAGCAGCACGATGTAACACATCGCGACGAACGTGGTGATCCCGCCGCGCACCTCGCGGCCGATCGTGCTGCCGCGATGGGAGATCTTGAACCAGCGGTCGAGCCCGGACAGCCGCCTCGGCTCGGACGAGGGCAGGTGGGGACGCTCAGTACCTAATTGGGTCATGCCTACTCCACAACGTTGTGGGGCGGGAAGAGACTAGTAAGCCTTCTTGTCGGGTTTCGACAGCCAGGCCTGGAAAGGCGCGAAGGAGTCCGAAAGGGACAGTTGGCCGACGGGTAGTGACCAGGTCTCGCGCGGGCGGGAAAAGAGGTCGTAGAACTCGCGGTCGTCGAAGCCCGCCTCGGCCGCGTCGTGGCGGTCCGCGGCGTAGACGACCTTGCCGACACGCGCCCAGAGCGCGGCGGAAAGGCAGAGCGGGCAAGGCTCGCAGGAGGTCAAGAGAACGCAGCCGTCGAGTTTGTAGTCGCCGATCGCCTGGCAGGCCGCGCGGATCGCGACCACCTCGGCGTGCGCCGTCGGGTCCAGCGTCGGGGTCACCTGGTTGGTCCCGGTGGCCAGCACCGAACCGTCGCGGACGATCATCGCGCCGAACGGGCCGCCGCCGTTTTCGACGTTCGCGGTGGCCAGCTGGACGGCTTCGGCGAGCCATTTCTGCTCGTCGGACTCCGAAATGGACAAACGGGTACCCACGGATGTGCTCCTAGCTCGGAAAAGTACGGATTGTCAGGTGCCGGTGAGGTGTTCGGGACGCACCGGGACGCGGGGCAGCGCGAGCCCGGTGGCCGCGCGGATGGCCGCGACGATCGCCGGGGTGGAGGAGATCGTCGGCGGCTCGCCGACCCCGCGCAGACCATACGGGGCGTTGGGGTCGGGCCGTTCGAGGACGTCGATGTCCATCGGCGGCATGTCCAGCACGGTCGGGATCAGGTAGTCGGTGAACGACGGATTGCGGATCTTCCCGCCGTCGGTCTGGATCTCCTCCATCACCGCGAGCCCGAGCCCCTGCGCGGAACCGCCCTGGATCTGGCCGAGCACCGCCTGCGGATTCAGCGCCTTGCCGACGTCCTGCGCGCAGTCGAGCGCGACGACCTTGATCAGGCCGAGTTCGGTGTCGACGTCCACGACCGCGCGGTGCGCCGCGAAACCGTACTGGACGTGCGCGTTCCCTTGCCCGGTCTCGGGATCGATGGGCACCGTCGGCCGGTGCCGCCATTCGACGGTCTCGTCGAAGACCTCGTCGCCGAGGACGTCGGCGAGGTCCGCGAGCACACTGCCGTCCGCGGAGACGACCTTGTTCGCGACGACGTTCAGCTTCCCGTCCGCGGCGAGCTTGCCCGCCAGGTGCTTGTGCAGCCCTGAGCGCACCGCGACGCACGCGGCCTGCACGGCGCCGCCGGTGACGTAACTCTGCCGGGAGGCCGACGTCGAACCGCCGTTGCCGATGTTGGTGTCCATCGGCAGGATCGTCACCTGTTCGATGCCGAGTTCGGTCCGCACGATCTGCTGCATGATCGTGACCAGCCCCTGGCCGACCTCGCAGGCCGCGGTGTGCACGGTCGCCGCGGGTTCGCCGCCGACGAGTTGCAGCCGCACGCGGGCGGTCGAGTAGTCGTCGAACCCCTCGGAGAAGCAGATGTTCTTGATGCCGACCGCGTACCCGACACCGCGGACGACGCCTTCGCCATGCGTGGTGTTGGAAACCCCGCCGGGCATCCGGCGCAGGTCGAGTTCTTCATGAGCGACGGGCAACGGCTTTGCGCGCAGGCGTTCCAGCAGTTCGGCGACCGGCGCGGCCGAGTCGACGATCTGGCCGGTGGGCATGACACTGCCTTCGGCCATCGCGTTGCGGATCCGGATGTCCACCGGGTCGATGCCGCACGCCTCGGCGAGCTTGTCCATCTGGGACTCGTACGCGAAGCCCGCCTGCACCGCGCCGAAACCACGCATCGCACCGCACGGCGGGTTGTTGGTGTACACACCCCAGCAATCGACCGACGCACTGTCCACATTGTACGGACCGACGCCGAGCGTGGCCGCGTTCGCCACCACCGCACCGGTGGACGACGCGTACGCGCCACCGTCCAGGTACAGCTTCGCCTTCACGTAGACGAGCCGGCCGTCCTTGTCCGCGCCGTGCTCGTAGTACATCTTCGCCGGGTGGCGGTGCACGTGGCCGTAGAAGGATTCCTCGCGGTTGTAGACCATCTTGACCGGCTTGCCGGTGTGGAGCGCCAGCAAACAAGCGTGGACCTGGATCGAGAGGTCCTCACGGCCGCCGAACGCGCCGCCGACCCCACCGAGCGTCAGCCGGACCTTGTCCTTGGGCAGGCCCAGCGCGGCGACGATCTGCTGCTGGTCGACGTGGAGCCATTGCGTGGCGACGTACAGGTCGACTCCGCCTTCGGTGTCCGGGATCGCCATACCCGACTCCGGCCCGAGGAAGGCCTGGTCCTGCATGCCGACCTCGTAGACGCCGGACACCACGACGTCGGCCTTCACCGACTGGTCACCGTGGCGGATCTTGGCGTACCGCACGACGTTTCCGCCGGGGTGCAGCTCGGCTCCCTCGCCGGCGGCGGCCTTCTCGGAATCCGTCACCGGTTCGAGGACCTCGTAGGAGACCTTGATCCGTTTCATCGCGCGGCGCGCGGTCTCGGGGTGGTCCGCGGCGACGAGCGCGACGGGCTCGCCCTGGTAGCGCACGACGTCGACGGCGAGCACCGGCTGATCCGCGTGCTCCAGGCCGTACTTGTTCACGCCGGGCACGTCTTCGTGCGTCAGCACTGCGTACACCCCTTGCACGGCAAGGGCTTCGGTGATGTCGATACCGGTGATCCGCGCGTACGGATGCGGGCTGCGCAGCGTCGCGCCCCACAGCATGTCCTCGTGCCACAGGTCCGAGGAGTAGGCGAACTCACCGCGGACCTTGACCGTGCCGTCGGGCCGGCGCGGGCTCGACCCCACGCCGTTCTCGGTGGTCTGCTTGGAGACTTCAGTGGTGGTCATACCGTCTCCCTCAGCCGGGCACTGGCCACGGCCAGCTCACGGGCGATCTCGTCTTCGGATTCCTCGCGCGGGGTTCCGCCCTCGACGACGGTCACGCCGCCGACGTACAGCCGCTCGACCGGCGGGGTCGTGCCGAGCACCAAGGCGGCGACCGGGTCGGTGATCCCGGCGTAGTTCAGGCCGTTCAGGTTCCAGACCGCGAGGTCGGCGAGCTTGCCGACCTCGATCGAGCCCAGATCCTTCTGCCTGCCGAGGCAGCGCGCGCCGCCCATCGTGCCCATCCACAGCGCTTCCCGCGTGGTCAGCCCGCGCGGTCCGCCACGCTGCCGCGCCTGCAACAGCGCCTGGTGCAGTTCTTCGCCGAGGCCACCGGATTCGTTGGACGCCGCGCCGTCGGCGCCGAGCCCGACCGGCACCCCGGCGTCGAGCAGCTGCCGGACCGGGGCGATCCCGGCGCCGATCCGCCCATTGGACGTCGGGCAGTGCGCCGCGCCGGTGCCGGTGGCGCCCATCCGCCGGATCGCCTCCGGGGCGAGGTGGATCGAGTGCGCGAGCCAGACGTCGTCGGCGAGCCAGCCGAGTTTGTCGGCGTATTCGGCCGGGGTGCAGCCGACTTCGGCGAGGCACTGCTTCTCCTCGTCGACGGTCTCGGCGAGATGCGTGTGGAGCCGGACCCCCTTGCGGCGCGCCAATTCCGCCGCGCCGGTCATCAGCCGCTCGCTCACCGAGAACGGGGAGCAGGGGCCGGCCGCGATCTGCAGGTGCGCGCCGGCGGAGTCGTCGTGGAAGCGGTCGATCGCGGCTTCGGTGCCGAGCAGCGCGGCCTCGGTCTCCTCGACGAGGTTGTCCGGCGGGAGCCCGCCCTGCGACTCGCCCCGGTCCATCGAGCCGCGCACGACGTGCAGCCGCACGCCGACGCGGATCCTGGCGGCGGCGAGGGCTTCCACCTGGTCGCCGCCGTCACGCGGGAAGACGTAGTGGTGGTCGGCGACCGTGGTGCAGCCGGTGGTCGCGAGCCGGGTCAGCCCGGCCGTGGCCGCCGCGTGCGTGATCTCGGCGTCGAGCCTGCCCCACACCGGGTACAGCGCGACCAGCCATTCGAAGAGGGTGTGGTCGGCGGCGAGACCGCGCGTGGCCCACTGGTAGAGATGATGGTGCGTGTTGATCAGGCCGGGCGTGACCAGGCAGCCGGAGCCGTCGACGCGTTCGTCGTACTCGCCGGCGGGCGCCTTGCCCGCGCCGACCGCCGCGATGCGGTCGTTCTCGATGACGACGTGGCCCGAAGCGTGCTCGGTGCCCGCACCGTCGACGGTGGCGATCGCGGCGTTCTCGATGACGGTCTTCACGTGGTCTCTCCCCTGGTCGCGGCCAACCGGACGGCGTCGAGGATCTTCTCGTATCCGGTACACCGGCAGAGGTTCCCCGCCAGGGCCTCGCGAATCTCCTCGTCGGCCGGGTTTTCCACCCGGTTGAGCAGATCGTGCGCGGCCACCACGAGGCCAGGCGTGCAGAAGCCACATTGGACGGCGCCCGCGTCCACAAAGGACTGCTGCACCCGGTCCAGCGCGTCACCGTCGGCGAGCCCTTCGACCGTGCGGACCTCGCGGCCCTCGACCTGACCGGCCGCGACCAGGCACGAACACACCGGGACGTCGTCGAGGTACACCGTGCAGGAGCCGCATTCCCCCTGCTCACAGGCGTTCTTGGAGCCGGGGAGGCCGAGCCGCTCGCGGAGCACGTACAGCAGGCTTTCGCCCTCCCAGACGTCGTCGGCCTGGCGGGACTCGCCGTTGATCGTCACGTTCACGCGCACTCGCGTTCACCCTTCTGGAAGTCGTTCCACGCCCAGGTCAGCGTCCGTCGCGCCAGGACGGACAACGCGTGTTTGCGGTAATCGGCGCTGCCGCGGACGTCGTCGATCGGCGACGCCGCCTCCGACACCAGCTCACCGAACCGTCGTTTGACGGAATCGGTGAGCGACGCCTTGGTGGACCAGGGAAGCTCGGTACCGAGGAACTCCTCCGCCGCCGTCGCGCGACGCGGGGTCGGCGCCGCCGAGCCGACCGCCGCGCGGATCTCGCGCGTGTCCAGGTGTAAGGCCAGCGCGAACGAGCAGACCGCGATGACCATCGCGTTGCGCGTGCCGACCTTCGCGAACTGCTGCGGGCCGACCTCGGCGGGCAAGTGCACCGCGGTGATCAGCTCGTCGGGTTCGAGGGCGTTGCGCTTGACGCCGAGGTAGAACTCCTCGGCCGGGATCAGCCGGGTGCCGCGGACGGAGGCGGCCTCGACCTCGGCGCCGAGCACGAGCAGCACGGGATGCGTGTCACCGGCGGGCGACGCGGCACCGAGGTTGCCGCCGACGGTGCCGCGGTTGCGGATCTGGGGCGAGCCGACGGTGCGGGAAGCCATCGCCAGCGCGGGCAGAACTTCACCCAGCTCAGCGATCACCCGGACGTAGGGCACCGAGGCGCCGAGGCGGATCCTGCCGTCGGTCTCGGTCCACTCGGCGAGTTCGGCGACGCGGTTGAGGTCGAGCAGCGCGCCGGGGCGGCGGTGGTCGAAGTTGAGCTCCACCATGACGTCCGTACCACCCGCGATGGGCACCGCGTCGGGTCGCTCGGCCTTGACGGCGAGCGCCTCGGTCAGCGAGCTGGGGCGCAGGAAATCCACTCTCGGGCTCCTCGGTTCGGCGGCGATGTGTGACGGCTGACTCAGTAGACGCCCTGCGCCCGTATGGCGGCAACGGTGCCGAAGCATGAAATCTCCCCTGCACACGCCGGTCGTTTTGTGCTTTCCTACAAACCTGATGACGACCGTGAAAACTCTGCTGGCGCTGCCCGGGTTGCGCTTGCGCGTGCGCGCCGGGACGGCTCTGCTCGACCGTCCGGTGTCCCGGATCTACGTCACGGAGCTGCCCGATCCCGGGCGGTACGTGTCGGCGGGCGAATTCGTCCTGAGCGGATTGCTGTGGTGGCGCGGGCCGGGTGATTCCGAGGCCTTCGTCGCCGCGCTGGCGAAGGCCGGGGCCGCGGCGCTCGCGGCGTCCGGTGCGGATTCCGACGGCATTCCCGAGGATCTCGTCGAAGCCTGTACCCGGCACGGGATCCCGTTGCTGGAAGTGCCGGCGGACCTGTCGTTCTCGGTCGTCACCGAACGCGTGGTGCTGGCGTTGGCGGCGGCCGCGGAAGGCGCCCGCAAACGTTTGCTTTCAGCGGCGACGGAAGACGCGTCGGTGGAGACGCTGCTGGAGCGGGCGCGCGCCGAGATCGGTCTCCCCTGCTGGGTGGAACCCGCCGGCACGGCGTCGGAACTCGTGCGGCGGTTCGTCGCCGCCGGCGGGCGTTCCCTGGAGGCGGACGACGTCTCGGTCCGCCCCGTCGGGGGCAGGCACGCGGTGCCGTGGCTGCTCGCGATCGGCGGCGCACTGACCGCGGCACAGGCGGAGATCGCCGAGGAACTCGCCGGGCTGATCGGCCTCGCGCGCACACGTGCGGACGAGGTGCGCGCGGTCACCGACAGGGTGCTCGAACCGTTGCTCGCCGCGCTCGACGAGGGAAGCGATCCGCACGCGGCGCTGACCGCGACCGGGCTGCGCGGCGATCTGCGATTCGTCGTCGCGCGCACCGAAGGCTCCGAAGCGGCACGCGGCATCCTGACGGAACTCCTGCCGCCGGGCGCACTGGTCGGTCCCGCGGGCGAAACCACCTGGGCGGTGGCAGAGGACGACGGCGAGTGGCCGGAAGAGTGGCCCGCCACCGTGACCGCCGCACTGTCCACAGTGGAGTCGTTGCTGCCGTGCCGCCGGGTGCTGATCGGGATCAGCGACCGTTCCCCGGTCTCGGTACTGCGGGGCGCGAAGGAGGTCGCGCGCTACGCGCTGGCCGTGGCGGCGGAACGGCCCGGGACGATCGAGGTGGTCCCGGGCGGCGAGATCGGCATGCACCGGCTACTCCTGGCGGGCACCCCCGACGACCTGCGGGCGGCGTTGCGGCGGCGGGTGCTGGGCCCGTTGCTGAGCTACGACGCCGAGCAGGGCACCGATCTGGTGCACACCCTGCGCGTCTTCCTCGAATGCTCCGGCTCGCCGACGCGGGCCGCGCGGGAGCTGCACGTCCACGTCAACACGTTGCGGTACCGGATCGGGCGCGCGAGCGAACTGCTCGGCACCGATCTGACCGAGTTCACCGAACAGCTCGACGTCTATTTGGCCTTGTCGGCAGGGAGCTGAAATGGGCATCACCACGGCGAAAGAAGCCGCCTACGACCCGCGTGTACTCGCCTTCGGCCGGATGATGGGCGCGGCGAACCGGCTCGAATACCTGCTCGGCCGCGCACTGGAGGCCGAATGCGGGATCTCGCACCTGATGTTCGAAGTCCTCCTGATCGTCGGCAGGGCCGGCGAGGCCGGGATGAGCATGCGCGCGATCGCGCAGGAGCAGGTGCTGACCACCGGCGGCGCGACGCGGCTGGTCGACCGGATGACCACGCTCGGTCTGGTCGTGCGTACCTCCGATCCGCAGGACCGCCGCGTGCAACTCGTCCGGCTGACCGCGACAGGCGAAGAGACGACGGTGCGGGCCGCGCTGGTACACGTCGAGAACATCCAACGGCTCTTCCTCGACCCGCTGCCCGCGGACCACCGCGAACGATTCGCCCAGGACCTGCGGACGCTGAGCCACTCGGCACGTGACGCACTCCCCAAGCTCCGCTAGGAATATCTGACCAGTCAGACATCGTTGGTCCCGACATGAAGCTCATCTATGTCTTCGACGCGTACTGCGGCTGGTCTTACGGGTTCGCCCGCACCATGGCCGACGTCGCGCACCGGCATCCCGATCTGCCGGTCGAAGTGGTTTCCGGCGGCCTGTTCCTCGGTGGGCGCCGGGTACCGATCCGGCAGTTCGGCTACGTCCAGGGAGCCAACGCCGAGATCACCCGCCGCACCGGCGCGCCGTTCGGGGAAAGCTACGAACGGCTGATCGCGGACGGCGAGTTCGTCATGGACTCCGAGGCCGCCGCCTGCGGGATGGCGGCGTTGCGCGAGGTCGCGCCGGACCGCGCGGTGCGGCTCGCGGCGCTGCTGCAGGAAGCCTTCTACCTCGACGGGCTGAGCCTTTCGGAGGTCTCGACCTATCGTGTGGTCGCGCAGCGCGCGGGCCTGGACGGCGATGCCGCCGAGGCCGCACTGGACCGGGTTTCCGCCGCGGACGACTTCCGGCGCGCGCGGGAACTCGGCGTCACGGGCTATCCGACCCTGCTGGCCGACCTTCCCGGGGAACGGATCGTGACGCTGGTCGCCGGGAACGCGAGCGCGGACGAAGTGGAGCGGCGGATCGGCGCGCTGATTTCCTAGACTTCGCGCATGACGCTTCGACCGGCTACATCCGCGGACGCTGACGCCGTCGCGAAGATCTGGTACCACGGCTGGCAGGACGGTCACCTCGGCAACGTGCCCGACGCGCTCGTCCGGATCCGCACCCGCGAATCGTTCTGGGAGCGGGCCGCGGAACGCGTCGGCGACACCACCGTCGCCGTGCTGGACGGTGAGGTGGCGGGTTTCGTGATGGTCGTCGGGGATGAAGTCGAACAGGTTTATGTTTCGTCGGACCACCGCGGGAGCGGGGTGGCCGGGGCTTTGCTCGCCGAAGCGGAACGGTTGGTCAGCGCGGGCGGGCACTCGCGCGCTTGGCTCGCGGTGGCGCCGGGGAATGCGCGGGCGCGGCGGTTTTACGAACGGTGCGGGTGGGTTGACGAGGGCGAGTTCGACAATCGGGTCGCTGGGCCGGATGGGATGGTTTCCGTTCCCTGCCTGCGCTACGTGAAGCCTGTTGCTTGAGTTCCGCATTTAGTCGACTAAATGCGCCGCGCTTTCTTACGCGACACCCATCCGCAGGGCGCCACTGAAACAGTGCTCAGCAGGCAGCCTCAACTGCTCACTCCGGCAGCCAGGACATCGATCGCATGGCGCGACTTCTCCAGGGGCCTCATTTGGTCGACTAAATGCGGAGTGTTCGCTTTGCGCTAGCTTCGTGCCGGGCGATATCACCCTTCAGTGTTGTTCGTACGTTTCGCTTGTTGCTTAAAATTACGAACACGTGTTCGATTTCTTGGTGTATTATCAAGTCGTGCCCGAGACCTTCCTCCCCGAACTGCCGCAGGAGTTGTGGCGTGCCGGCAAGCTGGAGCTTGCGCATGGTGTGCAGCAGTTCTTGCAGGTGATTCGCATGGCCACTGCCGGGTTGGGGCAGTTCCTGGCGGAGATCGAGAATCGTGGCGCCAAAGACTTGTATGGGCATGGCACTACGGCGAGTTGGTTCGCGGAGATGGCGGGGTTGTCGCGGGGTGAGGCGGGTGCGGTGGTGAAACGGGCTCTCGCCCTGAACCCCACCCTCGCTCTGGATGGCACCGAGGTTCCGCCTGTTGCTCCCTGCACCGCCGCTGTCGCTGCTCAGGGGTTGGTCGGGGACGAACGGATCGATCAGATCCTGGAGATCTTGAAACGGCTCCCTGCCGACACCTCTGCCGAGGATCGGACGTGCGCGGAGAAGATCCTCGCCGAGCTTGCCCCGCACGCCGGTCCCCGCCAGCTCGCCGAGGCCGAGACGAAACTGCTGGGCTGGCTCGACCCCGACGGCAACGAACCCAAAGACCCCGACCCCAAAGAACCACGCCGCGAGATCACCCTGGAACGCCGCAAAGACGGGTTCTGGAAACTCACCGGCCTCCTCGACGACGAGACCGGGGCTCGCACCGCGGCCGCATTGGAGGCGCATGCCAAGCCACGCCCTGTCGATGAGTTCGGTCAGGCGGATCTGCGGATGAAGTGCGAACGCATGGGAGACGCCTGGGCCGAGCTCCTGGACCTGGCGATCGCGTGTCCGGATCAGCCGGGAACCAGTGGCTACCGGACCTTGGTGAATGTGACCGTCGGGCTTGAGGAACTCAGATCGGGTCTCGGGACCGCGTGCCTGGACTTCGTCGGGACGATGACCGCCCGCGAAGCCCGGCTCGCCGCCTGCGATTGCCTGATGTTGCCGGTCGTGATGGGCACCTCGGGTGAGCCGCTGGATATGGGACGCCTGAGACGGTTCGTCACACCGGGCCAAAGACGGGCGTTGAACATCCGTGACGGTGGTTGTGCGTTCCCGGGCTGTCATCGGAAACCGAAGAATTGCCACGCTCATCATATCGAGCACTGGGCAGACGGCGGACCCACCGATCTCCGGAATCTCGTGCTGCTCTGCGGTTTTCATCACCGCCTGATCCACCACGGTGACTGGGAAGTACGCATAGCGGCCGACGGCCTACCGGAGTTCATCCCACCCCAATACCGGGACCCGCTCCGAAAACCCCGACGTAACACCCTGCATCACGTCTAAGCCCCGAGGAGCCCGCCAGCC
>NZ_LQMT02000010.1:214244-215104 GCF_001620365.2 Amycolatopsis keratiniphila subsp. keratiniphila
CCATCGCCACCGGACCGATCACAACCGAGTCGAGATTCTCAGGAGCTGCAGAGCAAAACCCTAAGCCGACTCCAGATAGGCCAAAGCCATCTCGGTCGACTCACTCGCCCAAACATCCCAGCTCAGCCCATCGGACCAGAACCGTCCACTCGCGGCCCGGTGCACACAGGATCCGATGATGGTCCGGCTCGTCATCCGGATCGCCCGCTCCCCGTCCGCTCGGCGGATCTCCTCGAGACAAGGCCGAGCGGCCTCCACGAAATCGCGTTGGATCGTGGCCAGCGCTTGGAGGCCACGATCCCGTCCCTCGGCGCGCTGGTTGTCGAGCAGCTCGGAGAAGATCCGGTCGTGGCGGGCGAAGGTCCCCGCCAGAGCGCGGGTGAACGCGCCGACGACCCCGCGCAGCCCGGGTTCCGCGGAGCCGAGCGCTTCGCCGACACCGGATTCCAGCTGCGCGAGCAGTTGGTCTTTCACGGCGTACAGGAGCTGGTTCTTACCGGAAAACCGGCGATAGATCGCGCCGACCGACATCCCCGCCTGCTCGGCAACCGCCGCGACGGTGAGCTCCTCGAAGCCCTGGCTCGCCAGGACGTGCTCGGCGGCGGCCAGCACCTTCTGGAGCGACTCGCGGCTTCGGGCTTGCTGCGGCGGCCGGAAGCCCTGATCGGCGGATGACTGACTCACCGGCCGGACGTTACCACAAACGCGAATGATAACTTCCGTTCGCATTTCCCTAGTGAGGAGGACGCCCCGTGGTGAGCATCGAAGTACAGGACGCCTACGTCGATTTCCCGATCTTCGACGCCAAGACCCGGTCACTCAAGAAACAAGTGCTCGGCAAGGTCGGCGGCAAGATCGGC
>NZ_LQMT02000010.1:215147-217539 GCF_001620365.2 Amycolatopsis keratiniphila subsp. keratiniphila
AACGGCGCCGGGAAGTCCACTCTCCTGCGCCTGCTGTCCGGAATCTACGAGCCGACCAGGGGCAGCGCGCGGGTCGTCGGGCGGATCGCGCCGGTGTTCGACCTCGGGGTGGGGCTGGATCCCGAGGTCTCGGGCCACGAGAACATCCTGATCCGCGGCCTGTTCCTCGGGATGAGCCGCAGGAAGATGGAGAAACGGGTCGACGACATCGCCGAGTTCACCGAGCTGGGCGACTACCTCCACTTACCCTTGCGCACCTACTCCGCCGGCATGCGGGTGCGGCTCGCGCTCGGCGTGGTGACCACCATCGACCCCGAGATCCTCATTCTCGACGAGGGTCTCGGCGCGATCGACGCCGCGTTCCTCACCAAGGCACGCGAACGGCTGGTCGACCTCGCCCGTCGTTCGGGTGTGCTGGTGTTCGCCTCGCACTCCGACGAGCTGCTGCGCGAACTGTGCACCACCGCCCTCTGGATGGAGGAAGGCCGGATCCGCGCCCGCGGCTCACTGGACGAGATTCTCGCCGAATATCACGCGGTCCTTCGCGCGTAGCCGTCCAACTCCGCGTGAGAAAACGAAAGCTCCCCCGCGTCCACGGCTCCGCAGTCCAGTCCCCGCAACAAGAAGCTCGCCAGAGCCTGCGCGGTCGCCGGTTCGTCCAGCACGCCCCGCCCGGTCTGGTCGGCGTAGTCCCGCAGGCGGCCCAGCGCGGCCGGGAAACCTTCGCGGAAGAACGCGTACGTGGCGGCGAACCGGGTGGGCAGCTGGTGCGGATGCAGATCCCAGCCCTGGTAGAAGCCGCGCTCCAGCGAGCGCCGCACCAAGCGCAGATGTTCGCGCCAGGCCGGGAGGATCGCGTCGCCCACGGGCAGCTTGTTCGTCGAGCCGTCCGAAAGCCGGACGCCGGTGCCCGCGGCCGAGACCTGCATGAGCTGCTTGGCGAAATCGGCGGCCGGGTGTTCCATGCTCTGGTACTCGGCGCTGATCCCGAGCCCGGCGCTGTAGTCGTAGGTGCCGTAGTGCAGGCCGGAACAGCGGCCACGCGCGGCGTCGATGATCCGCGGGACCGCCACCGTTCCATCGATGTCCACAATGGACTGTGCGGTCTCGATCTGGACCTCGAACCGCAAGGAGCCCTCTGCCAGGCCGTACGCGGATTCGAGACGCTCCATGACGTCCGCCGCCACCTCGACCTGTTCGACGGCGGTCACCTTCGGCAGCGTGACGACGAAACCGTCCGGCAGCGGTCCGCTTTCCAGCAATCCGGCCAGGAAGAGATCGAGCGTGCGGATGCCGCGACGACGGGTCCCGGCTTCGAAGCTCTTGAACCGGATGCCGACGAACGGCGTGCCGCCCGTGACGGCGAGGGTCCTGCCGGCGGCGAGCGCGATGGCGTCCTCTTCGTCGTCGCCAGGCCTGCCGAGGCCGTCCTCGAAGTCGATCCGCAGATCTTCGATCGGCTCGGTCAGCAGTTTGGTCCGGACCCGGTCGGCGATGTCCGCGTCCAGGCCCAGCTGATCGGCGTGCTCGCCGAAGACCCGTAGTGCCTGCTTGCCCCAGTCCGCCACGAGCCGCGTCTTGTACTGCGACGCGGGCACGTACACGGTGTGCACGGGCTGGCGGCCGGGCGGCTCGCCGGGATACTTGGCCGCGACGCGCGCGTCCGCCTCGGCGAGGCGCGCGTCAGCGGCGGTGTAAACGTCCTCGGTGAGCCGCCCGTTCCCCATTTGTCTACTTGATCCGTTCGTAGGCGGGCAGGGTCAGGAAGTCCGGGAACTCGTCGGCGAGCGCGACCTGCTCGAACAGCTCGACGGCGGGCTCCAGCAGTTCCGGCTTGATCTCCGCCGCGAGTTCGCCGCGGACCTCGGCCAGCACACCGCGCACCAGTTCGGCGGTGACCTTGTCGCCGGTGTCGAGCTGCGTGCCGTTGCGCACCCACTGCCACACCTGCGAACGCGAGATCTCCGCGGTGGCGGCGTCCTCCATCAGGTTGTGGATGGCCGCCGCGCCGTTTCCGCTCAGCCAGGAGGCGATGTAGCGGATACCGACGTCGACGGCGGCACGCAGTCCGGCCGAGGTGGCGCCACCCGGCGTCGAAGCCGCGTCGAGCAGCTGGTCGGCGGTGACGGACACGTCGTCGCGGGTGCGGTCGAGCTGGTTCGGCTTGTCGCCGAGGACCTTGTCGAACTCCTCGCGGCAGATGTCCACCATGCCGGGGTGTGCGACCCAGGAACCGTCGAAGCCGTCGCCCGCTTCACGGCTCTTGTCGGCGCGGACCTTGTCGAGCGCCGCGGCGGTGACCTCCGGGTCCTTGCGGTTCGGGATGAACGCGGCCATACCGCCGATCGCGAACGCGCCGCGCTTGTGGCACGTGCGCACCAGCAGTTCGGTG
>NZ_LQMT02000010.1:217771-218129 GCF_001620365.2 Amycolatopsis keratiniphila subsp. keratiniphila
CGGCAGGTAGAAGTACGGGCCCTTGCCTCGGTTGAGCAGCTCCTGCGCGTTGTGGAAGAAGTGCAGGCCGAAGTCGACCAGCGCGCCGACGGCCTGGCGCCCGCCGAAGGAAAGGCCGCGCTCGTCGAGGTGCCAGCCGCGCGGGCGGACGACGATGGTCGCGTGCTCGACGTCGTCCTTCAGCGCGTAGCTCTTGCCGCCGCTCTCCAGCGTGATGGTCTCGCGGACCGCGTCGTACAGGTTGACCTGGCCGGAGACGACGTTCGCCCAGTGCGGCGTGTTGGCGTCTTCGAGGTCGGCGAGCCAGACCTTGGCGCCGGAGTTCAGCGCGTTGATGGTCATCTTGCGGTCGGTCGGG
>NZ_LQMT02000010.1:218147-221640 GCF_001620365.2 Amycolatopsis keratiniphila subsp. keratiniphila
GCCGGTGATCTCGACGCGGCGATCGCGCAGGGCGGGCGGGGCCTCGGCGACCTTCCAGTCGCCCTCGCGGATCTCCTTGGTCTCGGGCAGGAAGTCCAGCTTGCCGGTGACCCTGGCCTCCTCGCGGCGCTTGCTCCTGGCCTGCAGCAGCTCGTCGCGGCGGGCGGCGAAGGCCTCGTGCAGGCCGGCGAGGAAGGCGAGCGCCTCCGGCGTGAGGATTTCGTCCCCGCGCTCGACCGGATCGCCGAGCACCTGAGCTTCAGACATGAGTAACACCCCGAGTTCGGATAAATAACGTCCCTACGGTTTTACATGACGGACTATAGTTTCTGCATAGCGGAACATCAACGCCGACGTAAGGAGTACCACGGTGGCAGCGGAGAAGAACGGGCGCGATGGCGGCGTCCAGTCACTTCAGCGGGCCTTCGAGCTCCTCGAGCATCTCGCGGACACCGGCGGGGAGGCCAGTCTTTCGGAGCTGGCGACCCTGTCCGGGCTGCCGATGCCGACCATCCACCGGCTGATCAGGACACTGGTGGACCTGGGCTACGTCCGGCAGAACACCAACCGCCGGTACGCGCTGGGCGCCCGGCTCATCCGGCTGGGTGAGAACGCCAGCATGCAGTTCGGCTCGTGGGCGCGCCCGCTGCTCGCGGAACTGGTCGACGAGGTCGGCGAGACCGCGAACCTCGCCGTCCTGGAACGGGACGAGGTCGTGTACGTCGCCCAGGTGCCGTCGAAGCACTCGATGCGGATGTTCACCGAGGTCGGGCGGCGGCTCCTGCCGCACGGCACCGGCGTGGGCAAGGCGATGCTGGCGCATCTGCCGTCCGAAGACGTCACGGCACTGCTCGCCCGGACGGGGATGCCCTCCTACACCGAGCACACCTTCACCGACGAGGACGCGCTGCTGCGCGAGCTGGCGAAGATCGCCCAGCAGGGTTACGCGCTCGACGAAGCGGAGCAGGAACTGGGCGTCCGTTGCGTGGCCGTCGCGGTCCCGGGCGCGCCAGTGCCGGCGGCGGTCTCGGTGTCCGGACCTTCGGGACGGCTCACGATGGAGGCCGTCGAGCGGATCGCGCCGGTCGTCCAGCGGATCGCGACCTCGCTCGGCTCGACCCTTTCGAAGGACGGCGTCACCGTTTGAGCCTGGTCTCCAAACCGTCGAGCATCCTGTCCAGCCCGTAGCGGAACTTCTCGTCGCGGAGCCGGACGGGATCGGCTTCGACCTCTCCCCTGGCCAGCATTTCCCGCTGGTGCGGATGTTCCCGCGCGGCCTCCTCGACGGCGGGACGCAGGCGTTCCGCCCATTCGCCCTCGCTCCGGCCGCTCTTGGCGACGGTCGTGAGCCAGGCCGCCTCCGTCGTCCCCATGCCGATGACGTAGGAGATGACGGCGCTGATCGCCTGATTCGCCTCGCCTCCGGGGAAGCCCGCGCCCACGAAGACGCCCAGCAGCCGCTCGTTGAGCCGCATGACGTTCGGCCCGAGGTACGACAGGCCCACCGAGCCGAGCAGTGAAGCCACCCACGGGTGCCGCAGGATCATCGCGCGGACGCTTTCCGCTCCGACGACCGCGGCCTCACGCCACCGGGCAGGATCGTCGATGTCCGGCACGGTGATCTCGCCGTAGACCTCGTCGACGACTAGTTCGATCAGCTCGTCACGGTTCGCGACGTGCCGGTACAGCGAGGTCGCGCCCGCGTTCAGCGCGGTGCCCAGCCTGCGCATGCTCAGCGCGTCGACACCTTCGACATCCAGGAGCCGGACGGCCTCGGCCACGATCTGCGCCTGGCTCAGCGCGGGCTGATCCCGCTTCCGGCGAGGACGGGTCCACACCGACTGGATCGGCTGTTCTTCGACTGACATGCGTCGACCCTAGCGCACGAAGTACCCCGTTGCGTACATCGTTCTGCGATGCGTACAGTGTGCGCATCAACCGAACAACGTACGCAAACACTTCTGGGGGTTTCCCGATGAACGTGCCCATCCGCGATCCACGACGCTGGTGGATCCTGATCGTCCTGTGCCTGAGCACGCTCGTGCTGGTCGTCGACAACATGGTGCTGACCGTCGCCGTGCCGCCGCTGGCCGAAGATCTCGGCGCGAGCGCCCAGGACACGCAATGGATCCTGGATTCCTACATCCTGGTGTTCGCCGGGCTGCTGCTCACTTCGGGAAGCCTCGGCGACCGGTTCGGGCGCCGGAAGGTGATGATCGTCGGCCTCCTCCTGTTCGGGGCGGCCTCACTCGTCGCGGCGTTCGCCACGAACCCGCTCGAACTGATCGCGTCCCGCGCGGTGATGGGTGTCGGCGGCGCGCTGATCATGCCGAGCACCCTGTCGATCCTGATCACCGTCTTCGACGACGAGGAGCGCCGCAAGGCGATGGCGGCGTGGAGCGCGGTCGCGATGATCGGCCTGATCGGCGGCCCGGTGCTGGGCGGCGTGCTGATCGCGTGGTTCTGGTGGGGCGCGGTGTTCCTGATCAACGTGCCGATCGTCGTCATCGCGGTGATCGCCGCGCTCACCCTGATGCCGGAGTCCAAGGGCCCGTGGCAGAAGCCGGACCCGCTCGGCGCCGTCCTCTCCGCGGCGGGCATGGTCTCGCTGGTCTGGACGATCATCGAGCTGCCCAAGCACGGCCTCGCCGAAGCCGGAACCCTGATCCCGCTGGCGGTCGCGATCGTGTGCCTGGCCGGGTTCGTGTTCTGGGAGCGGCACACGCCGTCGCCGATGGTCCCGCTGAAGCTGTTCCGCAAGCGCAACTTCAGCGGCGGCAGCCTGTCGCTCACGCTGGTGCAGATCGGCAACGGCGGTCTGCTGCTGCTCCTGACCCAGTACCTGCAGTTCGTGCTCGGCTACACGCCGACCGAGGCGGGCCTGGCGTTCATCCCGATGGCCGTCGCGTCGCTGCTGTTCAACACCCTCGGCGCCACGCTGGGCCAGAAGATCGGCAACCGGGCACTGACCACGGCCGGGATGATCGTGATGGCGGGCGGTTTCGGCCTGCTCGCGACGATGTCGGCGAACGAAGGCTTCCTCCTGCCCGCGGCCGCGCTGTTCCTGCTCGGCGCGGGCGGCGGGGTGGCGATGCCGGCCGCGATCGCGGCGCTGATGGGCGAGGTCCCGGAGGAACAGGCCGGGGTCGGCTCCGCGCTCAACGACACGATCCAGCAGCTGGGCGCCGCGCTCGGCATCGCGATCCTGGGCAGCATCGTGTCGAGCCTGTTCACCTCGCATATGCCCGAATCCGCCCCGGCGCAGGCGCGGCTTTCGATCGGCGACGCCTTCGCGACGGGTAACGACGGCCTCATCGCCGCGGCCCGTGAGTCGTTCACTTCGGCGATGTCGACGACGTTCCTGGCGAGCGCGGCGGGCGTGCTGGCCGCGGCGGTGGTCGCGTTCCTGGTGATGCGGGACAAGAAGACCGCGCCGGTTTCGACCGACGAGAACGTCCCTGTCACGGCCTGACGCGTGCTATGAACGGGCCGT
>NZ_LQMT02000010.1:221656-371149 GCF_001620365.2 Amycolatopsis keratiniphila subsp. keratiniphila
GGAACGGCCCGTTCATAGCATCGGGCTAGCTGCTGAGCAGGGCCTCGACGAACGCGCCCGGCTCGAACGGCGCCAGATCGTCCGGCCCCTCACCGAGGCCGACCAGCTTCACCGGCACCCCGAGTTCCCGCTGCACCTGGAAGACGATGCCGCCCTTCGCGGTGCCGTCCAGTTTGGTCAGCACGATGCCGGTGACGTCGATGACCTCCGAGAACACGCGGGCCTGCATCAGCCCGTTCTGCCCGGTGGTGGCGTCGAGCACCAGCAACACCTCGTCGACCTTCGCCTGCTTCTCGACGACTCGCTTGACCTTGCCCAGCTCGTCCATCAGGCCGGTCTTGGTGTGCAGGCGGCCGGCGGTGTCGACCAGGACCGTGTCCACGCCCGCCTCGGTGCCGCGTTTGACGGCGTCGAAGGCGACCGCCGCCGGGTCCGCGCCTTCCTTGCCGCGCACGACCTCGGCGCCCACACGCTCGGCCCACGTCTGGAGCTGGTCCGCCGCGGCGGCGCGGAAGGTGTCGGCCGCGCCGAGCACCACGGTGCTGCCCTGCGCGACGAGCACGCGGGCGAGTTTGCCGGTGGTGGTGGTCTTGCCGGTGCCGTTGACCCCGGCGACCAGCACGACGGCGGGCTGCTTCTTCCCGTCGACGGTGTGCGGCAGCGCGCGGACGGCCCGCACGGCGTCGGTCGAGAGTGCGGCGGTCAGCACCTCCTGCAAGACCGCGCGTGCCTCCTCCGAGGTCCGCACGGCGCGGCGCTTCAGCTCGTCGCGAAGACGCTCGACGATCTCGGTGGTCGTCGCGGCGCCCAGGTCCGCCATGAGCAGCGTGTCCTCGACGTCCTGCCAAGAGTCCTCATCGAGGTCGCCGGCACCCAGCAGGCCCAGCAGGCTCTGCCCGAACACCGAGCGGGACTTGCCCAGCCTGCCGCGCAGCCGCTCCAGGCGTCCGGCGGCCGGGGCGATCTCCTCGGCGGGCGCGGGTGCCGCATCCTCAGGAGCCTCGGTGGGTTCGGGAAGTTCGACGTCGCGCACCGTGCGCTGCGCGGAATCCCGCGGCACCGCCGCGTCGTCGCCGACGGCGGGCTGGCCGTCGGTCTCCGGGCGATCCTCGACCGGGTGTTCCGGTTCCTCGGTCTTCTCCTCGCCGCCGGGGGCGAGCGCGATCCCGCCTGTCGCGGTATAACCGCCGCCCTTCGGCTTCTCGACGACGTCGGCAGCCTTGGACTCGTCCAGGCTGATCCGGCGGCGGCGCGCGATGAGCAGCCCGGCCACCAGAACGGCGACCAGGACCACGACGGCAACGACAACGATCCAGAACCAGGGGGTACTCGACACGGCGCCATCCTCGCATCCGTACCCCGCCGCGCTCAGACGCCCCACGGGAAGCAAGCCGATCTTGTCAAGCACCCACTGGATAGGACTCATTTCGGACAAGAAGAAACGGTCGCGCTTGCGCGGTCTCCGGAACGAGGGCTAGACCACTTCGAATGACGGTTCTCTCCGGCACTGGGGTCCGGATCATCGGGCTCATCTCCGGCACTTCGATCGACGGGATCGACGTGGCGGCAGCCGAACTGCGCGCCGACGGGGACACGGTGGTGCTCACCCCGTTCGGGCAGCTCGAAATCCCTTATCCCGAACCACTCCGCGAAGCCTTGCTCGCCGCCCTCCCGCCGAATCCCTGTGACGCCGAGCAGCTCACGAAACTCGACACCCTGGTGGGCCAGGCCTTCGCCGAGGCGGCCGCGCGTGGCGTCGAGGAGCTGGCGGGCGGCGAAGCGGACGTCGTCGCTTCGCTGGGCCAGACGGTGTTCCACTGGGTCGAAGACGGCACCGCGCGTGGCACGTTGCAACTGGGGAACCCGGCGTGGATCGCCGAACGCACCGGACTGCCGGTGGTGGCCGACCTCCGTGTCCGCGACGTCGCCGCCGGCGGGCACGGCGCCCCGCTCGCCAGCACGATGGACGCGTTGTGGCTACGGGAAATGGCCACGCTCGGCCCGGTCGCGGCACTGAACATCGGCGGGATCGCGAACATCACGGTCGTCCCCGCCGATGGTGCCGTCATGGCCTACGACACCGGCCCCGGCAACGCCCTCATGGACATCGCCGCGCACCGCGCCACCGGCCGTCGTGCCGACATCGACGGCGCGCTCGCCCTTCGCGGCACTGTCCGGCCCGACCTGCTGGCGAAGCTCCTGCTAGACCCGTACTACGCGGCCACGCCACCGAAGTCGACCGGCAAAGAGCTCTTCCACGGCGCGTACCTCGACGCGGCGCTCGACGGGCTCCCACCGGTCGGCGCGGAAGATCTCGTGGCGACGCTGACCGAACTGACCGCGGTGACGATCGCCGCGGAATGCCGCCGCCACGGCATCGCCACGCTGATCGTCTCCGGCGGCGGCGCCGACAACCCGGCGCTGATGGCCGCCCTCACCAGGAACCTGCCGGGCACGGCGCTGAAGACCAGCGACGACCACGGGCTGCCGCGCGCGGGCAAAGAGGCATACCTGACCATTCTGCTCGGCTGGCTGACGTGGTCCGGCGTCCCGGGGAACCTCCCGTCGGCGACCGGCGCCCGCGGCCACCGGTTGCTCGGCAGCATCACCCCGGGCGCGGACCCCCTGCGGCTCCCCGCCCCGCATACCTCAACCGTGACCCGGCTACGGGTAGCGGCGAAGACCGGCGAGCGATAGGAGATACGGATGCGCGCACTTGACCTCGCGATCATCGGGCTTTTTCTGGTCGGCATGCCCTTGCTGGGTGTCTGGATCGGCGGCAAACAGAAATCCGGCTCCGACTACTTCGTCGGTGAAGGCAAGATCTCCTGGTGGGTGGCCTGCCTTTCGGTCGTCTCCGCGGAGACGTCCACTCTCACCGTGCTCTCCGTGCCGACGGTGGCCTACATCGCCACCCCCGGCGACGGCGGGATGACCTACCTCGCACTCGCCATCGGCTACATCGCCGGCCGGATCGTGGTGTCGATGGTGCTGTTGCCGCGTTACGTGGCGGGCAACCTGGTCACCGCGTACGCCTTCCTCGGCAAGCGTTTCGGCAGCGGACTGCAGGGCACCGCGTCGGTGACCTTCCTGCTCACCCGCACGCTGGCCGACGGGATCCGGCTGTTCGCCACCGCGATCCCGATCAAGGTGGTGATGGCGGCCTACGGGCTGAACGTCTCGTACTGGACCATCGTGGTCGGACTCGGTATCGCGATGGTGCTCTACAGCTTCTTCGGCGGCGTCCGCGCGGTCGTCTGGGTCGACGCGATCCAGATGCTCTGGTACATCCTCGGCGCGGTCGTGGTGATCTGGGCGATCTCCGGCAGGCTGCCGGACGGCTGGTTCGGCAAGGCCGTCGACGCGAACAAGTTCCAGATCTTCGACTTCTCCTCGAACATGCTCACCGGGCAGTACGCGTTCTTCACCGCGCTGATCGGCGGCGCGGTGCTCTCGATGGCCTCGCACGGCTCCGACCAGCTGATCGTGCAGCGCCTTCAGTCCACCAACGACCTGCGTGCCGCGCGGAAGGCGCTGGTCGCCAGCGGTTTCGTGGTGTTCCTGCAGTTCGCGCTGTTCCTGTTCATCGGTGTGCTGCTGTGGGCGCTCTACAACGGCCTCAACCCGACCAAGCCGAAGCCGGAAGGCCTCGGGCTGGCCAACAAGGACGAACTGTTCGCCAACTTCATCGTGAACGACCTGCCGAGCGGCCTGTCCGGGTTCGTCATCGCCGGGATCCTCGCCGCCGCACTGAGTTCGTCGCTCGGCGCGCTGGCGTCGTCGACGGTGACCGACGTCTACGAACGGGTGATCGGCCGGGAACTCCCGGAAGCCGAACGGCTGAAGCACGGCCGGATCTGGACGATCGTCTGGGCGGGCGCGCTGATCCTGTGCGCGGGTTTCTTCGCCTCCTCCAACAAGACCTCGGCCGATCCGATCGTGGTGCAGGCGCTCGGCATCACCGGGTACACCTACGGCGCGCTGCTCGGCGCGTTCCTCCTCGGCCTGCTGTTCAAGCGGGCGAGGCAGGCGGACGCGATCGTGGCGTTCGTGTCGACGGTGATCGTGATGGCGTTCATCATCCTGGGCGTCAAGTTCAACAAACCGGACGGCAGCCTGATCGGCGTCGACTTCAGCAAGTCGTCCGGGAACACGGTGGCGCTGGCGTGGCCGTGGTACACGCTGTGCGGTGTGGTGATCACGCTCGTGGTGGGCGGGCTGCTTTCGCTGCGGCACGGGAGTGTGGACCCGCTGGCGGAGCCGGACGTGAAGGAGTCCACTCCGGCCTAGCCCCCTCCCGTAAATGTCATGAAAGGGTCGTTCAGGACATTTTTTGTCCTGAACGACCCTTTCATGACATCGGGGATCAGGCGGTGACCGGGTCCTCTTCGGAGGTCCGCAACCGCTGCGAGATCACCTTCGTGATGCCGTCGCCCTGCATCGAAACGCCGTACAGCGCGTCGGCGATCTCCATGGTCGGCTTCTGGTGGGTGATGATGATCAGCTGCGACGAGTCCCGCAGCTGCTCCAGCAGCCCGATCAGCCGTCGCATGTTGGTGTCGTCGAGCGCGGCCTCGACCTCGTCCATGACGTAGAAGGGCGAAGGCCGGGCGCGGAAGATCGCCACCAGCATGCCGACGGCGACAAGCGACTTCTCGCCACCGGACAGCAGCGAGAGCCGCTTGACCTTCTTGCCCGGCGGGCGCGCTTCGACGTCGACGCCGGTGGCGAGCAGGTCGTTGGGCTGGGTGAGCACCATGCGCCCCTCGCCACCCGGGAACAGCACACCGAACACGGTCTCGAACTCGCGCGCGACGTCCTCGTACGCCGACGCGAAGACCTCGAGGATCTTCTCGTCGACCTGCTTGATGACGGCTTCGAGGTCCTTGCGGGTGTCCTTGAGGTCTTCGAGCTGGGTCGAGAGGAACTTGTAGCGCTCCTCCAGCGCCGCGAACTCCTCCAGCGCCAACGGGTTGACCTTGCCCAGCAGGCTCAGGTCCTTCTCCGCGCGCTTCGCCCGGCGAGCCTGGGTGTCGCGGTCGAACGGCATGGGCGGCGGCGGGGTGACGTCCTCGCCGCGTTCCTTGGCCGCCTCGTACTCGGCCATCTCCCCCGCGCTCGGCGGCACGGGGACGTCCGGGCCGTACTCGGAGACGAGATCCTCGAGGCCGATGCCGAAGTCTTCGGCGATCTTGGTTTCGAGCTGTTCGAGCCGCAGCCGCTGCTCGGCGCGCAGCACCTCGTCGCGGTGGACGGCGTCGGTGAGCTTCTCCAGTTCACCGGTCAGCTCACGGACCTTGCTGCGGACCTGCGTCAGCGCGGTCTCCCGCGACTGCCGCTGCGCCTGCGCCTCGTCCCGCTCGTGCGCGGCGCGCTGCACGGAGACCTCGATGCGCTCCAACGCGATCTCGCCGCCGTTGACCACCGCGTTGGCGATCTCGGCGCCGCGTTTCCGCGCGGCCCTGGACTTTTCGGCCCGTTCGCGGGCCTGGCGCTCGGCGTGCGCGGCCCGGCGGAGCGATTCGGCCTTGCCCTGGATGCTCCGCGCCCGCTCCTCGGCGGTGCGCAGCGCGAGCCGGGACTCCATCTCCTCCTGGCGGACCGTGCCGAGGTCTTCGGCGGCCTGGTCTCGCTCGGCGGTGTCCGGATCCTCGTCGACTTCCTGCTCGGCGACGGCGGCCAGCCGCTCTTCGAGTTCGGCGAGCTGCTGCAGCGCCTGCTCGCGGCTCTGCTCGACCTTGGCACGCTGGTTGCTCAGGCGGTCCATTTCGGCCTGTGCGGCACGCGCGGCCTGCTGCAGCCTGTTCAGCCGCTCGGACGAGCGGGCCTTGCGGACCTTCGCGTCCCCGAGCGCGTCCTTGGCCCTGCTGACCTCTTCGCGCCGGGCGGCCTGGCCGGCGCGGGCACCTTCGAGCTCCGCGGCGGTGCGTTCCAGCGCGCGCTCGGCGGCGTTCAGCCGGTCACCCGCCTCGTCGACCGCGGCCTGCACCTCGATGACGCTTTCGCTGCGCGCGGAACCACCGACCGCCCAGCGCGCACCGAAGACATCGCCCTCGGGCGTGACCGTACTGACCTCGGGGTACACCTCGACGAGACGGCGCGCGGACTCCAGACCGTCCACAATGGCCACCCGGTCGAGCGCGTGCTCGACCGCGGAGCGCAGCGCGGGCGGCGCCGTGACCACTTCACGCGCCCAGCGCGCGCCCTCGGGCAACGACGGCCAGGCGCTGGTGTCCACAGTGGATTCCAGCCCGCCGAGCAGAATGCCGGCGCGGCCGGAATCGTTGTCCTTCAAGAACTTCAGTGCGGCGAGCGCGTCGGCGCCGCCGTTGACCGCGACCGCGTCGGCGACCGGGCCGAGCGCCGCGGCCAGCGCGACCTCGTGTCCGGCCTCGACGGTCAGCAGCGCGGCCACCGAACCGAGAAGACCCGGCAGCTCGTGCTGCGCGCCGAGCAGCGCGCCCGCGCCGTCCTTGCGCCGCAAGCCCATCGACAGCGCCTCGACGCGCGCCTTCTCCGACGCGATCTCGCGCTCGGCGGCCCGCTCGGCCTTGACCAGCTCCTCGACCCTGGCCTTGGCGGCGTTGTTGGCCTCCACCGCGCGGTCGTGGTGGGCCTGGAGGTCGAGGTCGTCGGACTCCTCGACACCACCTTCGGCCTTGGCCTCTTCGAGCTCTTCGACGGCGATCTCCGCGCGCTCGGCGGCCTCTTCGAGCGACACCGTGAGCCGGTCGATCTCGTCGGAGGTCGCGCCGTTCTTGCTGCGCAGCGCCTCGACCTGCCCGGTGAGCTTCGCGAGCCCTTCCCGGCGGTCGGCGATCGCGCGGACGGCGGCCATATGCGCGCGCTCGGCCGCCTGGACGAGGTGTTCGAGCTGCTCGCGCCGCTGAACGGTCTCCGAAAGCACCATCCGGGCTTCGGCGACGGCCTCGTTGAGCTCCTGCTCCCGCTCGGCGACCTGCTCGGCCTCGGCCAGCAGCTCGTCGGGGTCGCGGCCGGTGCTCGCCTGCTGCACGTCGGACGACAGATGCCGCTGACGCTCCAGCGCGAGCCGCACCGTGCCGCGCAGCCGCTCCGTCAACGCGGACAGCTTGTACCAAGTCTCCTGAGCCGCGGCCAGCTTCGGCGCGTCCTCGGCGAGCGACGCTTCGAGCTCGGCCTCCTCGGCGGCGACGATCTCCAGCGCCTGCTCGACCTCGGCGCGACGCTGGCGGGCGACGCGCTCGTCGGCCTCTTCCTTGGCGATGCCCGCGCGCTGGGTGACGAGGTCGTGGGCGAACAGCCGCAGCCGGGCGTCACGCAGTTCGGACTGCACCCACTGCGCCTTGCGGGCGATCTCGGCCTGCTTGCCCAGCGGTTTGAGCTGGCGGCGGAGCTCGGTGGTGAGGTCGCCGAGGCGGTCGAGGTTGCCCTGCATGTTCGCGAGCTTGCGCAGGGTCTGTTCCTTGCGCTTGCGGTGCTTGAGGACACCGGCCGCCTCTTCGATGAAGGCGCGGCGCTCCTCGGGCTTGGATTCGAGGATCGCCGAAAGCTGCCCCTGCCCGACGATGACGTGCATCTCACGGCCGATACCGGAGTCCGACAGAAGTTCCTGCACGTCCATCAGGCGGCAGCGGTCGCCGTTGATCTCGTATTCGCTCGCGCCGTCACGGAACATCCGGCGGGTGATGGAGACTTCGGAGTACTCGATGGGCAGCGCGCCGTCGGCGTTGTCGATGGTCAGGGTGACCTCGGCGCGCCCGAGCGGGGCACGGCCGGCGGTCCCGGCGAAGATGACGTCCTCCATCTTGCCGCCGCGAAGGTCCTTCGCGCCCTGGGTGCCCATGACCCAGCGGAGCGCGTCGAGGACGTTCGACTTGCCGGACCCGTTCGGTCCGACCACGCAGGTGATGCCCGGCTCGAAACGCAACGTCGTCGCCGAGGCGAAGGACTTGAAGCCCTTGAGCGTCAGGCTCTTCAGGTGCACGTCGTGCTGACCCCTCTGGCTGCGGGAACCGGTCGTTCAATCGGCCCAGGCTACCTGTGTGCTCACGGTGATCGTGGGACGCGGGGCCTCAGCGCTCCACGAACCCGCGGAGCCCGCCCTTCGCGGGCGACCAGCGTTCGACGACGTGGTCCACACTTCCGGGTGATTCCCCGGAGCGCAAAGCCGCCAAAAGCCGCTCACAGTGTTCACGATCACCCTCCGCCACCACCTCGACACGTCCGTCGGCCAGATTGCCCGCGCTGCCGACCAACCCCAGCTCAAGTGCCCTGCTGCGGGTCCACCAGCGGAAACCGACACCCTGCACCCGCCCGTGCACCCACGCGGTCAGCCTGATGTGCGTTACTTCTTCACTCACGACCCCTATCGTGCACCATGTGGATGAACGCGGAGGGTGAACACGACGTTCGCTGTAGTTCGCAGACGGTGAAGCGGCGGTGATAATCTCCGCGCCGGGTCCCCACTTCGGGCTACCTCGCCCGGGTAGCCGAACTCCCCGAAGCCCCCCATCCGAGGAGCCAGCACATGCCCCGTCCCGACGGGTCTGATTCGAGCGCACGCGTGTCCGTGGCACCGCCGCGCGGCGCCACCGGCAAGCTCAACCGCGCAGGCTACGCCGTACTCGGCGTCAGCGGCCTCGTGGTGGCCACGGCCTTCGCCGCGATCGCCGAACTCGCGGGTCCCGGCGTTTCCGCCACCGCGGGCGGTACCGGCATCCCCGGCGGCGGACAGGGTGTCGCCCCCGCCGGCGTCCAGCTGGTGCCGGGCAACGCCGTCCCCGGCGGCCCGATGACCGTCAGCGGTTCACCGACCCCCGGCGCGCCGTCCAGCTCGACGGCGCCGCCGACCACGGTGACGTCGGTCGGCCCGGACGGGAAGGAGACGACGAGCGTCGTCGCCCCGCCTCCGCCGCCTGTGACGCCCCCTGGCGGCGGACCGGGCCCGAACCCGAATCCTTCGCCGACGAAACTGCCGCCCACCTCGACGAAGTCCACCCCGCCCACAACGCCGCCGAGCACTCCGCCGGAGACCTCGACGGGGAGCCCGACGACCACGACCACCACGGGTGGCGGCTCCAGCACCAGCGGCGCCCCCAGCGAGTCGACTCCGGGCCGGTCCAGCACCTCCGGCACCGACACTTCGACGAGCAGCGCCCAGTAAGACTTTCGGTCCGTGAAGGCCTCCTTGCCTACCTTGAGGGTAGGGAAGGAGGCCCTCACTACTTCACGGCGTGGCGCTGGAGCGGCAGGCTCACGGCAAGGAGTTGCGAAAGCCACTTTCGCAACGTTGAAGGTTGCGAAAGTGGCTTTCGCAACGCGCCCCTCCCCAAGCGGATGTCATGAAAGGGTCGTTCAGGACGAAAAACGTCAGGAACGACCCTTTCATGACACTCGGGACCGAACGGCATCACATTTCGAAGCGGTACCCCATCCCGGGTTCCGTCAGCAGGTGCCGCGGCCGCGACGGTTCCGGCTCCAGCTTCCGCCGCAACTGCGCCAGGTACACCCGCAGGTAGTGCGACTCCGTCTCGTACGTCGGCCCCCACACCTCGTGCAGCAACTGCTTCTGCGCCACCAGACGGCCGCGGTTGCGCACCAGCAGTTCCAGCACACCCCATTCGGTCTTGGTGAGGTGCACCTCCTTGCCGTCCCGGCGCACCTTCTTCGCCGCGAGGTCGATCCGGAAGGATCCCGTGTCCACCACCGCGTCCGCACCGTCCACACTGGACGTCGCCGACCGGCGGACGGCGGCGCGGAGCCGCGCGAGCAGTTCGTCCATGCCGAAGGGTTTGGTGACGTAGTCGTCGGCGCCGGCGTCGAGGGCCTGCACCTTGTCGGCCGAATCGCCGCGCGCGGACAGCACGATGATCGGCACCGTCGTCCAGCCGCGCAGCCCGGCGATCACCTCGGTGCCGTCGAGGTCGGGCAGGCCGAGGTCGAGCACGACGACGTCGGGTTTGGTCTCGGCGACGGCCTTCAGCGCGGCCGTCCCGTCGTGCGCGGTGATCACCTTGTAGCCGCGGGCGGACAGGTTGATCCGCAGGGCTCGCACGATCTGCGGTTCGTCGTCGACGACCAGCACGGTCGCCGACGCGTTGTCTGCGCTCATCGCACTCGCTCCTCCTCTTCGTTCTCGAGGCCCTCGTCGTCGAAAGCGAGGAGGCTCTTTTCCGGATCCTGACCAACATATGCGGGCAGCGAGATGACGACGGTGAGCCCGCCGCCGGGCGTGTCCTCCGCCCGGATCCGCCCGCCCATCGCCTCGGTGAACCCCTTGGCGACCGACAGCCCCAGTCCCACGCCGGGCACGCTGTCCCGGTCTCCCCCGAGCCGCTGGAACGGCGCGAACGCCGAGTCCGCGGTGCCCTTCTTCAGCCCGCGCCCGTGGTCGATGATGCGCAGTTCGACGTGTTCGGAATGCGTGCTGGCGCGGGCCGAGACCGGCTCGCCGGACGCGCCGTGCCGCAAGGCGTTGTCGATCACGTTCGCCACCACCCGCTCCAGCAGGCCGGGGTCGGCGCACACCGACGGCAGCCGTGAGTCGATCGCGACCACGACCGAAGCCGAGTTGTCCACATTGGACAACGCGTGCGAGACGACCTCGTCGTAGCCCACCGGGCGCAGGTGCGGGCGCACGGCACCGGTGGCCAGCCGCGACGAGTCGAGCAGGTTGTCGATCAGTCCGGCCAGCCGGTCGGCCGATTCCTCGATCGCTTCGAGCAGTTCGTCGGTGTCCTCTTCGGACAGTGAGATGTCGGTGGCGCGCAGGCTGCCGATGGACGCCTTGATCGACGTCAGCGGGGTGCGGAGGTCGTGTCCCACGGCGGACAGCAACGCCGTGCGCAGTTCGGTCGCCTCGGCTTTGCGTTCGGCCCGGATGGCCGCCTTCGCCGTCCGCTGCTGCCGCAACGCCAGCAACGCCTGCCCTGCCACGGCTTCCAGCACTCCCCGGTCCGACGCGGGCAGCGCGCGCCCGCGCAGCGTCAGGTGGACGTCGGCGGTGACGGCGATGTCGGCGTCGGCCTGGTCCGGGTCCGCGCACGGATCCGTGCCGGCGTTCGCCACCCGCTTCCACTTCCCGTCCCGTTTTTCCAGCAGGGTCACCGAAGTCATCCCGAAGTTCTCGCGGACCTTCTCCAGCAGCCGCTCGATCGGGTTGGTGTGGGTGAGCACGGTCCGCGCGTACGACGCCAGCAGCGCCGCCTCGGTCCGCGCCCGCGCGGCCTGCGTCGCGCGCCGGGCCGCGGTGTCGACGACCGCCGCGACGAGGATCGCCACCAGCACCATCGCGACCAGCGTGATCACGTTGCGGGGCTCGTGGACGGTCAGGGTGTACAGCGGCGGGGTGAAGAAGAAGTTCAGCAACCCGGCCGAGACCACCGCCGCGAGCAGCGCGGGGCCGAGCCCGCCCGCGAGCGCGACCAGCACCGTCGCGAGGACGTAGTCGACGACGTCGGTGGAGAAGTCGAGGTGGTCGCGCAGCAGGACGCCGAGCAGCGTCGCCAACGCGGGCAGCACCAGCGACAGCACCCATCCGGTCAGGCGGCGGGATGGCGTCAAAGGGCTGCGGTTGAACCGGGCACGCAGCCGTCCGCCCGCTTGGGCGTGCGTGACCATGTGGACGTCGATCGGGCCGGACCGCTGGACCACGGCCGCGCCGATGCCTTCGTCGAACAGCCGCGCCACCCGTGACCGGCGCGAGGTCCCGACGACGAGCTGCGTGGCGTTCACCCCCTGCGCGAAGTCGAGCAGCGCCGTCGGCACGTCGTCGCCGACGACGGTGTGGAAGGTCGCGCCGACCTCTTCGGCCAGCTTCCGGTACTTGCCGACCGCCGTCGGCCCCATTCCGGCGAGCCCGTCGCCGCGCAGGATGTGCAGCACCTGCAGTTCGGCGCCCGCGCGGTTCGCGATACGGCTCGCGCGACGGATCAGCGTCTCGCTCTCCGGGCCGCCGGTGATGGACACGACCACCCGTTCGCGGGCTTCCCACGTGTCGGTGATCTTCTGCTCCGCCCGGTACCGCTGCAGCGCGACGTCGACCTGGTCGGCGACCCACAGCAGCGCGAGCTCCCGCAACGCCGTGAGGTTGCCGGGCCGGAAGTAGTTGCCCAGCGCCGCGTCGATCCGCTCGGCCGGGTACACGTTGCCGTGCGCCAGGCGCCGCCGAAGTGCCTCGGGCGTGATGTCGACCAGCTCCAGCTGTTCGGCCCGCCGCACGACCTCGTCGGGCACCGTCTCCTGCTGGGTGACGCCGGTGATCCGCTCGACGACGTCGTTGAGGCTCTGCAGATGCTGCACGTTGACCGTGGAGAGGACGTCGATCCCGGCGTCGAGCAGTTCGTCGATGTCCTGCCATCGCTTCTCGTTGCGCGACCCCGGCACGTTGGTGTGCGCGAGTTCGTCGACCACGGCGACCTCGGGCGCGCGGGCGAGCAGCGCGTCGAGGTCCATCTCCTCGAACTCGTGCTCCCGGTGCGCGGACCGGCGGCGCGGCACGGTCTCCAGACCCTCGACGAGCTCCGCGGTCTTCTTCCGCCCGTGTGTCTCGACCAGGCCGATGACCACGTCGGTGCCGCGGTCGAGGCGGCGGCGCGCCTCGCCGAGCATCGCGTAGGTCTTGCCGACGCCCGGGGCCGCGCCGAGGTAGATCCTCAGCTCACCCCGGCGCGGCTTGGTCGTGTTCTCGTCCACGTCTGTCAGTGTGCTCCTCCGGCCGCGTCGCGCACGGCCAAGTTGACCTTCAGCACATTGACGCCCGGCACACCGATCCCGGCACCGCTCGTGTTCTCCGCGACGAGCTGCCGGACCTTCTCCTCGGACAGGCCCGTGTTCCTCGCCACTCGCGGGATCTGCAGGTCGGCGTAGGCGACGCTGATCGCCGGGTCCATCCCCGATCCCGACGCCGTCACCGCGTCGGCGGGCACCTGCGACTCCTGGACACCTTCGCGGGCGGCGATGAGCTTCTTGCGTTCGCCGATCGCGGCGACCAGGTCCTCGTTGTACGGGCCCTTGTTCGACGGTCCGGACGACGACGGGTCGCCGGGGCCGAGGACGTCCTTCGAGCCCGCGGACGGGCGGTTGTGAAACCACGGGTCCTTAGCGGGGTCTGCCGCGACCGGGTCGACGCCGATCCGGGCCGAGCCGACGGCTTGCCCGTTCTGGGTGATGATCGAGCCCTCGGCGTTGCCTTCGAGGCCGGGGATGCGGGAGACCGCCCACACGCCGAGCGGGTAGACGACCCCCAGCAGGACGGTGAAGACGAGCAGGACACGCAGCCCGGCGAGGGTCTGCTTGAACAACGGTTTCACGAGGTCACCCGATTCCAGGGATGAGACGGACGAGCAGGTCGATCAGCCAGATCCCGAGGAACGGGCTGACGATCCCGCCGAGGCCGTAGACCAGCAGGTTCCGGCGCAGCAGCGTCGAGGCCGAGGACGGTTTGTACCGGACGCCGCGCAGGGCGAGCGGGATCAGCCCGACGATGATCAGGGCGTTGAAGATGACCGCCGACAGGATCGCCGACTTCGGCGTCGCCAGGTTCATGATGTTGAGCGCGCCGAGCTGGGCGAAGATGCCGGTGAACATCGCGGGCAGGATGGCGAAGTACTTCGCGAGGTCGTTGGCGACGCTGAAGGTGGTCAGCGCGCCGCGGGTGATCAGCAGCTGTTTGCCGATCTCCACGATCTCGATCAGCTTCGTCGGGTCGGAGTCGAGGTCCACCATGTTCCCCGCCTCCTTGGCGGCGGAGGTCCCGGTGTTCATCGCGACGCCGACGTCGGACTGCGCGAGCGCGGGGGCGTCGTTGGTGCCGTCGCCGGTCATCGCGACCAGCCGCCCGCCTTCCTGCTCCTTCTTGATCAGCGCCATCTTGTCTTCGGGCTTGGCCTCGGCGAGGTAGTCGTCGACGCCCGCGTCCTGCGCGATGGCCTTGGCGGTGAGCGGGTTGTCCCCGGTGATCATGACGGTCTTGATCCCCATCGAGCGGAGCTGGACGAACCGCTCCTTCATCCCGGGTTTGACCACATCGGACAGCCGGATCACACCGCGCACGAACGCCTTCGCGCCGTCGTACTCCGCGACCACCAGCGGGGTGCCACCCTGCTGGCTGATCTCGTCGACGACGCTTTCGGTCTCGTCCGGCATGTCGCCACCGCGCTCGCGGACCCACTCGCGCACCGCGGCGGTGGCGCCCTTGCGGACCTGACGTTCATGGATGTCGATGCCGCTCATCCGGGTCTGCGCGGTGAACTCGACGAAGTCCGCGAGCTTCTCCTCGGCGGACACGGTCTCCGCGAGCCCGTGCTCCCGCGCGACGAGTTCGACGATGCTGCGGCCTTCCGGCGTGCCGTCGGCGAGGCTGGACAGCCGGGCCGCCTTGGCGATGTCGTCCATTGTGGACTCGCCGACCGGGATCAGCTCGGTGGCCTTGCGGTTGCCGAAGGTGATCGTGCCGGTCTTGTCCAGCAGTAGCGTCGAGACGTCGCCGGCGGCCTCGACCGCGCGACCGCTCGTGGCGAGGACGTTGCGCTGTACCAGCCGGTCCATCCCCGCGATACCGATCGCGGACAGCAGCGCGCCGATCGTCGTCGGGATCAGGCAGACCAGCAACGCGGTCAGCACGATCACCGACTGCTGGCTGCCCGAGTAGCCCGCCATAGGCTGCAGCGCCACGACGGCGAGCAGGAAGATGATCGTGAGCGTGGAGAGCAGGATCGTCAGCGCGATCTCGTTCGGCGTCTTCTGCCGGGAAGCGCCCTCCACCAAGGCGATCATGCGGTCCACAAAGGACTCGCCGGGTTTGGTGGTGATCTTCACGACGACGCGGTCACTGAGCACCGTGGTGCCGCCGGTGACCGCGCACCGGTCACCGCCCGATTCGCGGATGACCGGGGCCGATTCGCCGGTGATGGCCGATTCGTCGACGGTCGCGATGCCCTCGACGACGTCGCCGTCACCCGGGATGACCTGTCCGGCCTCGACGACCACCAGGTCGCCGACACGCAGGTCGGTTCCCGGCACGGTCTCCTCGTCGCCGTCCTCGGTGAGACGGCGCGCGACGGTCTCCTTCTTGCTGCGGCGCAGGGTTTCCGCCTGCGCCTTGCCCCGGCCCTCCGCGACCGCCTCGGCGAGGTTCGCGAACAGGACGGTGAACCACAGCCAGATCGTGATGAGGATGGTGAACACGCTCGGGTCGGTGATCGCGAAGACCGTGGTCAGCGCCGAGCCGATCCACACCACGAACATGACCGGGTTGCCGAGCTGGTGCCTGGGGTTGAGCTTGCGCAACGCCTCCGGGAGCGAGGTCAGCAGCTGGCGCGGGCTGAAGATCCCCGCGCCGACCCGGCCGGTGTTTTCGACGTGGTGCTGGGAGATCTCCTCCGGGGTGCGTTCTTGAGTCATGGTCATGCGAGTGCCTCTGCTATGGGCCCGAGCGCGAGCGCCGGGATGAAGGTGAGGGCCGCGACGAGCACGATCGTGCCCGCGAGCATCGTGCCGAAGAGCGGCCCGGTGGTGGGCAGCGTGCCGGCGGTCTCCGGAACCTTCCGCTGGGAGGCGAGGGATCCGGCCAGGCACAGCACGGCGAGGATCGGGATGAACCGGCCGAGCAGCATCGCCACCGACAGCGAAGACTGGAACCAGTCGTTCGTCACGGTGAGCCCGCCGAACGCGCTGCCGTTGTTGTTGCCCGCCGAGGCGTAGGCGTAGAGGACTTCGGAAAGGCCGTGCGCGCCGGAGTTCGTCATGGCGGCCGGGGTGTCGGCCAGCATCAGCGCGACACCGGAGCCGAGCAGGACCACGGTCGGCATCGCCAGCATGGAGACGGCGGCGCAGGTGACCTCGCGTTTGCCGAGCTTCTTCCCCAGGTATTCCGGCGTCCGGCCGACCATCAGCCCGGCGAGGAACATCGCGATCACGGCCATCACGAGGATGCCGTACAGACCGGTGCCCACCCCGCCCGGCGAGATCTCGCCCAGCAGCATGTTGAGCAGCGCGCCTCCGCCGCCGAGCCCGCTGTAGCTGTCGTGCGCGCCGTTGACCGCGCCGGTCGACGTGCCGGTGGTGGCGTTGGCGAACAGCGAACTCAGGCCTATGCCGAACCGCTGTTCCTTGCCCTCCAGATTCGCCCCGGCGGCCAGCGACGCGGGGCCGCTCGCGTTGGCTTCGGACAGCCAGGTGACCGTGAGCATCGCGGTGAACAGCCCGGCCATCACCGAAAGCAGGACGTACCCCTGCCGCGTGTTGCCGACGAGTTTGCCGAACGTGCGGGTCAGCGACACCGGGATGACCAGGATCAGGAAGATCTCGATCAGGTTGGTCCAGGCGTTCGGGTTCTCGAAAGGGTGCGCGGAGTTGGCGTTGAAGATGCCGCCGCCGTTGGTGCCGAGTTCCTTGATGGCTTCCTGGCTCGCGGCGGGCGCGAGGGCGATCTTGCTCGTGCTGCCGTCCGGGTTGAGGACGTCGACGCCGCTCTTGAGGCTCTGGACGACGCCGAGCGCGATCAGCGCGATCGCCGCCACGAACGCGATCGGCAGCAGGATCCGGATCGTGCCGCGCGTCAGGTCCACCCAGAAGTTGCCGAGGCGGTCGGTCTTCGACCGGACGAAGCCGCGGACGACCGCGATGGCGACCGAAAGGCCGACGGCGGCGGACAGGAAGTTCTGCACGGTCAGGCCGGCCATCTGCACGAAGTGACCCATGGTCGCTTCGGGGCTGTAGGACTGCCAGTTCGTGTTCGTCACGAAGCTGACGGCGGTGTTGAAGGCGACCGCCGGCGAGACCGGCTCCTTGCCGAGGCTCCACGGCAGGATCGTCTGAAGCCGTTGAAGCAGGTACAAGAAGATGACGGAGACGAACGAGAAGCCGATCACGGCGGACGCGTAGGTCTTCCAGTGCTGTTCCGATCCGGGGTTCACCCGGAAGAGGCGGTACAGGCCGCGTTCGGCCTTGGTGTGCTTCTCGGTCGAGAAGACGCGCGCCATGTAATCGCCCAGTGGCCGGTGGACCACGGCGAGCGCGACGAGGAGAAGGCCGGCCTGCAGGAGGCCGGCCGAGGTGTCTGACATCAGAATTTCTCCGGCCTGACCAGTGCGATGAACAAATAGACGATCAGCCCCAGCGCCAGCAGTCCGCCGACGACGTTGGCCACGGCTCCCGTGCCGGTCACAGCTTTTCCAGACCGCGAAGGGTCAGGGCGAGAACCACGAATACGCCGATCAGGAGCACGGCGTAGAGCAAGTCGGCCACTAAGCACCTCTCAGGACAGGTCACCCCATCGGTGACCAGGACCCCGCAACACTGCGCCAGGTCACGGCGCTTCCGGCGCGGGACTGACGGCCTCTTGATGCCCCGATCGGGTGCCTTTACGACTTCTTGATGCCCGGTGACGTGCCCCACAGACCGTGACGCACTGCGGACGGAGCGTGCAATTCGGGCAGACAAGCCGCGCGAACCGTGTTACACCAGTGTTACGGATAGTTGTATGTGCTAACTAATCACCAGGAGGTAGCGATGTGCGGAATCGCCGGGTGGGTCTCCTATGACACGGATCTGACCCAGCGTCGCGAGGTCGTCGACGCGATGACCGGGACGATGGCGTGCCGCGGACCGGACGACTCGGGCACCTGGGTCCGGCCGAACGTGGCACTGGGTCACCGGCGGCTGGCGATCATCGACCTGCCGGGCGGCAGGCAGCCGATGGCCGAGGCCGGGCTGGCCGCGATGGTCTACAGCGGTGAGGCGTACAACTTCACCGAGCTGCGCGAGGAACTTCTCAAGCGTGGCCACAAGTTCGAGACCGACAGCGACACCGAGGTCGTGCTCCACGGCTACCTGGAGTGGGGCGACGAGGTCGTCGACCACCTCAACGGCATGTACGCCTTCGCGATCTGGGACGAGCGCGACGAGAAGCTCGTGATGATCCGCGACCGCATGGGCATCAAGCCGTTCTACTACTACCCGACCCCGGACGGCGTCCTCTTCGGTTCCGAGCCGAAGGCGATCCTGGCGAATCCCTTGGCACGCAAGGTGGTCGACACCGACGGCCTGCGCGAACTGATGGCCATGACCAAGACCCCCGGCTGGTCGCTGTGGAAGGGCATGCACGAGGTCGGCCCTGGCACGATCGTCACGGTCGACCGCTCCGGGATCCGCACGCGGACGTACTGGAAGCTCGACGCGAAGCAGCACACGGACGACCAGGAGACCACGGTCGAGCGGGTCCGCGAGCTGATGACGGACATCGTGCACCGGCAGCTGATCGCCGACGTGCCCCGCTGCGTCCTGCTCTCGGGCGGGCTCGACTCCAGCGCCGTCACCGGTCTCGCCGCGGCGCGGCTGGCCGAACAGGGCGAACGGCTGCGCACGTTCTCCGTCGATTTCCAGGGCCAGGAGGAGAACTTCAAACCGGACGAGGTGCGCGACACCCCGGACTCGCCCTTCATCCGCGACGTCGCGCAGCTGGTCGGCTCCGACCACAAGGACGTCGTGCTGAACCCGGCCGAGCTCAGCGATCCGGAGGTCCGCCGCAAGGTGCTGGCCGCGCGGGACATCCCGGCCGGGCTCGGGGACATGGACACGTCGCTGTACCTGCTGTTCAAGGCGATCCGCGCGGAGTCGACGGTGGCGCTGTCCGGTGAATCCGCCGACGAGGTCTTCGGCGGTTACCGGTGGTTCCACGACGAGGCCTCGGTGAACTCGGGGACGTTCCCCTGGCTCGCCTTCCGGATGGGGCTCACCAGTGAGCGGGGCGCCCTCCTGCGCGGCGAGGTCCAGGACAAGCTGGATCTGCCCGGTTACATCGCCGACCAGTACGCCACCGCCGTCGCCCAGGTCGAGCACCTCGACGGCGAAAGCGAGCAGGACCGCAAGATGCGCACGGTCTGCAACCTGCACCTGAGCCGGTTCGTGCGGATGCTGCTGGACCGCAAGGACCGGGCGTCGATGGCGGTCGGGCTCGAAGTGCGTGTGCCGTTCTGCGACCACCGCCTCGTCGAGTACGTCTACAACACGCCTTGGTCGCTGAAGACGTTCGACGGCAGGGAGAAGAGCCTGCTGCGGCACGCGACCGAACACGTGCTCCCGACGTCCGTGCGGGATCGGGTCAAGAGCCCGTATCCGTCCACTCAGGACCCCGGCTACGCGGCCGCGTTGCAGCAGCAGGCCAAGGAGGCCCTGACCGAACGGGACAACCCGGTGTTCGAGCTGGTCGACCGCGACTGGCTGCACCGGGTGTCCGAAGTGGACCCGGTGACGATGTCCTCGGCCCAGCGCTCCGGGATCGACCGGGCGCTGGACCTCTACCACTGGTTCGACCTGTACCGGCCCGAACTGCAGCTGGACTGAGGAAACCGGTCCGCCGCCGCACTCAGCGGCGGCGGACCGTGCCCCCTGCCGCGATACCCCCGAGCACCACGGTCGCGGCGAGCAGGATGCCCGCCTCGGTCCATTGGAACCGCCAGAACCGGCCGGCGGGCTGGTAGACGGTGAAGTCCCGGTAGCCCGCCGCTTCGACGCAAGCGTTCATCCCCTTGCCGCGAGGGCATTCGGGCACCTCGTCGAGCAGGCTCAGCTCCCGGCCGTCCGGCGCGACCCGGCCCGCCCGCACGATCAACCCGTCCTTTGTGGAGGGATCGACGCCGACCGTCCGGACCGGCTCGGCGTAGTGCGGCCGCAAGAGCATCAGGGTGATCGAGGCCGCGACGAACACCGCGGCCGTGATCGCGATGGCGGGCACGGTCTTGCGCACGATCACCCCGGCCGCGGCACCGAGGACGAACGCGAACAGCCACCACGCGGCGGGCGCGATGCCGACGGCACCGAAGTACGACGTCTCGTTCAGCGTCTCCGCCTTGCCGGGGAAGATCTCCAGCCACCGGCCGAACATCTGTCCCGAAGCGAGCCCGGCGAGCGCCGCGGCCACCGCGAGGACGCCGAACTTGGCGGCCAGCCAGCGGCCGCGGCTCACCGACTGCGTCCAGACGAGCTGATACGTGCCGCGTTCGTATTCCCTGGTGAGCAACGGCGCGCCCCAGAAGACACCGGCCAGCAACGGGACGAACGGCAGGATCACGATCAGCGGGTAGATCTTCTGGTAGAGGTCTTCCAGCCCCGCGTCGTACTCGCGGCAGGGCACGCCGCCGCCGTAGCAGTACGAGGCGATCTCGCCGCTCGCGGCGCCGAGGGCGGTTTGGCCGGACACGAGCAGGATCCCGCCGAGCACGGCCAGGAACCCCAGGGTGACGAGCAGCTGGGTGCGGTGCTGCCGCCAGGTGAGCCAAAGCAACTAGCTGTGCCTTTCTCTTGGTCTGATGTGCCGGGTTGCGAAAGCCACTCTCGCAACCTTCAACGTTGCGAAAGTGGCTTTCGCAACATGAACGCCGGGTCCCGGCCGCGACACCTGTGCCCTTCTAAGAGCGGCGCCGCACGGCGAAGGTCGCGGCGACGGCGAGCAGCAGCGAGAACCCCGTCAGGATCGCGGCTTCGGTCCACTGGAAGCGCCAGTACCAGTCCTGTGGCAGGACCTTGAGCGCGGTGATCTCCCCGGCGGCGTCCCTGATCATTTCCACGACCCGGCCGACGGGCTCCTTTCCGAGCGGGACGAGGTCGGGTTCCGCGTAGCCGTCACGAACGTTGCTCAGGCCGATCATCAGGCCGACGGCCACCGCGATGGTGACGGCGATGGCGGGCAGGGTCTTGCGGATGAGCGCGCCCGCGGCGGTGCCGAGCACGAACCCGAAGAGCCACCACGCGCCGGGTGCGACGCCGGTCATCGTGAACAGGACCGGGTTGTCGAACCGGCTGGTGAAAGCGGTGTCGCCGCGGTCGGCGGGGAAGGCCGCCACCCAGCGCTGCATCATCGCGCCGAACGCGAGCCCGCCGAGGGTGGCGAGAACGGCGAGGAACCCCAGCTTCACGCCGAGCCAGCGGAACCGCGAGATCGACTGGGTCCAGGCGAGTTTCGTCGTGCCGCGCTCGTATTCGGCCGCGACCAGCGGGGCGCCCCAGAACACGCCGATCGCCACCGGGACGACCTGGAGCCAGGAGAGATAGGTGTACAGATCCTTGAAGAGCTTCGCCGGATCCGGGCTGTCCGCGGCGGCGTTCCCGTTGACCAGCAACAGGATCCCGACGGCGACGAGCAGGCCCGCCGTGATCAGCAGCTGCATCCGGTGCTGGCGGTAGGTGACCCAGAACATCGTTCCCCCTTACGCCGAAGCCAGTGTCGGGCGAGGCAGGCTCGCGGATTCGGGGCGCCGCAGGTACGCCAGCACCAGTTCTTCGAGGTTCGCCGGCCGCTCGCTCCACTGTGGACCCAGCGGAACCGGTTCGGTGCGGGCGAAGACGGTCGCTTGCCTCCCCGCACGGGCCTCGTCCACGACGGTGACCCTCCTGGCCAGCGCGTCGGCCTCCTCCACCGGACCGGTGAGGGTGCGGTGCCCGGCGACGAGTTCGTCGATGTCGCCGCTGACCTGGACGCGGCCGCCGTTGAGGACGATCAGCCAGTCGCAGGTGTTCTCCAGATCGGAGACGACGTGGGACGAGAGCAGCACGGTCATGCCGGTTTCGGCGACCGCCTCCATCAGCCCGCGCATGACCTCGTGACGGGCCAGCGGGTCGAGGTTCGCGAGCGGCTCGTCGAGCACCAGCAGGTCCGGGCGTTTCGCGAGCGCGAGGGTGAGCGCGACCTGCGCGCGCTGCCCGCCGGACAGCTTGCCGACCTTGTGGTTCAAAGCGAGCCCGAGCGAATCGACGCGCTTGAGCGCGAACTCGTCGTCCCAGCCGGGGTTGAGGCGCCTGCCGAACTTGAGCATCTCGGCGATGCTGAAGCCCGGGTACAACGGCTTGTCCTGGGCGAGGAAGGCGGACGTTCCCTGGATCGAGACCGAGCCGAGGGTCGCGTCGAGCAGCCCGACGGCCAGGTGGATGAAGGTCGTCTTGCCGGCGCCGTTGGGCCCGACCAGCGCGACGACGCGTCCTTTCGGGACGGAGAGGGAGCAGTCGCGCAGCGCCCACTTGCGGCGATAGCGCTTGGCGAGGCCGGTCGCCTCGAGGACGGGTTTCTCAGTCACGCGGTTCGCTCCCCTCGAAAGCCGTCGACCACCACTGAGGTGAACAGCGCCTCGACGTCTTCCTGATCCAGCCCCGATTCCCGCGCGTCGCGGACCCAAGCCCCCAGGCTTTTCCGCAACCGCGTGCGCTCCGCGAACGAAGCGCCTCCGAGCGTCTTCTGAACGAAGGTGCCGAGGCCCGGCTTCCCTTCGACGAGCCCTTCGCGTTCCAGCTCGCGATAGGCCTTGAGGACGGTGTTGGGGTTGATCGCCAGCTCGGCGACCACCTCCTTCGCCGTCGGCAGCCGGTCCCCCGGCTCCAGCAACCCCAGGCGCAGGGCGTTCTTGACCTGCTGGACGAGCTGGACGTACGTCGCGACGCCCGAGCCCTTGTCCAGGTGGAAGGTGACCACTGGCAACACCCTTTCACTAATTAAGTAGTGAAAGGGTGCAGGCAGACGTCCTCGCCTGTCAAGTGATCACGTGGGAAAAGACGTGAAGGCCCCCTTGAGGGACTCTGGATCCCTCAAGGGGGCCTTCACGGAAAACCCCAGCCCCAGTCAAGAAGAAGTGCCAGTTCGACGACACGGGGGAAGACGTCGAGCTGGCACTACCCCCAACCCCCACCGCCGTCAGATGGCGGTGCCTGTGCAAGTTGAAGGTGCCCACCGTCGTACCGGAACCGAATGGGGGGGTCCTGCCCGTCTGGTTGGTTGGGCACGGTTCCGGCGACGGGTCCTCGGTGGACACCCGGCAAGGATCACGCCGTCCGGATGCAGGGCGCTTGCACTACGCTTGCAGGCTCTGACGAGGGTGAGCGGAGGTGGCCGGGTGGAGTTCCGCGTCCTCGGCGCCGTCGAGGCGTGGGCCGGTGGCGTTCCGGTCGATCTCGGCTCGCCCAAACAACGGCTCGTGCTGGCGGTCCTGCTGCTGGAGGCGGGCAAGCCGGTGCCGCGCGACCGGATCATCGACCTGCTCTGGCCCGAAGAACCGCCCGCCAGTGCGCGGAACACCGTGCAAGCGCTGGTGTCCAGGCTGCGTGCGGTGTTCCGCGGCGCGGGCGGGCCGGAGATCGTCTCCGAGGGGACCCGGTACCTGCTCAAGGTCGACGCGCGCCAGGTCGACCTGCACCGCTTCACCGAGCTGACGGCGCAAGCCCGCGACGCCGACGACGAGACGGCCGTGGAACTCCTGGACGAGGCCCTCGGCCTGTGGCGCGGCGAGGCGTTGTCCGACGTAGTGAGCGGCGAGGTCGCGCAACGGCTCCGCGGCGGCCTGCACGAGGCACGCTGGACCGCGTTGGAGGATCGCGCCGAAGCGCAGCTGCGCCTCGGCCGCGGCAGGCAGGTCCTCGCGGAGCTGACCGAACTGGTCGCCGCGCATCCGCTGCGGCAACGGTTCGTCGGGCAGCTCATGCTCGCGCTGCACCGCGAAGGCCGGACCGACGATGCCCTCGATGCCTTCCGTTCCCTGCGGGACCGGCTCGGTACCGAGCTGGGCCTCGATCCCTCTCCCGAGCTGCGACGGCTGGAAGCCGCCATCCTCGCCGCCGATCCCGCGCTCGAACCCGCGACCAGGTCCGAAGCGGTCCGCCCGGCCCAGCTGCCACACGACGTCCGGGGCTTCGCCGGACGGGCGGCCGAATTGGAGCGGCTCGACGAGGCGGCCCATGCGGGCGGAGGCACCGATATCTGGGTCATCAGCGGGACCGCCGGAGTGGGCAAGACCGCGCTCGCGGTCCGCTGGGCGCACCGCGTCCGCGACACGTTCCCCGACGGCCAGCTCTATCTCGACCTGCGCGGTTTCGATCCCGACCACGAACCGCTCACCCCGGCCGTCGCGCTCACCCAGCTCCTGCAGGCACTCGGCACCGCACCCAAGGCGATCCCGCCGGACATCGACACGCGGGCCGCGTTGCTCCGTTCCCTCCTCGCCGACCGGCGGGTGCTCCTGGTGCTGGACAACGTGCGCGACAGCGGGCAGGTGCTGCCGCTGCTGCCGCCGTCGGGCACCGTCCTGGTCACCAGCCGCCAACGGCTCGGCGACCTCATCGCCCGCACCGGCGCCCGCGCGCTCCCGCTGTCGGTGCTGCCCGCCGAGGACGCGCGGCATCTGCTGGAAGCCGTGCTCGGCAGCGAGACCGTCGCCGCCGAGGAAGGCGCGGCCGCGGAACTGGCCCGGCTGTGCGGGCATCTCCCGCTCGCCCTCCGGATCGCGGCGGCCAACCTCGGCGCCAGTGGCGAACCCGAGATCGCCGAACTCGCCCGCGAGCTGGCCGTCGGCGACCCGCTGGCGGAGCTGACCGTCGACGGCGCCGAGGAAAGTGCCGTGACCACGGCGTTCGGCGTCTCCTACCGTGCGCTTCCCGAGGAGCACCGCGAGCTGTTCCGCCGTCTCGCGCTCGTTCCCGGCCAGACGTTCACCGCCCCCGCTGCCCAAGCGCTGACCGGCGTCCCGCACTCGAAGGCGAATCAGCAGCTCAAGGCGCTCGCGGCGGCGCACCTGGTCGAGCGCTACACGCCGGGGCGCTACCGGTTCCACGATCTTCTCCGCAGTTTCGCGGCGGGCCGCACGCTGTCGGAGGACACGAAGGCCGAACGCGAGGCCGCGGAGAGGCGGCTCTTCGAGAGCTACCTGACCACGGCCGACGCCGCGGGCCGCGCCCTCATCCCGCATTTCCTGCGCCTGCCGCGCGAAGAACCGGCGGACGCACCGTTCGCCGACACCGACGAGGCGCTGGCTTGGCTCGACGCCGAGTGGCCGAACCTCGCCGCCGCCGTCGAGCACAGCGCCGAACACGGTCCGCCCGAGTTCTCGTGGCATCTCGCCGACGCGCTCCGCGCCTTCTTCCACCAGCGCGGTCATCACGCGGAATGGATCGACACCGCGTCGACGGCGCTCAAAGCCGCCCGCCGCAGCGGAGCCGGGCAGGCGCAAGCGGCGATGCACCTGAGCATCGCGCTCGCCTGCGTCAACAGCGGCCGCTACGACGAAGCGCGCGAACACCTCACCAGCGCCTTGCGCGGCGACCTCCTCGACGGCTGGGACGCCGGCCGCGCGGCCGTGCTCAACAACCTGAGCGCCGTGCACCAGCGTCTCGGCGACCCGCAGGAAGCGATCCGCTGCGGGCTGGAATCCCTGCGGCTGTGCGAAGAACTGAACATGCCCGCCGTCTCGATGGCGCTGGCGAACCTCGGTTTCCCGTACTGGCAGACGGGTCAGCTCGACGAAGCGCTCGCCAACTTCACCCGCGCGCTGGCGGTCTCCGAACGGGACGGCGCGCGGTTCAGTGTCGCGGTGCTGCTGGTCGACCTCGGCAACGTGCACCGTGACCTCGGCCTTCCCGACGACGCCTACGACTTCTACACCCGCGCGCTCGCGGCCAACCGCGAACTGGGCTACACCTACGGCGAGGCGACCGCGTTGTCCGGCAGGGCCGTGCTCGAAAGCAGACGCGACCCGAGCGAGCAGAACCGCACGGACGCGCTCGACGCCGTCGAACTCACCCGCAAGATCGGCGACCGGGGCACCGAGGCCTGGACGCTCGTCGGGCTCGGCGAAGTCTGCCTGCGGCTCGGCCTGCCCGAGGAGGCGGCCGAGCACTATCGGCTCGCGCTGTCCATCGCGCGGACGACCAGTTTCTTCTGGTGTGAGGCCGCCGCGCGGACCGGGCTCGCGGAAACCCTGCTGAAACTGGGAAAGCTCACGGAAGCCCAGACGCACGGTGAACTGGCCCTCGAACTCGCGGCGCGCTCCGGCTACCGGCTCGTCGAAGAACGCGCGAAGCTGATCCTGGACGAGCTCTAGCGAGGGGGCAGGGCAAACGTGTCGTGACGCCACGGCATGTCGCGAAAGCCACTTCCGCGACGCCTGACGTCCCGAAGGTGGCTTTCGCGACTCTGCCGCCGGGTGGTCGTGAGTGTTTCGGGTCGTCAGAGCCAAGGGTGTCTTGAGTACCTACGCGGAGGGCGGCTGCGGCTGATCCAACCTGCGTCAGTAGGCACTAGCGGAGTGGTGTGGGCTGAAGGCTCCCTTCACCGAGTCTGATGCGACGAAAGGCGCCTTCGCCCCCGGTCGGCTACGGGGAGCGGCGGTTCGGTCGCAGGTGCCGCCTCGTGAGTGTTTTGGGTCGTTAGAACGACCCGAAACACTCACGACCCGGCGTGCCCTGGTCCCGGACACTCCTCCCGGCAAGACACATTTGCCCTTCGGCGCTCTAGCTCTTCTTCCCGTAGGACTTCACGCTGCCGGCGATCGCCGCCGCGACCGCCGCGAGAACGCTGAAGACGATCATCAGCGCCATCGCGGTGCTGTCGCTGTCGTCGAAGCTGAAGAGCCACTTGACCTGGTTGCTGAAGGGCGTTCCCCAGACGAGCGGCATCCCCACGAACACGGCCACCACGTAGAACACGCAAAACCCGAACAGCGTCCACACGCCGGGAATCCTGCGAGCGAACGTGAATCCGGCCGTGACCACCAGCACGACAGCGGAGAGGGCGCCGCTGAGCATGTTCTGCACCGTGATGGCCGACAAGCCGCCGTTCGCCTCGGTGGCGACGAAGACGTTGTAGAGCGCGAACCAGACGAGCATGGCGGCGGCGAGCAACGCCAGGACACCGGCGATCACCGCGGCCGGGGCGTTGGCCCGCGGTTTGGGCATCGGCGGCTGACCGTACTGAGGAAAGCCGGGCCCCGGTGGATTCGGCTGCATCCGCTCTCCTCGCCCGTTCGGTCGCTGTCGTTCGCGATCACCCTAGCGAGCGGGGCGCTTCTGCGGTGACCGGTGGCAGGAAGTTGTCGGCGTCCGGAACGGATCTTCGTACATTCCCAAGTACATGAAGGGGTCCTTCATTGCGCTAGGCGCAAGGAAGGGGGCCTTCATGTACTTGGCAGCGTGCAGAGAAAGCGTGCTCAGACGCGGACCTCGTCCACCCGCACCGGACGGCGTTCACGGCGCGAGACCTCGCAGGCTTCGGCGATGTAGAACGCCTCCAGCGCGTCCGCGGCACCGCACGGGCTCGGCGCGCGACCGGCGGCGACGTCGAGGAAAGCCTTCAGTTCGCTGATGTACGCAGGGCGGAAGCGTTCCATGAACCCGGGGTACGCCGGGCCGGGCAACGGCTGGACGCCCGGTTCCACCGAGGTCAGCGGTGCTCGGTCGTCCAGGCCCACCACGACGTTGCCCGCCGAGCCGAGAACCTCCAGCCGGACGTCGTAGCCCGCACCGTTGTAGCGCGTCAGCGAAACCACCGCGAGCGTTCCGTCGTCCAGTGTCAGGGTCGCGGCAGCGGTGTCGACGTCACCGGCGTCGACGAAGAAGCGCTCGCCCTTGTTCGTCCCCACGGCGTAGACCTCGACGACCTCGCGGCCGCTCACGAACCGGACGACGTCGAAGTCGTGCACGCCGCAGTCGCGGAACAGGCCGCCGGAATGCGCGACGTACTCGGCGGGCGGGGGTGCCGGGTCGAGCGTGGTCGCGCGCAAGGTGTGCAGCCAGCCGAGCTCGCCCGAGGCCACCGCCGCCCGTGCGGCCGCGTAGCCCGCGTCGAACCGGCGCTGGAAACCGATCTGCACCGGGACGTCCGCACCGGAGATCTTGTCGATCACCGCGAGCGTTCCCGGGATGTCGGCGGCGACCGGTTTCTCGCAGAACACGGGGATCCCCGCGTCCACGGCCTTGAGGATCAGCTCCGGATGCGCGTCCGTCGCCGCGGCGATCACCAGACCGTCCAAAGAGGACGCGAACAGCGAAGGGATGTCCGCCGCCGCCTCGACGCCGAGTTTCGCCGCGGCGGCCTGGGCGCGGGCGGCATCGACGTCGGCGACGACCACGGACGAAACCTCGTCGAAGCTCTTCAAGGTCTCGGCGTGCGAAGTGCCGATCCGGCCGGTGCCGGCGAGTCCCAACCTCATGTGGTTACCTTTCTGGAGCGGCGGTGGTCGATCGGACCACCAGCGACGGGTGCAGCAGATGGCGGACCGGTTCGGCGCGTTCACCCCGGATCCGTTCGAGCAGTGCTTCGACGGCCAGCCTGCCCATCTCGGTGCGCGGCTGGTCCACAGTGGTCAGTGACAGATGGCGCAGCGCGGCGAGCGAGGTGTTGTCGTAGCCGACGACGGAGACGTCTTCCGGCACGCGCAGGCCTGCCTCTTCCAACGCGGAGATCGCACCGACGGCGTTGAAGTCGTTGCCCGCCACCAACGCGGTCGGCATTCCGCCTTCCGGTGGATCGCCGAGCAGTTCGTGCACGGCCTTCTCTCCGGCGGTGTCGGTGTGCTCGCTGCGCACGATTACCGGATTCAGCCGATGCCGCCGCATGGCCTGCAGGTACCCCCGGCGACGGGCGGCCGCGCCGGCGGCGAGCCCTCCGTCCAGATGGGCGATGCTTTTGTGTCCCAAGGAAACCAGGTGATCCACGGCGAGCGCGGACCCGGCCTCGCCGTCGTCGTTCACCGTGTCCACACCCGCCGCGCGCGACGTCCGCGACACCAGGACGACGGGGCTTTGCGCGGCCGCTTCCTCGATCGCCGACGCGGGGACCACCGGCGACAGCAGGATCACCCCGGCGGGCCGGAAGGACAGCAGGCTCTTCAGCGCGGCACGCTCCCGCGCGGGACTCCGGCCGCCGGTGTTGAGGATCAAATGGAACCCGGCCGCCTCGGCCGCCGCGTCGAGCCCTTCGACGACGTCGGCGAAGAACGCGTTGCGGAGATCGGAGACCATCACGCCGAGTACGGTCGATGTCCGGCTCGCCAGCGACCTGGCCATCGCATGCGGCTCGTACCCCAGTTCGTGCGCCGCGCACAGCACGCGTGTGCGCCGCTCGTCCGAGACGTTCGGCGCGTTCCGCATCACCAGCGACACGAGCGCACGGGACACCCCCGCTTTCGCGGCGACGTCCTCCATCGTCGGTCGCGCCATCTTCACGGTCTCCCTGCCCTTGACTTTACTGTGACGGACGCTACATGATTAGAGCGCTCTAATCAATAGAGCGCTCTAACCCCGATCCCCCGGAGGCCGCCGATGACCGTCACGACACCCCGGATCCGCGTCGCCGCCGCCCCGATTTCTTGGGGCGTCTGTGAAGTCCCCGGCTGGGGCCGCGTGCTCGACGCGGGGACCGTGCTGGGCGAGATGGCGGAGCTGGGCGTGCGCGCCACCGAGCTCGGCCCGCCCGGATACCTGCCGCGAGACCCGGCCGAATTGCGCGAACGGCTGAGCGGCCACCGGCTCGAACTGGTCGGCGGCTTCCTCGCCGTCGTCCTGCACGAGAATCCCGAAGCCGCGCTGGCGGAGGCCGAAGAATCCGCCGCGCTGTTCGCCGCCTGCGGCGGGACCATGCTCGTCGTCGCCGCCGCGACCGGCCTCGACGGTTACGACGATCGGCCGGAGCTGAGCGACACCGAATGGGCGACGCTCGTGGAAACCTCCGGCGGGATCGCGGAAATCGCCGCGCGGCACGGTCTCCGCACCGTGCTGCACCCGCATGTGGGGACGCATGTGGAGACCGAGCGGGAGGTCGAGCGTTTCCTCGCCGATTCCGATCTCCCGCTGTGCCTGGACACCGGGCATCTCCTGATCGGCGGGACCGATCCGGTGGCGCTGGCGAAACGCCATCCCGGACGGGTCGGGCATCTGCATCTCAAGGACGTGCGCGGGGAACTCGCCGAGGAGGTCCGCGCCGGAAGGCTTCCCTACGCCGAAGCGGTGGGCAAAGGTCTGTATGTCCCCTTGGGCGACGGGGACGTCGACATCGAAACGATGGTCAGGTTCGTCCACGAGGCGGGCTACGACGGGTGGTACGTGCTCGAACAGGACACCGCGCTGAGCGAGGGGAGCCCGGAGGATCTGCCGAAGCGGGATGTGGCCAGGAGCCTGGCGCATCTCGACGGAATCGTCAGCCGGCTCCCGGCTGCCAGGTAACGGAAGAAGCGAGGAGTGACGACGATGTCCCATCGCTTGAAGAAATGGCGGCGCAACAGTGCTTGCGAAGAGGAACCCAAACGGGAACCCGCTCTGTCAAAGCGATTCCGGTCGCGGGTTCCCAAGACGACACTGAAAAGGGCCTTGGTGGTCGTGGCGGGGCTGTTGCTCCTGTCCGCGTGCACCGGGCCGAAGGCCGAGGAGAAACCCGCGGCGGGCGCTGCCCCGGAGACGATCCAGCCCAGCGGGCCGCTGCGGGTCGCGGTCATCTCGCACGGCACCGCCGGTGACGCGTTCTGGAACGTGGTCAAGAACGGCGCCGAAGAGGCGGGCAGGCAGCTCGACGTCCAGGTCGAGTACAACTCGGACGGAGACCCCGGCAACCAGGCCAAGCTGATCGACAACGCGGTCGCCCAGCGCGTCGGCGGGCTCGTGGTCTCGATGGCGAATCCGGAGGCGCTCAAGACCTCGATCGAGAACGCGGTCCGCGCCGGGATCCCGGTCATCACCATCAACTCCGGCGAGGACAAGAGCGCGGCGTACGGCGCGCTCACCCACGTCGGGCAGAACGAGACCATCGCGGGCGAGGAGGCCGGGAAGAAGTTCCGGGAGCTCGGCAAGAAGAAGCTGCTCTGCGTCGTCCACGAAGCGGGCAACGTCGGGCAGGCACAACGCTGCGACGGCGCCAAGACCGGCTTCGCGGGCGACGTGCAGACCCTGCAGGTCGACATCAGCAACCCCACCGATGCCGAATCCCGGATCAGGGGCGCGGTACAGACCGACTCCTCCCTCGACGCCGTCCTGACGCTGAACTCGCAGGTCGCCGCCCGTGCGGTGAGCGCGATCAAGGCGGTCGGCTCGACGGCGCAGGTCGGCACGTTCGACCTCAACACCGACGTGGTCGGTGCGATCAAGTCGGGCGACGTCGTCTTCGCGGTCGATCAGCAGCAGTACGAACAGGGCTATCTCCCGGTGCAGTTCCTCAAGCTCTACCGGGACAACGCGAACGTCGTCGGCGGCGGGAAGCCGGTGCTCACCGGTCCCGACCTGGTCGACAAATCCACTGTGGACACCGTCGGCCGGTACGTGCAAAGGGGCACGCGATGACAACCACCACCCTCGACGAACGGCTCGCGAAACCGCGGCTGATGGACAGGCTGGTCGTCCGGCCCGAGATCGGCGCGCTGCTCGGCGCCGTCGTCGTCTTCCTGTTCTTCACCGTCGTCACCGACCAGTTCTTCAGCGGCAGCGGCGTGGCGACCTGGCTGGACGACGCCTCGACGCTCGGCATCATGGCGGTCGCGGTGTCCCTGCTGATGATCGGCGGCGAGTTCGATCTCTCCGCCGGGGTCATGACGGCGTCCACCGCGCTCGTCACCGCGACGCTGGCGACGCAGGCGGGCTGGAACGTCTGGCTCGCGCTGTTCGCCTCGCTGGTCTTCGCCCTCGCGGTCGGCGCGTTCAACGGCTGGCTGGTGATGCGCACCGGGTTGCCCAGTTTCATCGTCACCTTGGGCACCTTCCTGGCCCTGCAGGGGCTCAACCTCGGCGTCACCCGGCTGGTCACGGGCACCGTCCAGGTGTCCGGGATGCGTTCGACCGACGGCTACGAGTCCGCCGGCTTCGTCTTCGCGTCCACTGTGGACATCGGCGGGACGGCGTTCCAGATCTCGATCCTGTGGTGGATCGGGTTCGCCGTCCTGGCGGCTTGGCTGCTGGTCCGGACCCGTTTCGGCAACTGGATCTTCGCCGTCGGCGGCTCCGCGCAGAGTTCGCGCGCGGTCGGGGTGCCGGTGGTGCGCACCAAGATCATGCTGTTCATGACCACCGCGCTCGCCGCGTGGCTGGTGGGCTCGATCAACATCCTGCGGTTCGCGAGTGTCCAGGCGAACCAGGGCATCGGGCTGGAGTTCCAGTACATCATCGCGGCCGTGATCGGCGGCTGCCTGCTGACCGGCGGGTTCGGTTCGGCGATCGGCGCCGCGATCGGCGCGCTGATCTTCGGTATGGCCCGGCAGGGCATCGTGTTCGCCCGCTGGGACAGCGACTGGTTCATGCTGTTCCTCGGCGTGATGCTGCTGTCCGCGGTCCTGGTCAACAACGCCTTCCGGCGGCGAGCGGAAAGGGTCCGGCGATGAGTCGTCTCCTCGAAGTGAAGGACGTCGGCAAAACGTACGGCAGTGTGATCGCCTTGCGCGACGTCTCCACCGTGGTCAACGCGGGCGAGGTCACCTGCGTGCTCGGCGACAACGGCGCCGGGAAGTCCACGTTGATCAAGATCCTGGCCGGAGTCCACCAGCACGACAGGGGCGAGTTCCTGGTCGAGGGCGAGCCGGTCAAGTTCGCCTCGCCGCGTGAAGCGCTCGATCGCGGGATCGCGACGGTGTACCAGGACCTCGCGGTCGTCCCGCTGATGAGCGTGTGGCGGAACTTCTTCCTCGGTTCCGAGCCGACGGTCGGGTTCGGTCCGTTCCGCGCGCTGGACCGGAAGAAGGGCCGCGAGACGACCAAGAAGGCGTTGTCCGACATGGGCATCGACCTGCGCGACGTCGAGCAGCCGGTCGGCACGCTCTCCGGTGGCGAGCGGCAGTGCGTCGCCATCGCGCGGGCCGTGTACTTCGGGGCGAAGGTGCTGATCCTCGACGAGCCGACGGCCGCGCTGGGCGTCAAACAGGCGGGGGTCGTGCTCAAGTACGTCGCGCAGGCCCGTGACCGCGGGCTCGGCGTCGTACTGATCACGCACAACCCGCATCACGCGTATCCGGTGGCGGATCGTTTCCTGCTGCTCAAACGGGGTGCGTCGCTCGGCGCCTACGAGAAGTCCGAGATCGACCTGGCCGAACTGACCAGGCAGATGGCGGGCGGCGCGGAACTGGAAGCCCTCGAACACGAATTGCGAGCCGCGGAGTCCCCTTCATGACCGTTCTCGAAGCACTGACCGTCGGCCGGGTCGGGGTGGACCTCTACCCCGAACAGAGCGGCGTGCCGCTGGCCGGGGTCAGCACCTTCGCCAAATCGCTCGGCGGCACCGCGACCAACGTCGCGGTCGCCGCCGCGCGGCTCGGCCGCTCGACGTCGGTGCTGACGAAGGTCGGCCCGGACGGCTTCGGCGAGTACGTGCGGCAGGCGCTGCGGGAGTTCGGCGTCTCCCCCGAGCACGTCGGGACGTCGGAAGGGTTGCAGACGCCGGTGGTGTTCTGCTCGCTGGACCCGCCCGCGGATCCGCCGCTGCTGTTCTACCGGTCCCCGATCGCCCCGGATCTGACCATCGGCGAGCACGATGTGCCCTGGGACGTCGTGGAATCCGTTCCGCTGCTGTGGGTCACCGGGACGGGTGTCTCGGTCGAACCGGCGCGCTCCACCCAGCGCGAGATGCTCCTGCGGCGCGAACGCCGGTCGCATACCGTGCTGGATCTCGACTTCCGGCCGATGTTCTGGCCGGACACCGGGACGGCGCGCGAGGAGATCGGCTGGATGCTCGACCACGTCACGGTCGCGGTCGGCAACCGCGCCGAGGCGGAGGTCGCCGTGGGCACGGCGGATCCCGACGAGGCCGCGTCCCGGATGCTGGCCAGAGGTGTCGAGCTGGCGGTGATCAAGAAGGGCGCCGAAGGTGTGCTGGTGGCCACCGCCGAAGGCCGCTGGACCGTGCCGCCCCAGCGGGTCGAGGTCGTCTGCGGGCTCGGCGCCGGTGACGGTTTCGGCGGTGCGCTGATCCACGGCCTGCTCTCCGGCTGGGATCCGGTGCGCATCGCCACCTACGCCAACGCGGCGGGCGCGCTCGTCGCCTCGCGGCTCGCCTGCGCCGACGCCATGCCCACCGCCGACGAGATCGAGGAGTTGCTGTGAGCAAGCTGCACCGTCCACTCGGGACGCTTTCCGACGAGCGGGATCCGGTCCGGCTCACCCCGGACTCGGCGGGCTGGACCTACAGCGGGCTGCGGGTCCTCTCACTGGCCGCCGGGGAAACCAGGGTGCTGCGCACCGGCGAATACGAGGCGTTCGTCCTGCCGCTGGCGGGATCGTGCACGGTCCGGGTCGACGGGCAGGTCTTCGAGCTGGCGGGGCGGGACTCGGTGTTCACCCGGGTCACGGATTTCGCCTATGTGCCGCGCGACGCCGAAGTCGAGTTGTCGACAGCGGCGGGGATCGAGGTCGCGCTGCCGATGGCCCGCTGCGGCCGCCGTCTCGAACCGCGCTACGGACCGGCCGAGAACGTGCCGGTGGAGGTGCGCGGGGCCGGGCAGGCGACCAGGCAGGTCACCAACTTCGGCGTACCGGGCGTCTGGGACCACGCGGACAAGCTGAACGCCTGCGAGCTGATCACGCCGGGCGGCAACTGGTCGTCGTACCCGCCGCACAAGCACGACGAGGTGTCCGAATGCGAGGTCGTCAACGAGGAGATCTACTACTTCCGCATCGCCGGCCGCGACGGTGTGACCCCTTCCCGCGAAGGGTTCGGCCTGCACCGGACGTACACCGCCGACGGTGAACTCGACGAGGACGTCGCGGTCCGGGACGGGGACGTCTTCCTGATCCCGCGCGGCTATCACGGTCCTTGCGTCGCCGCGCCGGGCTATCCGATGTACTACCTGAACGTCCTGGCCGGGCCCGCCGACGAGCGGTCGATGGCGTTCTGCGACGACCCCGCGCACGGCTGGGTCCGTGACACGTGGAACGACCAGGAGCTCGACCCGCGCTGCCCGGTCACGAGCCACGAAGGGCGGGTCTCATGAAGCTGACCACGGCACAGGCCCTGGTGCGCTGGCTGCTCGCGCAGCGGTCGGAAACCCTGGACGGGCGGGAAGTCCCGTTGTTCCCCGGGGTGTTCGCGATCTTCGGGCACGGCAACGTCCTCGGCCTCGGCACCGCGCTGGAGGAGTACCGCGACGAGCTTCCCCTGTGGCGCGGGCAGACCGAGCAGGGCATGGCGCTCGCGGCGGTCGGCTACGCGAAGGCGACGCATCGGCGCCAGGTGGGCGTGGTGACGTCGTCGATCGGGCCCGGCGCGCTGAACATGGTCACCGCGGCCGGGGTCGCGCACGCGAACCGGCTGCCGGTCTTGCTGCTCCCCGGCGACACCTTCACCAGCCGCGCCCCGGATCCGGTGCTGCAGCAGGTGGAGCATTTCGGCGATCCGACGGCCACGGTCAACGACGCCTTCCGCGCGGTGAGCCGGTACTTCGACCGGATCACCCGGCCGGAGCAGCTGCTCTCGACCTTGCCGCAGGTCGCCAGGGTGCTGACCGATCCGGCGGACGCGGGGCCGGTGACGCTGGCGCTCCCGCAGGACGTCCAGGCCGAAACGTACGACTTCCCGGACGCGTTGTTCGCGCCGGTGACCCATCGCCCGCAGCGGCCACGGCCCGATCGCCGGGCACTCACCGAAGCGGCGGGCGAGCTGCGGGCGGCGCGGAAACCGTTGCTGGTGCTGGGCGGCGGTGTCCGGTATTCCGGCGCGGGCGAGCGGGCGCTGGCCTTCGCCGGACGGCATGGCATCCCGGTCACCGAGACCACGGCGGGGCGCACCCTCGTGCCGCACGGCCATCCGCTGTACGCCGGTCCGCTCGGCGTCACGGGCTCGACCTCGGCGAACGTGCTGGCCGCGGAGGCCGACGTCGTGCTGGCCGTCGGCACGCGTTTGCAGGACTTCACCACGGCGTCCTGGACGGTGTTCTCCCCCGACGTCCGGCTGATCACGCTGAACGCCGCCCGGTTCGACGCGGTCAAGCACGGCGCACTGGCCGTCGTGGGTGACGCCGACGCGGGTCTCGTGGATCTGTCGGCCCAGCTCGAAAACTGGCACGTCGATCCATTATGGACAGAGCGTGCCGCGGCGGAGCGAGGCCGCTGGGACGCGCATATCGACACCCTGCGCGCCGTTTCCGGCGAAGTGCCGACGTATGCCCAGGTCGTCGGCGCGGTCAACGATCTCTCCGAGCCGCACGACTACGTGATGACCGCGTCCGGCGGCATGCCGGGCGAACTCATCGGCGGCTGGCGCGGGTCGGGCTCGATCAGCATGGACGTCGAGTACGGGTTCTCCTGTATGGGTTACGAGCTCGCGGGTGCCTGGGGTGCGGCGATGGCGCATACCGAGGGCCTGGTCACCACGATGCTCGGCGACGGTTCGTACCTGATGCTGAACTCGGAACTGTTCTCGGCCGCCTTCGCCGGGCATCCTTTCGTGGCGGTGGTCTGCGACAACGACGGCTACGCGGTCATCGCACGGCTGCAGGAGGGGCAGGGCGGCAAGCCGTTCAACAACCTCCTCGGCGACTGCCGGAGCGCGCACGCCGATCCCCCTCGGGTCGACTTCGCGCGGCACGCGGAGTCGTTGGGGTGCGCCGTGTTCCCGGCGTCCACTGTGGACGATGTGCGGGCGGCCTACGCGAAGGCGCGGGAAGCCGCGGTGGCCGAAAAGCGACCGGCGGTGGTCGTGGTGCGGACCCGGCCGGACTCGTGGACCGAGGCCGGCGCGTGGTGGGAAGTCGGCGTTCCGGAGCACCTCTCGGGACGGGAGGGAATCGAACGCGGCAAGGCGACCCAGGTGCGCTACCTGCGCATTTAGTCCTCTAAATGCGGTCGGTGAAGCTGGCGAAGTAGCCGGCCGCCATGTCCTCGTCGCCGTGTCCGGCCTCGGACGCGCGGGCGAAACGGGCCCGCCCGGCCTCGACGGCGTCCATCCGGACACCCGCGCGGGCCGCGGCGGCCAGCACCAGCCGGGCGTCCTTCTCGGCGTTGTCGACCGAGAAGGCGGTGGTGTAGTCGCCGTTGAGGATCGCGGCGGATTTGGCCTGGAAGTAGCCGTTGTCCATCGGGCCGCCGGTGACGACGTCGACGAAGTGCCGCGGGTCGACACCGAGCCCTTCGGCCAGCGCCAGCGCCTCGCCGACGCCGTGGGTCAGCGCGATCACCCAGGTGTTCAGCACCAGTTTGAGCCTGCTCGCGGCGCCGGTGCGGCCGTCTTCGCCGACCCACAGCGTGCGCTTGCCGATCGCGTCGAACAGCGGCTGGACGGTCGCCCGTGTGTCGGCCGCGCCCGCCGCCAGCACGATCAACTGGCCCTGTTCGGCAGGCTGGCGGGTGCCCTGCACCGGTGCGTCGACGAAAACGAGCCCCTGCTCGTCGGCGTACTCGACCAGTTCCTCGACGGCGTCGCCGACGGTGCTGAGCTGCACCCAGATCGTGCCCGCGGCGGGGGCGGCCGCGCGGATGGCCTCCAGCACCGCCTGGCCGTCCGTGAGGACCGTGATCACGACACGCGCGCCGTCGACGGCTTCCGCGGCGCTCCCGGCGACCTCGACACCGTGATCGGCGAGGGCTTCGGCCTTGGCCGCGGTGCGGTTCCAGGCCCGGACCGCGAAGCCGACCTTGCTCAGATTGCGCGCGACCGGGGCACCGATGATTCCGGTGCCGAGCACCGCGACGGTCTCAGTCATGAGTTACCTGCTCCTTGCCGATAGTGGAATGCTCGTTAAAGAATCAGCGCGAAAGAAATCCGTGTGAGCGCGGGGGTTCTGTCACGAAACCTGGAACATCACAACGCCTGGATGGTGGTTTCGACTACTTGGGTGAGCGCCTGCCGGTCCGCGGTCTTGCCCAGGACCCGCAGGCCGTACATCGCGGCGAGGGTGAACCGTGCCAACGACCGCGGATCGCCGCCGATCTCACCCTGTTCCCAGGCGGCGGCGAACTCGGCGTGGAACGCGTTCTCCACGCGCTCGAAGTTGTGGCGGACGCGGGCGGTGACCTCGTCGTCGATGCCGCCGAGCTCGAGGGCGGCGTTGACCGCCAGGCAGCCGCGGTGCGCGGCGGACGAGTCCAGCTCGTCGTCGACGACGTCCATCAGGACACGTCTGATCCGCGCCCGGATGGTCCCCGGCGCGGCCAGCATCTCCTCGACCCTGGTCGCGGACGTCTCCTCGTAGCGCCGAAGCGCCTGGCTGAACAGCTGCTGCTTGCCCGAAAACGTGTTGTACAGGCTGCCCCGCCCGAGCCCGGTGCCGTCGACCAGGTCCTGGGCCGACGTGGCGGCGTATCCCTTGCGCCAGAACGTGCCGACCGCGGCGTCGAGCACCTCGGTGGGATCGAAACCCTTGGGGCGGGGCATGCCGTCCAGCATCCCACGTTCTGTAACGATCAGTCAAATACCGGTCAGTGCTCCGTCAGCAGGGAGCCGAAGCCGCGCACGCGATCGGCGACACCGTTCTGCCGCAGCGCGTGCCAGTACAGGACGACGTTGTTCGAGAGCACCGGTTTGCCGAGCCAGAACTCGGCGGCCGCCGCGAGCCGAGCCATGGCGACGTTGGTGCCGACCTGGACGATGGCCTCGACGTCGGCGTGGTCGACCTCCTTGACCGCGTCGCGGAGCGCGGTCTCGGAGACGTGCGAGATCTTGGCCGGGCTGGGCATGCCGAGACCGTGGACGCGCAGCAGGTCGTAGCCGTTGTCGCCGAAGAAGCGCCGCACCGGATCGTCGCCGACCGGCAGGTACGGCGTGATGACCGCGATCCGGCGGGCGCCGTACGTGGCGAGCGCGGCGTTGATCGCGTCCGGGCTCATCGTCACCGGCCGCCCGCCCGCGGCCTCCCGCATCGCGGCCAGGACGCGGCCATGTGCCTCCGGTCCCTCCCAATGGCTTTCCGGGGAGACCCCGATGATCACGCAGCCGGGGTCGCAGCCGACGACACCGCGGATCGCCGGCCGCGTCGACCGCCGGATCCCGTGCATGACGTGGTCGAACCCCGGTTCGTCGACCATCGGGTCGTCTTCGATCACCATCCGGCCGGTGTGGTTGGTGACGCCGTCGGGGCGCAGCGCGTCCAGTTCCGGCTGCGCCGAGGTGTTGGTGGACGGGACCACGACGCCGACCTTGAGGCGGGGACCGAGGGAGTCGGGCACTGACGTTCCTCCTTAGCTCAGCCGGGCACGGATCGCCGTCACCAGTTCGGCGACCCCGTTCTCCTTGAGGACGCTGTAGTGATCGCCTTCGAGCGTCACCACCTCCGGTGGCGTGGCCGAGTACCCGGAGCTGTTCTCGACGAACGAGTAGTCGTCGCCGTCGGCCTTGAACAGCGTCACCCGGGCCACGATCCGCCGCCGCGCGAGTTCACGGAAGGTGTAGTCGAACTCGTAGGTCTCCTCCACGATCCGGACGATCCGCCGGATCAGCTGCTCGCCGAGCGCGGGCAGCAGCTTCGCCACGAACGCCACGAAGCCGTCTTCGTCGCGAACCGTTTCCCGGCAGGCCACCGTTTCCGGCCCGGAGATCGACCCGAGGAAGACCGACAGCAGGATCGTCAGGTACGCCGGGTTCGCGTAGCTCGCCACCCGCTCGCCTCCGACCTCGGGATTGCCCGGGCAGATCAGCAGCAGGTCGGTCACCCGCTGCCCCTGCTGTTCCAGCTGCCACGCCGTTTCGAAGGCGACCCGCGCGCCGAACGAGTAACCCCACAGCGTGTACGGCCCCTCCGGCTGGACGCGCCGGATCTCGGCGACGTCGGCCTTCGCCATCTCCTCGACGGTGGCGTACGGCGTCTCGCCCGCGTTGATCCCGTGGGCCTGCACGCCGTAGAACGGCCGCCCCAGGCCGCTTTCCGAAGCCAGCGACCGCAGGTTCATCGGGTAGCCGCCCAGGCCGGGCCAGCAGAACACCGGGCGACCTTCGCCGGTCGCCAGCGGGACCAGCCGTGACGACGGCCCGGCGGAATCCTCGCCGATGCGGGCGGCGAGGTCGGCCAGCTTCGGGCATTCGAAGACGACCTGCAGCGGCAGCCGGGTGCCGTACTCGCGATTGATCCGGTTCACCAGGGAAACCGCGGTCAGCGAGTTGCCGCCCGCGGCGAAGAAGTCGTCGTGCGCCGAGACGTCGTCGTAGTTCAGCGCCTTGCCCCACACCCCGGCCAGCCACCGTTCGTGGCTCGTCGAAGGAGCGACATACGGCGCGCCCGTGCTCGCGGAACGGACGGCGTCGGTCTCCGCCAGCGCGTGCGCGTCGACCTTTCCGTTGGCGGTCAACGGCAACGCGTCGAGTACCAGAACCCGGTTCGGGATCATGTAGTCGGGCAGGGTGGTCGCGAGTTCGTCGCGGATGATCTCCGCCGGTCCCTTCATGTGCACGGCGTCTTCGCGCATGCCCTCGCTGCGCACCTGCTCCGGGCTCACCTTGCCGCCGACGAAGAAGTACGACGGACCCGGGGCGATCCCCTGCCCGGCGAGGATGTCGTCGATCCGCCGGGCCGCGGGCAGCGGGTGGCCGCTCTTCGAGCTGTAGCCCGACGACATGAAACCGAACCCCGAACCGTTGCGCTGCAGGCGATGCAGCTTCGCGCCGAGGACGATGTACGCCAGCCGCTCGTCGGCGGTGCGGCTCACCGCCGTGATGCCGAAGGCCGCGCGTGCGTACACCTGCTGGTTGATCGCGATCACGTGTTTGGCCTCGATGAGCTTGCCGGAGATCCGTTCGAAGTCCCCGCCGCGCCAGCGGTAGGTGCCGGCGGGGAGACCTCTGACGCGGCCCGGATGCGCTTGGACGAACAGCTCGACGTCGTCCCGCCTGGGCGCACCGTCGTCGGCGTGCAAGGAGAACGTGCCGAGGTAGTGGTCTTCGGCGGCGGCACCGGCCCGCGCGGCGACGGCGGGATCGGACGCCGCCGGGCTGATCGTGAGGCCGTATCCGGGCAGGATCTCCTCGAACACCGCGACCATGTGCCCCGTCTCGAACTCGAGGACCTCGCGGATGTTGTTCTTGTAGACCGGTTCGATGGCGCCGGTGCGGCCGATGAAGTGCACCGAGTGCCCGGCGCCCGTGCTCGCGCCGATCCGGACCAGCGTGTGGTCGACGGGGTGGTAGTAGTACAGCCCGGCGCCGAGTCCGTCGAGACCGCTGGTCTCCAGGTACAGCTGGGTCGCGTACAGCGCGCCCGGCGAGGCGTACGCGTACTTCGGCAGCAGCCGCTCGTCGCTGCGGAACCGGCCGAACCACCGCAGCAGCTCACCCAGTTCGGCGAACGTGAGTTCGCCGGGTTCGCGCGAACGCGTGCGGACCGGCTCCGGTGCCAGGAGTGCGGCGAGGTCGTCGCGGGTGACCTCGCCGCCCTCGTAGTAGCGGTAAGTCTTGCGGGCGAAGACTTCCCGCCGCTGCCGATCGGTTTCCCGCTTGCCCGGCAACGCGATCGCGGGACGATCGGCGAGGTCGCGGACACCGGGATTCGACAGCTGCGCCTTGACCTGCAGCTTGCTGGCCTTCGACTGGTGGTGCCCGCCATGGTTGCCCTGATCCATCACCGCGGCTTCGCGGGGATTCAGCTCCACACAGGCGACGAGCGCCTTCGAGCCGGTCCGCGCGTCGTCGGTCACCACCGCCGCGGCCCGGCGCACCCACGTGTGCTCCTCGATCGCCACCGCGATCTCGTCCAGCTCGACGCGGTAACCGCGCAGCTTGACCTGGTTGTCGGCACGGCCGACGAACTGCAGGGTGCCGTCCGGGTTCCACTGGACGAGGTCGCCGGTGCGGTACAGCCGTCCGGTCGGCACGAACGGGTTCGGCACGAACTTCTCGGCCGTCTGCTCCGGCCGGTTCAGGTAGCCCCGCGCGAGCTGCACGCCGCCGATGTACAGCTCTCCCGTCTCCCCGATGTCGACCGGGGACATGGCGGCGTCGAGCACGAAGCACTCGGTGTTGTCGGCCGGTACGCCGATCGGGACCGTTCCGGCGCTCTCGCCGATCGTGTCCGGGTCGACGACGTGGGCGGTCGCGTTGATCGTGCATTCGGTCGGCCCGTAGAGGTTGATCAGCCGTGCCGACGGCAGCTCACCGGCGAGATCCTTGGCCAGCCGCCGTGAAAGCGCCTCGCCTCCGGAGAACAGTTTGCGCAGCGTGGTGCAGGTCGCGAAGCGTTCGGTGTCGAGCAAGGCCTGCAGCAGCGTCGGGACGCACTGCAAGGTCGTGACGCCGTGCTTCACCACCGTGTCGATCAGCGCTTCGGGATCCCGGAAACTCCCCGGCGCGCTCATCACCACGCGGGCGCCGGCGGCGGGCGCGAGGATCTCCCATTGCGCGGCGTCGAAACTCATCGGCGTCTTCTGCAGCACCGTGATGTCCCGGCCGAGGTGACCGCAAGCCTGTAGCCAGCGCAGCTGCGACACGACACTGTGGTGCTCGATCATCACGCCCTTCGGTTTCCCGGTGCTGCCGGAGGTGTAGATGACGTACGCGAGCGAGTCCGGCCGGGGACCGCGCGGTACGCCGGCCGTTCCGGAGTCGGTCACCGAGACGATCCGCGTCCCGGCCGGCACCAGCCCGGCCAGGCGCCCGGCGAGGTGCGGCTGAGTGACGACGACGCCGGTACCGCTGTCTTCGAGCATGTACCGCAACCGGTCTTCCGGATATTCCGGGGACAACGGCAGATAGGCCGCCCCGGAAGCGAGAATTCCCCACGCGCCGGTCATCAGGTCGGCGGAGGGCTCGACGTGCAGGCCGACGGTGTCGTCCACGCCGATTCCCAGCCCGGTGAGATACGCGGCGAGTCCCACGCTCGTTTCTTCGAGTTCGTGAAAGGTCATTTCGCGCTCGCCGTCGACGACGGCGACCGCCTCGGGCCGTGTCTGCGCCCAATGCCCGAGCAGATCCGTGAGGCAGGCGCCGGAACGGACCCGATGCGGCGGTGCGAGGTTGTCGATCGGTGGCATGGCCATCCCCCAGTGCGAATTCCGTGGTTTTCGTTTCCCTTGCCAAAGGAGTGACGCGCTCTTCGCGAGATACCGGCCGATAAAGGAGAACGCCCGGCCGTTCCTTCTTCACCACCCTTTAGGGCGACCGCTCACTTTCCCGCTCTCGATTCCGCCACAATCGAACGCATGATTCCCACCTTCGTCTTCGTGCACGGTTCGGGAAGTTCGGCACACTCCTGGACGGCCGTTCAGCGGGAAATGGCGGCCAGGGGACATCGAACGCTCGCGATCGACCTTCCCGGCCGGGGCGCGGGATTCACCAGGGCCTATCACGAACAGGACCTCGAAGCGTTCGCGGCCGAGCCGTCGATGATGAGCGACGTGACCGCGGACGACTTCGTCCGGCAGGTCGTCGAGGCGGTCCAGCGGGTGCGTCATCACGGCCCCGTCTTCCTCGTCGCGCACAGTTTCGGCGGGCTCCCGGTGACCGCCGCCGCCAACGCGATCCCCGAACTGATCGACCGCGTCGTCTACATCGCCGCCCAGTGCCCGGTGGACCGCGCGCCCGGCGAGTACCCGGCGTCGCCCGCGTGGTCGTCGTCGGCGCTCTTCCCCGCGACGGCACCACTCCTCGTCGGCGACCCATCGCGGCAGGGATTCGTCCGGGTCAACTGGCGTGGCGCCGACCGCGCCCAGCGCGACGCGTTACGGCAGGCCATCGCCGCCGAACTCACCGAGGAGCAGTTCCTCCAGGTCGTGGTCACGAGCCAGCCGGACGAGGTGTTCTGGCTGACCGGGCAGGAATGGGATCTTCGCGCGGACAAGGACTCCTGGGGCCGGATCCCGCGCACCTTCGTCAGGCTGACCGAAGACCGCTCGATGCCGCTCGCCGCGCAGGACCTTTACATCGCCGAGGGCGACGCGCTCACCCCGGACAACCTGTTCGACGTCCACGACCTCGCAAGCAGCCACGCCGGATTCTTCCGGCGGCCCGCCGGCTTGGCCGCGATCCTCGACGGGCTCAGCGTCCGAGCAGGCGCCGGATCTCGGTGACGGCCGCGCGGCCCGCCCGGTTCGCGCCGACCGTGCTGGCGGACGGCCCGTAGCCGACCAGGTGCAGCCGCGGTTCGGCGACGACGCGGGTGCCGTCCATCCGGATCCCGCCCCCGGCGGCACGCAGGTGCAGCGGCGCCAGATGGTCGATCGCGGCACGGAATCCGGTGGCCCACAGGATGACGTCGGCGGGCTCGAAGGTGCCGTCCGCCCACTCCACGCCGTCCGGCGTGATCCGGTGGAACATCGGCCGGCGGTCGAGGACGCCCGCGTCCAGCCCCGCGCGTACTTCGGGGGTCACGGCCAGATCGGTCACGCTGACGACGCTCTCCGGCGGCAGGCCCTCTCGGACGCGACGGTCGACCTTCGCGACGGCCTCACGGCCCCAGTCCTCGCTGAACGGCTCTTCGCGCCACACCGGCGGGCGCCGGGTCACCCAGCGCGTCGAACGCGCGAACGGCGCGATCTCCAGCAGCAGCTGGACGGCCGACGAACCACCGCCGACCACGACGACCCGCTTCCCGCGGAAGACCTCGACGCCGGTGTAGTCGGCGGTGTGCAACTGGCGGCCGCGGAAGGTCTCCTGCCCGGGATAGTGCGGCCAGAACGGCCGGTCCCAGGTGCCGGTCGCGCTGATCACCGCCCGCGCGGCCCACGTTTCCGTCGCGCTCGCCACGACCAGCCGATCGTCCTCGGCACTCACCGACAGGACATCGACCGGACGATGGACCGGGAGGTCGTAGGTGCGTTCGAAGCGACCGAAGTACTCGGAGACAACCTCGGCGGCGGGCAGCTTCGGATCCGGGGTGCCGAAGGCCATCCCGGGGAGGTCATAGATGCCGTGGACCTTCTCCACGATCAGCGAAGGCCAGCGGTACTGCCACGCGCCGCCGGGCCGTTTGCCGTGGTCGAGCACGACGAAACCCGCCTCGTTGACGAATCCCGCGCGGCGCAGGTGATACGCCGCCGACAGACCGGCCTGACCCGCCCCGATCACCGCCACGTCGACTTCGTGATCCGCCTTCATACCGGGTTCAACGGCTCCCGGAAGCAGCTATTTCGTCCGCTGCGTCACAGCCCGCACGATGGCGACGATCAGGAGCACCCCGGCGACGGCCACCAGCACCGGAGCCGCCCGCTTGACCACGGATTCACCCGCGTACTCCATCAGGTCGATGGCTTCGCCCTCCGACACCGGCTTCACCGCCTTCAACGGCGGGTGCTCCTTCGGTTTCTCAGGCTCAGGCGTACCGAGCTTTCCGGACAGGCACTCCGCGAAAGAGTCGAGGATCTTGCCGCCGACCTCGGAGATCATCCCTCGCCCGAACTGCGCCGGCTTACCGGTGACCGCCAGATCGGTGGCGACGGCGCCATGGGTGACGCCGTCCTTCTCGGTCAGGGTGAGCGTCACCGTCGCCGACGCCGTGCCCGCTCCCCTGGCGTCTTTGCCCGCTGCCTTGATCACCACTTTCTTCGCGTCGGCGTCCTTCTCGACGAAGTGGCCGGTTCCCTTGTAGAGCAGGGAGATCGGCCCGAGCTTGACCTTCACCGTGCCTTTGAAGGCGTCCCCGTCGACCTCGGTGACGGTGGCGCCCGGCATGCACGGCGCCACCCGTTCCGGGTCGACGACGGCCTTCCAGACCTCGCCGACCGGCGAGGGAACGGTGAATTCGTGGTCGAGCCGCACGGGCCGACCTCCCTTCTGACTAGGAGCCCGCCGCGGCGAGTACCGCGCGGCCGGTCAGCACCCGCGCGAGGTGCTGCCGATATTCGACGTCGGAATTGCCGTCGGCCGTGGGGTTCGTCCCCTCGGCCGCGCGTTCGGCGGCACCGCGGATCGCCTCGGCGGTGGCCGCGCAGCCGACCAGCGCCTCCTCCACCCCGGCCGCCCGCACCGGCGTCGAGCCCATGTTGGTGAGCGCGACCCGCGCCTCCTCGATGGTGCCCGCCTCGGTGCGGACGCAGGCCGCGACCGCGACCATCGACCACGCCTGCGCGACCCGGTTGAACTTCTCGTAGTGGGCCTGCCAGCCGGTGTGCTTCGGCACCCGGACCTCGACCAGCAGTTCGTCCGCGGCGAGCGCGGTGGTGAACATGTCCTGGAAGAAGTCCGCCGCGGCCACCGTCCGCCGCCCGCCCGGCCCGGCGACGACGAGTTCGCAGCCGAGCGCGAGCACCGGTGCCAGCAGGTCACCGGCGGGATCGGCGTGCGCGATGGCGCCGCCGAACGTGCCGCGGTGGCGGATCTGCGGATCGGCCACCGTGTCGGTGGCGGCCTTGAGCAACGCGGCGTGTTCGGCGACCGTCGCGTCGCGCTGGACGTCGTAATGCGTGGTCATCGAGCCGATCACCAGCGCGTCGCCGTCTTCGCGGACGCCGCGCAGCTCGGCGATCTTCCCGAGGTCGACCAGCGTGGTCGGCGTGGCGAGCCGCATCCGCAGTACCGGCAGCAGGCTCTGCCCGCCGGCCAGCACCTTGGCGTCCTCACCTGCTTCGGCGAGCGCGCCGATCGCTTCGTCCACTGTGGACGGAGCGACGTAGTCGAACGGGGCCGGGATCACTGGGCACCTCCGGTGGCGTCGATCGAACCGAGACCGCCACCGGCTTCCGAGCCCAGCCCGCCCGCGGCGGCCGACCCGTGCTGGATGGCGTGCCAGACCCGCATCGGGGTCAACGGCATTTCGATGTCGTTCACCCCGAAATGCCGGACGGCGTCGACAACGGCGTTGACCACCGCCGGGGTCGAGGCGATCGTGCCCGCCTCCCCGACCCCCTTGGCGCCCAACGGATTCGTCGTCGACGGGGTCTCGGTGCGGTCGGTGGTGAAGCTGGGCAGATCCGCCGCCGACGGCAGCAGGTAGTCGGCGAACGTCCCCGTGGTCAGCGTGCCGCCTTCGTCGTGGACGGCCTCCTCGAACAACGCCTGCGCGATGCCCTGCGCGAGCCCGCCGTGCACCTGGCCTTCGACGATCAGCGGGTTCACTGCCACGCCGACGTCGTCGACGCAGACGTAGGAGCGCAACCGCACGCGTCCGGTCTCCGTGTCGACCTCGGCCGCGCAGAGATGCGTGCCGTGCGGGAAGGAGAAGTTCTCCGGATCGAACGTGTCCGACGAGTCCAGCGAGGGCTCGACGCCGTCGGGCAGGTTGTGCGCCGAGAACACGGCCCACGCGATGTCCTGGATGGACGTCGAGGAATCCGTGCCCTTGACCGAGAACTTGCCCGCCGAGAATTCGAGGTCGTCCTCGGAACACTCCATCAGATGCGCCGCGATCGGTTTGGCCTTGGCGAGCACCTTGTCCGCCGCCTTGACCACCGCGATGCCGCCGACCACCAGCGACCGGGAGCCGTAGGTGTCCATGCCCTTGTGCGAGGACTGGGTGTCGCCGTGGATGACCTCGATGTCCTCGAACGGAACGCCGAGTTTGTCGGCGACGATCTGGCTCCACGCCGTCTCGTGGCCCTGTCCGTGCGCGGAGGCGCCGGTGATGACCTCGATCTTGCCGGTGGGCAGCACCCGGATCTCCGCGTGCTCCCAGCCGCCCGCCGCGTAGTCCAGCGAGCCGAGCACCCGCGACGGTGCGAGCCCGCACATCTCGGTGAACGTCGAGATGCCGATGCCGAGCTGGACCGGGTCGCCCGATTCCCGCCGTTCCTTCTGCTCGCGGCGGAGACCGTCGTAGTCGAAGAGCTGCTTGGCCTTGGCGGTGGCGGCCTCGTAGTTGCCCGAGTCGTAGGTCAGCCCGGCCACCGTGGTGAACGGGAACTCCTCGTGCTTGATCCAGTTCTTCTCGCGGATCTCCATCGGGTCCATGCCCAGTTCGACGGCGAGTTCGTCCATCATCCGCTCGATCCCGAACGTGGCCTCCGGCCGCCCGGCGCCGCGATACGCGTCGGTGAGCGTGGTGTTGGTGAACACGTTGGTACAGGCGAAGTGGTACGCCGGGAACTTGTAGATCGCGTTGAACATGAACGCGCCGAGGATCGGCACGCCGGGGCCGACGAGGCCGAGGTACGCGCCCATGTCGGCGAGCAGTTCGACCTTCAGGCCGGTCACCGTTCCGTCGCGGTTCGCGGTGATGGTGAGGTCCTGGATCTGGTCGCGGCCGTGGTGCGCGGCGACCATCGTCTCCGACCGGGACTCGGTCCACTTGACGGGTTTGCCGAGCCGTTTGGCGATGAGCGTCGACATCATCTCTTCGGGCAGCACGGCGATCTTGCCGCCGAACCCGCCGCCGACGTCCGGCGCGATCACCCGCACCTTGTGCTCGGGCAGGCCGAGCGTGGCCGCGGTCATCGTCTTGAGGATGTGCGGGACCTGGGTGGCCGACCACATCACCAGCTGATTGCCCGTCGGGTCCACGACGCACGCCCGCGGTTCCATGAACGCCGGCACCAGGCGCTGCTGACGGAACCGCCGCTTGAGCACGACCTCGGAGTTCGAGATCGCGTCTTCGACGCTGGAACCCGTTCCCGCGTCGGCGGAATCGAAGACCCACACGGCGTTCTGGTTGGTGCCGAGCTCCTCGTGCACCAGCGGCGCGCCCTCGGCGATCGCGTTCTCCAGGCCGAGGACGACCGGCAGTTCGTCGTAGTCGACGTCGATCATTTCGAGCGCGTCGTGCGCTTCGGCCGATGTGCGGGCGACGACCACCGCGACACCCTCACCGGCGAAGTTCACCGTGTCCGAAGCGAGGATGGGCCTCCTCGGCGACTTCATGTCCGGTGTGACCGGCCACGCGCACGGCATGCCGATGGCGCCCTCGGGGTCGAGGTCCTTCCCGGTGAAGACCGCGACCACGCCGGGCGCGGATTTCGCTTCGGTGACGTCGATCGAGACGATCTTGGCGTGCGCGAACGGGCTGCGGAGCACGGCGAGGTGGAGCATGCCGGGCAGGGTCAGGTTGTCGGTCCAGCGGGTCCGGCCGGTGATGAGGCGCTCGTCCTCCTTGCGGCGGCGGGACTTGCCGACCTCCGGTTCGATCGTGGAGGTCATCACTCACCACCCGCGCCGACACGGGAGGCGGTGTCCGAAGCGAGCCGCTCGGCCTCGGGACCGGCGCCGGGCCGCATCTCGTGGGCGGCGTCGCGGACCGCGCGGACGATGTTCTGATAGCCCGTGCACCGGCACAGGTTGCCCTCGAGTCCTTCGCGGACGGCCTTCTCGTCCGGGTCGGGATTGTCGGCGAGCAGGTCGATCGACTGCATGATCATGCCGGGCGTGCAGAATCCGCACTGGAGCGCGTGATTCTCGTGGAAGGCCTTCTGCACCGGGTGGAGTTCGCCGTCGCGGGCGAGTCCCTCGATCGTGGTGACCTCGCAGCCGTCGGCCTGGACCGCGAGCACCGAACAGGATTTCACGCTGTGCCCGTCGAGATGGACGGTGCAGGCGCCGCAGTTGCTGGTGTCGCAACCGACCACGGTGCCTACCTTCCCGAGCCGTTCGCGCAGATGATGCACGAGGAGGGTGCGGGGCTCGACGTCGTCTGTGTAGCTGGTGCCGTCGACGGTGACGGTGATGCGCATCAGGCCTCCAAAAGCAAGAGAAACCCCGCGCTGGTCCGGGGTCGTTCGGGAGCGGCCGGTCATTCGGTTGTCACGGACCGACCCCGGAGCGACCGTGATCGGACTCACAGTCGAGCGTGCTACTCAGGGCCTGCCAGGGCAACCCCCACCAGGGGGTGACTCGCGCCTGAGTCCGCAGATGCGGTGCCAGCTAGGGAGAAACGGCGCAGATGCGGGAAAAGCGCGAGTGTCCATTCGGTACATGTGGTCGTGAGTGGCGTTTCGGGTTCTAAGCCGAAACGCCACTCACGACCACCGGTTTGGGTCCCTGAAGTACGTGAAGGCCCCCTTCACTACCTTCAGGGTAGGCAAGGAGGCCTTCACGGACCCGGCCCCCGATCAGCCACGGCCAAAGTCCGCACTTACGTGATCGAAGGCGGAACTCGCGTGATTGAAGCCGGAACTCGCGTGATCAGAGGCGGAACTCGCGAGTGCGGCATCCAATCACGCGAGTTACGTCCCTGTTCACGCGAGTCACGCCTCCAGTCACGCCGCGCCTGTGCCTGACCCGAATCGCCACTCACGACCACGCCGCCGGTGAGACCGCGTTCGCCCCGGTGATCACGGTGGCGACCCGGTCGCCCGGGATGTCGTGCACGGTCAGCGCGGCCAGGCCCGCCGCCCCCGCGGGTTCCGGCAGGACACCGAGGGTTTCCGCGCCCAGCCGCATGGCCGCCCGCAGATCGTCGTTCTCGACCAGCACGAAATCGTCCACGAGCGACCGCAGCCGCCGGATGGATTCGGGTTCCGGCGTGCGGATGGAGATTCCGCCGGCGAACGAGTCGGCCCGGTCGACGGTGATCGGCTCGCCCGCCAGCCAGCTCTTCGCCATGGCGGGCGCCGACGTGGTCCCGACGCCGACGATCCGGACATCCGGCGTATGGGCCTTGAGCCACAGCGCGACCCCGGCGATCAGGGCGCCGTCGCCGACCGGGAGCACGACCGTGTCGATCCCGTCCTCCCGCGCCAGTTCCACCCCGATCGTGCCCGCGCCTTCGGAGATGGCGGGCTCGCGGCCGTCCACCACGAAGACGCGATCGGGGGCTTCGGCGGCGAAGGCGGCCGCGGCGACCTTCGCCTCGCCTTCGACCCGGCGCACCCGCGCGCCCAGCGTCTTCATCCGCCGGAGTTTGACCGGCGAGACGTCGGCCGGGACGAACACCTCGGCCCGCAGACCGTGTTTCCGGGCGGCGAACGCGACGGCCTGCCCGAAGTTGCCGCTGGTCCCGCACACCATGGTGGTCCCCGGCTCCAGCCCGGCGGCGAAATAGTCCGCACCGCGGCCCTTGAAGCTGCGCAACGGGTTCAGCGTCTCGACCTTCACCAGCACGTGACGGCCGAGCTGCCCGTTCAGCTGTTCATCGCTGTACTGCGGGGTGTTCAGGAAGACGGGGTCGATCACCTTCGCCGCCTCGGCGACGTTCTCCAGCTGCAGGTCCATGACACTCAAGCTAGGCCGGGAGCCGATCACGCCGATTGTAAATTTTCCCGCCCACGTGCAAAAATCTTGCGTGCCTCTCGACGAGCTCGACCACCTGCTGCTCGACCTCGTCCAGGCGGACGCGGCCCGCCCCTTGCACGACCTGGGCGACGCCGTCGGCCTCTCCCCCAGCGCGGTCCAGCGGAGGCTGACCCGGCTGCGTGCCGAGGGGGTGATCCGCGCCGAGGTCGCCGTGCTCGATCCGGAGGCGCTCGGCGCGGGGATGACGTCGGTCATCCTGGTCGCGCTGACCGACGACGACGAGAAGAGCCACACGGCCTTCCGCGAGCGCATGCTGGCCGAACCCCGCGTCCAGCACTGCTACAGCATCGTCGGGCAGTGGGACTACGTCGTCGTGCTGCTCACCCCGGATCTCAAGGCGAGCCGGTACCTGGCAAGGAAACTGTTCGACAAGCACGTCAAACGGTTCGAAACCCTGCCCGCCTTCGAGGTGGTCAAGTCGAGTCAGGCGGTCCCGGTGCCCGGGTTCAGCCGTGGATCCGGCCGCTGAGCTCGGCGAGCCGCGATCCCGAGCCGCTCCAGCGCAGGGCGATGATCTCCGCCGCGATCGACACCGCGGTCTCCTCCGGGGTCCGCGCGCCGAGATCGAGCCCGATCGGCGAAGACAGCCGTTCGAGTTCCGCCTCGGTGACCCCGGCTTCGCGCAGGCGGGCGAAGCGGTCGTCGTGGGTCTTGCGCGAGCCCATCGCGCCGACGTAACCGACGTCGAGGCGCAACGCGACCTCCAGCAGCGGCACGTCGAACTTCGGGTCGTGGGTGAGCACGGCGATCGCGGTGCGGCCGTCGACCCGGCCGGCTTCGGCTTCCGCCTTGAGATAGCGATGCGGCCAGTCGACGACGACCTCGTGCGCGTCGGGGAAACGGCTCTTCGTCGCGAACACGGGCCGCGCGTCGCAGACCGTGACCTGGTAGCCGAGATACGCGCCCATCTTCGCCATCGCGGCCGCGAAGTCGATCGCGCCGAAGACCAGCAGGCGCGCGGGCGGCTCGAAGGAGTTGACGAAGACCGTCATACCCTCGCCGCGGCGCTGCCCGTCCGGCCCGTAGTGCAGCGTGCCGGTGCGGCCGCCGGCGAGCATGCCGCGCGCGTCGTCGGCCACGGCGTCGTCCATCCGTGACGAACCGAGCGAACCGGCGACGCGATCCGGCCAGACGATCAGATGCTCACCGACCATGCCCTCGCGTTCGTGCTCGATCACCGTGACCACGGCGACCGGCTGTCCACTGTGGACCGATTCGACGACGTCGCCCAGCTCCGGCATCGAGTCGCGGTCGATGTGCTGGACGTAGATGTCGATGATCCCGCCACAGGTCAGCCCGACGGCGAACGCATCGTCGTCTGAGACGCCGTAGCGCTGCAACACGGGCGTGCGTTCGGCGACCACCTGCTGCGCGAGCTCGTAGACGGCGCCTTCGACGCAGCCGCCGGAGACACTGCCGGTGACCGTGCCGTCCGGGGCGACGAGCATCGCCGCGCCGGGGCTCCGCGGCGCCGACGAGAACGTCGCCACCACCGTGCCGACCCCCACCGTCTCGCCTGCCGCCCAGCGGCGGTGCAGTTCGTCCAGTACGTCACGCATCGGCGATCTCCACGAGAAGTCGTTCCAAGGTGGCCAAGCTGTGCCCGGCGAGCAGCCGATCGAGGTACGGGAGCGCGGCCACGATGCCGGACTGCACGGGAGCGTAACCCGCCCGCCCCGCGTGCGGATTCACCCAGAATACGACGTGCGCGAGCCGCCGCAGCCTGGCGAGCTGCTCGCCGAGCAGGGCGGTGTCGCCCCGTTCCCAGCCGTCGGAGAACACGGTGACCACGGATCGCCTGGCCACGCCGCGTTGTCCCCACCGGTCGAGGAACGCCCGCAGGGTCTCGCCGAGCCGGGTCCCGCCCGCGAAATCGGGGACCGCGGCGGCCGCGGCGAGCATCGCGTGCTCGGGATCGCGCAGCCGCAGCTGGCGGGAGACCCTGGTGAGCCGGGTGCCCAGCGTGAACACCTCGACCCGGCCGGGAGCACGCCGGGCGACGACGTGCGCGAACCGCAAGAGCGCGTCGGCGTACGGCCCCATCGAGCCGGAAACGTCGATCAGGAGGACGAGACGGCGCGGTTTGGTACTTCGCCGCCGATACGCCAGGCGTACGGGTTCGCCGCCGCCGGCCAGCATCGCCCGGAGAGTGCGCGACGGGTCGAGAGTTCCCCGCCGGGCGGCGCGGCGGCGCGGTGACGACCGCGGCGGGAGCGCCGGACGCAGTTTCGCGAGCAGTTCCCGCAGGTGAGCGCGTTCGGTGACGCTCAGCTCGGCGAGGTCCCGGTGGCGCAGGATCTCTTCCGCGCTCGCCGCCACGCGGAGCTCGTCGGGTTCCGCGCCGGATTCGCCCTGGCCCGCCTGGGCGAGCGTCGCGATCCTGGCGCGCTTCGGAGCCGCCTCGCGGCCTCGTCGCGGTGGCGCGGTCTTCTGGTCGGCGAACCAGCCGTCGAACGCGGCGTCGTAGCGCGGGAGGTCGTCGGGATCCGCGCAGAGCGTCAGCCGTCCGGCCCAGTACAGCTGTTCGGGATCGGTGAGGTCGATCGCGCTGACGGCCTCGAGATACGCCTGGGTTCGGTGTGCTTCGCACGGCAACCCTGCTTCGCGCAATGCCTCCGCGAAGCCGACGAAGCCCGCCAGTGGATCGCTCACCCCTCCATTGTGCCTCGGCGGGCGAAGGCCGGGGTCTTCTCACGAAGGGGACCGATGCCACCCAGGAACGCGCCAACGGCCGTGAGCATCGGGAACCGGTCCGAGATCCGGAGGAGCAGGGGGATGGTCCGCTCGTTCAGCCTTCCGTCGAGGGCGGGCTCGATGAGCATCTTGTGCTCCCCCAGCTGCTGCAGCTGGATCAGGGTGACGGCGAAGTTCCGGCGGCGCTGGACCCGGCTCAGATGGCGGGCGGTCAGCGTGCCGCTCAGCAGTGGGGCGGCGAGGATCCGCGCGGCCGCCACCGCGTCCTGAATCGCGACGTTGACGCCCATCCCGCCGGCGGGCGACATCGCGTGCGCGGCGTCGCCGATGCAGAGCACCCGATCGGAATACCAGTGCGGGAGCTTGGACATCCGGACGTTCAGCAGTTTGACGTCGTCCCAATCGCGGATCTCGGCGAGTTCGCGCTCTCCCCAGCCGAACAGGCCGCCGATACGTTCGCGGAACTTCTCGATGCCCTCGGCACGCAGCGCCTCGTCCTGCCCCTTCCTGATCAGGTACGACGTCTGGTAGTAGTCGCCGCGGTCCATCGTCATCCCGGCGAGGCCGTCCGCGAAACAGCCGAACACCTCGGCCGCCTCACCCGTCTCCTCGAATTTGGGCACACGGACCCACCACACGTCCATCGGCACTTCGTACTCGTCCGGCACGAGCCCCGCTTCCGCGCGCACCAGGGAATCCCGGCCGTCGCAGCCGACCACCAGCGTCGCGGCCAAATCCCTTTCCACGCCCTCGGAATCGCGGTAACGCACCCCGCCGCCCTCGCGCAGGCCGGTCACCTCCGCGCCCATCCGGAGGGTGAACGTCGGTTCGACGGCCGCCGCTTCGGCGAGCAGGTTCAGGAAATCCCATTGCGGGACCATCTCGATGTACTTGTGCGGCCCGGGAACTCGGCTGAAATCGGCGGCGACGATCGACGCGTCGCCGAACACCATCCGCATCTTTTCCAGCCGTTTCGACGGGAGTTCCGCGAACCGGTCGCCGAGGCCGAGTTCGTCGAGCAGCATCAACGTCGGCGGATGCACCGTGTCACCGCGGAAATCGCGGAAGAAGTCCTTGTGTTTTTCGAGAACGGTGACCTCGACCCCGGCCCGCGCCAACAGGAGTCCGAGCACCATCCCCGCCGGACCGCCCCCCACCACACAACACTGTGTACGTTCCATATCCGAGTTGTAGCGCGCGGAATGGGCCGTCGCCACGTATTCGGCTTCGAAGAGGACCTAGGTCCCGCCGCGAATCCTCGCTACGGTGACGCCATGTCCGCACCTCGTACCGTGCTCGCCGTTCTGCTCGCCTGCGTCCTGGGTGCCGTCGCCGCCCCCGCCGCCTCGGCCGCTTCCCCCGTCCCTGTCGTCTTCGACGGTGATTCCGACTTCGCGGACATCGCGACCCTCGCTTATCTGTGCCAGGCACACGAACAGCGCCGGATCGACCTGCGAGCGGTCACCGTCACCAACAACGGCGCCGGGACACCCGGGCGCGCGCTGACGCACGTGCGGACGGCGCTCGCGAAATGCGGTCTGTCCGGAATCCCGGTCGCCGACGGCTCCGACACCGGCGTGAACCCGATGCCCGCCGATGGCCGTGCCTGGACCGAAAGCATCCTCACCGGCGCGCTCGGGGACGCCGGGGTGCCGGACCGCCCGTCGAAGATCCGGGCGTCGACCCTGCTCGCGGCGACGGTGCTCAAGTCGGCGAAGCCCGTGGTGGTGATCGCGACCGGCCCGCTCACCAATGTCGCGAAGGCGATGGACGTTCCCGGTGTGGCGCAGCGGATTTCGCGGCTCGCGGTGATGGGCGGCGCCTTCGACGTCCCCGGCAACCTGTTCGGCCCCGGCGCGGAAAAGTTCGACGGCACTCAAGAGGTCAACATGTGGCTCGACCCCGCGTCGGCGGACAAGGTGTTCGCCGGGCTCCGCCGGGTCGACATCGTCCCGCTCGACGCCACGAACGACGTCCCCATCACACCGTCCTATGTGGAGCGCCTCGGTCGTGAAGGCCGGACGCCGGAAGCGAAACTGGTGCACGCGATCGTCACGCAGCCCGACCTCGCGCCGTACATCGAGGACGGTTCGGCGTTCTGGTGGGACACGCTCGCCTCGTCCGAGGTGCTCGACGCCGTGAGCCCGGTGAAGCTGCGGAAGGCGAAGGTCGACGTGCGGCAGGACGGCGCCGCGGCGGGCCGCACCTATGTGACACCGAAGGGCACTTCGCAGAACGTCGGCTACGACGCGGACCCGGTCGCCTGGGAGAACGGATTCCTGAAGATGTTGAACGGCTGAGCCGTGTCCTTGCCGGACACCGCCTAGACCTTGAGCCCCGCGATGAGGACCTCGACCATCTTGCGCGCGTTGTAGCGCGGATCGTTTTCGGCGCCGATACAGAGGTTTCCGACGCCGCGCATGACTTCGAGCGCCTGCAGATCGGAACGGATCTCACCGGCCTCCGCCGCCGCGCCGAGCAAGCGGGCGCACACCGGCAGGAGGGTGTCGAGGAAGTAGGCGTGCAGCGTCTCGAACCCGGCGTTGTCCGACTGCAGTACCGCGGCCAGTCCGTGTTTGGTGACCAGGAAATCGACGAAGAGGTCGATCCAGCGCCGCAACGCCTCGTACGGGGAATCGCTCGACGCCAGCAGTTCCGGCCCGGCTTCGGCGCACGCGTCGACCTGGTGCCGGTAGACGGCGATGATGAGGTCGGCCCTGGTCGGGAAATGCCGGTAGATCGTGCCCATCCCGACGCCCGCCTTGGCCGCGATGTCGCGGACCGGCGCCTCGACACCCGACGTGACGAAGACGGCGGCCGCGGCGTCGAGCAAGGTCTTCTCGTTGCGCCGGGCGTCCGCGCGCTTGCCTTTGGTGCCCTCTTCACTCATCACACCACTCCTCCACCACCGGGCTTGCCAAACGGAACAGTGCTCCGTATCGTTAGCGGAGCAACGTTCCGCTTGCTTATCTTGCCATGGAGGACCCCGTCATGCAGTACCGCACCTTGGGCAGGACCGGTGTCCAGGTCAGCACTCTCGCGCTGGGCGCGATGAACTTCGGCGCGATCGGGCGCACCACCCAGGACGAGGCCACGGCCATCGTCGACGCCGCGCTGGAGGGCGGCGTCAATCTCATCGACACCGCCGACATGTACAGCGCCGGCGAGTCGGAAAAGATGGTCGGGAAGGCCATCGCCGGCCGTCGCGAAGACATCGTGCTCGCCACGAAGGCGAGCATGCCGATGGGCGAAGAGCGAAACCACCAGGGCGCTTCACGCCGCTGGCTGGTCACCGAGCTGGACAACAGCCTGCGCCGCCTCGACGTCGACCACGTCGATCTCTACCAGGTCCACCGCTGGGACCCGAAGACCAGCGACGAGGAAACCCTTTCCGCGCTCACGGATCTGCAGCGCGCGGGGAAGATCCGCTACTTCGGCTCGTCGACGTTCCCCGCGTATCGCATCGTGCAGGCCCAGTGGGCCGCCCGGGAGCACCGGCTGAGCCGGTACGTCACCGAACAGCCGAGCTACTCGATCCTGCAGCGCGGCATCGAAACGCATGTGCTGCCGGTGACCGAGGAGTACGGGATGGGTGTGCTGGCCTGGAGCCCGCTGGCCTCCGGCTGGCTGTCCGGGGCGGTCCGGGAGGGCCGCGAGATCAGCACGAACCGTTCGGCCGTGCTGCCGCAGCGTTTCGACCTGACCCGGCAGGTCAACCGGACCCGGCTGGAGGCCGTCGAACGACTGGCCAAGGTCGCCGACCAGGCGGGACTGAGCCTGATCCAGCTCGCGCTCGGCTTCGTCGTCGCGCATCCGGGGGTGACGAGCGCGATCATCGGGCCACGCACGCTGGAGCACCTCCAGTCACAGCTCGCCGCCGCGGACACGGTGCTGCCGTCCGACGTCCTCGACGCGATCGACGAGATCGTCGCCCCGGGCACCGACCTCGCCCCCGAGGAGAAGCACGACACCCCGCCCGCGCTGCTCGACGCGTCGCTGCGGCGCCGCTGACGCCTCAGGCCAGCAGGCTGTCCAGTTTGGCCCGGACCCTGTCCAGGTCTTCGCTGTACTTGAGGACCGAACCGAGCGTCCGGGCGGCGGCCGCGGCGTCCAATTCGGACATCCCGAGCGCGAGGAGCGCTTGAGCCCAGTCCAGGGATTCCGCCACCCCGGGCGGTTTCAGCAACTCCATCGCGCGGAGCCGCTGCACCGCCGTCGCGACCTGGGCCGCGAGCGCCTCGCCGAGGCGCGGGATCTTGCGGCGCAGGATTTCGACCTCGCGGCCGAGGTCCGGATGTTCGAGCCAGTGGTAGAGACAGCGACGCTTCAGCGCGTCGTGCACCTCCCGCGTCCGGTTCGAGGTGAGCACCACGAGCGGCGGATGCTCGGCGCGCACCTCGCCGAACTCGGGGATCGTCACCGCGTTCTCGTCGAGGAGTTGCAGCAGGAAGGCTTCGAACTCGTCGTCGGCCCGGTCGATCTCGTCGACCAGGAGGACGCATGGCGCGGTCTGCAACGCCTTCAGCAGCGGCCGGGAGAGCAGGAACCGTTCGGTGTAGAGGGATTGTTCGGCGGCCTCGACGTCGAGGCCGCCGTCACCGGCGGCTTCCAGTGCCCGCAGGTGCAGTAGCTGCCGGGGGAAGTCCCATTCGTACAGTGCCTGCGCCGCGTCGATCCCCTCGTGACACTGGAGACGGATGAGCGGCATGCCGAGCGCTTCGGCCAGTCCCAGCGCGAGCGAGGTCTTGCCGGTTCCCGGTTCGCCCTCGCAGAACAACGGGCGGCCGAGCGCCACGGCGAGGTACCCGGCCGTGGCGATGCCGTCGTCGGCGAGATAGCCGACCGCTTCGAGGGCTTCGGCCAGTTTCTCGGGCGATTCGACGGTCACTCGCCGATGGTAAGCCCCGGTGGGCCGGAGATCAGCCCGGAAGATCCTCGCGGCGGTCCACGTCCTGCCCGGTGCCGAGGTCACCGCATTCGACGAGCCTCAGGTCCTCGCGCGCCCGGAGCCAGTCGCGGGCGCCCTTGTCCCCGGACGCGCCCGCGACGATCTCCGGCCACCAGCGACGGCCGAGCACCACGGGATGGCCGGGAACGCCGTCGTAAGCGGCACGCGCGACGGTGTTCCCGTCGGCCCCTGCGGCGACCCGGCGGACCACTTCGGCACCGACCCCGGGCAGATCCACGAGATGCACGACGGCGGCTTCGGCATCGGTTTCGGCGAGCACGCGCAGGCCCGCGCGCAGTGAGGCGCCCATGCCGGACTCCCAGTCCTCGGCGACGACGGCGGCCCCGGGATCGGGCAGGAGCGCGCGGGCTTGCGCGGCCGACGCACCCAGCACCACCCGGACCGGGACGCAGCCCGCTTCGGCGAGCACCCGCAGCGACCGGACGACGAACGGCTCGCCGTCGAGGACGGCCAATGCCTTCGGCCCGCCGAACCGACGCCCGGCGCCGGCCGCGAGGAGCAGCCCCGCGACCTCAGCCATGCCTCGCCCTGGTCGGCGGCGCAGAGGCCAGATCGGCCTCGATGGCCCGCGCCGCCGAAAGCAGCGACGGCAGCAGTTCCTTCTCGACCGACTCCGGCGTCGTGCGGCTGGCGTGGGTGGAAAGGTTGACCGCGGCCACGACCTTCCCCCGCCGGTCCCGGATCGGCGCGGCGATCGAGCGGAGACCCTCTTCGAGTTCCTGGTCGACCATCGCGTAGCCCTGCCGGTACACCTTTTCCAGCTCGGCGAGCAGATCCTTTTGCCTGGTCAGCGTGCGCGCGGTCAGCTTTTCGAGTTTGGCCGCGTCGAAGTAGCCGTGCAGGTCTTCGTCATCCAGGCCGGCCAGCAGGACATGCCCCATCGACGTCGCGTGGGCGGGGAAGCGGGTGCCGACGTTGATGCTGACGGTCATGATCCGCGAGACGGCCACGCGGGCGACATAGACGATGTCCGGGCCTTCGAGCACGGAGATCGAACTCGACTCGTGCACCTCGGCGGAGAGCCGTTCCAGATGCGGCTGGGCGACTTCCGGCAGCGACAGGCTCGACAGGTACGAGTAGCCGAGTTCGAGGACCCGCGCGGTGAGCGAGAAGTACTTGCCGTCCGTGCGCACGTACCCCAGGTCGACGAGGGTGAGGAGGAACCGGCGAGCGGCCGCCCTGGTCAGCCCGGTCGCGCGGGCGACGTCGCTCAGGGTGAGCTCCGCCGCGTCCGCGTTGAACGCCTTGATCACGGCCAGCCCGCGCTCCAGCGACTGGACATGATGCGCCCCGCGCTCGGTCACCTCGCCTTCGTCCATGAAAGAACCCTAACTGTCACCCTCTCTCTGGGCGGCAGGCTCACCGAGTTCGGCCAGGACCCGCTGCGCGACGGCGAACGCCGCGTTGGCGGCCGGGGCACCCGTGTAGACGGCGGTGTGCAGCAGGACCTCGGAGATCTCCTGCGCAGTGAGTCCATTGTGGACGGCCGCGCGGACGTGCATCGCGAGCTCGTCGTGGGCGTGCAGCGCGGTGAGCGCGGCCAGGGTGACACAGCTGCGGGTCTTGCGGTCGAGCCCGTCCCGCGACCAGACCGATCCCCAGGCGCCCCTGGTGATGTAGTCCTGGAACGGGCGGCTGAACTCGGTGGTCCGGGCGACGGCCCGGTCGACGTGCTCGTCCCCGAGGACCTCTCGGCGCACCTTCATGCCGGTCTCGTAGGGGTCTTCGCTCATCGGGCGGCCTCCAGATGTTCGAGGATCAAGGCGCTGAACCGCTCCGGCTGTTCGAAACTCCCGAGATGGGCGGCGTCTTCGACGACCTCGAGCCGCGCGTCCGGGATGCCGCCCGCGATCACCTCGGCGTGCTCAACCGGGGTGGCCGGATCCTGGGCTCCGGCGATGACCAGGGTCCGCGCCGCGATCTTGGGCAGGTCGCTCACGAGGTCCATCCGCTCGATGGCCTGGCAGGACGCCGCGTAGCCCTCGGCGGGGACACCCGCGATCATCTCGCGCAGGTACTCGGCCTGCTCCGGATACGCGGCGGCGTACCCAGTGGTCAGCCACCGGCCGACGCCGGCCTCGGCGACCGCCGCGGTGCCCTTCTCGCGGACGGTCTTCGCCCGGTCCGCCCACATGCTCGGCGGCCCGAGCTTCGCGGACGTGCAGCACAGGACGAGGCTCGCGATCCGGTCCGGCGCGTTGACGCCGAGCCACATCCCGGTCATCCCGCCGAGCGAGAGCCCGACGACGTGGGCCCGTTCGGCGCCGTGCTCGTCGAGCAGCGCGAGCAGGTCACCGCCGAGATCCGCGAGCGTGTACGGCCCGGCGGGCACCGGGGACGCGCCGTGCCCGCGGGTGTCGTACCGGATCACCCGGAAACCCCTCGCCACCAAGGGTTTCACCTGCGGTTCCCACATGCGGTGATCGCTGCCGAGCGATCCGCTGAACACCACGACCGGGCCGTCGGCGGGCCCCTCCGCGACGCTGTGCACCTTCACCTGCTCGGACATCGAAGAACTAGACATCGAAGAACACCGTCTCCCCTTCGCCCTGCAACCGGATGTCGAACCGGTAGCCGTCACCGGCCTTGGTGGCGATCAAGGTGCCCTGGCGCGCCTCCGGGACCGACGCCAGCACCGGATCCCCGGAGTTGTCGTTGTCCTCGAAGTAGACCCGGGTGACCACCCGGTGCAGGAGCCCGCGGGCGAACACCGAGACGTCGATATGCGGCGCCTGCGTGCCGCCGGCCGGGCCGGGCAGCGAGCCGGGCATGATCGTCCGGATCTCGTAGTCGCCGTTCGGGTCGGTGGGACAGCGGCCGAAGCCCCGGAACCCGCTCGCGACCGCTCCGCGCGGGTCGTCGGGGTGGTCGAACCGGCCGTCGGCGTCGGCCTGCCAGGTCTCGATCATCGCGTCCGGCACCGGTTCGCCCGCGCCGTCGAGGACGCGGCCGTGGATGCGGATCGCGGCCGGCTCGCCCGCGGGGACGACGTCCGGCCCGTCCGGCCAGGGCAGGCCGATGGACAGGTACGGGCCGACGGTCTGGGAAGGCGTCGTCTCCGGCATCAGTGCTCGTCCTCCTCGTCTTCGAAGACCGAAGCCTCGCGGCCGCGCACGACGATGTCGAACTGGAAGGCCAGCGCCCACTCGGCTTCCGTGCGGTCGAGGTCGAAGCGCGCGATCATCCGCTGCCGCGCCTTCTCGTCCGGGATGGAGTTGAAGATCGGGTCCTGCGAGAACAGCGGGTCTTCCGGGAAGTACATCTGCGTGACCAGCCGCTGGGTGAACGCGCTGCCGAAGACGGAGAAGTGGATATGCGCCGGCCGCCAGGCGTTGTCGTGATTCTTCCACGGGTACGCGCCCGGTTTGATGGTGGTGAAGGTGTAGCGCCCTTCGGAGTCGGTGAGTGTCCGGCCCGCGCCGTCGAAGTTCGGGTCCAGCGGCGACGGCCAGCGGTCGCCGGTGTGCCGGTACCGGCCGCCCGCGTTCGCCTGCCAGATCTCGACGAGCGAGTCACGGATCGGCCGTCCGTCGCCGTCGAGCAACCGTCCGGTGACGATGATCCGCTGGCCCTGAGGCTCCCCCGCGTGCCCCTTGGTGAGGTCGTTGTCGAACTCGCCGATCCGGCCCGGGCCCAGCGCGGGCCCGGTGACCTCGGTCAGCAGATGCGGGAGCACGATCAACGGTTCCTTGGGGTGCCGCAGCGCCGTCGACCGGTATCCGGCGGAATCGAGCGGCGGATGCGTGCCCTCCGGATCGCGCCGGTAGCGCGGGAGCCTCAGTTCTGCGGGTGCCGACATGCTGTTCCCTCCAGCGCGGGTCAGTGGATCACTGAGCTTCGAGGACGATGGCCAGCCCCTGGCCGACGCCGATGCAGATGGCGGCCAGACCCCACCGGCCGCCGGTGCGGCGCAGGTGGTGGGCCAGGGTGCCGACGATCCGGCCGCCGGAGGCGCCCAGCGGATGCCCGATCGCGATCGCGCCGCCGTTCACGTTGACGATCTCCGGGTCGAGCTTCGACCAATCGCGCAGACAGGCCAGCGACTGCGCGGCGAAGGCCTCGTTCAGCTCCACCGCCGCGAGGTCTTCCCAGCCGATCCCCGCCCGCTCCAAGGCGATCTCGGCCGCGCGCACCGGGCCGATGCCGAAGACGTCCGGGTCGACACCGGCCGCGCCCCGGCCGGCGATCCTGGCCAGCGGCGCCTTGCCGAGCCGCTTGCCCGCCGCCTCGTCGCCGAGCAGCAGCGCGGAGGCGCCGTCGTTCAACGGCGAGGCGTTCGCGGCCGTGACCGTCCCTTGTGGACGGAAGACCGGCTTGAGCTTGGCGAGCTTCTCCAGGCTGGAGTCCGGCCGGATGCCTTCGTCGCGGGTGAGTTCGACACCCTCGACCGGGACGACGTGATCGTCGTAGAACCCCTCGTCCCAGGCGCGGGCGGCGTTGACGTGGCTGCGGACGGCGAACGCGTCCTGCTCGTCGCGGCCGATCCCGTAGCGCTCCGCGAGCTGCTCGGTGGACTCGCCGAGCGAGACCGTCCACTGCTCGGGCATCTTCGGGTTGACCATGCGCCAGCCCAGCGCGGTGGAGTACAGCGTCTGGTTGCCCGCCGGGAAGGCCTTCTCCGGTTTCTGCATGACCAGCGGCGAGCGGCTCATCGACTCGACCCCGCCCGCGACGGCGAGCGAGGCGTCGCCGACCTGGACCGTCCGGCTGGCGTGCATGAGGGCGTCGAGGCCGGAGCCGCACAGCCGGTTGACCGTGGCACCCGGCACCGTCGTCGGCCAGCCGGCCAGCAGCGCCGCCATCCTCGCGACGTTGCGGTTGTCCTCGCCCGCGCCGTTGGCGTCGCCGAGCACGACCTCGTCGACGGTGGCCGGGTCGAGGTCGTTGCGCTCGGCCAGCGCCCGCAGCACGGTGGCGGCGAGATCGTCCGGGCGCACCCCGGACAGGGCGCCGCCGTACTTGCCGAACGGGGTACGGATGGCGTCGAACAGGAAGACGTCGGTCATGCGCTCGCCCTTTTGAGGTCTCGGAGGATGCGGAGTTCTGCCTCGGTCGGCGCCGGGGTGGTGCCCAGGTCGCCGGCCACCTTCAGTTTCCACCCGGTCGCTTCGACGACCTGATCGACCTCGACACCGGGGTGCAGTTCGGTGAGCGTGAGCTCGGCGGTCTCCGGGTCGGGCCGCATCAGGCCGAGGTCGGTGACCACCAGCGTCGGCCCGGCGCCGGGGAGGCCGAGCCGTTCACGATCGCCCTTGCCGGTGCCGTGGCCGAACGACGTCACGAAGTCCACCTTCTCGACGAACGTGCGGGGGCTCTGCCGGAGCACCACGAACACCTCGCGGCAGGACGCGGCGATCTCCGGGGCCCCGCCCGCTCCCGGGAGGCGCACCTTGGGATTGGCGTAGTCCGGCCCGATGACGGTGGTGTTGATGTTGCCGAACTTGTCCAGCTGGGCGGCGCCGAGGAAACCGACGTCGATCCGCCCCGGCTGGAGCCAGTAGTTGAAGACCTCGGGGACGCTGACCACGGCGTCCGCGGTGTCGGCGAGTTCGCCGTCGCCGATGGACAGCGGGAGCCTGCTCGGCTTGGCGCCGAGGCAACCGGATTCGTAGATCAGCGTCAGGTTCGGCGCATGCCCGCGGCGAGCCAGGTTGGCGGCGGTGCTGGGCAGGCCGATGCCCACGAAACAGGACATCCCGTCGCCGAGCGCGCGGGCCGCGGCGACACTCATCATTTCGTCGGACGTGTACTCGGTCATGCCTTCACTCCCGTCAGCTCGCCGAGCCAGCGGGTGAAGCTTTCCCTGTCCCGGCCGATCGCGTCCCATGCCTGGTAGGCGTCGTTGTCCCGTTCGTAGTAGCCCGCCGCGTACGACGGCCTCGCGCCGCCGGGCACCTCGGCCACGGCGGTGACGGCCCACGACGGCAGCACGATCGCGCCAGGCCGGGGCTCCAGCTCGTCGACGACCTCCTCGACGGTGACCAGCGACCGTTTCGCCGCGAGCACCGCCTCCTTCTGGACGCCGGTGATGCCCCAGATCTGGACGTTGCCGGACCTGTCGGCGCGCTGGGCGTGGACGATCGTGACGTCCGGGTTGAGGGCGGGGACCGCGGCCAACTGCTCACCGGTGAACGGGCAGGTGATGGGTTTGATCGTGTCGGTCTGCGCGGGAAGATCGGTGCCGGTGTAACCACGCAGGACGGCGAACGGCAGGCCCGAGGCTCCGGCGACGTACCGATTCGCCATGCCCGCGTGGCTGTGTTCCTCTATCTCCAAGGGCACCGGCCAGGAGTGCTGGACGGCGTCACGGAACCGGTGCAGCGAGCCCACTCCGGGGTTGCCGCCCCACGAGAAGATCAGCTTGCTCGCGCAGCCCGCGCCGATGAGCTGGTCGTAGACGATGTCCGGCGTCATACGGATCAACGTCAGGCCGGTGCGGCCCTGGCGGATGATCTCGTGACCGGCGGCCACGGGGATGAGGTGCGTGAAGCCCTCGAGCGCGACGGTGTCCCCGTCGTGCACCAGCCGTGCCACGGCTTCCTTCAACGACAGCAGCTCCGCCATCCCCACCCTCCCGGACTCTCCATGATGCGTTCGTATCGCGCACACATGTTCTTCATATGAACATAGCTCAGCCGACGCGACCGTGCAACCAAGCGCGATAGCGGCGGAGCGCCAAGGCCTGCAGGACCGTTTCCACCACGAGCGCCGCCTTCGGATCGATGCCGGGCTTGGTACGCCGCCCCGCGCCGAGCCGGCGAAGCTGTCGCCGGACGCGCGCCATGCTCGCGGCGGACGCGACGGCCTTGTCGCCGATCCGGACCGGCGCGAGTTCCACGGCGGCGTCCCCGTCGTGCCGCCATTTGGCGGGCAGTGCCGGATCGACGGCCAAGGCGGTGCCCATGCCGACGAGTTCCACGCCGCTCGCCAGGACTTCTTCCGCGACGCGCCTCCGGACCACACCGCCGGTCAGCATCAGCGGCAGCGAACTGGTCCGGACGAGCTGTTCGGCCAGCGACAGGAAATAGGCCTCCCTCGCCCGGGTGCGATCGTCGCCGGACTGCCCGGTCATCGCCGGGCTCTCGTAGCTGCCGCCCGACAGTTCGACCAGGTCGACGCCGAGCGGCGCGAGCATCGCGATGACCGACGCGGCGTCGTCGGCATCGAAGCCGCCGCGCTGGAAATCCGCGGAGTTGAGCTTGACGGCGACGGCGAACCCGGGCGCCACGACGGCGCGGACCGCGCGGACGACGTCGAGCAGGAACGCCGCCCGGTTCCCCAGACCGCCACCCCACCGGTCTTCACGACGATTGGCCAGCGGGGAAAGAAATTGCGAGAGCAGGTAGCCGTGCGCCGCGTGGATCTCGACGCCGTCGAATCCGGCCTCTTCGGCACGACGGGCGGTCTCGGCGAATCGTGCCACGGTCTCCTCGATCTGCCGCGGGGACATCTCGACCGGCTCGGCGAACCGCTTGCTGTTCTTGCCGACGTCGACCCGGACGGCCGACGGACCCCAGGCGACCCCGGGCATGTCCGCCCGCACCTGGCGCCCTGGATGGTTGATCTGCATCCACACCCGCGCGCCCCCGCTCTTGGCGGCCGACGCCCATCGGCGGAACGGTTCCAGCGGCGAATCCGCGTCGAGGACGACACCGGCCGGTCCGGTGAGCGCCTCCGCGTGGACCATGACGTTGCCGGTGATGAGCAGACCGGCCCCGCCCTCGCCCCACCGGCGATACAGCTCGAACAAGGGCTTGCCGGGCAGCTGCCCGCGACTCGCCATGTTCTCCTCCATCGCGGCCTTCACCAGGCGATTCGGCAGCGTCGAGCCACCCGGAAGGGTGAACGGCTCGAAGACCGGCGAGGAGGTTTTCTCGACTGCGGATGACATCCTTGCTCCCGGAAGAGGTATGTTTACATTGCTCACATGAGCATAGGAAGGGGATGTAAGCAGTGTCAACATCGGCGAAGAGTGGTTACCACCACGGCGACTTGAGAGCGTCACTGCTGACCACGGCGATGCGCATGCTCGAAGCCGGCGAACAGTTCTCCTTACGCGCCGTCGCACGCGAAGCAGGCGTTTCGGCGACAGCGCCGTACCGGCACTTCGCCGACAGGGACGCCCTGGAGTCGGCATTGGCCGCGCAAGGCTTGCGCGACCTGAAAGAAGACCTCGCGAAGGGACGCGAACTCCCGGCCTCAGCGGAGGAACTGGCCGAGCTCGCGGTCGCCTACGTCGATTTCGCCTTGCGTCGCCCGGCACTGTTCCGCCTGATGTTCGGGAACGCCTGCGACACGGGAAGCGAGGAACGCGTCCAGGCCGCGGCGGACATCCACGACCTCCTGCGGCTCGCGATGACCCACGTGTTCTCCGAGCCCTCGGACGCCCTCGCCTCGGCCGGCTGGGCACTCGCCCACGGGCTCGCCTACTTGTTCCTGGACGGCAAACTCCAGGTGGAGTCGGACGACGAGATCGCCGAGCAGGTGCGCGCCTCTTTCGCCGCGATCTTGGCGGCTCGGCCGAAGTAGCCGGTGTTGACAGTGCTTACATCGAAGCTTATGGTCGCGAATGTAAGCATTGTAAACATCCCGGGAGATCCGATGACACAGGAAACGGTCACCGTCGATCTGGGCGGACGCGCGGTCGACGTCCCGAAAGGCGGCCTATACGACCGCTACCGCATGGACACCGACCTCGACGCCGTCGCCGCCGACCCGCGCGTGAGCGGCGTCGACTTCTTCCGGCGCCTCCCCAAGGCGCGGGTCGACTCCCCGATCGGCCCGACGCTGACGCCCAACTTCTACTACCGGATCTCGACGGCCCGGCTGACGTTGACGGCGCCTTCACGGGCGATCCGGCACCGCCTTCCTGAAGAGCTCACTCCACTGGAGGTCGCGCCGGGCCTCGGCCTGGTGTCGGTGATGGTGTTCCGGTACGACGTCTGCGACATCGACTTCTACACCGAGGCCGCCGTGGGTGTCGCGGTCCGGCCCGCCCGGCACGGACGGCTCGGCTTCTTCGATCTCGTGACCGGGCTCAAGAACGAACACCTTCACTCGTACGTGTTGTCCCTTCCGGTCAGCAGCGACATCGCCCAGGTCCGCGGCCACGACGGCTACGGATTCCCGAAATGGGTGACGAGCCTCGACGTCGACATCGACGCCGAGCGCACCGAAGCGAGCGTGGCGAACGACCGCGGAGAGACCGATCTCGCCCTTTCGGCGGCGACGCCGCGCCAAACTCCGCACAAATCCGGCGAGCGGGTCTCAAGCCTCACGTCGTACACCACCATCGGGGACGCGTGGCATGCGACGCTGAGCCAGACCAACGTCCTCTCGGCCGGAAGCACGACGTTCCCGCGCGGCGTCGGCCTCCGGCTGGGCGAGGGACGCCTCTCCGACGACCTGCGCTCGCTCGGCCCGCGCAAGCCGATCCGCCTCGACGTGCTGACCGAAGGGCAGCTCGCGCTCCACATGCCGGTCCCCACCTCCGTCCGGGAACAGGAGGCCCGCCAATGACCAAACGCGTCTTGACCGTCGTCACCAACGTCGGCCACTACGACGATCCGTCCCACCCGACCGGGTTGTGGCTCTCCGAACTCACGCACGCCTACCACGTCTTCGCCGAGCGCGGGTTCGAGCAGACGATCGTCAGCCCCCAGGGCGGACGATCGCCGCTCGAACCCCGCTCGCTGAAGTTCCCCAACTACGACAAGACCGCCAAGGCCTGGCGCGCCGACCCGGACCGGATGGCCTTGCTGGAGAACACCGCCGCCCCGGACGAAATCGACTCGGCGGACTTCGACGCGATCTACTTCACCGGCGGCCACGCGGTCATGTACGACTTCCCCGACAGCGACGGACTACAGCGGATCACCCGCGAGATCTTCGAACGCGGCGGCATCGTCTCCTCCGTCTGCCACGGTTACTGCGGCCTGTTGAACACGAAGCTGTCCGACGGCTCGTATCTCGTCGCGGGACGCAAGATCACCGGCTTCGCCTGGCGCGAGGAAGTCCTCGCGAAAGTGGACAAGCTCGTGCCCTACAACGCCGAAGAAGAGATGAAGAAACGCGGCGCGCGCTACGAAAAGGCCAAGCTGCCCTTCGTCTCCTACGCGGTGGTCGACGGCAACCTCGTCACCGGTCAGAACCCGGGATCCGCGAAGGAGACGGCGAAGAAGGTGGCGGACCTGTTGTGATCAGCCGATCCCGCTGCCGGGCGGGAACCATTCGACGGCCTTGAAGTCCCCGCTCTCGACCCGCTCGAAGGTCGCGCTGCTCAGACACGGCGGAACGATCTGCTTGTGCTCGGGGTCCGGCCCCCAGCTGTAGCCGAGCCGGTCGCGCTTGCCGTTGTCGTACACCGTCATCCCGACGCGGCGGTCCTTGAGGCCGGGGACGTCCGTGTCCTCGACGATGCCGGTGACGACGGCGACCGGGCCACCGACGACCAGGCAGTCGACCCTGCCCTTGAAGTAGGCGGAGAACCCGCCGCCCACGTGGCTGACCCGGAAAGTCCCCCTGCTCTCCGGGAAGAGACCGTGCGCGTCGAAGGCGAACCGGACGTCCTGGCCGTCCTTGCGCAGCATCTTGGCGCTGCCGACCAGGCTCGGTTCGGTCGGCTTGCCCTTGCCCGCTTCCGCACCCGACGCCGGACCGGCCGCGACGAGTGTCGTGGCGAGGACCATCGCGGCACCGACGGCCGCGAGTTCTCGTGATCGTTTCATGTTCCACCCCTTGAATCCCCTGGTCGCGGAGCTTTTCCGCATTTCTCACCATTCCGGGGCGCCGGACGGTGACGACTCCCCCGCGCAGGGGAAGCGCCTCCCTCATAACGGGGATTTCCGGTATTTGGGATACCAAGCGCCGCACACTAGGCTGAGCGCGTGACCTCGACGATCGCGGTGACCCGGTGGATTCCCGACGAAGCGCTGAAAGTGCTCGCCGAGGCCGGGGAGGTGAAACTGTCGCGCGCCGACCGGCCGCTGACGCCGGACGAACTGCGCGAGTTCGTCCGCGGCTCGTCCGCGATCGTCGGCATGCTGCACGACCGGATCGACGGCGAGGTCGCCGACGCGGCGGGCCCGGATCTGAAGGTCGTGGCGAACGTGGCCGTCGGCTACGACAACATCGACGTCCCGGCACTGGCCGGACGCGGGATCACCGTCACCAACACCCCCGGGGTGCTCACCGACGCCACCGCGGATCTGGCGTTCGGGCTGATCCTCGCGGTCACGCGACGGCTCGGCGAGGGCGAACGGCTGCTCCGCTCGCGCACCCCCTGGTCGTTCCATCTCGGTTTCCTGCTCGGCTCTTCACTGCAGGACAAGACCCTCGGGATCGTCGGGCTCGGCCAGATCGGGCAGGCGGTCGCGCGGCGGGCGCTCGGTTTCGGCATGCGGATCGTCTACTCAGGACGATCGAGGGCCGCCGAAGACGTCGAGAAGGCCCTGGGCGCGCAGTACGTGCCCTTCGCCGAACTGCTGCGAAGCTCCGACGTCGTGTCGCTGCACTGTCCTCTGACGCCGGAAACCCGGCATCTCGTCGACGCGGACGCGTTGAAGGCGATGAAACCGGGCGCGTATCTGATCAACACCACACGCGGCCCCGTCGTCCACGAGGCCGCGCTGGCCGACGCGCTCGAAGCCGGGGAAATCGCCGGTGCCGGCCTCGACGTGTTCGAAGCCGAACCCGAGGTCGAACCGCGCCTGCTGGGCCGCGAAAACGTCGTCTTGACGCCGCATCTCGGATCGGCGACGGTCGAGACCCGTACTGCCATGGCCGTGCTCGCGGCCGAGAACGTCGCGTCGGTGCTCACCGGCGGAAACCCGCTGACGGAGGTTCGTCCATGACTCGTGTGGTCATCGCGCCCGACAAGTTCAAGGGAAGCTTGACCGCGGTCGAGGCCGCGGAGGCGATCGCCCACGGCGTCCGCGACGCGCTGCCCGAAGCCGAGGTCTCGTCCTGCCCGGTCGCCGACGGCGGCGAAGGAACCCTCGACGTCCTCGTCGCGGCGGGCGGCCACCTCGTGGAACTTCCCGTCCGAGGGCCGCTCGACGACACCGTCGACGCCCGCTACGTGACCCTCGACGGGACGGCATACATCGAATCGGCCCGCGCTTGCGGGATCGAGTTCGTCGAGCCGAGCCCGGAGGTGGCGCTCGCCGCGCACACCTGGGGCGTCGGGGAACTGCTCGCGCACGCGCTCGACAACGGCGCGCGGCGGCTGGTGCTCACGGTCGGCGGGACGGCGAGCACCGACGGCGGCGCCGGGATGCTGGCGGCGCTGGGCGCCGGGGTCTTCGACGCGTTCGGCGCGCCGGTCGGGCTCGGCGGCGGCACGCTGGGCCGGGTCGCGCTGGCCGAACTCGGCCCGGTGCGTGAACGGCTCGGCTCCGTCGAGGTCGCCGTCGCCACCGACGTCACGAACCCGTTGCTCGGCCCCCGCGGCGCGGCCGCGGTCTTCGGCCCGCAGAAGGGCGCGGGCCCGCGCGAGGTCGAGCAGCTGGACGAGTCCCTGTCCCGCTGGGCTCAGGCGTTGCGGAGCGCCGGGGCGCCCGACGTCTCGGATCTTCCCGGAGCGGGCGCGGGCGGCGGGGTCGCCGCGGGCGCGATCGCGGGACTCGGCGCGAGCGTCGAATCCGGGTTCCAGCTCATCGCCGGGCTCACCGGCGTGGCCGGCGCCATCGAACACGCCGACCTCGTGATCACCGGTGAAGGCTCACTGGACGAGCAGAGTCTCGACGGCAAGGCCCCGGCGGGTATCGCGGCCCGCGCGCGGGAACACGCGGTGCCGCTGATGGTGCTGGCCGGGCGGATCCAGCTGGACCAGAGCCAGCTCACCGGCCTCGGGGTCGTGGGCAGCGCCGCCCTGATCGACCACGCGCCTTCGCTCGACCACGCGCGGGCGCACGCGGCGGAACTCCTGCGCGAGCGGGCCGGCGAGCTGGTCCGCGCCTGGGCCCGCCCTTGAGCCTGGGCAGTGACGCCTGAACCCCGCGGGGTCAGCTGCCGGGCTGGGGCTGAGCCTGCGGGAGTACGGCGAAGGCGACTTCGCCGGTTTCGTCCTGCTGGACGTCGAGGACCTTGTCGTCGAGCAACGCGGCCGCTTCCGGCTCCAAGAACACCTTCGGGCCGCCGTCGGCGCCGAGGACCTTGTCGCCGCTTTCCGGTTCCGGGGCGACGGACACGGCGAGCTGAGGACTGTCCCCCTGCTGGGAGTGCATGGCGAACCGCAGCCCGCCTCCATCCTGGCCGTTCTCCTGCCCGGTCAGTGCGGTGATCGCCTCGGCGGCGGCTTCGGTGACTGTCAGCATCTCTGCCCTTCCTTCGTCGCGGTCTTGCACTTGACCGACCACGCTAGGGGGTGTCGGCACGGCCCGCCGTCTGAGTGAAGATCATTTCTCGCCGACGTCCGGCTCCTCTTCGGCCAGCCGCATGGCGTGCGACTCACCTTCGCGGATCTCCGCGGGTGTGGTCCCGAACCGGTCGGCGCCACTCCAGTGTTCGGGCGGTTCGACCCCTTCTTCGAGCGGGTCGACACGGAGTTCGTCCTCGTCGAGCGCCTCACTGGGATCCAGCGTTTCCGGCTCCGCGCTCTCACGATCGCTCATCGGCCGCTCCCTCCTGGTCGGACGTTGCCCGGGGCGTGCTGTACTCGACCCCGTCCCGGTGGCGTACCCGGCGTCTCCGCAGGCCAAACGGCGGTGCTGTCGCGGGGATCACAGTTTCTCAGGTGGTTCATTAGCTTCACAAATTTGTGAAACAAGGAGTAGCGTCGTCGGTATGACCACCACCAGGTGGGCGCCAGGGCACCGGATCATCCGGCGCGCGCCGGAGCGGCACCACGAACTCGGCAACCATGCCGCTTGGTACGTCGTCGCCGGGGTCGCCGCCACCGGCCTGCAGGCGGTGCTGTTCCTTCTCCTGCAGCCGATCCTCGGCCCGCAATTGGCCAATCTGGTCGCGCTCGCGGTCACCACCGTCGGGAACACCGAGTTCCACCGCCGGGTCACGTTCGCCACTCGCAAGAGTCACGCGGGCAAGCGGCATTTCCAGGATCTGGTGACCTTCGCCTTCTACGCCGTGTACGGCTCGATCGTGCTCGCGTCCCTCGACGCGGTGATCACCGAGCCGACCGCGCTGGAACAGACCGGCGCACTGCTCGCTGCCAGCGTCGTGGGCGGCATCGCGCGCTTCGCGGTCCTTCGCTGGTGGGTCTTCGCGCGCCGGAACGCCTAGGCGGTGTCCGACCGGCCTGCGCGATGGGCTTCGTGATCCAGGTGGCTCCTGGCGGTGCGGGCGGATCGCCCTCGTACCGGGTCGTACTCGGGCGCATCCGCCCGTGCCGCCAGGGGTGACCTGGGCGCGAAGACCGCGCGCAGGCCGGCCGAACACCGCCTAGTCTTCATCGCGTGGCAGAGATCAACGGCCCGCACGACGGCGGCTCGGAACCCGATTACCGCTTCACGCTCGCCAACGAACGGACCTTCCTCGCCTGGCTCCGGACGGCACTGGGCCTCCTGGCCGGCGGCGTCGCCGTCCATCAACTGGTCCCCGACCCGAGTGCGCTGAGCACCGTCCTGGCGGGGCTGTGCGTCGTACTGGCCGCCGTGCTCGCGGCGAGCGCCTACCCGCGCTGGCGACAGGTGCAGACCGCGATGCGCACGGGACGACCGTTGCCGAAGAGCGGGATGCTGCTCCTGCTGACCGCCGGAATCCTCGCGATCACCGTGACCGCCGCGGCACTGGTGGTCTTCTCGTGAACCCGTCCGATCACGGAGCGCAAGCGGAACGGACCGGGCTGGCGTGGCGCCGGACCGCGCTCGCGGCTACTGCCTGCACACTCCTGCTCTTGCACACCGCGGCCCGGCGAGGATGGGGCACGGCGGTCGTCCCGGTCGCCTTCGCGGGGGCCATGGTGATCACCTTCGCCGTCGTCGGCGCGATCCGTGAACGAGCACTGCGCCGTCCGGAAACCCCGAAACCTCTTAACCCGATCCTTGCTGTCACAACGTCGGCACTCGTCGTAGCGACGGCGGCGGCACTGATCGCGGTGCGCTAATCGCCGCGCACATCCAGCGACGCCGAGGCTCGTTTTCGCGACGCAGAGTCTCGGTTGTATTAAGCCGGCTCCGGCGAATGGGCTATCTCTAGTTGAAATCTTTACTGCCGTCCGATCGACGCCTACGATTACGCTGCGTCGCAACGGCGGCAGATGGATCTGATCTTGCGGAGCATCTGCCGCCCTCAATCGTTACGGAGTGTTGACCCCTCGACAGCGACGGTCGCAGGGTCGGCCGGGGAGGACGACCATGCAAGCAACTTCAAGCGCGTCCAGAACCGTCACCCCCGATGCGGTCCCCGGATACACGACTCCGGAGAACCTGCCTCGACCGGGCGGACGGCTGACGAAGGAGGACCTCGATCCCCTCGTCAAGGACGCGGGCGACGGGAATCCCGCCGCCATCCAGTCCCTGCTGCGGATGATCGGCCCCGTCGTGGTCCGGTACTGCCGCGCCAGAATGGGCGGCCGCGACCTGTCCTACCTGTCGGCGGACGACGTCGCGCAGGAAGTGTGCATGGCGGTGCTGAAGGCGCTGCCCGGCTACCAGGATCGCGGCGGTTCGTTCCTCTATCTCGTGCACGCCATCGCCGCCAACAAGGTCGCCGACGCCTACCGCGCCGTCTCCCGTGACCGGTCGGAGCCGGTCCCGGAACTGCCCGAGCGGCCCATCGGCGACAACGAGCCCGAAACGCACGCCCTGCACCTCGACCTCGGTGCCCGGCTCAACCGCCTGCTCTCCACCCTCCCGCGGGTGCAGCAGGAGATCCTCGCCCTCCGCATCGCCGTCGGCCTGTCCGCCGCCGAAACCGCCGAGGCGCTCGGGATCTCCGCCGGCAACGTGCGCGTGACGCAGCACCGCGCACTGGCCCGCCTGCGGACGATGGTCAAGCAGGACGAGTTCTGATCTTTCGTCCCCCTGCCGCAGGTCGTTGATCAGCGGTTCTCAGGCGCCCGGACCCCGCGCCGCCCACTTTCTTCCTTCCCCGGTTCACCGCCGGGGTTTCGTCGTGTCTCACGTAAGGCGATAGGCCCGCCGCGCCGTCCCGTCGAAGAACTCCAGCCGCTCGGCATCGCTCAGCGAACCCGTCAGCGAAAACGCCGTGTCCACGACGACCTCGTAGGCGGCCGCGAGTTCGCAGACCGGCCAGTCGGAGCCGAACATCAGCCGCGAAGCCCCGAAAGACTCCAGCACGTGCTCGGCCCAGCGCGCCAGCTGACCGACCTTCCAGTGCGCCCAGTCCGCCTCGGTGACGAGTCCCGAAAGCTTGCAGTACACGTTGTCCAGCTCGCCCAAGGCCGCGACGCCGTCCGCCCACGGCTGCCACTCACCCGAGGCGATCGGCGGTTTCGCGGCGTGGTCGAGCACGAAAACCTGGTCCGGCAACGCTTTCGCGGCGGCGAGGGCCGCGGGAAGCTGAGGTGGCTTCACCAGCAGGTCGTACGCCAGCCCTGCCTCGCCGAGAGCGGCGAGACCACGCAGGACGTCGGGCCGCGTCAGCCACGACGGGTCCGGCTCGTCCTCCACCTGGTGCCGGATTCCCACCAACGGCCCTGAAAACGAGGCCACGCGCTCGGCGACGCCGGGGGCGGTGAGGTCGGTCCAGCCGACGACGCCGGCGATCAGCGGTTCTTCCCGCGCCGCCGAAAGGAACTCGCGCGTCTCCTCCTCCGACGAGACCGTCTGCACCAGCACGGTCCCCTTCACCCCCGCCGCCTTCGTCACCGCGCGGAGATCGTCCACTGTGTACGGACGGCGGATCGGTTCCAGCGCCGTGCCGGTCATCCACGGGTAGTCCCGTCGCGCCGGGTCCCAAAGGTGGTGGTGCGCGTCGATCACGGCTGTCCTTCCTCCCGCAGCACGGTGTCCTCACGCAACAGTCCCGCACGGATCAGGTCCGTCCACAACTCGCGCGGCACCGGGCGCCGGAAACGTTCGGCGTTGAGCCGGACCTGCCCGGGATCGTGCGCGCCGACGACGACGGACACCACCGACGGATGCGCGGCCGGCAGCGCCAAAGCGGCTTGCGGGAGCTCGACGCCGTGCCGAGCGCAGACGTCGGCGATCCGCTGGGCGCGTTCGACCAGTTCGGCGGGCGCCTCGACGTAGTCGTACATCGTGCCCGGCGTCGCGGTGGCGAGGATCCCGGCGTTGAACGCGCCGCCCGCCACCACGTCCACCCCGCGTTCCGCGCACAGCGGGAGGAGATCGTCGAGGGCGGGCTGGTCGAGCAGGGTGTACCGGCCCGCCAGCAGGATCACGTCGAGATCGAACCGGCGGACGAACTCCGCCAGCATCGGCGCCTGGTTCATCCCGGCGCCGATGGCGTCGACGACACCCTGTTCGCGCAATTCGAGCAGCGCGGGGAAAGCACCGTCGACGGTGTCCTCGAAGTGCTCGTCGGGGTCGTGCACGTAGACGACGTCGACGCGGTCGAGCCCGAGCCGCTCCAGACTGTCCTCAAGCGACCGCAGGATCCCGTCACGACTGAAGTCCCAGCGTCGTTTGTACGCGGCCGGAACGACGAAACCCTGCGAGTCGGTGCGTGAAGCGCCGTCGGGATCGGGCTCCAGTACCCGGCCGACCTTGGTCGACACCACGAAGTCCGCGCGGGGATACGCCGAAAGCGCCGCGCCCAACCGTCGTTCCGACAGCCCGAGCCCGTAGTGCGGGGCGGTGTCGAAATACCGGATGCCTTCGTCCCACGCCCGCCGGACGGTCGCTTCGGCCGTCTCGTCGGTGATGGCGTGGTACAGGTTGCCCAGCTGCGCGCAGCCGAGCCCCAGCGGGGACAGGGAGATCTTCACGGAAGCTCCCAAACGAGGCCGATTCCCGAATCCTTGCCCGAGTAGTCGTCTTCGACGTCGAGCAGTTCGGACATCCGAGCCTGCCAGGGAATGTTGGCCGGATGATCGCGCAGGACCGCGCGCATCTTCGCGTAGTCCTCGACCTCCACCACGTGGAACAGGTCAAGGCCGTCCCGCCAGATCCGCCACGAACGCACGCCCGCACCGCGCAGGGCTTCGTCCAGGTCGGGCGGGATGACGGCGTGGACCGACTCGTATTCGGCCTCCTTGCCCGGCTTCAGCCGGGTGTGGAGTGCCACTCTTTGTAGTGCGACACCGTGGGTCACCGCGCCTCCTTCATTCGAAACATGGCACTCTGTCAACTAACACTCAAACATCCGAGGTCTTCGGGGAGGGCGGTGGAACATGCCGGTCACCGATGTCGCGATCGACAAGATCAAGGACATGATCATCTCCGGCGAGCTTGCTCCGGGCGACAGGCTGCCGAAGGAGGCCGAACTGGCCCAGCGGCTCGGCCTGTCCCGCAGTTCGCTGCGCGAAGCGGTGAAGGCGCTGTGCCTGATCCGCGTGCTCGACGTCCGCCAGGGCGACGGGACGTACGTCACCAGCCTCGAACCGAATCTCCTCCTCGACGCGATGACGTTCGTGGTGGACTTCCACCGCGACGACACCGTGCTGGACTTCCTCGCCGTCCGCCGGATCCTCGAACCGGCGGCGACGGCGCTGGCCGCGCTGCACATGAGCGACGAGGACATCGCGGAACTAGGCCGCCTGCTCGACGAGCTGGCCGATTCGCCGACGGTGGAGGCGCTGGTCGCGAACGACCTGCAGTTCCACCGCAAGATCGCCGACGGTTCCGGCAACCCGGTGCTGTGCTCGCTGCTGGACAGCCTGTCCGGCCCCACCGCGCGCGCCCGCATCTGGCGCGGGCTCACCCAGGAGGGCGCGGTCGCGAAGACCCGCGAGCAGCACACGGCGATCTACGAGGCCATCGCGGCCCGTGAGCCCGAGCTCGCGCGTTCGTGGGCCACCGTGCACGTGGCGGGGGTGGAGCAATGGCTCCGCAACGCGCTCGGCACCGCCGACGACCCCACTTCGGCCGCCGAAGCTTCCTGACACCGCTCTCTCCTCTCTCACGTCCTCTAACCGGCCCTTCGCGCGCTAGGAACGGTCCTTTCCTCGCAAAATTTGCAAGGAAAGGACCGTTCATTGCATCGGCGAGGGGGCTAGGTCTGGGCCTTCCCACCGGCATAGCGCGAAATGATCAACGCGACCAGGATGATCACGCCGTAGATCGCCTTCAGCCATTCCGGCGGCACCTGCGCCACCTGCAGCAGGTTGGTGACGGTCTGCAGCAGCAGCACGCCGGTGAGCGCTCCGACCAGAGTGCCCTTCCCACCGTCCAGTGAGACACCGCCGATCACCGCAGCCGCGAACACCTGAAGGATCAATCCGTCGCCCTGATCCGCCCCGAGCGCGCCGACGTAGCCGGTGTACGCGAGCCCGCCGAGCGCGGCCAGCACACCGGCCACGACGAAGACACCCCAGGAGATCCGGTCGACGCGGATACCGGCGGCCCGGGCGGCTTCCCGGTTGCCGCCGATGGCGTACAGCGACCGTCCGATCCGGTGATATCGCAGCCCCAGCCCGAACACGGTGAACAGCGCCGCGGCCAGCCACACCGACATCGGCAGCCCGATGAACGTCGTCGTGGCCAGCGCGGTGAACACGTCCAGCTGGTCGAAGAGCGTCTTCCCCTGTGTGGAACCGATCTGCGTGCCGCGCAGCACCGTCAGCATCGCGAGCGTGACGATGAAGGCGTTCAGCTTCAGTTTGACGATCAGGAAACCGTTCACGAAGCCGACCGCGGCACCGGCCACCAGCACGGCGAGGATGCCCGCGAAACCGGGGATCTCGGTGCCGAAACCCGAAGAAGCCACCGGGATGACCAGCATCGCGCCCAAGGCGGGCGCCATCCCCATGGTGGATTCCAGTGACAGGTCGAACTTCCCGGTCAGCAGCACGAGCGATTCGCCCAGCACCACCATCGACAGCGCGGCGGAGGCGGACAGGATCCCGACAATACTGCCGAAGGTCAGGAACGTGTCGCTGATCAGTCCTCCGATGATCAGCACCACGACGAGCGCCGGCACGAGCGCGAGTTCGCGCAGCCACCGGAACTTCCGGCGCTTCGGCGGGGCCGCGAGCGTCGAAGTCTTCGGATCGGTCATCAGTTCGGTCACCGCTCGACTCCTTCGATGTCGGCCACCAGGTCGCCGTCGGACCAGCCCGCCGGGTGTTCGGCGACCACGGCGCCGGCGCGCAGCACCAGCACCCGGTCGCTCAGGCGGAGATCGTCCAGCTCGTCGCTGACGATCAGCACCGCCTTGCCCTCGGCGCGCACCCGGTCGACGACCGCGAGCAGCGCCTCCTTCGATTTGACGTCCACGCCCGCGGTCGGGTTGATCAGCACCACCAGGCGCGGATCACCGGCCAGCGCGCGGGCCAGGACGACCTTCTGCTGGTTGCCGCCGGAAAGGTCGGACACCGGCTGGTCCGCGTCGGCCGCGACGATGTCGTAGTCCCGCAACGCCCGCACGGCCCGGCCGTACCGCGCGCCCGGTGCCGCGAGACCGCCCTTGCCCATACGATCCAAAATGGACAGTGTGGCGTTGTCGGCGATGGAGTGCTCCAGCACCAGTCCTTCGTGATGGCGATCCCTCGGCACACAGCCGATCCCGGCGCGGATCGCGGCCGGGATGTCGCCCGGCTTCAGCGGCTTCCCGTCCACCCGGACCGTGCCGGAGGTCGGCGAACGCAATCCGTACACGGTTTCGGCGACCTGATGCTTGCCGCTGGCGTTGCTGCCGGCGAGCCCGATCACCTCGCCGCGGTGGATTCGGAACGTGACGTCCTCGAACCCGTCACCGGAGAGCCCGTCGACGGCCAGGACCTCGGCGGCGTCCGCGTCCAGCGCCTCGCGGGTGGAGGCGTCGCGGACCGAAAGCCCGCCCTGTTCGCCGGTCATCGCGTCGATCAGCTCGGCACGGCCGACCTCCGAAACGGGCGCGGTCAGGATGTGCTTGGCGTCGCGCAGCACGGTGACCGCCTGGCAGACCTCGTACACCTCGTGGAGGTGATGCGAGATGAACAGGAACGTCACCCCGTTCGCCTGCATCTGCCGCATCCGCGCGAAGAGCCGGTCGATCGCCTGGCTGTCCAGCTGTGCCGTCGGCTCGTCGAGCACGATGAACCGGGCGCCGTAGGAGAGCGCCCTGGCGATCTCGACGAATTGCCGGTCCTCGACCGAAAGCTCGCCGGCAGGGGTGTCGACGTCGACCCTCACGTCCCAGGAGTCGAGCAGGTCCCGTGCCTGACGGCGCAGCCGCTGCCAGCCGATCGCGAAACCCTTGCCGGACTGACGGTTCAGGAACAGGTTCTCCGCGACGGTCAGCTGCGGGACGACCATCGCGTGCTGGTAGACGCAGGCGACCGCGCGTTTCCAGTCGTCCTGTTTGGACAACGGCGGCGCGGGGACACCGCCGAACTCGACGTGTCCGGTGTCCGTTTTGGACAGTCCGGTGAGGATGGAGACGAGCGTCGATTTCCCGGCTCCGTTGCGGCCGACGAGCGCGTGCGACTCGCCGGGGTGCACGGTGAGGCTGACGTCGGACAGCGCCACGGTCGGCCCGTAGCGTTTGCCGACACCCTGTGCGCTGACCACCGGCACGGCGGCGGACCCGGCGGGCAGCGCGCTCACAGGTTGTTCCCCCAGAGCGCCTTGTCGTCCACGTTGTCCTTGGTGACGACGGGCGCGGGGAGCTGGTCTTCGAGGATCCCCGGCCGGACCTCGACGACGGTGCTGCCGTGATCGGTCGGCCCCGCTTTGAAGGTCTCCCCCGCCATGGCCTTCTTGATCCAGTACATGCCGTACTTGGCGTAGTCGTCGGCGGGCTGCGAGACGGTCGCGTCGAGTTCGCCCGCCCGGATCGCGGCCAGTTCCTGGGGAATGCCGTCGTTGCTGACCAGCACCACGTGCTTCGGGTCGCCGACCGGGAAGTAGAGGTTCTTGCGTTTGAGCGCCTGCTGCGTCGGCGCCAGGTACACGCCGCCCGCCTGCATGTACACGGCCTTGATGTCCGGGTTCGCGGTCAGCAGGCTGTCCAGGCCGGACGAGGCCTTGTCCGCCTTCCATTCGGCGGCGACCTCCAGCACCTGGACGCCCGGGAACTTCGTCTTCATGCACTGCCGGAACGCCTCGGACCGGTCGCGGCCGTTGACCGAGGCGAGGTCGCCCATGACCTGCACGACCTTGCCCGAGGTGACTTTCGCGCCGATCGCCTCGCAGGCCTTGGTGCCGTACGCCTTGTTGTCCGCTCGCACCACCATCGCGACCTTGCCGCCCTCCGGGGCGACGTCGACCGCCACCACCGGGACGCCCTTGTTCTCCGCCGCCTTGAGGCCCGCCACGACGGCGGCCGAGTCCAGCGGGGTCACGACCAGACCCTTGACGCCCTGGTTGAGCAAGGTGTTGATGTCGGTGATCTGCTTCGCCGGGTCGCTGTCCGCGTTGACCGTCGGCAACGCCTCGACGCCCTGTTCCTTCGCCTTCAGCGGTACGTAGTTGTTGTAGGCCTGCCAGAACGGCGAGGTCAGCAACGGGATCGTCGCGCCGACCTTGCCGCCCCCACCCGCGCCGGGCCGCGGCGCGTTGTCTTTGGTGGACCCGCAAGCCGACAGGACCAGCCCGAGCGCCGTGGCCGCGGCGGCCACCTTCATCACCCTCGTACGCACCGCATCCTCCTTGATGGCAGCGAAACTACTGGTGGTGGACCGGGCCGCGCGGACGCAGCCCGTACATCCCTCCGTCGACGGCGAGCGCCGTGCCGGTGGTCGAAGCCGACAGCGGGCTGGCGAGGTACACCACCGCGTTCGCGACCTCGTCCGCGGTGACCAGCCTGCCCATCGGCTGACGGGCCGCCAGCGCGGCGCGTTCGGCCTCCGGATCGCCCGCGGCGTCGAGCAGCCTGCCGACCCACGGGGTGTCCGCGGTGCCCGGGCAGACGCAGTTGACGCGGATCCGGTCGGCGAGGTGGTCGGTCGCCATCGCCAGGGTCAGCGAGAGCACCGCGCCCTTGCTGGCCGAGTACAGCGCGCGGTTGGGCAGGCCCGCCCACGCGGCGATCGAACAGGTGTTGACGATCGCGGCCGACGGCGAGTTCTTCAGATGCGGCAACGCCGACCGCGCGAGCCGCACCATGCCGACGACGTTGATGTCGAGGACGCGGTGCCATTCGTCGTCGCCGTTGGCGGTGACGTCGCCCTGCGCGCCGATACCCGCGTTGTTGACCAGGACGTCGAGCCTGCCGAACCGCTCGGCGACCGCGTCGATCGCCGAACGGACCTCCTTGTCGGAGCCGACGTCACAGCGGAATCCGGTGAGCCCTTCGGGAAGGTCGCCGGGATTCAGGTCGAGCACCGCGACCTTCGCCCCGCGCGCGGCGAGCAGGTCGGCGGTGGCCCTGCCGATTCCCGAGGCACCGCCGGTGACGGCGGCGACGAGGCCTTCGAACTCACTCACTGGTTTGTCTCCGTCCACTCTGGACCGTCGGGGAAGGTGAACCGGCGCAAGGTCGCGTCGTGCATCCGGGCCGAGAAACCCGGCGCGGACGGGGCGACGTAGCGGCCGTCGACGACGGCGGCCGGATCGGTGAAATGCTCGTGGAGGTGGTCGACCCATTCGATGGACCGGTCGGCGTCGGAGCCGGACACCGCCACGAAATCGAACATCGACAGGTGCCGGACGAGTTCGCACAGCCCGACCCCGCCGGCGTGCGGGCAGACCGGGACCCCGAATTTGGCCGCCAGCAACAGGATCGCCAGGTTCTCGTTGAACCCGCCGACCCTGGCGGCGTCGAGTTGCAGCACCGAGATCGCGCCGGCCTGCAGCAACTGCTTGAACACCACGCGGTTCTGGACGTGCTCGCCGGTGGCCACCCGGATCGGGGCGAGCGCCTTGGCGATCGCGGCGTGCCCGAGCACGTCGTCCGGTGAGGTGGGTTCCTCGATCCAATACGGGTCGTACGGCGCCAGTGCGGTCATCCAGGTGATCGCGGTGGAGACGTCCCAGCGCTGGTTCGCGTCGACGGCGACCCGGATGTCCGGGCCGACGGTCTCGCGGGCGAGCTTCATCCGCCGGACGTCGTCCTCGAGATTCCCGCCGACCTTCAGTTTGATCATCTCGAAGCCGTCCGCCACCGCCTGTTCGGCGAGCCGGACCAGTTTCGCGTCCGAGTAGCCGAGCCAGCCCGGGGACGTGCTGTACGCGCGATAGCCGTCGCGCTCGATCTTGGCGATCCGTTCGGCGCGGCCGGGCTCGGCGGCGCGGAGGATGTCGAGCGCCTCCTGCTCGGTCAGCGCGTCGGAGAGATACCGGAAGTCGACGAGGGAGACCAGTTCCTCCGGCGACATCCCGGCGGCGAACCGCCAGACGGGGAGCCCGGCGATCCGCGCGGCGAGATCCCAGGCGGCGTTGACCACCGCGCCGATCGCCATGTGCGCGACACCCTTTTCCGGGCCGAGCCAGCGCAGTTGCGAGTCGCCGACCAGTGCCCGCGACAGGTCACCGAGCCCGGCCGCGTCGGTGGGCACGTCCCTGCCGACGACGTGCGGTTCCAGCGCGCGGATCGCCGCGGCCTGGACGTCGTTGCCGCGTCCGATGGTGAACGCGAGCCCGTAGCCGTCCGGGCCGCCGTCGGTGTGCAGCACGACGTACGCGGCCGAGTAGTCCGGGTCCGGGTTCATGGCGTCCGAACCGTCCAGCTCCCGCGAAGTCGGGAAGCGGACGTCGAGCACCTCCATGCCCACGATCTTCGCCATCACGCCTGCCTGACGTTCTGACGCTGGCGGCCGAGGCCGTCGATTTCGAGCTCGATGACGTCACCCTCGGTCAGGTACGGCTTGGGCTCGGGCCGGCCGAGCGCGACTCCCTGCGGGGTGCCGGTGTTGATGAGGTCCCCGGGGCGCAGCACCATGTACTGGCTCACGTAGTGCACGATCTCGGCGACCGTGAAGATCATGTCCTTGGTCGAGGAGTCCTGCTTCTTCTCACCGTTGACCCACAACCGCAGGCCCAGGTCCTGCGGGTCGGCCACCTCGTCGGCGGTGACCAGCCACGGGCCGAGCGGGTTGAAGTTCTCGCACGATTTGCCCTTGTCCCAGGTGCCGCCGCGTTCGAGCTGGAATTCGCGCTCGGACACGTCGTTCGAGACGGTGTAGCCGGCGACGTACTCCAGGGCCTCTTCGGTGCTTTCGAGGTAGCGCGCGGTCTTGCCGATGACGACGCCGAGCTCGACCTCCCAGTCGGTCTTGGTCGAGCCGCGCGGCACGAGCACGTCGTCCTCCGGGCCGACGACGACGTCGGGGGCCTTCATGAACACGACGGGTTCGGTCGGGACCTCGGCGCCGGACTCCTCGGCGTGCTGCCGGTAGTTGAGCCCGATGCAGACGACCTTGCCCGGCCGCGCGATCGGCGAGCCCACCCTGGCCGAGGTGAATTCGGGCCCGGCTTCGGGCAGCTCGCCGGCGGCCAGCGCGGCCGCGACCCTGGCGACGCCGTCGCCCGCGAAGAAGCTGCCATCGATGTCGGCGGTCAGCGCCGAGAGGTCGCGCAGCGTGCCGTCCCCGGCACGTACGAACGGACGCTCACTTCCCGGCTCCCCGAGTCGCAACAGCTGCACGGATTTTCCCTTCCAGCCGAACCGTCAACAATCAACGGCTCCCACAGCAACGAACAGACATCCGATGTATACCCGACGACCTCCGACGAGATCTAGGGGCCACTCGGATTTGTCTCGAATATTGATCGGATCAGTCTTGCGAAGTCGGGGTGGCGAGACTCACAGGGGGAATAGTTACCTACTCTAAGCAAGTTGTTCCTCGCGGAACCTTGGCTGGGGAAAGGAAGAGCATGACCATCGCGCCCGAGCGAGTGGAAGAAACCGTCGCGCGCCCTATCCCGACCGGACGCGCCCGGTTCGTCCTGATCCTCGGCGGCCTGTCCGCCTTCGGGCCCCTGTCCATCGACATGTACCTGCCCGCGCTGCCGCAGATGGCGGGCGAACTGCGCGCGGCGGACGCGACCGTGCAGCTCACGCTCAGCGCGTTCATCATCGGGCTCGCCATCGGCCAGCTGATCCTCGGACCGCTGTCCGACGCGATCGGCCGCCGCAAACCGCTCGTGGCCGGGCTCGCGCTCTACATGGTCGGCTCGATCCTGTGCGCCGTCGCCCCGACCGCCGAGCTGCTCATCGCCGCGCGCGGCGTGCAGGCCTTCGGCGCCGCGGCGGGCATCGTGATCGCCAGGGCGACCGTGCGCGACCTCTACTCCGGTACCGCGATGACGAAGTTCTTCTCGCTGCTCATGCTGGTCAACGGGCTCGCCCCGATCCTGGCGCCGATCATCGGCGGCCAGATCCTGAACTGGACGTCGTGGCGCGGCGTGTTCGTCTGCCTGACCGTGTTCGGCGGACTCCTGCTCGCCGTCGTCTTCTTCCTGCTGCCGGAGCCCCTGCCCGAGGAGCGCCGCACGCCCGCGCGATTCGGCTCGGTGCTGCGGAAGTACGCGAGCCTGCTCCGCGATCGTGGCTTCCTCGGCTACGCGCTGGCCTCGGGGCTCATGTTCGGCAGCCTGTTCGCCTACATCTCCGGCTCGTCCTTCGCGCTGCAGGGCGTCTACGGGCTCAGCCCGCAGGCGTACAGCCTGGTGTTCGGGCTCAACGGCATCGGCATCGTGGCCGTCGGGCAGCTGAACGGGCGCATCGTAGGACGTTTCCCGGAACGGACGCTGCTGACCGTCGGCCTGGTCATCGCGGCGGTGGCCGGTTTCGGCGTGCTGGCCGCGACGGTGCTGGACCTCGGGCTGATCGGGCTGCTGATCCCGCTGTTCATCCTGGTGTCGAGTATCGGCATGGTGGCGCCGAATGCGAGTTCGCTGGCGCTCGCCGAACAGGCGCGGTCCGCCGGTTCGGCGTCGGCGCTGCTGGGTGTGCTGCAGTTCGTCGTCGGCGGGCTGGCGACGCCGCTGGTCGGGCTGGGCGGTCCGGGCACCGCGGTCCCGATGGGGATCGTGATGGCGGGCTTCGGTGTGCTCGCGCTGCTGGCCTTCGGGACCATGACGCGGCCTTCGCGGGCTTCGGTGCCTCTCGCGGCCGTCGCCCAGGAGGCCTGACCCCCTGCCCCGGATGTCATGAAAGGGTCGTTCAAGACGTTTTTCGTCCTGAACGACCCTTTCATGACATCCGGGGCACCACACCGTCAGACGAGCGAAGTGAGGTCAGCGGTCCTCAGCTGCTCCGCGGTCACCGCCGAGCGTCCCTCGACCAGGGCCTTCAAGGCGTCCCCGTCATCCCACTGGTTGACGTTCATCGCGGCGGCCACCTGCCCATCCCGCAGCCAGAACGCGGTAAAGTCCCGCGCCGCGAGATCGCCCCGCACCACGAGTTCGTCGGTCTCGGGATCGGCGAGACCGCGGTACTCGCATCCGAGGTCGTACTGGTCCGAGAAGAAATACGGGCTCCGCAGATACGGCTCGTTCTCCCCAAGCAGGTTTCCCGCGACGTGCTCGCCCTGCCACTTCGCGTTCGACCAGTGCTCGACGCGGACGCGTTTTCCGTAGCGCGGATGGAAATGCGCGGCGATGTCACCGATCGCGTAGACGTCGGGCGCGGCCGTCCGCAGGCCGGCGTCGGCGCAGACACCGCCGTCGTCGGACAGTTCCAGCCCGGCGGCGTGCGCGAGGTCGACCCGCGGCGCGGCGCCGACGGCCACCAGCACGACGTCGGAGGGAAGCTCGTCACCACTCCGAAGGCGGACACCGGTCACCCCATCGGCGTCACCGGTGAAGCCTGCGACGCCTTCACCCAGCCGCCAGTTCACCCCGTGCTGGGTGTGGAGGTCCTTGAAGACGCCGGACACCTGCTCGCCCAGTACGGCGAGCAACGGCGAGCCGACCTGGTCGACCACGGTCACCTCGGCGCCGTGTTCCCTGGCGGCCGCCGCGGCCTCGGTCCCGATCCAGCCCGCGCCGACGATCACCACCCGCCGCGCGTCCTCGAACGCCGAGCGCAGCGCCAGCGCGTCGTCGAGGGTGCGCAGGGTCCGCAGTCCCGGCAGATCCCCGCCGGGCACCGGCAACGACCGCGGCCGGGAGCCGGTCGCGAGCACGAGCCGGTCGAAGCGGTGTTCGCCGCCCGCGTCGTCGTGCACGAGCCGCGCGCCGAGCTCGATCTTGGTCGCGGTCACGCCGTTCCGGAACGCGATGTCCTTTTCGCCGTAGAAACCCTCGTCGTGCACCCAGTCGGGTTCATCGGCCTTGCCCAGCAGAAGTCCCTTGGACAAGGGCGGTAATTCGTACGGGCGATGCGTGTCGGTGCCGAGGAGCACGATCCCACCCTCGTAGCCGCGTTCTCGCAGCGCTCCGGCGGCCGTCGCCCCGGCGAGACCGGCGCCGACGATGACGATCTTCCTGGGTTCGGACATCCATGACCTCCCAAGCAGTCCCTCCCCCGGACGCTACTCCCGTCTCTCCCCGTCCGGCCTAGCGAAAGCGGAAGTCGATCACGAAACGCGGTATCGGTTAACCCATCAGTAGGAATGTGGGGTAACCGGCGTCACGCCCCCGAAAGCGCCTCGTCCCAGCCTCGGACGAGAAAGGGAGATCATGGGATACGGGAGGATGAGGACGTTGGCACCCCGGGACGAATGGTCGGTCGGCTGCCGGGATCTCGCGGGCAGGCGCAGGGACGTGACGGTGTTCGTGAGCAGCGACAAGATCGTGCTCGTGGCGCCGCCCGGAGAGGCCGCCGTACTCGGGCCGCTGGACGTGGGGCGCCTGCGCGCCGCGCTCCGCGACGCCGTGGTCGCGGTGGCCGAAAATCCGGACCACAGTGAGTGACAACTACCGTTCCTACTTCTGAGTAGGTAGAGTCGGCCCCGTTCGGAAGGAGCCGGCCATGACCACCTACTTCGTGACGGGCGCGACGGGTTTTCTGGGCAAACGCCTGGTCGCGCGCCTACTACGGCGACCCGAGACCGTAGCCGTCCACGTACTCGTGAGGGAAACCTCACGCGGGAAGCTCCCGAGCCACGAGAAGCTCGTTCCCGTCACCGGCGATCTGACCGAACCCTCGCTGGGCATCGATCCCGCCCGCGTGGGACCCCTCGACCACGTCGTGCATCTCGGCGCGATCTACGACCTCACCGCTGACGAAGCGGCGAACCGCGCGGCCAACGTCGACGGCACCCGCAACGTCCTGGAGTTCGCCGCCGCCGCGAAGGCCGGGCTCTTCCACCACGTCTCGTCGATCGCGGTCGCCGGGCAGTACGCCGGGCGGTTCACCGAGGCCGACTTCGACCTCGGCCAGAGTTTCGCGTCGCCGTACCACGCGACGAAGTTCGAGGCGGAGAAACTCGTGCGCAGGCACGGGAAAACGCCGTTCCGCGTGTACCGGCCGTCCGCCGTGGCCGGTGATTCGCGTACCGGTGAGATGGACAAGATCGACGGTCCGTACTACTTCCTCCCCGCGATCTCGCGGCTCGCCGCGCTGCCTCGCCGTCTTCCGCTGGCCGCCCCGGATCTCGGCGCCACGAACCTCGTTCCGGTCGACTACGTCGTCGAAGCGATGGAACACCTCATGCACGTCGACGCGCCCAGCGGCAGCACGTATCACCTCGCGTCGCCCCGTCCCCAGCCGCTGCACGAGGTTTACAACGCCTTCGCGCGGGCCGCGGGCGGGCCGAAGATCTCCGCCGTCCTCCCCTCCCGGCCGTCCGGGGCGCTCAAGCGGGCCGGCACCCGGCTGGCGAAATCCGCGGCCGCCGGATTCGACCGGGTCCCCGGCGGGCGGTCGGCCCGCGCGGCGGTGCTGGCGGAGCTCGGCATCCCGCTCGAAGTCCTGCCGCATCTGAGCATGGAGGTCGACTTCGACACGAGCGCCACCACGGCCGCGCTCGAAGGCAGCGGGATCACCTTGCCCCCGTTGAAGGAGTACGCCGGCCCGCTCTACCGGTACTGGCTCGCGCACCTGGATCCCGACCGCGGCCGCCGCCGTCCCGGGCCGGAACCGCTCGACGGCCGCAAGGTCCTCATCACCGGCGCGTCCTCGGGTATCGGGCGCGCGTCCGCGCTGGCCGTCGCCGCGAAGGGCGGCGAAGTGATCCTCGTGGCCAGGCGTGCCGACGAACTCGAAGAGGTCCGCGAGCAGATCGTCGCGGCGGGCGGCAAGGCGTCGGCGTATCCGTGCGACCTCACCGACGGCGGGGCCGTCGACGCTCTGGTCAAGGACGTGCTCGCCGCGCACGGCGCCGTCGACATGCTGGTCAACAACGCGGGCCGCTCGATCCGGCGGTCGCTTTCGCTGTCCACCGAACGGTTCCACGACTTCGAGCGCACGATGGCGATCAACTACTTCGGCCCCGTGCGGCTGACGCTGGGCCTGCTGCCGTCGATGACCGCGCGCGGCTTCGGCCACGTCGTCAACGTGACCACCCAAGGACTCCAGACCGACACCCCGCGGTTTTCCGCTTACCTGGCCTCGAAGGCCGCGCTGGAGGAGTTCGGGCTGACCGCCGGGCGGGAAACGCTTTCCGACGGCGTCACCTTCACCTCGGTCCGGATGCCGCTGGTGCGCACCGACATGATCGCCCCGACCGGCTCCTATCGCGGCATGCCGTCGAGCTCGCCCGAACGCGCCGCCGCCCTCGTGGTGAAGGCGTTGGAGAAACGGCCGGAGATCCTGAACCTTCCGGAGGGCACGGCCGCCGAACTGGTGACGCTCGTCGCACCGAAGACCGCCCGGTTCTTCGCCCACCTCGTCTACCGCGCGATGCCCGAGTCCGCGCCGGAATCCCGTGGCCTGCCCCGGAAGGCCCCGCTCGCCTCGGTGGCGGGCGCGGTCACCCGGCTGGTCTGGCGCCGTCGTCCCTGAGAGCCTGTGGGCGGAGCTGAGGTTTTCCCCGGAAAGTGACCATACGCGTGAACCCGCCCGGCCGAAGGCCCCGCTATCGCGGTGGCAGGGCGCCCTTGACCACCTTCGCGACCAGGAAGGCCAGGTCGCGCCCTGTCGACGTCGATCGCGGACGCGGGTTCACCTATAGACACTGACGTCCCGCCCGGGGCTCGATCGGGGGACGCCCCCGGCCGCTACCATCGGTTTCCGATACGCCGTGGGGTCGGCGGGCACGGGCCGAGTAGGGACGACCGGGAAGGGGCAGTGTGGACGTCGCCAGTCCCCCGCTGTCGACCGGACCGGACGCGGAGGTGGTACGTCCGTCCAGGACAGTGCTGCGGCTTTCCCTGCACGCGGCCTGGGTGCTCGCGCTCGCCGTCGCCACCGAACTCCGGGTAGGGCGCTTCGGTTTCCACCCGTCGGACCAGGGTTTCATCCTCGCCCAGGCCTGGCGGGTGCGGCACGGGGAGGTGCCGCATTCCGACATCATCTCCGCACGGCCACTGGGTTCGGCGTACCTGCACATCGTCGATTTCGTGGTGCCGGGGCCGCTGTTCTTCGTCTCCAGCGTGCTCAGCATGCTGGAGATCATCCTGGCGACCATCGCGTTCGCGGTCCTGGTCACCCGCCGCCGCGTCCGTGACTGGGGGCCTGGGCTCACCGGGCTGACGGCGGCCGCGTCGCTGCTGAACCTCAACGCGTTCCCGCTGATGGCGTGGCACACGATCGACGGGATCTTCCTGACCGCGTGCGGCGCCTGGGCACTGGATTCGGGGCTGCGCAACGGCAAGGCGTGGCCACGACGGCTGGGTCTGGTGCTGCTGGGCACCTCGGTGTTCGTCAAGCAGAGTTTCGCGCCGGTGCCGCTGATCGCGCTGTGCTGGCTGCTGCTGCACCCGTCACTGCGCGAAGGAGCGTTCCGCACCGGCCGCTGGTGGGGGCGGCTGGCCTGGGATCTGCTGGCGCTGGGCGCTTTCCTGGTCTTCTACGTCGGAATCGTCACCCTCGACGGCGGGCTCGGCGCGATGGCCGAGCAGCTCACCGGCGGTCTGCCCGCGTATGGCGAGCGGCTTCTCGGGCTGTGGCTGGAAAATCCCGCGTCCCTGCTGCGGCCGCCCGTGCGGGGCTTGACCTTCTTCCTGATCGCCGGGGTGTTCCTGGCCCTGCTGGGGATCTTCCGCGACCGCGCCGGTTTCGCCGGGGCGCTCGTCGCCCGGCTGCTGCTCCTGGCGGGGGTGGCGGTGGTGGTCGGCACCGTCGTCGACGGGCATTTCACCGGCGCGTCTCGCTGGGCGGACGTGCTCTGGTGGATCCTCGGCGTCGCGCTCCTGGTGAACTGGGCGGCGACGCGGCGCTTCCCGAGAATGGGGGCGCTGGTCTTCGCGACCGGCTTCATGACCAGCCTGTCGTGGGGCAACGACACCCCGACGTTGTTCACCGGGACACTGGCGCTGACGGCGATCCTGCTGCTCGCGGACGCGCTGCCGCCGCTGCCGGAGCCGCCTCGTCCGATCGGGCTGGCGGGTGCCACGGCGATGGGCCTGGTCGCGGTGCTGGCGTCGGGCTGGGCCGTGGTCGCGCATCACGACGAAGCCGCGTACCTCGACATGGCGCACGAGAAGCTGACGGGCGACCTCGGCACGGTGACGCCGTCGATGCGCGGCATCCGGACGAACCCGGGCACCTACGCCTACATCTCCCAGATCCAGGACTGCGTCACGCGTTTCCCCGCCGGGCGCACGGCCGTCCTGCCCGACAACCCGTTCGCCTATCCCGCCTTCGGCCTGCGCAACCCGTTCCCGCTGGAATGGCCGCTGCCGCTGGAGATCGTCGCCGACGCCCCGGAACGCATGCTCGCGACGGCCGACGGGCTCAACCGCGACGGCGACTACCTGGTGCTGTTCCAGACCGTGAGCATGCCCGCGCTGGCCAAGGGCGGGCCGGTACCCGCGCAAGTCGCCGGGGACGCCCCGATCTTCGACTACCTCGGGCTGGAGAACGCGCTGCGGTCGCGGCTCACCGGGCAGACCGTCACCTGCGGCAGCTTCATCGGCAAGTGGGCTCCCCGCCCCTGACGCATTTCGTCCTCTGAATGCGGGGAGGTCACTCGACGCCGGCGTCCTCGGGGCGGCCGGAGGCGAGTCCGGCGAGGACGTCCAAAGCGGCCGCGAGCGTTTCGAGCGGCGGCGACGAGACGGCGAGCCGCACCGCGTTCGGGGCGTGCCCGGGGACGACGGCGAACGCGGCCGCCGGGGTGACCGCGATACCGCGTCGCGCGGCGGCGGCGACGAAGGTCTCGGCGCGCCAGTGTTCCGGGAGCTCCCACCAGCAGTGATACGCCCGCGGGTCGGCGCGCAGGGTGAACCCGGCCAGGCGTTCCGATGTCACCCGCTGGCGTTCCGCGGCGTCGAGCCGTTTCGCCCGTTCGACGGTTTCCAGCGTGCCGCCGGTGATCCACCGGGTGGCCGCTTCGACGGCGAGCCGGGGCGCGACCCAGCCGCCCGAGCGCACGGCCGCGGCGAGCCGTTCCGTCCAAGCCGCCGGGACGGCGAGGAAGCCGGTGGTCAGCCCCGGCGCGAGCCGTTTGGACATGCTGTCGGCGAACACCGTGCGTTCCGGCGCGTACGTCGCGAACGGGCGGACGTCGGGCCGCAGGAAGGTGTAGATCCCGTCCTCGATCACCGGGATGTCCATCCGGCGCACGGTTTCGGCCAGCTCGACGCGACGCGCATCGTCCATTGTGGACCCGAGCGGGTTGTGCAACGTCGGCTGGACGTACAGCGCGCGGACGGACGCGGCTTCGAGCGCTTCGGGAATGAGCCCCATGTCGTCGGTCTCGATGGGGACCAACTGGACGCCGAGCCGCCCGGCGAGCGCCTTGACCACGGGGTAGGTGATGGCTTCGACGGCGAGCCGTTCCCCCATCGGCACGAAGGCGGCGATGGCGGCCGCGATGGCCTGGCGCCCGCTTCCGGCGAAGAGGATCTCCGGCGTCCAACCCTCCTTCGCGATCAGTCCGGCGACGGCGTCACGCGCCTGCTTCGAGCCCGAGACGCTTCCCGGGCTCAACGCCGCCGTCAGGACGTCTTCGCGCAGGAGCGGCTCCAGCGCCTTCCCGACCAGCGCCGACTGTTCCGGGAGGACGGCGAAGTTGAGTTCGAGGTCGACCGTCGCGCCGCCCGGTTCGGCGAGCGCGGTCTCCAGCGGCGGCCGCGCGGCGCGGACGAACGTCCCCCGGCCGACCTCGCCGACCACGACACCGCGCCGGACGAGTTCGCCGTAGACCCTCGCGGCGGTCGAGTTCGCGATCCCGCGCTCCCGGGCGAAGCGCCGCTGCGGGGGCAGCCTGTCCCCGGGCCGGAGCCTGCCCGCCTCGACGTCGGCGGAGATCTCGTCCGCGACTATCCGGTAATCCTCCATGCCGTCCTTCGATCGCACCGAGTGCATTCACGCGATTGCACTGGGGATGATGCCATCGAAGCACGTCGTGAGCCGACTGCGACCTACGGAACACCACAACGGCGGACTCCTAGGTTAGCCTAACCTGCGTGGAGACCGTGGAAACCCTCACCGAGCAGAGCACGACGTCCCGTCTGCACGCGGACGCGCTGACGCTCGCCTACGACGGCCGGACCGTGGCCGAAGACCTCGGGGTGGTCATCCCCGACCGGTCGTTCACCGTCATCGTCGGGCCGAACGCCTGCGGCAAGACCACCCTGCTGCGCGCGCTGGCGCGGATGCTCAAACCGCGCAAGGGTTCGGTTTTCCTCGACGGGCAGGTGATCAGCTCCTTCCCCGCCAAGGAGGTCGCCCGGCGGCTCGGCCTGCTGCCGCAGAGCTCGATCGCGCCCGACGGCATCACCGTCGCGGACCTCGTCGCGCGCGGCCGGTACCCGCATCAGCGCCTGCTGCGCCAGTGGTCCCGTGAGGACGCCACCGTGGTCGCGGAGTCCATGCGCGCCACCGGTGTCGACGATCTCGCCGAGCGGCTGGTCGACGAGCTGTCGGGTGGTCAGCGGCAGCGTGTGTGGATGGCGATGGCGCTGGCGCAGGAGACCGACCTCCTGCTGCTCGACGAGCCGACGACCTATCTGGACATCGCGCACCAGATGGACATCCTCGACCTGTGCGCGGAACTGCACCAGAAACAGGGCCGGACGCTGGTCGCGGTGCTGCACGACCTCAACCACGCTGCCCGCTACGCGACACACATGATCGCGATGCGCGGCGGAGAGGTCCTCGCGACCGGCGCGCCCGAAGAGGTCGTGACCGCCGCCAACGTCGAGAAGATCTTCGAGCTGCCCTGCCGGGTCATGCCGTGCCCGGAGACCGGCACCCCGCTGGTGATCCCGAAAGCCGGACGCCGCGCCGCCTGATCGCCTCGGAGTAGGTTGGCGGCGGAGGTGCCATGTCACAGCAACTGTGGTCCGAAGTGGACGACTATCTGTCCGGGGTGCTCGTCCCGTCCGATCCCGCCCTCGAAGGCGCGCGGAAGACGTCGGACGAGGCCGGGCTGCCGTCGATCGCCGTCGCGCCGAACCAGGGCAAACTGCTCAACCTGATGGCGAGGATGATCGGCGCCCGGTCCATCCTGGAGATCGGCACGCTCGGCGGGTACAGCACGATCTGGCTCGCCCGCGCCCTGCCGCCGCAGGGCAGACTCGTCACGCTCGAATACGACCCGAAGCACGCCGAGGTCGCGCGCGGGAACATCGACGCGGCCGGGCTCGGCGGCCTGGTCGACGTCCGCGTCGGCAAGGCGCTGGACCTGCTGCCGTCGGTCGAGGGCCCGATCGACCTGGCGTTCATCGACGCCGACAAGGTCAACAACCCGGCCTACTTCGAGGCGTCGCTGAAGCTCGTCCGGCCCGGCGGCGTGATCGTGGTCGACAACGTCGTCCGCGGCGGCGCGGTGACCGACGCCGCCAGCGAAGACCCGAACATCCAGGGCATCAGGCGGCTGCACGAGATGATCGCCGCCGAACCCCGCGTCGACGCGACGGCGATCCAGACGGTCGGCAGCAAGGGTTACGACGGGCTGACCGTCGTGCTCGTGAAGCCCTGACGGAACCGCCTCGGTCCAGTGGGTCGTGAGTGGCGTTTCGGGTTAGAACACGAATCGCCACTCACGACCCACTGGACCGAAGCATCACCGCGGCGCCGTCGTGGCGGGACGCGGCTCGGAACCGTCCGGCCACCGCGCCGGCTGTCCTCGATGGACACCGTTCATGAAGCGCTGCCAAACGTCGGCCGGGATCGTCCGGCCGGTCAGTTTCTCCCCGGCGGCGTCCCGCATCCGGCGCGGCTCGTCGGAGCCGACCCAGACCGCGGTCGCGAGCTGCGGCGTGTATCCGACCGCCCAGCCGCCCGCGTTGTCTTCTGTCTCTTCGAACTGGAAGTCGCCGGTCTTCAGCGCCGCCGGACGATCCTTCAGGCCGGTGGCCAGCACCTGGCTCATCGTGCCCGCGATCCGGCGGCTCACCGCCTCGTCGCCCTGGAACGCGGGCGTCTTGTCCGGCGGCCGTTCCCATACGACTTCACCGTTCTCGTCCCGGATCTTCGACACCAGATGCGGTGTGGCGCGCATGCCGCCGGCCGCGAAGGTCGCGTAGGCACCGGCCATGTCACTGGGGCGTAAGGGATACCGGCCGACCGCGATCCCCGGGCCGATCAGGAACCCGTCCTTCTCGCGCAGGGTCACCGCGCCGTCGACGGATTCGGGGATCCCGGCCGCACGGGCGCCTTCCCGGACCGCTTCGGCGCCGAGCTTCTTCGCCAGGTCGACGAACGGGCCCTGAGCACCTCGCCCCATCGCCTCGCGCAGCGTGCACTTCCCGGTTTCGCCGCACTGGTCCTGGAACTCGAAGGTCTCGCCAAGGAAATCCACCGACGCGGGCGCCTTAAACGGTTCGTCCACGTTCACCCCCCGTTCGAGCCCGGCGGCGAGGATGAACGGCTGGAACGTCGAACCGGTGCCGTACGGGGTGCCCGCGTAGTCGTGCACGCTCCAGCCGCCGCCGTTGTAGGCGCGGATGGCCCCGGTCCCGGGTTCGACGGCGACCAGCGACGCGCGGAAGTGTTCCGGCTGCCCCTTCAACCGTTCCTTGACCGCCTTCTCGGCTTCGGCCTGAGCACGCGGATCGATGGTCGTCTCGACCTTCATCGCGCCGCCGCGGAGCCGGTCGAGCGGGTAGCCGACCTGCTCGAGTTCGGCGAGGACCTGCTGCTTGATGTGGTACTGCTCGTAGGTCACGCGGCCGGCCCTGGTCTCGGACGGCGCTTGGATCGCGTCCTCCGGGTAGGTCATGGTGACCGCTTCGGCCTGGCTGACGTAGCCGCGCGCGACCAGTTTGTTCATCACATAGGACCAGCGTTTCATCGCGTGCTCGTGGCTGGAGGCGTACGGGTCGTGTACCGAAGGCGACTGGATCATCCCCGCGAGGAAGGCCGCCTCGCTCCAGGTCATCGAGTCGTCGAGCTTGCGGCCGAAGTAGGCGTTCATCGCCGACGCCGGGCCGTAGGTGCCGCGACCGAACGAGATGATGTTGACGTAGCTCTCGAAAATCTCCTTCTTCGTCTGCTGCTGGGTGATCTTCGTGGCGAGCACGAGTTCGGAGAACTTGCGGGTGAGGGTGGCGTCCTCGTTGCCGGTGGACTTCTTGATGTACTGCTGGGTGATCCCCGAGCCGCCGCCGACGCCGGTCACCAGCGCGCGGCCGAGCCCGGTGAGATCGAAACCCTCGTTGTCCCAGAAGGTCGGGTCCTCGGTCGCGACGATCGCGTCGCGCAGTTTCGCGGGGACGGCGTCGTAGGGTACGAACAGCCGGTCGCCGCCGGGCGGGACCACCTTGAGCAGTTCGGAACCGTCCGCGTTCTGCAGGACGACGGTCTTGTCGAGGTCGGCGAGGACCTCTTGCGGGCTGCGGACGTCGAGCAGGACGTACGCGAGCCCGAACGCGACGACCGGGATGCCGATCACCAGGCCGAGCGTCCAGGCGGCGATCTTGCGCCACCTGCGCTTCTTCCGTTTCGGCTCCGGGGTGGCCGTGGTCTCCGACTCGGGTGCGTCTGCCTCATCCGGGTTTTCCACGCCAGGTTAGACGCCCGAACGAGTGAAAAGGTTGTGGGAAAGTCACCGAATGGCCACCGGTTCACGACTTGAAGAATTCTTCATTTGATAATGTGCGCAGATGCCCGTCCCCCTGTACCAGGCCAAGGCGGAGTTCTTCCGCATGCTGGGCCACCCGGTCCGGATCCGTGTACTGGAGCTGCTCGCCGAAGGCCCGAAAGCCGTCCGCGAACTGCTCGCCGAGATCGAGGTCGAGGCCTCCAACCTGTCACAGCAGCTGGCCGTCCTGCGCCGGTCGGGAATCGTCACTTCGACCCGCGAGGGCTCGACGGTGGTGTACGCGCTCGCCGGCGGCGACGTAGTCGAGCTCCTGCGCGCGGCCCGGCGCATCCTCACCGAGCTGCTGGCCGACCAGAACGTCCTGCTCGCCCAGCTACGCGACGCGGAGTGACGGCGTGGCGGGTCTGAAACTTTCGGAATTGCGCTCGCTCCTGCCCGGACGTGAAGACCTGCGGACGCTCAAACGCGCTCCCCGGCACGACCTCACGGCAGGCCTGACCGTCGCGATCGTCGCCCTGCCGCTGGCGCTGGGCTTCGGCATCTCGTCCGGCCTCGGGGCCGAAGCCGGTTTGGTCACCGCGATCGTCGCCGGCGCGCTGGCCGCGATCTTCGGCGGCTCCAATCTCCAGGTGTCCGGGCCGACCGGCGCGATGACCGTGGTACTGGTGCCGATCACGGCCACGCACGGGGCGGGCGGCGTGCTGACGGTGGGTCTGCTCGCCGGGGTCTTGCTGCTCCTGCTCGCGGTCGCCCGCGCCGGCCGGTACATGCGCTACGTGCCGACACCGGTGGTCGAAGGCTTCACGCTGGGCATCGCCGGGGTGATCGCACTGCAGCAGGTTCCCGCCGCGCTCGGCGTCGCCACCCCGGAAGGCGAAAAAGTGGCCGTCGTCGCGGCGAAGGCGGTGGCCGATTTCGCCGGGCATCCGGCCTGGCCGTCGATCGCGATCGCCGCCGGGGTCGCCGCCCTCATGCTGCTCGGCGCGAGGTGGCGACCGTCGATCCCGTTCTCGCTGGTCGCGGTGGCCATCGCGACCCTCGTGAGTCACTTCGCGCAGCTGCCGGTCGCCCGCATCGGCGCCCTGCCCAACGGACTTCCCGCGCCCTCGCTGGACTTCCTGGATCTGTCGACCTTGGGCGCGCTGGCGCCCTCCGCCGTCGCGGTCGCGGCGCTGGCCGCGCTGGAAAGCCTCCTTTCGGCCACGGTCGCCGACGCGATGAGCGTCAACGAACGCCACGACCCGGACCGGGAACTCTTCGGGCAGGGCCTCGCGAATCTCGTCACCCCGCTGTTCGGCGGCGTCCCCGCCACCGCGGCGATCGCGCGCACCGCGGTCAACGTCCGTGCCGGGGCGAAGTCGCGGCTGGCCTCGTTCACCCACGCGATGGTGCTGGCGGTGATCGTCTTCGCGGCGGCGCCGCTCGTGGCCACGATCCCGATCGCGGCACTCGCCGGGGTGCTGCTGGCCACCGCCGTCCGCATGGTCGAGGCGGGTTCGGTCCGCGCGCTCCTGCGCTCCACCCGTCGTGACGCGCTGGTCCTCGTGCTCACCGCGGCAGCGACGCTGATCCTGGACCTGGTCACCGCGGTCATCCTCGGCCTCGTCGTGGCGGGCGCACTGGCACTGCGGGCGATCGCGAAGGCGGCTCGCATCGAAGAGGTGGCGCTCGACCACGCCGATCACGCGGCCGAGGAGCAGGCGCTGCTGGACGAGCACATCGTCGCGTTCCGGCTCGACGGACCGCTGGTCTTCGCCGCGGCCCACCAATTCCTGCTGGAGCTGTCCGAGGTGGCCGACGTCCGGGTGGTCATCCTCCGGATGTCACGGGTGTCGGCCATCGACGCCACCGGCGCCCTCGTCCTGCGCGACGCCATCGAACGCCTCGAACATCGCGGGATCACGGTCCTGGTGTCGGGCATCAAACCCGGCCACGAGAAGGTGCTCGACGAACTCGGCGTCGCGGACCGGCTCCGCGCGGAGGGCCGGGTCTTCCCGGATACACCGCACGCCATCGATTTCGCGCACGCGCTGCTGACCTCAAGCGAGGAACGCGCGAAGCAGTGAAGCGGTCCCTTCGACGTGTTCCGTCATCGCCCGGCGGGCCGCCTCGGAGTCCCCGGCGAGGATCGCGTCGACGATGGCCTCGTGCTGGGCGTTGGAATGCTCCAGGTTCGGTTCGAGCAGCGGGATCATGTCGAGCAGCTGGTTCACCCGCATCCGTGCGTCGGCCATCGCCGTGGTCAGCGAACCGGACGCCGTGACCTCGGCGATCGCCAGGTGCAGCCGCGAATCCTTGCGCCGGTAGTCGCCGACGTCGGCCGCCGCGGCCTCGGCGAGTGTGCTGGTCAGATGCTGCCGGTCAGCCGGGCTGAGCGAACGCGAGGCCGCCATCTCGGCGGCGCCGGTCTCCAGGACGTGCCGGAGGCCGAGCGCGTCCTCCAGCGTGGCGTTGTCGACCTTCCGGCCGTCGGCGGCGGGCGGGTCGGGCAGCACGTCGTTGACGAACGTGCCGCCGTACCGCCCGCGCCGCGATTCGACGTACCCCGCGTCGGACAGCGCGCGGATGGCCTCGCGCAGCGTCACCCGGCTGACCCCGAGCCGCTCGGCGAGCTCACGCTCCGAGGGCAGCCGCTCCCCCGCGCCCACCACGCCCAGCCGGATCGCCTGGAGCAGCCTTTCGACGGTCTCCTCGAAGGCGTTGCCCGCGCGCACCGGGCGGAACAGCGCGTCACCCGCGTTCGCGACCGTGCTCGACTCCACTCTTCGAGTTTAGGCGGCCCGCAATTCGTCTCAGCATTCGATGACGTTCACGGCGAGGCCGCCGCGAGCGGTCTCCTTGTACTTCACGCTCATGTCGGCACCGGTCTCGCGCATCGTCTTGATCGCCTTGTCCAGCGTCACGACGTGCGAACCGTCGCCGCGCATCGCCATCCGCGCCGCGTGGATCGCCTTCGACGCGCCGACGGCGTTGCGCTCGATGCACGGGATCTGCACCAGCCCGCCGACCGGGTCGCAGGTCAGCCCCAGGTGGTGCTCGACCCCGATCTCGGCGGCGTTCTCCACCTGCGCGGGTGAACCGCCGAGGACCTCGGTGAGCCCGGCGGCGGCCATCGCACTGGCCGAACCGACCTCACCCTGGCAGCCGACCTCGGCACCCGAGATCGAGCCCGTCTGCTTGAGGATCGAGCCGATCGCGCCCGCGGTGAGCATGAACGTCACGATGCCGTCGTCCGACGAGCCCCGGATGAACCGCTGGTAGTAGTGCAGAACGGCCGGGATGATCCCCGCGGCGCCGTTGGTCGGCGCGGTGACGACGCGGCCGCCCGCGGCGTTCTCCTCGTTGACCGCCAGCGCGTACAGGCTCACCCAGTCCATCGCGTACAGCGGGTCGCCGACGCCGTCCTCGGCGAGCAGCTTCTCGTGCAACGCCTTCGCACGCCGAGGAACCTTCAGCCCTCCCGGAAGCACGCCCTCGTGCTCGCAGCCGTTGCGCACGCATTCCGCCATGACCTGCCAGATCTCCAGCAGCCCTTCGCGGATCTCCTCGCGAGTGCGCCACGAAAGCTCGTTGCGCAGCATGATCTCGCTGATGGACAGCCCGGTGTCCTCGCAGTGCTTCAGCAGATCCGCGCCGGTGCGGAACGGGAACTCCAGCTTCGTCGAGTCCTCGACGACGACGGTGTCGGTCTCGTAGGACTCGTCGCGGACGAACCCGCCGCCGACGGAGTAGTAGGTGCGCTCGCGCAGCACCTTCCCGTCGGCGTCGAACGCGCGGAAGATCATCCCGTTCGGATGTGCCGGCAACGACTTCCGCCGGTGCATGGTCAGGTCGGTGTCCTCGGTGAACACGATCTCGTGCTCGCCGCGCACCTTCAACCGGCACGATTCGCGGATCGCCGCGATCTTGCCGGGCACGGTGTCGGTGTCGATCTCCTCCGGACGCTCCCCGGACAGCCCGAGCAGCACGGCCTTGTCGCTGCCGTGCCCGAACCCGGTCGCGCCGAGCGAGCCGAAAAGCTCGCTCTGGACGCGTGCCGTCGCGGTGAGGTCACCGTCGGCCGCCAGACCGTCCACAAAGGTCAGTGCGGCGCGCATCGGGCCCACCGTGTGGGAGCTGGAGGGGCCGATGCCGATCGAAAACAGGTCGAAGACGCTGATCGCCATTGATCTGCCCTCCTTCCTATCTGGCCAGCAGTGAGCTGGCCTCTTGGGCCGCGGGCCCTTCGGCGGCGAGATGGGCCAAATTCTCCGACAGCGCTTCGCCGCGGTGGGCCTTCGTCTGGGCGAAAAGGCGACCGGCCCGATACGACGAGCGGACCAGCGGCCCGGCCATCACACCAGCGAAGCCCATCGCTTCGGCTGCCTTCGAATGCTCGACGAACTCCTCCGGCTTGACCCAGCGGTCCACCGGATGATGCCTCGGCGACGGTCGCAGGTACTGGGTGATCGTGAGGATCTCGCAGCCCGCGTCGACCAGGTCCTTCATCGCGGGCGCGACCTCTTCGGGGGTCTCGCCCATGCCGAGGATCAGGTTCGACTTCGTCACCAAACCGGCCTCACGAGCCTTCGTGATGACCTCCAGCGACCGCGCATAGCGGAAACCCGGCCGGATCCGCTTGAAGATCCGCGGCACCGTCTCCACGTTGTGCGCCAGAACCTCCGGCCGCGAACCGAACACCTCGGCCAGCTGATCCGGATCCGCGTTGAAGTCCGGGATCAGCAGCTCCACACCGGTACCCGGGTTCAGCGCGTGGATCTGACGAACGGTCTCCGCGTACAGCCACGCGCCACCGTCCTCCAGGTCGTCACGCGCGACACCGGTCACCGTCGAGTAGCGCAAGCCCATGGCCTGCACCGACTCCGCCACCTTCCGCGGCTCGGTCCGGTCCAGCGCTTCCGGCTTGCCCGTGTCGATCTGGCAGAAGTCACACCGGCGGGTGCACTGGTCGCCACCGATCAGGAACGTCGCCTCGCGGTCTTCCCAGCACTCGTAGATGTTGGGGCAACCGGCCTCCTCACACACGGTGTGGAGGCCTTCACGCTTGACCAGTCCCTTGAGCTCCGTGAACTCCGGACCCATCCGGGCCCGGGTCTTGATCCACGGCGGCTTCTTCTCGATCGGGGTCTGCGCGTTGCGGACTTCCAGCCGGAGAAGTTTGCGCCCCTCGGGGAGCGCGCTCATCGGTTGAGGTCCGCGTACAACGGGTGCTTCTTGGCCAGCAGCTCGACCCGGGCGGACAGCGACTGACGCAGATCCTCGTCGAAGTCCGGGCGCAGCGCCTCGGCGATGATGTCGGCGACCTCGGCGAAGTCCTCGGCGCCGAAGCCGCGGGTCGCCAGCGCCGGGGTGCCGATCCGCAGGCCGGAGGTGACCATCGGCGGACGCGGGTCGAACGGGACGGCGTTGCGGTTGACCGTGATGCCGACCGAGTGCAGCCGGTCCTCGGCCTGCTGACCGTCCAAAGTGGAGTTGACCAGATCGACGAGCACCAGGTGCACGTCGGTGCCGCCGGTCAGCACGCGGACGCCTGCCTCGCTGCAGTCCGTGCGCGAAAGGCGGTCGGCCAGGATCTTCGCGCCTTCGAGCACACGCTGCTGGCGCTCGCGGAACTCCTCGCTCGCGGCGATCTTGAGCGCGACGGCCTTGGCGGCGATGACGTGCTCCAGCGGACCGCCCTGCTGGCCGGGGAACACCGCCGAGTTGATCTTCTTGGCGAGTTCCTGTCGGCACAGGATGATGCCGCCGCGCGGGCCGCCGAGGGTCTTGTGCGTGGTCGTGGTGACGATGTCGGCGTAGGGCACCGGGCTCGGGTGCAGCCCGGCCGCGACCAGACCGGCGAAGTGCGCCATGTCGACCATGACCTTCGCACCGACCTCGTCGGCGATACGGCGGAACTCGGCGAAGTCGAGCTGACGCGGGTACGCCGACCAGCCGGCGATGATCAGCTTCGGCTTGTGCTCCTTGGCGAGGCGCTCGATCTCCTCGATGTCGACGATCCCGGTCTCTTTGTCGACGTGGTAGGCGACGACGTTGTAGAGCTTGCCCGAGAAGTTGATCTTCATCCCGTGGGTCAGGTGCCCGCCGTGGGCGAGGTCGAGACCGAGGATGGTGTCGCCGGGGTTGAGCACCGAGACCATGGCGGCGGCGTTGGCCTGCGCGCCCGAATGCGGCTGGACGTTGGCGTGTTCGGCGCCGAAGAGCGCCTTCGCGCGGTCGATCGCCAGCTGCTCGATGACGTCGACGTGCTCACAACCGCCGTAGTAGCGGCGGCCGGGGTAGCCCTCGGCGTACTTGTTGGTCAGCACCGAACCCTGCGCTTCGAGCACGCCCACCGGGGCGAAGTTCTCGGAGGCGATCATCTCCAGGGTCGACTGCTGCCGGTCGAGTTCGGCCGCGACGGCGGTGGCGACCTCGGGGTCCACTTCGGACAGGGCAGCGTTGAACATGTCAGTTCTCCTGGGTCAGGACGGCGTACGCCTGGGCGTCGAGCAGGGCCGGCACGTCGCCGGACAGACGCACCTTCAGGAGCCATCCTTCGGCGTACGGGTCCGAGTTGATGAGCTCGGGGGTGTCCGTTGTGGCCTCGTTCACCTCGACGACCTCGCCGTCCACGGGTGCGTACAGCTCGCTGACCGATTTGGTCGACTCGACCTCGCCGAACACCTCGCCCGCGGTGACGGTGTCGCCGACCGAGGGGAGCTGGACGAACACGATGTCACCGAGCGATTCGGCGGCGAAGGCGGTGATGCCCACGGTGGCGAAGCCGTCGGCGACGTTCAGCCACTCGTGTTCCTTCGTGTACTTCAGGTCCTGGGGGATGCTCATGAGAAAGGGGCCTTTCAGGCGCGGGAGTAGAAGGGCAGGGCGACGACCTCGACGGGCTCGATACGGCCCCGGATGTCGACGGAAAGCTCGGTGCCGGGCTCGGAGTGCTCCCGGTCCACGTAGGCCATGGCGATCGGGTAACCCAGCGTCGGTGAGAGGGCACCGCTGGTGACCTCGCCGATCTCGGTGTCACCCGCCAGGACGGTGTAGCCGTGACGCGGCGCGCGGCGGCCGGAACCCTTGAGCCCGACACGCACGCGGGGAACGTCCTTCTTGGACAGCTCTTCGAGCGCGGCCTTGCCGACGAAGTCGTTCGGCTTCTCGAACTTGACCACGCGGCCGAGGCCCGCCTCGAACGGGCTCAGCTGAAGGCTGAGTTCGTTGCCGTACAACGGCATTCCCGCTTCGAGCCGCAGGGTGTCGCGGCAGGCGAGACCGGCCGGGAGCAGGCCGTGCGGCTCGCCCGCGTCGGTGAGGATGCGCCAGACGGCGGGCGCCTCACCGGCCGGGACATACAGCTCGAAACCGTCCTCGCCGGTGTAGCCGGTGCGGGCGAGCAGGACGTCGTGTCCCTTCACGACGGCCGGGACGCTCGCGTAGTACTTGAGCGCGCCCAGGTCGGCGTCGGTGACGGCGCCGAGGATCTCGACGGCCTTCGGGCCCTGGACGGCGATCAGCGCGACGTCCTCGGACTTGTTCTCGACGACCGCGTCGAAACCCGAGACCCGCTCGGCCAGCGCATCCGCGACCACGGTGGCGTTGCCCGCATTGGCGACGACCAGGAACTTCTCGTCGGCGAGGCGGTAGACGACCAGGTCGTCCAGCACGCCGCCGTTCTCGTCGCAGATCATCGTGTAGCGCGCCCGGCCCGGCTTGACGCCCGACAGGTTGCCGACCAGCGCGTAGTCGAGGGTGTCGGCGGCCTGCGGGCCGGTCACCTCGATCTCGGCCATGTGGGAGAGGTCGAACAGGCCGGCGGCCTCGCGGACCGCCTTGTGCTCCGCCAGTTCGCTGGAATAGCGGATCGGCATCGACCAGCCCGCGAAATCGGTGAACAGCGCACCCAGTCCTTTGTGGACTCCGTGCAGGGACGTCTCTTTCGACATCAAGTGCCTCAGTTCTCGTAGGCGTTGAGCGGCGGGCAGGAGCAGACGAGGTTACGGTCCCCGCGCGCACCGTCGATGCGGCGCACCGGGGGCCAGTACTTGGACTTGCGGTTCACTCCGGCGGGGTACACCGCCAGTTCGCGGTCGTAAGGCAGGTCCCAGTCGCCGACGAGGGTCTCCGCGGTGTGCGGGGCGTTGCGCAGCGGGCTGTTGTCCGCGGCCCACTTGCCCTGCGCGACGGCGTCGATCTCCGCGCGGATGGCGATCATGGCCTCGATGAAGCGGTCGATCTCACCGAGGTCCTCGGATTCGGTCGGCTCGACCATCAGCGTGCCCGCGACCGGGAACGACATGGTCGGGGCGTGGAAGCCGTAGTCGATGAGGCGCTTCGCGACGTCGTCGACGCTGACGCCGGTCTCCTTGGTGAGCCCGCGCAGGTCGAGGATGCACTCGTGCGCGACCAGGCCGTCCTGGCCGGTGTAGAGCACCGGGTAGTGCTGGTTGAGGCGCTTGGCCACGTAGTTCGCGGCGAGCACGGCGACCTGCGTCGCGGCGGTGAGCCCGCCCGCGCCCATCATGCGGACGTACGCCCACGAGATCGGCAGGATCGACGCCGAGCCGTACGGGGCCGCGCTGATCGGACCGACACCGGTCTCGGGGCCGGCCTTCTCCAGCAGCGGGTGGTTCGGCAGATACGGCGCGAGGTGCGCGCGGACCGCGACCGGGCCGACGCCGGGGCCGCCGCCACCGTGCGGGATGCAGAAGGTCTTGTGCAGGTTCAGATGCGAGACGTCGCCGCCGAACTCACCCGGCTTGGCGAGCCCGAGCAGCGCGTTGAGGTTCGCGCCGTCGACGTAGACCTGGCCGCCCGCGTCGTGGACGATCTTGGCCAGCTCGTCGATGCCGTTCTCGTACACGCCGTGTGTGGACGGGTACGTGACCATGATCGCGGACAGCGTGTCGCGGTTGGCCTCGACCTTGGCCCGCAGGTCTTCGAGGTCGACGTTGCCCTCGTCGGTGCACTTGACCACGACGACGCGCATCCCGGCCATCACCGCGGAGGCGGCGTTCGTGCCGTGCGCGGACGACGGGATCAGGCAGACCTCGCGCTCGGTCTGGCCGTTCGCGTGGTGGTACGCGCGGATCGCGAGGAGGCCGGCGAGCTCGCCCTGGCTGCCCGCGTTCGGCTGCAGCGACACCTTGTCGTAGCCGGTGACCTCGGCGAGCCAGCCCGACAGCTGCTCGACCAGGGTGTGGTAGCCCTCGGCCTGGTCGGCGGGGGCGAACGGGTGGATCCCCGCGAACTCGCGCCAGCTGATCGGCTCCATCTCGGTGGTGGCGTTGAGCTTCATCGTGCAGGAGCCGAGCGGGATCATGCCGCGGTCGAGCGCGTAGTCCAGATCGGACAGTCCGCGCAGGTAGCGCAGCATCGCGGTCTCGGAGCGGTGCGAGTGGAAGACCTCGTGGGTGAGGTACTCGCTCTCACGGCCGAGGCCGGCGGGCAGCGCACGAGCATCGGCGGCGGGGGTGTCGACACCGAACGCGTTGAGCACCTTGGCGATGATCGCGGGTGTGGTGACCTCGTCGACCGCGATGCGGACGTGGTCGGCGTCGACCGGGCCGAGGTTGATCCCGTTCTCCCGCGCGACCGCGACGACCGCTTCGGCCTGTCCGGGCATGCGGGCGAGGACCGTGTCGAAGAAGCCCTCGTGGACGACCTCGACGCCACCCTCGCGGAGGGCGGCGGCCAGTCCGGCGGCGAGTTCGTGGACGCGGGTCGCGATGCGCTTGAGGCCGTCCGGACCGTGGTAGACCGCGTACATCGCGGCGAGTACGGCGGGCAGGACCTGCGCGGTGCAGATGTTGGAGGTGGCCTTCTCGCGGCGGATGTGCTGCTCGCGGGTCTGCAGGGCGAGGCGGTACGCGGGGTTGCCGTCGACGTCGACCGAGACCCCGACCAGGCGACCCGGCAGCGAACGCTCGAGCCCGGCGCGGACGGCCATGAACCCGGCGTGCGGACCGCCGTAACCGAGCGGGACGCCGAAGCGCTGGGTGGAACCGGCGGCGATGTCGGCGCCGAACTCACCCGGCGCGGTGATCAGGGTGAGGGCGAGCAGGTCGGCGGCGACGGTGTACAGCGCGCCGGCGGCCTTCGCGGTCTCGGAGATGGCGGAGTAGAAGCCCGCGCCGCGCAGCACGCCGGAAGCGCCCGGGTACTGGACGACGACGCCGAAGAACTCCTCCGGCAGGCCGGTGAGCAGGTCGCGGACCTCGACCTCGACGCCCATGGCCTCGGCGCGGGTGCGGACGACGGCGATGGTCTGCGGCAGGCACTCGGCGTCGAGGACGACCTTGTTCGACTTCGCCTTCGACGCGCGGCGCATCAGCATGACGGCCTCGGCGACGGCGGTGGACTCGTCGAGCAGGGAGGCGTTCGCGGTGGCGAGACCGGCCAGCTCGGAGACCATCGTCTGGAAGTTGAGGAGGGCTTCGAGACGGCCCTGCGAGATCTCCGGCTGATACGGCGTGTACGCCGTGTACCAGGCCGGGTTCTCCAGCACGTTGCGGCGGATGACCGCCGGGGTGACCGTGTCGTGGAAGCCGAGGCCGATCATCTGGGTCATCGGCTTGTTGAGCGCGGCGAGCGCGCGAAGCTCGGCGATGGCGTCCTCTTCGGACGCGGCGGGGGGAAGTTCGAGGTCACGGGTGACCCGGATCGCGGACGGCACCGCGGCCTGCACCAGGGCATCGAGACTGCCGTAGCCGACCTCGGCGAGCATCTTGGCCTGCTCGGACTCCGAGGGGCCGATGTGCCGGTCGTCGAAGGACGTACTGGTCAAGGGAGCTCCTTGGGTCAGGCGCCGGATAGACCGGTGCGCTGGGAACTCCCCCTCTGTCATGGCACCTGAGAGTTTCACCACCGATGAGGGTGGCTTTCACCTTGGGTGAGGCGCACTTGCGCGCCTGCTTTCCAGAGTGGCCTCGCGTGAAGCGGTAGTGGGTACCTGAGAGATTCCGGGGAGTTTGCTCCTTCGGTGCCCCACCACGTTCGTGGGGGCTCTCCCGCTCCAGCTCGACGGCCCTGTCTGAAGTTGTGCGCACACCGTACCTGGCCTGTTCAGCGCGCGTCTACTCACCGCCGACGACGTCACTTGCGTGCTTGGAGCCGTAACTCGCGTGATCAGAGCCGTAACTCGTGAGTTACGCCTTCAATCACGCGAGTCACGGCTCTGATCACGCGAGTTACGCGTTCTCCATCATCATCTCGGCGGTGATCGTGCCGCAGAGCTCGGCGCAGCGCCTCATCATGTCGGCCGCGTCGGCGAGCTCGGCGTCGCCGGTCTTGGCGCACTCGTCGGCGCACATGCGCATCATCTGGGAGGCGAGGCCGCACATCTTCGCGCACATCCGCATCATTTCGAGGTCGGCGACCATCGCGGAGCAGCGCATCATCATGTCGGCGCACATGCGCGACATGTCCGCGCAGGTCACCATCATCATCCCGAGCTTCGCGCCGCCCCTCTCCATACAGCGCGTCATCATCTCCTCGCAGCGGACGTGACACTCGTTGCACAGGTCGATGCAGTCACGCATGGCGGTGCTCATCTGCCGGGTCATGCTCGGGCCTCCTGGGTGGTCCTGGATGCTGGCTTCGCGTTCTCAGGACTACAGCGCAGGTCAGCGGGTCGCCATCCCAGCCACCGGGACGAGTGACGGTCAGCCCGGCTCACGGGCTGAAAGACCCCTTCACCGCATGAGACGAGGGGAAAGCGTCCTTCGGCGCCGGCCCGAGTACATGAACGCCCCCTTCCTGTACCTAGGCGCAAGGAAGGGGGCCTTCATGTACTTCACCGCATTTAGAGGACTGAACGCGCGGAGGGTCAGAGCGGGGTGACGTAGGCGCCCGAGATGCCCCCGTCCACCAGGAACTGCGAAGCGGTGATGAACGAGGCGTCGTCGCTCGCCAGGAACGCGACCGCGGCCGCGATCTCCTCCGGCTCCGCGAACCGCCCGACCGGCACGTGCACCAGCCGCCGCGCGGCCCGCTCGGGGTCCTTCGCGAACAGTTCCTTGAGCAGCGGCGTGTTCACCGGCCCCGGGCACAGCGCGTTCACCCGGATGTTCTCCCGCGCGAACTGCACGCCCAGTTCCCGGCTCATCGCCAGCACGCCACCCTTGGACGCGGTGTAGGAGATCTGCGACGTCGCCGCGCCCATCACCGCGACGAACGACGCCGTGTTGATGATCGAGCCCTTCCCCTGCCGCTGCATATGCGGCAAGACCGCCTTGCAGCACAGATACACCGACGTCAGGTTGACCTTCTGCACCTTCTCCCACGCGTCGATGCCCGTGGTGAGGATCGAGTCGTCCTCGGGCGGCGAGATACCGGCGTTGTTGAACGCGACGTCGACCGAGCCGAAGGTGTCCACAGTGGTCTGGAACAGGGCCTCGACCTGCTCGGCGTCGGTGACGTCGGCCTGCACGAACAGGCCACCGACCTCGTCGGCCGCGGCCTTCCCGGTCTCGGCGGAGATGTCGCCGATGACGACCTTCGCGCCTTCGCTCGCCAGCCGCCGCGCGGTGGCGAGACCGATGCCGCTGCTGCCGCCGGTGATGACGGCGACACGGCCCTCGAAACGCTGAACCATTCCTATTCCTCCGTGCTGATGAAGACGTTCTTGGTCTCGGTGAAGGCGTCGACGGCGTCCGGGCCGAGCTCGCGGCCGAGCCCGGACTGCTTGAACCCGCCGAACGGCGTCCAGTACCGGACGGACGAATGCGAGTTGACCGACAGGTTCCCGGCCTCGACACCGCGCGCGACGCGGAAGGCGCGGCCGACGTCACGGGTCCAGATCGAGCCGGACAGCCCGTACTCGGTCCGGTTGGCCATGGTCACCGCGTCCCCCTCCCCCTCGAACGGGACCACGGCGACGACCGGGCCGAAGATCTCCTCGGACGCCAGCGGATGCCGCAGGTCCGGCGGGGTGACGACGGTCGGCGCGAACCAGTACCCGGGGCCGACGGGCGCGCTGCCCCGGAAGGCGACCGGCGCGGAATCGTCCACATAGGACGACACCTTCGCGTGATGTCCCGCCGAGATCAGCGGGCCCATCTCGGTGATCTCCAGCCGCGGATCCCCGACGACGACGCCGTTCACCGCGGGTTCCAGCAGCTCCATGAACTTCTCGTACACGCTCGACTGCACCAGGATCAGCGACCGCGCGCAGCAGTCCTGCCCGGCGTTGTCGAAGACGCCGTACGGCGCGGTGGCCGCGGCCTTCTCCAGGTCGGCGTCGGCGAACACGATGTTCGCGTTCTTGCCGCCGAGTTCCAGGGTCACCCGCTTCACCTGTGCGGCGCAGCCCGCCATGATCTGCTTGCCGACCTCGGTGGAGCCGGTGAACACCACCTTCCGCACCGCCGGATGATCCACGAAACGCTGACCCACCACGGATCCCTTGCCGGGAAGCACCTGGAAGACGTCTTCGGGGATCCCCGCCTCGCGAGCGAGTTCGCCGAGGCGGATCGCGGTGAGCGGGGTGAGCTCGGCGGGTTTGAGCACGACGGTGTTCCCGGCGGCGAGCGCGGGCGCGAACCCCCAGCCCGCGATGGGCATCGGGAAGTTCCACGGCACGATCACCCCGACCACGCCCAGTGGCTCGTGGAACGTCATGTTCACCCCACCGGGAACGGGGATCTGCTTGCCGCTCAGCCGTTCGGGCGAGGCCGAGTAGTACGTCAGCACGTCGCGGACGTTGCCCGCCTCCCAGCGCGCGTTGCCGATCGTGTGGCCGGCGTTGGCGACCTCCAACGCGGCGAGATGCTCGATGTCGGCGTCGACGGCGTCGGCGAACCGGCGCAGCAGCCGTGCCCGGTCGCCGGGGGCCACCGCGCGCCAGGCGGGGAACGCCGCGTGCGCGCGGGCGATGGCCGCGTCGGTCTCCTCGGCCGAGGTCAGCTCGACCGACCTCACCACCTCTTCCGTGGCGGGGTTGATCACCTCGAACGTGGTCATTCGCGCTCCTTCGCAGCTTTCACCAGCGCTTCGAAAAGCCTGATGTCGTCGGGATTCTGTTCGGGATGCCATTGGACGCCGAGCACGAACCCGTCGCCGGGCAGTTCGGCCGCCTCGATGGTCCCGTCGGCGGCCCAGCCGACCGGGACCAGCCCGTCGCCGAGCTTGTCGATCGCCTGATGGTGGTAACACGGCGCCTTGGTCTCGGCGCCGAGGATCGACGCGACGCGGCTGCCCTCGGCAAGCCTCACCGTAGTGGTGCCGAAGACCCCTGGCGCGGGCTGGTGATCCGCGCTGTCCACCGTCTCCGGCAGATGCTGGACGAGCGTGCCGCCCAGCGCGACGCTGAGCACCTGCAGCCCGCGGCACACGCCGAGCACCGGTTTCCCACCGTCCAAAGCGGACCGCAGCAGGCCGAACTCGAACGCGTCCCGGTTCGGCCGCGTGTACGTCGTCGCGTGCTGCTCCTGCCCGTACCGTGCCGGGTCGACGTCCGCGCCGCCGACCAGCACGAGACCGTCCACGGCGGACATCAGCCGATCGTGTGCCTCGCTCACCGGCGGCAGCAGGACCGGGATCCCGCCCGCCGCGACGATCCCGTCGACGTAGACCCGGTGGAGCAACGCCGCTTCGGTCTCCCACACCAGGAACTTCGCGGGTTCCAGATAGGACGTGAGCCCGATCAGGGGCTCAGAGGCGTTCGAAGCCACGGATCCTCTCCCAGTCGGTGACGGCGGCGTCGTACGCGGTGAGCTCGACCTTCGCCGCGTTCAGGTAGTGGTCGACGACCTCGTCCCCGAACGCGGACCTCGCGAGTGCGCTCCCGTCCAGCAGCGCCGCGGACTCCCGCAGGGTGGTCGGCACGGTCGGCTTGGCGGAACCGTAGGCGTTGCCGTGGAACTCCGGCTCCAGCTCCAGTTCGTTCTCGATACCGTGCAGCCCGGCCGCGATCAGCGCGGCCACCGCGAGGTACGGGTTCACGTCGCCGCCGGGGACGCGGTTCTCGGTGCGCAGCGAGTCCCCGTGCCCGACGACGCGGAGCGCGCAGGTGCGGTTGTCCGTGCCCCACGCGACGGCCGTCGGCGCGAAGCTCCCGGGCACGAACCGCTTGTAGGAGTTGATGTTCGGCGCGAAGAAGTAGGTCAGCTCACGCAGTCCCGCCAGCTGACCGGCGAGGAAGTGCTCCATCAGCGGCGAGAATCCGCCAGGACCGTCGCCCGCCAGGACGGGCTCGCCCGAGGCGGAGCGCAGGCTGATGTGGATATGACAGGAGTTGCCCTCGCGTTCGTTGTACTTCGCCATGAACGTGAGGCTCTTGCCCTCCTGCGCGGCGATCTCCTTGGACCCGGTCTTGTAGACGCTGTGGTTGTCGCAGGTGGTCAGCGCGTCGGCGTAACGGAACGCGATCTCGTGCTGGCCGGGATTGCACTCGCCCTTGGCCGACTCGACGTACAGCCCGGCGCCGCCCATGTCGTTGCGGATGCGGCGCAGCAGCGGTTCGATCCGGGCGGTGCCGAGCATCGAGTAGTCGACGTTGTACTGGTTGGCCGGGCGAAGGTCCTGATAGCGCTTGTCCCAGGCCGATTCGAAGGTGTCGTCGAAGACGATGAACTCCAGTTCGGTGCCGACGTAGGCGGCGAGACCGCGTTCGGCGAGCCTGTCGAGCTGGCCGCGCAGGATCTGGCGAGGCGAGGGAGCGACCGCGCCACCTTGTACCCGTTCGAGGTCGGCGAGGACGAGCGCCGTGCCCTCCTGCCACGGGAGCAGGCGCAGCGTGTCGAAGTCCGGGCGCATGACGAAGTCGCCGTAGCCGGTCTCCCAGGACGACATCGCGTAGCCGTCGACGGTGTTCATGTCCACATCGACGGCGAGGAGGTAGTTGCACGCTTCGGTGGCGTGCTCGACGACCTCGTTGAGGAAGTACTCGGCGGCGCAGCGTTTGCCTTGCAGCCTGCCCTGCATGTCGGTGATCGCCACCAGCACCGTGTCGACGGTGCCGTCCTCGACCAGTTCCCGGAGCCGATCCAGCGTGAGCATGCCGCGCCTGTTCGCCATCAGCCTCACCTAAAGGTTCGAAGCGGTACCTTTGCGGCTTCTTCCTACCGGGTCGACCGAACCAGGTCAACTCGACCAATGGTCTGGTTCGTTATCCATTGTGCACCGTAGTTGATCCCTGGGCGGATTGTCTGCGATGCCCGGCTGAGAAGATGCTGTGAATCCCGCCGCACCGGGAGGAGATCCGCGCATCCGGGACGTTGTACGGATCAAGAGAGGTGAGAAGGAATGACACAGGCATTCACGCAGCAGACCACGTTCACCGAGCCCCAGGGGCGGGCTCAGCTCCCGACGATGCCCAGTGGGTGGCCGATCGGCTCGTACGAGTCGTACTCCGAAGCGCAGCGTGCCGTCGACCACCTCGCGGGAACGGACTTCCCGATCACGGACGTCACGATCGTCGGTGTCGAGCCGATCCTGGTGGAGCGCATCGCCGGACGCATGGGCTGGAGCAAGGTGCTGACCAGCTCGGCGCTGTCCGGCGCGATGTTCGGTGTGTTCCTCGGGCTCGTGCTGAGCCTGCTGAACCCCGGCGCCGGGCTGGTGCCGATCATCGTCGGCCTCGTCGGCGGTATCGGGTTCAACCTGCTGTTCGGCGCGCTGGGGTACGCGTCGTCGAAGAACAAGCGAGGGTTCATCTCGCAGAGCCAGCTGGTCGCCCGGCGTTACGACGTCCTGGCCCAGCCGCGCAACGCCGAGAAGGGCCGCGCCCTGCTGGCCGACCTGGCCGCCAGGAGCGCGTTCAACCACTGAGCCTCACCCCACGCGAGCCGGCACCTCTCCACGAGGTGCCGGCTCGCGGCTTTCACGGGGTCAGCCGGTGCAGGTCGCGCGGGAAGAGCGTCGCCTGCCGGACGTTGGGCAGCCCGAGCAACCGGGCGGTCCAGCGTTCGAGCCCGAGCGCGAACCCGCCGTGCGGCGGCATCCCGTGTGCGAAGACCGCCAGGTGGTCCCGGTACGGCTCGGCGGATTCCCCGCGTGCGGCCAGCGCGGCGAGGTAATCCGCGTGCCGGTGCAGCCGCTGCCCGCCGGTCACCAGTTCCAGCCCGCGGAAGAGCAGGTCGAAACTGTTCGAGTACTCGGGCCGCCCCGGGTCCGGATGCGTGTAGAACGGCCGCTTCGCCATCGGATACCCGGTGACGAACAGGAATTCCGATCCGTGTTCGCGCAGCGCCCAGTCCGAAAGCAGCCGCTCGTGCGCGGGCGCGAGGTCGGGCTCACCACGCGGGTCTTCGCCCGACAGCCGCGCGACCAGTTCCTGAGCCTCCGCGAAATGGATCTCCGGGATTTCCCCGGGCACCTCGACGCCCGCTTCCGGAACCGCGGCGGCCATGCCCGCGATCGCCTCCCGCAACACCGCCATGACGTCGCGATGGTCGCTGATGAAGCCCAGTTCGGCGTCGAGGCTCGTGTACTGCGCGAGATGCCGCGCGGTGTCGTGCGGTTCTGCGCGAAAGACCGGGCCGACCTCGTAGACCCGCTCGAAGACCCCGACCAGCGCCTGTTTGTAGAACTGCGGAGACTGCGCCAGAAAAGCCCTCCGGCCGAAATAGTCGATACCGAAGACGTTCGCGCCGGACTCCGTGGCCGACGAGACGATCTTGGGTGTGTGGATTTCGGTGAACCCGAGCCCGTCCAACGCCGACCGGAACCCGGCGACGCTCGCGGCCGCGATCGCGAAGACCTCTTTCAGCCGCGGATGCCGCAGCGCGACGGCGGCGTTGTCCAGCACCGTGGGCAACGCGGCGGCCGGCGACGGACGGTAGAGCTCGAACGGCGGCGGCTGGGCGGGTTCGGAAAGCAGGCCGACGGACGGTTCGGTCAGTTCCAGCCCGCCCGGCGCCTGAGGGTTCGCGGTGACGAGACCCTCGACTTCGACGACGGTCTCCTCCGGCGGGCCACCGGGTTCGGCGAGAACCACTTGGGCGAGCCCGGAGCGGTCCCGGATCACCAGGAAGGTGATGGTTTTCAGGCGGCGCCGGCGGTGCACCCAGCCGGCGATACGGACACGGCCGCCGACGTGCCGGGGCAGGTCGGCGGCGAGGACACGCGAGATCATCACAACTCCAGTACGGATGTGCGCGACCCCTTGGGAGTGCGGGCGAGAAGGGAACTCGCGGTGCCACCGCACTTTCGCCGCCGCCGAAACGGCGGCCTCGAAGACCCGTGACGTGGGCCGGACGGCGGGGCATGGGGCGCGGGCGCCGTTCCTCCCCGCACTCGGGAGGGTCTTCGCCGAAAGACGCGAGGCCGCTTTCCCAGCTACCGGCGGCTCTCTTGGCTCGCGTGCCCTCTCGGCTACTCGTCTCCGTCAGCGCGTTGCCCCGGAGGTTACGTCCCCTTCGGTACTTCCCGCATCCGCATTTCGTCCTCTGAATGCGGTCGTTGGCATCGCGAACCACCGCATTCAGAGGACGAAACGCGGGTGGAGGCGGCCCCCGGCGTCCGCCTCCACCCGGGCCACCTAGCGCGTCGGCTGGGTGGAGTTCGACGGCGGCGCCGCGGACGAAGGCGGAGCCTGGGCGGTCGTGGAAGGCTGCGCCGGGGTGATCTTCGGGATCGCCGCGCTGAACGGCACGTCCGTCCTTTCCAGACAGTAGCCGCGGTAACCGTTGTAGCCGTTGAGGTTTCCGTCGTGGTCCTGGACTCCCCGCTCGAGCCGCGGCCGCGGGTAGCGGTTGTCGTCGCCGATTTTCCGCTTCTCTCCCGTGCTCTGCTCGCAGGCGTACCGGGTCGTGCTGAGCGGGCGGCCGTTCTCGTCGTAGAGGTAGATCTCGGTCAGCGGTTTGCCCTCGGCGTCGAACGCGTAGATGTTCTCCACGTCCCCGCTGCCGTACGTCAGCTGCGGGTTCCCATAGCTGTCGTTGTAGCTCGGCCCATAGGGGCTGTTGTAGGAACCACCGCCGTAGGACCGTTTCGCGATCAGATCGACCGCCGCGCCCGCTCCGCCGAGCATGCTGCCGATGACGAACGCCGAGATCGGCACGGCCAGCCACAGCAGCCGCCGGTCGGTCTTCAGCTTCGGCCCCGCCCAGACCACCGCGACGGCGGCCAGCAGCATCAACGGCAGCAACAGCACGGCCTCGGTGTCGCGCAGCACGAGCAGCAGGCCGAAGATCACCAGCACCGCCGCGCACAGCACCCACCACGCCGGCTTCAGCGTGCGGAAGTAGTTGACTCCCTTGCTGTTCCGGTTGTTCTGGAACGAGGTTGCGATCTCGCGGAGCTTGACCACCTCGGGCAGTTCCGCGATCGGCGCGACTCCCTTCCGCACCACGTAGGCGACGCTGATCGCGAGCACGGGTGCGACGAAAAGCAGGCCCAGCAACGGATCCACCCGCACCCACACCGCGGCCGCGAAGCCGAACAGCGCGAATCCGCCGACGGAGAACACCAAGCCCCAGAACGCGAACCGCGCTCCGCCGATCCCGGTCTTCACCTTCAGCACGGTGGTCTTGCCGTCCGCGTCGGGCGGACGCGGCGGATAACCGCCGGACGCCCGCAATTCGGCGGCATAGCCTTCCGGGCTCCCCAGACGTTCGATCAAGGCGTCGACCTTGGGGTTCTCCCCCAGTTCCGCCTCCATCTCGGCGAGATGCGGCCGGACGTCTTCGAGGATCTCCTCGACTTCGCTCTCGGGCAGGTCGGCGAGCGCGCTCCTGACCCTCGCCAGATACACCCGCACGGCGGTCGGATTCTGCGTGCTCATGCTGCCTCTCCCAACAGGCTGTTCATTGTCGTGGCGAAAGTCCGCCAGGTCTGCCCCGACTCTTCGAGGCGCTGACGACCCGGCTCGTTGAGGCTGTAGTACTTGCGGTGCGGGCCTTCCTCGCTCGGCACCACATAGGACGTCAGCAGGCCTGCCTTGTACAGCCGCCGAAGCGTCCCGTACACCGAAGCGTCGCCCACTTCCTGCAACCCCGCGACGCGGAGTCTTCGGAGCACGTCGTAGCCGTAGCCGTCCTCTCCGCGAAGCACCGCGAGAACGGCGAGGTCCAGCACGCCTTTAAGTAGCTGACTGATCTCCACAGTCGCGTCCCTCCCAGTCTTACGCAAGAGAAGGTACCACGCATTGCACAGTAGTGCGCACGGCGGAAGCCACTTGCGCCCGACGGGTGGTTCATGGGTTACTTAGTCCAGTAATGAACCACCGCACCCCGAGAGGGTGCTCGAAGACGGGGAACGGAGGTGTCGTGCTCGACGAAGGAACACCCCTGTTCGTGCAGATCGCCGAACAGATCGCCGACGACATCGCCGAGGGAAGCCTGGCCGAGGGGGAACGCGTGCCGTCAACCAACGAACTCGCCGCCTTCTACCGGATCAATCCGGCGACGGCGGCCAAGGGGATCAACGTGCTCGCCGACGACGGCCTGCTCGAAAAACGGCGGGGTATCGGCATGTTCGTGGCCGCCGGCGCGCGGCAGAAGCTGCTCACCGACCGGCGGCAGCGGTTCGCCGAGCAGTACCTCGACCCGATGCTCATCGAAGCGAAGCGCCTCGGCATCGACGACGAAACCCTGATCTCGCTCATCCGCGGGAACGGACACCGGAACGGAGGACCCGCCGCATGACGCCGACCATTTCGACCACCGGCCTGACCCGGCGCTACGGCGACCACCTGGCGCTCGGCGATGTCTCGGTCGACATCGAAGAAGGAAAGATCACCGGCCTGCTCGGCCGCAACGGCGCGGGCAAGAGCACCTTCCTGCGCATCGTCACCGCGCAGGAGTTCGCCAGCACCGGCTCGGTCCGCGTGTTCGGCGAGACCCCGGTCGAGAACGAGCGGGTGCTGCGGCGCCTGGTGCTCGTCCGCGAAGACCAGCAGTTCCCGGATTTCAAGGTGCGGCACGCGCTTTCGGCGGCGTCGTGGTTCTACCCGAACTGGGACGCGGAACTGGCCGAAAACCTGCTCCGCGACTTCGATCTGCCGACCAAACGCCCGATCAAGAAGCTCTCGCGAGGGATGCGTTCGGCGCTGTCGATCACGATCGGGCTCGCGGCCCGGGCGGAGCTCACGCTGCTCGACGAGCCGTACGCGGGCCTCGACGCCGTCGCGCGCCAACTGTTCTACGACCGGTTGCTCGACGACTATTCGGCCCATCCCCGCACGATCCTGCTCTCCACGCACCTGATCGACGAGGTCGCCGATCTGCTGGAGCACGTGGTGATGATCGACAAGGGCCGCGTCGTCCTCGACGCGCCCGCCGACGAACTGCGCGGCACGGCCGTCACGGTTTCCGGCCCCGCCCTCGCGGTGGGCGACTTCGTCGCCGGCCGCCGGGTGCTGCACCGCCGCAAGATCGGGTCGCGCGCTTCGGTCACCGTCGCCGAGGCGCTCGCCCCCGCCGACAAGGCGAAGGCGAAGGCCCTGCACCTGAAGCTGGAGCCGCTTTCCTTGCAGCAGTTGATGGTGCACACCTCCAACGGACAGACCGCAGAGGAGGCGTCCGCATGAACACCCTGGTCAACGTCGCGCGCTACCACCTGGTGGACCGGCTCCAGTACGTCGTCCTCCCGGTCGGCATCACGTTCTTCGCCTTCGGGGTGAATCTCGCGATCTTCTCGCTGATCCCCGAAACACCCGAGGAGAACTACTCCGGCGGCCTGTTCACGCTGTTCGTGTTCATGCTCGTCTGCGGGGCCCTGAGCATGACGAAATCGCTCCCGTTCGGGCTCGCACTCGGTGTGTCGAGGCGGTCTTACTACCTCGGGACGATCCTGCTGGTCGCCGGGCTCTCCGCGGTGTACGCGGTGGGGGTCACCGTGTTCCAGGGGATCGAAGACGCGACCGGGGGCTGGGGGCTCGGTCTCAACTACTTCCGCGTTCCCTGGCTGCTCGACGGTCCCTGGTACCTGACCCTGCTCACCTCGTTCGTGTTCCTGTTGCTGATGTTCGTCTACGGTATGTGGTACGGCCTGATCTACCGGCGTGCCGCGGTGGTGGGTGTCGTCCTGTTCGGCGCGGCGCAGGTCCTGGTGCTGCTGGGCGCGGTGCTGGTGCTCAGCTGGACCGATTCCTGGCCGAAGCTCGGGGAGTTCTTCAGCACGTTGACCGTCGGCGGGATGACCGGGGTCCTCGCGTTGCTGGTCTGCCTCGCCGGGGCGGGCGGGTTCGCCACGATGCGCCGCGTCACCGTCTGAAAGTCCTTCCACACCAAGGAGTTCCGTTATGGCCGTGGCTCATGTGGTGTTGTCGGTGCTGCTGATCGCGATCTTCGCGGTACTGGGGGTGGCGAAGGTCCTGCGTCAGCCGGCGTTGGTCGCCCGGACCGAAAGGCTCGGCTTCTCGGTCCGGGGGATCCAGGGGATCGGCGCGCTGGAGATCGCCGGGGCGGTGGGCCTGGCGGCCGGATTCTTCTGGCCGCCGCTGGGGGTCGCCGCGGCGATCGGCCTGGTGGCGTTGCTGATCGGGGCGGCGATCTCCCACGCCCGGGCAGGAGACGGGGTCAAGGACATCGCCCCGCCGGTCTGGCTCGCGCTGGTCTCGGCGGCGGCCGCCGTCACCGCGGTCGTCTAGCCGTAATTCGCGTGATTGGAGGCGGAACTCGCGTGATTGAGGGCGGAACTCGGGTATGACGCCTTCAATCACGCGAGTTACGGCTTAAATCACGCGAGTTACGGATTCACGGGCCAGGTCCCGGACGCGCCCGACCACGGCGGACCGCCGCCAGGCGCGGGTGACCTCCACCAGCCACGCCGCTTCGGTGGCGATGTCGGGCTCGTCGAGGTAGGTCGCCGGAACGTCGTCGGGGGCGTACCGGCGGCCCGCCTCGGAGGCGGCGAGCGCGGCGGCCAAGGTCGCGGCCTCGACCGTCGCGGCCACGCGGGCTTCGGGGATCTTCGCCTTGCGTGCTTCGGCTTCCGCGACGGGCGGGAGGTCCGGATCGAAGTAGGGCCGCAGTGCGAGATGGCCGTCCCGGATCTCGATGACCCTGCGGTACAAGGCGAATTCGACACCGCCCGGCATACCGGGGCCCGGGTCCAGCGCGATTCCCGGGACGGCTTCGCGCAGTGCGGCCCACAACGGTTCGATCCGCCGGTACGTCCGGTACGTGCCGATCAGCCGGAACGGGGTGGCCAGCGCGGGTCCCCACACGCTGAGCGTCGCGCCCGCCCCGGCGAGGCCGACGCTCAGCGCCGCCAGGATCGCCGAGAGCGTGTCCTCGCCGGCGTCGACCGCGCCGGTGGTGGCGAGGATGTAGATGTCGTCGACGTCCCAGAAAGTCCAGCCCAGCGCGGAAACCCCGCCACCGACGAGCAGCCACAGCCCCGTGCGAAGCGGGCCGGGATCGGCGTGCAGCGCGAAGCGGGCGAAGACGATCGAGAACGTCAGCAGGCTGATCAGACCGTAGACGAGGAAAAGAACGTTGTACGCGACGAACCAGCCGAGCCCGCCCGGTCCGGCGGCGGTGTGCTCGCCGACGCGGTAGCTGCCGGAGAGGAAGAAGAGCGCGATCTCGGCGGCCACCACGGTCCAGGACAGCACCGCGTGCCAGCCGATCCGCTTGCCCTCCCCCAGTTTCAGCGAATGCGCGAACGCGACCGCGAAGGCCATCGCGCCGATCTTGAGCAGATCGGCCGCGAGGTTCAGGAGACTGCCGACGGGTTCTTCGACGCCGACGGCGTTCTCCATCGCCGGGGTGAGCAGCATGATGCCGCCCGCGATGCACATCCCGAAGGCGCTGAGGAACCACATCCGCCGCCGGGGCTGGGTGTGCCTGGCCTGGATCAGCTTGTAGCCGAAACCCGCGAACGCCACCACGCAACAGAAGTACGCGATGGTCTCGATCACGGCAGACGCCGTTTCCGGCTGCCGAAGAGGTTGTCGACCCTGGCCATCCCGCCCGCGAGATCGCTCGCGCTCTCGTCGAGCCGGGCCGTGCCACGCACCGACGTCCGCGCGACGCGTTGCGCGAGGAGACTGGCGAGCAGTTCGGCCTCCTGCTCTTCGACTGCGCTGTAACTCGTGCGGCCGAGCACGCGGCGGATGAGTTCGGGCGCGAGATTCGGCATGAGTGCCTTGCCGGCGGCCGCGTCGAGCGCGATCCCGTCGGCTCCCGCGTCCGCACCGACGTGACCGCACAGCAGGTGGCCGACCTCGTGCAGCAGGATATGCCGCCGGTGCAGGGCGGTGGTGTTGGTCGGATAGAGGATGTAGTCCGCGCGCTCGGTGCTCATCAGCAGCCCGCAGGGGCCGCTGGAGGGGACGCTGACCTGCATCAGTTCGATCGGACGGCCACGCTCGGCGGCAAGCTCCGCGACGAAGGACTCCGCGTCGAAGGGTTCGGGAAGCGCCACGCCGTCGGCGAGATTCCGGCAGCGGCGCCACAACTCCTTACGGCGGCGATCCACTCACGACTCCTTCTTCTGGCCGCCCCGTCCGGATTCCCTGCGGGCGATCGCGTCGATCATGTCGCTGATGGTGTCGAGTCCGTCGGGGGAAAGCGTTACCGCCCGGAGCGCGACGTCGCGGACGCCCGCGTCGCGAAGGGCGCCGAGGAGCGCGAGTTCCTCGGCGATCTTGGCGCTCTGCTCGTCGTCGAAGAAGTACGCGGGCGAAACGCCGAAGAACTGGGCGAGCGCCTCGAGATGGCGTTTCGTCGGGTTGTCGCGGCGGCCGGTGCGCAGCTGCCACAGGTACGTCGTCGAAAAGCTCTCCCCGGTGGCCTCACGGCACGCCTTGGCCACCTCTTCGTGGCTGTACGGTTCGCGATCGGGTCTCAGCACGATCTGGAACAGCTTGTCGATCTTCTCGGCGAGCGTCGTCTTACCGGGCTCGGTCGCGGCCACCATCCCACTCCCTACCTCTCGTGCCCGTTCATGCTAGTTGACGCGGGCCCCGCGCCGTACACGACAGTTTTCACCTCGTGCGCGGCTTCGGCTGGCACCGCGGGCAGGAGAACGACGAACGGTTCATGAAGGGGTCGCGCCGGATCGCCGTCCCGCACCGGCCGCAGGGCAGTCCTTCCTGGCCGTAGGCGTCGAGCGAGCGGTCGAAGTATCCGGATTCGCCGTTGATGTTGACGTAAAGCGCGTCGAACGAGGTCCCGCCGACGACCAGCGCCTCCGCCATCACCTCGCTGGCGGCGGTGAGCACGGTGCGGCCGTGGGCGGCGGTGAGCTTGTCGGTCGGGCGGGCCCAGTGGAGCTTGGACCGCCAGAGTGCCTCGTCGGCGTAGATGTTGCCGATCCCGGAGACGAGCGTCTGGTCGAGCAGCGCGCGTTTGAGCTCGGTCCGCCTCGACCGCAGCGCGCGGACGGCCTGGTCGAGGTCGAACCGCGGATCCATCGGGTCGCGGGCGATATGGGCGATGGTGCCCGGCAACGCCGTCCCGTCGACCTCGGTGAGTTCCGCGAGCGCGAGCCCGCCGAAGGTCCTCTGATCGACGAAGCGCAGCTCCGGCCCTTTGTCGGCGAAGCGGAACCGCACGCGAAGGTGCTTCTCGTCGGGCGCGTCCCCGGGCTGGACGAGCATCTGGCCGCTCATGCCGAGGTGCGCGAGCATGGCCTGGCCGTCGGAGAGCTCCAGCCACAGGTACTTGCCGCGGCGCCGGGCGGCCGCGATCTTCACGCCGGAGAGCCGTCCGCCGAAATCCTCGGCGCCGAGTTCGTGGCGGCGGATCGCGCGGGCGTGGAGGACTTCGACCTCGGTGATCGTCCGGCCCGAGACATGCGCCTCGAGCCCGGCACGGACCACCTCGACCTCGGGGAGTTCGGGCATGCCGTCGATTCTCCCACCGGCGGACCGGTGCGGACGGTCAGGGAGCGAGCGGCCCGACATCCGCCTTCGTCAAGGCTTTCCGCGCCCCTCCCGGCAGCAGTTCGTCGGCCCCGACGTCGTACTTCCCGGACCGCGTCTGCAAATCGAAATCGGTGCCGGCGTACGGGTAGGAGCCGACACCGGCGTCGACCGCCGGGCTCCCCGAGGACAGCCGGTACAACCCGTCCTGCACCAGCTTGGGGTCGACGGCCTTATAGCCGCCCGAAGGCATTCCCGCGGGCCCGCCCCAGGCGATGTTCCCCTCGTACTTCACGTCCGAACCGCCCGGCATGCTCACGAGTTTTCCGGTCCCCTGCAGGATGTTGTTCGCGAGCACGCAGTCCTTGGGCTTGAAGTCGCCACCATCGCCGTGGATGCCGTCGGTGGTCCCGACGACGGTGTTGTACGCGACCACGACCCGGTCGGGGCGGTCGTGGAGTTTGCTGTCCGGCCCGCTGTCCGCCTCGTTGCCCGAGCCGAAGACGATCCCGCGGTTCGCCGTGGTGTGCACGTAGTTGTTGACGATCTTGTGGTCGTTTCCGTGGAACCGGATCCCGGACCGGCCCAGCAGGATGTTCCCCTCCACCACGCTGCGATCCCCGTGGCGCAGCACGATGAAGCCGCGGCTGTCGCGGATCGTGTTGTACCGCACGACGTTGTCCGACGACTTCACGGAGATCGCCTCGGAATCCCCGTCGGCCTTCTCGAAAAGGTTGTACTCGACGACCCCGCCCGCCGAGTACTTCTGGTGGTGGCTCAGCCCGAACCGGATCGACTCGCCACCGTTCGAACCGGTGAACTTGTGGTTGGAGAAGTAGTTGTGGTGCACCTTGACCCGCTTCGCCATGTCCTTGGCCGGGCCGAGCACCTGCAGGAAGACGCCCTGGGTGGTGCGGTTCTGCATGACGTTGTGATCGAACTCGGTGTCGTCACCGTTGAGAGTGACCCAGTTGCCGCCGCCGGAGAGCTGGACGTCGAGCCGGGTCAGCCGGTTGTGCGTGCTGCCCACCGGCACGCTCATCGAGCCACCGTGCCGGAGCTTGAACCCGCGCAACACGACATGCGAAGCACCCGAAGAGAACGAGAAACCCGCGGAACCCTTGATCTCGGCCTTGCCGACGTGTTCCGCGGTGATGGTGATCGGCGCGTTCGCCGTTCCCGACCGTTTGATCGCGATGGCCGAGCCCGCCGAATAGCTTCCGTCGGCCAGCCGGATCTCGTCGCCGGGACCGGCTTTGTCGATCGCCGCCTGCAAGGCGCTCAACGACGTCACCCGGACGACTTGGGCGGCCGAAGCCGTGGCAGGACCTGTCACGAACGCCAGAATCGCGGCTGTGACCAGGCAGAAATGACGCATCCGCCGACCTCTCGACAGGCGACCTGAACGGTCGCGTCAGTGGCGGCGGACTGCGATGAGGTTACTGATTCACCGGCTCGTGCGTCAACGAACCGTCCCGGTGAAGGGGACTCAGGTCGTCTTCGGGGGCTGCTCGATGTCGAGCTCGGCCGAAAGCTGACGCCAGGCCGTCTCGGCGGCCTTCTGCTCGGCTTCCTTCTTGGTCGTTCCCGAGCCGTAGCCGAGTTCACGCCCGCCGACGAGGACGGTGGCGCTGAACTCCTTGCGGTGATCCGGCCCGGTGTCCTCGACCTTGTACTCGGGCACGCCGAGCCCGGCCGACGCCGTCAACTCCTGGAGGCTGGTCTTCCAGTCCAGGCCGGCGCCACGCAGCGGCGCCTCGGCGAGCAGGCCGTCGAACAGGTGGTGCACGAGCTTGCGCGCGACGTCGATGCCGTGCTGCTGGTACGCGGCGCCGATGACGGCCTCGAGCCCGTCGGCGAGGATGCTCGCCTTGTCCCGGCCGCCGGTGAGCTCTTCGCCCTTGCCCAGCAACAGGTGCCTGCCCAGCCCGCCCTCGCCGAGGCCGCGCGCGACCCTGGCCAGCGCGTGCATGTTGACCACGCTGGCACGGAGCTTCGCGAGCTGACCTTCGGCCAGTTCGGGATGGGTGTTGTAGAGGTGGTCGGTGACGACCAGGCCCAGCACCGCGTCCCCGAGGAACTCCAAACGCTCGTTCGGCGGCAACCCACCGTTCTCATAGGCATAAGAACGGTGGGTCAACGACAGCGTCAGCAGCTCGGGCTCGATCGTGATCCCGAGTGCTTCGAGCAGTGGTGCGGGGTCCGCGGGTGGTCCACCGGCCGACTTGCCCCCCATGTCGTCAGCTGCCGATCAGGCGGGCTCGACGACCTGGCGACCGTTGTGCTGGCCGCAGGCCGGGCACGCGATGTGCTGGAGCTTCGGCTGCTTGCAGGCGCGGTTGGAGCAGGGCACCAGCTGAACCGGAGCCGCCTTCCACTGGCTGCGGCGCGCGCGGGTGTTGGATCGCGACATCTTCCGCTTCGGGACGGCCACGAGTAGATCTCCTTCAGACGGTCTGCCCGCGGTCGCGAGCGAACTTGCTTCTCCGGAACGAGCTGGTGCTCGTCAGGCTTGCTTTCCGGGGCCATCGGCCTGGTCATCGCCCGTTTCGTCCTCGAAACGATCGACCAGCGCGGCCCACCGAGGGTCTATCTTCTCATGCCCGTGACCGGGCTCGAGATCGGCCCACTTGACACCGCATTCGGTGCACAGTCCCCGGCAGTCCTCGGTGCACAGCGGGGCCAGCGGCAACGCCAGCACCACCGCGTCGCGGACCGTCGGCTCGAGATCGATCCGGTCGTCCACCAGGCGGGGGATCTCGTCCTCGTCGGTGGTCTCCTCGGTCGCGGAGCCGGGGTAGGCGAAGAGCTCGGTCAGGTCGACCTCGACGTCCTCGGTGATCGGGTCGAGGCACCGCGAGCAGTGCCCCGTCGCGACGGCGGACGCCGTACCGCTGACGAGCACACCCTCGACGACGGATTCGAGCAGCAGGTCGAGCTCCAGGCTGGAGCCGGCGTCGATGGTGATGACGTCGGGCACTCCGAGCGCGGTCTCGACGGGGATCGAGCGTTGGACGGCCTTGCTCAGGCCGGCGTGACGGCCGAGCTCGCGGGTGTCGAGCACCCACGGGTTCCGGTCGTCCAGCTGCGCAGGCTTGGCCTGCGGCGACTTGTTCTCAGACATCGGTCACCAGGGTACGCAGGTACCGCCACTCACTTTCGGGCGGCCGGGACCCCTGGGCGCGGACGAGTGCTCCCAATGTGGCATTGGGGACGTTGAGCGTCTCCGATGCCACATTGGGCGCGCCAGTAGGCCGGTCCGTGAAGGCCTCCTTACCTACCCTGAAGGTAGTGAAGGGGGCCTTCACGTACTCGAGGTGCCCAGGCGATCAGCTCTGGTAGTCGTACAGCGAGGTCCGGCTGTTGCCCGGCAGGTTGACCGGCGACCGCAGGTGGTTGCGCCCGGAGTCGACCGTCCGCAGCGTGGTCGCCAGCAGCTCGGAGAACTCGGCCAGCTTCCCGTCGACGTAGGCGTCGCAGTCGCCGCGCTGCTTGTCGGCCTCGACGTGCGCCTCGTCGACGATGCGCGCCGCCTCGCCGTGCGCGGCCTGGACGACCTCGGTCTGGGCGACGAGCCGGGCCTGTTCGGCGCGGCCGTCCTCGATGGCGCGCTCGTAGGCGTCGCGACCGGCCTGGATCATCCGCTCCGACTCGGCACGCGAGCGGTCGGTGAGGTTTTGGAACTCGGCCTGCCCGGCGGCGACCATGCGCTCCGCCTCGGCGTGCGCGTCGCTCATCATCTGCTCCGCGCGGGCGCGGGCGTCGGCGAGGATGCGCTCGGCCTCGGCCTGCGCGTCGGCGACCGTGCGGTCGGCCTCGGTGTTCGCCGTGGTGATCGTCTCCGCCGCTTCCGTCCGGGCGGTCTGGATCAGCTGGTCACGCTTGTCCAGGACGTCCTGCGCGTCGTCGACCTCGCCCGGCAGGGCGTCACGGATGTCGTCGAGCAGCTCCAGGGTGTCCCCGCGCGGGACGACGCAACTGGAGGTCATCGGCACGCCGCGGGCTTCCTCCACGATGGTGACGAGCTCGTCGAGCGCCTCGAAAACCCGGTACACGGCCACTCCCTACCTACAGCGATCCCCACATTCCCTGAGTTCAGTTTGCCCTCATCACCGCCGTAAGGGGTGAAAGCGCGCGGTACCGGGCGTGTCCCGCCTGGTACCGCGCGTCGCCTACCGGAGATCGAGTTCAGGATCCGAGACCAGCTTGATCAACTGGTCGTCCGGCGGACGCGAGCCTCCGTCGCCCGCGCCGGTGGACACGGCGACCACCGTGCCGTCGGCCCGGTACGCGATCGCGTCGCGACCCGGTTCGACGTCGCCGGGAGGCAACGACGGGACGGTCCCGGTGACGACGACGGTGCTTCGGTCCGGTTGGAGCAGCTTCACGCAGTCCACCGGTTCCCCGCTCGTCACCCCGCCGAGGTCGGCGTCGAATCCGCCGCGGGGCCGGCGGCCAGGCTTACAGCTGTCTTCGAGCGAGAACCCGCGTTTGGCCGCTTCGACCCCGAGAACAGTGAGCAGGAGGGGACGATCGGCGCCGGAGGCGTCCCGGTAGCCGATCATGAAGACGAGGGCGTCCCAGGTGCCCAGCTGATGCACGGAGCGGATCCGGACGTCCATCGCCCCGGTGAGCACGCCGGGCAGCGCGATCGCCAAATGCCCGGAGATCCTCGCCTTCCTCGCGGCCAGGTCGCCGTTCGCCGGAGCCGGCGACGGCGCGCCACTCGGTGACGGCGCGACCGGGATGGGCGGCACGGCCGGCGCGGGGCCGTTCCCCGGCGCCACGAACACCACCGCAGCCGCGATCACCGCCAGTGTCGCGATCCCCGTGGCCACGACTCCTCGCCGGTTCCGCGCCTTCTTCGCCGCCTTCCCGGCGACCTCGTCCGGGTCGAAGCCGAGCGGTGGCTCGGCCAGTGTGATCCCGCGCAGCCTGTCTTCGAGTTCGTCCATCACGCGCTCCTCCCGGAGACAGCCTCGTCGTGCTGTCTCTGCAGGGCCGCGCGGAGGACGTCGAGTCCTCGCGCGGCCTGGCTCCTGACCGTCCCTTCCGAACAGCGCAGCGCGACGGCCACCTCCGCGACCGGGAGATCGGCGCAGTAGCGCAGCACGACGGCGGCGCGCTGTTTCGGGGGAACTTCGGCGAGGGCGCGAAGCAGCGAATCCGAGATGTCGGCCTCAGCGGGAGCGGCGGGCTCTTCGGGGACGACGCCGTCGCGGTTTTCCCTGCTCCGCCAAGGTCGTCGCCGCTCGTCGAGCCAGCAGCGCATCAGGATCTGCCTCGTGTAGTTGTCGACGGGCCCTTTCCGGCGGACCTTCGGCCAGACCCGGTAGAGCTTGATGAGCGCGGTTTGGACCAGATCCTCCGCGAGATGCCAGTCGCCGCAGAGCAGGTACGCCGTCCGTCTGAGCGGTAGCGCCTTGTCCCTGGCGAACTCCCTGAAGCTCGCATCGTCCCCAGACCGCATCGTGCCTCCTCGTCCGTGTTCCGGTGTATCTCACGGACGGGGAGGCACGAAATGTTGCACGGGCGGATCAGCCGGCGAGGTTCACCAGCTTGAAGGTGACGTAGCGGTCCGGCGTGTAGACGATCTCGCCGCCCTTACCGGAGATCACGCGGTCGTTCGTGCCCACCGGGAACAGCTGGTAGTAGCCGGCGGCGCACGTCGGCAGCACCCCTTCGCGGTTCTGGTAGACCGTGCCGGTCGCGCCGCCACGGGCCTTGTCCACCACGGACTTGGCCGCGGACGACATCGTCGAGTAGCCGATCTTCGTCAGCTTCGAGGTGTCTCCGCAGGACGGCGCCGGGGTGCCGTCGACGTCGATCACGGAGAAGGTCTTGTAGTGGTCGGCGGTGTAGAAGAACTCCCCGCCGTTACCGGTGACGATGCGCCGCGCGCCGCGGTCCGGAGAGCCGGGCGTCGGGACCGTGTACTCGCGGTAGTAGGCAGAAGCGCACTTCGGGAGGATGTTCTCCCGGTTCGAGAAGACCGTGCCGTCCTTGTCCGGGTACGGGAACGGCCCGCCCTTCTTGATGAGGTCGTAGGTCGTCGTCGCCTCGGCCGGCAGCGACGACAACGACACGTGCTTGAACCCGGTGAGATCCCCGCACGGGTTCTGCTGGACCGAGACGGGGGCGGCCGTGGCCTGCGCGGCGCTCAGTCCGCCGAAGAAGGTGACAAGCAGAACGAGCAGCGCGGCGGCGATCCGCGATCGTTTGTTGGTCATTTTCGGACCGTAACCCGATCGTGTATTCACCAGAAGGCGTCGAGATGAACTCTTCATCGCCGCTCACCAGCGCCCGACCAACGGCTTCGGCCGTTCGGGTCAACCTCGTTCGGAGTACTTTTCCGAGAGGCGTTTGAACACTATCGGCGGCACCAGGTGCTCGATGTCGCCACCGAGCGCGGTGACCTCCTTGACCAGCGAGCTCGACACGAACCCGTACGCCGGGTTGTTCGCCATCAGCAGGGTTTCGAGCCCGGTCAGCTCACGGTTCATCTGCGCCATCTGGAGCTCGTAGTCGAAGTCGCTGACCGACCGCAGGCCCTTCGCGACCGCGATGATGTCGTTCTCGCGGCAGTAGTCGACGAGGAGTCCCTGCCAGGAATCGACGCGCACGTTCGGCAGCTTCGCGGTGATCTCGCGAAGCATGTCCATCCGCTCCTCGGTGGTGAACAGGCCCTTCTTGCTCTTGTTCACCCCCACCGCGACGACGACCTCGTCGAACAGCTTGGCCGCCCGCTCGATGATGTCGAGATGTCCATTGGTGGCCGGGTCGTAGGACCCGGGACAGACCGCACGCCGCATGCGCGGACGCTACCAAGGCGAGGAACGTCCTGCGCGTTCTGCGCGTCCTGCGTCACACCTGATATTCGGCCCAGTAGAGCGCCGTGTCGCCGTAGCGCTTCGTCCGCATCGGCTCGAAGCCCGGCGGCCAGTCCGGCTCGCCGTCCCGCGCGGCCCGTTCGATGACCACCAGCGCCCCGTCCGTGATCCACCGGTTCGCCGCGAGCGCGGCCATGACCTCCCCCAGACGGGTGGAATCCACAGCGTAGGGCGGGTCGGCGAGGACGATGTCGAACGTTTCCGGCGCCGGAGCGGCCACGACGGACTCGACCGCGCCCGCCCGGACCGCACCTCCGAGGCCTAGCGCGGCGACGTTCCCCTTGAGCACTTCGGCCGCGCGCCGGTCCGACTCGACGAACAGCGCGCCCGACGCGCCGCGGGACAACGCCTCCAGCCCGAGCGCGCCCGAACCGGCGTAAAGGTCGAGGACCTGCGCCCCCTGGAGCTCGCCGGCGACCTCCAGCGCGTTGAACAGCGCCTCGCGCACACGTTCCGAGGTCGGCCTCGTGCCCTTCGGCGGGACCTTCAGCCGCCTGCCGCCCGCGGTCCCCGCCACGATCCTGGTCATTGGAGCATCGTGCCTCAACGCCCTCCGCCGTGACGTTGGCCGGGACTTGGTGAAGCCTCCGCCCAGCTCGCGTAGAGTCGTCCTTCGCCCTCGGAGGCGATAGAAGCGTTTAGGAGCGTTGCGTGTCCGAACCTCGGGTCAGACGGGCCGAGATCGCCATCGAGCAAGCCCATGTGGACACCGTCTACACCCGGCTCGCCGAGCTGCGAGCCCAGGCTGAGGCCATGCGTACCAAGGGCTACGAGATCGGCCATGGCGCCGGGCGGGAAGCCATCTTCGAGCAGGCGTCCATGCTGTTCGAACGGGACATGATGGTGTACCACGCCAATCAGACCCTCCAGACCCTCGACGCGGAGTACGAGGGCCTGGTCTTCGGCAGGCTCGACCACCTCGACAACGACCACATCTACGTCGGCCGTCTCGGCATCCGCGACGCCGAGTTCGACAACCTCGTCACCGACTGGCGCGCGCCCGCGGCCGCGGCGTTCTACCAGGCGACGGCCGAGGAGCCGATGGACGTCGTCCGGCGCCGGGTGATCCGGTGCTCCGGCCAGAACGTGCTCGACGTGGACGACGACGTCCTCATCGCCGACGCGGTCCCCGAGGGGATGCAGATCGTCGGCGAAGGCGCGCTGATGGCCGCGCTCGGCCGGTCGCGCGGCGAGAAGATGCGGGACATCGTCGCCACGATCCAGAAGGAACAGGACGAGGTCATCCGCGCGCCGTGGCGCGGTGTCACCGAGATCACCGGCGGCCCCGGCACCGGCAAGACCGCGGTCGCGCTGCACCGGGCGGCGTACCTGCTCTACCGCCACCGCCGCCAGCTCGGCGGCGCGGGCGTGCTGGTGATCGGCCCGTCCGGGGTGTTCACCAGCTACATCTCGCGGGTGCTGCCGTCGATGGGTGAGACGAACGTCGAACTGCGCGCGCTCGGCGAGGTCCTCGACGGTCTCGAAGCCACCCGGCAGGACCCGGCGCCGCTCGCGGCGATCAAGGGATCGCTGCGGATGCGGAAGATCCTGCTGCGCGCCCTGCGGGACACGCCCGAGGACGCGCCAGAGGACATGAAGATCGTGTACCGCGGCGAGGTGCTGCGGCTGAACGCGCGGGAGCTCGACAAGGTGCGTCGTAAGGTGCACACCGCGGGCGGGCCGCCGAACCGGTCGCGGATCCGCGCCGCCGAGCTGCTGCTCGACGCGCTCGCCGCGAAGGCCGAGCAGCACGCGAAGGACGACGGCCGTCAGATCGACAAGGCCGAGCTGATCACCGAGCTCGGCGAGCGCATCGAGTTCCACCGGTTCCTGGTGGTCTGGTGGCCGATCCTGTACCCGGCGCAGATCCTGCGGTGGCTCGGCGCCGAGAAGCGGCTCGCTTCCGCGGCGAAGGGCCTGCTCAACCGCAACGAGATCAGCATGCTCGCGGCCGACTTCGCCGATCGATCGCGTGGCTGGACCATCGCGGACGTCGCGCTCCTCGACGAGCTTCGCGTCCTCATCGGCACGCCGCCCAAGAGCCGCCGGGCCCGTCAGAACGTCGAGGTCAACCCGGAGCGCGGTGGCGCCCCGACCCGGCCCGAGCACTACGACGAGTATTCGCACGTGGTCGTCGACGAGTCGCAGGACCTCTCGCCGATGCAGTGGCGGATGGTCGGGCGGCGCGGCAAGTACGCGAGCTGGACCGTGGTCGGCGACCCGGTGCAGAGCTCGTGGCCGGATCCGGCCGAGGCCGCGATGGCGCGGGACCAGGCGTTCGGGCTCAAGACGACCCGGCGCCGGTTCACCCTGCGCACCAACTACCGGAACTCGGCGGAGATCTTCGATCTGGCCGCCAAGGTCGTCGCCGGGCACGCCGAGGCCGACGAGCTTCCGCGCGCGGTGCGGCAGACCGGCGTCACCCCGGAGGTCCGGCCCGTCGAGGCTTCCGGACTGGAGGCGGCGACGCAGGCCGCGGTGAAGGAACTGATGGGCGCCGTCGAAGGCACCGTCGGCGTGATCACCGCCATGGACCGGGTGCCCGAGGTCGAGGGCTGGCTCGCCGAACTTTCGGACGAGCGGCTCAAGGTCGTCGGCAGCCTCGATTCCAAAGGCCTCGAGTACGACGCCGTCGTCCTGGTGGAGCCGAACGACCTCATCACGGAGTCGACCACCGGCCGCCGGGTGCTGTACGTCGCGCTGACCCGCGCGACCCAGCAGCTGACCGTCCTGGCGTCCAACCCCGACTGGATCCCGTCCGCCTGATCACGCGAGTTCGCCCTCCAATCACGCGAGTTCGCCGCCTGATCACGCGAGTTCGGCGTGCCTCGACGGACGACACGCGTGATCAGACGGACGACACGTGTGATTGGACGGACGACACGCGTGACGGAGGGCGAAAAAAGCTGAAGGGCTCCTTCAGGACACTGGTGAATGCCCTGAAGGAGCCCTTCAGACCCCCGGTGAGTGAACGATGTGGGGACGCATCGCACGTCCAGGGGTATTTCTAGCGCCTCTTCGTTGTTCGGTGTCACGGCGATTCCACCGAACAACAACGCCGAACAACGAATCGGCCGTGGTCACGGGCACGGAGGCCGGTAATCGAGCCCCGGCAGGTGTTGTTCCCACTCGTCAGCCGTGATCCGCGGGTGCACCGTCGCGCAGATGCGTTCGGCCGCCCGTTCGGGGCTGGTCTCCCACAACCGCACGCTGCCGTCGGCGACCGAGCCCGCGAGCGTGTGCCCATCGGGGGCGAACGCCACGGCGTTGACCCGGTCGACGTCGTCGGTCAGGCTCGCCGATTCGCGGACGGATCCCGGATCGGAGACATCCCATAGTCGCACGGAGCGGTCGTAGCTGCCGGTCGAGAAGGTCTTCCCGTCGCCGCTGAAGGCCACCGAGATGACGTTGTCGGTGTGCCCCGCCAGCAGCGCGGCCTCCCGGGGCGCCGCCGGATCCGTCACGTCCCAGAGCCGGGCCGTGCGGTCGGCGCTTCCGGTGGCGGCGAGTTTCCCGTCCGGACTGTAGGCCACCGAGAACACCGTGTCGGAGTGTCCCTTCAGTACTGAAAGCTGCTTCGGCGCCTTCGGCATGGAGACGTCCCACAGCCGGGCGGTGTGGTCCCAGCCCCCGCTGAGCAGGGTGCGGCCGTCCGGGCTGAAGGTGAGCGAATGGACGTCGTCGTCGTGTCCGGTGAGCGTCGCGAGTTCGACGGGCCGCCGGATGTCGGCGACGTCCCACAGCTTCATCGTGTGCCCCGAACCCGCGGTCGCGAGCGTCCGGCCGTCCGGGCTGAACGCGACGGGGTCGATCTCGTCCGCCGGCCGGTAGAAGACGCCGGTGTCGACCGGTTTCCGCGGATCGGTGACGTCGATCAGCCGCATCGTGTGATCCCAGGAGCCGGCGGCGAGCGCCCGTCCGTCCGGGCTGAACGCGAGACCGCAGACGCCTTGCCCGAACCCGCCGACCTTGGCCACCTCCCGCGGGTTCCGCGTGTCGGACACGTCGACCAGGCGCACCACGCCGTCCTGGCTGCCGGTGGCCAGCAGCTTCCCGTCGGCGCTGAACACCGCCCGGCAGGCCGATCGCGCCGGACCGCTGATCGCGGGCCCCGGCAGATCCCACATCCGCACCGTCTGGTCGTCGCTCGCGGTCACCAGCGTGCGGCCGTCCGGCGAAAAGACCGCCCAGACCACGGCCGCGGTATGCCCGACGAGCGCAGGTTTCTGGCGCGGCTTCGCCGGGTCGGTGACGTCCCACAGCCGCGCGGTGCGGTCGAAACCGGTCGTGGCCAGCGTCGTCCCGTCGGGGCTGAACGCCACGGACCGCACGATGGACTTGTGCGAGTCGACGGTCCCCAGCGGTGCCGGGGCCAGGGGGTCGGCGACGTTCCACAGGCGCGCGGTCTGGTCGATGCTCGCGGTGGCGAGCGTCCGGCCGTCCGGGCCGAACGCCGCGGAGTGGACACCGGCGGTGTGCCCGTTCACGACCCCGAGCGGTTTGGCCGTGACCGGGTCGGCGACGTCCCACAGCCGCGCGGTCTTGTCTGCGCCGGTCGAGACGAGCGTCCGCCCGTCGGGGGCGTAGGCGAGCCCGTTGACGTTGCCGGTGTGCCCGGTCAGCGTGGCCACCAGCACCGGTTTCGCGAGGTCGCGGACGTCGAACAGGCGCACCGTGCCCTCGCCGTCCGAGGTGGCGAGCACCGCCGCCTTCGGGCTGAACGCCACCGCGTTGACCCGCCCCAGGTGCTCCCCGACCAGCACTCCCGGCCCGGGTTTCGCCGGGTCTGCGACGTTCCACAACCGCGCGGTCTTGTCCCAGCCCGCCGTCGCGACCGCGCCTCCGTCGGCGCTGAAGGACACCGAGTTGACGTTGCCGGCGTGCCCGGTCAGCGTGGCCAATTCGCTCGGGCGGTGAGGATCCTTGACGTCCCACAGCTTGGCCGTATGGTCCCAGCTGCCGGTCACCATCACCTGACCGTCACCGCGCAGGGCCGTCGCGTTCACCCGGTGGCCGTGCCCTCGGACCCGCGTCGAGTATGGCGACTGGAACATCGCGAGCACGCTGCCGCGGGTGTCGACGCTCGGATCGACGCGGTACGCCGCCAGCGCGAGCTGCGCGGCCAGTGCCGGATTCGTCATCCGCATCTCGATGGCCTGCCCGGCGACCTTCTGCGCGAGCGCGCTGTTGCGCTGGGCGGTCGCGGTCTGTTCGGCCCGGACGGCGTACACCATCGCGGCCGTCGCCAGCACCAGCAGGACGGCCAGGAGCGCGACCAGCTGGCGCAGCCGCCGGGTGCGGCGCCGCGCGACGGCCTGCTCATGGTTTTCGATCGCCACGCTCGCTTCGAGGAAGCGGCGTTCACGCTGGGAAAGCGCGCTCTCGTGCTCCCCCGCCCACTCCCGGGCGATGGACAGCCGGGCGCCGCGGTAGAGCCAGCCGTCGTCGCGGCCGACCGATTCCCACGCGTCGGTCGCTTCGGTGAGCTGGCGATGCACGCGCAGGCCTTCGCGGTCCTCGGCGAGCCATTCACGCAGACGCGGCCAGCCCCGGATCAGCGCCTCGTGGGCGATCTCGATGCCGTTGTCGTCGAGGGTGACCAGCCGCGAAGACGCCAGCCTGTCCAGCACGACGGCGACGTCCGGGTCGTCGGCGTCCACCTCTTCGCGGGTAATGCGGCGCTTCGTGTCCTCGGTGCCTTCGCCGAGCGCGGTCATCCGCAAGAAGATCTGGTTCGCCAGCCGCTGCTGATGTTCGCTCAGCGCGGTGAAGGTGTGCTCGGAGGTCTGCGCGACCGACCGTTCGATCCCGCCGGTGGATTCGTATCCGGTGAGGGTGAGGGTGTTGCCGTGGCGGCGGCGCCAGGTCTCCAGCAGCGCGTGCGACAGCAGCGGCAGCACGCCGGGCTGCCCGGTCGCGTCGGCGACGAGCCGCGAGACCAGCGCGTTCTCGACGCGGTACCCGGCGTCGATCGCCGGCCGCGAGATGGCCTGCCGCAACTCCTCGGTGCTCATCGGGCCGACAAGGATCTGCGCGTCCTGCATGGCCTCGACCAGCTCGGGATGCCGCGCGCAGTGCGTGTAGAAGTCGGTGCGGATGCCGAGTACGACCCTCGTCCGGCTCTCCGGCTCGGTCGTCGCGGTGACCAGCGCCGACAGGAAGGCGGCCCGTTCGTCGGCGTCCTGGCAGAGCGTGAAGACCTCTTCGAACTGGTCGACGACCAGCACGACGTCTCCCTCGCGGTCGGCGACCAGCTGGCGGGCGGCCAGGCCGAGGTTGCGCGGATGCTCGGTGAGCTCGCCGAGCAGGCCGCCCGGCGCGAGCCCGAGCGCGGCGCCGAACTGGACGGCGCACTCCTGCAGCGGGCGCGACCCGGGGGTCATCAGCATGGTGACGGAGGACTCGGCGAGCGCGGGCAGCAGACCCGCCCGGAGCAACGACGACTTACCGGAACCGGAAGCCCCCAGAACCGCCAAGAATCGTTGATCCGAAAGCCTCGTGACGAGTTTTCCGACAAGTCGTTCGCGACCGAAGAATCGGCTCGCGTCGTCCGGCCCGAATGCGGTCAGGCCGATATAAGGTGGCGATTCCCCATTCAGCGGGGCAACCGGTGAATCACGGACTCCGCCGCGCGTGCGCTCGGTCACGTCGTGCCATCGGGCCTCCCACTCCTCCTCGGGGCCGTCGCACGCCCGGACGTAGGCCAACGTCACCGCCAAGCTGGGCATCTTCTTCCCACCGGCGGCTTCGGAGAGGGTTCCCGCGGAGTAGTGGGCACGCCTGCCCAGCTCCCGGTACGTCGGATTCCCGGCCTTCTCCCGCAGACGCCGGAGATCGGCGGCGAACTCCAGCAACGGATCGTCCCCGGGGTCCAAAGGTCTCTCCGGACGCGGCACTCTCAATCCTTTCTTTTCAGTGGTTTTCCCACCCTCGCATTCGGGGGCAACCGTACCGTGGAAACGGGGGAACTCCGCCGAGTACCGGGTACATCGAGGCGGTTAATTTCGATCGATCGACAGGCGCGGGAAGGGATCGAGGGCCCGGCGCGTTGTACCGGGGCGTGACCTCTTTGCCTGACATCCCGCTGTCCGTGCTCGACCTCTCGCCCGTCGTGGCCGGAGGCGGTGTGGCGGATTCGCTGCGCAACACCCTCGACCTCGCCCGCCGGACCGAGGCCCTCGGCTACCACCGGTACTGGCTCGCCGAGCACCACAACATGCCCGGTATCGCGAGTTCGGCGACCGCCGTGATGATCGGCCAGGTCGCGGCCGCCACCGAACGCATCCGGGTCGGCTCCGGCGGGGTCATGCTGCCGAACCACGCGCCGCTGGTGGTGGCCGAGCAGTTCGGCACACTGGAGGCGTTCCACCCCGGCCGGATCGACCTCGGCATCGGGCGCGCGCCGGGTACCGACCAGCGGACCGCCCTCGCGCTGCGCGGCCCGGGCGGGCTCAGCGCGGAGAACTTCCCGCAGCAGTTCGCGGAACTGCTCGCCTACTTCGAGCACTCCGACCAGCGCGCCGTCAACGCCGTGACCGCCGAGGGCAACAAGCCGCCCGTGTGGCTGCTCGGCTCGAGCGGCTTCAGCGCGCGGATGGCGGGGGAACTGGGCCTGCCGTTCTCGTTCGCGCACCACTTCAGCGCCGAGAACACGCTGCCGGCCGTGGCGCTCTACCGTGACGCGTTCAAACCGTCGGACGTCCTCGACGAGCCGTACGTGATGCTCGGCGTCTCCGTGGTCGCCGCCGAAACCGACGAGCGCGCCCAATACCTCGCCGCCCCGAGCGACCTGACGTTCCTGAGCCTGCGCAAGGGCCGCCCCATCCCGCTGCCGACGCCGGAAGAGGCCGCGGCGTACCCGTACACCGACATCGAGCGCGTGTTCATCGAGGACCGGGCTTCGAGCAGCGTCATCGGTTCACCCGAGACGGTCCACAAGGGACTGGAGACCTTGCTGGCGGATACTGGTGCCGACGAGCTGATGATCACGACGATGGTGCACGACCAGGCGGACCGGGTGCGGTCGTACGAGCTGGTCGCCGAACTGGCGCGCTGACGCGGGGCGGCCTCGCCTGCCCGCTGCCGCAGGTGCCATGAACGGTCCGTTCCTTGCAAAATTTGCAAGGAACGGACCGTTCATGGCATCCGGGGCGGCGCGGGGCCGGAGGCGGCGGTGCGCGTGACAGCACCGCGGCGCGTGTCATGAAAGGGTCGTTCAGGACGAAAGGTGTCCTGAACGACCCTTTCATGACACGCGACCGATCGGCCGGCCTCACCCACCCCGCGCCCCGAACGGACCAACGCCCCACCGAACACGAAAGAACCGACAAGATCCCCGCCCGCCTTTGTCAGAAAAAGACAAGAATTCTCCGGTTACCAGGACGTGACGTCTTGATCACACCGAAGTTCTTGTCACCAGGCAGGCGCGTGATTAGCGTACCGACCAGTAGCAAACAGCACGGTAACACCCCGTTGATCCTATTCAACGATTCCGTTCCGCCATTCGGAGCAAAGGAATTGCGCAAGCTGGGGTGTATTCGCCGTGCCCGGAAAACGGGAGGGTCGGCGTGGGCGTCCGGACTGGCGCACCCTCATTCCCCGGCGCGGGTGCGATCCGGGAGACCGGAAGGCTCTATTCGCTCGGCCTAGACGTCGTCCGCCTGACCTTCCGGCGGCCGTTCCAGGCACGCGAACTGATCCAGCAGTTCTGGTTCATCGCGAGTGTGTCGATCCTGCCGACGGCGCTGGTCGCGATCCCGTTCGGCGCGGTGATCGCGCTGCACATCGGGTCGCTGACCGCGCAGATCGGCGCGCAATCCTTCACCGGCGCGGCCAGTGTGCTCGCGATCATCCAGCAGGCCAGCCCGATCGTGACCGCGTTGCTGATCGCGGGCGCCGGTGGCTCGGCGATGTGCGCGGACCTCGGGTCGCGCACGATCCGTGAGGAGATCGACGCGATGGAGGTGCTCGGGGTCTCCCCCATCCAGCGCCTGATCGTGCCGCGCGTGCTCGCCGCGATGGGGGTCGCCGCATTCCTCAACGGAATGGTCAGCGTGGTCGGCGTCCTCGGCGGTTATTTCTTCAACGTCATCATGCAGAACGGGACACCGGGTGCGTATCTGGCCAGTTTCTCCGCGCTCGCGCAGCTTCCGGACCTCTGGATCAGCGAGATCAAAGCGGTCATCTTCGGTTTCGTCGCGGCGATCGTCGCCTCTTATCGCGGGCTCAATCCGAAAGGCGGCCCGAAAGGCGTCGGTGACGCGGTGAACCAATCCGTGGTCATCACGTTCCTCCTCCTGTTCCTGTTGAACCTCGTGCTGACGACGCTTTACCTGCAGCTCGTCCCGGCGAAGGGCAGCTGATGGTCACGACCACACCCACCCGCGCGACGCGGGTCCGCGAAGCCGTCGATCGCCGGTTCGGGTTCCTGGACACGCTCGGCGACCAGATCCTCTTCTTCCTCAAGGCACTCGCCTGGGTGCCGCGCGCGGTGCGCCGCTACCTGCGCGAGATCACCCGCCTGCTGGCCGAGGTCAGTTTCGGCAGCGGCGCGCTCGCGGTCATCGGCGGCACGATCGGCGTGATGATCGGGATGACCGTGTTCACCGGCACGGTCGTCGGGCTCCAGGGGTATTCGGCGCTCAACCAGGTCGGCACGTCGGCGTTCGCCGGGTTCGTGTCCGCGTATTTCAACACCCGCGAGATCGCGCCGCTCGTGGCCGGGCTCGCCTTGTCGGCGACCGTCGGCTGCGGGTTCACCGCGCAGCTGGGCGCGATGCGCATCTCCGAGGAGATCGACGCGCTCGAAGTGATGGGCATCCCCAGCGTCCCGTACCTGGTGACCACCCGGATCATCGCCGGCTTCCTCGCGGTCATCCCGTTGTACGCGATCGGCCTGCTGACCTCGTATCTCGCGTCGCGCCAGATCACCGTCTGGTTCTACGGCCAGTCCGCGGGCACCTACGACCACTACTTCCTGCTGTTCCTGCCGCCCGGTGACGTGCTCTGGTCGTTCGGCAAGGTGCTGGTGTTCAGTGTCGTGATCGTGCTCGCCCACTGCTACTACGGCTTCCGCGCGAGTGGCGGCCCGGCGGGCGTCGGCGTCGCCGTCGGACGTGGCGTGCGGACCGCGATCGTGGCGGTCAGCGTGCTCGACTTCTTCCTCAGCCTCGCGATCTGGGGCGCGACCACGACGGTGCAGGTGGCCGGATGAGCAGGCGCGGGCTGCGCAAAGCCGGGGTCAGGACGGCCGGGGTGCTGTTCCTCGTGGTGATGTCCGCCCTCGTGCTGCTGTCGATCAAGATCTACCGCAAGGATTTCGTCGACTCCGTGCCGGTGACGCTGCAGGCTGACCGCGTCGGCAACCAGTTGCGCGCGGGCGGGCAGGTCAAGGCGCGCGGCGTGGTGGTCGGCGAGATCCGCGACGTCCGCGCCACGCCCGGCGGCGCGGAGATCGACCTGGCCATGGAGCCGGGGAAGGTTTCCCAGCTGCCGAAGAACGTGTCCGCGCTGCTCGTGCCGAAGACGCTGTTCGGTGAGCGGTACGTGCAACTGTCCATTCCGGACGGACCGAAGGCCGGGCCCTTGAGCTCGGGCGACGTGATCACCCAGGACCGTTCGGCCAACGCGATCGAGCTGGAGCGCGTGTTCGACAACCTGTTGCCACTGCTCAAGGCGGTGCAGCCACAGAAGCTCGCGACCACGCTGACCACGGTCTCGACCGCGCTGGAAGGCCGCGGCGACCAGATCGGCGACACGCTCGCCACGGCGGCCGCGTACCTGAAGGAGTTCAACCCGAATCTCCCTGCGCTGAACGACAACATCCGCGACCTCGCCACGGTTTCGAAGCTGTACGGCGACATCGCGCCGGATCTGCTCGACGCGCTGAGTGCCTCGGCCGTCACGCTCGACACGGTCAAGGAGAAACGGGCGGAGCTGGCGTCGGTGTACCAGCAGGTGACGTCGTCGTCCCAGCAGGTCACGACGTTCCTCGCCAACAACCGCGCCAACATCATCGCGCTCGCCGCCGACAGCCGCGCGCCGCTGGAGGTCGCCGCGAAGTACTCGCCGAGTTTCGCCTGCACGCTCGACGCGCTCGCCGAACTGAAACCGCAGATGGACAAGGTGCTGGGTGCCGGAACCGACGAGCCCGGCCTGCACGCGGAGATCGTCGTGACCCAGCCTCGCGGCAAATACGTCCCGGGAAAGGACGATCCGGTCTACAACGCCACCGGTGAACCACGCTGCTATCCGTCGAACGGGCTGATCGGCCAAGGGATCGCGGCGACCGACGGGAAGACCGCCGCACTGCCGGGTGTGCAGGGTGACCTGGGCCTGCCGAACTCGCCGCAGGAACGGGAGCTGATCTCCACGCTGGTCGCGCCGTCCATGGGCGTCCCGACGGCCGAGGTACCCGCCTGGGGCAGCGTGCTCGTCGGCCCGCTCTACCGGGGTACGGAGGTGACCCTGCGATGAGGAATTTCGTGAGTCCCCTGATCAAGGGACTGATCTTCGTCGTCGTCACGACGCTGGCGACGGTGCTGCTGGCGGTGTCCATCACGAACACCGGCCTCGGCGACACCAAGAACTACAGCGCCAAATTCCTCGACGCGACGTCGCTGAACGTCGGCGACGACGTCCGGATCTCCGGGGTGCGGGTCGGCCAGATCGAAGCGCTGGAGATCGCCGACCACAGCCTGGCCCGCGTCGAGTTCTCCCTCGACTCCCAGCGCAGGCTGCCCGCCGACGTCACCGCGGTGATCAAGTACCGCAACATGGTCGGCCAGCGCTACATCGCACTCGAACGCGGCAAGGGCACCCGCGAACTCCTGGAGCCCGGCGCGGAGATCCCGCTGGAGCGCACGACACCCGCGCTGGATCTCACGGAACTGTTCAACGGCTTCAAGCCGCTGTTCCAGGCTCTCTCGCCCAAGGACGTCAACCAGCTCTCCGGCGAGATCGTCCAGGTGCTGCAGGGTGAAGGCGGAACGGTGGAGAGCCTGCTGGCGCACACCGGTTCGCTGACCACCACGCTCGCCGGCCGCGACAAGGTGATCGGCGAGGTGATCACGAACCTGGACACGGTGCTGAAGAGCATCAACGGCAAGGGCGACGCGCTGTCCACTTTGGTCTCCACGCTGAAGGAGCTGGTGACCGGCCTCGCCGGTGACCGCACCGAGATCGGGGAGGCCGTCTCGGGTCTCGCGGAACTCACCACCGCCACGGCCGGCCTGCTCGACCAGGGCAGGAAGCCGCTCAAAGACAGCATCGAAGGCCTCGGCCTGCTCTCCGGCCAGCTGACGACCGACGAGGCCAAGGCCGAAGTCGACAACGTCCTCACCGTCCTCCCCGGCAAGCTGAACGAACTGGGGCGGATCAGCTCCTACGGATCGTGGATGAACTTCTACCTGTGCTCGGCCGTCCTCAAGACCACGCCTCCCCGCGGGGTTCCGGCGACGGCGGAGAGGTGCACGTCGTGAAACCCTTCAAGGAACGGAACCCGATCGTCGTCGGTCTCGTCGGCAGCGCCGTCGCGGCCGCGGTGCTGACCGCGACGCTCAACTACGAGAACCTCCCGATCATCGGCTCCGGAACCACCTACCAGGCCGAATTCTCCGAAGCGGCGGGCCTGCAGCAGGACGACGAAGTCCGCATCGCCGGGATCAAGGTGGGCGAGGTGAGCGACGTCCGGCTCGCCGAAGACCACGTGGTGGTCAGTTTCCGGGTCAAGGACGCCTGGGTCGGCGACAAGACCGCCGCCGAGATCAAGATCAAGACCCTGCTGGGCCGGAAGTTCCTCGCGCTGCGCCCGACCGGCGAGACGGTGCAGAACCCGAAGCAGATCATCCCGCGCACCAGGACCGTGACGCCCTACGACGTCACCGAGGCCTTCAGCGGGCTGGCCGACACCGCGGGCGCGATCGACACCGATCAGCTCGCGGAGAGCTTCACGACGCTGTCCGACACGTTCAAGAACTCGCCCGAGCACATCAAGAAGGCGCTCGAAGGGCTGACGTCGCTGTCGAAGACCGTGTCCTCCAGGGACAGCGAGCTCGCCAGCCTGCTGACCAACGCGCACGGCCTCACCACCACGCTCGCGAACTCGAACGACGACTTCGCGAAGCTCCTCTCGAACGGCAATCTCCTGCTGACCGAACTGGACCGCCGCCGTCAGGCGATCCACGACCTGCTGACCGGCTCGCAGCAGCTCGCCACCCAGCTTTCGGGGCTGGTGAAGGACAACAAGGACCAGCTCGGCGGAGCGCTCAGACAGCTCGGAGAGGTGACCGACATCCTGCAGCGGCAGAACGACAATCTCGCGAAGAGTCTCGACCTCGCCGCGCCGTACTTCCGCGTGGTGAACAACTCGCTCGGCAACGGGCGCTGGGTGGACGGCTATCTGTGCGGCCTCGTCCCGGAGAACCGGGACTCCTGCACCCCGAAGATCCCGGGAGGCGGCCGGTGATCAGCAGATTCGTCACCCTCGCGCTCGTGCTGGCGCTGGCCGTCGTCGGCGGCCTCTGGTGGATCTTCTCCGGCAGTGGGCTCGACCGCGTCACGGTGTACTTCTCGCGCGCGGTCGGTGTCTACAGTGGATCGGACGTACGCGTGCTCGGCGTCCGGGTCGGCCAGGTGGAATCCGTGGCTCCGGAAGGGGAACGGGTCAAGGTCGTGTTGACCGTCGACGGCTCGACACCGATCGCCGCCGACACGAACGTCCTGGTCGTGGCGCCGAGCGTGGTGGCGGACCGGTACGTCCAGTTCACCAAGCTCACCCGCGCGGGGAACCGGCTGGACGACGGCGCGGTGATCCCGGTCGAGCGCACCGGCACCCCGGTGGAACTCGACCAGCTCTACTCCAGCCTCGACACGCTCGCCAAGGCGCTCGGTCCCAAGGGAGCGAACGCCGACGGCGCGCTTTCGGAGCTGCTGCGCACCGGCGCGAAGAACCTGCAGGGCAACGGCAAACCGTTCAACGAGTCGGTGCGCAACTTCGCCGAACTCGCCAGGACCCTGTCCGGGAACTCGCAGAACCTCTTCGCCACCGTCGACGAGCTGCAGCGGTTCACCTCGATGCTGGCGACCAACGACCGCAACGTCAGCGAGGTCAACAAGCAGCTCGCCGCGGTCACCGGGACGCTGGCCGCGAACAAGGACGAGCTCGCCCGCGCGCTCAACGGCCTCGGCGGTGCGCTCGCGGAGATCCAGCAGTTCATCAAGGAGAACCGCGCGCTGATCAAGTCCAATGTGGACAAGCTCGCGGTGACCACCGGGACACTGGTCGACAAACGCGCCGCGCTGGCCGAGACCCTCGACACGATCCCGCTGGCGGTGACGAACGTGCTCGAAGCCGTCGACCCGAAGACCGGCAAGCTGCAGAGCCGCGGCAACGTGCTCGAATACGCCCCGCTCCCGCTGCCCGTCGCCGGCGACACCTACACCGGGGGGCGCTGATGGCCACGAAACGGGCGATCGCCGCGCTCACCGCGTGCTGCGTCGCGCTCACCGCCTGCTCGTCGGATTTCAAGGGCGTCTACGACCTGCCGCTGCCCGGCGGCGCGGACATCGGGGACCATCCGTACCGGGTGACCGTGCAGTTCGCCGACGTACTCGATCTGGTCCCCCAGGCCGCGGTGAAGGTCGGCGACGTCCCGGTCGGCCGGGTCGAGACGATCAAGCTCGCCGAGGACGGCTGGACGGCCGAGACCGTGCTGGCGGTCAACGGCGACGTCCATCTGCCCGCCAACGCCATCGCGCGGCTGCGCCAGTCCAGCCTTCTCGGCGAGAAGTTCATCGAACTCGCCCCGAGCGCGGCGAAGGCCGAGGGCAGGCTGGGCGACGGCGGGCTGATCCCCGTCGCGAGCACGAACCGCAACCCTGAGTTCGAGGAGATCTTCGGCGCGCTGTCCCTGCTGCTCAACGGCGGCGGTATCGGCCAGTTGCAGACCATCAACCGCGAACTGTCGAAGGTGATGGACGGCAACGAGGAGGAGATCCGCTCGTTCCTGTCCACTGTGGAGAAACTGGTGTCCAACCTGGACTCCCACCGCTCCGAGATCACCTCGGCGCTCGATGGGCTGAACCAGCTCTCGGCCACGCTGGCGAACCGGAAGAAGCAGGTCGAAGGCGCGCTCACCGATCTCACTCCCGGCCTGCGGAGCCTCTCCGATCAGCGCACCCAGCTCGTCTCGATGCTGCAGTCGCTGGACCGGCTCTCGGGGGTCGGCGTGGACGTGATCAAGAAGAGCCGCGCCGATCTCGTCGCGGACCTCACCGCCCTCGCGCCGATCCTGAAACGGCTGGCCGACGCCGGCGAGAGCCTGCCCAAGTCGCTGGAGATCCTGCCGACGTTCCCGTTCACCGACGCCGTCCGCGACGGGATCAAGGGCGACTACCTGAACGTCTACGCCACGATGATCCCCGCGCCGGGCGTCGAACTCCCTCCCCCTGGCGAAGGGGTCCCGCCGGGACTCCCCACCCTGCCGCTGCCGTCCTCCGGAGGTAGCTGATGCTCACCGCCCGTGTCCGGATCCAGGTGCTCGCGTTCGTCATCCTCGCCCTGGCGACGACGGCGTTCGTCGGGGCGAACTACGCGGGGCTCGGCAGGCTCTTCGGGGCGGGCGGGTACACCGTGAAGCTCGCGCTGACCGACGGCGGGGGCCTGTTCACCAACGGCGAGGTGACCTACCGGGGCGTCGCCGTCGGCCGGGTCGGCGAACTGCGGCTCACCGACGGCGGGATGGAGGCGGACCTGCTGATCGACGACGACGCGCCGCCGATCCCCGCGAACTCGCGGGCGGTCGTGGCGAACCGGTCCGCGGTCGGTGAGCAGTTCGTCGACCTGCAACCCCGGACCGGCGACGGGCCGTTCCTCGCCGAGGGTTCGGTCATCCCGCGCGAGGCGACGACCGTGCCGCTGCCGGTGCAGAATCTGCTGACCGATCTGGACTCGCTGACCGCCTCCGTGCCGACCGAGGATCTGCGGATCGTGGTCGACGAACTCGACAACGCCCTGCGCGGTTCCGGCGCGAACCTGCAGGTGCTGCTGGACTCCACCACCGACTTCACCAAACAGGCGTCGGATCACCTGCCGCAGACGGAGAAGCTGATCACCGACGGCTCGACCGTGCTGAAGACCCAGGTCGACTCGTCGCAGGCCTGGCGGCAGTTCAGCGGCAACGCCAAGCAGTTCGCCGAGCAGCTGTCCCGTTCGGACGGTGACCTGCGGCGGCTGATCGCGACCGCGCCCGGCGCGGCGACGCAGCTTTCCGGGCTGCTGAAGGACAACGAGCCGGGGCTGCCGATCCTGCTGGCGAACCTGCTCACCACGTCGCACGTGTTCTCGGCCCGCACCGACGGCCTCCGGCAGCTGCTGATCAACACCCCGAAGGCGGTGTCCGCGGTCGACGCGGCCGTCGACGAGCAGTCCGGGAAGATCGGGCTGGTCCTGACCTTCTTCGACCCGATGCCGTGCACCAAGGGCTACGAGGGCACGAAGATCCGCGACAGCGCGGATCTCTCACCGCTGCCGTTCAACACCGGTGCCGCGTGCACGCTCGAACGGGGCAACCCGAGTTCGGTCCGCGGCTCGCAGAACGCGCCGAAGGGCGGCGTGCCGCCCGCCGCGATCCCCGGCGGCTTCGGCGCCGACGGCCAGCCGACGTCCACCAGCCTCGAGGAGATGTTGTGGCTGCGAAACTGAAGATCGCGATCGCGGTGTTCGCCGCGGCCTGCGCGTTCGCGGGGTGGGCCGGGTACACCTGGTTCACCGCGACGGCTTCCGAGGCCGTGTCCTACGGGAACTCGCGTGACGAAGCGCTCAAGTCGGGACGTGAACTCGTCGCCCGGCTGACCAGTCTCGACCACCACCGCGTCGACCAGGGCATCGCCGACTGGCTCGCCGCGTCCACCGGCCCGCTGCGCGATCAGCTGGGCAAGACCGACGACGCGACGAGGCGGACGCTCACCAAGGACGCGACGGTCTCGACGGGCAAGGTGCTCGACGCGGCGATCAGCGAACTCGACGACCACGCGGGAACGGCCAAGATGCTGGCTTCGGTGGAGATCACGATGGCGAAGGAAGGCGCGGCGCCGACGACGAAACGCAACCGCTTCGCCGCCGGGCTGACCAGGACGGACGAGGGCTGGAAGCTCAGCGCGCTCGACCAGCTGCCGGTGGGTGCGCGATGACCGCCACGGCCGACACCGACACCGACGCCGATGTCCCTGCGGAGACCGAGCCCGAGACCCCGGCCGAAGAGACCACCGAAGAGGCCGCAGGGAAGCCGTCCCGCCGGCCGGACCTGTCACTGATCCTGCTGGTCGCGGCGGCCGTGCTGGTGGCGGCCGGGGTGTGGTTCACGCTGGAGGCGAGGTCGGTCTCGGCGACGCCGTCGGCGGCCAACACCGCGCTCACCGACGTGGGGGCGACGGCCGAGGTGAACTCCGCGGTGACGGTGGCGCTCGACAAGATCTTCTCCTATTCCTACGACCGGACCGACGTCACCGAAAAGGCGGCCGCCGCGGTGCTCAGAGGAAAGGCACTGGAGTCCTACAACCGGTTGTTCGCCCAAGTCAGGGAAAAGGCCCCGGCCCAGAAACTGGTCCTCACCACCCGGGTCTCGTCATCCGCCGTCCAGGAACTCGGCGGCGGTAAAGCGAGGCTGCTGGTATTCCTCGATCAAGCGGCCGTCCGGGCCGACAACAATTCTTCGACGGCGGCCGCGGCGCAGCTTTCGATCACCGCGGAACGCGAAGGCGACAACTGGGTCATCACCGATCTCGTCCCCAGATAATCCGCTTTGTAAACCAGGAGAGAAAACGAGGAGAATCCCATGTTCGGTCGAACGCGCCCTAAAACAGCCCGTCGCCGTCTCGGCACGGTCGTCGCGCTCACGTCCGCGCTCGCCATGGCGGGCAGCCTCGCCGCGACCCCGGCACTGGCGGACGACCCGGTGGAGATCCCGGTGTCCTACACCGTCACCGGGAAGACCACGGTCAAGAAGACCGGCGGCACCCTCGACCTGGGCCCGGGGCAGCTCAACGGCGCGCTGGTCATCGACGGTGACAACGTCGGCATCCGCGGCGATCTGGCCCTGCCGCCGTCGACGGCGAACATCTCGCTGGTCTCGGGGGTCTTCAAGATCAAGGCCCGCGTGCGGATCGAGCCGACCGGCCCGGTCACCGGCACGCTGGCCAACGGCGACCTGACCACGCACTCGCAGGCGAACATGCTGATCGACAACATCGTGGTCGGCCTGTTCTGGCCGGTCATCCCGCTCCCGACGGTGCCGAACGCCTGCAAGACGGTCAAGCCGCTCGACCTGACGCTGGTGTCGAAGAACGTCGACCTGTTCGCGCCGACCATCCCGTCTTCGGGGACGTTCACCATCCCCGAGTTCAAGGACTGCTTCATCAACGACCTCGCGCTGGGGGCGTTGATCTCCGGTCCCGACAACACGATCAACCTGAGCATGAAGTCGAACCTGTCCTGACGCTCAAATCCGTGAAGGCCTCCTTGAGGGACCCTGGGTCTCTCAAGGAGGCCTTCACGGAACGTCAGCAGAACTGCGGCGCCGCGGGGTCGACCAGGGCGACCCCGGTGCCGTCACCGGCGGAAACGGCGTAGACCGGGGCACACACACCGGACGATTTCCACATGTCCATCGGCGGATCCCAGCTGGTGTCCCGGCTTTCCTGCTTGAGGTTGCTGCCCCAGGCGAAGACGCTCCCGTCCGCCTTCAACACGACGTTGTGGTTGTAGCCGGCGTCGATGGCGACGACGTCCGACTGAGCCTCGGGCGGCACGGACGACTGACCGTAGGTGTTGTCGCCCCAGGCGATGACGCCTCCGTTCTTCAGCGCGACGCTGTGGCGGAATCCGGCGGAAATCGCCGTCACCCCCGACGTCGCCGCGGCGGGCACGGTGATCTGCCCCTTCGCGTTGCTCCCCCACCCGACCACCCCGCCGTTCTTGATGGCCAGGCCGTGGTCGACGCCCGCGGCGATCGCGGTCACGCCCGCGGAGACCGTCGAGGGAACGGTCGTCCTCGAACCCCAGCTCAGCACCCCGCCGTTCTTGAGCGCCAGATTGAAGTACGCGGTGGTGGAGATGGCGGCGACACCCGATGTTGCGGCGGCCGGGACGACGTTCTGGCCGTAGAAACCGTTGCCCCAGGCGATGACCCCGCCGTTCTTGAGCGCGAGCCCGTGCGCCCAGCCCGCCGCGATCGCCGAAACACCCGACGTCGCCGCGGCGGGCACGGTGGCCTGGCCGTAGCTGTTGTTCCCCCAGGCGACGACGCCGCCGTCCTTGAGGGCCAGATGGGTGAGCGAGCCCGCGGAGATCGCGCTCGCGCCGAACGCCGAGGCGGGCACGGTGCCCTGCCCCTGCTGATAGTCGTTGCTCCCCCACGGCCGCGGTTCGCCGACCGGGGCGGCGTCGGCGGTGCCGGAAAGGGAAACCGTGGCGATCATTACGGCTATCGCGGTACTCGTCACGCGCCGGGTCGTGGATCGTCGATTGACTGAAGCCATGCGGGAAATGTTAACCCGGCTCCGCCGACCGGCGGCTTCTTTGTCATCGACGGACAAACTTCATAATCGCGTTCAGCATCCACTGACAAGAAAGAACGGGTTTCTCACCCACACCGAAACATGTCGACATGAATCCTTGTTACGTACATAACTCGCGGGTAACCTCGGTTTACCCCACCACCGGAGAAATCCGCTCGAGTCGAGCATATTTGATCAGAAGAATCCGCCGAAAGGCGCATGGGGAAAGCCGCCCGAGACGTAAACTGGATCAAAGGAGATGACAGGTATGTCCCGTAGACTTGGCAAGTTGTCAGCAGGCGTCGCCACCACCGGCATCGTGCTCGGCGCCGTCGCCGTGCTCACCGCCGGCACGGCCGCCGCCGCGACCACCTACGCCACCGGCACCGTCGCCTACATGTGCAACTTCCCCGGCATCGGCCAGCAGCAGCTGGACGTGAAGGCGAACTTCGTCGGACCGGACTCGGTCGCCTCCGGCGGCACCGCCACTCCGTCGAGTGTCGGCGGCACCGCGACGATCAACGCGACCATCAACGCGCTGCTGAACGCCGCCAACTACGACGGTGTCCGCGGCAAGGCCAACATGCCGATCACCGCCACCAACGCCACCCCGACGTCGGCGACGGTGACCAACCTGGACGTTCCGACCCAGATCAACCCGTACGTGCCCGGCCCCCGGTCGTTCAACATCGTCCAGGACGCCGGCACCGGCGTTCCGACGCTGACCGCGGGCGCTCCCGGCTCGGGCGTGATCTCCCTCGGCACCACGATCAACGCTCCGCTGGACTTCCACAAGAAGGACGGCACCTGGACGGCGTGGAACTTCAACTGCACGGTGAAGAACACCAACCCGGCGCAGAACCG
>NZ_LQMT02000010.1:371182-390349 GCF_001620365.2 Amycolatopsis keratiniphila subsp. keratiniphila
GGGCGGGGACGCCCGCCCCGCACGGGCCACCTCGCGATCGCGAAAGGAGTACGCATGCGACACGCCCTCGGCAGGTTGGCCGCCGCCGTGACCGCCATCCTCGTGTCCGGCGTCCTCACGGCCCCCACCGCGTCGGCGACGACGGACTACTCCACCAGCACTCTCACCTACTCCTGCAACCTTCCCGGCGTGGGCGTGCAGCCGGTCTACGTCAGGATGTCCTTCCACGGCCCCGATTCCGTGCCGAGCGGTGGCACTTTCACCCCCGCGGACTTCACCGGTTCCCTGACCTTCAACGCCGCGGCCGTCGCACTCTTCAACGCCGGTTTCGACCGGCTCCGCGGCGGACTGGCCGCGCCGATCACCGGGTCGAACGTGCTCCCGCCCCCGGTGAGCACCGTGACCATGAAGCTGCCCGAGGTGCCCGGCCCGTTCGTCGCACCGTTCACGGCGTATCTCTTCGAAGATCCCGGCAGCGCCGTGCTCACCTTCACCGCGGGGACACCCGGCACGGCCGCGCTCGCGCTCGGCTCACCGCTGAGCTTCGCTCTGGAACTCCGCTCGCGGAGCGGCTCATGGACGGCTTGGCAGATTCCCTGCGTCGCACGGATCACGAACCCGCCACAGAACAACTGGTTCGGCCCGTCGATCCTCGTCGACTGAACCACCGGCCAAGGACGAGAGGAACCCTTATGACACAGCGGCTCCGGCGGGCGAGCGGATGCTTCGCCGCCGTGTTCGCGGTGCTCGCCTCGCTCACCGCCGGGACGGCGTCGGCCGCCACCACCCACGCCACCGGCGTGGTCGTCTACATGTGCGGTTTCCCCATGATCGGCCAGCAGCCGCTCGACATCACGGCAAGGTTCGACGGCCCGGGTACGGTGACCACCGCCGGTACGTTCACCCCGGCCGCGATCGCGGGCACCGCGACCTTCAGCGCCATCCACAACGCGACGATCTTCAGCGCGGCCAACTACGACGGAGTCCGCGGCGAGGTCACCGCACCGCTGACCGGCGCGAACCTCACCCCCTCGTCGGCGACCGTGACCGGGCTGGACGTGCCGGAGCAGATCACGCCCTACGTACCCGGGCCACGCACGATCACCTTCGCCCAGGACGCGACCACCACCGTGCCCTCCTTCACCGCGGGAACCCCCGGCTCGGCGACCCTCGCGCTCGGCACCACGTTCAAGCTCGAACTCGATTTCCACAAACGGGACGGCAGCTGGGATCCATGGACGCTCAACTGCACGGTCAAGAACACCAACCCGGCGCAGAACCGGACGTTCGCCCCGTCGATCCCGGTCGTTTGACAGGAGAGGAAGCCAGATGACGCAGCAGGTTCGCCGGACACTCGGGAGGCTTCCCGTACTGGCGGGCGTGATCCTGCTCGCGGGGGTGCACGGGGCGCTCGCCTCGTCGGCGGCGACCGATCCGGCGGCCCCCGCGACGCCGTTGCAGGGCGCCGCGCCCGCACGGCAGACCCTGGCCAACACCTGCGTCTTCGCGGATCCGGTCGGCGAGCGTCCGGTGCCGATGGACGTCCAGGCCACCCTGCCGAAGGTCGTCCCGACCGGAAAACCGTTGCAGATCAAGGACTTCTCCTTGACGTTCACCCTCGCCGAAGGAACGCTGCCCGGCCTGACCGAGGTGGCCGGTGCGGCGACGATCGAACTCACGGCCATCCGCGAGGACAAGAAGAGCCAGGTTCCGATCGCCCTCGAGATCCCGGCGACCAAGGTCCCCGCCGCCGGTGAGCTGAAGCTGGTCGCGAAGGGCAAGGTGCCCGACATCGTGGTGAACCTGCCCGGCGAACTCCGGATCACCACGGGAGCCCCGTCCCTCGCGCTGACCGCCGTACCGGCCTCGGAGACCCCGCTGAAACCGATCACCTGTACGCAGGTGGCCGATCAGGACACCGAACTGGGCAAGGTCACGCTCCTGAAGATGGCCGTCGCGAAACCTGGCCCCGGCAAGCCAGGGCAAAGGCCCGGCCCCACGGCGAAGGCACAGAACGCGGAGGACGAACGGGAGCCGATCTTCGTTCAGCCCTTGCTGCCGTTCGAAACGCAGGGCGTCTCGTCGGTGTCGAAACTGGGCGCCGTCGTCCGGTTGACGCCCTCGTTCATCTTCAACGCGTTCTGGCACGTGTTCATGGAACCGCCACATCGCTTCACCGGCTCCACGGTCATGCCGCCGAGCAAGGTGACGATCCTCGGCTTCGGTTTCGTGCCGATCAACGGGACACTGGAACTCCTTCCCCCCGACTACAAGACGGGCAACAACGTCATCGACGTCGACGGCCAGCTCCACGGGGACACCACGACGACAGCCACCACGCGGCTCGAGGTGTACGGGAAGTTCAAGGACGTGACCGTCAACGGTGTCGCGCTCGACGTCGGTTCGAACTGCATGACCAGCGAACCGATCGTGCTGAACCTGCGCGGGCCGAACTGGGACGTGAGCTACGGCGGCGTACTACGGACGGATCCGAACGACCCCGATCCCGCTTACCGGGGTTTCACCATGCCCACGTTCTCCGGATGCGGGGTCAAGGAAGACCTCGATTCGCTGTTGAGCGGGATGAGTTCGGGGCCGGGGAACCAGGCCTGTGTCGGGGTCAACCAGGTCGGCCTCGACTGGGCCGATGTCCGCAAATGCCCGAACGCCGAACTGCCGGTGGGCCGCCGCTGACGCGTGTCATGAAAGGGTCGTTCAGGACGTTTTTCGTCCTGAACGACCCTTTCATGACATCCAGGCGTGCCCCTACGACCCGCTCGGCGTCCACTGTGGACTCTTGCGCGGCGACGGCAGCACCTCCGGTAACACGTAACCGGCGGGCGCGGCCCCGGCCCGCAGCGCGAGCTCCATCTCGAACCGCGCCCCCGGGTCACGCAGGTGCTCACCGAAGGTCGCCTGCAGCTGCCGCATGCGGTACCGGACGGTCTGCGGATGCACCTGCAGCCGCTCGGCGATCTCGACGACGTTGCCCTGGCTGTCGAGCCACGCGCGGAGGGTTTCGAGCAGCCGTTCCCGCTGTTTCCCGGTCATGTCGGCGAGCGGGGCGAACAGCCGGTCGCGCAGCTGGCAGGTCAGCGCGGCGTCGGCGTTCACGAGCAGGGTGGCGAGATGGTCTTCGGCGCGGATCACGCGGCGGGCCTGGATGATGCCGCGCTCGGAAAGGAGCAGGGCCTCGCGCGCCCAGCGCAGGGAATCGGCGACGGAATCCAGCGGACGGCACGGGCCGATCGACAGCCGGTACTCCGGCAGCGCGGCCTGCAGGGTGGCCAGGCGGGCGATCGAGATCTCGCCGGGGACGAGCAGACGCGGCTCAGCGCAGTCGAGTTCGGCGAGGACGTCCGAATCCACCGCGTTGTGCCGCCGGGGTCTGACGGTCTCGCCGATCGGGTGCAGCACCACCGGGGTGGCGCGGTCGGGCACCGTCCAGCCGGTCAGCTGCGCGAGTTCCGCGATCGCCTTCGACGGCGCGGGCGGGGTCTCCAGCACGAGGTGCAGCAGTTTGCGGCGCCACGTGTCCAGCGCGCCGGCGGTGCGGGCCTTCGCTTCGAGGTACCCGTCCAGCGCGACGGAGGCGAGTTCGTCCATGAACGCGAGCATCGCGTCGGCGAGTTGCGACATCACCGCGGACGAGAGCCCGCTGCGGCGGCCGACGCGCATGATGCGCCGCCACGAGACCCGGGCACCGACCCGGTACGCCGACTGGAGGGTGTCGAGGCTGCGGCCTTCCCGCATCTCGTTCTGCCCCAGCCGATGGTGGACCTCGTGCGACTGTTCCTTGGAGACGGTGGGATCCGCGATCTGGGCGACGAAGAGCGTGATCGCGTACTCGACGCCCGCGCGGATCGACTTGCCGTAGGGCCCGTCGAGCGGGCGCGCGTAGGCGGGGATGGTCGCGCGGATCTCGTCGACGATCTCGTTGGCGAGACTGCCGAGCTCCGGTCGCAAAATGTCGGCGAGTTTGCGGGGAAGTGCCGCGGGAGGCTGCGCAGCGTGTTCGATTCCGCGCTCCACCGACATCGCAGCTCCTTTGCTCCGCCCAGCGTCCTGACATCCCACGATCGTCGTGGGGTGACAACGAACACATCGCGAAGTCGCCCGTGAATGTGTCACCTTTCGCAGAAGAAACCGATTTCTTGTCACCATCGTGACAAAATCACAGGCCATCCCTGAATTTTGATGACAAGTGCCCGGCAAACGCCTCGCGCGGTACGTACGAACGGCCGATGAATACGGAGCGTCACTGCTTCCCGGTGAGCAATTCCCCTAGTACCTCGAGCACGGGCTCCAGCACGCGGACCTCGGTGCCCACGCATTCGGTGATCCCCGCACCGACGACCTCGAAGGCGCTCAGCCCGCGAAGCATCGCCACCAGACGTTCGATCGTCAAGCCACCGGGCTCCGGATAGTTCAGCCCGTCGAACTCCGCCGGGTCGAGCACGTCGAGATCGAGATGGACGTACACCTTGTCCGAACCGGCCAGCCCGGCGGCGACGTCGGCCGTCTCGACGACGAGCCCGCGCTCGACCACGGCCCGCTCGGCGTCGTCGAAGGCCCTCGTCCCCGCGAGGACGACGCGCCCCGGTTCGACCGGCGGGTTCGCGGCGAACTCCGGGTCGCCCTCGCCGAGCAGCGACCGCAGCACCATGCCGTGGAACGCGCCGGACGGCGACGTCTCCGCGGTGTTGAGGTCGGAATGCGCGTCGAACCAGGCGACACCGAGGCCCGGCCCGAAGCGGTAGCGCGCGACGCCGATCGGGATCAGCTCGACTCCGCAGTCCCCGCCGATGGTGAGCACCGGCCCGCCCGGCGCCTCCAGCGCGGCGAGCTGCGCGGCCCGGTTCGCGCCGGTGAGCACCGCGCGGTTGGCGATGCCGTCGACCGCGGGTGAGGTCTCGCGTGTCTGCCGGATGTGGTGCACCGGCACGCCCAGCACGTGACCCGCGAGCTCGGCGAGCGCGACGCAGCCCTCGGGCAACTCCGGCGCCCGCTCGGTCAGTGCGCCCTGGAACTGGGGTACGGCGTTGATCAGCACCCGGTCCAGGCTAGTGGCGGCCGCAAGTCCGTGAAGGCCTCCTTGAGGGACTCTGGGTCCCTCAAGGAGGCCTTCACGGACCGGTACCGCTACTCCAGGACGAGCAGCAGGTCCCCGCCTTCCACCTGCTGGACGGCGTTGATCGCGCGCCGCGACACCTTGCCGCCGGTCGACGCGGTGATCGACGCCTCCATCTTCATCGCCTCGATGGTCGCGACCGTGGCACCCGCCTCGACCTCGTCGCCCTCGGACACCTGCAGCGTGACCACGCCCGCGAACGGCGCGGCGATCTGCTTCGGGTCGCCCTTGGCGGCCTTCTCCGTCGCCGGGATGTCCGACGCGATCGCGGTGTCGCGGACCTGGATCGGGCGCAGCTGGCCGTTGAGCGTGGACATCACCGTGCGCAGACCGCGTTCGTCGGCCTCGCCGATGGCCTCCAGCTCGATCAGCAGCCGGACACCCTGTTCCAGGTCGACCGAGTACTCCTCGCCCGGCCGCAGACCGTAGAAGAAGTCCTTGGACGGCAGGACGGAGGTGTCGCCGTACTGCTCGCGGTGCGCCTCGTAGTCCTTCGTGGGCCCGGGGAACAGCAACCGGTTCAGCGTCCGGCGCCGGTCCTCGGCGAGTCCCTTGCGGTCCTCTTCGGACAGTTCCTGCACCGGCTTCGGCTGCGCCCGGCCTTCGAGGGCCTTGGTGCGGAACGGCTCCGGCCAGCCGCCGGGCGGGTCGCCCAGTTCGCCGCGCAGGAAGCCGATCACCGAGTCGGGGATGTCGAACTTGTTCGGCTCCGCCTCGAAGTCGGACGGCGAGACACCCGCGCCGACGAGGTGCAGCGCGAGGTCACCGACCACTTTGGACGAAGGCGTGACCTTGACCAGATGCCCGAGGATCTTGTCCGCGGCCGCGTACATCGCCTCGATGTCCTCGAACCGCTCGCCGAGGCCAAGCGAAATCGCCTGCGTGCGCAGGTTCGACAGCTGACCGCCCGGGATCTCGTGGTGGTACACCCGCCCGGTCGGCGACGAGAGGCCGGCCTCGAACGGCGCGTAGATCTTGCGCACGCTCTCCCAGTACGGCTCCAGATCACCGATGGCCTGCAGATCCAGCCCGGTCGGCCGGTCCGAGTGATCGGTGGCCGCCACGATCGCGGACAGCGACGGCTGCGACGTCGTGCCGGCCATCGACGCGACGGCACCGTCGACGGCGTCCGCCCCCGCCTGGATCGCGGCGAGGTACGTCGCCAGCTGGCCACCCGCGGTGTCATGCGTGTGGATATGCACCGGAAGGTCGAATTCCTTGCGCAGCGCGGAAACCAGCCGTACCGCCGCCGGCGCCCGCAGCAGGCCCGCCATGTCCTTGATGGCCAGGACGTGCGCCCCCGCGCCGACGATCTGCTCCGCCAGCTTGAGGTAGTAGTCCAGCGTGTACAGCTTTTCGGCCGGGTCCGACAGGTCCGACGTGTAGCAGAGCGCCACCTCGGCCACGGCGGATCCGGTCTCGCGGACGGCTTCGATCGCCGGGCGCATCTGCTCGACGTCGTTGAGCGCGTCGAAGATCCGGAAGATGTCGATCCCGGTCGCCGTCGCCTCCTCGACGAAGGCGTTGGTCACCTCGGTGGGGTACGGCGTGTAGCCGACGGTGTTGCGGCCGCGCAGCAGCATCTGCAGGCAGATGTTCGGCACCGCTTCCCGCAGCTTCGCCAGCCGCTCCCACGGGTCCTCGGCGAGGAACCGCAGCGCGACGTCGTAGGTCGCCCCGCCCCAGCACTCCAGCGAGAGCAGCTGCGGCGTGGTCCGCGCGACGATCGGCGCGACGGCGAGCAGATCCTTCGTCCGCACACGGGTGGCGAGCAGCGACTGGTGCGCGTCGCGGAAGGTGGTGTCGGTGACGCCGATGGTCGGCGACTCCCTCAGCCAGCGGGCGAAGCCTTCCGGGCCCAGTTCGGTGAGCTTCTGCTTCGAGCCGGGCGCCGGTTCGAGGCCCTTGGGCAGCTTCGGCAGTTTGAGCTGCGGGTCGAGGGTGCGCGGGCGCTCGCCGTTCGGCTTGTTGACCGTCTTGTCGGCGAGGTAGGTCAGCAGCCTGGTGCCGCGGTCGGCCGAATGGCGCGCGGTGAGCAGATGCGGGCGCTCCTCGATGAACGACGTCGTGACGCGGCCTTCGCGGAAGTCCGGGTCGTCGAGAACCGCCTGCAGGAACGGGATGTTCGTGGCCACACCGCGGATCCGGAACTCGGCGACGGCGCGGCGGGCGCGGCCCACGGCGGTCTTGAAGTCGCGGCCGCGGCAGCTGAGCTTCACCAGCAGAGAGTCGAAGTGCGCGCTGATCTCGGTGCCGGCGAACGCCGTCCCACCGTCGAGGCGGATACCGGAACCGCCGGGCGAACGGTACGCGCTGATCATCCCGGTGTCCGGGCGGAAGCCGTTGGCGGGATCCTCGGTGGTGATGCGGCACTGCAGCGCGGCACCGCGCAGGTACACCGTGTCCTGCGACAGGCCGAGGTCGTCGAGGGTCTCGCCGGAGGCGATGCGCAGCTGCGACTGGACGAGGTCGACGTCGGTGACCTCCTCGGTCACCGTGTGCTCGACCTGGATGCGCGGGTTCATCTCGATGAAGACGTGGTTGCCGTCCCGGTCGAGCAGGAACTCGACGGTGCCGGCGTTGCGGTAACCGATCTGGCGGGCGAACTTCACCGCGTCGGCGCAGATCCGGTCCCGCAGTTCCGACGGCAGGTTCGGCGCCGGGGCCAGCTCGACGACCTTCTGGTGCCGCCGCTGGACCGAGCAGTCGCGCTCGTAGAGGTGGATCACGTTGCCCGCGCCGTCGGCGAGGATCTGGACCTCGATGTGGCGCGGCTCGACGACGGCCTTCTCGATGAACACCGTCGGGTCGCCGAAGGCCGACTCGGCCTCGCGGGCGGCGGCCTCGATGGACTCGCGCAGCTGCGCGGGGTCCTGGACGCGGCGCATACCGCGCCCGCCACCGCCGGCGACCGCCTTGACGAACACCGGGAAGCCGATCTCCTCGGCGGCGGCGATCAGCGCGTCGACGTCGGAGGACGGTTCGGAAGAACCCAGCACCGGCACACCGGCGTCACGGGCGGCCTTGACCGCGCGGGCCTTGTTGCCGGTCAGTTCGAGGATGTCCGCGCTCGGTCCGACGAAGGTGATGCCTTCGTCCTCGCACGCGCGCGCGAGGTCCGGGTTCTCGGAGAGGAAGCCGTAGCCGGGGTAAACGGCGTCGGCGCCCGCCTTCTTGGCGGCCGCCACGATTTCCTCGACCGACAGATAGGCCCGCACCGGGTGACCGGGTTCGCCGATCTCGTAGGCCTCGTCGGCCTTCAGCCGGTGGAGCGAATTGCGGTCTTCGTGCGGGAACACAGCCACCGTGCCCGCGCCGAGCTCGAATCCGGCGCGGAACGCGCGGATGGCGATCTCACCCCGGTTGGCGACCAGTACCTTGCGGAACATGCCGGTCCTTCCCATCATCGGATCGGTAGGTGAGGCACGTTACCTGCTTGCTCCCGCAGGGCGGGAGTTGTTGCCCAGGTGATGGACATCATTCCCGGCTGAGTTGCGCTCCGGGACTCTGCAGCAACCGGTTCGCGGTGCCCTCGTGGACCCCGGTCAGCACGTCGACCGAGGCGAGGTCGACGAGTGCTTTCGCGACGTCCGGCGCCGGCGCGTCCGGGTGCAGGGCGCGGTACAGCGCGGCCACCCCGGCGACGTGCGCGGCGGCCGACGACGTGCCGCTGAGCACCCGGCCACCGCTCCCGCCGACGTTGGGTCCCGGCACGTCGACGCCGGGCGCGAACAGGTCGACGACCTCACCGTAGTTCGACGTCGACCCGACCTGGTCACTGGCGTCGGTCGAGCCGACGGTGAGCGCTTCGGTGACCCGGCCGGGTGAGAACTTCCCCGCGTCGGTGGCCTCGCCGCCCGCCGGTAGCGCGATCGGGACGACCGCCGCGAGTGCCCGGACGGCGGCGTCGAGCTGGTCGTTGGCCGCGCCGCCGATACCGAGGACGGCGACGGCGGGCTGCTGGGCGTTCTGCGTCACCCAGTCGATACCCGCGATGATCTTGTCCGTCGCGCCGCCGCCCTGTGCGTCGATCACCCGGACCGGGACGATCTGCGCGGCCTTCGCGACGCCGAAGGTCCTCGAAGCGGCGACACCGGCCAGGTACGTGCCGTGACCGTTGGTGTCGGTGGTGTCCGTGCCGCCGTTCAGGAAGTCCTTACCGGGTTTGACGCGGCCGCCGAAATCCGGATGCGCCGCGTCGACCCCGCTGTCGATCACGTAGACGGTGACGTCCTTGGCGTCGGTCTCGTAGTGGTAGAGCTGATCGAGGCCGGTTCGCTGGTCGATCCGGTCCAGCCCCCAGTTCGGCGGGTTCTGCTGGACTTCCGTCGCGGAGGCGGGCTGCGCCACCAGTACGAGGAGCGCCAGCGCGGCCATGATCCGTACCAGTCGAATGATCATGCCTTGGCTCTACGCCTGTGCCTGCGGGGCGGCAACCCCGGAGTGTCACCCGTTCGACTGGTCTTGGCCGACGTGGGCGCTGACCGTCGATTTCGGGAAGCAGACCAGCGCGTCGAACGCCTCCACGACGTCGACGGGGTTGAACAGGTGCGCGTGCCGGATGCTCTGGGGTCCCTCGGTGCCGCGCCGCGCGCGGAGGTCCACCAGGCCGGGGCCCTCGGTCTCGACGCTGCCGTCCACCGGTGCTTCGAGGTCTTGGCGGTACACGGTGAACCCGAGCCGCGCGGTCGCGTCCGGCTTGAGCCCGGTGGTCTCGCCTTCGGCCGCGGTGAGCCCGAGCGCGAAGTAGTCTTCGCCGAATTCCGCGGCCAGGTGCGTACCGGCCGACGGCGAGGTGAGGCCGGGGAACGGCGAGAACGGCACGCGCTGGAGGTGTCCGTTGTGGAGCATCACGACGATCTTCGTGTCGTCACCGTGAAGCCGCCTGATCAGCCGGACGGTGTCGGCCATGTACGCGTCGCGCGAACCGCTCTGCCGGGCGGGCGCGTCGCCGGACATCATCGCGGCGACCTCGGCGAGGTACGCGTCGACGCGCAGCGCGCCTTCGACGTGATGCTCCGCGACCGTGGTGTCCCCGTAGACGGGACGCAGCGAGGTGAGGTGCGTTTTGAGCCGCGTGAGCGCCGCGGTCGCTTTGTCCTTGGTCGCGTCGTCGAGGGCGGCGTACTTGGCGGGTGCGTCCGCGCTGCTGACCGACGCGTAAACCTTCGTCGCCTCGATGGCCGCGTCGACCAGGCCCGTGGCATTCTCGTCCACTGTGGACAGATAAGCGCGGACGGCGTCGAGCGACGGCACCGGCGAGCCCGCGGAACTCGGTACGTCGAGGCCGTAGTACGCGACGTCGCCCCGTTCACGGAGCCACGTCAGCATTTCGTGCGCCTCGGGCGACTCCCCGAGCGAGAACGTGAAGCCGTCGCGGCCGATGTCGGCGACGTCCCCAGGGGCGCCCTTCAGCCAGTCTTCGACGAGCTTCCCTTCGGCGAATCCGGATTCGAACGCCACGACGCGGAAGCCGTGCCGCTCGACGAGGTGGCGGAGCAAACGATTGCGCAGGTCGCCGAACTCGTGGATGTGGTGGTTGTTCTCACCGATGGCGACGATCCTGGCGTCCCCGATGAGTTCGGCGATCTTCGCTGGGTCTGACATACTGGCCACACTAACGCAACAGGAGTAGCAATTGGCAACCTCCGGTACCCAGCGGCCCGGCGGCCGGACCGAGCGCACGCGCCAGGCCGTCCTGCACGCCACCCTCGATCTGCTGGCCGAACGCGGGTTCGGCGAACTGACCGTGGAAGCGGTCGCCGAGCGGTCCGGCGTGCACAAGACCACGGTGTACCGGCGCTGGTCCTCCCCGGACGGGCTCGTCGCCGCCGCGCTGCAGATGGGCGCGGAGGACGACTGGAAGGCACCCGACACCGGGTCGCTCGAAGACGACCTGTACGAGGTGGCCGCCGAGGTGGTGCGGTACTTCACCGAGCCCGCGCTGAAGGAGCTGCCGACGGCGTCGGTACTGGCGGCGTTCCAATCGCCGCAAGCGGCCGAGGCGCTGCACGACTTCTACGCCGACCGGCACGTGCGCATGGCCCCGATCGCGGAACGGGCCGTCGCGCGGGGCGAGATCCCCTCCGGCACGGATGGCGACGAACTGGTGCGGGCGGTGTGCGGGCCGATCTTCTACCGGCTCTTCCTGTCGCGGGAAAGTGTCACGGTGGCGGAGGCGCGGGTGACCGCGCGGGCGGTGGCGGTCGCGGCGCGGGAGGGCGCCTTCACGGGCTAGGCACCAAGCGCGGCGTGATTGAAGGCGTGACTCGCGTGATCAGGGACGTAACTCGCGTGATTGGATGCCGCACTCGCGTGTTCCGCCTCTGATCACGCGAGTTCCGGCTTCAATCACGCGAGTTCCGCCTTCGATCACGTGAGGGCGGTGTCACGAGCTGAGGACAGTTTTACCGTCAGCGCCGGGAAATTTCGGGGTCAGACTGGGCTCTCCGTGCCACGAGAGGGGACCGTCATGACCGGGGAAGTCCGGAACCTGCCGCGGGAGATGCCGCGCCAGCTCAAGATCGTCCGTGTTTTCCTTTGGGTGCAAGCGGTCCTCAACGTCCTCGTCAGCGTGCTCGTGACCGCCCTCGCGATCAACGAACTCGACCACGGCAACGAGGAAGCCGGCCTCGCCCTGGCGCTGGCGATCCTCGGTTTCGTCGTCGCCGTGGTGCTGATCGCTTGCGCGATAAGGATTTCCCACGGTTCGCCCTGGGTGCGGCCGACGGTCATCGTGGTGGAGGGGCTGGCCGTCGTCATGGGCCTGGTCAGCCTGGTCAACGGCGGGGCGCTCACGCAGCTGATCGGGATGGGCATCGCCGTCGGCATCATCGTCACCCTCAACAAACCCGAGGAAAGCGCCTGGTTCAAGCGCTGACGAGGTCGATCCGGTAGCGCACTTCGGAAAGCGGGACGTCCTCGCCGGGCATGGTGTCGGTCTTCGTCGCCCCGTCCGGGGCCCACCCTCCGGCCGCGTAGAACCGCTGGGCGCGTTCGTTGGTCTCGAGCACCCAGAGCGTCGCCTCGCGGTGCCCCGACTCCCGCAGCGTGGCGACGGCGTTGTCAAGCAGCACCCTGCCCAGTCCCGTGCCCCAGCGCGCCGGTTCGAGGTAGATCGCACGCAGTTCCCCGCGGATCCGGTCGACGGCGGTGAAGCCGAGGACCGTTCCGTCTTCGACCAGGACCAGGATGTCGCCCCGGTGGGCTGGATCGGCGAGCGTCCGCTGCCAGCGGGCGGCCCGCCCCTCGACGGAAAGATCGCGAAGGTAGAGCTCGGGCAGCAGGCCCTGATACGCCGACTGCCACGACCGCACGTTCACCTCCGCGATGGGCCAGGCGTCCTCGACGGTCGCGAGGCGGATCGTGGCCATCGTCAGCCCTCCATCCTGCGGGCGGCGAAGCCGGTCACGACGGCCAGCGCGAGCACCGCCCCCAGCGCGATCCCCCAGCCGGCGCCGGTGACGCTCGAACTGCTCGGAATCGCGTGGGCGAGGATGCTCACCATGACGATGCCGCCTCCGGCCACCCCACCGAGGAAGGCGACCCCGAAGGCCGCCGGCCGCAGGAGCGCGCCGAGCAGCGTCCCGATCAGGAGTACCACCGAGACCACGAGGTAGATCGCGGCTTCGTCGGCCCGGCTCGACGAGTAGCCGAGCAGTTCGACGGCCTCCGCCACCAACCCTGCCGCACATCCGGCCCCGGCCGCGAGGGCGGCGATGGCGAATCCGTCCCTCGGCTTGCCGAGCCCGAGGCGGAAGCTCCGGTCACGCCGCACCGCGATCAGCGCGCAGACGGCCCCCGCGAGCAGGCAACCGTCGGTCAGCACGAGCAGCGCCGAGCCGAACGGGATCGCCGAAAGGAGTGCGAGTCCGCACAGCGCTCCCGGCCCCGCCATCCGGCGGGTCTTCGGCAAGAGCATCAGGATCCCCGCCACGGTCGCGAAGACACCGAGCGGTACGACCGTCCAGCCGCCGTCTTCGAAGAACTCCTCCATGCTGTCGCTGAGCGCGAAACCGATGGGCACGAGGTACACCGCGGCCACGAACGCCAGCACGCTCGCGGCGATGTCGAACGGCTCGAACTTCGGCGGCGGAGCCGCGGTTTCGACCAGCGGCACGGGCTCCGGGCGCGACACCGGCGTTGGCGCGGGTTCCGCGACGACCTGACCTTCGACGCGCACCACGATCTCGCCGGTCGGTCCGGTCACCGTGATCCGCCCGTCGAACGCCCCGAGTTCCGACAACTCCAGGGCAACCTCGGCGCCGTCGCCGTCTTCGGTCACTCGCAGCCAGGAATGCGACGAGGTGAAGTGGCACGCCCGCGCGATCGGCGGCCCGGCCAGCCGGACGCGGGCCACCGGCCGCGTTCCCCGGACCACCTCGCCGAACCGGACCACTTCGGCTTCGGCCCGCACCCGCGCTTCCCGCCGCGCCAGGTCGGCGGCCTCGGCGATATGCCGGATGTCGGTCTGCGCCATCGTGGTGAGGACTTCGTGCGCCCCGATGGCGACCGACAGGTTCTCGCTCGTCAGCCGTCGCTGGAGCTCGGTCACCGCGCCGAGGCGGGTGAACATGTTGGGATCCTCGCTCGCCGCGCGCAGATCGGCCGGGACCGGCGACGGTTTGATCCGGCGGCGCCTGCTCCTGGCCAGGTACAGCTCGCCCTGCATCTCGATGTCGCGGCTGGGCGTCTGGTTCGGATTCCGCTCGCGCACGCTGTCGAACAGATAGTCGTAGAGCTCGCCGAGCGCGATCCAGCCGTCCTCGTCGCGGTCCGCGTCGCCCGTCCGCAGCCCCTCGACGAGCGCCGAGGTGAACACCGACGGCCGCGCGTGGCCGTCGGCGAGATGATCGCCCTCGAAGGCGTACTCGATGGAGTTCGACGCGGTGATCACCGCCCGGCCGCGGCCGCCGAAACCCCCGCCGGGAAACGCGTCGAGCACATTGGCCTCGCCGGTGGCGCGCACGGCCACGCCTTGGCTGAAAGCGCCGCCGTAGCAGCAGTCCAGCAGAAGGACGATGCTCCGCGACCGGCTCATCCGCATGCAGCGCTGGACGAAGTCGGCGGGGACGGCGGTCGACGCCAGCCGTTCCGGCCGGGTGTTGCGGGCGGCGAAGAACAGCTCACCCGACTCGCTTTTCAAGCCATGGCAGGAGAAATGCACCAGCAGGACGTCGTCCGGCGCGCTGTCGGCGAACAGATCCTCGACCCGGCCCGCGATCACGTGCGCCGTCTCGTCGCGTACCACCCGGACGTCGAACTCGCTGACGGCCCGGTCGGCGAGGACCTCGGCGAGCGCTTCGGCGTCGGCGGCCGGGGACCGCAGCGCGCTCAGCCCGGCGTTGTCGTACTCCCCGTTGGCGATGATCAGGGCCCGCCGCTCGCCGGTCATGACGGCGAATGCCTGCTCACGAAGAGGTCGACGAGCTTGTCCTGATCGGTGAGCGACGCTTCGGACAGCTCCAGCACGTCGCCGTCGATCTCCAGCCGGATCGTGCGCTTCACCCGTCCACCGCGCGAAAGCCATTCCCGTACGGCCGCCACCACCGAGCGCAGACCTTCGGCGGACTTCCCCAGCGTGACCAGCAGGCCGCCGGCCGTCGCCACGTCGAAGCCCCGCGAACCGGGTGGCGCCTCACCGGCGGGCAACGCCTTGACGTCGGCGACCCCGCGTTCGATCAGTTCCCCTCGGAGGTACCCGGCGAGCTGGTCGACCCGTTCCGCGTCGGCCCCGTCCTCACCGAGCCGGATCCGCACCGCTGCTGTCATCCCGGCCTCCCTCGCCCGTACGGATCGAGGAAAACCCCTGCACCCGTCCGGCGGCAAGGTCCGATCGGGCACAGATGTTCACGTCAGCTTTTTTCCAGGTACTCCACGCGATCTTCGTCGACGACGTCGGCGATCATATGTGCCAGCCCCAAGTAATTCCCCAAAGCCGGGTCCTTTTCGACGATTTCCGACGCGCGGGCCCTCGCCTCGGCGATGACCTCTTCGTCCTGCAGCAACGACAGCAGCTTCAGCGTCGACTTCTTCCCCGACTGCGCGGCACCGAGGATGTCGCCCTCGCGGCGCAGCTCCAGGTCCATTCTGGACAGTTCGAAACCGTCCGTCGTGGACTCGACGGCGGCGAGCCGCTCACGGGTGGTCGTCCCGTCCAGGGCTTCGGTGACCAGCAGGCACAGCCCCGGCACGCTGCCCCGGCCGACACGGCCGCGCAACTGGTGCAGCTGGCTGATGCCGAAGCGGTCGGCATCCATGATCACCATCGCGGTCGCGTTCGGCACGTTCACGCCGACCTCGATCACCGTGGTGGCGACGAGCACGTCCAGGTCCCCCTTGGAAAACGCCTGCATCACGGCGTCCTTGTCGTCGGAGGGCATCCGGCCGTGCAGGGCGCCGATCTTCAGCCCCTTCAACGGTCCTTCGGCCAGCTCTGGCGCCACGTCGAGGACGGCGAGCGCCGGCCGCTTGTCGCCCTTGTCCGACGCCGGTTCGTCACCGATGCGCGGGCAGACGATGTACGCCTGGTGTCCCTTGCCGCATTCCTCACGGACCCGCTGCCACGCCCGGTCCAGCCACGCGGGCCGCTCCGCGACCGGCACCACCGACGTCTTGATCGGCGACCGGCCGACCGGCATCACGCGCAGCGCGGACGTCTCCAGATCGCCGTAGACGGTCATCGCGACCGTGCGCGGGATGGGGGTCGCGGTCATGACGAGGACGTGCGGGCTGGTCTCGTCGGAACCGCGGGACCGCAGCGCGTCCCGCTGCTCCACGCCGAAGCGGTGCTGTTCGTCGACCACGACCAGGCCGAGATCCGCGAAGGAAACCGTGTCCTGGATGAGCGCGTGCGTGCCGACGATGATCCCGGCCTCGCCGCTGACCGTCTCCAGCAACGCCTTCTTGCGTTCCTTGGCGCCCATCGACCCGGTCAGCAGGGTCACCCGCGTCGCGTTCTCCGCGCCGCCGAGTTCGCCCGCCTGCCCGAGGTCGCCGAGCATCTCGCGCAGCGACCGGGCGTGCTGCGCGGCGAGGACCTCCGTCGGCGCGAGCATCGCCGCCTGCCGTCCGGAATCGACGACCTGCAGCATGGCCCGCAACGCGACCACGGTCTTGCCGGAACCGACCTCGCCCTGCAGCAGCCGGTTCATCGGATGCTCGGTGGACAGATCGCGGGCGATCTCGTCACCGATCTCCTGCTGGCCCGACGTCAGCGCGAACGGGAGCCGCTTGTCGAAGGCGTCGAGGATGCCGTCGTCCTTGTGCGGACAGGCTTTCGCGGGCCGCGACACCAGGGAATGCCGTCGCTGCGCGAAAATCAGCTGCACCGCCATGGCCTCGTCCCATTTGAGCCGGCGGCGCGCGGAGTTCAGCGCGTCCCAGCCCGACGGGCGGTGGATACCACGCAGCGCGCTTTCCAGGCTGGGCAGACCGTATTGCGCGAGCAGCTCGATCGGCATCGGGTCCTCGTCGACCTCCAGCACGTCGAGCACCTGCCGCACGGCCTTGGCGATCACCCAGGTCGGGATCCCCTGCGCCGCCGGGTACACCGGGATGATCTCGGCGAGGAAGTCGTCCATCGCCTCGGCCTGCCGGTCGGCGTCGAACAGTTCGTACTCGGGGTTCGCCAGCTGCAGGACGTCGCGGAAGGCGGTGACCTTGCCCGCGAAAAGCCCGTTCTTGCCGGGCACGAGTTCCTTCTCCCGCCAGGCCTGGTTGAAGAAGGTGCACTGCAGGCGGCGTTTGCCGTCGGTGATCACCATTTCGAGCAGGGTGCCGTTGCGTGCCTTCATCCGGCGCTTGTTGACCCGCTCGATCCGCGCCATCACGGTGGCGTGTTCGCCGAGTTCGAGCCCGGCGATGTCGGTGAGCTGCCCGCGCTCGGCGTAGCGGCGGGGGTAGTGGCGCAGGAGGTCGCTGACCGTCTCGATCTTGAGGCCCTTGGCGAGGGCCTTCGCCGTCGCCGCGCCCACGACCAGCTTGAGGTCCGCGCGCAGGTTGGTCATGCGGTCACTCCACCCCCATCAGCAGCACGGCGTCGGTTTGGCCGCCCGCGTAACTCGTCACTTCGACCTCGGGATGCTCCAGGCGGAGCTGATCGGCCAGCTCACCCGGCAGCCGGACCGGCGCGTCCACGCCGGTCAGCACGGTGACCAGTTCGCCGCCGAGGGCCAGCATCCGGTTCAGCACGCCGACCGCAGCCGCGACCAGGCTCGTCTCCGAGGCGGGCGCGGGCTCGATCAGCACGACCTCGCCGTCGACGAGGCCGACGACGTCACCGGCCTGCGCCCGGCCCACCCAGGTTAGCGACTCCTCCTGCGCGATCCGCAGTTCGCCACGCCTGGTCGCGGCCGCCGCTTCGGCCATCGCGACCACGTCGTCGTTGGTGCGGCGGTCCTTGTCGTGGACGGCCAGCGCGGCGAGCACCTGGACGGGTGACACGCACGGGATGACGACGACGTCGCGATCCGCCGCCATCGCGTGCCCGGCCGCCGCGTCGGCCGCAGCGGTCAGCCGCTGACCGCCGGGAAGGACGGTGACGTGATGGCCGGCGGCCTCGTTGATCAGGCCCAGCATCTCCTCGACCGTCGGCGAGGCCCCGGGCGGGACCGACAGCACCGCGACCCCCTCGGCACGCAGTAGCTCGGCGAGCGGCCCGCCGTGGACCACCGCGACCACCGACCGGTCGATCCCGCCGCCGACCTCGACCGGGGTGGGCGTGATCAGCGGCTCGACCCGGACCCGGCGGGGACGGCCGAGCTCGATCCCGGCCTCCAGCGCCGCGCCGATGTCCGCGCAATGGACATGGACGGCGTACGCGCCCGCGCCGTCCCCGGCGACCGTGACGCTGTCGCCGAGGCCGCTGAGGGTCTTGCGAAGCCCGGGAAGGCTGCCTTCGTCGACGCCGTCGAGCAGGTACATGACCTCCCACGCGGTCGGTGCGTCGATCATGTGATGGTGATGCGCTTCGAGCGGGTGTTCCGGCTCGGTGAGGCCGCCGGAGATCACGCCGTGCAGGGCGTCGAGGACCGCGACCAGGCCGCGGGCACCCGCGTCGACCACCCCGGCGACCGCCAGGACGGGCAGCTGCTTCGGGGTCTCTTCGAGCGCTTCGGCGGCGACACTCGCCGCTTCGGCAGCCACCTCTTCGAGTGAGCCCGTCGCGTCGCGGACGGTCGCGGCGACGGTGTGGAGGACGGTCAGGATGGTCCCGGCCACCGGACGGCTCACCGCACCCGTGGCGGCCCGGTCCGCGCAGCCGAGCGCCTCCGCGAGCCCGGGCCCGTCGAGCTCCCTGGCGGCCGCCGACTCGGCGATCCCGCGCACTACCTGCGACATGATCACGCCGGAGTTGCCCTTGGCCGCCGCGACCGCGCCCTTGGCGAACGCCGCCAGCGCCTCGGCGGTCGTCGCGGGCTCGGCCTCCGCCAGCGCGTCGCGGGCCGCGGTCATGGTGAACAGCAGGTTGGAGCCGGTGTCGGAGTCGGCGACCGGGTAGACGTTGATGCCGTCGATCGACGGCCGCAGCACCGCCAAGCTGTGCACACAGGCCGCGGACCAAGCCGAGACCGCCGCCACGTCCAGCACCCGCACGCCGTAACCTCCTACCTGTTCCAGCGAGGGTATCGACCCGGTGCCGGAGGGCTCTGAGCCACTGGTTACTATGGTCGAGTTGCCCAGCATGCTGGGCGCGTCATTCTTTGTCCCAGATCCAGAGGAGTTCGACGTGGCTGCCGTGTGCGACGTCTGTGGCAAGGGACCGGGCTTTGGCAAGTCGGTCTCGCACTCCCACCGGCGTACCAACCGCCGGTGGAACCCGAACATCCAGACCGTTCACGCCAAGATCGGTCTGTCCCAGCGCAAGCGCCTGAACGCCTGCACCTCGTGCATCAAGGCGGGCAAGGTCGTTCGCGGCTGAGCCGGGTTTTTGGGGAATGGCGGGTGCTCTTCGGAGCACCCGCCATTTTTTTGTGCTCCGGGGTGGGGCGACGTCGTGAGTGGCGATTCGGGTTAGAACCCGAATCGCCACTCAC
>NZ_LQMT02000010.1:390554-583781 GCF_001620365.2 Amycolatopsis keratiniphila subsp. keratiniphila
CTACCCTGAAGGTAGTGAAGGAGGCCTTCACGGACTTTGGCGAAACCTCGGGAGTCACAGCGGTCACTGCTGTCACGGAAGCGCGTGAAGGTCCCCTTCCCTCGGCTGAGCCGAGGGAAGGGGACCTTCACGCGCAAAGAGGTCTTAGGGGAGCTTCCACTCCACGGGGCCGGCACCCTGATCGGCCAGCAGCTGGTTCGCCCGGCTGAACGGCCGCGACCCGAAGAAGCCGGCATGCGCCGAAAGCGGGCTCGGGTGCGCCGACTCGATGCACGGCACCTTCCCCAGCATCGGCTTCAGGTTCCGCGCGTTGCGGCCCCACAGGATCGCCACCATCGGCTCGTCCCGCGCCGCGAGGGCCTTGATGGCCTGCTCGGTGACCGCTTCCCAGCCCTTGCCCTGATGCGAGTTCGACTTGCCCGGCTGCACGGTCAGCGACCTGTTGAGCAGCAGGACCCCCTGGTCGGCCCACGGCGTCAGATCGCCGTTCGACGGCAGCGGGTGGCCGAGGTCTTCGCAGTACTCCTTGTAGATGTTGATCAGGCTCTTCGGGATCGGCCGGACGTCCGGCGCCACCGAGAAGCTCAGCCCGACCGCGTGCCCGGGCGTCGGGTACGGGTCCTGCCCGACGATCAGCACCCGCACGTCGTGGAACGGCTGCTGGAACGCCCGCAGCACGTGTTCACCCGCCGGGAGGTAGGTCCGGCCCGCGGCGATCTCCGCGCGGAGGAATTCCCCCATCGCGGCGACCTGCGGCGCCACCGGTTCGAGGGCCTGCGCCCAGCCTGCTTCGACGATGTCCTGCAGCGGTCGTGCGGTCACGGCGTGCGAGCTTACTCACGTCACGCAAGCCGCCGGAGTTCGGCCCGGAACCGCCCCGCGCGCTCGACATACCCGTCGACGACCAGCTTGATCTTGTCCGGCCCGAACGACGTGTTCGGCCGCGTCTTCGCGGGCACGCCGAGCGCGATGTGCCCACTGTCCACATAGGACCCGTAGGAGAGAACCGCGCCCGCGCCGACCATCCCGCCGTCTTCGACGACGGTTCCGTTCAGCACCACCGAACCCGAAGCGATCAGACAGCCTTCGCCGATCCGCGCTCCCTCGATGTGCACGGAATGCCCGACGGCGGAGGACTTCCCGATGATCGTCGGCTCCTTGCGGGTGCAGTGCAGCACGCAGCCGTCCTGGACGTTGGACCGCTCGCCGATCTCGATGTAACCGTGGTCGCCCCTCAAGACCGTCTGCGGCCACACCGACGCGAAAGCCGCGATCCGGACGTCGCCGATCACCGTCGCGTCAGGGTGGACGTAGGCGTCCGGGTGGATCGAGGGTTCGAGGTCACCCAGTGCGTAGATCGGCATACGTCCTCCTAGACCAGCGACTTGCCGTAGCAGATGCTTCCCTGCTCGTCCTTGTAGTACCCGAAGCCCGGGATCTCCCGGTAACCCGACGACTCGTACAGCGCGATGGCCTCCGGCTGCTTGTCCCCGGTCTCCAGCACCATGCGCAGCCGTCCGGCCTCGGCGGCCGTCCGTTCCAGGTCGGCGAGCAGCGCCCGCGCGAGGCCGCGGCCGCGCGCCGAGGCCATCACGAACATCCGCTTGATCTCGGCGTCGCCGGGCAACAGCGGATCCGGCCCGTCGTGCGCCCGCCAGGCACCACAGGCGACCGGGACGTCGTCGAGGTAGGCGGCCAGGAACAGTCCCTTCGGCGGGGCGAACTGCGCCGCGTCCATGGGCGTCTCGTCTTCGCTGCCGTACCGGGCGGCCAGCTCGAGCTGGGCTTCGGCCAGCAGTTTCACCGCGTCGGGGTGGTCGTAGGCCAGCACACGAAGGTCCATGAGCGCGAGATTAGCGATCGGCCCTCCCGCGGGGGAAGCGAGCGCTAGGTTCTGCCCATGTCGATCGAAGCAGGCCTCGCCGAGGCGCAACTCCGCCAGGCCCGCAATTCCGCCGCCTTCTGGGCCGCCACCGGCCGCTCCCGCGGTCACGAAGTGATCCGCCGCAACGGTTTTCTCGCCGTCGCCGGTGACGAGCGCGCGGGATTGCGTGTCCTGATCCAGGAACCCGGCCTCTCCGACGGCGAGGTGGCGGAGATCACGGAGCTGGCCAGGCGGGCGAAGGGTCCGGTGGACGCCGAGGATCCCTTCAGTGTCACCGATCTGAGCCACCTCGGGGATATGCGCAGCTGGCGGATGCCCGTCATGCTGCGGCCGCCCTCCCCGGTCGCCGAACCCTCGATGGAGGTGGTCCGGGTCCACGGCGAGGAAGACCTGCGGGCGGCCGAACGCGCGGTCATCGCGGGCTTCGAGCTCGACCGGTTCGAGCCCTACCGCGCGGGAGAGATGTTCCCCCTGGCCCTGCTCGGCGAGCCGGGTGTCGAGGTGTTCGTCGCGCGGCTCGACGGCGAGGTCGCCGGCGCGTGCGTCACCGTCGTCGAGAACGGCTTCGGCAGCCATTACTGGGTCGGCACGCCGCCGGCTTTCCGTTCTCGCGGCGTCGGGCGAGCCGTGATGCTCGGTTCCCTCGCCCCCTTGGCGGAAAACCCGGTCACCCTCACCGCTTCCCGGCTGGGCAGGCCGCTGTACGAATCCCTCGGGTTCACCGTCGCCGGCGAGTCGACCTGGTGGGCGTCCCGCTCCTAACGCCAGTGCTGCCAGCCACTGTCGTGGCCGTACCGCTTCCCGTCCACCGTGACCCCCGAATCCGGCATGGTGACGACGCCGATCTCGGTCCAGCCCTCGGGCAGTTCGGCGAACGACGGGAAGGTGGCCGCGAACGCGTGGTCCTCGCCGCCGGTGAGCACCCATTTCAGCGGGTCGGCGCCGAGTGCGGTGCCGACTTCGGTGAGCCTGCTCGACACGTCGAGATCCGCCGTCCGCACGTCGATCCCGACGCCCGACGCCTCGGCGATGTGGCCGAGGTCGGAAAGGAGCCCGTCGGACACGTCGATCATCGAGGTCGCGCCGCCGTCGGCCGCACGGATACCCGCTTCGTAGTCCGGTTCGGGGCAGCGCTGCGCGTTGACCACACTGACCGGTGACCGGAAACCCCGGCCGAGCACGGCGAGACCGGCGGCCGCCCAGCCGAGCCGCCCGCAGACCGCGACGACGTCGCCGGGACGCGCGCCGGACCGCGTCACCGGCTCCCGGCCGCCGAGGTCACCCAGCGCGGTGACACTGATCACGATCTGGTCGGCGCGCACCATGTCGCCGCCCACGATCCCGACGCCCGCGCGATCTGCCTCAAGCCACATGCCCCGGGTGAGTTCGGTGACGAGGGCCGTCGGAGTGTCCGAGGGACAGGCGAATCCCATGAGGACGGACGTCGGGCGGGCGCCCATCGCGGCGATGTCGGTGAGGTTCACCGCGACCGCCTTGCGGCCCACCTGCTCGGCACTGGACCAGTCGAGGCGGAAGTGGACGCCCTGCACGAGGACGTCGGTGGACGCCACCGTCCGGCCGTCCGGGGTGGCCACGACGGCCGCGTCGTCCCCCGGTCCGAGCAGCGTCGACTCCGGCTGTTTCCGGTCCGCCGTCACCGCTTCGATCAACCGGAATTCACCGGTCCCGGCGACCGTGCCGTCGTTCGGTGACACCCGTCACCTCCACTTTCCCTTGTCCGGACAAATATCGATCACCGATAGTCGGAAGCCCTAGGTTTTTCCCGGGGCTGGCGATACGTTGCTACAACGTTCCTACCTTGAGCCGACTTTTACGAAGGGGCGCGCCGTGGTCCACGCATACATCCTCATCCAGACCGAGGTCGGCAAGGCCGCCGCGGTCGCCGCGGAGATCTCCACCATCTCCGGTGTCACCAGTTCGGAGGATGTCACCGGCCCGTACGACGTGATCGTCAAGGCCGCCGCCGACACCGTCGACCAGCTCGGCCAGCTCGTGGTCGCCAAGGTGCAGAACGTGGAGGGCATCACGCGTACGCTGACCTGCCCGGTGGTGCATCTGTAAGAGGTGGTGTAGTGGTCCGGTGGCTGACACGGACACCGGCGCTCCGCCGAAACCTCTGCTGATCGCGGCCGCCTGCCTGGCGATCCTGCTCGTCGCGGGCGTGGCCGTCTTCGGGCTGACCCGCGGCGCGGAATCCGACGCCCCGGCCGCGGACGGCCCGCTCCCGCTCGTCCCGGTCCCGGCGCCGCAGTCGGGGTCCCCCGAATGCGCGAAACTCATCGGCGCGCTCCCCCACGAGCTCACGTCGTCCGGCACCACGCTGGTCCGGCGGACGCTGGCCGATCCGGCCCCCGAGGCGACGATCGGCTGGGGCACCGGCGATCCGGTGGTCCTGCGGTGCGGTCTCGGCAAGCCGCCGGAGCTGACCCGGACCTCGCAGCTGCGGACGATCAACACCGTCCAGTGGCTGCAGGTCGAAGGCGAGGGCACCGCGACGTGGTTCGTGGTGGACCGTCCCGTCTACACCGCGCTCACCGTGCCGGACACCGCGGGGACGGGGCCGCTCCAGACGGTTTCGGACGTCATCGCCGCCAACCTCCCCGCGGTGCCGCTGCGGTTCTGAGCACTCAGGGCAGGAGCAGGCTCTTCCCGGTGTACCGCCGCGCCTCGATGTCCGAGTGCGCGGCGGACGCCTCCGCCAGCGGATACGTCCGGCCGATGACCGGGGTCACCGTCCCTCTGCCGCCCGTCGCAGGATCTCCCGCACCCGGCGCGGGTTGTCGGGCCAGAACCCGACCAGCTGCGCCATGTCCACAACGGACAGCCGGGCGCGGTCGGCGTCACCGATCACCGTCTCCGCTCCGCTGGACATGCCGTAGCCGGAGAACCGGCCGCCGTTCGCCAGCAAGGCGAGCGATGCGGCGCCGAGTTCACCTCCGACGCCGTCGAAGACCACGTCCAGGCGATGGCCGCCGGTGAGAGCGAGCACGTCGCCCGTCCAGTCCGCCGCCGAGTAGTCCACCGGCTCGGCGCCCAGTTTCCGCGCGATCGCCGCCTTTTCCTCACCGCGGACCGCCGCGAAGACCGTCGCGCCCGCCGCGCGGGCGAGCTGCACCAGCACGCTGCCGAGCCCGCCCACGCCCGGCATCACCAGGATTCGCTCGCCGGCGGCGACCGGGGTCTTCTCCAGCAGCGCCAGCGCGGTACTGCCGTCGTCGAACAGGGCCACCGCGTGCCGGGGATCCAGCCGCTCCGGGATCGGGAAGGTGTCGTCCGGCAGTGCGACGACCGTGTCCGCGTATCCCCCGCCATAGCCGCCCGGAGCGTGGGTGAGGACCACCTCGCCCAGCCAGGCCTCGTCGACACCGGCGCCCACCGCGTCGACGGTGCCCGCCACCGATCCGCCCGGCACGTACGGCGGCTCGACGGCGAACACGTCGGGGCCGTCGCCCCGCCGGATGAGGGCGTCGAGCCAGCCGACCCCGGCCGCCGTCACCGCGACGCGGAGCTCCCCCGGCCCGGGTTCGGGAGTGGACACTTCGACCTGTTCGAGGACGCTGGGATCGCCGAACCGGGACACTCTGATCTCACGCATGACCGCAAGCTATGACCTCCAGCTTGGTCGAGGTCAACCGAGCACGGCGATCAGCGGTTTGAGCGCGGAATGGAGCGCCTCGCGCGAGCAGCCCGCGTAACCGATGAGGTTCCCGAACACCGTCGGTGTCCCGGCGAAGTGCCGGGCCAGCCCGTCGAGCCGGATCCCGGCGCGTTCCGCAGCCGCCATCCGCGCCGCCTCTTCTTCCGCGGATCCACAAGGGACGACCAGATGCGCGCCCGCGTCGTCGCCGAGCACCGGGATCCCCGCCGACGTCAGCGCGGCCGAGACCAGGGACCGGCGCTCCGACAGTTCCCGCCGGAGCTTCCGCAGATGCCTGCCGAGATCGCCGTGCCGCGCCAGTTCGGCGAGCACCCGCTGCCCCGCGGGCGACGGCCGCGTGCCGGTCGCCTCGCGGTACTCCAGCACCGCGGCCGCGACCGGGGCCGGCGCGACCATCCAGCCCGCGCCCAGCGCCGGGGTGAGGATCTTGCTGGTGGTCCCGAGATGCGCGACGACGTCGGGCGCGAGCGCGGCCAGCAGCGGCAGCGGCGCGACGTCGAACCGCAGCTCGCCGTCGTAGTCGTCCTCGATCACCAGCATGCCCTGGGCACGGGCGAGTTCGACCAGGTCGACGCGGCGCGACGCGCTCATCCGGCTGCCGAGCGGATACTGATGCGCCGGCGAACAGTACACCGCGCGTACGTCGGCGGGGACGGCGTCCGGGCGCAGGCCCTCTTCGTCGACCGGGACGGGCACTACCTCCATCCCCGCCCGGCGGAACGCCTGCACAGCCCGCTGATACCCCGGCTCTTCGATCGCGACACGGTCGCCGCGCGAGAGCATCGCGCCCGCGAGTTCGATCACCGCGGCCGTCGTGCCGCCGGTCGCGAGTACCGTTCCGGCCGCGAGACCGCGGTGCCGCAGCAGGTGTTCGGACACGGCGTCCCGGTACGCGAGCAGCCCGGCCCGGTCCTCGCGGTAGGTCGGGCGCGGATCGGCGGCGGCCCGCCACGCGCGGCGCCAAGCAGCCTTCTCGACGCCGTCGGCCCATGGGACACCCGGGGTGAGGTCGACCAGCATGGGCGGCGCGGCGGGTGTGCCGGGAGCGGGGCCCTTCGACGGCCTGTCCGCGGGCGGCGTGGTGGTGACGTACGTGCCGGAGCCGTGGCGGCCCGCGATCCAGCCCTCCGCGTGGAGCTGCTCGTACGCGGCCGACGTCACCGTGCGGCTGACGCCGAGACGGCTCGCGAGCGCCCTGGTCGAGGGCAGCCTGTCCCCGCCGCGCAGATGCCCGTCGCCCGCGGCCGCGCGCAACGCGTCGGCCAGCTGGACCGCGAGCGGGACGGCCGAATCACGGTCGAGACTGACCGGCAGGGCGGTGTCGGACATGGCGTACTCCTGAAGTGGACTTCTCAAGTATAGGAGAATTGGACATTATTACAGGCCACTCGCGTGGGTGAGACTGATCGCATGTCCACCCCGCTCTCACCCACCGACCGGACCACCCTCGGCCGCAAGAAGAACCGCGCGCTCACCGACCGCTCGGCGCTGTACGCGGTGCTCGACGAAGGCCTGATCTGCCACCTGGGCGTCGTGCGCGACGGCGTCCCGCTGGTCATCCCGACCGGCTACGGCCGCGACGGGAACACGCTCTACCTGCATGGATCCACCGGGGCGAGGAGTATGCGCGACTCCGACGGCGTCGAGGTCTGTGTCACGGTGACCCTGCTCGACGGCATCGTGTACGCGCGCTCGGTCAACAACCACTCGATGAACTACCGCAGCGCGGTGATCCTGGGGAAGGCGGCCGCGGTCACCGATCGCGACCGGAAGATGCACGGCCTCCACGTGCTGACCGACCATCTCGCGCCCGGTTCGTGGGAACACGCGCGGGATGTCAACGCGAAGGAGTTCGCGTCCGTTTCGGTGCTGGAGCTGGACCTCACCGAGGCGTCGGTGAAGATGCGCGGCGAAGGCCCGGATGATCCCGAGGACGAGGTCGCGGCCGATCTCTCGTGGGCGGGGGTGCTGCCGGTGCGGACCGTGTTCGGGGAGCCGGAGCCGTCGGTGGACCTGGTCGGTGAGTGGACGGTGCCGGATCACGTGAAGCGGCGGGTCGGGTAGTCGCGCGCCGCTCTTGGTCACTTCCCCGAGTACTTGAAGGCAAGGTGTGAAGGTCGAGTTTGCTCGGCTGAGCCGAGGGAAGGAGGCCTTCACGCGCATCTCCTGTGACTGCTGGTGCAAGTGGGGCGAATATGGCGACTCGCCCGTCCGTGAAGGCCTCCTTGAGGGACCCTGGGTCCCTCAAGGAGGCCTTCACGGACGTACCCACGACCAGACCGGGGTCACGAGCGGCGGCGCGGCAGCCGCACGGTGAACGTCGTCGCCCCCGGCACGCTCTCCACCTCGATCGTCCCGCCGTGCGCCGAAACCAGCGAGAGCACCACCGAGAGCCCGAGCCCGGTCCCGCCGTTGCCGCGGGTGCGAGCGGTGTCGACACGGTAGAACCGGTCGAAGATCCGTTCCCGCGCCTCCGGCGGGATCCCGGGCCCGGCGTCGCTCACCCGCAGCACGACCTCGGATTCCGACGCCGTGGCCGACAAAGTCACCGCGGTCCCGGGCGGCGTGTGCACCGCCGCGTTGGCGAGCAGATTGTCCAGCACCTGCCGCAGGCGCACCGGATCCGCTTGCAGGACAACACCTTCCGGTAACGCGCCGACGCTCAGCGGATGCTCCGGGCGTCCGGCCGCGAAGGCCTCCCCGGCGTCGGTGATCAGCTCGGCGACATCGACGGCGACCAGCCGCAGCGGCGCCTCGGTCTCCGGCGCGTCGAGGCGCGCGAGGAGCAGGAGGTCGTCGACGAGCACGCTCATCCGCTGCGTCTCTTCCCGGATCTTCGACAGATGCGCTTCGCGTTCGGCGGGCTCGTTCGCCGCGGCGTAGCGGAAAAGCTCGGCGTAGCCCCGGATCGACGTCAGCGGCGTCCGCAGTTCGTGGGAGGCGTCGGCGATGAACCGCCGCAGCCGTTCGTTCGCCTCCCGGCGCGCGACCAGCGAGGAATCCAGATGCGCCAGCATGACGTTGAACGCCGTCCGCAGTTCCTCGACCTCGGCGCCGCCGCCACTCGCCTGCGCGCGCACCGGGAGATCGGCGTTCGTGGTGAGGTCGTGCGACGCGATGTCGTGCGCCGTCCCGGCCATGTCGCTCAGCGGCCGCAGCCCTCGCCGCAGCACCAGCCGTCCCGCGATCACCAGCACCGCGAGCGCCAGCAGGAACGCGACCACCTCGACCATGATCAGCTGGCTGACCGTCCGGTCCAGATCCGCCTGCGGCGCGGCGCTGACCAGCACGATGTTCCGCGCCGGTTCGATCGGGCAGGCCCGGACCCGGTACGTGCCCTTGTCCTCGATGTAGACGGTGCGCAGGACCTCGGTCCGCGTCGCGTCCTCGGCGACCTTTTCGAGCGCTTTCGTGTCCGGCGGCAGGGAACCGCCCGCCTGCGGCAGCGCGTCGCCGTTCTGCACCGCGAAGACGGCGGAGAACCACCCGTAGGCCTGCTGCGGTTTCCCGCCGTGCGTGGTGCGCAGCAACGGCACCTGGCTGATCTGGGTCTTGGCGAGCTGTTCGTCGAGCCGGTCGTTCAGATAGCCCTTCATGATGCCGACCATCACGGTGCCGACCACGGCGAACACGACCAGCGCCAGCGCGCCGAGCCCGAGCGCCAGCCGGGTTCCGAGCCTCGACCGGCGCCAGGCGTCGTACCACCGGCGCAAGATCTTCATCTCGCCGCCTGCCGCACGACGTAGCCCACGCCGCGCACGGTGTGGATCAGCGGCTCGTCGCCCGTGTCGAGTTTGCGGCGCAGATGCGAGATGACGAGTTCGACCACATTGGACCGGCCGCCGAAGTCGTACTCCCAGACGTGGTCGAGGATCTGTGCCTTCGTCATCACCGAGGGCGAATGCCGCATGAGGTAGCGCAGCAGTTCGTATTCGGTCGGGGTCAGATCGGCCGGTTTGCCGTCGCGGGCGACCTCGCGGGTGTCCTCGTTGAGGGTCAGGTCGCCGACCCGCAGCACCGCGGCCTTCGCCTGGTTGGTGCTCCGCCGCAGGACCGCGCGCAGCCGCGCCATCAGTTCCTCGACGGAGAACGGCTTGACGAGGTAGTCGTCACCGCCCCGGGTGAGCCCGGCGACCCGATCCGCGGTCGCGTCCTTCGCGGTGAGGAAGACCACGGGCACCGCCGTCCCGGCCTCGCGGAGCTTGTCCAGCACGGTGAACCCGTCGATCCCGGGCAGCATCAGGTCGAGCACGACGATGTCGGGCACGAATTCGGCCGCCTTGGCCAGCGCGGCCTCGCCCGATCCGGCGGTCACGGCCTGCCAGCCCTCGTAACGGGCGACGGTGGCCACCAGATCGGCGATATGCGGCTCGTCGTCCACCACCAGCAGGCGCACGGGGTTCTCGGTGTTCACGAAGCCATCCTCCGTGAACGCGCGCGCGAGGGCGAGGCGGGACCGCACACGACAGCAAGCCGACAGCTTCCGCCAAGAAAGGTCACAGGTTGGCACAGCAGGCTCGGGGCTTGAACCAGCCTGGAAGGGGCCACGTGTGACCACCATGACGCAGACCGCCGTGAAACCGCGCCCGGCGATCCGGCCCAGGATCGCCGCGCGCGCCGGGCTCTTCCTCTTCCTCGGGGCCAACGTGGCCGCCGTGACCATGCTGTTCTTCGCCGCCGGGCCGTCGGACAACGTGCTCATCAGCATCGGCAGGCTCGCCGGGCTGTACGGGGCGCTGACGATGGCGTTCCAGCTGCTGCTGGTCGCCCGGCTGCCATGGCTCGACCGCCGCCTCGGCATGGACCGGCTCACCGGCTGGCACCGCTGGACCGGGTTCGCCCTGCTGTGGACGCTGCTCGCCCATTTCGTGTTCATCGTCTTCGGCTACGCGCAGGTCGAGGACAACGGTGTGGTGGACGAGTTCGTCACGATGGTGACCGAACTGGAGGGGATCCTGCGCGCGGTCGTCGCGTTCGCGCTGATCCTGCTCGTCGGCGCCGTCTCCGCCCGGTTCGCCCGGCGACGGCTGGCGTACGAGACCTGGCATTTCATCCATCTCTACACCTACGCCGCGGTCGTGCTGGCGTTCACGCATCAGATCGCGCTGGGCGGATCGTTCGCGTCTTCGCCCGGGGCCCAGGTCTACTGGTGGGCCGTGTGGGGTGTCGCGCTCGGCTCGGTCGTCGCCGGCCGGGTGGTGCTGCCGCTGGCGCGGAATCTGCGGCACCGGCTGAGGGTCGTCGCCGTGGTGCCCGAATCCCACGACGTCGTCTCGGTGTACATCTCCGGCAAGGATCTCGACAAGATGCCCGCGCGGGCGGGCCAGTTCTTCCTGTGGCGCTTCATGACGCGGGATCGTTGGTGGCAGGCGAATCCGTTCTCGCTGTCGGCCGCGCCGGACGGCCGCACCCTGCGGCTGACCGCGAAGGCCGCCGGCGACGGCAGTGCGTCCTTGCGGTCGCTCAAGGTCGGCACCCGGGTGTTCGCCGAAGGCCCGTACGGCGCGTTCACCACGATGCACCAACAGAAACCGGACGCGCTGCTGGTCGCGGGCGGCGTCGGGATCACCCCGGTGCGCGCACTGCTGGAGGAGATCTCCGGGCATGTCGTGGTGCTCTACCGCGTCCGCGACGAACGCGACGCCGTCCTCCTGCCGGAGCTGATCGACCTTGCCAGGGCGCGCGGCGCGGTCGTCCGAGTCCTCAGTGGACCGTCCGATCAGGCCGGTCCGGTGCTCGGCGCCCCCAATCTGCGGCGCCTGGTGCCGGATATCGCGGAGCGGGACGTCTTCGTCTGCGGCCCGCCCGGGATGACCTCGGCGACGCTGCGCAGCCTGCGGGAACTGCGGGTGCCGGGCAGCCAGGTCCACGCCGAACGTTTCAGCCTCGCCGCCTGAACCAGGGAGACCCGATCATGAAGAAGACCATCGTCGCGGCCACGGTCGCGCTGTCGGCCGCCGGTTTCCTCGGGGTGTGGCTGTACGAACCGGGCCCGCTCGGCTCGGAGACCGTGGCCGTCGCGGCGCCCGCCCCGGCACCGTCGTCGAGTGCGGACGGTGGCGCGTCGGAAGGCGGCGAGCGCACCATCGACGGCTCGGTGGAGAGCAACCGGTACGGCACCGTGCAGGTGCGGCTGGTGATCTCGGCCGAGGACAAGATCGCCGAAGTCCGCCTGCTGCAACGGCCGACGAGCGGCCGCGGGGTCGACGCGATCCCGATCCTGCAGGAGGAGACGCTGACCGCGCAGAGCGCCGACATCGACACCGTCTCCGGCGCCACGTCGACGAGCGAGTCGTACGTCAAATCGCTGCAGGCGGCGCTGGACGCCAGATGAACCGCGTCGAACAGGTGATGGGACTGCCGGTCTCGGTCGACGTCCGGGCGGGTGGCGGGCTCGTCGACCACGCCATCGACGGCGTCTTCGGCTGGCTGCGGGAAGTCGACGCGCGGTTCAGTCCGTTCAAGGCCGACAGCGAGGTCTGCCGTTACGACCGCGGCGAACTCTCGCCTTCGGAACTGAGCGACGACCTCCTGGAAGTGCTTTCGCTGTGCGACCACTACGAACGGCTGTCCGGCGGGGCGTTCACCGCCCGGCTCCCCGGACGGCGGCTCGATCCGAACGCGGTGGTCAAGGGCTGGGCGGTGCAGCAGGCGGCGTCGCTGTTGCTGGCCGAGGGATTGGACGTGTTCTGCATCAACGCGGGCGGGGACGTGATCACCTCCGGCGAACCGGAACCCGGCCGCGCCTGGCGGGTCGGCATCCGGCATCCCGAACGGCCCGACGCGGTCTGCGCCGTGGTGGAATCGTCCGGCGGCGCGGTCGCGACCTCGGCCGAATACGAACGCGGCGCGCATATCCTCGACGGCCGGACGGGGCGCCCGCCGGTCGGGCTGCTGAGCGTCACGGTCGCCGCCGACGACCTCGTCACCGCGGATTCCCTCGCCACGGCCGCCTTCGCGATGGGGACCGAAGGGATCGCGTGGGTCGCTTCGCGGCCGGGTTGCCAGGTGCTGATCATCGACGCGGACCGGCAGGTGCACCGGTCGCCGGGGCTGCGGCTGGCGTAAACCGTTGGCCGGGTTTCGCGGGCTCGGGCAGACTGCGGCGTCATGACCTCTGTCGTACAGAACTTCTTCTTCGACTGCGCCGACGCCTACGAACTGGGCCGCTTCTGGAGCGGTGTCGTCGGCAAGCCGATGGCCGATGACGACGTGCCCGGCGACCCCGAGGCGATCATCGAGATGGACAACGGTGTCACGCTGTTCTTCGGGCAGGTCCCGGAGCCGAAGACGGTGAAGAACCGGATCCACCTCTGCCTCACGCCGGACATCCCGCGCGACGAGGAGGTGGAGCGTCTGCTGAAGCTCGGCGCGACCCTCCTGCACGACCGGCGCAATCCCGACGGCACCGGATGGGCCGTCCTCGGAGACCCCGAAGGCAACGAATTCTGCGTGCTGCGCAGCGCCGCCGAGAAGGCCGCGACTTCGTGACGGATTACGTGACGGTCAACCGGGCGAACTGGGACGAACGCGCTCCCGCGCACGCCGCGTCGGCCGACTACGGCTACCAGAAGTTCGTCGCGGACCCGACGCATCTCAGCGGTGTGGTCACCTTCGACCAGCCGCTGCTCGGCGACGTCTCCGGGGCACGCGGGGTCCACCTGCAGTGCCATATCGGCACGGACACGCTTTCCCTGTCCCGTCTCGGCGCACGGATGACCGGCCTCGACTTTTCCGCGCCCGCGCTGGAGATCGCGCGACGGCTGGCCGCCGAGACCGGCGCGGAGATCGACTACCACGAGTCCGATGTGTACAGTGCCGCCGACGTGCTGGGCGCCGGGGTATTCGACCTCGTCTACACGGGGATCGGCGCGATCTGCTGGCTGCCGGACATCGCCCGCTGGGGACAGGTCGTCGGGAAACTGCTGAAACCGGGCGGGCGGCTGTTCATCCGCGACATGCACCCGATGCTGGGCACCCTCGACGAGACGCAGCCGCAGATCACACCGAAGTACCCGTACTTCGAGCAGGCCGAACCGCTGGTGTTCGACGAGCCGGGGACCTATGTGGACACCGACGTTTCGTTCCAGCACAACCGGACGCACGAATGGAACCACGGGCTGGGCGAGATCGTCACCTCGCTGCTCGACGCGGGGCTGACGCTGACGCGGCTGGTGGAGCACGACAGTGTGCCGTGGAACGCGCTTCCCGGGTTCATGACCCTGAACGAGGCGACCGAGGAATGGCGGCTGACCGAGGATCCGCAGCGGCTGGCGGCGAGTTTCACCATCGAGGCCGTCAAGGCGCGGTGAGCACGGTGAGCATGGGGCTCGCAGGTCCGTGAAGGCCCCAGTAACACCACCGGTCCCAGCAGTCACAGCGGCGGCGCGTGAAGGCCCCCTTCCCTCGGCTGAGCCGAGGAAACTCGCCCTTGCCAAGTACGTGAAGGCCACCTTCATTGCGCCTAGGTACAGGAAGGGGGCCTTCATGTACTTCAGAGGCGAGAAGGTCACACGTGTCTTGTCAGGGATAGCGTCCTGAAGGCCACCTTTGAGACGTTGGATGTCTCAAAGGTGGCCTTCAGGACATCGCTTCTCTCCGGGCCGTGACGCGCCCCGGGCATCGCGCCACATTCGCCTTACCCTCCAGAAAGTTTTGGGAGAATGCCCGTATGAGCGTCTCCCCTGAGAAACGGCCCCTTGTCGCCGTCGCCGCCCTGGGCGGCACCATCTCCATGGTCCCCGGTGACGGCGAAGACCACGCCGTCCCCCGGCTCACCGCCGCCGACCTGCTCGGCGACCTGGGCGAGAACCTCGAGATGGACGTCCGCGCGGAGACGCTGGCGGGGATTTCCAGCGCCTCGATGGACTTCGCGACCCTGATCAGGACAAGGGACTGGGCCGCCAGGGCGGTGAACGAAGGCGCTGAGGGCGTCGTCGTGATCCAGGGCACGGACACGCTCGAAGAGACCGCGTACTTCTTCGAGCTGACGTGGGCTTCCGAGGCGCCGATCGTGGTCACCGGCGCGATGCGCAATCCCAGCCTGCCCAGTGCCGACGGCGCGGGGAACATCCTCGCCGCGCTGACCGTCGCCGCCGAGCCCCGCAGCCGGGGCCGCGGCTCGCTGGTCGCGTTCAACGACGACGTCCACGCCGGACGCTGGGTCCGGAAGACGCATTCGAGCCATGTCGAGGCGTTCTCCTCGGCGCCCGCCGGCCCGCTCGCGCTGGTCAGCGAAGGTTTGGTGCACTACTTCCACCCGGCGGCCGCCCGTCCGGCGGCGCTACCACTGGAGAACGCGGACTTCTCCGGGCTGGTGCCGATCGTCGAGAGCGGCGTCGAGGACACCGGCGAACTCCTGGAAACGCTGGTCAAGGCCGGGGTCAAGGGAGTGGTGCTCGCCGCCAACGGCGCCGGGCACGTTTCGGCGGGGTCCGCCGACGTGATCGAGCGGGCCCTGGCGGAGGTGCCGATCGTGGTCGCCGGCCGCACCGGTGCCGGGCCGACGTTCCGCGGCACCTACGGTTTCCGGGGTTCGGAGTCGGATCTGATCGCGATGGGCGCGACGATGGCGGGCTGGCTGGATCCACGCAAATCCCGGCTCCTGCTGCACACCCTGCTCGCCACCGGCGCCTCCCGCGAGCGCGTCGAGGCCGAATTCCGCCTGCGGGGCGACCTCGCCTGACGCCCGCATTCAGTCCTCTGAATGCGGAAGGGGTCAGTCCCGGATGGGGCCGGTGACGGGGTCCAGGTGGTATGGCCGCATGGCGCGGGGCCGGTGCCGGTAGACGTGCACGCTGACGGCCGGATCCGGCCCGTCGTTGCGCACCTCGTGGACGTAGCCGGGGCCGAAGACGCGGGACTGCCCTTCCGACAGCGAGTGCAGCTCGGTCACGGCCCGCCCGTCGACCGCGCGCCGGGCGACGGTCTCGCTCAGCTTCCCGCTGACGACGGTGAACGCGCCCGCGGCGAATTCGTGGTCGTGCAGGTCGGTGTGCTGGCCGGGCAGCCAGCTCATCAACCAGATCTCCTGCAGTTCGTCCGCGTCGACGAGCGCCGAAAAGCGCTCGTCGGGGTCGTAACGCAGCAGGTGCCGCCAGCGGTCACGGTCCGCGGCGAACTCGAGCGCGACGCGCACCGGGTGGCGCAGGGCCGGGTTTTCGGGAATGACGAGCGTGTTGTCCGGGACGGCGAACATGGAGGTGTCCTCGCAGAAGAAAGAAGGTGTCGAACTGGGCCGGGGCTGGGTTCACCGACAACAACGACACGCGCACGCGACCGCACCAAGACCCGAGAGGCCCCGCGACACAGTCATCCCACGTGCGAACATGCGCCCAGCGAACCAGTGCGGAGCCCGCCGGTCAACAGATCTCATACCGTGGACCGTGAGTTCCGCACCTGGCGTCCATGCTCGCAACACGGGTCCGCCCCGGTCTGTCGCGATATTGCGGACTTGCTCAGGACCACTCGTGCTTCTGCGACCGCCCGAGCAGTTCGGCTCCCGCTCGCCGCGGGTCGACGCCTTCGTGGCACACCCGGTGCATCGCGTCGGTGATCGGCATGTCGACACCGAGGCCCATCGCCAGTTCCCGGATCGACGTGCACGACTTGACGCCCTCGGCGACCTGGCCGCCGGTGGCCGCCAGCGCCTGCTCCAGCGTCTCGCCCCGGCCGAGGCGCTCGCCGAAGGTCCGGTTGCGGGACAGCGGCGACGAGCAGGTCGCCACCAGGTCGCCGACGCCGGCGAGCCCGGCGAAGGTCAGCGGGTCGGCGCCCAGTTTCGCGCCGAGTCTCGCCATCTCGGCCAGCCCGCGGGTGATCAGCGTCGCCACGGTGTTCGCGCCGAGCCCGAGCCCCGCCGCCATGCCGCAGCTGAGCGCGATGACGTTCTTGCACGCCCCGCCCAGCTCGCAGCCGACGACGTCGGTGTTGGTGTACGGCCGGAAGTACTGGTTGAAGCTCGCCTGCTGGATCGCCTTGGCGTTGTCGTGGTCGGTGCAGGCCAGCACCGCCGCCGCGGGCTGCCCCAGCGCGATCTCCTTCGCCAGGTTCGGCCCGGACACGACCACGATCTGCCCGGCGTCGACCCGCGCGATCTCGGCGATGACCTCGCTCATCCGCTTGAGCGTGCCCAGCTCGACACCCTTCGCGAGGCTCACGAGGATCGCGCCGGAGGGCAGCAGACCGGACCACTCCGAGAGATTGGTCCGCAAGGTCTGGCTCGGCACCGCGAGCACCACGGCCTGCGCGCCGTCGAGGGCCTCGGCCGGGTCGGCCGTCGCGGTGATCCGCTCCGGCAGCTCGATACCGGGTAAATAGGACGAATTGAGATGCCGCTCCCGGATCTCGGCCGCGACCTCGGGCCGCCGGGCCCACATGGTCACGTCGCGCCCCGCGTCGCCGAGCACCTTGGCGAACGCCGTCCCCCACGATCCGGCGCCGAGCACGGTCACCCGCTGGACCTCGGCCATCAGGCGTCGTCCTCCGGCTTCTTCGCGGGCGGTTCCTCCTGGCGGATCTCCGCGAGCAGCGCGGTGATCTCCGTCATCATCAGGTCGGTGACCTCGCGCAGCTTGGACGCGCTGCGGGTCGAACCGTCCTTGTAGGCCGAGAGGTCCATCGGCTCGCCGACCAGGTGCGTGATCTTCTTGCGCGGGAACGGCGTGAACTTCTTCGTGTAGCCGTTGAAGATGTGGTTCGTGCCCCAGCGGGCGATCGGGATCACCGGCACGTCGGTCTCCAGGGCGAGCCGCGCGGCCCCGGTGAACGGCTTCTTGGGCCAGCCGTCGGGGTCCTTGGTGATCGTCCCCTCCGGATAGATCACCACGACCTTGCCGTCGGCCAGCGCCTGGTGCGCGGCCTTGAGGCTGTCGCCGGCGGCGGCCGAACCGCGGGACACCGGGATCTGCCCGGCGCCGACGAAGATCTTGCCGAAGAGCGGCGCCCTGGTCAGGCTCTCCTTGCCGAGGAACCGCGGCACCCGCTTCTGCCGGTGCACGAACACCGCGTCCACCGCCGGGTCCATGTGGGACACGTGGTTGAGCAGGAGCAGCGCGCCGCCTTCGCGGGGGATCCGCTCGGCGTTGCGGTAGACCCGCTTGCCGATGGCCGTCGCCGGGTAGAACAGTGCGGCGGCGATGCCCACCCAGATGCCGCCCTTCTCACGCCGGGCCAATTCGTCCTCCTCGAAGTCACACGTGTCGTCCCAGGCCACTGATCCTGCCGCGCGCGTACGAGCGCGGTCCAGGGAGGGTCGGGTAAGAAGTGAGATGTGGACGTGGACCTGATAGTGCCGATGAAACGCCCCGCCGAGGGCAAGTCGCGGCTTCGCGGCGCGGTGGTGCCCGAGCGGCACGCCGAACTGGTGCTGGCGCTGGCCTACGACACGTTGTCCGCGGCGACCTCGGCGGACGGGGTCCGGCGGGTGCTGGTGGTCGCCGCCGACCCGGCGTCGGTGGCGGATCTCACCGAGCTGGGCGTCGAAATCGTCACCGAACCGTCGCGCGGCGGATTGAACGCCGCCCTGCGTCACGGCGAGGAACTGCTGCGCCGGGACAGGCCGTCCGGTCTCGTCGGTGCGCTGCAGGCCGACCTGCCCGCGCTGCGGACCGAAGACCTCACCGCCGCGCTGGCCGGGGCCGCCGGTCATCGGGCGTTCGTCGCGGACCGGCAGGGAACGGGCACCACCCTGTTGCTCGCTGGTGCCGGCCAGGCGTTGGCGCCCCTTTTCGGCGCGGGTTCCGCGCGGGCGCACACCGCCTCCGGTGCGACCCCGCTCACGATCGCCGCGGAATCGCTCCGCGCCGACGTGGACACCGCGGATGATCTCGCTCACGTCCGCACCCTCGGTGTCGGAAAGCGCACTTCAACGCTGCTGGGCACACCCTGCGTGGTGATGTGACGAGAGTTCACCCTGCCGACCCGCGCGCGGCGCACATAATCGCCCCGGGTGGTGAACAATGAAGCCCGTGAGCACAAACGAAGGCGGCACCCCGAACTCGGCAAGGAAGCGGAAGACCTCCGCCGCGAAACCGGAACCGGACAACGGCACGGCGAAACCCGTCCGTGCGCGGAAGACGAACAGCTCGACCCCGCGCACGGCCGTCCGCGCGACGCGAGGCGGTTCGGCGAGCCGTCCCGCCCAGGAGTTCCGCGCGCTGCCCGCCGCGCCGCCGGCGGTGACGGCGGCGCCCACGGCCGCCGGGAGCCTTCCCGACGACCGGTACTTCAACCGTGAGCTGTCGTGGCAGGACTTCAACGCGCGCGTGCTCGCGCTGGCCGAGGACGAGTCGCAGCCGCTGCTCGAACGCGCCAAGTTCCTGGCGATCTTCGCGTCCAATTTGGACGAGTTCTACATGGTGCGGGTCGCCGGGCTGAAACGCCGCGACGAGACCGGCCTCCCGGTCCGCAGCGCGGACGGGCTCACCCCGCGCGAACAGCTGGCGTACATCGCCAAACGCAACCAGGACCTGGTCGAGCGGCACACGAACGCCTTCGAGCTGCACCTGCGGCCGCAGCTGGCCGACGAGGACATCCACATCGTCGGCTGGAACGACCTCGCCGGCGCCGACCAGCTCCGGCTGTCCAACTACTTCAGCGAGCAGATCTTCCCGGTGCTCACACCGCTGGCCGTCGATCCCGCGCACCCGTTCCCCTACATCTCCGGCCTTTCGCTCAACCTCGCGATCACCGTCCGGGACCCGGAGGCGGGCACCGAGCGGTTCGCGCGCGTGAAGGTGCCGAGCAACGTGCCGCGCCTGATGCGCATCGAGCAGCAGCCGCGCGAGGTCCGCACCGCGACCTTCCTGCCGCTGGAGGAACTGATCGCCGCGCACCTCGGCGAGCTGTTCACCGGGATGGAGGTCACCGAGCACCACGCCTTCCGGGTCACCCGCAACGCGGACTTCGAGGTCGAGGAAGACCGGGACGAGGATCTTCTCCAGGCGCTGGAACGTGAACTGGCGCAGCGGCGGTTCGGCCCGCCGGTGCGGCTCGAAGTGGCGCAGGACATGAGCGAGCACATGCTCGAACTGCTGCTGCGCGAACTGGAGGTCGACCCGCGCGACGTCGTCGAGGTCCCGGGTCTGCTGGATCTGACCTGCCTGCACCAGTTGTCCGGCGTCGACCGCAAGGAACTCAAGGACCGCCCTTTCGTTCCCGCCACGCATCCGGCGTTCGGTGAGCGCGAGACGCCGAAGTCGGTGTTCGCGACGCTGCGCGAGGGCGACGTCCTCGTGCACCACCCGTACGACTCGTTCTCCACCAGCGTCCAGCGGTTCATCGAACAGGCCGCCGCGGACTCGAAGGTGCTGGCGATCAAGCAAACGCTGTACCGCACCTCCGGCGACTCCCCGATCGTCGACGCGCTGATCGATGCCGCCGAGGCGGGCAAGCAGGTCGTCGCGCTGGTCGAGATCAAGGCTCGCTTCGACGAACAGGCCAACATCACCTGGGCCCGCACGCTGGAACGCGCCGGCGTGCACGTGGTCTACGGGCTCGTCGGGCTGAAGACGCACTGCAAGGTTTCGATGGTGGTGCGCCAGGAGGGTTCGACCATCCGCCGCTACTGCCATATCGGCACCGGCAACTACAACCCGAAGACCGCGCGCCTGTACGAGGATCTCGGCATCCTGACCGCCGATCCGACGATCGGCGCGGATCTGACGGATCTGTTCAACGTGCTGACCGGGTACTCCCGCCAGGACACCTACCGCAACATCCTCACGTCGCCGCACGGGATCCGGCGCGGCATCGTGCGAGCGATCGGCGAGGAGATCGAGCTCGCCAGGGCGGGCCAGACCGCCGGGATCCGGATCAAGTGCAACTCGCTCGTCGACGAGCAGGTGATCGACGCGCTGTACCACGCCTCACAGGCCGGGGTCCCGGTCGACATCGTGGTGCGCGGGATCTGCGCGCTGAAGCCGGGCGTGGAGGGGCTGAGCGAGAACATCCACGTGCGCTCCATCCTCGGCCGTTTCCTGGAGCACTCGCGGATCTTCACCTTCCTCGCCGGCGGCACGCGCTGGATCGGCAGCGCGGACATGATGCACCGCAACCTGGATCGCCGGATCGAGGCGCTGGTCCGGGTCAAGGATCCGAAACTCACCGCGCAGCTGGACTACATCTTCGAATCCGCGCTGCACCCCTCGACCCGGTGCTGGGTGCTGAACTCCACCGGCGAGTGGACGCCGTTCCCCGCATCCGGCGACGACGTCCGCGACCACCAGGTCGAGCTGGCGAAGCGGCACGGGGCGGCGGGATGAGCGGGGTCGTTCGGGCGGCGGGAGCCGTTCTCTGGCGTCGTCAGGGAGACCGGATCGAGGTCGCGCTGGTCCACCGGCCGCGCTACGACGATTGGTCGCTGCCGAAGGGAAAGCTGGACCCGGGCGAGACCATCGCGGGCGCGGCGGTCCGGGAGATCGCGGAGGAGACCGGATTCGAAGCGGTACTCGGCCGGTATCTGGTCCGGACCGAATACACCGTGGCGGGAGCGCCGAAGACCGTCGACTACTTCTCCGCGCACGCGGTTTCCGGCGCGTTCGCGCCGAACGAGGAGGTCGACGAGCTGCGCTGGCTCGACACGGAGTCGGCGGAGAAACTGTTGACGCGGCCGGGCGACGTCCGGGTGCTGCGCGAGTTCTCCGCGCTGCCGCCCGAACTCACCACGGTGATCCTGGTGCGGCACGCCAAAGCGGGTAAACGCGACGAGTGGAACGGCGACGACGACCTTCGGCCGTTGTCGGACGCGGGCCAGCGTCAAGCCGAGGCTTTGCGTTCGCTGCTGCGGCACTACGCGCCCGGCAGGGTGCTTTCGGCGCCGCGGCTCCGGTGCGTCCAGACGGTGAACGGGCTCGCCGAGGATCTCGGGGTCGAGATCCGGCACGAGCCACTGCTGTCGGAAGAGGGCTACTGGCCGGACCCGGTGCTCGGTGTCGCGCGGCTGCTGGCCATCGCCGGAGACGGTGGGACGCCGGTGATCTCCAGCCAGGGCGGGGTGATCCCGGACGTCGTCAGCGCGCTGGCCGACCGCGACGGCGTCGACCTGACCGCCGCGCGCGGCGGCGTGGTGCCGTCGAAGAAGGGCTCGTTCTGGGTGCTGTCGTTCCGGGCGCCGACCGAAGAGGACGGGCCGGTGTTGGTGGCCGCGGACTATTTCGCGTCGCCTTTGCCCACACCCGCCCCAGCCCATCCCTGACGCTTCATCGCGCGTGAAGGCCCCCTTCCCTCGGCTGAGCCGAGGGAAGGGGGCCTTCACGCGCTACAGGGCTATTTGAGATCTGACTGGACGTATCCGCGTGCCGCGAGGATGTCGCGAAAGTGGCTTTCGCAACCCCCGCGTCGGGCTTGGCCCCTCGAGGAAATCCGACGGCGCCGCTCCCCCACGTGGGTGACGCGCCTACTCCGGCGGTGTCGGCGCGAACCGGAGCTCATCGCTCCACTGTGGAGCCAGTGAGCGGGACGACGCGTCCATCGGAGTGACGATCGAAGCGGATTCTTTTCCGCGACTTCGCCTGACGACACGAGAATCGCATCACATTCGCCCACTGGGCGGCCGCGGTTCCCTGTTGGGACAAGGTTCCCCGGGAGACCGCGCACGAGCGCGTCAGAGGCGATCACGGCCCCGGAAATGCGGCAAGGCCCCGCACGGTGCGCGGGGCCTTGCCGTTGGCTCACTCGTGGAGAGGGAGCTTACTTCTTCTTCGCGGCAGCCGAAGTCCGCTTGGCCGGAGCCTTCTTCGCGGGGGCCTTGGCAGCGGTCGCCTTGGCGGCCGGCTTCGCGGCGGCCTTGGTGGCGGTCGCCTTCTTGGCCGTGGTGGCGCGAGTCGTGGCCTTGGCGGCGGTCTTCGGCGCGGCCTTGGCGGCGGTCGTCTTGGCCGCGGCCTTGGTCGCGGTCGCCTTGGCGGCCGGCTTCGCGGCGGCGCGCGTCGTCGTGGCGGCGGCGCGGGTCCGCGTGGTGGTGGAACGCGTCGCGGCCGGGCGGCTGGCGGCCGTCCGGGTCGTCGTCGCGCGGGTGGCGGTGGCACGGGTGGAGGTGCCGGCGGTCGCGCGCTTCACAGCGGTGGCCTTCGGCAGCTTCTTCGAACCACTGATGACGTCCTTGAAGGTCGTGCCGGCGCGGAACGCGGGCACGTTGGTCTTCTTGACGCGAACGGTCTCACCGGTGCGCGGGTTCCGCGCGGTGCGGGCGGCGCGGGCGCGCTTCTCGAACACACCGAAGCCGGTGATGTTCACCTTCTCGCCCTTGTTGACCGTCCGGATGATGATGTCGACAAGGCCATCGACGGCCTCCGACGCGACCTTCTTGTCGCCCAGGCGCTCCGACAGCGCCTCGATCAGCTGGGCCTTGTTGGCCATTCCAGTCCTCCAAGAAGAACTACTTGTACACGGCCCCGTCGGCCGACTTAGCGCACACGGTATTACCAATGCAGCACAAATTCCAAACGACGCGCGGAAATTTCCCTTGTCTCGGGGGCTGTTCCGCCTCCCGAGGGACCCCTTCGGGGCCTCTCGGGGTGCCGTTCGGTGTGGTTTCGGGGCTGTGTCGAGGACTCCCGGCCGGGGTGCGGATTCCCTGCTCAGCAAGGGAATCCGCCCCCTTCGACCGGCCCTAGGAGGAGGCCGCCGGGAGGGTCACCGGCTTCCAGGAGGGGCGCTGGGTCTCGAAAGTGTCGATCTCATCCGCGTGGCGGAGTGTCAGGGCGATGTCGTCGAGCCCTTCGAGGAGCCGCCAGCGGGTGTAGTCGTCGATCTGGAAGGGCGCGGTGAAGTCCTTGGCCCGTACCGTCTTCGACTCGAGGTCCACCGTGACCTCCGTCCCGGGCTCGTTTTCGAGCAGCTTCCACAGCAGTTCGACGTCCGCCTGCTCGACCTGAGCGGCGACAAGGCCCTGCTTGCCCGAGTTGCCGCGGAAGATGTCCGCGAACCGGGAGGAGATCACGACCCGGAAGCCGTAGTCCATCAAGGCCCACACCGCGTGCTCGCGGGAAGAACCGGTGCCGAAGTCCGGGCCCGCGACCAGGACCGACCCGTTCTTGAAGGGCTCTTGGTTGAGGATGAACGACTCGTCGGACCGCCAGGCGGCGAAGAGCCCGTCCTCGAAGCCGGTGCGGCTCACGCGCTTGAGGTAGACCGCCGGGATGATCTGGTCAGTGTCCACGTTGGACCTGCGCAGCGGGACCCCGACGCCGGTGTGGTGGGTGAACGCGTCCATGTTGGGAACTCCTTCGCGGATGTCAGCGATGTCAGTGCCGTCAGCGGGCGGCGGCGGGCTGCAGGTCTTCGGGGCTGGACAGCGTTCCCCGCACGGCCGTGGCGGCCGCCACGAGCGGCGAGACCAGATGCGTCCGGCCGCCCTTGCCCTGCCTGCCTTCGAAGTTGCGGTTCGAGGTCGACGCGCTGCGCTCGCCCGGCTTGAGCTGGTCCGGGTTCATGCCGAGGCACATCGAGCAGCCGGCCTGACGCCATTCCGCGCCCGCTTCGGTGAAGACCTTGTCCAGCCCTTCGGCTTCCGCCGCCTGGCGGACGCGCATCGAGCCGGGGACGACGAGCATCCGGACCGAGTCGGCGACCTTGTGCCCGCGCAGGACGTCCGCGGCGGCCCTCAGATCTTCGATACGGCCGTTCGTGCACGAGCCGAGGAAGACGGTGTCCACCGCGATCTCGCGCAGCGGCGTGCCCGGCTTCAGGTCCATATAGGACAGGGCCTTCTCAGCGGCGATGCGCTCGTTCTCGTCGCCGATGCGCTCCGGGTCGGGCACCTCGGCGCCCAGCGGGAGCCCCTGGCCCGGGTTCGTGCCCCAGGTCACGAAAGGCGTGAGCTCGTCGGCGTTCAGGCGCACCTCGGCGTCGAAGACGGCGTCGTCGTCCGTGCGGAGTTCACGCCAGTTCTCGACGGCGGCGTCCCAATCGGCGCCCTGCGGCGCGTGCGGACGGCCCTTCAGATACGCGAACGTCGTCTCGTCCGGCGCGATGAGCCCGGCGCGCGCGCCCGCCTCGATGGACATGTTGCACACCGTCATCCGGGCTTCCATCGACAGCTTTTCGATGGCTTCGCCGCGGTACTCGAGGACGTAGCCCTGCCCGCCGCCCGTGCCGATCTTCGCGATCACCGCGAGGATGATGTCCTTCGCCGTGACGCCGGGGCGCAGTTGCCCGTCGACCGTGATCGCCATCGTCTTGAATGGACGGAGCGGCAGGGTCTGCGTGGCCATCACGTGTTCGACCTCGGAGGTGCCGATGCCGAACGCCATGGCGCCGAAGGCACCGTGCGTCGAGGTGTGACTGTCGCCGCACACCACGGTCATCCCGGGCTGGGTCAGGCCCAGCTGCGGGCCGATGACGTGCACGATGCCCTGCTCGGCGTCGCCCATCGGGTGCAGCCGGACGCCGAACTCCTTGCAGTTGGCACGAAGGGTGTCGACCTGGGTGCGGGAAACGGGATCCGCGATCGGCAGCTCGATGTCGATCGTCGGGACGTTGTGGTCCTCGGTGGCGATGGTGAGGTCGGGGCGGCGCAGTTTCCGGCCGGCCAGGCGGAGTCCGTCGAACGCCTGCGGGCTGGTGACCTCGTGCAGCAGGTGGAGATCGATGTAGAGCAGGTCGGGCTCGGCCCCCTCGCCGCGCCGCACCAGGTGCGACTCCCACACTTTCTCGGCCAGTGTCCGGGGCATTTCCGGCTCCTCACATGCGGTGAAATCGGTACTTCCCACCATCTGGACATCTCAAACTTCGGGAAGATAGTATCGGCTTGTGGGACAGCATAGCGGTATCGGAGTACTCGACAAGGCCGTGGCCGTGCTTCAGGCCGTGGCCGAAGATCCTTGTGGCCTGGCGGAACTGTGCACGCGGACCGGATTGCCGCGCGCGACGGCGCATCGGCTCGCGGTCGGCCTGGAAGTGCATCGCCTGTTGCGCCGCGGCCCCGACGGCCGCTGGCGCCCGGGTACCGCACTCGCGGAACTGGCGGGCGGTTCGACCGACCCGCTGCTCGACGCGGCGAGTTCGGTGCTGCCGAAACTGCGCGACATCACCGGCGAAAGCGTTCAGCTGTACCGCCGCGACGGGGTCCAGCGCGTCTGCGTTTCGACGGCGGAACCGCCGAGCGGGCTGCGTGACACGGTGCCGATCGGTTCGCGGCTGCCGATGACCGCGGGCTCCGGCGCGAAGGTGCTCGCCGCGTGGTCGGATCCGCACACCCAGCGCACGATCCTCACCGAGGCGGTGTACGGGGAACGCACGCTGCTCGAAGTCCGCCGTCGCGGCTGGGCCCAGAGCGTGGCCGAACGGGAACCGGGTGTGGCGAGTGTCTCGGCGCCGGTACGGGATTCGACGGGCACCGTCGTCGCCGCGGTGTCGGTTTCCGGGCCCATCGAACGTATAGGGCGTAAGCCGGGGGCGCGCTGGGCCGCGGACCTCCTCGCCGCCGCGGACGCGCTCCAGGAGCGTCTCTGAAGTACGTGAAGGCCCCCTTCACTGCGTCTAGCGCAATGAAGGGGGCCTTCACGTACTTCCGGAGGGTCCGATCAGAACTCGTCGGCCTTGGTCAGCTCGTGTTCGAGGGTGTCGGCACGCGTGACGAGGGAGTTCAGCGGATGCTCGAACTCGTTGACCAGATTCAGGTCGACCAGCGGGATCGTGTGCTTGAGCAGCGCGACCCCGTCCACCACCGCCGCGCCGCCGACCGAGTCACCGCCTGCCAGTTCGAGCAGGCGCCGCAGGTCGATCTTGTCGGCCCAGCCGACCGGAGACGAGATCTCCACCCACTCCGCGCCGTCGTGGTCGGGCAAGTGGTGCAAGGACACCTGCTGGCCGCGGCCGTCGCCGGTGTCGACGCGGAACCGGAGCCAGCCGTCCCGCTCCTCGAGCACCTCGTACCGCGCCCGGACGAAATTGATCACGCCTGCCCAGATGGACACCCTCGTCACCTCTCGGTTTCGCCGCCTCGTGCGCTGTCGAGCATGGCACATCCGGGGCGTGTCCGGCCCGCGGGATGGAGCCGCCTCGACGATCCGCCACGATCCGGCGGTGTGCTGACGGCCCCACCCGGATCGGCGACAGCTCACTTCCAGGTGTCGTCCTCCAGCAGCTGCAAGGAACCCGTATCCGATTCCGCGGCCCGACGGTGGCCGGGAATGGTGAAACCGTTCCCCTCGGCGTCGACCGCCCTGCCACGCAAGGCCGTCGCCACACCGTCGGTCCCCAGCGCGGGCCGCTGATCCTCTGACCGCTCGTGCGGATGCTCCGCCGCTCCCGGTCGCACTGTCCCGGTCGTCCCCGCGCCGTGCTGTGGCATCCCCGGCGGCATCATCCCGCCGCCGGGCGCGCCCTTCGAGGAACCGATCGTGCCTCCCGGCGGGATCTCCGCCATCGGGCTCGAGGCACGCTTGCCCACGCCCGCCCTGGACGCCGGCATGCCGCCGAGCCCACCGGCGGCGCCGAGGGTTCCCAACGGCATCGGCGGTAGCGAAGCCAGACCGGACGGCGGCATCCCACCACCGGACAACCCGCTCGACGGAGCGCCCACGAGCGGACCGGGGGTGAGCGCGTTCGGCGCCAGCCCGGCCAGTGACAGCCCGCCGCCACCGGGATTCGACGCGGACGGCACCTCCGAACCGGTCCAGCCGTCGAGAAGACCCGACGTGTCCGGCAGGGTCCCGCCGGACCCGACGCCGAGCGACTCGGTCAGGCTCTGCACCTCCGTGAGCAGGTTCACCGCCGCGTCGGCCGTCTTCACCGCGTCCGCGGCGGAACCGGTGATCTGCGGGAAACCGGGCAGGATATCGGCCGGATTCGCGATCCCGGCCGCGGTGCACATGGAGAGCATCGCCAGGTCGAAGCGGGTGCCCAAGGTGGAAAGGGCCGCGCCCGCCTGCTGCTGCGCCGCGAACGCCGCCGGGAAGTTGAGCGTGAGCATGAAGGCCTCGTACTCGGCGGCGAGGCCCAGCACGACCGCTTCCGTCCCGGGAAGACTGGCCGCCAGCTCGGCCAGCTTCTCCGACACCTGGGAGTCGTCGATCCGTTGCCCCCACAGCGTCAGATCCGCCAGCGACAGTTCGGTCTTCTCCTCGAACGCCCGGCCGGCATCGTCGGTCCAGTCCGGTGCCAGGTCGTTCGCGCGGGTCTGCAGCTCCACCTTGGCGTCTTCGACCCAGGCTCGCGCCTCCTTCCACATCCTCGACTTCTCGGTGAGGACCGGGATACAGGCCTGTGTCTGCGAGATGCACCCGACAATGACTTCCATCGGAAGTACGCCATACGGAAACAAGAGGGCTCCTTAGGTCGTCTGCGCCGAGCCGTCGCCCGCGGCGGACCCGGTGGAATCGGTGGTGCCGGACTGCGCTCCCCCGGCGCCGGTCACCTGTTTCGCCACGCCGATCACCTTGTTCCCCAGCTTGACGCCGGAAGTGGCCAGATCGAGCGCGCTGGTGATGTCGGCGAGCGAGTAGGTCGCGGCCGCTTGTTTGACCTTCGCCCCGTAAGTGACCATGTCCGCGGTGACATAGCCCAGATAGGCGTTGATCTCGGCGGTGACGGCCACGTCCAGTACCGACAGCAGCGCGCTCTCGACCATCCCGGACAGATTCGCCGGCGTGGCGAGGCCCGCGGTCACCGAGGCCGGTATCGGGGGTGCCTTGAGTTGCTGTGAGTACGCGAACATCGAACCGGGGTCGCCATCCACGACGTCGGACATATGCCCTCCTCCTAGTATCCGGTGCGGTATTTCGGTTGATCGGTCGCCGGATTCACTTGCCACAGGTCTTCGTCGAGCACATGCACGACCTCGTTCTCGACGACGGGTCGGGACCGGGCGACCGGCGGCCGGGGCGGCTTTCCAGCCCTGCCCCGCAGTGCCACACCCGGTTCGCCGTCGGGCTTGCGCGAACGGACCGCGTTGACGTGTTCGGCGGCTCCCGGCCTGATGTCGCCGCCGCCCGCCGCCCTGCCCGCGCCGCTCTGCGGATACATCGGCATCATCCCGGGACTGCCGCCCATCCCCGCCGAACCCGTCCCCACGCCGCTCGTGGGTGTCCCGGTGGCGAATCCAGCCGTGCCCGCGAGGGGTGGAACGGCACCGGACGCAGGCGAACCGGCACCGCCAGTACCGATTCCACCCGCTCCCAGGCCGCCGCCGACCCCGCCGCCCCCACTGTCGAGACCGGCGAGACCCGGCAGGCCCAGCGGATCGGCCGCACCCGGAATCCCACTCAGCGCTGGAAGATCGGCTGGTTTCCACCCGTCCAACGGATTCGGCACGGTCGCCGGATCCGGCACGTCGACCGAGCCGGTCCCGCCGGAGCCGAGCAGCTGCTCCGCGACCTTCCCCGTCAGGTCGACGGCTTTGCCCGCGACTTCGAGCCCCTGTGACGCGAGATCCAACTGTTCGGCGAGTGTGAGCGGCGTTTCCTCTTCGGGGGTTTCCGGTGTGTCGCCGGGATTCGGTTGCCGGGTCTCACCGGGGTTCGGCGCTTCGGCGCCTCCTCCGGTGGTCGGAGCCCCTCCCTCGGAGGGTGTGCCGTCGCCCGGTTCGCGGTCGGATCGCAGCTCCGGGACCACCGCGCTCTGCGCTCCGTTCCAATGCCTTCCGGAGGCACCGGGAAGGGCATCGGCCACCTGGGTGTAGGCGGCTCCGAGCGGAGCGATCAGCTTGACCGATTCCTTCCGATAGAACTCTTCGGCGTTCTTTCGGTCATCACCCGCTTCGGCGGCTCTGACGCCGTCGAACGAGGCATGGTAGTCGCGATGGAAACCGTCCACGGCCGTGAACACGAACTGGAGCTGGTCCGCCAGCGCGCGGAGCTGTCCGGCCATATTGGACGCCACGATGCCCTTCTCGGTGTACTTCCACCCTTCGCCGGGGCTCGTCGAGATCTGCTGGGGCGGCAGGGCGACTTGTTCACCCTCGGCCCTGATCCAGGAACGCATGTTGTTCATGTCGCTTTGGGCCTGCATGGCGAACGCGTCGCCGGCTTTGTCCGGCCAGTGTGAGGCGAGGTTTTCGACCTGCCCTTTGAACCGGGTCAGCGTGTCGCCGATCCACTGGGCGCCTTCCTCCCACATCGCGGCCGCGTCGCGAAGCTTGCCGATGTGCCGGTACTCGACCGTGATCTTGTCGTGCAACTGGAAAAAGGAGAGGTTTTCGTAGCTACCCATCGTCGCGCACCTTCTTCGGGGCCATGAGGTGTCCTACTTCGTCGCCTGCGGCTGCTGGAAACTCTCCAGCCCCGGCAGACCGGACCCGTTGTTCTGCAGACGCCACCCGAGGACGAGATTGGCGGCCGCCGCGGCGTCCGCGTCGCGGTAGGCGATACCGGAATCCCTGGCGAACTTCCCGTAGGCGGCGATGCCATAGCGCACGCTCATGACGAACGTCTGCAGCGAACGAGTGGCCGCGACATCGGCCTGTACGAGCGCCGCGCACTCGTCCAAGCCACCGCCGCACGCGCCTTCGACACGGCGCGACATCAAGTTCGGGACGTCCTGCACGATGCTGTTGAAACTCTGGGCGGCCTCGATCATCACCACGGTGTCGCCGTCGACGGTTTCGCCGGATCCCATGTCCTGCTCCTCGTATCTGTTTCGTCTCAAGAAGGCAACCACGCCGGCGACGTGGCGGGCGGGCCGCGACAGGAAGCGGCCACGCGACACCGGTCATTCCTTCGGCGGCAGCCAGGCGACCTGGGTCAGGCTCTTGCCGCCGCGCCGGTCGACCAGCCAGCCACGGCCGGGCGGGAGCACCTGAGGCCGCATCCCGCCGAGCAGCGGGCCTTCGTCCCGGTCGCCGGACATCATCAGCCCGGACGCACCGACGTCCCGCAGCCTGGCGAGGAACGGCTCGCCGAGGCCGAGACCCGCGCCTCCGCTGCGGCGGGCGAGCACGACATGCAGGCCGATGTCCGACGCCTGCGCGATCAGCGGGAACAGCGCGAACAGCGGGTGCTCCTTGTGCGTCGCCACCATGTCGTAGTCGTCGACCAGCACGAAGATCTCCGGGCCGCTCCACCAGCTGCGGTTCCGCAGTTGCTCGGTGGTGACGTCCGGGCCCGGCAGTCGCGCGGTGAGCTTCTCGGCCAGCTGTGCCAGCAGCTCGGAGCTGTGCGCGTCGTTGACCCCCATCCCGATCAGGTACTCGCCGTCGACCTCGCCGAGCAGTCCTCTGCGGTGGTCGATGAGGACGATCTGCGCCTCGTCCGGGGTGTACGCCTGGCAGATCCGCCTGGCGAGCACCCGGAGGAAGTTGGTCTTGCCGCTGCGGATGTCCGCCAGGACCAGGAAGTGCGGATCGTCGGCGAAATCGAGGCGCAACGGGCTGAGATCGCGTTCATGGATGCCGACGGCGAATCCGGCGACCGGTCCGGACGGCTCGTCGGTGGCGGGCAGCTCCAGATAGGGCAGGACCGACGGCAGCAGCCGCACCGAGGGCGCCGACGGCCCCGGCCACGCCTTCTCGACCGCGTCCACCATGGCGGCCACCCCGGCCGTCAGATCCTCGGTACCGGAAATCCCGTCGACCCTCGGCAGCGCGACCAGCATCTGATGCCCGCTCATCGCGACACCCCGGCCCGGCGAATCGGGCGGCACGCTCATCGCGGCCCGCCGATCGATCACCGAGTCGATCGGGTCGCCGATCTTCAGCTCCAGTGTGCTGACGAACAGATCCCTGACGTTCATCCGCAGATCGAAGGCGCGGGTGGCACCGGCGATGACATGGACACCGAAGGCGAGGCCGCGCGCGATGATGTCGTTGACCGTCTCCTCGAGATCCATGAAATCGTTGCGCAGCGTCAGCCAGCCGTCGATGACGAGGAACACGTCACCGTGGGGGTCGTCGGCGAACCCGCCTTCGGCCCGGAGCTTGCGGTAGGTGGCCATCCCGTCGATCCGGTGCTGGGCGAAAAGCCGTTCCCGTTGGGCGAGCAGCGTCGCCACTTCGGCGATGGTGCGCCGCACCGCGCCCGTGTCGAGGCGGCCGGAGACGCCGCCGACATGGGGCAGACCCGCGATCGAAGCGAGGGTGCCGCCACCGAAGTCGAGGCAGTAGAAGGTCGTTTCCCGTGGCGTGTGCGTGAGCGCGACGCTGCTGATGATCGTGCGCAGGGCGGTGCTCTTGCCCGATCGGGGTCCCCCGAGCACCAGCACATGCCCCGCACCGCCGGACAGATCCAGCACCAGTGGGTCACGTCGTTGCTCGTACGGCCGGTCCACGATGCCGAGCACCGGGCGCAGCGCACCGGCGAGCTCGGCCGAATTCGAGGTCATGCCGCGCTGCGGGTGGACCGTCAGCGAGGGCAGCAACCGGTCCAGGGTCGGCGACTCGCCCAGCGGCGGCAGCCACACCTGATGCGCGGGGGTTCCCCGCCCTTCCAACCGGTCCACCAGGATGTCCAGCAGGGTCTCACCGGCCGTCTGGTCCGGATCGCCGTCCTCGGCGGGTTTCTCCCGCGGCTCCTCGTCGAGATCCGGGGCCAGGTAAGCGGTCGTGTACTCGTGCAGCGCCAACGCTTCGGCGCCCACCGACGGCGCGGCGACCCCGGTGGAGCGCTGATACACGCCGGACACGTAAGCGGACCGGAAGCGTTCCATCGGTTCGGTGCCGACCTTGACGAAACCGTGGCCGGGCGCCCTCGGCAGTTTGAACGCGTCCGGCACACCGAGCACCGCGCGACTGTCCATTTCGGAGAAGGTGCGCAGGCCGATCCGATAGGACAGGTGCGCTTCGAGGCCGCGCAACCTGCCTTCGTCCAGTCGCTGGGATGCGAGCAGCAGATGCACGCCGAGCGACCGCCCGACGCGGCCGATCTGGACGAACATGTCGATGAAGTCCGGTTTGGCCGAGAGCAGTTCGGAGAACTCGTCGCAGATCACCAGCAGCGTGGGTACCTCCGGCAACGGCGCGCCCGCGGCCCTGGCCTTCTCGTAGTCGCGCAAGGAGGAAAAGTTCCCCGCGGCCCGGAGCAGTTCCTGACGGCGGATCAGCTCGCCGTTGATCGCATCGGTCATCCGGTCGACCAGATGCAGTTCGTCCGCCAGGTTCGTGATCACGGCACTGGTGTGCGGGAGGTTGTCCAGCCTGCTGAAGGTGGCGCCACCCTTGAAGTCGACCAAGGCGAAGTTCAGCGAGTTCGGCGGATGGGTGACCGCCAGCGCCAGCACCAGGGTGCGCAGCAGTTCCGACTTCCCCGAGCCGGTCGCGCCGATCAGCAGACCGTGCGGGCCCATCCCGTCCTGTGCGGATTCCTTGAGATCGATTTCGATCGGGTTCCCGTCCTCCTTGATCCCCAGCTTGATCCGGAGCCGGTCGCGGTTGGGCCTGGGCACCCAGGTGTCATCGGGGTCGAACTCGTAGGGGTCGCCCAATTCCAGCAGTTCGGCTAGGCCGAGTTCGTTGCTCATCGGTGCTTCCCCGCGCTGGCCCGCGGTGAGCCGCAACGGGGCGAGTTGCCTCGCGAGGCCTTCGGCAGCCACTTCGCCGAGCTGATCCGCCCGGCCGAGGGAAACCGCGCCGTCGACGGTCTCGCTGATCAGGTCGCCGTCCGCGGCGACGTCGAGGAGCACGGTTGCGCGGTCGAAGGCCCGGGGCGGCGCGGTGCTCATGTCCACCACGGTCACTCCTTCGACACCGCCGCCGGTCATCAGGTGATCGGAACCGGCGACGGCGCCGCCGTCCAGCACCACGACCAGATGCGGTCCGGGCAGCCGGGTGGCCGCGTCCGGGTCGAACCTCGGCCGCCTGGTCAGTTCCTCTTCGAGCATCGACTCCAACGCGGGGACGGTCGCGGCGACCAGGCGCAGCGGGCCGAGTGCGTCGGTACGCTCCGGGTGCAGGGCGTGCGGAAGCCATTTGACCCATTCCCAGTCGGCGCGGCGGTCTTCGCCGACGCAGACAGCGACGCGCAGATCGTCCGGGGACTGCATGACGGCCAGCTGGGCCAGCATCGCGCGCAGCATGCCCAGTACGGCGTCGCGATCGCCGCACGCGTGGATCCGGCTGAAACCGTTGACCGCGATGGCGATCGGGAGCCGGTCGAGGGTGGCGTACGTGGTGACGAACCGGCGCAGCGCCAAGGCCGACAGAGGTTCGAGCTCCTCCAACGGTTTCGTGTCCGGCGCGACCACGGTGAGCGCCGGCCGTTGCCGTCCGCGGGCGATACGGGCGACGGCGAAATCGGGGTCGTCCTTACGCCGCTCCCATAGCCGGTAGCTGACGGCGAGTGACCACAGTGAGACGGGATCCGGGTGCAGGTACTCCATCGCCGAGCGCTGTTTGCGGGCCGAACGGCGCAACCGCAACCGGTGCTGCGAAAGGTGCCGCAGGTACTTTCGCCTGGCATAACCCATTTCCCGTTTACTCGGGCCGCCGCCCTGCAGGAAACCCATGGCGACCATGCCGAGCATGCCGACACCCATCAGTCCGTAGACGACGAAGCGCATCGACCCGCCGATCGAACCGGAGTACATCAGCAGCATCGCCGCCATCATGGCCACCATCGGCAGCACCATGAGGATCTGCGCCCACTGCCTCGACGGCGGCGGCGGGATCTCCGGCGGTGGCTGCAGAAGCAGCTCTCCGGCCGGCATTTCCGGAGCAGGCCGGCGGGCAGGCCTCTTCACGACGACTGTCGACATACCCGAATCGTCCGCGACCGCGCGGCCTTCGCGACGGCGATGGCAGGAAGATGCCTGCCACCCGAGAACGGGCGCCACGCCGCCTACCTTCGACGAGGACGGGTAACGATCGTCGATCCGGCAAAGGAAGGAGAGCCCCTTGACGAATCCAGAAATCGACCTCGATCTGGTGGCCGGTCAGCGCCACGTGTCGTTGATGAACGACTCGGTCGGCCAGATCCAGGACGGCCAGCAGCGGTTGAACAGCACCACCGAGGCGATGATGGCGATGAACAGCGGGCGGATGAACATCGCCGCCAACGACGCGTACAGCCTTCTCGGCACGAACGTCACCAAGGTGGGTGCCGATTACACCGATACCGCGGACGGTATCCACTACGGCCTGCAGACGCACGGCTCCGCCGACGCGGAAGCAGCGGCCGGATTCAACTACGGAAGGTAGGCGAATGGCCTTCAACACCGACAGGGTCACCGTCCGCGTGGGCGAGACCCTCGAGACGGCCCAGACCACCAAGGCGACCGGCGCGGCCGCCCGCGACAACACCGATCTCATGCATCGCCGGGCACAGGGGTTCCATGAAGAAGGCGCGCAGGGGCAGTACGGCGACGCGATCGTGGCGACGGATCGTCGCAACCAGCGGCTCGCCAACGAGCAGTGGAACAGCCACGACCTGACGAGCAACGCTCTGACCAACGGGGTCCACTCGCTGACGAACGCACGTGACCAGTCGATCGCGCGGCTGGGCAACATGGGCTGAGTCTGTGCCCTGTGCATGAAGGCCCCCTCTCTCGCGACCGCCGCGGGGAGGGGGCCTTCATGCACTCGGTGCCCTTGGGAAGATGGTGTGTCCATGGGACCGGCGATCACGTAATCCGTGAAGGCCTCCTTCCCTACCTTCAGGGTAGGCAAGGAGGCCTTCACGGACCTGCGGCCGGTCAGCGACCACGGATCAGGAAAACCTGATCCGGCGGTTCCGGGACTCGCGGCTCGGCCGGCATCGAAGCCGTTCTGCCCGGCCGCCAGCGGCGTTTGTTCCCGCGCGGGACGACCGCCGCCGTGAGCCCTGCCAGGACCAGCGCGCCGGCCACGGCGGCGGTCAGCCATTTCGCCGTCGTCCCCGTTTCCTCGGTTCGCGCGGCCTTCTCCAGCCTCGCCAGGTCCGGTGGCGGGGGCAGGTAGGCGGGCATCGCCGCGGGTTTCTCCGGATCGAGACCGTCGGTCACCGCGCGGTAGGGATCGACCAGCCCTGCGCCGTAGGCGTCGCTGCCGAGTCCGCCTCGCGCCGGGTCGGCGGTGGCCTTCAGCCGCTGGATCACTTGCGCGGCGGACAATCGCGGCCACGCCGAGCGCACCAGTGCCGCGGTCGCGGCGACGAACGGGGCGGCGAAACTGGTGCCGTCGACCTGGGTGTGCCCGTCTTCTCTGGCCGTGGTCAGGATTTCCGCGCCGGGCGCGACGATGCCGACATAAGGGCCGACCTGGGAGGTGCCCATCCTCGCCCCCGCCCGGTCGACCGCGCCGACGCCGAGCACGCCGTCGTAGGAGGCCGGATAGGACGGCAGCCCGGCGGGTGCGTTCTGCTGCGAATTGCCCGCCGCGGCCACCACGACCGCGTCCCTGGCCACGGCGTGGGCCACGGCCGCCCGGATGACGGGGAAGTCGCTGAAACCCGCCAGCGACAGATTGATCACCCGTGCGCCCTGGTCTGCCGCGTAACGGATTCCGGCGGCCACCGCGTCCGGGTTGATCCGCAGTGATTCGCCCCGGTCGCTGATGTCCCGGTCGGTGATCCGCACCGGCAGTATCTCCGCGTCGGGTGCCAGGCCGTGGAAACCGATACCGGGCAACGGATCGGCGGCGATGACGCCGGCCACGCCGGTGCCGTGGGAGACGCAGTCGAAGTTTCCCGGCAACGCGCCGGGCAGGTAGAAGTCCCGGCCCGTCCGCACTTTGCCCGGTCTCCGCAGCTGGGGATGATCGGCGTCGACGCCCGAATCGACCACCGCGACCAGCACCCCCGCGCCCCGGCTGCGCGGCCAGACCCGTTGCGGGTCCAGGGTTTGCAGGGCCCACGGGCGCATCTGCACCCGTTCGCGAGCCGGTTCGGGATCGTGACACACCCCCGCCGGAGGAGCCGCGGACGCCGGAACGGCCCCGCCGGCCAGCTGGATCGCGGCCAGCGCACCGGCCGCCGCGAGTGCCGCAAGTCGTCTCATTCCGGCAATCGTCGGGCAGACGGCGCCGGGTCTCGCCGCGATGGCCACAACCTGTCACGTCACCTCGCGGCCCCCTCGCTCCGGCGACACTCGTCTCGGACCGAATCGAGGAGGCACGGTGGGCGACCACGCCGACAGGAAAGCCGGATACGCGAAGACGGAAAAGGGGCTCCGCGAACAGCAACGACGGATGGCGGAGATCCGGGCGACGGCCGAATCCGACGACGAGCTGATCAGCGCGACCGTCGGCGGCTACGGCGAATTGGTGGAGCTGCGCCTCGACCCGAGGGTCTTCCGCACCCCCGATTCGACAGGATTGGCACAGGCCATCACGAAGACCGTCCAACGGGCGGCGGAACTCGCCCACGAAGAGGGTTTCGGCGTCATCTCGGATCTGTTCCCCGCCGATGTCACCGCGAAGGAGGCCGATCTCCGCCTCGGTCCCGTATTGCACGAACTGGACCGGCGGATCGCGGGAGGTGGACGATGAGCGCGGACGACGGCGTCAGCATGGACGGCGACGACGTGGTCGACATGTACCCGGCCGACACGGCACAGCAGATGACCGTGATCGACGCGGAGGGTGTGCATCTTTCGACGTCGTGGACCGGTATCGAGGGCACGCTGGCCGCGCCCAACACGTTCGGCCACGAGTTGCTCGGCGCCGTGTTCAACGAGCGAACGCGCGAAGCGGACGCTTCGATCCGCCAGGCGGCACCCGCGGCGCCGCGGTACTACCGCGACATCGCCGAGGCCGGGCGATTACTGGTGAAGGCCTACGAAGCGCGCGACGCCGAGGCCGCCAACGACATCCTCATCCAGCTTTCCTGAACGGGGTCCGGCGAGTATGGCCGACGGCGACGTCCAGCAACCCGACTGCGACCTGTGGGACGCGGTCCGCGCACTGCTGCCCGCGAACGCCGGGTGGCCGCCGGACAGCGAAACGCTCGCGGAACACCAGTCCGGCCAATGGACCAAGGCCAAAGACGTGTTCAACGCCTCCATGGACATCGTCGACTCGGCGGCGGCGAAGATCCACCCGCCCGGTGGAGCAGGCGGTACCTGGCCGGACCCGGCCGGCGGCTTCATGCAACGCGTCATCGCGAAGGCGAACGGCAAGGAGGGGTTCCGCCAGATCGCCGACGCGATGGCTGGCATGGCCTCCGAGTACCACCTCTACAAGGAGATCCTCAAGAGCGCCAAAACGTCGATCAAGGACTACGTCGAAGACCTGAGCTGGCAGTACACCGCGATGGGCTTCGGCATACCGCGCCAGGCGAAGCGCAACCAAGAGGACTTCGCCAGGGGCGTGGCGTCCAACGTCCTGAAGATGTTGGAACAGCACGCCGGCTGGCTCAAGGACCCGAGCACCCTCCCGCAGCCGGAGGAACCCAGCAACAACTTCTTCAGCGGACTGTGGGATTCGGCGAAGGATCAGGTCAAAGCGCTGGCGGGGCTCTTCGGCCGCGGCGAGGACGGCAGCTGGTCGGTGTTCAACGCCCAGGTGGCGTGGGGCCATATGGACAAACTCCTCGCCGGGCTGGCGTTGTACTCCCTGCCCGGCGATCTGGGCAGGCAGATCGACAACCGGCTGCTCGACGGTGTGCTGGGCGAATATCTCGCCGACGCGGGCAAGGCGTTCGTCGACTACGAGAACTGGGACAACGCTCCTTTGCACGCCGTCGGTTACACCACCGGCATGGTCGCCGGGCTGCTCGGCCCCACCCGGGGTGTCGGCGCCGCGGTCAAGCTCGCCGGAAGAGGATTCAAGGCCCCGAAGGTCATCAAGTTCGGGGAGGGAATCCAGAAGGCCACTCTGACCAACGGCGTCATCAAGTCCATCGGCAAACTCGACGACACCCTCAAAGCGCGGAGGATCGCGAAGGGGGACGAGTTCGCACTGCATCCCAGCGTCACCCCCGAAGTCGCGCGCTTGATCCACGACCGTCCTCAGGGGTCTCCCAACGCGGTCCCGCACGGCAACGGCACCCCGGAACCGCACGGGCCCGGCCCCACCAAACCGCCTGCCACGCAGGTGCCGCATCCCGAAGCCCGCCCGGAGCCGACTCCACCGCGCGACGGGAACCCACCGTCGAACCCGCCGGTGCGGGAGCAGCATTCGCCGCCCCCCAACGGTCACGGCGAACGGCTCGCCGGTGAGGCCCCGCGTGCGGAACCGCGGGCTCCGCACGGCGACCAGACGCCGGTGGCCAAGAACGACGGTCCCGGGAGTCCCAACCGAGAGCCAGGCCCTTCCACCACCGAACCACCCGCCGCCCGCCACGATCCTTCCCCGGAAACCCCCGAACCACGGGAGCCACAACCACATCGGAACGCTCTCGACGGCACACCGTCGCCTGCCGCGGACCACGCGGCCGCACCCGGCGCCGAAGGCAGGCCGTCGAGCCATGGGGCCGAGGCCACGCACACCCGAAGTGCCGACACCCCGTCGAGCGCGCCGGGCCGGGAGGCACCCTCGGCCACCCCGCCCCTGCACACGACCGTGGGGGATTCCCCGGCCAACGCGGCGAAACGGGCGGACACGGGCGGACCGGAACGCGGGACGCCACCCAAGCCGTCCGCGGACGAGATCAGGCGGCTTCTCGACGACCGCGCGATGGCTCGGCTGGAGCGGAAGCTCTACGAGGACGCGCAAAAAGCGGACGGAGGCGTCGTCTACCCGGACCACGTCGTCAGGGACTGGGTCCGATACGCGGCGCATTCCGAATCCGTCCGGGCCGGGCACGGGACGCCCGGTGAGCTTCCGGCCCGGCCCCGAACGGGGCTCCGTTCGGACGAAATACTCCGCCAACGCGGGGCACATCCCGAACCCGAAACCGGCGGCCCGCACGGCAACGACAAGAACTCGGCCGGAAAACCCTCCCGCAGCGACGAGCACGGCCGCCGGGGCACATCGGATCCGGACCGCCCGGGGGCGGAGAACGTCCGGAACCCACCACGGCGGCTCGGGCTGGACGAGTTCGCCAAGGAATACCATCCGAGCGAGTACCGCAGAGCCCACGGGGACGACGGCGGGCCACCGGACGAAGGTCCGTCCGGTGGGGGAACCGCGAATCCGGATCGGCCATCGCCAGGCCCATCCGGCTCCGGGGGCGCCGCACAGACCGAGGTCGCGCGAGGCGGCCTCGCGCTCGAAACACGGCCGCCCGCCGTCGAAAAGGCTCCGCAACCGGTCGGCGCGCCCACCGCGGCCAAAGCCCAGGTCGAAACACCGAAGCCCGAGCCGCGGACCGCTCAGCCCATCCCGGACAAACCGGCCGTCCCCCGTCCGGACGGCACGCCCGAGCCCCTGCCGCCGATGACGGTGACCCCGGTGGAGATCCACCCGGATCCGGTCACCGGGCCGGGAAAGCCGGTCGATCCCGCCGTACCGTCACGCATGAACCCCGGGTGGGCCGAACCGCCCCGGTTCGGCGATCCCGAGCCGCCTCGGTTCGGCGATCCCGAGCCGCCTCGGTTCGGCGATCCCGAACCGCCCCGGTTCGGCGACCCCGAACCACCTCGATTCGGCGACCCCGAGCGGCCGAGTGTCGGCTGGCCGGTGCGCCCGGTTCCGGGTGACCCGCCGGTCCGGCCCGATCGCGCCGGCGATCCGTCGCCGCCCACCCTCCCCCGGACATCCCCGCCCTCGGAGAAGCCCGGCGTTCCGGTGCTCCCGGACGTCCCGCGGATCCCGGAAATCCCGGAGTTGCCTCGAGAACCGGAGATCCGGGAACTGCCAACGGACCCCGAAGTCCCGGTGGTTCCCGAAGGTGCCCGGATCGCCGAACTTCCGACGGATCCCGAAATCCCGCTCCTGCCCAAGGAGCCGGAGATCCCCGAGCCGCCGAGGGAACCGGAGATTCCCTCGGATCCGCTCCGGGCCGCGCAAGAGAAGCCTGCTCCCGAGTTCCGGCCATGGGACACGTGGCACGACCCCGGGGCGCGGGAGCCGTGGCCGCGACCGGAGGGCGTCCAGGAGTACATCGACGGTCTCATCGAGCGCGGCGCCCCGAAAGCGGAGGCCGAGGCCGGGTCCGCCGCGGGCGAAGCGCATCTCGACGACGTGGCTTTCGGGGTCGCGAGCGACAAGGAACTGTCCCCCGAGGACTGGGCGAAAGTCGCGGCGATGGACGACTACGCCCCCGAGCTTCCCGAGCTCCGTGCCCAGTTGGACCACGTGCGGGTGAGCGACCCGGAGCGCTACGCCGGTCTGGTCGGACTGCTCTCCGACCCCGGATTGCCGTTCGACAAGAGGCTCTTTTACGCGACGACGTTCCTCATGCCTCCCATGCCATCGCCCCTTCCGGCGCAACTCCGGTCCGCGGCGCCGTCGGTCCGGGACCGGCTGGAGCGAGCCGTGGCCGACGGCATGATGCCGCCCGAGGAGTTCCAGCGGCGTAGGACGGCGTGGGCCGACTTCGTCGTACGGGCCGACGGGCTACGCGAATCGATCGACGAGGCGAACAGGACCGACGACGTCCGGCCGCTACTCGGCGAACTGCGCGCGTTCAGCGAAGCCTTGCGCGAGTACGCCAGAACGCACGCGGATTCCGCCGTCCCCGCGTGGCGTGAGGTCGTCCGATTCGATCTGCTGGACCCCCATCGGCTGCGGACCCTCCGGCCATCGGTCACCGAGGATGGCCACTTCGACGTCGTGACCCAGGCGATCGTGGCGCATTGGTTCGATTCGATCTTCGGTGCGCCTGGGCTGGACTACGCCACCAGGGCCGCCGCCCTCGCGGTGCCGCTGGACAGCGCGGCGCTGAAGCAGCGTTTCCCCAATGTGGACGTCGATGCGGTCTTCGGAGACCTGGTAAGGGTCGACAACCCGCTCGACGGCATGTTCATGACGGAGACGGGGACCGGGTTTCTCCGCCCTCAGCTCGGGATGGCCGATTTCATCACCACCATGCTGCACGAGTTCGCGGTGCACGGTCTGCAGGATCCGGCCTCCGTCCCCGCCGCCGGGCCATGGACCGACCTCCTGTTCCGCGTTGCTCACGAATTCCAGGGCCGGAGCGGGGAAATCCTGGTGGCCGAGGCGATGCGCGCCGAGGCGGAGAAGTCGATCGTGCCGCCGGAACTTCGCCGCGACGTGTCGGATCTGCCGCGGTTGTCACCGAAGGCACGGGATGCGCACCAGCTCGACCAGGTGATCCGGATCGAGGCCGGTGGCCTCGCCCCCGAGCACAAAGCGGCGTTGACCGAACAGCTGATGGCGATCGGGGTCGGCCATGAACGCGATCTGACCCGGATCCGCGACGCCGTGGCGGGCGGCCCGAAGATCCGGAACCCCGTGGTCGAAGCCTTCGAGGCCGATCCGCACGGATTCACGACCAAGTATTCCCTGCCCAAGCCACCGGATGAGCCCGAACCGCCGGACGCGCCGTCCCCAGGGCCCGTCGATCACCCGACCCCGCCTGGGCCGGGTATGCCACCGTCGGCGGCGTCGTCGGACACTCACACGGATCCGTCCGGTCCGGTGACACTCGGCGGACAGCCGCGCCCTGACCCGCGTGTTCCCGCCCGGCAGCCCGAATCCGGGGTTCCGGCGAGCACACGGACGCCTTCGCCGCTGCCACCGCCCGGAATCCCCTTCACCGTATGGCGCGAACTGAGCGCCGCCGAACGGCTCGCGCTCGCCACCCTCCACTCCCGCGGCCTGAACGCGGCGGGCACCCTGACGGCGACCGTCGCCCAGGTGCGAAGCAAGACGAAGCCGACCGCGATGCGGAAACTCCCCCGCCTGCTGGGCAAAATGCCCGCGGGCCGGCGAGCAGAGGTCGAAGCGCGGCTGACCGGATTCACGCTCGAGGGACCGGCACCGTCATTCCCGCCGCGCTACCTCGATCGGACGGGGGATCTCAGTGGACCGGCCACCCTGACCGAGGCCGACCACAAGAGCCTCGGCCACGTCGCCGCGCTCGACCGGGAGATCGGCCGGTCGTGGGCGAACCCGTGGCGACGGCGACGGCTGCTGGACGAACTGAGCGGTCTCCTGGACGAGCTGGGCCTGAACCCGAACCACCGCGATTTCGCACACCGGGCGGCCGCGCTGGAGAACCATCCGGTCGCACCGGTGGTGTGGCGGCGGCTCGGCCCGCTCGACGATCCGCACGGACTCCCCGTCACCTCCGACAACCTCGTGACCCAGCTCAGCGGAACGATCATCCCCGGCACGGTCCCGAGCGCGGTGTTCATCGCCATGGGCAGCGTGCAGGCAGGCATCGCCTACACGCTGACGACCTTCCTCGCCGCGGTGACCGCCGGTCTGCTCACCCGGCGGCACGAGATCGGGGACGACGCGGCCATCGCCGCGCGAAGGAAGGAACTGGACGCTCTGCGGCAGTACGAGCAGGTCTTCATGCCGACAGATCGGCTACGGCTGCACCTGCGACGGCTGGGACTGCCCGAAGACCACGGCCCGGATCTGGCCGCGGTCAAGGCCCCGGAAGACCCCAGCTCGCCCGGCACACAGAAGCTGCGGTACTTCTACCTGCGGTACGGCGTCCCACCGCTGACCGGGGTCGGGGTGGCGGTGGCCCCGGTGCTGGAGCTGGCGGCGTCGGCCAGGTTGGGGCTCGCCATCGGCGGTGGCGTGGCCGCCATCGTGGCGCCGCTCCTCCAGTGGAAACGGGCGCGCGCCAAGGTGAACACCGAACTCCGGGCGGGCGAACGCAACGCCCGCGCGCTCCTGACCGAGGCGAAACACGCCGAGGACGTGGCCTACCGCGAACAGGTACGTGCACTGAGCGGCCGTCCGATCGCCGATCCGAACGCCCCGGGCCCCGCGCCGGACCCGGTGGACCCCGACCTGCCGATGAGCGCCACCACGACGGAGGGCGTCGAAGGGCTCGTCCAAATCGGACGGCGGGTGGTGCCACCGTCCCAGCCGAAACCCCTCGACCCGAACGCGGTGTTCAAGGTCACCCTGTACGAAGCCATGGTCGACTACGGCATCGCCAAGGCGTTGCTCGTCCTTCCCGCGATCCCGTTGGTCAGCCGCGCCGACAAGATCGAGATGATCAACAAGGTCGCCAGGACGGCCGTCGACAAACGAGCCAGGTTCGAAGCGGAGCAGGCGAAGGAGCGAGAACTCCAAGCCTCGCAGGTGGCCGCCCTGGAAGCCGCTCGCACCGCGGCGGCCGATGCGGTGGCACCACGTCCGGGCCTGCTCCGCCGCATGTTCGGCGAATCGCCCACCGAGACGGCTCCGGTTCCGGCACGCCCGGCGGAGACCACGCCTCCGCTGTCACCGATTCCCGCCGAGAGGCCGGGCTCGGTGACGAAGTCCGACTACAAGAACATCCAGCGCGCGCTCGCCGTCGTGGGCGCCTTCGGTTCGGCCGCCACCGCGCTGGCACTCGGGCTGGACGTCGCCTACGCGGTCGCGGCGCTGACCGGGGTGGCCACCGGAGGCTGGGTGGGCCGGGACAAATGGCGGCACCGGCAGGTCGAACTGGCCGCGAGGAACAAGAAAGCCGACGCCGACGCGGTGACCGGCTTCGAGGACTTCGAGCACGACGCCACCGCGCTCGCCGACTTCCTCACCGAACGGCTGACCGATCCCCTGCTGTCCATCGCCGAGGACGCGACACGAGCGGGCCGCTCGGATGTACTCGATCTGCTGGCGAACATCTGGGGAATGCTGGCGAAGAACGTCGAGGGCGGGCCGGAGACGACATCGCCGGCGACACCTTTCGACGACCTCGGACCGCTGCCGATCGAGGGCGACCGCTGGCACGATCCGGCGGTGCGGGACCGCGCCCTGACCGCACTCGAAGAGATCCGCCGTTCGGCCGCGGCCGAACGGTTCGGACTTGCCGTCCACTCCGGCGATTGGTCGACGCTGCCCGAACGGCTCGGTCTGCTGGCAGGCGTCCTCGACCTCGCTGCCCGGGCGGTGACGCATCTCGGCCGCATCGGGGAGAACGGCGCCGGGCCGGTACAGACGACGGTCGCCGCGCTGAACGACGCCGTACACGACTACCAGCAGGGCGGGCCAAGGTACCTCGAACCACCCGAGCATATTCGGGCGGCCCGAGCGAATTTGTCCGAAGTGGACAGTGCGGCCGCCCGTTACCTGGACCGGAGCGCACCGACGTGGCGCCGCCCCCGCACCGCCGACATGCGGGCCGCGCTCGACGCCGTGGACGCGGCCATCCACCGGTACCGGCGGCCCGCCGTCCCAGGCGAGCACTCGACGGGCGAAGAGGCCGCAGTGCACGAAGCCATCGATCGCTATGAACGTCTCCGGGATCCGAACCGGCATGAACCGTCCCCGGCCGTGCTGCGGGCGGCGGTCACCGAGCTGCGGAACGCGATCGACCGGCACCGGCGGGAGACCGCGCCGGGCTGGCGGTGGCCGGAACCCGCCACCGACGAGGTCATGACCGCGCTGACCGGGTTGAAACACGCGATCACCCGCCATCACCAGCTCAGTGCCACGCACCGGACGAACCCTCGCGCCGGTGACGTCACCGCCGCGCTCAACGAGATCGAGCGGATCATCGATCGCTACCGGCGCGAAAGCGCGCCGAAGTGGCGTGAGCCCGCCGGTCAGGAAGCGAAACTCGGCCAGGTGCTCGGTGAACTGCACTGGGCCCTCCACCACCATTGGCTCGTCAGCGCTCCGCGTGGACGCGCGTCCACCGGCTACGACAAGGCTTTGAAGGCCGCGGACAAGGACCTGAAGAAGGCGATCTACGCCGTCAAGAAGCTGGACGTCGCCGGGCTGAAGGGAAAGCCCGTCGAGCCGGCTCCCCTGCCTGCCGGGCACGCGCCGAGCACCGGGCAAGACGTCCACTACGCACCCTCGGGAATGTCCGTCGGGCACGCGACGGAGACGCACAAGGCGCATCTGCGGACGATGCTCGCGAACCGGCCGGATCCCGCCCAGCCGTACGTGGTGACGGTGCACGACGACGGCGCGCTTCCCAGCCCCGAGGAACTCGCCGCCGCGACTCTGCGCAGCGAGTACTACACACCGGGGCGGCCGGTGCGGCTGCATTCCTGTCGCTCGGCGACGTGGGCGCGGCGGTTCGCCATCGCGCTGGGCGCCCCGGTGGTGGCCCCGGTCGCCGACCTGCACGTGCTGGGCCGTCGGACCGAACTGCCGGACGGCACGGTGCTGCCGTTCGGGCAGGAGGTCGTCGAGGGGTACGCGATCGGCGACGGGTGGGCGGAATTCCCGCCGAGCGGGAAGAGGCCGGTCATGCTCCGCTCGGCGGCGGGCTCCCGCCCGGTCACCCTCGACGAGCTGAACAGCGCGAACCCGGTCGCGCTGGGACATCCCGACGATTTCGCGAAACTGTTCAGGAGCACACAGCTCCACGAACTGAGCTCCCTCCACGCCGGGACCGCGCGGCTGCGCCCGGCGGAGGCCAAGACGTATCTCGAGGAGTTCCATCCGCAGCTCGGCAAGGTCAATCCCGGGTTCCACGAGGAAGACGCGGTGGCCCGCGGGTACACGACGAACTGCACCCGCGCGGTGGTCTATCACGAGCGCCGCCGGCTCGGCGAAGATGTCACCGCGCCGCCACTGCGGCCGGAAGACGCCGCGCTCGGCACCCTGGGTTATGTCTCCGACCGGCTCGGCGGTGAGTGGGACCACAGCCACGGCACCAGCTACGACAGCGTGATCTCCGCGATGCTGGACCGGCCGGTGGGTGCGATGGCCGTGATCGCCGTCGACTCCAAAACCCCCAAGGGCGCGGAGAACAAGCATGTCGCGCTGGTGAGCAGGGACCGGCACGGGATCGTTTTCCTCGATCCACTGGACGGCGCGCTGATGGAATTACCGTTGAGGCCGACGAAGATCTCCCTGCTGCCCTACACGGACGCGAACACGCCGTCCGGGAATCTCCACCTGCCGGAACCGGCGAGAAGTCGTGAAGTGGGCGAGAAGGTCGTCACGACGTCTCCTGACGGCGAGGCCGTCTACCGATCGCTGACGGAGTTGTCCTCCGACTTCGGTTTCAACGGGCATCCCGCCTACGACCGTTACCCGCCCTCCCCGGAATCCGGGCCGGAGGACGGCTCGGCGTTGTTCCGTGCGACGCCGCTCCACTCGCTGCCCGCGATGGACGCGGACACCGTGGACGGCCGCTGGCGGGAGGCCGTCGCGTTCATCATGGAGCACTTCCCCCAGCTGCCCGAGACCAATCCCGGCTACTACGCGGACTGGGCCGCCCAGCTCGGCTTCCACACCAACTGCACTCGGTCCGTGGTCTGTTTCGTCCGGCGGTCGCTCGGCGAAGAGCTGACGGCACCGCCGGTGCCGGTGGAACTCAAGGACGACATCGCCACGCTGGACTACGTGTCGAACAATCTGGGCGGGCGATGGACGGAAATCGAGGATGCGAGTTACGACGGTGTCATCTCGGCCATGCTGGCCCGTCCCGTCGGAACGCTGGCAGCGGTGAACTTCTTCTATCAGAAGGACAGGAAGACGACCGGATCGCATGTGGCACTGGTCGCCCACCACCCGGGCGGAGTCGTGTTCCTCGACCCGCTGACGGGCTGGCTGACCCTGCTCGAGGAGATCCCCTTGCAGATTCTGTTGCTCCCCTTCCCCGGAAATCGAGGTGTTTAGTGCAGGCGCAGGAAGCGGTCGCGAAGGTCGAGGAATGGCTGCGAGCCGGCGGCGAGTACGCGGTCCGGGTCGATCAGGCGCATGTCCTGCGCGTACCAGAGGGCTGGTTCGTGCCCTACGACACGATTCGCGCGCTGGACGGCGGTGACCGGCTGGCCTCACTGGTGCCGAAACCGGCGCTGATCGTGCGTGAGGACGGGGAACTGCGTCGTCCGGACACCGGCAGGGAAGGGACTGGACCGAGCAGTCCGGTACCGATGGCGGGTGAGGACGACTGGCGGGAGATCCTGGAACCCGAGTTCCGCCGCAGCGGTGTCGCCTATCTCGGTGTCCCCTCCCGAGCGGTGATGGCATGGCGCAAATACGCTCCCGACGGCTCCGCGACCGGCGAGACCCGGGGCAATCCGGACTACCGGCCCGGTCCGGAACGGCTGGGGTACCCACCCATGGACACCCCGGTGGACCACCTCCTCGGTTACCTGGCCGCGGAGTGGTACGACCGCGCGCGGTATCTCGCCGGTCTGCTGTGCGCGGAGGTGCTCATCCCCCTCGATTTCCGGACCGAGCAGGTCCTTCCCCTGCTCTGGCAGGAAGAACCGCGCACGCTGCGGGTCTTCGGTTCGCGACGGCGGTTGCCACCCGGTACGGAGAAGTGGTTGCGCCTGGACGTCCTTTCGTTCGTCCGCGAGTTCCCCGGAGTCGGTTTGTCGATCAATCCCGGCTCGTTCCCGTCGGATACCGTCGACGCGGCCGAGCTGGCGGACGCCGTGCCGCGGTGGCCGGATTTCCTGGCCACCACCCGCGTCGTGGAGGTCTCACCGGAGTATTCGGAGTCCGTGCTTGTCGTGGCCGAGCGGATCAGGGACGAACTGGGGCTCGCCGGACCCGTCACCGGGCTCAGGGAAGCCGCCGCCAAGGCACGGTCGGCCGGTTTCGAGCTCTCGGAGCGGGAATGCGAGCTGTTCGTCCTCGGCAGGGCCTGGGAACAGCGCAACGCCGTGCCGGCCGACCCCGCCGGACGGCATTGGCCGGACGACCTCCACGCCAACGGGCTCGCCGCCGGGTACGACGAGGCGGGCCGGATCCGGCCACACGCGGCGACCTTCGGCAAATTCTTCCGTCATGCGGCGGATGACGGCGAGTCCGCCTGGCATCGCGTCGCCGGAGCGTTCACCGGATTCGCCCTCGGCGAGTCTCTCGGCTCGGCGGTGGACACGCTCGGCTGGGCGGAGATCGTGGCGCGCTTCGGCGAGAACGGGATCACCGGACCGCCCGGGGCCATCCGGATCGGCCCGCTCACCCGGCGGTTGCTGTTCTGCACGGAGGGTCTGCTGCGAGCGCTGCCCAGTCCGTACCGGGGTGCCGTGCCGAGTGGACTGATGACCGTCGGCGTGCGGGCAAGACGGCGCGAGCAGGACGGCTGGCTCAGCCACGTCCCGGAACTGCGTGCGATCCCGCCGGAGGCGCCGGGTCCCGGTGACGACGCCGGTTTCCTCGTGCCGGGCATCGTGGCCGCGCTGTGCGGCCGGACGGCCCCGCGCGTCGCCCGCCTGCTGGTCTCAGGCGATGGCGCCGGCGAAGAGACCGCCGAGGCCGCTTCCGTGGTGGCGGGGCTGTTCGCCGAGCTGTTCCAGCGCGAACCGGCGCCACCGCACGTCCTCGCGCGGCGGCTGATCGACTCGGGCACGGCGACCGGCCCGGTGGCCGGGGTGCTGGCCGCCGCGCTGGACCTCGGCGGCGTCGATCACTTGCCGGCGGCCGGTACTTCCGCCGTGGACACCCTGGGACAGTCCATGGCCGCGGTGTTCGGGCATTTCTTCGATCCACAAAGGACGATGCTCGCCGCGGTCAACCACTCCGGCCGCAGCGCGATCGCCGGCGCGCTCGCCGGAGCCGTCGCCGGATCGCGAGCCGGGATTCCCGGCCTGCCACCGGGCTGGCTCGCCCGGTTCGCCGCACGCGACCTGGTCGAGACCGTGGCGGGTGACGCCTTCTGGCACTTCTCCGCGCATCCGCCGTCCGCGGACGAGTGGGCGAGGCGCTATCCGCGGGATCTATGACAGGGGCGGGATTCCGCCTGCCGATCGCGCCGGCGGCGAGGTGGCCGGCGCGAGTGAGTGGCCGGCCCGGCCGCACCGCGCCACATCTGGCTTACCTCTCACTATGACCGCGGCAGGCCGAAGTGCCGCAGGAGGTCGGCCAGCTGCTCGTACGGTGGCCGCGGTCCGCCGTCGAATGTGCACCAGGCCGCGGACCCGAGGAGCTCGATCCGCGCGGTCGGGGCACGCTCGGCGTGCTCCACCCCGCGCGCCGCGACTATCTCTTGTCCGGCAAGGAGTCCGTAAGGCAAAGCGGGACGACTCGGCGTGCTGGAACGCGAACCTCCCCGCCTGCCGGGATGCACCGCGACGAGCATCAGCCGCGCGGTCCCGGCGACCTGCCCGGCGAGCGAGGCGACGTCTTCCGGGCGGACGGTTCCGGCCCCAGGGCCGCTCAGTAGCGTCTCCTCGACCAGGCCCCGATCCGCGGACGAGACGCGTAGTTGCCCCGTCATCCCTGGGCCGACCACGACGAGCTGGGTGTGCCCCGGCGCCCGGTTCCGGCAGTATTCGGTGACCTCTTCCGCCGACCATGGCCGGGTGGCGGGCTCGGCGTTCCCCCATCCGGTGGGAGCTTCGCCGGTCAGCGCGCGCAGCGCCGCTTCGACGGCGGTCCCGAGGCGGAGCGGTGCCTCTGCCGGATGCACGACGCTGATCCGGATCTCGAGATCGCCGGTGTCGATCTCCGGCTCCTGCGGCGGGACGGCCCGCCTGCCGGGATCGCGAGCGAAACGCGTTCCGGTCCAGCTCATCGGGACACCACGGATCCCGTCGCGGTAACGGCTCGCGTCCTCCTGAACGATCCACTCCGCCGCGGCGTCGGCGAGCAACAGCTCCATCGGGTAGGTGATCCGGCTTTCCTCCGGGGTGAGCACCTGGAGAATCCTTTTGCTCCGCAAGGCGGATCGCGCCGCGTCGATCACCCACGAGGAAGCGGGCACGACACCGCGGGACTGCTCGACGATCAACGCCTCCTCGGTGGCCAGATCGGCCGCCGGATGCCCGGTCACCTGCTCGACCACGACAAGCCTCCCGTCCCGCCCACCAGCGCGTCGGTGAACGCCCTCGCGACGAACTCCGCCTCCGGGTCGTTTTCGGGAGCGCGGCTTTCCACCCACCACACCGGATGCGGCACTTCGGTCCCGGTGGCGATACCGAGCACCCGCCGCGCCTCGCCGGGGACACGCACCAACCGGGTTTCCTCGATGCTCAGGAGCAACCGGCCGTCGGGATGGCACAGCCGCACCAACGGCCGCCCCTTCACCGTGGACACGGTCAGCCCGCCGCTCAGCGGCAGGACCGCCTCGATGGCGGCCGCCGGATCCGGTTGTTCCGCGCACAGACCGATGATGTCGAAGGTCACGCGGTGATTAGACGTCCGCCGGGAGGGCCGTGACCGCCGCTGGCCGGAACCTGCCGCTTCTGGTCAGAGCGGCGCCATCCGGTACCCCGAACCCCGGACGGTGTGGATCAGCGGCGGATCCTTCAGCTTCCGCCGCAGCCGGGCGATCACGACGTCCAGCACGTTCGACGCCGGATCCGCCATCTCGTCCCACGCGTACCGGATGAGCTCCCGTCGCGAGACCGGCCGCCCGGTCGCGGCCAGCAGCCGCTCCATGACGAGATACTCCTTGCGGGTCACGGTGAGCAGGACCCCGGCACGGGAGATCTGGTGCCTGCCGGTGTCGAGTTCGACGTCGGCACAGCGCAGCACCACCGCTTGCCCGGCCATGTCCCGGCGGCACAGGCTGCGCACCCGCGCGATCAGTTCCGGCATCGCGAACGGCTTGACCAGGTAGTCGCCGCCGCCGACGCGTAAACCGTCGATCCGGTCGGCGACGCTGTCGCGGGCGGTGAGGAACAGCACCGGCATCGGCCATCCGGCGCTGCGCCGGTTGCGGACGTACGCCAGCGCGTCACCCGAAGGCAGCATCCGGTCGAACACCGCGCAGTCGTAGGCGTTCACCATCAGCGCCTCGTCGGCGCCGGGCAGGTCGGCGGCGGTGTCCACCGCGAACCCGTCCCCGCGCAGCGCGAACTCCAGCGCCACCCGCAAGTTTTCGTCGTCCTCGGTCACCAGCACCCGCACACTGGCACCTTAGTGTCAATCGGTGGACCTGTGTCCGCGATCGACGGGCGTCAGCGTGTGATCGCCACCTCCACGTCCGCCACGTGCAGCCCGCGCAGTTCCTCGACGGTCGGCATCCGGCCCAGCAACCGCAACCGTTGCGATTGCGCCTTGCGCGCCCCTTCGAACAGGCGGCGCGCGTCCCGCGCGTTGCCGAAGTTGACGTCGCCGGAAACACGCTGGAAGTGTCCGGTCAACACCGGGTCGGCGTCCGGATCGAGTGCGTAGTCGCCCGCGGTCACCATGCGACGGAAGATGGAGAGCAGCTCGCCGGGGCTGTAGTCCTCGAACTCGATCGTCTTGCCGAACCGGGACGCGAGACCGGGGTTGGCGGCGAGGAAATCGACCATCTCGCCGGTGTACCCGGCCACGATCACCGCCACTTCGTCGCGATGCTCCTCCATCAGCGGCACCAGGGTGTCGATCGCCTCCTGACCGAAGTCGCCGCCGGAACCGGCGAGCCGCGAAAGCGTGTACGCCTCATCGATGAAGAGGACACCACCCTTGGCCTCCTCGAACACGGTGGCCGTCTTCTCCGCCGTATGCCCGATGTACTGCCCGACCAGATCCCGGCGGGAGACCTCGCGGAACTGCCCTTGCGGCAGGATTCCCAGTGCCTTCAGCAGTTTCCCGTAGATCCGCGCGACCGTGGTCTTACCGGTACCCGGCGCGCCCGCGAAGATCAGGTGATGCGCGGCGGCGCCGATCGGCAGCCCCGCCCGGCGGCGCCATTCGTTGACCTGCAACTCGTCGACGAGCGCGTGTACCTCTTCCTTCACCCCTGGCAGGCCGATCATGGCGTCCAGTTCGGCCAGCATCTCGTCGAGTTCGAAGTCACCGGAACCGCCGCGTCCCGACGGATCGGCCGCGGCGGTGACGGTGGCGGTCGCCCCGTCGGCGATCGCGATCCCCGGTTCGGCGGTGCGCTCGACCCGGCAGGCGGTGACGGAACCGCCACAGCCCGAACCGAACACGATCCCGGAACCACCCACTTCGCTGACGGTGCACCGCTTCAACACGGGCGTGCTGTGGTGCGCCACGGCGATGCCCTCATGGCCCACGTTCGATATCGCGCAACCTTCGATGACGGGCCTCGCGTACTGGTAGACGTAGAAACCGCGCAGCCCACATCCGGTCACCGTGCAGTTGCGGACGACCGGATCGGCACCGGATCCGATGGTGATCCCGTCACCGGTCACGTTTTCGACGGTCGTGTCTTCGATCCTGCCGGGAGCGCCGTCGACGGCGATCCCCTGCTCGGCCGCGGAGATCACACAGCCGGTGACGGTGAAGGCCGCGGCCCCGCGGAGCGTGACGGCGGGACCGCGGCCGCCTGAGACGGTGCAGCGATCCATGACCAATTCGGTGTCGTCGGCGACGACCGCGGACGACGTGTCGGCCAACAGCTCCAATCCGTTCAGGACGAGCCCTCCGCCGGTGGCACGGACGACAGGCCGGTCTGCGCCGCGGCCGTCGATGACCACGCTGGCCCCCTTCGCCGCCGAAAGGGTCACCCGGAGCCCGGACAGTTCGACGGTCTCGGCGTACTCGCCGCCCGCGATGGTGACGACGGCGCCGTCGGACGCGTCCATCAACGCGTCGCCGATGGTCGGATACGCACCCGGCCGCTGGGCGACCAGCAGGACCCGGCCGGAGGTCGAGGTGGTCATCAGCCCGCCTTCGCCATCAGCCAGCCGCGGTCGACGGCCTTGGCGCCGGCCTGGAACCGGCTGCGGGCACCGAGCCGGTTCATGATGTCGGCGACCATCCGGCGCACCGTGCGCACCGAGACACCGAGCCGCGCGGCGGCGGATTCGTCGGTCGTGCCGGAGAAGAGCAGCGTCAGCAGTTCCTGTTCGCGGCAGGTGAGGATCGAAGCGTTCTCGGATTCGGGGAGGTCCAGCGGGACGAGCGGGGCGGCCGTCTGCCAGATCCGCTCGAACAACCCGACCGTCGCGGTGACCACGCCGGGCAGCCGGAACACCGCGGAACCGGCCTGCCTGCCTTCCGCCGGAAGGACGACCGAGGTCCGGTCGATCACCAGCGCGTCCATCGGGACCTCGGCGTCGGTCCGCACCTCGGCACCGGCCCGCGACATCCGGTTCAGCGCGCCGGACATCCGTGCGGAGTCGGGGAAGAGCACCTTGTGGCGTACCCCGGGGCGCACGTTCGCGAGCGCGATCCGCTGGAACGCGGTGTCCGTCCCCGTGCTCATGACGAGCACCTCGCCGGTCGCGTCCGCGAGCAGTTCGCCGAGCCCCGCCCGGTCGCCGCCCGGGCCCGCTCCCGTGACCAGACTGAGCTGGCCGGTCTGCACGGTCATCGCAGGTACCTCCCTCTTCCCCCGGCGCGGTGCCGCCGACGACGTCCTGTTCATGCCAGTTCCCCGCCGCCGGGGCGGTCACGGGCACCCGACGCGTTAGCGTTCAGGGGCACCGGGAACTGCACGCGTCTACTTTCGCTGTCCGAACATGAGGTTTTGATGACACGGGTGATGGTCGTCGAAGACGACGAGAATCTGCGGCTCGCACTGGTCACGCAGCTGCGCGCGGCCGGCTTCGCCGTCGACGAGGCGGGCGACATCGCGACCGCGGACCGGTTGCTGCGCGGAACGCACCACGACTGCGTGGTCCTGGACCGGATGCTGCCGGACGGCGACGCCATCGAATACGTGCACATGCGACGGCAGCTGGGCTGGCGGGCGCCGGTGCTGTTCCTCACCGCCCGCGACGCGCTCGCCGACCGGGTGGCGGGTTTCGAGCACGGCGGCGACGACTATCTCGTGAAGCCGTTCGTGATGGCCGAGCTGACCGAGCGGGTGGCGAACCTGTGCCACCGATCCGCGTTCGACCGGCCTTCGGTGCTGCAGCACGAAGACCTGGTGATGGACTGCGCGCGGCGTGAGGTGCGCCGCGCTGGCGTGCTGCTCACCTTGACCAACAAGGAGTACGCGGTGCTCGAATACCTGCTGACGAGGGCGGGACTGCCCGTGCAGCGGGCCGATCTGATCGAGCACTGCTGGGACGCGCAGGCCGATCCGATGTCCAATGTGGTCGATGTGGTGGTGAAGCGGTTGCGCCGCAAGCTGAAGGAACCCGAGCTGATCCACGCCGTCCGCGGCCTCGGCTACCGGCTGGGCGCCCGGTGAACACCCACTCCTCGGCCGACCGGCTGCGCAAGCTGCGCTGGACGCTGACCGCGTTGTTCACCGCGATGAACACGCTCGGGCTGGTCGTCTTCGCCTGGCTGCTCATCAACGAGGACGGTGACCAGGGCGAGGAACGGATCGACGCCGCGCTGAACCAGGTCACGTCGTCGGTCAGCAGGCTGGTCGAATTCGACGGCACCATCGGCTTCGGTCTGGTGAACACCGACGTGCTGAACGACCGCTGTCCCCAGTTCGCGATCCTGTCCGGCGGGGCACCCGCGTTCCAGCCGCACTTCTCGCGGTCGACCTGCGTCCCGATGAGCACGCAGCTGTTGAACGGCCTGGCGACCGAGGCGGTGAAGTCCGGCAAGCTGGTGCAGGGGCACCAAAAGGCGACCGACGGCGCCATGGTCAAGGTCCGCGCCGAACCGCTGCGCGACAGCGACGGCAAGACATTCGCGGCAGTCGTCGCGGTGCAGTCCACCGAGGCCGAAGACTCCGCTCACACCCAGTTCACGCTGCTGGTGATCGGCGGCACCGTGCTGCTGGTCGCGATACTGGGCTTCGCGGGCCACCTGCTGTCCGGCCGCTCGATCCGCCCCGCGGCCGCGGCCCTGCAGCAGCAAGAGGTCCTGCTCGCCGAGACCGCGCACGACCTCCGCACCCCGGTCGCCGCCCTGCGCGCGCTCGCCGAAACCGCGATGGCCAACCCCGCGCAATCCGCGGAACTCCTGCCGCGCACCGTCCGGCTCGCCGCGCGAATGGGCGGGATCATCGACGACCTGCTCGTCCGTGCCCGGCTGGCCGCGGGCGTGGAACAGCTGAGCATCCAGCCGATCTGGCTCGACCAGCTGGTGGTGGGCATCGTCGAGGACACCGCCACCGAAGGCGCCGAAGTCACCGTCACCGCCGCGCCCACGAAGGTCAACGCCGACCCCGCACTGCTGCAACGGGCGATCGGAAACCTCCTCGACAACGCCATGCGCTACGGCCGCCACCCGGGCGCGAAGGCGTTCGTGCACCTGACCGTCGCCGGCGGCACCGTGACCGTCGCCGACCACGGCCCGGGGATCGACACGACGATGGCGGGCGACGCCTTCGACCGGTTCGCCAGCACCGGCGGGTCTTCCGGGCTCGGGCTGTCGATCGTGCGGTGGGTCGCGCAGGCGCACGGCGGCACGCTCGCGGTGTACAACGCCGACGAGGGCGGCGCGATCTTCGAACTGCGGTTCCCGGTCAGCGGCTCCTGACTTCACCGTCCACACCGGGCTGAAGGGAGCTTTCCCCGCATCTCATGCGGGGAAAGCTCCCTTCAGCGCGTCGGGGTCGGTCAGCCGCCCAGGGTTTGGCGCCGCGCGGCGGCCGGGTCGAGGCTCGGCCCCTCGGGCAGCCGCGCCACCAGACCGGCGGGCAGCCGCACCGGACGCGCCGACGGATAGCCCAGCATCTTCAGCACGTCGGGTGAAGCCAGCGGATAGCGGCGCCCCATGTCGGTCACGACGGTCAGCGTTCCGACAGCCGCGGAAGGGGAGGGCATCGCTTCGACGACGATCGCGCTGCCGGGCGGCACGTGGACGCGGTCCGCGAGCGGGGTCCCGGAGGCGGTCCGGCGGGCGGTCGTGGACATCGGGTCCGCGGGCGGCATCGCCGGATCGACGGTCAGGGCGGGGGCCGCAGAACCGTCGCCGAAGGTCGCGCACACGGTGGTGTCCTGGTCGCGCAGGCGCGCGATGGCCGGACGTGTGGCGGGTGCGGCGCCCGTGTCGGCCCGGACGGGGTCCAGCTGCCGGGACATCGTCGCCAGCGACGGCGCCAGCGGCACGGTTTTCGGTTCCCCGCCGGGATACGCGGCGAGCATCTGGGCGCTCGCGCGCTGGACGTCGTACTGCAGTTCGCTGATCGGCCGCAGGGCGTCCCGTTCGGCCAGATAGTGCTGCTGTCCCCCGCCGGAGGTCTGCACCATGAGCAGCATCCCGTTCCGGATGTCGGCCCGGCCCGGCACCGCGGTCGACACCTCACCCGCCGCGGCCACCGGCAGCGGGCCGATCGGCGTGCCTTCGGGGAGCACGTCGAGCCACGCCCGGCCGACCCGCGCCCACGGCTCGGCGGTCAGCGCGAGCCCGGTGCCGACGGCGCCGTAGTCGGTGATCCGGTGCCGATGCCCGCGCCACACGACGAACCGGTCGCCGGTCGAGGTCGATTCCACCAGCAGCGCCTGGTCCCCCAGTTCCGCACCGCCCGACGGCGAGGCGCCCGCCAACAGCACCGATTCCTCGATCCGGCTGCCCGCCAGGTCGCTCGCGGGCGCGGAGCACAGCGACCACGATCCGGTGAGCAGTTTTTCGGGCCCGGGCAAGCCGTCCGGCGCGTCGGCGATGCCGATCCGGGGCCCTCGCGGGACTCCGGCGAGTGATTCGCGCGAAACCCGTTCCGTGGTGCCGTGTTCGCCGAGCAGCAGCAGCGCGGACGCGTAGTTCGCGACGGGATGCAGCCGTTCGTCCAGGTAGACGTACCGGGTCCCGCTCTCCTTCTCCACGATGACGGCGGCGTTCTTGCGCCAGGCATTGTTCCCGCCGGGCACGATCATCCCGTAGACCCCGACGCACGCCAGCGCCACGATCGCCAGTGCGACACCGGCGAAAGCGGCACCGGAGGGACGGCGGAACGGCGGCTGCTCCGGGTCGGTCTCCCTCGTCACGAGCGCGGAAATGGCGCGCTGCACCAGGAATTGGTACGCCTGCAGTTGATCCCGTTTGGACGCCATGGTCTCAGCCCCCCAGTCCGCGCACGTAGCCGTACAGGCCGAGCACCGAACACGCCACCGGGACGACGGCGATCGTCACCAGGATCTCGAAGTACTCGGCGATCCGGCCGAGATACGGGTTGGCGGCGCGGGTGCTCAGCACGACACCGGAGGCGATCACACCCGCCGCCACCGCGAGCGACAACGGTCCGGCGAGGACGAGCAACAGCGAGCGGTCCGCCATGAGCGGGCCCGCCAGCAGGCATCCGGCGCCGAAGATCCCGGCCACCAGGATCGGCGTCCGTTGCCGCAGGATCGGGTACAGCCGTGCCCGCACCAGGAAACCCGCCGCCAGCAGGGCGACGAGGACGACCGCGGCCTCGCTGTCGCTGTGGATCAGCTGCAGCTGGCAGTACATGGCGACGATCGCCGCCCCGCCCAGCATCCCGGTGAGCAGCGCGTCCGCTCTGACGACGGCGGCGTGCACGAGTTCGAGCGGTGGCTGGGGATCGTCGCGGACCAGATCCGCGGTCGACCGCGGCAGCACCGGCATCGGCACCCGGCCGAGCCGCAGCGACAGCGGCGCGAACGTGGTCGAGAGCACGAGCACCCCGCCGCCGATCACCGCCGCCGACCGGTAGCCCGCCAGATCGTCGAAGGTGGCCAGCCAGCCGCCGAGCACGCCGAGCAGACCGACGGTGGCGGCTCCGGCGAACAGGGCGGGCGCGGCGGTCACCCCCAGGTGGCCGACGACGGCCGCGAGCAGCAAGGCCGCGCTCGCCAGCAACAGGTGACCGGCGGACAGCTCGCCGATCGGATCGTCGCCCGCCAGCAGCAGACCACCGCCGGCGAAGGCGAACGGGAGCGCGACGGCGGCGAGTACCGCCCCGGCACCAGCGTCGCGCAGTGCCCGCGCGAGCAGGACACCCGCCGCCAGCAACAATGCCGAGACCGCCAGCGCCCAGGCCGCCGGTGACGTCCACGGCGGGCCGGCGCGCAGTACCGCGAGCAGGCCGAAGGACATCGCCACCGCGCCGACGGCCAGCCCGGCCTGCCGCGTGTGCCGCGGCCCCCAGGCCTTGCCGGTGCGGCCGGAGCCGGTGGCGATCGCGTCCACGAGATCGTCGTACTCGGGCTCCGGCCATTCGGCGCGGCGCGGCGTCAGATGGAGGATCTCCCCGTCCCGGACCCGGTGCGCGCCCAGCGTCCGGTCCAGATCGAAGGCCGTACCGTCGGCGCGGCGCAACTGCCAGCCGCCGCCGGCGACCCCGTCGTCCGCCATTCCCTCACCCGCCCGCGCGAGCAGGCCGGGGAGGATTTCGGCGACGGACGCGTGTTCCGGCAGCGCCATGTCGATGCGCCGGTGCGGAGTGGTGATGGTGACCCTGACCAGGCCGGCAGTCTGCATGGGAAAAGGGTCGGCCAGCGGCGGGCCAGCCGGGCACCGGCGGCAGGAACCTGCCGCCGCGAAAGTACTCCGGAACCGGACTTCTTGCGCGACAATGGGGTCATGAGCATCGAGACAGGGCTGCTCGCCCAGGGCCCCATCGCGACCGTGTACGCGGGCAAGGATCCCGCCACGGGCAACGACTTCGCGATCAAGATGTTCCCCGGCACCTTCGACCGCGAGACCTCCGCGTGGCTCGAACGAGAGCGCAAGGCGCTGGCGACAGTGCGTTCGACGCGTTCGGTTTCGCAGATCACCGACGTCCTGACCCTTCCCGACGGCCGGTCCGGAATCCGCCGCGAACTGTGCCCGGGTTCACTCGCCGGTCTCCTGGATTCCGGTGCCCGGCTGGGGGTTCCCGACGTGCTCGCCCTCGGCGCCGCGATCGCGTCGGCACTCGCCGCGGCGCACGGCGCGGACGTCCTGCACGGCGGCGTGAGCCCGCACAACGTGTTGTACCGGGCCTCCGGCGAGTTCGTGCTCGCCGACTTCGGGGTGGCCCTGCGGCGGCGATTCCCGCGCGATCCGATGTACGCGGTCGAGTACACCGCCCCGGAAACCCTGCGCGACGACACGCTTTCCCCCGCGTCCGACCTTTATGGACTCGGCGCGGTGCTGTACGTCGCCTTGACCGGGAAGCCCCCGTTTCCCCGTCACACCGGGCAGCAGCCGGGCGAGCGGATCCTTCAGGTGCTGCGGGAGCCGGTCGCGCCGATCCAGGATCCGGCCGTCCCTGGCGAACTCGCCGCCACCATCATGCGGTTGCTGGCCAAGGAACCGGCCGACCGGCCGCAGGACGTCGCGTCGCTGGCACGGCTGTTCACGAAGCTGAGCCGTCCCGGCGGCGAGGTCGTCACCGGCGATTCCCCGGACCTGCCAAGCGAAGAGGAAGAGACCGAAGTCGAATTCGACGACTTCGCCGACGTTCACCGCCCCGCCGCCCCGGTCCACGCGGCCCCGTCGCCGGTCCAGGTGGTACAGGCGCCGCCGAGGGGCGGCCGCACCTTGATCCGCGAGTTCAGCGGACCGCTCAAAACCGAACGCGAGCTTCCGTGGAAGCCCGTCGCGCTGGCGGGCGCCGGGGTGCTCGCCGCCGGGCTCGCCGTGCTGCCGCTGGTCCTCGGCCCGGCGGAGATCGGCGGGCAGGCCGTCCCGGTGGCGGCCGCGATCCCGCCGCCCGCACCGGCTTCCGCGCCGGCGCCGGACGTCAAGCTGGCGCTCGCGCCGCCGCAGGACCAGAGCGACCACGTGCAGCTGACCTGGACCGCGGAAGGCGAACTGGACTTCGTCGTGATCATGGCGGGCGAGCGGCTCGAGACGAAACAGCTCGTCGCCCACCGTCAGCGCAGCCTGGACGTGCCCGTCGACCCGGCGCGCCGGTACTGCTTCCAGCTCAGGGCGACCGACGGACGGCACATCTACACCACCGAGCCGGTCGCGATCCGCGGCGCCCGCTGCAACCCGTGAGTACGTGAGCCGCGGCCGACGTTGCGAAAGCCACTTTCGCAACGTTGAAGGTTGCGAAAGTGGCTTTCGCAACCCCCGCGGCGACGGCCGAGCCGACCGAAGGCCCTAGCCGTCCTCACCCCTCGCGAGAGGCCCGGCCGCGGATCGGCACCAGGGTCCGCGGCTCGAGTGCCGCCAGCACCCGAGCCGCGAACGGTCTGGTGGCGAGCCCCCGCCGCACCTCGCCGACCTCCTGCCACGCCCGCCGGACCGAACCGTCCCCCACCGGGACCCCGGACCACAGCGTCACGTCCAGCACCTTGGCCAGCCGGGCGACCGGCTCGCGGATCCCTTCCCCGGCAAGCGATCCGGCGGATTCGGCGAGATCGCGCGGGGTCATCCCGATCCGGAACGGCACGCCGTGCGCGCGCAACCGGTCGCGGATCTCGTCCCAAGCGCCGAGCACCCCCTCGGCACCGGACCGGCGACGCCGCCGCCGCGCGCGGACGACCTTGGCCGACGGCACCCCGACGAGCCACAGGAGTCCGAAAAGGACGATCGCGCCGGCGATCGACGGCCACCACCAGTTCATTCCCGCTTCGGTGCTCTGGTCCTCGCCGGATTCCTCGGACGTGCCCGGCGGGAGCTGAGGCGGCCGCAGTTGCTGTTCGGCGGGAAGCTGGGCCCTCGCGCGGGCGACCGCCTTGCCGGGACCCGCCTGGCTCCGCTCCGCCTTGCCCGCCGCGGCGGTCGGGTCGAGGGCCACCCAGCCCGCCCCGGCGACCGCGACTTCGGGCCACGCCAGGACATCGCGGTTGCGGACGACGTGCATCCCGCCGTCGGTCTCGGCCGAACCCCGGAACCCGACGACGAGCCGGGCCGGGATGCCGCTCATCCGTGCCAGGACCACGTACGCGGCGGCGAACTGCTCGCTCGTCCCCCGCTTGCTCTCCAGCAGGAAGTGTCGCAGCTGCGGCCAGCCGTGCCCGGTCGGCAGTTCCTCCGTACCCGTCGCGACCTGATAATTGGTACTGAGGAAGCGTTCCAGCTGCAAGGCGGACTGGAACGTCGGGCGCAGGCCGCGCACGGCGTCCTTCGCCAGGTTCTCCACGTCGGGCGGCACCGCGCCGAGCCCGCCGAGCGGCGCCCGCGGGTCGATCTCCCCGGCACCGAGGTCGACCTCGGGTGACGACCAGCTGAGCCGATAGTTCCGCTCCCCGCCCGTCGACGGCGATTCCGTCATCAGGGTGCCCGCGGCCTCGTCCACCAGCGGTGTCAGACCGTCCACATCGGTCAGATCCTGATGGCTCGGCAGCCATGGTCCCGAGAGCCCGCGCACCTTCAGTTCCGCGCTGCCGCTCACGCCGGACGCGCCGTCGAGACCCGCGCCGAGCCGTCGGAGCTTGGAGTCGGACAGCCAGTTCGCCCCGTCGAAACCGTTCAGCACGATCAGGCGCCACTGATCTACCGGGGTGTCACCGCGGTAGCGGAACACCTCCTCACCCGGCCGGATGAGCCGCTGGGCGATCTCGTCCAGCGGGTTGCCGACCCGGCTCCTCGGCGGCGGCGCGGCCTGGGTGTCCTTGAGCGTCAACGGATCCCGGCCTGCCGGATCGAGCCCGGCGAGGGCGACCGCGCCTGCTACGAGTGCGACCACAGTGGACAGTGCGGGCCAGATCGCCGAGCCGGTCAACCGCCAGGAGAACCGGGGGCCACCGGGTGCCCGGCTCACCGACCGGACGCGACGGCCCGACCACAGCAGGAGCCCGGCGGGCAGCGCGTAGCCCAGCGCCGCCCCCACCGCGAAAACCCCCGTCAACGCCTGATACGCCTGGGCGAGCCCGGCGACGGCCAGGCTGGGCACGAGCGCCACGAGCGGCTTCTTGAGACGCAGCAACAGTTCCAGGCCGAGCACGACGGCGAGCAGCACCGACAGCGGGACGAACAGCAGCTGTTCGGGGATCGGCCGCGCGGGCCAGGTGGACTGCAGCGTGAGCCGCCAGCCTTCGGTGAGACCGCGCGCCAGGCCCTGCAGCGAAGCGCCGGTCGGCAGGAAGGCGAGCGTGGTCGAGGTCAGCACCGTCTCGATCAGCCCGAGCAGGCCGAGCAGCGCGACGAGCAACGGCCGGAACGGGGTCAGCTTCGGGAACTTCGCGGTCAGTTCGGCGCAGCCGTAGGCGACGAGAACGACCACGAGCACCGGGACGAGCAGCTCCGCCCAGCCGAACACGGGCGCGAACAGCAGCCCGGCGATCCCCGTCGCGGCGAGCAGCGCGGCGACCGCGATCCGGTCGAATCGGTCGCTCATGACTTACCCACCAAGGAATTCCACTGCGCCGCGGCACCGGCGGCGTCGACCGCGACGATCAGGCCGCGGGAGCCGGCCGACGGCCGGAGATCACCGAGCCGGACCACGGTGTCGGGCCGCCAGCGGGCGGCGTGACCGAGATCGGCGTCGGGGCCGGTGATCAGCACCAGCACCCCGCCGGGGCGTTCGGCGGCGGCCAGTGCCGAGGGCAGCAGCGGCGCGTCGTCCGCCGCGTCCTGGGTCACGAGCGCGAGTTCGTCGAGCAGCGTCCTCGCCGCTCGAACCCCGCTGTCGGTCAGCGTGTCCGCGCCCGCGGAGGTGATGAAACGGCAGTGCTGCCCCGCCGACGCCGAGGCGTAGAACAGGGAGGCCGCCACCTCGACGGCCTCTTCGAAAACGGCCGGGCTCATCGACGCGGGCCGCGTGTCGAGCACGGCGGTGAACCGGGGCTGGGCGGGGTCGGCGTATTCACGCACCATGAGCCGTCCGGTCCGGGCGGACGCCTTCCAGTGCAGATGCCGGACCTCGTCGCCGACCACGTATTCCCGTACCGCGCGCAGATCCGCCGAACCGCGCAGCGGCGGGTCGGTGATCGGGCCCTCGTGGTGGTGGCGCGGATGACCGGCCTGCGCCGCGCGCACCGCGTGCCGTCGCGGGTGCACCCACAACCACGCGGAGTCCCCGACGGTCTGGTCGCCGCGCGCGAGGTCGAACAGATCGGGGCGGTGCGCCACGAGCGGGCCGACCCGGAGTTTCCCGCGTGTCGTCGTCGGAAGTTCGTAGTGGTACGTCGCTTCCGCGCCGGGGGCGAGCGGGCGGACCCGCAGGCTGTGCGTCTCCCCGCCGATGCCGTCGGCCGCGGCGAAACCGCCGTGCCGCCGTGCATCGGTGTTGCGCACGACGAGCGAGGCCAGCGCGGGTTTCCCGCGTTCGACCCGGTCCGGCTGGACGGTCCGGCCGATCTCCACCTTCGGCCGGAACCTGGTGGTGGCCAGTGCGATCAGCACCGCGCCCGCCGCGATCCCCGCGAAGGCACGGAAAAACGTGTACCCGGCCAGCTCGCCGAGGGCGTAGAACCCGGCGGCGAAGGCCAGCACGATGACGCCGCGGCGGGTGAGCCGCACGCCTACCTCCCCATCGCGGCCATGGGAGCGGCCGTCGCGCCCAGGAGTTCGTCGACGATGTCCGCGGTCCGCCGCTGGTTGAGTTCGGCGTCGGGGGTCAGCACGAGCCGGTGGTCGAGCACTGGATGCGCGACGTCCTTGACGTCGTCCGGGGTGACGAAGTCGCGGCCGAAGGTGGCGGCGAGTCCTTGCGCCGCCCGGATCAGCGCGATACTGCCGCGCGGGCTCGCGCCGTAGCGGACGTCGGGATGCGATCGGCTCGCCGCGGCCAGCCGGACCGCGTAGTTGACGATCTCCGGTGCCAGGTGGGACTTCCGGACCTCGTCGATGACCGACTGGACGTCGGCGATGCCCAGCACCGGCTTCAGTTCGTCCGGCGTGACCCCGGCGCAGTCCCCCATCACCACCCGCATCTCGGATTCCAGATCCGGGTAGCCGACCGAAATACGCATGAGGAACCGGTCGAGCTGCGCTTCGGGCAGCCGGTAGGTGCCCTCCAGCTCGATCGGGTTCTGCGTGGCCACCACGAGGAACGGCCTCGGCACCGCCTGGCCGACCGAATCGACGGTGACCCGGCGTTCGGCCATCACCTCCAGCAGCGCGGCCTGGGTCTTGGGCGTACCCCGGTTGATCTCGTCCGCCAGCACCACGTTGGCGAAGATGCCGCCGGGGTGGAACTGGAAGCGTTCGTTGTTCTGGTGGTAGACCATCACGCCGGTGATGTCGCCGGGCAGCAGGTCGGGGGTGAACTGGATCCGGCTCCACCGGCCGCCGATGCTGGCGGCGACGCAGCGCGCGATCGTCGTCTTCCCGACGCCGGGCACGTCCTCCATCAGCAGGTGCCCCTCGGCGAACAGCGCCGCCACGGTGAGCCGGACGACCTCCGGTTTCCCGCGCACCACCGATTGCACGTTCTCGGCGATCTGCTCGAAGGCGACCCTGGGTGTGAGCGTCACAGAAGTTCCTTTTCCTTTCGTCGGCGCAGGCCCACCAAGGCCAGCGGGCCGAGCCAGACCAGCGCGCCGCCCGACACCGTGGGCGCACCTCGCCAGGTGTCCGTGGCGGTACCCGCGGAGGTCTTGATGGTCGCGGTGATCGTGATGGCGCCGATCCAGGCGACATTGGGGATGGTCAGGGTCGTGGCTCCGGAACAGGCCGTCGGCTTGGTCTCGCTGAAGAACTCGGCCGTGCAGGTCGCGGGAACACCCTTTCCGTTGGCGTTCACGGAAACGTACAGAGTGCTGTCCTTGCCCCGGACCTGGGTGATCGTGATCGTCGGCGGCCCCGAGGCCACCGGCACGGTGACCTTCCGGCTCCCGGCGGCGCCGTTGATCGCCGCTCCCGAGCCGAACTTCGTCACCGCGCGGACCGTGACGGTCGCGGTGCCGGTGACCCCGGTGAACTCCGCGGACGTGGCCGAAACCGTGCGCTGTCCCTTGCCCGTCACGCTCACCAGGTAGTGCACGAGCGTGCCGCCGCGGAGGTCGGGCTGGGTCCAGCTCACCGAAACCTTCCCATCCGCACGGGCGTTCGCGGTGACGACCGGTGCCGTGGCAGGCCTGTTCACGGGTCCCGGGATGACCGCCTTGGCGCTGGCACCGACCCCGAGGCCCGCCGAGTTCTCCGCGACCACGGTGACCACGTACGGGGTTCCGTTGGTCAGCCCCGTAATCGTGGTTCCGCGCGACGATCCGCCCACCCGGGTCGAACCGCCGGGCCAGGACACCCGGTACCCGGTGATCCGCGCGCCGTTGTCCGCCGCCGGGCTCCACGAGACCTTGATCGAGCCGTCCCCCGAACTCGCGCTCAGCTTCCTCGGCGCGCCGGGCGGCGTCGCCTTCGCCACCGGCGGGGGCGCCTGCTGGGTGTTCGGCGGCGCCTGCTGTCGCTGGTCCTGCTGGGGCGGGGGCTGGTCGCCGGAGGGCTCCGGATCGGCCGACGGCGCGCCCGCGGTCTGGGTGTTGGCCGCCTTGTCGACGTCGACGTCGACCACCGTGCCGTCGTCACCGTTGACGACCAGCACGTGCGAGCCGTCGGAACTGTCGACGTAGATGCGGTTGTCCTCGCCCTTGGCCAGCCTCGGCGGCGTGCCCTGCCCGGGCACCTTCGCGGTGGACTTGAGCTTGCCCGCGGCGTCGTAGGTCAGCACCTCGCCGCGGGTCTCGTCGACCATGGCGACGACGTTCGAGGAGGAGAGCGGGCCGTTGAACCGGCTGCCCTTGGTGAGCTCGACCGAAATCGGCTTCGCGGAAGGGCGGTCCTGGTCGAGGCCGCTGATGTCGATGAGGTGGAGCTGGTTGCGCTCGGGGTCGGCGATGGCCAGCCGGTCGCCGACGGCGCTGTTGGCGACCTGCGCCGACGGCGAAAGCTTGATGCCGAGCGGAAGGCCGTCGCCCAGCCCGTCCGGGCCGACGCGGTGGAGGCTGTCGCCGGTGGTGTCGAGCACGACCGGCCGGTCGCCGACGAGCGTGAGCCCGCCGCCGTGCCCGGGCGGAAGCTGCGCGGGGCAGGTCATGACGGCGGCGCCCTTGGGCAGATCGCAGATCGCGCCGCTGTCGACGCGGTGCGCCCACACCGTTCCGTCGGCGGTCGCGACCGGCCGGGACAGTGGCCCCCCTGCGGGCACTGTCGCGGCCGGGTCCCCGAGCCGCACGATCTGCCCGGCGTTGCGGTAGACCAGGTACGGGCCGCCCGCGATCTCCATCACGAACGGCGTTTCCGGCGCGGGCGGCGGCATGGACTCCGCCACGCTCAAGGTCGCCTTGTCGAACTCGGTGACGCGGTTCCGCTCGACCACGTAACCGGAACCGTCGCCCTGCGCGACCTGGCTGCCGTTCGCGCCCGGCACGTCCGCGCGCGCGTCGACGCGGTTCGTCGAGCCGTCGACGTGGAACGCGGCCTGGGCGGCGTCGTTGTAGACCCAGTGACCGACCTGGACGAACTCCAGCCGTTCCGGGGTCGCCGCCTGTCCGGTCACGGCCAGCCCGATGAGCGCCAGGCAGCCCGCGACCACCAGCGCCACGGCCATTCTCGTCCTGGCGGCCACGCTGAACCGCTTCGTGCCGCGCTCGTCGGTGTTCACGCGATCAAGCTAGAGAGCGACCATGAAATTTCGATGAAACAGCCTGTCTCGCGCTCGCGGGCGCCGTGTCATCGAAACCTCATGTTCGCCGGGGACGCTGAGGCGACCCGGTTCGAGGAGGCAGGACGATGACCGATCTCGGCGCGGCGAGGACGGACGGGCGGTACCCCGCACCGCCCCCGCCGCTTCCCCAAATCGCCCCGGCCGTACCGCGGGCCCAGGCCGTGGCCGATCCGCTCGCCTACGCCGCGCCCGCCGCGCGGGCCGCCGCCCGTGAGGCCGCACTGGCCGCGCTCACGGCGGCTCGCCAGGCGGAGCAGCGGCCGCGCTGGTCCGCGGCGGCGCCCGTCCCCGCCCCCGTGCCCGGTCCGCCGCGGCCGGTTCCGCCGTCGCCCGGCCGAGGACGCCGGCCGGGGCGGCTGGGCGGGATCGGGGTGGCACAGATCGTCTGCTGGCAACTCGTGCTCGTCGCGCTGGTCCTGGTGGCGGGGCGGCCCTGGCCGCTGACGGCCGCGGTGGTCACCGCCGCCGTGGTGGTGCTCGCGCTGACGGCCGTGCGGATTCGCGGACGCTGGCTCTACGCCTGGCTCGGTTCGGCGTCGGGCTACCTGACCCGCGACCGCGACCGGGATCTCCGGCACACGGGCGAGGCGGGCCGGGCGCTGCTGGGGCTGCTGTCGCCGGAAGCGACGGGGATCACCGGCGAGATCGGCGACGAGACGGTGTTCATGGTCAGCCGCGCCGACGGGATCACCGCTGTGCTGCAACCGAAATCCGCCGCCCGCGAGCAGCCGATGCCGCCGCCGACCGCCTTGCTGCCGCCGTCGCGCGAGCAGGCGTTGGACGTCGCCGCGCAGGTCATCCACCACATCGGCGCGGACCGCTCCAGGCCACCGCGGGGCTGGGTCGCGTTGCAAGCCCTGCGCACCGCCGACGTCCACCGCGACGCCGACGTGCGGCAGGCACTCGGGAACACGGTCAGGCGCGTGCGGCGGCAGCTCCGCCGCGACGGCCTGCCGGTACGCGCGCTCAGCGAAAACGAGGTCCTCGGCACGCTCGCGTCGCTGGCACATGTCACGGCCGGCCGCGCGCGGATCCGCGAAGACTGGCGGTTCTGGCACAGCGGGCCGATCTGCCAGGCGACGTTCCGACTCGACGGCTGGGAGACCCTTCCCCCGGTGCTCGCGGCGGATCTGTCACGTCGTCTGCTCGCCGCGGCTCCCGGATCCGCGGTGACACTGGCCGTGACCGCGCGCCGGAGCGCCGCCGAAACCGAACCACGGGTCAGCGCCGCGATCCGGATCGCGGCCGCGGGCGCTCAAGCGGTGGATCACGCGGTGCGGGACCTGGAACTCGCCGCGCGCCGGGGCGGGATCACGCTGGACCGGCTCGACGGCAGGCACGCCAAGGGAGTGGCCGCCACCCTGCCGATCGGGATCAGTTGAGCACGACGATCGCGGCGGTGAGCGCGGTCGCGTACAGCGTCCAGGCGAGGTACGGCACCAGCAATACGGCCGCAACCCGGGAAGACCTGCGGAAGTACAGCGCGGTGACGATGATCGCGACGTCGAGCAGGACGATGTCCACCAGTGCCAGGCCGTACGCGCCCGCCGCGAAGAACAACGGTGTCCAAGCGGCGTTCAGGACCAGTTGCCCGGCGTACCAGGCCAGGGCCCGGCGGTCGCCGCCGGACTTCCAGTACAGCCAGCCCGACACCGCGATCGCGAGGTACAGGACCGTCCACACCGGACCGAACAACCAGGCGGGCGGTGCGAACGACGGCAGTTCCAGTCCACTGTAGACAGAGCGGGCGTCGGCCGCGGCGAGCCCGCCGACGACCGCCACCACCGCGACCGCCACCAGGAACGGGAGGAACGCCAGCGGCGCGCGAAGTCTTCCCGGGATCGTGGTCATCGTTCGAGCGTACGGGCGAGGACACGGGCTCGCGCGCTCAAAACCTGTCGCTTCCCGCGAGACGCGGCTTTACGATCTTCACGCGATGAACGACGACACTTTTCTCACCCATGTGGCGGACGGCCTCGCCGCACTGCCCGCCGTGCACGCCGTCACCCTCGGCGGATCGCGTGCCCAGGACACCCACGGCCCCGGCAGCGACTGGGATTTCGCCGTCTACTTCCGCGGCGGCTTCGACCCGGCCGATCTGCGCGCCACCGGCTGGGACGGCGAAGTCTCCGAGATCGGCGCCTGGGGCGGTGGCGTGTTCAACGGCGGCGCCTGGCTCACGATCGACGGCAGGCAGGTCGACGTCCACTACCGCGACCTGGACGCCGTCGAACACCAGCTCGCCGAAGCACAGCAAGGCCGGTTCCACTGGGAGCCGCTGATGTTCCACCTCGCGGGCGTCCCGAGCTACCTGCCCGTCGCGGAACTCGCGGTCAACCGCGTGCTGCGCGGCGACCTTCCCCGGCCGGACTACCCGGAAGCGTTGCGGAAGACGGCTCCGGCGATGTGGCGGAACCGCGCCGAACTGACGCTGCGGTACACCCGCGGTGCCTTCGTCCCGCGCGGGCAGGCCACGGAGGTCGCGGGCGCGCTGGCCACCGCCGCCATGGAGACGGCGCACGCGGTCCTCGCGGCCCGCGGCGAGTGGGTCACCAACGAGAAACGGCTGCTGCGGCGCGCGGGCCTGCGCGAGATGGACGCGATCCTCGCCGGATTGCGCGCGGATGTCCTCGCGAAGGCGGTGGACGAGGCGGAGGCGCTGTTCCGGACGGTCTGAACGTTTGTGGCGCGGGTCACGGAATGACCGGCGATCTTCAGCGCTACAGAGAGATGAGACCAGTTCCGTACCGAGGGAGAGACATGTCCGCCACCGCCACGCCGGAAGAGACCGCTCTGGCCGTCCCCGCGCTCGACGATTTCGACTTCCCGCTGACCGACGGCGCCGCCTGCCGCATCGACGACCCGGACTGCGAAGCCTGCCAGTAGCGCTGTGGCCGTGAGGCCGGGTCAAGTGCGTGAAGGCCCCCTTCACTGCGCTAGACGCAGTGAAGGGGGCCTTCACGCGCCGTCGTGGTGATTGCTGTGGTTGCTGGTGCAGGTGAGGTGCAGGTGGCGATCTCTGAAGGTAGTGAAGGCCTCCTTCACTACCTTCAGGGTAGGCAAGGAGGCCTTCACGGACTTCGGACCGGTAGGTGCAGAGGACAGGGTGGCTCTAGCCCGAAACGTCACCCACGACCACCCGGACGGCGAACTACCCCGTCCGGCCGTCGACGGCCGCCACGATCAGCGCGGCGCACCGCTTGACCGGCAGCCCCCGTTCCCGCGCCATCGCGTCGAGCGCCGCACGAGCGGCCTCCCCGCGCAGTCCTTGCGCGGCAAGCACTTCCAGCGCCAGCCCGATGACGTCGGCGGTCGGCGGGGAATCGGATCGGACCAGCATCGGAAGACCTCCGGCTCGCTCGATGGACAGCGGCGAATACCCGCTCCGCACCGGTTTCACACCCCGCTTCACCGGGAGGATTGACGGTCCCGCCGGTCGTCGACGGCGTCCCGCCGGACCTGCTCGGTGTGCATGCCGATCTCCCCGAGCCGTTCGGCGAATCCGGTGTGCTCGCGGGGCAGGCGGGCACGCAGGTCGGCCATCGGGGCGAGGAGGCCGGTGACGTCGTCCTCGCCCAGCACGGCGCTCAGCCTGTCCGCGCTTTCCCTGGCCTCGGCGTCCAGCCCGGGCAATGCGCCGGCCTGCCCGGCGAGCTGCCGCAGGATCGCCGAGTTACGCCGGGCCCACTCGGCGACCGCGCGATCGCCCGCCCGCCGGTCGCGTTCCGCGTCGACCCGCGCCTCGCCCGTGCTCTCACCACTGACCGACGGCCGCAACCGCAGGAACCGCCGCTCCGCCGCCTGACGGCTGGCGACCCCCAGCGCCGGGGCGAGCGCGGTCCAGCTGGTCCCGCCCGCGCGAGCCGCCGCGATCAGTTCGGGCTCCCACGCGGCCAGTTGTTCACGGACCTCCTTCAGTGCCGCCAAAGCCGCCAGCAGCCGCTCCTGTTCCGCGACGCCGGAGCGCGCCTCGGCCACGACGTCGCGCACCGCGCGCACGGTCCGGGCGGGGTCTTCGTCCATCGTGTCATCCCATCGACGACTTGGTGGTTGTCATCGTTTCGATGACATGTTAGAACAGTAGTGCGTGTTGACACCAGAGACAACGAGTCCAGGAGGTGGAACCCGATGTTGATGCGCACCGACCCGTTCCGCGAGTTCGACCGGCTGACCCAGCAGATGTTCGGCGCCGCGAACCCGGGGACCTGGTCCAAGCCGGCCACCATGCCGATGGACGCCTACCGCGACGGAGACGAGTTCGTCGTCTGCTTCGACCTTCCCGGCGTGGCCCCGGACGCCATCGAGCTGGACGTCGAACGCAACGTCCTGACGGTCAAGGCGGAGCGGCGGCCCACCCCCGGCAAGGACGTCCAGATGCAGGTTTCCGAACGCCCGCTCGGCGTCTTCTCCCGGCAGCTGTTCCTCGGCGACGCCCTCGACACCGACCGCATCGCGGCCGGATACGAAGCAGGCGTGCTGACCCTGCGCATCCCCATCGCCGAGAAGGCCAAGCCGCGGCGTATCGAAATCTCCGGCACCACGTCCGACCGCAAGGAGATCCAGGCCTGAGTGTCCCGTCTCCGGTGCGGGGCCGCCGGGCCCCGCACCGGAGGAAGACCGGGGAAGGAAGGGAAGTCCTCGTTGCTCACCATGCCTGTCCGCCACCCCCACACCCGGGACGCCGTGTGGGGCTATCTCTCCGAAATCACCGAGGCCCTCGGCGTCGGCCTCGAGTCCTGCACCGTCGATGTCGACAACCCGGTCTCGGCGTATGTCGCGCTCGACGAGCGGCTCGCCACCCATCCGGAGCGCGACGTCGCCCTGCTGTGGGACGAAGTCCGCGGCTGGGCCGTGGCGATCGAGACCCATTCCGGCGAGGACCTCATCGTCCTCCGCTACCTGGGCGGGAAGTCCGCCATGCCACGGCCCGCCGAGGTCGCGCGCTTCGTCGAGGCCGCCCGCGAGGACGACCATCGCGTCGGGCAGCTCACCCCGCCGGATTTCCGCGCCGCGTGAGGGCGGCTCGCGTCGGGTACCTCCGAAGGGCATCGACCCGGAAGGAGTGAGCCTTGATCGGCCTGCTGTACCCGACGCGGGACTGCGGCGAGGACGATTTCCTCGCCTGCGCGCGAAAACTGGATCCGGACCTCACCGTGGACTTCGTGTACGTCCCGTGGGGCGAGAACATCGGCAGGGTCGAAGACCTCGATCCGGCCGGGAAGCACGAAGCCGTCCGCGAACTCGGGTCGCCGGAGAGGCTCTCGGCCGCCGCGCGGTTCGACACGGCGCCGGACGTCGTCAGCTGGGCCTGCTCCAGCTGCAGTTTCACGCGCGGTCTCGCCGGCGCGCGTGAACAGGCGAGCGTGCTCGGCGAACGGCTCGGCGTTCCCGCGCGCAGCACTTCCTTGGCGTATCTCACCGCGCTGGCCCACCTACGGATCGAGCGTGTGGCACTCGCGTCGGTCTATCACCGCGACACGACCGCGACTTTCGCCGATTTCCTCGCCGAGGCGGGAATCAACACCGTTCACTCGGTCTCCGCCGACGCGCCTTCGGACCGGGCCCTCGCCACCTGGGACCGTCGCCGGATCACCGAACTGGCGGCCGCGTCCGACCACGAAGACGCCGAAGCCGTACTGATCCCCGAAACGGCCCTGCACACGACACCGCTGCTCGAAGACCTCGAAACCAGCCTCGGCAAACCTGTGCTGACGGCCACCGCGGTCACCCTTTGGGATGCCCTGCGCACGCTGGGCACCCCGCCGGTCCGGCAAGGACTCGGGAGTCTGTTCAGGCGCTGAGACTGCCCCGCAGATCCTGCAGGATCTTCGCGAGCAGCCGGGAAACGTGCATCTGGGAGATCCCGATGCGTTCGGCGATCTGGGTTTGGGTCATCCCGTCGAAGAACCGCATCGTGACGATCGCCCGCTCCCGTTCCGGCAGCCGCCGCAGCAGCGGGACCACGGTGTGCCGGTCCTCGATGTGCTCGAACCGGGAATCGAGTTCCCCCATCACGTCCGACAGGGGAAGCGAGCTCTCGCCGTCGTTCACCGGCCGGTCCAGCGACGAAGTCTGGTAGCTGTTCGCGGCGAGCAGGCCGTCACGGACGGTGTCGACGTCCACGTCGAGATGCGCGGCGAGTTCGGACGGGGTCGGCGCGCGGCCGAGGGTCTGGGTCAGTTCCGTGGTCGCCCGCGAAAGCCGGGTGCGCAGTTCCTGCATCCCGCGCGGGACGTGCACCGCCCAGCCGGTGTCACGGAAGAACCGCCGCACCTCGCCCATCACCGTCGGCACCGCGTACGCCAGGAACTCCCCGCCCTGCGCGGGATCGAACCGGTCCACGGCCTTCATCAGGCCGATCCGCGCCACCTGGATCAGGTCTTCCCTCGGCTGGCCCCGTCCGCTGAACCGGACGGCGATGTGCTCGGCGATCGGCAGCAGTTCGAGGATCAGGCGTTCCCGCAGGCGCCGCCGGTCCGGGTGACCGTCGGGCAACGCCGCCAGCTCGTCGAACCAGGGGCGGCAATGGGAATAGTCGTCCTTCCGCCGGATCCGGCGGTCCCGAGGGGCGGGCAGGTCGACGCCTTCCGTGAGGAACGGCGCGCTCATCGAAGTAACCTCCGTCCCTTGTGGACTGACATGGGGCCGTCCGTGTGTCGCCGAGTTGGTACCCGGTAACCGGACTGGACAAACATCGGCCTGCTCTGCCCTGGACGGGTGATCTTTCGATTCACCGGCGCGCGGAAGGGGTATCCGCAGGTCACGACGAAGGAGGAGCCGTGCCTGAACAGAGCTGGAGCGACAAACGCGAACGTCAGTACGAGCGCATCAAGTCGTCGCAGAAGAAACGCGGCGCGAGCACCGGCCGCGCCGAAGAGATCGCGGCACGCACGGTCAACAAGAACCGTGCGCAATCGGGTGAATCGAAGACGGCGAGCAAGAGTTCGACGAAGGACACCTCCCCGCAGAAGCGCGGCGGGCAGCGGTCCGGCAACCGGAAGGGTCCCGGCGGGCCGACCAAGGACCAGCTTTACAACGAGGCCAAGAAACGCAACATCAAAGGCCGTTCCAGCATGACCAAGAAGGAACTGCAGAACGCCCTCGGCCGCTGATCGGAGGCAGGATGGACCACTCGCGCGCACCGGTGCTGGAAGCCATCGAGGCCTACCGCCGCGCGGGCGGGCTGGCCTTCACCCCGCCCGGCCACAAACAGGGGCGCGGCGCGGATCCGCGCGTGCTGGACCTGCTCGGCCACGACGCGTTCGCCTCGGATCTGCTCACCCTCAACGGTTTGGACGACCGCCGGATGTCGCGCGGCGTCCTGAGCCGGGCGCAGGAGCTGATGGCCGACGCGGTGGACGCGGAGCACACTTTCTTCTCCACCTGCGGGAGTTCACTCTCGGTCAAGAGCGCCATGCTCGCCGTCGCCGGCCCCGGCGAGCGGCTTCTGGTGTCCCGCAACGCCCACAAATCCGTCGTCGCCGGTCTGGTGATCAGCGGGGTGCACCCGGTCTGGGTGCGCCCCCGGTACGACGAGGAGCACCATCTGGCGCATCCTCCCGGCCCGGAGGAGACCAAGGCGGCACTGGCGAAAGCCCCCGACGTCAAAGGCATGCTGCTGATCACGCCGACCGACTACGGCACCTGCGCCGACATCCGCGGGGTTGCCCGTGCCTTGCACGACGCGGACAAGCCGCTGATCGTCGACGAGGCTTGGGGTGCGCACTACCCGTTCCACGACGACCTGCCGACCTGGGCGATGGACGGGGAAGCCGATCTGTGCGTCACGAGCACGCACAAGATGGGCGGCGGGCTGGAGCAGGCCTCGGTGTTCCACCTGCGGGGTGACCGGGTTTCCCCGGACCTGCTCAAAGCCAGGGAAGACCTGCTGGGCACCACGAGCACTTCCGCGCTGCTGTTCGCCTCCCTCGACGGCTGGCGCAGGCAGATGGTCGAGCACGGCGGAGAACTGTTGGGCAAGGCGCTGACACTGGCCGCCAGGGCACGCGAAGAGATCGAAGGCATCTCCGGCCTCCACGCGCTGGCCGAGGAGTTCCACCCGCCGGCCTTCGAACACGACCCGCTCAAGATCGTGATCGACGTCGCCGGGCTCGGCATCACCGGTTACCAGGCGGCCGACCATCTCGCCGAACGCCATCTGCACACGGGACTGTCCGATCACCGGCGGATCGCGGTCCAGATCACCCACGCCGACGACGAGGACACCGTTTCCGCGCTGCTGCACGGTCTGCGGGGGCTGACGGACCACGACTTCGAGCGGCGTCCGCCGGTCGACCTGCCGTCCGGGGCGGAGCTGGAGCTGGAAATGCGGATGCTGCCGCGCGACGCGTTCTTCGCCGAGGCGGAGCACGTGCCGCTGGAGAAGGCGGGCGGACGGGTCAGCGCGGAGATGATCAGCCCTTATCCACCAGGGGTTCCGGCGATCGCCCCCGGTGAGGTGTTCACCGACGCGATCATCGATTATCTCGACACCGGCGTCCGGACGGGCATGTTCATCTACGACGCCGCGGATCCCGAGCTCGGCACGGTCCGCGTCGTCGCTTAAGCGCCGGCCACCTTCAGCGTCGGCGACAGGCCGGTCAGCTCGATGGCCCTGCGCACGACCTTGGACGGCGTGAAACTCAGATCGATCCCGGACTCCAGGCAGTGCCGATTCAGCTGCACCAGCACGGAAAGACCCGACGAATCGCAGAAACCGACACCGGTCATGTCGATCACCGCGATGCCGGGGCCGTCAGCCAGCAACTCGAACAGCTCGGACCGGAGCCGGGGACTGGTCGCAATGTCGATATCACCCGTCACCGCGACGGTGACCGCTTCTTCGGAGCGAGCCGCCTCGGCCACGACGAGAGGAGAGGCCTGCGCGGCTTCGGAGTCGATCGCCATTCATCGAAGGTAGAAGGGGGCGGTCCGGTCCGCAACCGTCGCGGTCAGGAAGACTTGGCCACCTCACGTGCGATCTCGTCCTTGTCCATCTTCGAGGCACCCGTCACGCCTGCGTTGCGTGCCTGGGTCAGCAGCTCTCGTTTGGTGGCCTCGCCGGGACGGTCTCCGAGATGCGAAGTCCGGCTGCTCACGAAGGCCTTTCCCAGCTCGCGCCGCCGCGCTTCGTTCAGCTCACGCCGCATCTTCGGCAGGACGGTGGATTCCTCTTCCTTCACGTGATGCGTGACGGCTTCGACGAGGTCGGAGAGCACCTTCTCGAACTGCTTCGACTCGGGCTCGGTTTCGTTCAGCTTCGCGAGCAGCTGCTCGGCTTCGGCGTGCTCTTTCTGACCGTGCGCGACGTCTTCGGCCTCGTCCGCCTCGCTCTTGGCCGCCGGGTACACCTCGGCCTCCTCGGCGCGGCTGTGCGCGGTGAGCAGCGACGAGAGCACCGGGACGAGCAGCGGCCGCTTCTCGGGATGCTGCTCGAGTTCGCGGAAGAGCCGCTCCACCTCACGATGGTCCTGCATGATCAAGTCCACGACATCGCCCGCCACGGCCGCCTCCTCGGGTCCGGGATCAACTCGACGCCCCCGGATACCCGCATCTCACGGATTCAACCGGGCTATCCTTCGCTTCATGGCCTGCCGTATCACCGAACTCATCCTCGACTGCGCCGATCCGGTCCGGATGGCGGCCTTCTGGTGCGAAGTACTCGGATACGTCGAGATCGGCAAAGACGGCGAAGACATCGAGATCGGCCCGCCCGGCGTCGGCTTCGGCGGCCCGCAGCCGACGTTGATCCTGAGCCGCAGCGACGATCCGAAACCGGGCAAACTCCCCCTGCACGTCGACGTGAACCCCACCGATCGCGACCAGGACGCGGAGCTGGAGCGGTTGCTCGCCGCCGGGGCACGGCCCGCCGACGTCGGCCAGACGGGGGAAGAGTCGTGGCACGTGCTCGCCGACCCCGAAGGGAACGTGTTCTGCCTTCTTCGTGCCCGCGTGGAACCGTCCACTTAGGACGGACGCTGGTTGGCAGGCGGCGCCTCCGGGTATCCGGCGAAGGACACCGAACCCGACTGGGATGGTCAGCTGATGACGGACGAAGGACTGTGGCAACGCGACAAGGACGAATTCGGCTCCGGCGAGTACACCTCGGCCGGCCCGCTGGCAGGCCAGTTCGTCGAACTCACGCGCCTGCTCCTGGCCGCTTCGACGCCGGCCCAGGTCCTCGAACAGGTCGTCGACGCCGCGTACCGGGTGGTCCCGGGCGCGGATCTGGTGTCGGTCACCCTCCGTGCCCCGGACGGGACCTTTCACACCCCGGTTTCGACCGGCGAGGTGGCGCTGGAGCTCGACCAGGTGCAGTATCGCGCCGGAACGGGCCCTTGCGTCGATACGGCCGCCAGCGGCAGCCCCGGCTACATCCGCAGTGAGGATCTCAAAGCCGAGAAGAGGTGGCCGGATTTCACCGCGGCGGCCGTGCGGCACGGGTACACCGCGATCCTGTCCACCGTGCTGATGCCCGACGCGAGCCCGCCCAGGGTGCCCGGTGCGCTGAACATCTACAGCCGCCGTCCCGGCGCCCTCGACTCACAGGCCCAGGACATCGCGCTCCTGCTGGCGACCCACGGCTCGCTGGCGCTGGCGAGCACCACCGCCGTGAGCCGAGCGGAACTGGAGGCGAACCATCTCCGGCGGGCCGTCGAGTCGCGCGACGTCATCGGGCAGGCGAAAGGGATCCTCATGCAACGTCGCGGCCTGACCGCCGACGAGGCCTTCGACCTGCTGCGCCGGACCTCTCAGGACCTCAACGTCAAACTCGCCGAAGTCGCGCGCACTTTGGCGACCCGGCATTCGGAGCTCGACACCCCTTGATGCGCGTGCCCGCGGCGGTGCCGGGGTTGCGAAAGCCACTCAGTGTCAGGGTGGTTGCGCTGCTCGTGTGAGTGGTTAGGGTCCGGGCTTGGTCACGTGGTGACTCAGAAAGCCACTGCCTTGCTGGCTTGTGAAAGAACTGTCCAGCGTGATCAAGGTCCGGGCCTGGCTGGCCTGACTTGATAGAAGCGTGGACTAGACGCATCAACCTCGACTGAGGTGTGTCCGACCAGCCCGGCCCGGAAAGGTGCACCCGTTCTCCGGCTAGGGAAGGAACACGCGCGTGTCCATGGTGGTCATCGGGATAGATCCGCACAAGTCCAGTCACACTGCGGTCGCTGTCGATCAGGCTGGACGGAAACTGGCCTGCAAGACCGTCCGCTCCGACAACGACGGACTCCTCCGCCTGCGGGCTTGGGCCGCCCGGTTCGGCACCGAGCTGACCTGGGCCGTCGAGGACGGCCGCGGCGTCGCCGGGCGGCTGGTCCGCACCCTGATCGGCACCGGCGCCACAGTGAAATGGGTGCCCCCGAAGCTGATGGCCGCCTGCCGGACCTCGGCCCGCACCCGCGGCAAGTCCGACCCGATCGACGCCCTTGCCGTCGCCCGCGCCGCCCTGCGCGAACCCGATCTGCCGACCGCGCACCTGGACCAGCAAGCCCTGGATCTACGACTGCTGACCGACCGACGCGAGAACCTGGTCAACCGCCGCACCGCCAGCATCAACCAGCTGCGCTGGCACCTGCACGACCTCGACCCCGCCCTCGACCAGAACCACCACGACCTGACCAGGCCACGCGCACTGGCCACCCTCACCAGCGCGATCACCGCCCTCGATCCGGGCGTCCGCCGCGACCTCACCCTCGATCTGCTCACCGAGATCACCACCCTCGGCGAGCAGATCACCCAGCTCGAACACCAGCTCACCGAACGAGTCCGGCCCCTGGCCCCCAAACTCCTGTCCATCACCGGCGTCGGCGCGATCACCGCCGCGAAAATCATCGGCGAAACCGCCGGCATCACCCGATTCCGCTCACCAGCCGCCTACGCCATGCACACCGGCACCGCACCCATCCCCGTCTGGTCCAGCAACAAACCCCACTACCGCCTCAACCGCGGCGGCAACCGACAACTCAACACCTGCATCCACCGCATCGCCATCACCCAACTCGCCCACCACCCACCAGCCCGCCACTACCGCGACACCTGGACCACAAACCACCCCCACGCCACCACCAAAGCCGCACTCCGAGCACTCAAACGACACCTCACCAACACCATCTACCAAGCACTCAAAGCAGACTTGACATAGAAGCTTCTTTCGCAACCTTGAAGGTTGTGAAAGTGGCTTTCGCAACACGCCGGCCGGGCGGGTACTTTTCCGTGAAGGCCTCCTTGAGAGACTCTGGGTCCCTCAAGGAGGCCTTCACGGACTGGGCACACAAGCGGCGGCGTCAGTCGAGGTCGAACCGGTCCAGTTCCATGACCTTGGCCCACGCCCTGGCGAAGTCTGCGGCGAACCGCTCCCGCCCGGCCTGCCCCGCGTACACCTCGGTGAGCGCCCTCAGCTGCGAGTTGGAGCCGAACACGAGGTCGACCGGGGTCGCCGTCCACTTCACCGCGTCCGTGGCGGCGTCGCGGATCTCGTACACGTTCTCCTCCGACTCCGACACCTTCCACCGGGTGCCCGGCGACAGGAGGTTGGTGAAGAAGTCGTTGGTGAGCATGCCCGGCCGGTCGGTGAGGACGCCGTGCCGGGTGCCGGGGGCGGTGATCCCGAGCGACCGCAGGCCGCCGACCAGGACGGTCATCTCGGGCGCGGTCAGGTCGAGCATGTAGGCGCGCTCGACGAGCAGGACCTCCGGCTGGAGTTTCTCCTCGGGACGCAGGTGGTTGCGGAAACCGTCGGCACGCGGTTCGAGCAGCGCGAACGACTCGACGTCGGTGTCCTCCTGGGTGGCGTCGGTGCGGCCGGGGTGGAACGCGACGGTCACCTCGGTGCCCGCGTCGCGCGCGGCCTTCTCGACGGCGGCCGTGCCCGCCAGCACGATCAGGTCGGCCAGCGAGATCTTGGCGCCACCGGCGTCGTTGAACTCGCGCTGGATGCCTTCCAGGGTCTCCAGCACACTCGCGAGCTGCTCGGGCTGGTTGACCTCCCAGTCACGTTGCGGCGCCAGGCGGATCCGCGCACCGTTGGCGCCACCGCGCTTGTCGGTGGAGCGGAAGCTCGCGGCGGACGCCCACGCCGTGCCGACCAGCTGCTCGACCGTGAGCCCGGATTCGAGCACCTTCGTCTTCAGCGCGGCGATCTCGGCGTCCCCGACGAGCTCGTGGTCGACGTCCGGCACCGGGTCCTGCCACAGCTGCGGTTCGGGCACCCACGGGCCCAGGAAGCGGCTGACCGGGCCCATGTCGCGGTGCAGCAGCTTGTACCAGGCCTTGGCGAACGCGAGCGCGAAGTCGTCCGGGTTCTCCAGGAAGCGGCGCGAGATCTTCTCGTACTCAGGGTCGACGCGCAGCGCCAAATCCGTGGTGAGCATGGTCGGCTTGTGCTTCTTGGCCGGGTCGTGGGCGTCCGGGATGATCGCCTCGGCGTCCTTGGCGACGTACTGCTTGGCGCCGCCGGGGCTCGTGGTGAGCTCCCATTCGTAGCCGAAGAGGATCTCGAAGAACCGGTTGCTCCACTGCGTGGGCTTGTCGGTCCACGTCACCTCGAGACCGCTGGTGATCGTGTCCGCGCCCTTGCCGCTGCCGTGGGTGCTCAGCCAGCCGAGGCCCTGCGTCTCGAGCGGGGCGGCTTCGGGCTCCGGGCCGACGTGGTCGTCGGCGATACCGGCGCCGTGGGTCTTGCCGAAGGTGTGGCCGCCGGCGATGAGCGCGACGGTCTCCTCGTCGTTCATCGCCATCCGGGCGAAGGTCTCCCGGATGAAGTGCGCCGCGGCGGCCGGGTCCGCGTTGCCGCGGGGGCCCTCGGGGTTGACGTAGATGAGGCCCATCTCGGTCGCGCCGACGTCGGGGACCATCTCGGTGTCGGTCGCGTAGCGCTCGTCACCCAGCCAGGTGTCTTCCGGCCCCCAGAAGATCTCCTCGGGCTCCCAGGTGTCCACGCGGCCGAAACCGAAGCCGAACGTCTTGAACCCCATCGACTCCAGCGCGACGTTCCCGGCGAGCACGAGCAGGTCGGCCCACGAGATCCGCTGCCCGTACTTCTCCTTGACCGGCCACAGCAACCGCCGCGCCTTGTCGAGGTTCGCGTTGTCGGGCCAGCTGTTGAGCGGGGCGAACCGCTGCGCGCCGTCACCGGCCCCGCCGCGGCCGTCGTGGATGCGGTAGGTGCCCGCGGCGTGCCAGCTCATCCGGATCATCAGGCCGCCGTAGTGGCCGAAGTCGGCGGGCCACCAGTCCTGCGAGGTGGTGAGCACCTCGACGATATCCCGTTTGAGCGCCTCGACGTCGAGTTTCGCGAACTCCTCGGCGTAGCTGAAGTCCGCGCCGAGCGGGTTCGACTTCGACGAGTGGACGTGCAGCACCGAGAGGTCGAGCTGGTTGGGCCACCAGTCCTTGTTGGTGCGCGGGCGGCCACCCGACTTGGGCGTCGGCGAGTCGATCGCCGGGTTCTCGCTCTCGCTTCCGTGCGCGGTCACGGAGTCGTGGGCCACCGGGCAGCCCTTCTCCGGGTTGTCACTCATTTCTTTCCTTCCGAGCAGGCGAATTCATCACTGGACAGGTTCGGCCGCGCAGCCGGGGCACAGGCCCCAGTAGACGACCTCCGCCTCGTCGATCACGAACCCGTGATCGCCCGAAGCGGTGAGACAGGGGGCATGGCCGACGGCGCAGTCGACGTCCGCGATCGCACCGCAGGAACGGCACACGACATGGTGATGGTTGTCCCCCACCCGGGTCTCGTAACGGGCGAGCGCGCCGGCGGGCTGGATACGCCGGATCAGACCGGTTTCGGTGAGTACTCGCAGCACGTCGTACACCGCCTGGTGGGAGACCGTGGGAAGGTCGGCCCGCACCAGCGTTATCACCGTTTCGGTGTCGACGTGCGGATGATCGCGCAGCGCCGCGAGCACGGCCAGCCGGGGCCGAGTCACGCGCAGCGAAACCGCTCGCAGCTGTGCCTCGAAGTCGGACATCACCAAGGACCATAAGAGCGTCTTTGGAACGGGTCAAATCAAGAACCCCGCGGAGTGACGGCCGGTTTCGAACCCGTTGACACCGGGTAGCCGTGGATCGAGCCATGACTTGCGTGAGGTGAGTTCATGACAACGCCCGGCCGTATCGGTATCGCCGAAGTCGAGTGCCTCGAAAACGCCGTCGACGGCCTGCGTGCCCTGGATTACCGCCAGGGCGGCGCCTTTTCCCGCGACGCGGTGCACGTCGTGAAGTCGGTCAGCCTGCTGCTCAATTGGGGCGCGGTTCCGGGCGGGCTCCGGTCACGGCTGCTGACCGTGCTCGCGGATCTGCACAATCTGCTCGGCTGGACCGAATTCGACATCGGCCGCCGCGTACCGGCGCGGCTGCGGTTCGATCGAGCGCTCGGTCTCGCCGCCGCGGCCGGGAACGACGATCTCATGGCCAACATCTGTTACCGCCTCGGCAGGCTGGCGCTGCACCACGACGACATCGAGGGCGGGTTGGACCATCTCCGCCAGGGTCAAGCCGCCGCCCACCGCTCCGATTCCCCTCGGGCACAGGCGATCCTGACGGTCAACGAGGCGTGGGCACTGGCCAAGGCCGGCGACGAGCGTGCCGCTCTCACGAGCCTGGCCCACGCGGAGTGTCAGTTCGAGAACGCGGGCAACTGGCCGTCGCCGCGCCCCTGGGAAGCCTTCTTCGGCACCACGGACATGGCCGCGATGCGCGGGACCGTCCTGACCGAATTGGCCAGGACGGTCACCTCCCGCCACTGCGAAGAAGCGATCGCGCGGCTGCACGACGCCGTCGGCGGCTACGGCGCCGAAATGTCCCGCAGCCTCGCGCTCACCTTGATCATGCTCGCGCAGAACCACGCGCTCCAAGGCGATTTCGACGAAGCCGTCCGCACGGGCACCGAAGCGCTGGACCTCGCGCGCGGGCTCGGTTCCACCCGCACCAAGGACCGGCTCGCACCGCTGGCGGCGCTCCTGCGCGGACACGCCGATCCCGCGTCGCGCGACCTGCTCGCCCGGATCGACGGCTATCGCGCCGAACCGAACCCTTGACCGGCGAACCGCCGTCCGAGCAGGACCGCGGTCGCCGCGAACCCGAGACACAGACCGGCCCAGACTCCCCAGCCGCCCCAGGCGAACACGTAGGCGCACAAGAACATCGCCGGCACACCCACCGCCCAGTACCCCACGAGCGTGCAGCGGAGGCCGGAAACGGTGTCGCCGAGCCCGCGCAGCAAGCCGACGAGGATGTTCTGCGTTCCCTTGCTGTACTGCTGCGCGACGGCGAACACCAGCAGGGTCGACGCCGTGCCGAGCACCACCGCGTCGGCCTCGTCGTGCAGGAACGGCCACAGCAGCACCTGCGGCACCAGCAGATACGCCAGGCTCACCACCGCCATCAGTGACCAGGAAAGGGTGAACGCCTGGCGGGCGATCACCGGCGCCCGCCATCGTTCGTCACGGGCGACCGCACGACTGACCAAAATGGACGATCCCTGCGACAGCCCGATATTGACCTGGTAGACGATGTACGCGAGCTGGTTCGCGACGTTCGACGCGGCGAGCATCGCCGGGCCGAAGGCACCCATCAGCATCGTCGCGATCGAGGTGATCGCCGCTTCCGAGCCGTAGGTGAAGCAGATCGGCGTCCCGTGCCGGACGATGCGCCGGACCACCGCCGGATCCGCGCGCCACAACGCGAGCGAAACCATGGGGCGCAGCAGCGGATCCCGCCGGAGGGCCGAGGCGAACACGGCGAGCGTGAAGAACTGGACCAGGGTCGTCGCCAGGCCGATACCGGCGACGCCCAGCTCGGGCAGGCCCGCCCAGCCGTAGATGAAGGCGGCGTTGAGGGCGGCGTTGACCGCGATCGACACCAGCGTCACGGCGAGGAGCGAACCCGGACGCCGCAGCCCGACGGCGAACTGGCGCACCACGTTGAGCCACACCATCGGGAACAGCCCGCCCGCCAGCGCGAACATCATCGGGCCGGCGAGCGACACGATCTCCGGTTTCTGGCCGAGCAACGGCAACGCGAGGGCCAGTCCACAAAGGACGGCCGCGCCGACCGCCGCGGTCAGGGTCGCGACGAGCAGCGCCGACCGCAGGAGCGACCGGATCTCGTCCCGTGCGCGTTCGTCGAGTTCGCCGGTGCCGGTGCGGAGTTCCCCGGTCCCGGCCGCCGTCGCCACGAGGTTCCCGACGCCGGTGACCATGCCGACGCACATGGTGCGGATCTGGTTGTAGAGCAGGATCGCCAGCCCGCCCGCCGCCACGGCGGTCACCCCGAGCAGCCCGAGCATGGCCAGGTCGACGCTGGTGAGCGCGACCTGTGCCAGCTGGATTCCCGCGATCGGCGCGGCCAGCCCGGCGAGCGCCCGGTAGCCGCGGGTCGTCACCGCCGTGCTCATCCGCCCACCGCCACCGCCACCGGCGTCCGGCGCACCGCCCGGTCGCGCGTGGCCACCCGGACGGATTCGGCGTAGGTGGCGAACCAGCCGTGCATCCGGCGGTGGGCCAGTTCGTCGAGCACTCCCCTGGCACGCAGCCATTCGTCGTCGTACACCGAATCGAGGTACTTCTCCCCCGCGTCGTTGCACAGCACCACGACGACACTTCCGGCCGGATAGGCGTAAAGCCGCCGGAGCGCGACGTGGATCGCGCCGCCGGTGGTCCCGCCGACCAGCACCCCGGTGCGCCGTGCGACCACGCGCGCCCCGGCGAACGCGTCGCTGTCGGACACGCGGTGGGCTTCGCCGATCACCGACCGGTCGACGTTGTCCCCGATCGGGAAACCGGCCGGGCTGCCCGCCCCGGTCTGGTGGTAGATCCCCGGCGCGCCACCGAAGATGATCGAGCCGACGGGTTCGACCGCCACCGCGTGGGTGGCCGCTCCCGCCGCGCGCAGGGCGCGGGCCGTACCGCACAGGGAGCCGCCGGTGCCGATCGCCGCGACGAGCACGTCGACGTCGCCGAGCTGCCCGAGAAGTTCCCGCGCCAGCCCGGTGTACCCGTTGCCGTTGCCGGGATGGTTGTGCTGATCGGGGTGGTAGGCCCCGGTTTCCGCGGCGATCCGGGCCGCGACGCGCCGCCGCTGGACCGAACTGACCCCGCCGTCCGGCGGGCAGTCGACGAACACCAGTTCCGCGCCGAGCGCGCGCAGCATCCGGAGCTTCTCGCGGGCGGCGTGGTGGTCGACCACGGCGGTGAACCGGTAACCGCGTTCCAGCGCGACCAGCGCGAGCCCGTTCCCGGTGTTGCCGGAGGTGGGTTCGACGATGTGCCCGCCCGGCCGCAGCCGTCCGTCGAGCTCCGCCTCGTCGATCATCTGCCTGGCCATGCGTACCTTGCACGAGCCGGTGGGGTTGAGGTGGTCGAGTTTGAGCAGCAGGCGCGTCCCGGTGCCGGTGCGCGCGAGCTCCAGCAGCGGCGTGTTCCCGATCAGGTCGGACGCGCGCCGGACGATCGTCATCGGATCTCCTGGATCGGGTGGTCGGTGTCGAGGTGCCAGCGGTCGCCGTCGACCACCACTTTCGGCGGCAACGGAAGCTGGTGGAAGCCGCTCTCGTTCTTGTCCATCTGGTAGCCGGCCGTGTTGGGGTACACGAGCAGGTCGCCGGTCCTCGGCCGCGCGGGCAGCTCCACCGCGCGCCAGGTCAGCACGTCGTACTCCATGCAGCTCGACCCGGCGACGATGGTCCGCACCGGCGTGCCACCCGGCCCGTCCCGGCGCACGAGCAGCGGGTCGGGCAGGAACTCGCTGCCCTTCCACTGTTCGGACAGGCTCATGGACAGGCCCGCGACCGTGGTGATCAGGTGGTCTTCGGCCGGTTTGCAGCCGAGCACCGGGAACACCGAGAATCCGGCGCCGTCGACGAGGGCCCGGCCCGGTTCGAGCAGCAGCTCGATCCCGGCCGCGCGCAGGCGTTCCGCCAGTGTCTTCCCGGCGATCTCGTGCCGGAGGATCGCGGTCACCATCGCCGCCCCGGTCGGCGCCTGGTGGTACGGATACGTCTTGGCCGGATTGCGGCCCGCGTGGAACCAGCCGTCGTGCCTGCCGGACTCGAACCGCACCCAGTCGGCGGCGTCCACATAGGACACGGCGATCCCGCCACCGGCACTGATCTTCGACGCCGGATGCCCGAGCGCGCGGGCGTCGTGGCACAGGTCGATGAGATACGCGGCGAGTTCCGCCCTCGGCACGGGGTCGTATCCGTCGAGGTGGAACGAGAAACCCCGCAGGACCACCGGGCCGCCGCACTGCCGGACGGCCGCTGTCAAAGCGTCGGGCGCGAAACCGAACCGGCTCTCCGGCGCGGACGGCGGCCGCACCCGCAGCAGCACTTCGGCCGTCTCCCCGATTTCGGTGGCGAGCCGGGCAACGCGCTCCAGTTCGTCGGCCGCGTCCACCGCGATGAGACAGCGATGCCGCAGGGCGAGCCAGAGGAGGCCGTCGGGTTTGGCGGCGCCGGTGACCCCGATCGACTCGCCGCGCAGGCCGTTCCCGAGGGCGTGCACCAATTCGGGCACGCTCGCGACGTCGACCCCCGTGCCGGGACGCGTGCACTCCCGCAGCCAGGCCGCCGCCTTGTTCGCCTTCTTCCCGTAGTAGACGGTGCCTTCGACACGTTCGGCGGCGAGCGCGTCGACCATTCCCCCGAGGTTCTCGGAAAAAGTGGCCGGATGGACCACATGGAACGGGCCGCCGCCGACACCGCGGGCGATGTCCCACAGTGTCTCCGAGTCACGCAGCCGGTGCGCCCAGGGACGTTCGAGCGCGGGCAAAGGCGGGGACAGGGTGTCGATCAGGTCCACAGGGCCACCTCGCGGCCGCGCCCCGCGGCGATGGCGCGGGCGGCCAGCGCGTGCGCGACCGGGATGTCGGTGATGATCATGCCGCTGCTGAAGGCGAACACCCGGTCATCGTCGCCGCGACGGCCGGGAACCTTGCCCGCGAGGATTTCCGGAAGTTCGGCGTCGATGCGGAAGACACCGTCCGGCCCCGCCATCCGCTGGCCGGTCACCTCGACCTGCGCGCCGCTGGTGGCCACGGTGTAGTCGGCTTCGGCGAGCGTGCCTTCCTGGACTCCCTTGCTGGCGACCGAGATCAGCAGCCCGCCCGGCGGCAGCCAGCCGAGGCGGATCTTCGGGTGGGCCGCCCGGCCGGACGCGGCGACCACGATGTCGGACTCGCGTGCCGCGGCCTCCACGTCGTCGACGAGTTCGACCTCGCGGTCCGGGAACCGCTCCTTCACCGCCGCGACGCTGTCGCGAAGACCGTCGGGATGCGTGCCGAACAGCCGCAGCCGCTCCAGCTCCGGCAACGCGGTGAGCAGGTACGGCAGCGTCCGGATCCCCTGCGCGCCGGTGCCGACCATGAGCGCGGATCGCGCTCCCGGCCGGGCACACGACCGCGCGATCAACGCGGTGCTCGCCGGCGTACGGGTGGCGCCGACACGGTGGCAGTCCATGAGCGCGAACGGCAGGCCCGTGGTGTCGTCGTACAGGGTGATGGTCGTGTAGTACTTCTCGGCCGACGTGCTGCCCTGGCGGTAGCTCGTCTTGAACGCGGCCTGTTCGAGGGAACCGTCGTAGCCGAGCATCGAGTACGCGACGGCGTCCCGCGCGGGATCCGGCATCGGCACCATCAGCTTCGCCGGGTTCCGCGAGGCTCCGGCCGCGTAGGCCAGGTAGCCGTCTTCGACCATCGTGATCGCCTCGGCCGGGGTGAGTTCGAGGCTGTGCAGATCCGAGCGCGTGAGTACGTGCAGCGAGGGACCGGAGCTCATGAACGATCGACCTTTCTCGTGGGAAGGTGGCGCGCCGCAGCTTAATGAAAATGATTGTCTTTATCGATGAGTGTGGGCCTTGTCACGTAAGCTGACGGCCGTGAGCAGACCTTGGAGCGTCGCGGAAAGCCGCGCGCGAGCGGCGGAAATGCGGCATCTCAACGCGATCGGCCCGCTGGCGCCGCACGATCACGCGACCGCACCGGCGGGCCCGCTGAGCGGGATCCCATTGGTGGTCAAGGACAACATCCACGTCGCGGGGATGCCGAACACCGCGGGGACACCGGCGCTGGCGGACCACGTTCCGAGCGAGCACGCGACCGTGGTCCGGCGGCTGACCGACGCGGGCGCCGTCGTCGTCGGCAAGGCGACCATGCACGAACTCGCCCTCGGCATCACCTGCGACACGACCCCGCTCGGCCCGGTGCGCAACGCCCGCGACCCGTCCCGGTTCGCCGGGGGCAGCAGCGGCGGGACCGCGGTCGCCGTCGCGGCGGGCATCGTGCCCGCCGGCCTGGGCACCGACACCGGTGGCTCGGCCCGCGTTCCCGCCGCGCTCAACGGGGTTTGCGGTTTCCGGCCCACCACCGGCCGCTACCCGTCCGACGGCATGACGCCGCTGAGCAGCACACGGGACACGGCCGGCCCGATAGCCCGCACGGTCGCCGATCTCGCGCTCCTCGACGCCGTTCTCGCGGCGGAAGAGCCGGCGCCCCTGATCGAGCGTCCGTCGATCCGGCTGGGTGTGCCGCACGGTTTCCTGACCGGCGACCTGTCCGAGGACGTCGAAGAACTCTGGGAGGCCGCACTGACCCGCCTGGGCGCGGCGGGTGTCACTCTGGTGCCGCTCGACGACACACCACTCGCGGAACTCGTCGTCGACCAAGGAATGCCGCTGGTGATCCACGAAGCAGGCGTCGGGCTCCGGTCCTACCTCGCCGAGCACGTACCCGAGGTCTCGTTCGAGCGGCTCGTGCGCGAGATCTCCGCGCCCGACGTCCGGGCGATCTTCACCGAAGCTGTCGTGCCGGGCGTCGAGCCCGCCGTGTACGAGGCGGCACTCACCACCCGATCCGCTTTGCGCCGCGCCTACGTGAAGATCTTCGACGAGAGCGGCATCGACGCACTGGCCTTCCCCACCACCCCGGCGACGGCGCGCGACTTCTCGGCCGTCGGGAGTTTCGTGCACCGCGGGCGCGAGGTCCCGACCTTCGCCACCTTCATCCGCAACTGCCAGCCCGGCAGTATCGCGGGCTTTCCAGGCCTGACCGTCCCGATGGGGCGCGCACGCGACGGGCTTCCCGCCGGGCTGGCGCTCGACGGGCTGGTCGGCGAAGACCGCAAACTGCTGGCCGTGGGGGCTTTCGTCGAACGGGTTCTGTAGCTGTCCGTGAAGGCCTCCTTGCCCACCCTGAAGGTCAGAGCCCCGGCAAAGTCACATAAGCGCAGGTCAAGCACTTGATTACCCTGGTCGACGGGAGTCGAACGGGCTGCAACCGTCCACTGTGGTCACTTCTCGGCGACCGAATGTCCCATTCATGGCGAAATGGGTGATTATGCCGAGGGATCGTGAGTGGTAAAGGTCGTTCTAACCCTCTTTACCACTCACGACCCCCTTTGCGAAACGCCCAAATCGGGCACTCTCCCCCTGGAAGGGTCCCCTGTGGACAGTCGAGAAGGAGTCAGGCCACCGTGGCGAGTGCCTCCGTTGCCCACTTGACCAGCGAATGGCGACTTTGCCGGAACCTTGACCCTGAGGGTAGCGGCCACCTGCAGCTCACCTGCACCAGCAACCACAGCAACCACCACGGCCGCGCGTGAAGGCCCCCTTCCCTCGGCTCAGCCGAGGAAACTCGACCTTCACACCTTCCCCAAGTCCCGCGCTAAGCCCGGATGCTGGCCTGAAGCGCGTCGATGAGCGCGGCCGCCGCCGGCGGGTCGGGCGGGTCCCCGTAGGTGACGGCGTAGATCTGGCGAGGGTCTTCGGCCAGTTCGGTGGCGTGGACACCGGGCATCCGGTGCGCGCGCAGCGCCAGCCGCGGCAGCGTGGTGACGCCCATCCGAGCCGCGACCAACGCCTGCATGACCACGATGTCGTCGCTGACCAGCGAGATCCGCGGGGCGAACCCGGCCCGCCCGCAGATCGTCACGAGTTCGTCCTGGCAGCGGGTGCAACCGCCGATCCAGGTCGAGTCACGATGGTCGGCGATGGTCTGGCCCGGTTCGCTGCTGAGCAGGTAGATCGGGTCCTCCAGAAGATGCACCAGCCGGAGCCCCTGCTCCTCACGAGGCGTGTCCGCGTACCGGAAGATCAGGGCGACGTCGATCCGCCCTTCCCGCAGCATGCGCAGCGCCTCGCCCGGATGTTCGTCCACCAGCCCCAATTCGAGCCCGGGATGCGCACGGGCCAGCGCGGCGGCCGCGTCGGGGACGATGGTGCTCAGGATCGACTGGAAGCCCGCCATACGGACCCGCCCGGCGCGCAAGCCCACCTGCGCCGCCAGCTCGGCCTCGGCGCCTTCGACCCGGCCGACGATCTCGGCCGCGCGGGCGGCGAGCAGTTCCCCTTCCGGAGTGAGCCGGATGCCGCGGCCGATCCGCTGGACCAGCTTCGCGCCCGTGGCCGCCTCCAACCTCGCGAGATGGTGGCTCACCGCCGGCTGCGTGTAGTGCAGTTCCTTCGCCGCCGCGGTCATCGAACCATGCCGGGCGACAGCCGCCAGCACGGTGAGCTGCACCAGATTCAGCATGGATAAAGAATACCTATGAAAAAGAAAGAACGTCGTCATTGGACGACGACCGGACAGCGGGCCACGATGAAAAGCGACGAGAAGGAGGACGAAAATGACCGTGACCACTCTGAGACCCGGCCTCCCGGAGCTGATAAAACGTCTGAGCCAATGCACCGAAAGGCCGTCCGAACCCCTGGTCACCGCGCAAGCCGTGGCGACCGTTCTCACCGAACTCCGGCCGACTCCGCGGCTGCTCACCACGGCGGAACGCGCCGGCTCCCCCGAGGGGTACACCCGCACCACACTGCACGCCGAGTCCGCCTTTTCGATCGTCGCGCTGGTCTGGCGGCCCGGCCAGCTCACCGAGATCCACGATCATCTGGTGTGGTGCACATTCCTTGTCCTGCAAGGGACCGAGACCGAGACCATCTTCGACATCGACGGTGACAGGCTGGTCCGGACGGCCCAGCGGCAACGCCCGGCCGGCTCGGTGAGCGGCGTCGCCCCGCCCGACGACATCCACCAGGTGCACAACGCGGGCGACACCGTCGCCATCACCTTGCACGTGTACGGTGCCGACCTCAGCAAGGGAACGAGCGTACGCCGCAATTACCGGATGCGCGCCACCGCGCGGTGAAAGGCGCAATCGATGGGCCCATTTCGCCTATTGGCATCCCCATCGAGGCCGGTCAGGTGTTTTGCCGCCGCATACCGATGGTCCCGGGAGCGGTTTCGACGAAGCCGTGCCGTTCGTAGAGCCGCCATCCGGGCGGATCGCCGAGCAAATTGACGTACGCGCCGGGAGCCTCGGCGTCGATCGCGGCGAGAAGGCCTTCGAGGACGGCGTCCCCGATACCTCGACGCTGATGGGCGGGCAGGACGGCCATGTCGACGATGTGGAAGTACCACCCGCCGTCGCTGATCACCCGGCCCATCCCGACGATCTCGCCGGAGGTCCGGTGGACGACCCGGACCGACGCCCAAGCGCCGCCGACCCCGCGCTCCGCCTGCTCCCTGGGCGGTTCGCTGAGCCCGGCCTCGCGACGCAGCCGTAGGTAGTCGTCGACCGACGGGGAGCCCGCCTCCAGGCGGTAAGAGTCGTCCATGACGGGCTTGCCCTTTCTCTCACACCAACGGCCTACAGCGTCGCACCCGGTGCGCGCGCGTCCGGAGGCCGGGCCCCGAGGGAGCCCGGCCTCCACAATGGACCCCGCCGAATACCGGACCCGGGAAATCGAGTTCACGAAGGCGATATCGGGCCCGTATGTCACACGATCGGACAACTCGGCCCGGCTTTCCACGTCTGGAGTACGGCGCGTTCGGAATCTGTATCCCCGTTCCGCCGTCCGGCCCAGATCCGGCGCCCCGCGTGGCCGCTTTTCGCCGTTGTCACCCGATTGCTGGTCCTCACTCGCGCGGATAAGCGGGAAGATCGCTGCCGGACCGCGACGAAAGAGGATTCGGCGAAAAATGAGTACCGACGTCGCCGCGACGGTCGGTTCGACGGATCGCCCGAGCGAGCAAACCTGTTCTCGGCGAATGCGAGCGCCACCCGGCCCGGGGCCGACCGCACGGCCCGGGCCACACCGGGCGCCCGTCGATACCCCAAGGGGAACCATGAACCGCGTCACCACGCTCGTAGTAGACGATCAACCCCTCATCAGATACGCGCTCAGCAGGCTGTTGCGGGATTCGGCGGGGGTGGGGGCGGTGGCCGAAGCCGCGAGCGAGCCGGAAGCGTTGTGGCAGTGCGAAAAACGCCATCCCGACATGGTCATCACCGAGCTGTCGATCTGGGGTGAGCCCGCCGGGACCGCGATCTGCCGGTTCGTGAAGGAACAGTTCGAACGGGCGACCGTCCTGGTCTTCGCCGGTGATTCGTCGCCATCGGCCATCGCCATGGCACTGAACGCGGGCGCGGACAGCTTCGTGCACAAATCGGCCAGCGGCGGCCAGGTGATGTCGGCGGTGCGCTCCACGCTCGCCGGCCAGCGGGTGTGCGTGCAGGCGGGCGGAACGCCGCCGCCGGTCACCGAGGCCGTGCACTACGCGAGCGCGATGACCAGACGGGAGGAGGAGATCCTCGCGCTGGTCCTCTACCGGTGGTCGAACGACGAGATCGCCGAAGAACTGCACCTCGCGACGCAGACCGTGAAGAACTACGTCAGCCGGATCCTGCAGAAGCTGGGCTTCGGCAGCAGGCGGGACCTGTTCCGCGCCCTGCGGTTCCGGCCGGGCGGCAACCCGTTGCCACGGCTGGAGACGACTTCGTGCGAAGGTGAGTTGCACACCGCGGCTAGCCCGCCCGGGTGAGCGATGTACCGGAAGTACCGAGACCCGATGAGGTTCGGTACCCGCCGTATCCTGTGGCACCGGCATCGTTTTCCTAGCGTTGCCTGCATGACGAAGCCAGGTTCCCTGTTCCTGCTCCTCGCGCTCGCCGGAACCCCCGCCCCGGACACCGTGCGGGCTTCGTCGGTCAAGATCCACGAGGTGCTCGGCGGCCCGGCAGGGTACATCGACCTGCACAACACCGGCGCCGCCACCCTCGACATCGGTGGCTGGTCCATTCAGGCGTGCACGGGCGGAGCCGCGCCTGCCGAGCTGGCCACCATGCCCGCCGGGAGCGAGATCCCCGCCGGTGAACACTTCCTCATCACCGCGCAGGGCTTCGGCGGATCGGTGCAGCGGCTGGTCGTCGAGACGATCGCCGGGGACGGCGAGATGCTGCTGGACCGGCGAGGGGCCAAGGTCGACAGTGTCGGATGGGCGCCGTCGTCGCCCTGCCGCGAGAACCAGGCCGCCGTCTCCTGTCCAGGGCTCGCCCAGGCGAGGGACGCCGCCAGCCGCGACACCGACGACAACAAGGCCGACTTCGGCTGCGTGCGACCACCCGGCTGAAAGCGCTCCGCCAGTACGAGAAAGGTGCGGTCGTGACCGCGTACAGCGAACGCGGGGACGGGATCCCGCTGGGCGAACTGCTCACCGAACAGCGAATCGCGAAAGGATGGTCACAAGGCGACCTGGTCGCGAGGTTGCACACCCTCTCCGGCAACGACAGCGTGACCAGGGAAGAGATTTCCCGCTGGGAGCGGGGAAAACGCATTCCCGGCCCCTATTGGCGGCAATGGCTCGGAGATGTGCTGGACACGTCGAGCCGCGAACTCGAGCTCGCCGCCGCGGTCGCGAGAAGGCGCCGCCGGACATTTACCGCGTAACGCGAAAGTACCGGAAAATTGGCCCCTTCCCGGCGGCATCGCGGTTCTCGCATGATTGTCGGTGTCGGCACCGGCGGAAAGCATTCCGGGCCGACGGACGAATCCCCCGAAAATCAAGCTGAAAGGAATTTCCCGTGCGACGAATTCTGGGCGCTTCGGCGGTATTCGCAATGCTGGCGATGGGTATGGCCGGTGGTGTCGCGAACGCGGCTGGCGAGAGCGAGGGCACCGAGGCCGCCCCGCTCGTCTCGTCCACCGTGGTCGTCAACGAGGTTTCGACCCGCGGCGTGAACGGTCTGCTCGACGAATTCATCGAGCTGCGCAACGTCTCGAACCAGCCGCAGGACGTGAGCGGCTACGTGATCCGGATCTACTCGCCGTCGAACGTCGTGACCGACACCATCGTCCTGCCGGCCGGCACGATCCTGCAGCCGAAGGGCAACGCGGGCCAGTACGCGGTCCTGGTCGGACAGAACTTCTCCGGCACCATCGTCGACCAGACCTACGTCATCCCCTTCACGCTGACCGGCGCCGAGGGCATCCCGACCGCCGGTGGGCTCTCGTTGCAGAACATGGCGAGCGCGAAGATCGACGGGGTGGCCTTCAGCAACGCGGTCGTGACCCCGCGTGAAGGCCAGGCCGCCGTCCCGGAGAACGCCGTCACCGACCAGCTCAACGCGGCGAACACCCGCAACATCCTGAGCACCGACACCGACAACAACCGGCAGGACTTCTCGCTCCAGCTGCGCACCCCGGGTCTGTAAGTCCCACAGGACCGACCCGTCCCGCCCGGGCCCGGGCCGCCGCCGGCGGTCCGGGCCCTTCCATGGCGGTATCTCGCCAACGGCGACATACCGCCAGCGAGAATTGTGTTCATCGCCGAACTCCTGCCTCATCCTCGGGAAACTCCATCTTCGCGGCGGCCGTGCCCACGGCCGCTTCTCACTATCCGAGGAGAGTGAGGCTCGATGTTCCCCCGTTCCCCTCACCTGACGAGACACCCCTGGCACCCGGTGGCGATCCTGGCGGCCTCCGCACTGGTCGCCCTCACCCCTCTACCGGCGATCGCGACCGCCGCCGGGTCCGGCCCCGCTTCCGTCTCCGGGCGGCCGGACGTCCATCGCGTCACGCTGCTCACCGGCGACGTGGTGACCTACGAACGAGACGGCGCCGGGCACGGCACCGCACAGGTCGAACCGGCGGTGCGGCCGGACCGGCCGAGCCCGGCGTTCCAGATCACGACCACGGCCGAAGGGCTGATGGTGTACCCGTCGGACGCGCTTCCGTTCGTCGGCAAGGGATTGCTGAGCCCGGAGCTGTTCAACGTCACCGCGCTCGTCGGAGACCGGCGTGACGACGCGGCGAGCACGACGATCCCCGTCATCGTGCGCTACGGCGACCGGCGGGGGCTGTCCGCCCGGACTCTGGACGCGAAGGCGAAGTCGCTTCCGCAGACCCAGCGGCACACCCCGCTCGTCACGGCCAACGGAGTGGGAGTACAGGTGGCGAAGGCAGGGACGGCGGAGTTCTGGCGTTCACTGGTCGCGTTCGACGCGGGCGGGAAACCCGTGTTGACGCAAGGGATCTCACAAGTCCGGCTGGACAGGAAGGTCCGGGTGACGCTGGACAGGAGTGCCGCGCGGGCCGGCGCGCCGTCGGCGTGGAGCGGCGGCTGGACCGGGAAGGGGACCACGGTCGCGGTGGTGGACACCGGGATCGACGAGAACCATCCCGACCTGGCCGGCAAGACGGTCGCCTCCGCCGACTTCAGCGGGGAAGGCGACGTCGTGGACCGTCATGGCCACGGCACCCACGTCGCGTCGATCGTCGCCGGCACCGGCGCCGCCTCGGGCGGCCGGTACAAGGGCGTGGCACCGGACGCGAATCTGGTGGTGGCCAAGGTTTTCGACGCCTCCGGCGAGGGTGACACCGCACAGGTCATGGCCGGGATCGACTGGGCCGTCGCGCAAGGCGCGAAGATCGTGAACCTCAGCCTCGGTGCCGGCGTCAGCGACGGGGCCGACCCGATGAGCGAGCAGCTCGACTCGCTTTCGGCGAAGTCCGGCACGCTGTTCGTGGTCGCGGCCGGGAATTCCGGGCCGGGCGACCGGACCGTCACGACCCCGGGGGCGGCGACGTCCGCGCTCACCGTCGGGGCGCTCGACCGGGACGACAAGATCGCCTGGTTCAGCAGCCGCGGGCCGCGGTTGCGGGACGCCTCGGTCAAACCGGAGATCACCGCGCCCGGTGTCGGGATCGTCGCCGCCCGGGCCGCGGACACCGCGCTGGGCGAACCGGTCGACGGCTCCTACACCGCCGCGTCGGGCACTTCCATGGCGGCTCCGCACGTCGCGGGCGCCGCGGCGATCCTGCTGCAGCAACGACCGGGGCTGACCTGGCAGGCACTGAAGAACACGCTCGTCACCACGGCCGAGGACGTCGGCCTCCGCTGGTTCGAGCAGGGCGCCGGACTCCTCGACGTCGCGCGGGCCGTGTCGCAGAAGGCGACCGGCACCGCCGTCGCGAGCTTCGGCCGCAACGAGCGGACCACCAACGCCTCGGCACAGGTCGTCCGGCAGCTGTCCTACACCAACACCGGGGACCGGCCGCTGGACCTGAACCTGAAGCTGACCGTGCGGCCGTGGGACGGCGGCGCCGAGCCGGGCACCGGGATGCGCCTGACGAAGACGGAGCTGTCGATCCCGCCGAAGTCGAGCATCACCGTCGATCTCGCCGTGTACCCGAACGAAGGTACGGCGGGCGTCTACGGCGGCGCCGTGGTGGCCACGACCGCGGACGGGACCAACGCGGTGCGGACGCCCGTGAGCACCTACAACGCGGCCGAACTGTTCCCGGTGACGATCCGGGTCCGGGATTCGGCCGGTGGACCCGCCCAGTCCGCGTCGGCCCAGCTGATCGACGACGCGGCCGGTGCGGGTAACCGCAACGACCCGTTTCTCGATCAGGTCAGCCAGCAGGTCGGCCTGGTCGACGGGGTCGGCCGGGTGCTCGTGCCCGCCGGCCGCTATTCGGCGCTCGGCTGGGTGATGGAGCGCGGGCTGACGGTGCGCCGCTGGTCGGCGATGAGCGCGACGCAGGTCGCCGTCACCGGCCCGGCGGAGATCGCGCTGAACGCGGCGAGCGCCGTCCCAGCCGGGCTGATCACGCCCACCCCCACCGATCTGCGGGACCGCACGGTGATGCTGCGGCGCGTGATCCCCGGCGGGGCGGGGGTGAACGGCTACGTCGGCGAAGCCGGGCTGGCCTCGGGCGCGGGCTGGGAAGTGCGCGTGACACCGGCGGCGGCCACGTCGGCGGGTGCGATTTCGTTGCAGGACAGCGCGACACTGGCCCAGACCGCGGTCGAGATGCGGATCACCGGCGGCGCCTCGGCCGCGCTGAACCCGGCGTACGACGTGCCGACGTTGACGGCGAAGTCGCCCGGGGACCGGACACTGCCGGTCGTGTTCGGCGGCGCGGGTGACCTCACCGGCCTCGACGTCCGCGGAAAGGCCGTCCTGGTAAGGATTCCGGTTCCGGCCGGAGCACCGGACCCGGTGAGCGCGGTCGCCGCGGGCATCGCGAACGCGGCACGCGCGGTGTCCGCCGCGGGTGGGGCGGCGCTGATCCCCTACGCCGGTTCGCCGGGTTCGCTGAGCGTTCCGGGCCTCAGCAGCGCGGTGGTGCCGACCCTGTCCCTCGGCTGGGACGAAGGCGAAAAGCTGCGGACCGCCGGTGCCGTTTCGGTGCGCCTGCTGGTGCGCGCCGCTCCGGACGTGATGTACAACCTCAGCTACCTCGACGCCAACGGGGTGCCGAAGGAGCTCGTCCGGCGGGTCGACCAGAAGACCCTGGTCGCCACGAAAACCGGCTACCACGCCGAAAAACCGGGGCTGACCGGACAGAAGAACTGGTACGCCTTCCCGACCGGCCTGTGGAAGACGCAGGCGGTGCAGGGCACGAAGATCCCGGTTCCCGGCTCGTGGACCGAATACACCGGACCGGCGGACGATCGGCTGGTCTGGAAACGGGTCGTCACCCTGTCCGGCAACGACACCGCGGGCCGCCGCGCCGCGCTGAGCATGAACGCGCAGAACGTCTACCGCGCGGGCGAGCGGTCGAGGCCGGACGAGTACTGGTTCCGCGCACCGCTGCACGGCGGCGCGGTGGAACTGCCCGCCGACCATCCGGCCCGCTATCCGGCGACGGCCACCGGCTGGGCGGTGCTGTGCTCGATGTGCCGCGGCGGCACGGATCCCGACCTGTTCGTCCCCGGCCTGCAGTGGATGGACGGCACGGCGGGCGGGCACTACTCGAATCCCTACGAGAACGCGCGGTACTTCGCGGCGACCACGGCCCGGCTGTACCGGGACGGGATCGAGATCCCGCGCTCCAACGCGGACGATCCGCTCGCGCTCATCCCGGAGTTCCGGCTCGCACCGGCCCCGGCCACCTACCGGCTGGACGTGTCCGACGTGATGCCCGGCCAGGCGCAGGTCGGCATCCCGAGTGGGGCGCTGTTCCAGCACGCCCCGAGGACCGATACGTCGTGGACGTTCGCCTCCGCGCGATCCGCTGCCGCGGCACCGCTCGGGTTCTCCTGTCACGGCTCGGGAAAGTCGTGTTCCTTCCAGCCGCTCATCCAGCTGGACCACCGGTTGCCACTGGACCTCGGCGGCCGCGCACCGGCAGGACGGCCGTTCACCTTCGACGTGTCCGCCGGCTCGCACAGCGGCGCACGGGGCGGCGGACCGGTGACGCGGCTGCAGGTGTCGTCGTCGACGGACGGCGGGCGCACCTGGGCGGCGGCGACCGTCCGGCCGGGCGGGAACGGGCTCTGGTCGGTGACGGTGACCCACCCGCGACTCGACACGACCGACGGATTCGTCTGGTTGCGCTCGGAAGCGCGGGACAGCTCCGGAAACACCGTGACGCGGACGGTCCAGCGGGCCTACGCGCTCACGGAGGCGGCGAAGGCGAACCCTCGCGTTCGCTGACGTCCTCCTCCTGAGTGGGTTGGGTCGCCGGCAAGGTGACCCAGCCCCGGGTGGCGACCTGAAGCCCGGCCTGGAACCGGGTCGTCGCACCGAGGGCGGTCATGAGATCGCGCAGGCGTCGCTGGAAGGTCCGGTAGCTCATGCCGAGCTGTTTGGCGATGCTCCGGTCCGGCAGCCCCGTGGTCAGCAGGGCGAGCAGGCGGGCGTCGTCGGAGGGCGCGACGTCCGCCAGTTCGGCCGAACCGGGCAGGCGCAGCGGAAGCCCTGTCTGCCAAAGGAAGTCGAAGACCGCGCTGAGCGCGTCGAGCAGGGCGCACGGACGGATCACCAGCGCCGCACCGACCTCGGGGAGATCGGAACGCAGCGGCACCAGTCCGACGCGCCGGTCGACCACGATCATCTTGAGCGGGGCGATGGTGACCACCCGGGCCTCCTCGCCGAGCGCGAGGCCCGCCTCGAGGTCCGATGACAGGTCGTGCATTTCCAGCGCACTGCGCTCGTACACCCCGCGAAAGCGCACTCCCCGGCCGAGGAGATCTCGTTCGGCGGGGTGGAGCACGCCCGGCGTTTGCGCGTATGGCGGTTTGTCGACGAAGGCGACTTCCCGCTCGGCCGAGCGCAGCAGCCGATCGGCCCGGTCGGCGATGAGCGCGTCGCCGTGGATCACCTCGATGAGATCGACCGGGCGTTCGCCGGACGTCGCCCGGTACCGCTCGCGCAACCGGTCGGCGACCAGCCGGGCACTCGCGAGCTCCTGCTCCTTCAGCCGGAGCATCGCGTCCAGCGCTATCTCCGGCCGCACCGCCGAATACGCCTCCGCCGGGCCGGGAAGCCTGACGAGCAAACCTTTTTCGGTCAGCACGGGCAGAACCCGGAGCAGCCGTTGCCGGGACATCCCGGTGCGTTGCCGGATTTCGGCGACGGTCAGCGAACCGGTGCCGGCGAAAGCATCGTAGACCTCGACGTCGGTTTCACTCAGCCCGATGATGTCCAGCAAATCGTCTCCCGCCGCAGCCGCGGTCGCCTTCGCCCGACCATACCGCCGGCATCCGGCGGGCAAAAGGCACGCGTCGTACCGTCCACTGTGGTCAGTCGAGAGCCGCCGCCACGCCTTGGCCTCCCCGTAGAGATGGGCCCGACCCCGACGCGAGCGGCGAACGTCCGTCTCTTCGTGCGCGTCACCGGGCGGCGACCGGCGGCAACGCGCGCACGGCCTTGGCGGCGAGCACCGCGAGCGGTACCGCTACCGCCAGAACCGCCACGGTCTGCCCGGCGGCGATCGCGGTCATGAGGTCCAGTTCCGCGGTGCGGGCCGCGAGCCGGAGGTAGTCCAGCAGCGTCACGACCCGCTGCACGAGGGCGACCAGCGCGAGCGAAGCGAGCGTCGTCGACCACGACACCGCGGCACTCCGCCAGCCAAGGCGAGGCACGCTCAAGTAGACGACCGCGGCGGCGAAGACCGCCACACAGACCACGCCCGGCCAGTCCACGAGCGCCGGAACGCTGACATAGGTGACCGGCATCGCGACCGTCAGGAGGCCGACGCCGGCGAGCAGCGCGACGAGCCACGGCCGCGCTTTCACCGGTGGGGCCTGCCGATGGAACGCGACCAGTGCCACCACCGGCAGCGCCTCCAGCAGGAGTCCGACGGTCCCGGACAGCCCGTACGCACCCTCGACGGCCACGAGATCCACGCCGAAGAAGACCGCGGCCTGAGCCAGGGCCGTCACCGCGAGCCACCGCGCCGCACGCCACCGGCCGGTCACCAGGCACAGATACGCCGCCACCCAGACCAAGCCGAGCAGGGTTCGCACGTCGGCCGCGATCGGATTCGTCGCCGAGGGAGACCACAGCCACGCCCCGATACCCGCCACGGCGGCCACCGCCTGCACGAGCAACCCCACCAGCGCCAGCCGCCGGACCGTCTCACCCCAGACGAGGTAGCGGAGCGGCGCGCCGTCACCTCCCAGCCGCAGCCGCACCGCCAGCGCCGCGACGCTCGCCACCTCCGGCCAGCTCGGCCGGCCGTGGTCGGCGGCGAACTCCGCGTCCTCGGCGTCCTCCGGCATCTCGCTGTACAGGAAGGTGGCGACCATGTCCTCCTCCCACGCCCGCCGATAGGAGGCGGGCAGCAGCCGCAGCACCCGCCGGTACCGCTCCTCCAGGCGGTTCACGCCAGGCCGCCGGTGTCCGCGGGCCGCCACGCGCGCAGCCGTTCCGAGGCTGCGCGGGCGTTCGCCGTCTGCCGTCGGACCTCGGCGGTGAGCGCCGTGCGGCCGTCCTCGGTCAGCCGGTAGTACCGGCGGAGCCGCCCGTTGGCGACCTCCTCCCGGTCCGGCTCGACCAGGCCGTCCGCGACCAGCCGATCCAGCACGCCGTACAGCGTGCCCACCTTCAGCTTCACCCGACCGTCCGAAAGATCGCCCACCTCGCCGACGATCCCGTACCCATGACGCGGCGTGTCCACGAGCGCGGTGAGGACGAAGAACGCCTGCTCCGTCATCGTTCGACCAACCATGGGCAGAATATATCGCTAGCCGATATATTCTGCCATCGTCGAAGCTGGACCAGAGCTGGAATGCGCCATGCTTGAAAAGAAAGTTCGGCTCGCCTAAACTTTGGCTTAGGCATCCCGACAACCGCGCCGGACAGGTGACCACGATGAACTGGAGCCAGCTCCTCGTGCCCGTGACCAGCGGCGTGGCCGTCGCGCTCATCGTGGCGACCGTCAGGTTCCTGTGGCGTCGCACCCGTCTGCCGACCGGGCTCTCCCAGCGGATGACCCGGCGGAACTACCTGGCGGAGATGCTCGTCATCTCCAAGAACGACAACGTCGACCGGCTCGACGCGCTGGTCCCGAATCTGCTTCCGGCGGAAGGCTCCCCGGTGCTCGCCGAGATCCAGGAATCGTGGTCGCAGATCAACGGCCGTCGCGGGGCCCGGGTGATCACCCGGACCGAGCCCGCTTCCCTCACCGCCGGAGCGGAGCTGCTCGGCGCGGGTATCGAAGTCCGCGTGTCCCGCGCGCTGACCGCGGATCACCTGTCGTATCACCTGTTCTCCGGCTCGGAGCACCACACGGTGCTCAACCGGCGCAACGGCGGGAAGGACCGGCCCGAACGGCTGGACGAGATCTCCGCCGCCAAGGTGTTCCGCAGCCACTTCGACAAGACGTGGAGCGAATCCGAACCCATCGAATCGTTCCTGGCCGGGGAGCTCCTCGCCGGGAGCAACGCGGGCCTCGCGGACCGGATCCGGGAGCAGCGCGCGGCGTATCAGCTGTCGGCCGAAGCGCAAGACGCGGTCCTGCGGCATCTGGCGTTCCGTCACCGGGCGCCGGTCGTCTTCGTCACCGGGCTGCCGGGGGCAGGCAAGTCACTGGTCCGGCGGGCGCTCGCCGAAGAGCTCCGGCGGTGGCGGATGCGGGTCGACGAGCTCAACGACTACGTCTACGCGTTCGAAGAATTCCTCCACGCCCTGATGCTCCTCGGCGACGGTCGCGGCGCGGGTTTCAGCGCCCAGGAGGGCGGCGCGTTCCAGGTGGAGCACGAGGACGATCTCCGGCCGGCCCTGCACACGCTCGGCCACCGGGTCTGGGAAAACCGCCGGAGCAACCCGATCACGATCGTCGAGTTCGCCAGGGCCGACACGATCGGCGCGCTCCAGGTCTTCGGCGACGAGGTGCTGGCGGCGTCGCAGATCATCCACGTCCGCGCCTCCGACACCGAGCGCGCCGCCCGGCTGGCCAGGCGGGGCGAGCCACCGAAGATCTCGGTGGCGGGACAGTCGATCAGTCTCGAGGTGTCCGACGACCACCGGCTGCCCAGCAACGCCGCGGACACCCTTTACAGCAGGGACGATTTCGCGCTCCTGAAGGCACAGAAGAACATCGCCGGACGGCTGTTCCTGGTCGACAACGACTCCGAGGAAAAGACGCATATCGACGAGCAGGTCACGGCGTTCGTCGAAGCGGTCGTGCGGCCCTACCGCGGACTCGCCCGTATCTAGGGCAAAGGTGGCGTGATGGAGTCGGCGGGGCGAGCATGCTCACCACGGAGACCTGGCACCGTCGTGAGTGATTTGGGTGGTTCTAACCCTCATTAGCACTCACGACCCCGTCCAGAAACGGACATAAAGGCGCAACGCGCCGCCGAGCGGGACGCCCTCGACGAACTCGGCCACCTCCCGGTCTACCTCCACGTCGACATCGACATCATCGACGGAGCCCAGGTGCCTGGCGCGCGCTTTTCTTCCGGCCCGGGGCCTTCCCTCGCCCAGATCGAGGAATGCCTGTCCACCGCCCGCGCCACCGCCACCTACATCGCCTGCGCCTGGCTTCCCGAGCACGTCGATGACCAGACCAGTCGCCAGACGATCACCCGCCTCACCGCGGCACTCGGCGCCGACCTGGCGTGGCCCGAACCCGGCGGCGACTGATCCTCCAGCGCCGTTTCAGCGTCGGATCGCCGTGTCTCCGGTGGTCGCGGAGGTGATGTCGGATTCCCGGTCGACGCTGGGATTCGAGCCGAACCAGTCGAGGCAGACGACCATGGCGTCGTCGGCGGCCAGCCCGCCGTCGCGACGGTCGTGCAGTTCGGTCAAGACGGCGCTCGGAACGTGGGCCGCGGGGAGGTCCGTGGTCGCGAGGATGGCCTGTGTCAGTTCGCGGTCGCCGTAAAGTTCCCCATGCGGTCCGGCCGCGTTGTACACGCCGTCGCTGACGAAGACGAACCGGTCGCCGGGCAGGGCCTGCAGGGTTTCGGCGGTGTAGAGGGTGTCTTCGAAGGTGCCGAGGGGAAGCTGTTCGTCGAAGTGGACTCGCTCGGCCTTGCCGTCACGGAGCCGCCAGAGGCGGGGCGAGCCCGCGTCGACCGCGGTGATCCCACCGGTCGCGAGGTCGAATTCCAGCAGGAGCGTGGCCACGTGTTCCTGGCCGCGGTGCTGCGCGTAGATGGCTTGGTCGGCGAGTTCCGCTTGCGCGTCAAGGGGAATCCCGGCGCGGCGGGCGTTGCGCAGCGCGTTGACGGCGAGGTTGGTCAGCAGGGCGGCGCTGCTGCCTTCGCCCATGCCGTTGACCAAGGTGACCGCCAAGGTGCGGGCGGAGGCCGACCAGTCGAAGCAGTCGCCGTAGATGGCGTAGGCGGGTTCCAGCTGGCCACCGAGCGCGAATTCGGGCCGGCTGCACGCACGGCCGGGGAGCAGCTGCCACTGCATCTCCGCGGCGAGCGTCAGCCGTGACGAGCGGCGGGCCTGCACGTACAGATCGGTGTCACGGTCGGCGACGAACACCTCGTGCCCGAGCGCCTCGGCGAACCGGCCGAGTTCGGCCCACACCGGTGGTTCCGGCTCTTCGGGCAGCGTGACGACCAGGACGCCGAGCCGGTCGCCGCGCACGGTGACCGGGAGGTTGGCGCGGATACCGTCTCCGTCGGGTTCGAACGTCGCCGACTGGCTGGTGAAGGCCTCACCCGCCGCGGTGCCGTCGACCGGCATCGGCTCGGTCGTGTACGGCAGGACGGTCACTCGCCGCAGTTCGGTGAGGCTGTAGTCGGCCATCAGCAGCTCGACGGCGCCGGCACCGAAGTGCTCGCTCAACGCCGCGCGCAGCCCGTCGAGCAGCGCATGAGGCTGGACACCGCGCAGGACACGCTCGACTGCCAAGGATCTGTCCACCGGGTTGCCTTCCGCTCGCCCGAACCCGGTCCTCGGATCGAGTACACGGGAGTGAGTCCGCACCGCTCCGTCGGACCGGTCGCAGGACGTGCCGCGGTGAGCTGAGCTGACAGTTCAGCATAAGGATGCGAGAGTGGGGCTGTGAATCGGTCCTCCGAGCCGCCTGGCACCGAGACGGTGGCGGCGGCCGTGACCGAGACGGCCGAGCTGCTCGAGATCATGTTCGAGCGGGCTCGCGAGGCGTCACCGCGTCCGCTGTCGACGTCCCAGGTACGCGCCGTCGTGGCACTCGATCACCACGACGGCCTGAACCTGCGCGCACTCGCCGACGTCCTCGGCTCCACCCCTCCGCTGGTGAGCCGCCTGTGCGACCGGCTGGAGGCCGTCGGATTCCTCGAACGGCTGCCCAGTTCGGCCAGCCGCCGCGAAATCACGTTGCGGCTCAGCGACCGTGGCCGCGCGTATCTGCAGGATCTGCGGGCTCGGCGGCGGGAAAGCCTGCAGGCCGTGCTGGCGAAGCTCACCCCCGAGACGAGGGCGGCGCTCGCCACGGGTCTCCGGGAATTCCGTGAGGCCGCGGCGGGCGACTAGATCCGGGTATGGCGCATCCGATTCTCTCCAGTAGGCTAACTATTGTCATATGACAACGGTCGTTGCCGCGGATGCCGGACGGCGGCCTGGAGCTCCTGGGAGGCCCCAGTGCTGAGGACGGACGACTCCGCCGTCCGGGACTTGCTGTCGCGGATCTTCGGCGAGGACCACGGCGAGCTGGTCGACGAGTGGGTTCGGTGGCAGCTGGCCGACTCGCCCGCCCGGCTCGACGAGACCGCGCTGCGGCGCGAGGCGACCGAATTGCTGGGCGCGCTCCGTGACGCGCTCGCCATCGGAATGCCGCTGAGCCAGATCATCGAACGCGACCAGGCGGTCCGCTCCGCCCTGCGCGGGCTTTCCGAACGGCGCGCTCGCGCCGGTACCGCACCCGCTCTCACGGCCACGGCGATCCTCGCGCTGAAACACACCACCATGGCCGCGGTGGAACGCCGGAGCGAGGACCCGGCACTGCGCTATGAGACGTCGCTGCTGGTCAATCAGCTCTTGGACGCCGCGAGCCTGCTCACCTTCTCGGTCTACGTCGAAGGGCGCGAGGAGATCATCCGCCGCCAGCACCAGCAGATGCTGGAGCTGTCGACCCCGGTGGTGCGGCTGTGGCGGCAGGTACTGGCCGTGCCCCTGATCGGCACCCTCGACAGCGCCCGCACGCAGGTCGTGATGAACAGCCTGCTCGAGGCGATCCAAACCCACGAAGCCCGCGTGGCGATCATCGACATCACCGGCGTGTCCACAGTGGACACCGCGGTGGCACAGCATCTGCTGCAAACGGTCAGCGCGGTGCGGCTCATGGGCGCCGAATGCCTGATCAGCGGTGTCCGTCCGTCGATCGCGCAGACGGTCACACAGCTCGGTATCGATCTCTCCCACATCGTGACGCGCGGCTCGCTGGCCGACGCGCTCGCCGCCGCGCTGGAGCTGCTCGGCGACCGCACCGGTGCGGTGACGGGGTGACCGCCGACGCGGGCCTGCCGATCCTGCGGCTCGGCGACATCCTGATCAGCGGGCTGCTGGCGGATCTGGACGACACCACCGCGCTGCGGTTCACCGACGAACTCACCACCCGCATCTCCGACGAGGCGATCCGCGGGGTCATCCTCGACATCTCCCGGCTGGAGATCATCGATTCCTTCGTCGCCCGGGTGCTGATGCAGCTGGCCGCCACCGGACGTCTGCTCGGCGCGCGGATGATCGTCGCCGGGATGCGCCCCGCGGTCGCGATCACCCTGTCCGAGCTCGGCCTGCGGCTCACCGGCGTCCAGACCGCGCTCAACGCGGAACAGGCGATGGAACTGCTGGGGTGGCGCCGACCCGCCGAGGCCGCCGAAGAGGCGCCTCATGCTTCCTGACGAACTCACCGGTTCCGGCCGCGACCTCCCCGCACGCGAACACGCGGTCCGCGCCGAGGAAGACCTCCTCACCGCCCGCCACGCCGTGCGGGCCTGCGCGGTCGCGGTGGGCTTCTCCATCGTCGACCAGACGAAAATCGTCACCGCGGCCAGTGAACTGGTCCGCAACGCCTACATCCATGGTGGCGGGGGCTCGATGACGATCACCGTCGTACGAGAGGGCAGGGTGGGCCTAGAGCTGACCGTACGCGACGAAGGCCCCGGAATCGCCGACGTCGAGCAGGCCATGGCCGACGGGTTCAGCACCGGCGCCGGCCTCGGGCACGGCCTCGGCGGAACGCGGCGCCTCGTCGACGAGTTCACCATCGACACCGCTCCCGGCCGCGGCACCACGGTCACGATCGTGCGCTGGAAACCATGACCGTCACCGTCGCGGACCTCACCCGCCAGATCCGCATCGACCACATCAGCGCGGTGTACACGGCGGCACGCGTCGCCCGGGAAGTCGCCGCGGAAGCGGGGCTGCCGGAGGTATTGGCCGAGCGCGCGGCCGTCATCGCCTCCGAACTGGCGGGCAACATCGACAAACACGCCACCGACGGCACGGTCTTCATCCACCGTTCCCTCGCGGGGGCCGGTGTGGACATCTACGCCGCGGACTCCGGGCCGGGCATGGCCGATCTGGACTACTGGCGCGTCGACGGCCACAGCACGACCGCGACACTCGGCACCGGCCTCGGCGCCGTCGGCAGGCTGGCCACCGAATTCCGGATCCGGTCGGCGGCAGGATCGGGCACCACGGCGGCGGCACGAACACTGGTCACGGGCACCATCGCCACGGCTGTCGCTCACGTCCGCCTGGCGCGCGAAGGCGAAGACCGGTGCGGTGACGGCCTGGCGCTCGCCAACCTGCCCGGTGCGCGGACCATCGCCGTCGTGGACGGCCTCGGCCACGGCCGTGGGGCGGCCGAAGCGGCGGAGACCGCGATCGACCTCTTCCGCCGCAACCCGGGCCGCCCGCTGCGCGACCACCTCACCACCATGCACCGGACGCTGCGACAGACCCGCGGCGCCGCGGTCGCGCTGGCCCGGATCTCCGGTGGCCTGCTCGAATTCTGCGGCGTCGGGAACATCGGCGGCCTGGTGCTGACACCGGGACAAAGCCGGCCGCTGCTCAGCATGCCCGGCATCGTCGGCTTCACCATGCCAGACCCCCACGTCCGGACCATGGACCTGCCCGAACACCACCTCGTCGTCCTGCACACCGACGGAATCGGCAACGGCTGGCGCGGTGCCGCACCCCTCGGCCCACTCCCGGTCCCGGCACTCCTCGCCGCCGACCTCGCCCACCAGCACCGCGACCCCCACGACGACGCCACCCTGATCGCGGTCGGATCCGGAACAGGCACACCATGACGCACTCCCCCACCGACCGGCTACGCCACCGCCTTCGCGAAGCTTGCGCCGCCGCGGGGGTCGCCGTCGACGACCGCGCCAAACTGGTCCTCGCGGTGACCCTGCTCGCCGAGCACGCGGGGCAGCCATCCGAGCTGTCGACCCATGCGGGCAACGGCAGACTGGCCGTCACCGTCCGGTTGCCCGGCCCGGTCGGGCAAGATCACCGCAACGCCCTGCCCCTGCTGCCCGATGCCGGCGACAGCGCGATCCTGACCTGGCACCTCGCCGCCGGACACGACGCGGCGACGGTTCCCGTCGAAGACGAACTGGCCACCCGCGAGGAAATGCTCGCCCTGATCGCCCGCGCCGACACCATCACCCAGGAGCAGCGCGAACTCAAACACGAACTCGCCGAAACCAACAGCGGCGTGCTCGCCATGTACGTCGAACTCGAGGAACGGGACGAACAACTCCGGCAGGCCCACGCGGTGATCTTCCGCGAACTCGAAGACGCGCTTCGCCCGCCGCCACCACACGTGGACGCTTTCGACCTGGCCGTGCACTACGCGCCCAGCGAACCGGACTCCCCGACCGGAGGCGATCTCTATGACTGGTTCGTTCTGCCCGACGGGAACGTGCACATCACCCTCGTCGACGCCGTCGGCCACGGCGTCACCTCGACCCGGCACGCGCTGACCGTCACCCACGCCATCCGCACCCTGGCGCTGGAAGGCCATCCGCTCCACGACCTGATCGCCCGTGCCGCCGGCACTTTGGCGACCATCGAGCCCGGCTTGATGGCGACCGTGCTGCTCGTCAGGCTCGACCCGGTGACCGGCGACGTCGCCGTCGCCAACGGCAGCCATCCTCGACCGGTCCTCGTCACCGCCGAGGGCGACACCGAACTCCTGGTGCCTTCCATCGTCGGGAGAGGTATCGGATTTCCCGACCCTGGCAACGGAAGCCTGGTCAGCCGCACCCTCGCCGCGGGCGACCTGCTCCTCCTGTACACCGACGGTTTGACCGAAAGCCGCAAGAACCATCAGGAAGGCGAAGCCCGGCTACTGGCCGCGATGCCGCGCCACGCCGGAGAACCCACCGCGACGATTCCCAGCGCGCTCGCCGCCGAAATGCACGACATCGTCCTGCACGCCGACGACACCGTCATCATCGCGATCAAACGCAGGCCCGCGACCATTTCACCGTAGCCGTGGCCTATGACCTGGACACCACCGCGACCAGGGACGTCCGTCATGGCGTCCGGCAGGTGCTGTGCCACACCAGCACGGCGACGCGCCGCGCGCCTGCCGCATCGGACTCGCACCTCAGGGCCGGTACGTACGGATCGAGGTCGACGACGCCTCGCCGCGTCAACCGCGGCGCCGGACCCCGGACGGTTCCGGCGGGCGTGGACTCATGCTGATCGACCGGCTCTCCTCCACCTGGGGCGTCCAGAACCACGCCGACCACAAAACCGTATGGGTCGAGCTCGCGTTGCACCGTGGGTTCAACCGTCCCAGGCCGAGCCACCGCCACCCGACCTGGAGATCGTCAGCCGCGTCGTGAGCGGAAGCATCGTGGTCGCGGTGACCGGCGAAGTCGACACCGAGGCCGCGCCGACACTGCGCGCAGCGGTCATAGCCGCGATCGACGGCACCGCGGGCACCTGCGTTCTGGATCTGACCACAGTGGACTTCCTCGACTCCGCCGGCCTCGCCACCCTGATCACCACCGACGATTATGCGAAAGAACAAGGAAAATCACTGCGCGTCGCCGTCGACTCCAACAGCCCCGTGATCCGGCCCATCGAAATCACCGGACTCGACATCGTGCTGAGGCTCTACCACACCGTCGACGAAGCCCTTGAAGTCCCGAACCGACGCCCACGGCCCGAACGCTGACACCGCGGGCAGGGGCGATCGGCGATCCGCACTACCGGGAATCACGGCGTGCCGATGACGTACCACTGCGCCACCTTTGGGGTGTGGTGTCGAAACGGCGCCGGAAAGCGCGGCTGAAGGCCGCCTCGGAGGTGTAGCCGACCGTGGTCGCGATGGTCGCGATAGGACTGTTGCCGCGGCGCAGGAGTTCTGTGGCGTGATCGAGCCTGCGATTGATGAGGTAGGCGCCGGGCGGTTCGCCGACCAACGCGCTGAACCTCTCGGCGAAAGTGGACCGGGACAGGTTCGCGAGAGCGGCCAGCTCCCCGACGGTCCATGGCCGGTCGTGATGCCGGTGGATCGCGGTCAGCGCACGGCCGATGCCCGGATCCATGACCGCGACGAGCCAGCCGGTCCGGTCCGGTGTGGCCGCGGCCCACGCACGAAGGACCTGGATGAACAGCAGGTCCAGGATCCGCGACACCATGGCGGCGCCGCCGGGCCGAGGGTCGGTGATCTCGAGGGCGAGGAGCTGGTGGCTGATCTCGTGCCAGTGCCGCCGCTCGTCGGAGGATGCGGGCAGGACGAGCAAGGGCGGCAGCGATTCGAGTAATTGGTCGGCCAGGCCGGCGTCGAAGGTCAGTGTTCCGGTCAGCCACCGTGCTCCCGTTTCGGGGACGGCCGACGCGTCGTCGGGGGCGTGGAGGGTGTGCCGATGACCGTGCGGCAAGAGAACAAGGTCGCCCTTGTGGAGATCGCTCGCGTCATCGCCGGGGACGGCGATCCGGACCGTCCCCAGCTCGACCAGGTGCAGAACGCAGGGCCCGGCGGGAACCGTGGCGGTTCGTCCGCGCCGCAGCGTGGTGCGGGACAGCCTGTTCCCCCGTAGCCCGATCGTGCCGAGCACGTCGGACAGCACGTCATGTTCCACCGACTCCGATTCGATGACCCCTCCCGGGGGATCTGCAAAGAACGGCGGGTGAACGGTCATGTTTTTTGCCTCATCGTCCAAATATGGTGATTCAGCACCCGGCGCTGGTCAAGCAGCAGCCAGCGCGTCCCGACCCGAGGAGCCACGAGTCATGTCCGACAAACCCGCCATCGTCCTGGTCCACGGTTTCTGGGGCGGCGCCGCACACTGGGAGAAAGTCATCCTCGAGCTGGCCCGGAGAGGCTACGACTCCCTGCACGCGGTGGAGAACCCGCTCACCTCACTCGCCGACGACGCCGAGCGGACCCGGAAGATGGTCCAGCAGATCGACGGCCCCGTGGTGCTGGTCGGGCACTCCTACGGCGGTGCCGTCATCACCGAAGCCGGCGATCTGCCCAACGTGGCAGGCCTGGTCTACATCGCCGCGTTCGCCCCCGACGCCGGGGAAAGCCCCGGCCAGATCAGCCAGGAGCACCCGCCCGCCGCGTTCGACAACATCGCCCCCGACTCCGACGGCTACCTGTGGATCAAACCGGAGAAGTTCCGGGAGAGCTTCGCGCAGGACCTGACCGAAGACGAGGCCCTCGTCATGGCCGTCACCCAGAAGGCGCCCTTGGGATCGACCTTCGGCGACACCGTGACGAGCCCGGCCTGGAAGGCCAAGCCGTCGTGGTACCAGGTGTCCACCGCCGACCGCATGATCCACCCCGACAACGAACGCCGTATGGCCGAGCGGATGAACCCGCGCCAGATCATCGAACTCGACGCCAGCCACGCCTCCCTCGCGTCACAACCCGGTCCGGTCACCGACCTCATCGACACCGCGGTCGACGATCTCGCCGGTTGACAGCTCGGAACGACGGGGCGCAGGCATCACACCTCCAGGTGCCTGCGCTCCGCCACCTCGACGGTGATCACGTGACATCTCGCTTCACATCGAAGCGGTCGGGGCCGGCCCACTCCAGATTCAGCGTCATCCGCACCCGCCCGCTGCTTCACCCACGCCGTAGTCACCACTTAAGTGCACTTTTATCGGGAGTCCGACCGCTCGCCGTTCGCGGCCCCGACGACACTTTCGCGCCAGGATATCCGGAGTGAAGCCCAGCGACTGTTCGTGCTCCGCCTTCGAAAAGCAATTCAGAATGCGCAGGCGAGAAAGGCGCCTTCGTCGTCGGGGCCATGCGGTACGTCGGACACCTGTAGCGAGCCCGACGGCGGCGAGCCGAGCCTAGAAACCAGTACCGCCCTTGCCACCGTGTCCTTCTCCGGTGACCTCGACCTCGCGGCCAGCCCTCCCTTCCGCGGTGAACTCCTCGGTGTCCTCGCCCGCCGGGGCGCGAGGATTTGCCGACGACGAGGCCTTGAGACCTGACTGGATCGGCGGGCTTGCCGCCACCGAAACGCGGGGCTCTACGCTGTCGCAGGAAGGAAGTACCGGCTGAAGACACGGGACCTGGAGCAGACCATCGTCAGCGGCCAAGAAAAGCAGGACGAGACCGGGTTACGGATCGTCGAACTACCCTCCGCGGCAGGGATACAGGTGATCGGAGTGATCGATCCGGCGACCCGATCGACCTGGGAGCGGGGCTTGGACATGCTGGTGGCGGCCGGTGGCGGGACGATCGATCTGTCCCGGCTGGCGTTCGCCGACGTACGAGGGATGAGCGCCCTGGTCGACGCCGCCCGCCGGGTCCGGCCACCGCGCTCGCTGACCGTCCGGCATCCACCTCAGACCGTACGGAAGGTGCTGCGTCTCTTTTGGGCCGAGGACTACCTGAACCTCGTGAACGAGGGCATCCGGCCATGGTGAGCCCGACCGCGGACACCGACCCGTTCGTCCACCCCGCGCTGTTCTACCGAGGGCAGGATGAGTACCTGGCAGGCACCGTCCCGTTCATCCGGCGAGGTCTCGACGGCGGCGAACCCGTCGCCGTCTCGGTCCCCGGCCCCAACCTGGAGCTCCTGCGTACCGCGCTGGGACAGGACGCCGGGCGCGTGCTGCTGCTCGACATGACCCAGGAAGGCCGCAACCCCGGCCGGATCATCCCCGGCGTCCTCCGGGCCTTCTCCGACGACCATCCCGGTCAGCGGGTCCGCATCATCGGCGAACCCGTCTGGGCCGGCAGGTCCGAGCTCGAGTACCCGGCCTGCGCCCAGCACGAGGCACTGATCAACCTCGCGTTCACCGGCCGCGAGGTCACCATCCTCTGCCCCTACGACGTCGCCCGTCTGGACACTCGCGCACTGACCGACGCCGAAGCCACCCACCCGCTCCTGATCGACGCGACCGGCGAACGCGCCAGCGACGGCTACGACCCTCTCCGCATCATCGACGGCTACAACACCCCGCTGCCCGAGCCCGCTCCGACCGAGCCTGCCGCGCACGTCACCCTCGACGCCGTCTCCGGCGACACGGCCTCTCTGGCCCGGACACGCGCGATCGCCCGCGATCAGGCCCGGCGAGCCGGCCTCACCGGCGACCGAGTGGAAGACGTCGAACTCGTGGTCGTCGAACTCGTCGCCAACAGCGTCGGCCACGGCGGCGGCCAAGGACGGCTCGACATCTGGATCGAACCCGGCCGGCTGGTCTGCGAAATCCGCGACACCGGCCACCTGACCGACCCACTGGCCGGACGGCGCCCCGCTCCCCCTGGACAGATGCGCGGCCGGGGACTCCTGCTGATCAACCACCTGTCCGACCTCGTCCGCCTCCACACCGGCCCGCACGGCACCACCGTCCGGGTCTGCTTCACCACCACGCAGTCCTGAGCTGGGCGTCGTTCTCCACCAGCACCGGGACGAAGCAGGTTCCCGATGGACTCCGGGCGGTGGTCGCGAGCCTCGTCCTTGTCCAGCAGCACCGAGTGCAGCCGTCCGGCGAGCTCACGCAGCAACGGCGGACGCACGGGGGATGTCGTTGCTGTAGGCGGTGACACCGACGTCCTCGAACAGGTAAGCGGCGAGCAGGAAGTCCTCCTCGCAGGCGAAAGCGTCGAAGCTCTGGCCTTTCCTGACCAGACCGGGTCGACCTTCGCGGACACACTGCTTTCGTACTCGCGAGTGGCGCGCTTGGCGCCATCCGGATCCAGGTCGAGGCCGAAACCATGGTGGTGGTCGTGGCCGGTGGACGACCAAACCGCGGCGGCCGGGGCGGGAGCAGGCCGGGGAAGGCAGGACCATGCCTGTGGGTGACACCTACCCGGACACGATTTCAAGGGCGCCGCTCTGCTCATCGTCGTCGGCGCACACCCGCCGAAGCCCTCGAAGCACTACTCTCAGGCCAACAAACAATGCGTGTTGCAACCACCATGTGAATCCGCCCGTACCTAGTCAGCCGGCCAGTGCACGCAGTTTCGGCACCGGAATGCGTTTGCCGTAGGAAACGACAGTGCGCTGTCCGTTTTGGCCGATCCAGGTCAGCAGCGCCGATCCGCCTGGCACGCTTCCTTCGACGAGGTCTGGCTCGCCGGGTAGCGGTAACGGGCCGACGACCTTGATGGACAGGCCGAGGATTTCGGTCCAGAAGTAATCGTCGAGAGGTGGTCCCGCCGGGTCGAGGGTCAGTGCCGACGCGGCGGCTGCTTTGCCCTGCGCGACGGCGGTGGACCAGAACGGGGTGCGTGTCCCAGGCCGACCGCTGTCGGTGCGGAGGCAGGTGATGTCTCCGGCGGCGAATATGCCCGGCACCGCGGTGGCGCAGGCCTGGTCGATGCCGACGCCGTGGAGGTCGGCCAGTCCGGTCCCCGCCAGCCAGGCCGTGTTCGGTATCTCGCCACAGCAGGTGACGACCAGGTCGGCGGTGAGGACGGTGCCGTCGGCCAGCCTTACCCCGTCGACCGGATCGCCGGTCAAGGTCGCCTGTCCTCCGGTGACGACGCGGACGCCGTGTTCTTCGGCCCGTGTGGTGATCGCCTCGGAGACGAACGGACCGAGGATGCGGCGCAGCGGCGGGTCGACATCGACCACGGTGACCGGGATGCCCCGGGCCACGCAGGCGCTGACGATTTCCAGGCCGAGGAAGCCGGCGCCGACGACGAGTGCGGAGCGGGCGGCGTCGAGCCGCGTGCGCAGCAGGCGTGCGTCGTCCAAGGTCCGCAGCACCGTTTCGCCGCGTTGCCCGGGAGCGGCGATCCGCCGGGCGCGAGCGCCGGTGGCGATGACGAGTGCGTCGTAGCCGATCTCCCGGCCGTTCGCGGTGGCCACCACCCGGCGGTCGACATCGGCGGTCACCGCGGGCGAGCGGACGAGGTCGATGTCGAGCCCGTCGAGCCGGTAGCCGAGCGTGTCGTCGGCACGGTCGTCCTTGAGTACGGCCTTGGACAGCGGAGGCCGGGCGTAGGCGCCGCAGTCCTCTGCGCCGATCAGGGTGATCGCCCCCGCGTGGCCCAGTTCCCGGAGCTCCCTCACCGTGGTGATGCCGGCGATGGACTCGCCGGCGACGACGATGGAACGCGGTGGTGTCACGGCAGTTCCCGCAGCGCGGCGACCGGGCACGAGGTGACGGCCGCCTGTGCGGCGGCGAGTTGTTCCGGCGGGATGTCGCTGCCGTCGAAGTGGTGGACGAGTTCGGCGTCGTCGTCGAGCTCGAAGATCGCGGGAGCTTGTTCGGTGCACAGGCCGTGGCCTTCACAGCGGTCGTAGTCGGCGGAGATCTTCACCGGATGTCCCCTTTCAGGCCGGGATGAGTTCGATCGGGAGCCGCCCGAGGCGGTGGATGATGTTGTTGCGTGCCCACTCGGGCTGCCCGGCCGGCTCGATCTTGTCGACGCGGGCCACCAGCGCGCGCAGCATCGCCTGGGTTTCCAGGCGGGCGAGGCCTTGCCCGGCGCAGCCGTGCGTGCCGTGCCCGAAGCCGAGCTGGCGGGCGGCGTCCCGGCGGATGTCGAAGGTGTCCGGGTCGTCCCACTCCAGCGCGTCGCGGTTGGCGGAGGCGTAGAGGATGAGGACCCGGGAGCCCGCGGGCAGTGCGGTGCCGGCCACCTCGGTGTCGCGTGCGACCTTGCGGCTGAAGGCGCGCAACGGGGATTCGTAGCGGACGATCTCGTTGACCGCGTTGGGAATCAGGGCCGGGTCGTCCTTGAGGAGCTGCCATTGTCCGGGGTGGGTGGCGAACAGGTGCAGGGCGCTCGCGATCGCGCTGAGCGTGGTGTCCAGGGACGGCGCCAGGTAGTCGATCATCAGCGCCGGGCACTCGGCGTGGGCGAGTTCGCCCGCGTCGGCCGCGCGCAGCAGGTCATCGCCCATGCTGCCGGGCAGGACCTTCCGCCGTTTCGCGACGGTGTGCGCGAACCGCGCCATTCCCAGGCCCGCCGGTACCGCTTGCACCGCCTGGCCGTTCAAGGGACCCAGGATGTCGAAGGTGGCCGCGCCCCACCGCAGCAGGTTCTCCCGGCCCTCCGCCGGCCACCCGACGAGGTCGGGGACCACCGCCGCGGGCAGTGCGGCCGCGACTTCGACGCCGTCGACGGTGCGCCGGGCGAGCGCGGCGTCGACGATCTCGGCGGCCTGGCGGTCCACAGCCTCCTTCATCGCGCGCAGCGCCCGGGGTGTGAGCCGGTGGGCGACCAGGGCACGGCGGCGGGCGTGGTCGTCACCGTCGCTGTTGAGGGTCGTGCCTCGGGAGAGCCGGTTGGCGACGGGATTGAGGGCGACGCCGTCGCCGGAGACGAAGGTTTTGTCGTCCAGCAGCACGGCCTTGCATTCGGCGTATCGGGGCAGGGCATGGATCTTGTGCTTGGGCAGCCAGACGACCGGACCGAGTTCGCGCAGGTTCGCGTAGTGCGGGTACGGGTCCAGGATCGCTTCCGGCGAGTAGATGTCCGGCCGGTAGACCGGCACTTCGTGGCGTTGGGGCATCGTTGCTCCTTGTCAGGGGTACCCGCCTTCGGCGGTGAACCGCGGCAGGGACTGGGAGAGGCCGGTATCGGCGCTCAGCACCGTGCCGTCCGGCCGGACGACGGCCGCGCCGGTACGCAGCCAGCGGTGCAGCTCGCCCGAACGTCGGGTGGTGACGAGGACCGCACCGGACTCCCGGATGGCGGCTCGCTCGGTCTCCGACGGCGTGATCGTGGTGACGACGGCGAAGCGACCGCCGGCAACGTCATCGAAACGGGATCCGTCGTCGAGACGGGCGTTCGGGCACAACCGTCCCGCAAGGGACCGTCCGAAACGGGGCCGCACGACCAGGTCCGTGCGGCGCAGCGCCGGTGTCGCGCTGTCGAGGACGCGGCCGTTCAGGCGCGGCGCGACCACCCGGCGGATGAGGTCGCCGAACCGGCCGCCTTCGGTCATCGCCTTACCGACGAGCACCGCCCGCCGGATCATCGCGCGGGCGTGCGGCTTGCGTTCCGCCTCGTAGGTGTCGAGTGCGCTCGCGGGCAGGGTCCCCTCGATGACACCGGCGAGTTTCCAGGCGAGGTTGGCCGCGTCGCGCAGGCCGGCGCCCATGCCCTGCCCGATGAACGGCGGCGTGAGGTGCGCGGCGTCGCCGAGCAGGAACACCCTGCGGTCGCGCCACCGGTCCGCGAGCTGCGCGCGGAAGGTGTACTCGGCGACGCGGACGATCTCCAGTTCTGCGGCCGGAATGTCCTTGGTCCACGGCACGATCAGCGCGTGCAGCCGGCCGAGGTGAGAGAAGTCGTCGGCGGATTCCCCCGGCCGCAGCCGGAATTCCCAGCGGTAGCGGGTCTTCCCGATGCGCATGTAGGTCGCGGCGCGGCCCGGGTCGCAGACCTGGTGCACGCCTCCCCACTGGCCGAGGTCGGCGGTGGTGGCGATGTCCACCACGAGCCAGCGCTGGTCGAACTTCAGGTCCGCCATCGTCGCGCCGATCGACGTCCGGGTGAGACTGTTGGCGCCGTCGCACCCCAGCACGTAGTCCGCGTGGATCGTCTCCCGCGCACCGGTGCCGCGGTCGGTCACCTCGACCCGCACGCCGGTCCCGTCCTGCCGGATACCGGTGACCTCGGTGTCGCCGCGCAGGGTTACGGTGCTGACCGTCTCCAGGTGGGAGCGGAGCAGGTGCTCCAGATCGGGTTGGTCGAACATGTTCGCCTCGGGGTAGCCGTGCCGGCCGCCGCCCGGCGAACGGCGGAACTCCGCCAGCACTCGCAGGTCCGGATCGAGCAGCCGCAGCCCTCGGCAGGGCCAGGAGATGGCCGCGAACTCCCCGGCCAGCCCGAGCCTTCCGAAGATGCGGTGCACCTCATCGTCCAGGTGCACCGCACGAGGCTGCGGGTAGACCGACTCCCACCGCTCCAGCACCAAGCACTCGATGCCGTACCGGCCGAGCAGCGCCGCGGCGGTCAGTCCGGTCGGGCCCGCACCGACGATGACGACGGGCACCCTCACGGCGACACCCCGAGGGCCACGAGGTAGCCGGCGACGAGCACCGTGCAGACCAGGCCCGGGACGAGGTCGCGGCCCCGGTCGTGGTTGCGCACGTGCGTGACGAGAGCGCCGGCGAGCAGGAGGAGCAGACCGGCGCCGGCCAGGGCGCCGAGCACCGGCACGGTCAAGCCGAGCAGAAGCCCGGCGGCCCCGGCGATCTCCAGCGCGCCGATGCCGCGGAAGGCCGTGACGGAGAATCCGGCGTGCGCGGCGCGTTCCCGCATGGGCGCGAGCGCGAACAGCTTGGCCGCGCCGAAGAGGAGGAAGATGCCCGCCACGAGGACGGACAGCACACTGAAGACGGTCATGGGCGTCCTTGGGATGTCAGGCGGGTGGGGACGGTGTAGCGGCCGAGGGTGGCCCTCACCTTCGATTCGTCCACATCGGACGGAAGGGTGATCGTGGCGGTCACGGTGCCGTCCTCGATCACCGCGTCGACGGTCACGCCGTCGAACGGGGCGAGGGCCTCGGCGATCGCGCGGCGGGTCGCATCGGCGCGCAACGCGAGCTTGTAGGGCTTGCCGACGTCGGTCACGGGCAGCGCGTCGAGCACGGTGATGGCCTTCGGCGCGGCAGCGCGCTCGGGCACCCGGTCGGCGGCCCAGGCCACCAGGTCGGCCTCGGTCGCCGTGGCCCCGGACGTGAGGGTCACGTAGGCGACGGGCACCTCGCCGGCGTGCTCGTCGGGGCGACCGACCGCGCCGGCCGCGGTCACCTGCGAGTGGGTCAGCAGGGCGTCTTCGATCATCGCCGGGTCGATGTTGTGCCCGCCGCGGATGATGAGGTCTTTGACCCGGCCGGCGAGGTGCACGAATCCGTCGGCCTCCAGACGAGCCAGATCACCGGTGTTCAGCCAGCCGTCGCTGAGTTTGCCGAGGCCGTCCAGAACGTAGGCGTTTTCGTCACGCCCGACGACATAGCCGGGGAACACGGTGGGGCCGCTGATTTCCAGTACCCCGGTCTCACCGCGGGGAAGCTCCTCCCTCGTTTCCGGGTGGACGACCTTCATCCGCTGGTACGGCAGGCGCTGGCCGACGGTGCCGGGGCGCGGGGCGTCGGGGAAGCTGCGTGCGCTCGCGCAGGTGGCTTCGGTGAGCCCGTAGCCCTCGACCAGGGTGACGCCGGTGTGGGTCTGGAAGCCTTCGCGCACGGCGGCCGGCAGTGGTGAAGCGCCGACCATGGCGAAGCGCAGGCTGGCGATGTCCGCATCGACGGGGCACTGCGCGAGTACCGCGTACACGGTCGGCACCGCGCTCATCGCGGCGATCCGGTGGTGTTCGACTATCTTCCAGAATTCCCCGTACAGGGCGGGTTCACGGTAGCCGAGCGGGCCGGCCCACACCGCGTGCTGGCCCTTGAACAGCGGCGCGAGGAGTGTGACCACGAGCGCGTTGACATGGAACAGCGGCAGCGCCGCGAAGACGACCGAGCCGGCGTCGAGCAGCGAGTTGGCCGCGATCATCCACGCGTCGGCGACCTCGTTGGCGTGCGTGTGCGCGGCCAGCTTCGGTGCCCCGGTAGTGCCTCCGGTGTGGAACAACGCGGCCAGATCCGACGCCACCGGACGTTCACCGGCGAAGTCGGCGGCGTCGTGGGCGGCAGCGAGGTCGGCGAGGTAGCCGACACGCACCCCGTCGATGGCGGGCAACGCGGCCGGCGCGCCTGCCGCGCCGGTCGGGCGCAGCACGAGGACGACGTCCAGTTCGCCGGCCAGCGTCCGGGCGGTGACCCAGGTTTCCGGCGCGAGTTCCGGCCCGGCGGTGATCAGCACGCGTGCGCCGGACAGGCGAAGCAGCTCGCCGAGGTGGTCGCGGGACAGCCCGCCGTTCAGCGGGGCCGCGACGCCGGCGAGCTGTGCGGCCAGGGTCGCCGGAACCAGGTCTGCGCAGTTGGGCGACATCAACGCGACCGCATCGCCCCGCCGGACTCCGAGGTCGCGCAGCAGGTTCGCGTAGCGGTGGACATCGGCGAGCAGCTCGCCGAACGTGCGGCGGACGGGCTCGCGCCATCGCGCGGCCTCGGGCAGCACGGTGGTCGCCGGATGATCCGGCCACCACGCGGCGGCCCGCTGCAGCAGGGCGTAGGTCGACTCCGGCAGGCTCCGTTCGGTGAGCGGCACGGCCTCGATCGCGGCCAGGTCGGCGGGTTCGGCGTAGCGCGGCCACAGGGAAGCAGCAGTCATCGCTGGTACCTCACGACCGTGCGCTGGGAGCCCAGATCGAGGGCACCGTCGTCGGTGGCGACCGATGCCTCGACGACGTCGCCGTCCGCCAGGTACTTCGGGTTTTTCGCCTGTCCCTTGAAGAACAGCTTCCACTTCAGCGCCGGCGGCAGCAGCGCGGCGATCTTCTCCACTGCCTTCGGCGGCGCGGACAGCGCCGTGCCGAGCGGGGTGCCGGTCAGCACCAGGTCGCCGGGATCCAGCCGCTGGAACCGGGCCAACGCCCGCAGGGCCTCGAGGGGACGGTAAATCATGTCGCCGCCGACCATCGCGTTCTGGCGGACCGTGCCGTTGACCGACAACCGCAGCCGCAGATCGGCGAACCGCTTCAGCTCGTGGCCCTCCAGGAGCACGAGGGCAGGCCCGACCGGGGTGAACGTCGGGTACGACTTGGCCTCGTAGAACTGGGTTTGCGGCAGCTGGACATCGCGGGCGGACACGTCGTTGGTCACGACCAGGCCCGCGACATACCCCTCCACCTCGGTGATCTCGCCGCCGACCGGCATCTCCCGGCCGATGACCAGCCCGATCTCCACCTCGTAGTCGAGCAGGCGAACGTGCGGCGGCTTGACGACGTCGTCGAATGGGCCGCTGATCGACCCGGACGCCTTGCGGAAGAACGTCAAGGGCACGGTCTCCGGGTCCATCCCGGCGTCCGTGACGTGCGAAACGAAGTTGGTCATCTGGGCGACCACGCGACAGGGCGTGGTAACCGGGGAGACCAGTTCGAGCGAGGCCACCGGCACGGCGTCCGCGGAGCCGGCCGCGGCGGAGATCGCCGCGCGGTCGCCGAGCAGATCGGCGGTGGTCTTCGCCGTCGTGGCGATCCTCGCCGCCCCGGACGGAGTGGCGACGTACCAGGCGTCGGCGGTGTGCAGGACGGTCAAGCTCATGAGCGGGCCACCTTCAGCAGGCCCAGCAAGCGCTGGGCGTCGAATTCGTTGTCTCCGCGCAGCGCGGCGAACAGGGCACGCAGTTCCAGCAGGGATTCCTTGCCGGGTCTGACGCCGAGGAAGTCGGCGGTGGCAGGCGGCCCCCACTGGGCCAGCCCGGAGGCGGTGAACGGGGACCAGCCGGGTTCCAGGGTGTTGTCGAACAGGTCACCGTCACTGAAGTGCTCGACCAGGAACCCGTCCGGGTCACGCCAATAGTCGAAGAGCTGGCTGCCTTCGACGTGCCTGCCGATACCCCACGAATGGTGATAGCCGTGCTCGCGCAGGTACTCGCCACCGGCGGCCAGCGCGTCCAGATCGGTGACCTGGTAGGCGGAATGCACATAGCGGTCGGCCGGGCCGAGCACCATGGCCAGCGTGTGATGGTCGGCCGGGGTGGCACCCCGGTCGCACCGGATGAAGCTCATCACCGGCCCGCGCTCGCGCTGCCCCGGGTAGTACAGGAAGTCACTGACGATCAGCCCGAGATGTTCCAGGTACCAGTCCAGCGCCTCGCGGTAGCGGGTCGTCTGCAGCACCACGTGCCCCAGCCGCTGCACCAGCGCCGGGGCCCGAGGCGGCCGCTGGGTGGCGTTGACCCGCCGGACCTCGTGCCCGAAGTTGAGCACCTGCGGCTCCTGCGACGACAACGCGGGCAGCTCATGGGTGTCCGAGACGACCCGGACACGCAGTCCGCTCGGGTCTGGCAGGTCGACGACGACACCGCCCAGCGTTTCGGGCAACGCGGCGACCGGCCGCCCGGTGGCTTCGGCCAGCCGCAGGACATCGCCCGAAGTGGCGGCCAGGAACGCCGGTCCGAGGAACTTCGACCGAGCGCCCTTATGGATGATCACGCACGGCGCGCCGGCCTCGGTGCCCCGCAGATGCAGCTCGCGGCCAGTGCCGAACACGGTGGTGAACCCGAAGGCGCGCGCGAACATCTCCGCCCGCTTCAGGTCCGGCTTCTCGAACTCGAGCCAGGCCAGGTCGTGCACCTTGATCACCGGGTTCGCGGCCCGGCCGGGGTGCTCGCCCGCGAGCGCGCCGTGCTCGCTGTGCAGACCACTGTGCGGATCTCCCACGGCGACTCCCTCCATCCACACTGATGACGATATCGTCAGTTACGAACATGTCATCAGTCAAGGGCTTCTGACGATTTCCTCAACAATGACGCGATGGGCTAGGATGCGGCGACGACCAGTGAAGACAGGAGCACGGATGCCGGAGCACGCTCCGAGCCGGTTGGAACGCCGCAAGGCGCGCACTCGCGCGGCCCTGATCCGGGCGGCCCAGGCACTCATCGCCGGCGGGAAGACCACGGTGCCGATCCTGGAGATCACCCAGGCCGCGGACGTCGGGATGGGGTCGTTCTACAACCACTTCGAGACGAAGGAGCAGCTCTACCAGGCAGCGGTCGAGGACGCCCTCGACGTCCACGGCGCCCTGCTGGACGGACTGACGATCGGACTGGACGACCCGGCACAGGTCTTCGCGCAGAGCTTCCGGCTGACCGGACGCCTGCACCGGCGGCATCCCGAACTCAGCAAGGTCCTCCTGCACGACGGTCTCGAACTCACCACTTCGGAAAGCGGGCTCGCTCCCCGCGCCCGCCGCGACATCGAGGCAGCCGTGCGAGCCGGCCGCTTCACCGTCACCGACACCGAACTCGCCATGGTCACGGTCGCCGGAACCGCGCTCGGTCTCGGCCACCTGCTGCACCGTCAGCCCGAGCGCGACGACGCCGCCACGACCGACCAGGTGACCGAGGACCTGCTGCGCATGCTCGGCCTCACCGCCGCCGAAGCCCACGAGATCTGCGGCCGCCCGCTACCCGACCTCGACGCCGCCGCGACCGGGCCGGATACCGCCGCCTGAACATCAGCTTTCGGCGGCCGGCACCGACCAGGGACAACAAAGGGCGCTTACCCTCACGGTGATCAACAAGGCCGAAGCCGAGCTCAGCACTCCCCTGTCGATCGCCGGCTTCGGCGCCGGCAAGGCCACAGCGGCTCATTCCAGCTCGGCCGAGCTCTCCTCGATCGTGCGGGCGACGATCTGACGGTGAACCGCGGAGGCGTCACCACGACGCGCCTGGCGAGCTCGATCACCCTCCTGGTCCCGCGACAGCATCAGCCCTGAACGCGTGGTCGTGCCGGTCCGCGTACGGACGTCAAGAGGCGTGCAGCTGGCGTAGCCCGCCGATGATCAGCTCGAGGCCGAAGGCGAATTCGTCCTCCAGCGGCACGGGCAGGGAGTCCGCGACCGCGCGCGTGGCCGGGAAGTCCTCGGCCGACAGAGCGTGGAACCGTGCCGACGCCCGCTCGCGTTCGGTGTCATTCCCGTCTCCGGTGAGCTGGATGGCGAACCCGAGCACGTGGCGCGCGAGCGTCGCGTAGGCGCGCGCCGCGAGGCCCGGCGGTAGCCCGCCGTCGAGGAGGACGGCCAGGCAGCGTTCCCGCAGCGCCATGGCGTTCGGTCCGGTCGGGGTCTGCTCGATCAGCAGGGGCGCGATCGTCCGGTGCCGGCCCAGCGTGTCGAACATCGTCCGGGCGATGACCTCGCAGGCCTGGTCCCAGCTCAGCTCCGCCAGTGCCCGCGAGTCGAGTTCGATCTCTCCGAAGACGCGGTCGATGACCTGGGTGATCAAGGTCGCCCGGTTGCCGAAGTGGCGGTAGAGCGTGGCCGTGCCGGATTCGAGCCGTTGAGCGAGGCTCCGCATCGACAGCGCCTCAGCGCCTTCTTCGTCGACGAGCTGCAACGCCGCGGCGAGGATCCGGTCCAGCGGGACGGCGGGACGGCCCCGCGATCGTCGTGCAGCGGCGGTGGTTTCGATTGACAGGGAGGGTTCCGGCACACCCAGAAGTATGACCACAGGTTGACACCCACCGCAATAACGGCAACACTGTTGCCATTATGACGAGCACCCATACCCAGTCAGTTTCCGTCGACGGCCTGCGCGTTCACTACGAACGCGCAGGTCAAGGGCCTGCTGTGGTGCTGTTGCACGGCAGCGGGTCGTCATTGGAGGGCTTCGAGCGGGTCGCGGAGCTGTTGTCGGCGTCCCACGACGTCATCCGCCCGGACCTGCCCGGGTTCGGGCGGACGGGGCCGCGGCCCGACCGTGACTACCGCGTCCGTACGTACGCGGGCACGATCGCCCGGTTCATGACCGCGCTCGGCGTGCCACACTTCGCCGTGGCGGGCAATTCGCTGGGCGGTAACATCGCGTGGAACCTCGCGCTGGACGCCCCGGCCCGGGTCGACGCACTGGTGCTGATCAACGCCACGGGCTACCCGGAGAAGACGCTACCCGCCGGGTTGCGGCTGGCCCGGAACCCGTTGCTGCGCCCGCTGCTGCGGCGCTGGCTCCCGCGGGGCGCGACCGAACGCGGGCTGCGGGAAGCCGTCGGCGCGAACTCCGCGATCGTGGACGACTCCATGGTCGACCGGGTGCACGCGCTGACGAGCCGTCCGGGGAACCGGTCGGCGTTCGTCGACTTCGCCAACACCGACCAGCCCGATCGCAGTGCCGAGATCCCGAAGATCGCGGTCCCGACGCTGGTCCTGCGCAGCGCCGCCGTCGACGGGCAGCACTTCGCCCGCGACATCCCGGGCGCCGCCGACGAGGTCCACGCCGACGGTGGCCATCTGCTGCCGGAAGAGGCCCCGGACTGGGTGGCCACGGCGATCAAGGATTTCCTGCGATGAGGTACTTCGCCGCCTCCGATGAGAACCGCCGGCTCGACGCGGCCACCCGCCCGACACTGCGCGGCAGCTTCGTCGCCCTGTCCGACGGGGTGACGCACTACGAGCTGACCGGTCCTGACGGTGGGGAACTCGTCGTCCTCGTCGGCGGCCTCACGATTCCGCTGGCCTATTGGGACGGTCTCGCGGCCCGGTTGCACGCCCGCGGCCTGCGCACGCTCGCCTACAGCGCCTACGGACGTGGTTACTCCGACCGCATCCGCGGCCTCTACGACGAAGCGTTGTTCGTCCGGCAGCTCACCGAGCTGACCTCGACCCTGGCTCCCACTTCGCCGTGGCACGTCGTCGGCACCTCGATGGGCGCTCTGGTCGCGATGGCTTATACGAACCTGCACCCCGAATCGGTCACCACGCTCACCGTGGTCGGACCGGCCGGGCTGGGCGAACGTCCCCGCGCGCAACGGTTGCTGCGCAACGATCTTCTCGCCGGATTCGTCGCCCGGCGCTTCGGCCGCAAGCTCCTGGAAGGGCACCTCGGGCACAACGTCCGCGACCCCGCCCTTTCCGCCAGGCTGGTCGCGATGGTGCGCGACGCCTACCGGTACGAAGGCTCACTCTACGCGTTCTTCCAGACCCTGCAACGCTTTCCGCTGTACGAACGGCAGGACCTGTTCCGCAGCACCGGCGAGCTGGGGCTCCCCGTCCTGCTGGTGTGGGGCGACGACGACCAGGTCACCCCGATCACCCACCTCGCCACCATCCGCGAGCTGCTGCACCCGCGGCAGACGCACGTCATCACCGAATGCGGCCACATGGCCCCCTACGAACGGCCGGACGACGTCGGCGACCTGCTCGCGTCGTTCACCGTTCCCCACCCGGATCGGCTCGAATCGTGAACGAACCCCTCGACGTCCTGATCGCCGGCGCCGGTCCGACCGGCACCATCCTGGCCATCGACCTCCTCCGCCGCGGCCTGGCCGTCCGGATCGTCGACAAGGCCCCGCGCTCCTTCGAAGGCTCCCGCGCCAAAGGCCTCCAGCCGCGCACCCTTGAGGTCTTCGACGACGTCGGTGTGCTCGGCGACGTCCTCGACGGCAGCAGCGACTACCCCCGCCTCGGCATCCACCTGGGACCGGTCACCGTCCCGTGGCGGATGTTCCGCAACCGCGAACGCAGCAGCGACGTCCCCTACCCCAACACCCGACTGATGCCGCAGTACCGCACGGACAGCGTGCTGCACGACCGGCTCGAGCAACTCGGCGGCAAGGTCGAATACGGCCGCGAACTCGACGGGTTCACCCAGGACGCCAGCACGGTCACCGCGACCGTGCTCGGCGACAACGGCCCGGAACGGGTCACCGCGCGCTACCTCGTCGGTGCCGACGGCGGGGCCAGCGTCGTCCGCAAGCACCTCGGCCTCGGCTTCCTCGGCGAGACCCGCGACGGAGACCGGATGCTCATCGTCGACGCCGTCACCACCGGCCTGTCCGGCAACCGGTGGCACGTCTGGCCAGGAGCGAAAGGCCGGTTCGCGGGAGCTTGCCCGCTGCCGCACACGGACCTGTTTCAGTGGATGATCCGCCTGTCCCCGGACGAAGAACCACCCGACGGCGAGGAAGCGATCACCCGGCGGATCCAGGCCCACACCCGCAACCGGTCCATCGCCGTGCGCGACATCCGGTGGCGGTCGGTGTTCCGGCCCAACATCCGCCTGGCCGAGGCCTACCGCCGCGGCCGGGTCTTCCTCGCCGGCGACGCCGCCCACGTGCACACCCCGGCCGGCGCGCAAGGCCTCAACACCGGCATCCAGGACGCCTACAACCTCGGCTGGAAACTCGCCCAAGTCCTCGCCGGAGCCGACCCACATCTGCTCGACAGCTACGAAGCCGAACGCCTCCCCATCGCCGCCGGCGTCCTCGGGCTGTCCACGAAGAAGTACGAAGGCCTCGCCAAGCTCGACCCGTCGAGCCTGCGCCGCGGCAAGGACGAACAGCAGCTCTCGCTGACCTACCACGGCGGCCCTCTCGCCCCCAGCGGAACCGACCGCACGAAGACGCTGCAGGTCGGCGACCGGGCACCGGACGCCGACCTGCCCGGCTCGCGCCTGTTCGACACCTACCGGGGACCGCACTTCACACTGGTCGCGTATGGCAAGGAGGCTGCGGCGGCGAGCGACGAGCTCGACTGGCCTGCCACGGGAGCGCCGCTCCGCCGAATCACGGTCGACGACCGGCACGGCTTCCGCGGCAGCTACGGAGTCGAAGGTGACACGCTGCTGCTCGTCCGGCCCGACGGCTACCTCGGCCACATCGCCACCCGGGACTTCCTCGCCTCGACCCGCGCCACCACCCGGGCCCTGACCCCGGAGGTGACCCGATGAGCCGCACCCTGCTGCGCGGCGCGAAGGTCATCACCATGGCCCCGAACCGGCCCGACGCCGAACGCGCCGACATCCTGATCGACGGCGACACCATCGCCGCCGTAAGCGAAGGACTCGACGAATCCGGCGCGGAGATCGTCGACGTCACCGGCCGGATCATCATGCCCGGCCTGGTCAACGCCCACCTGCACACCTGGCAGACCGCCCTGCGGGGCGTCGGCACCGACTGGACGCTCGCGGACTACCTCGGCCGCATGCACGGCGCCGTGGCCCGGCACTACCGCCCCGAGGACATGCGGATCGGCACCCTCGCCGGCGCACTGGACCAGCTCAGCCGCGGCACCACCACCCTCGGCGACTGGTGCCACAACACCCCCACCCCGGACCACACCGACGCCGCACTCGACGGGCTCGTGGCGTCCGGCATCCGCGGGGTGTTCCTGCACGGCACCCCCTACTCCGCACCCGATGCGACCCACCCCGTCAGCGAGGTGGACCGGCTGGCCGCCGGCCCGCTGCTCACCCTCGGCATGGCCGTCCGCGGACCCCAGCTGTCCACTCCGGACACCGCGGTCGCCGATTTCCGCGCTGCCGCCGAACGCGGCCTCGTGGTGTCGATGCACCAGAGCGGCGGCGAACCCGGGCCCGGGTGGACCGCGGTGCGGGACGCCGGGCTGCTGAGCCCCCGCACGAACGTCGTGCACGGCGCCGGGCTCACCGACGACTGGCTCAAGACCCTGGTCGACGCGGGCGCAAGCCTCACCAGCACACCCGAGAACGAACTCGGCCAAGGCCACGGCTTCCCCGTCACCGGGCACCTGCTCCAGCTGGGCGCCGCACCGTCACTGGGTACAGACACCGACGCCGTCACGCCCGCCGACGTGCTCTCCGCCGCCCGTATCGCCCTGGCACACCAGCGCGGCCACGACCACGAGCACCACCAGCGGGCCACCGGCTCCTTCTCCCTCACCGCGACGATCACCGCCAAGCAAGCACTCGCCTGGGCTACCGTCGAAGGCGCCCGGGCACTCGGCCTCGCCGACCGCATCGGCCGGCTCGACACCGGCTTGCAGGCCGACCTCGTCGTCATCGACGCCCCGGCGCCGAACCCGATCGCCGCCGCACTGCACGCCACCGCCGGCGACATCGAAGCGGTCATGATCGCCGGGCGCTGGCGCAAACGCGACCACACCCTCCTCGACGTCGACCTCGGCACCGTGCGAGCCCAGCTCTACGAATCCGCCGACCGCCTCATCCCGCACCTCACGGGCTGATGGGCACGCGGGACGAACGCGCGAGCCGCACCCGGGCCGACCTGATGGCCGCGGCGAAACGGTTGTTCGGCGAACACGGTTACCTCGATACCAAGATCGCCGACATCGCCGCCGGGGCCGGCCGCGCCGTGGGCTCCTTCTACACCCACTTCGACGACAAGAAACAGCTTCTGACCGCGCTGCGCAACGAACTCACCGAGACAGCAGCACCCGGCCCGGCGAGCGAGGACCCGATCCGCGAGCACGTCACGGCCTGCTGGACGGCACTGCGCACCCACCGCCCCACCGCCATCGCCCTGCTGCAATCGGCGACCGCCTCCGCCCCGACCTCCGGACAATTGTGGGACGAGCTGACCACCTGGACGGTCCCACTGCGCAAGCACCTGGAAAACCGACGCGACCGCGGTGAGCCGCTGACCGGCGACCCCGAACTGCTGGCGACCGCCGTAGGCGTCATGCTCGCCGGCCTCAACCACGCCCTGCCCGCCGACGACCCACGCGACGGCCGCGTCGCCGACACCGTCACGAACCTCGTCCTCCACGGCCTGACCGGCCCTGAACAGTGAGATGCTGCCGTGCGTCCGCCTCGAGTCGACGGTAACTTCGCGCAGGGTGAGCGCGGACAGGTCCACTGCGGGCTTTTCCTTGAGCAGTCCGACGTTCCCGCTCGAAGCGTCGGGCGTCGCCAGGTCCGGGGCGGGGCTGGTCACCGGCGGGTCCCGGCACGAATTCCCCGACCACGGCGTCTGCGTCAAGTTTCCGCGGCTCACGCCGCCCACCCAGCACCGGATGCACCTCGCCCGCAAGTTCTCGAACCGGATCACCTGGCCTTCGCCCCGTGAACAGAACCGCACTCGCGGTTCCGCCTACAGAAGGCGGGCCGGATATTCGAGGAGTTCGCCAACCCGCGCGCGGCGAACGGGCGAGGCCCTCCGCATTCGATCCGTCGGTCGGCGCGGCTGCGGCGAGCCCGCCCGATAGGGGCATTCTCGCTGGCAGCAGGGTGTCAGGCCGTCCGGCCGTGATCGGCGCCGGATAGCATTTCTTCGGGAGATCAGCGGGTCTGCCACCACCGAGGTTCCGACGACCAGCGAGGGCGATGTGGTGACGGCGAGTTCACTGCCCGTCGAGCAGACCAGTTACGTCGGGCGCGGTGGTGAGATCCGCGAGATCATCGAGCTGATCGAGACCGGCCGCCGCCTGGTGACGCTGACGGGACCGGGTGGGGTCGGCAAGACTCGCTTGGCTCAGCGGGTGGCTGCCGGAGCCGCGAGCGCCTTCGACGGTGATGTGGCCTTCATCGAACTCGCCGAGTTGCGCGAGCCGGACCTGCTGATCAGCACCGTCGCGCACCGGCTGGAGCTGGGTGACAACACCACCGCACCGGCGCTAGACGTGCTGACCCGCCAGCTCCGAGACCGCCGGATGTTGCTGGTACTGGACAACTGTGAGCACCTGTTGTCGGCCTGTGCCCGGCTGGCGGAGGCGCTGCTGCGTTCGTGCCCCGGCATGGCCATGCTGGCGACCAGCAGACAGTCCCTCGACGTGCCGGGCGAGCACCTGGTGCCCGTGCGGCCGTTCGCCGTCCCCAGGCCCGGCTTGTCTCCCGACCAGGTGAGCGGCTACGACGCAGTGCGGCTGTTGATCGACCGAGCCACTGCGGCGGCGGCGCCGCTCTCAGTCACCGAAGCCAACGCCGCTGACGTCGTCAGGCTGTGCCGCGCGCTGGACGGACTGCCGTTGGCGATCGAACTCGCCGCGGTGCGGCTAAGGGCGCTGTCGGCCGGTCAGCTCGCCGACCGGCTCGACACGCGGCTGGCCATGTTGCGCGGCGGCAGGCGTGTGTCCGCGCGCCAGCAGACCTTCCAGGCGCTGCTGGACTGGAGTTACGACCTGTGCACCGGACAGGAAAAACTGTTGTGGGCCCGCACATCGGTGTTCGCGGGCAGCTTCGACCTCGACGCCGCCGAGGATGTCTGCTCGGGCGACGGCATCGAGCGCGAAGCGGTTCTGGACGGACTCGACGGGCTGATCGACAAGTCCATCCTGTTGCGCGAGGGCGCCGACACCGCCCGGTACCGGCTGCTGGAGACTGTGCGGCACTACGGCGAGGACCGCTTGGTCGAGCAGGACGGGCAGCACCTGCGCCGACGGCTGCACCGCGACCACTACCGGCGGCTGACCGACCGGTTCGCCGCCGAGTGGTTCGGGCCGGAGCAGATCGCCTGGGCCGCGTGGATCGACCGTGAGAACGCGAACTTGCGGCTGGCACTGGACTTCTGCACCGCGGACCCGGCGGAGGCAGGCACCGGCCTGCGGATGGCCGCCGACGTGTGGAACTTCTGGGTGCGGGTGAGCACCAAGGAGGGACGGATGTGGTTCGGCAGGCTGCTCGACGCCGCACCTGCCGATGCCCCCGGCAAGGCCACCGGCTTGTTGCTGCACAGCTTCTTCGCCAACCTGCAAGGCGACACCGACACCCGTGCGGAACTCGACGCGGCGACCCGGATCGCCGAACGCACCGGCGATCGGCACGCCGCGAGCTGCGTGCTGATCGTGGCCGGGCACGGCGCGATGATGCGCGACCGAGCCAGTGAAGTCACCACATCGCTGGAGGACGCCGTAGCGACCCTGCGGGAGCTCGGGCGGCCGTACTCCATCGCTTGGGGCATGTTCACGCTGGGGCTGTGCACCGGACTGGCCGGCAACGTCTCACGCAGCCGGGAAGTTCTCGACGCGGCCATCGAGATGTGCGTCGAACACGGCGACCTGTTCCTGCGGTCGTGGACCCTGTGGTCGCGTAGCGCCATTGAATACGCCCACGGCGACGTACAGGTAGCCAAGAAGGCGGCGACAGAGGTGCTGCGGCTGCAGCGGTCTCTCCACGACCGGTCGGTCATCGGCTACACCCTGACAGTCCTGGCGGGCTGCGCCGCGAGAACCGGAGACGCCCGCCGGGCGGCCCGCCTCAGCGGCGCGGCCAGCGTCATGTGGCGCTCCGTCGGCGCCACCATCACCAACCTGACCTCGTTCTCCAGCCATATGCACACCGCCACGGCCGCGGTCGTCAAGGCGCTCGGGCAGGACAAAGCGGCCGCGGAGTTCACGGCGGGCACGGCCATGTCCACTGCCCAAGCCATCTCCTATGCCCTCGACGACGCCCCGGACCAGGAACGAGCCCCCGCTCCGAACCTGAGCGGTCTGACCAAACGGGAGTCGGACATCGCCCGTCAGGTCGCCGAGGGAATGACCAACCGGGAGATCGCCGCTCACTTCGTCATCGCGCCACGCACCGTCGATACCCACATCACCAACATCATGAACAAACTCGGCGTCCATACCCGCACCAAGATCGCGACGTGGGTCCTTGACTCCACGCCCGGCAGCTGAACTCGATCCGAGCATTCTTCGGTCCCAGGCAAGACGAACAGTACCTGTCCTGCCGTCACCACAGTCTTCCGGCGAGGCGGCATAGCGCCCCTTGTCCGCGCGTATAGATGACGGCGAGTGTCATCCTCAGTGGACAATAGGCGGTCACTTTCGGGGAACGACGTAGCTCGGATCGGCTCCTAACGTCATTTCGTGCGCAGGGTGCCGCGGTTCGTCCATAGCCTGCCAAGGCACGCGCAACGCGGGACTGTGGAGTTCCTTCGTTCGGCAGCGGATGAGTTGCGAGCGCTCGCTCCACGCGAGGTGGTGCGCCGCGCGATCACGGTCGTCGTGGTGGTCGCGGGAGACGCCACTTTCGGTCTCGTGCGGACCGGTGGTCAGTTGCCTTCGTCCGGGTTCGTCTCGGTCTCTGTGGTCGCGCTCGTGCTCCTGGTCAGGTCGTGTGTGCCGCGAGCCGCGATGTGTGCTGCCGTGTTCGTCGCGCTGCAGCCGCCACATCTGGGAGTACTGGCCGTTGTGGTGTGCGCGTGGTCGGCGGGGCGCCGTCCACGCGGCCGCTGGAGCATTGTCGCGGCGGTAGTCGCCTGCGCGTTGCTGTGGGTGGTGTTCCTGATGCCCGCGTTGTGGCCGGCCGCTCCGGAACGGGCTGCCTTGGCGTTGGCCGGTTTCGCCGTGGTGGTGATCCTGCCGCTGCTGGCAGGCCGTTACATCGCGCAACGGCGGCAGCTGGCGACGGCCTCGGCGCAGGTGGAGGAGCAACTGCGCAGGGAACGTTCGCTGATGGTGCGGCAGGCACGGTTGCGCGAACGCAGCCGGATCGCCCGCGACATGCACGACGGGCTCGGGCACCGGCTGAGCCTGATCTCGGTACTCACCGGAGCGTTGCAGGTGGAAGTCGGGCTGACCGCTCGCGCCAAGGCGACAGTGCAGAGCTTGCACAAGACGTCACTTGCCGCGGTGGTCGACCTCGCGGCGATGATCGGTGCCCTCACTCCCGAGGCCGCCGCGCACGAAGAACAGGGCACTCATGCGGTCGAGGCGTTGCCACAGCTGGTCGAAGGATCGCGGGTGACCGGGTCACAGGTGGACTTCCGCCGGACAGGCCCGCCGCGGGAACTTCCCGCCGCGGTAAGCCGAGCGGCCTACCGGGTCGTCCAAGAAGGACTGACCAACGCGCACAAGCACGCCACGGGCGCGGCGATCACGGTCGTGGTCAGCTACGAACCCGACGCGCTGCTGGTGGAAGTGCGCAACGCCGTTCCGGGCTGCGAAGTACGTGCGCCGTCTCCGGGCACGAGGCTTGGCCTGATCGGGCTGAACGAACGGGTCCGGCTGGCCGGTGGAATCCTGCGGGCGGAGCCCACCAGCGAGGGCGGGTTCCGCGTCGCGGCCATCCTGCCGTACGACCCCGAGGACACACATGACCACGAGTACTGACGGCATCCCGCTACACTTGCCCTCCTGACCAGCGCGAACACCGATAACCACACCGAGGGACCGTGATCCGGACACTCATCGCCGACGACGAGCCGCTACTGCGGACCGGGATCCGGACCATCCTGTCGACGGCCGACGACATCACCGTCGTCGGCGAAGCCGGGACCGGTTCGGAGACGATCGACCTTGCCTCCGAGGAACACCCGGACATCGTGCTGCTGGACCTGCGGATGCCCGGGATAGGCGGACTGGCCGCCATCCCCCGTCTACGGCAGGTCACCCCCGACAGCCGGGTCATCGTGCTGACCACGTTCGACGAGGACCACAACATCACCACCGCCCTGGACGCCGGCGCGACCGGATTCCTGCTCAAACGCTCGGCGGCCGAAGAAGTCCTGCACGCCATCCGCGCTGTCCATCAGGGAGACACCTATCTGTCCCCGTCGGTCACCCGCAGAGTCGTCGGGATGATCACCACCACCGACCGGCCGCGTCAGCACCGGGCACGCCGGCTTATCGCCACCCTCACCCCACGCGAACAGGACGTGTTGTGGCTGCTGGGTGAAGGTCTGTCCAATGCGGACATAGGTAGCAGGCTGCGAATGCGTGAGGCGAGCATCAAGACTTACGTCAGCCGCCTGCTCGCCAAACTGGGGTGCACGAACCGGGTCCAGGCCGCCCTGCTCGTCCGCGACGCCGGAGACGTTCCCCGGCGAGGTGGCGAGACCACCTCGCAACTTCGGGACTGAGCTGAACAGCGGTACCGAGGGCCTGCGAAGTACGGAACATTATCAGCGCGGATGCTCCCCATTTCGCCTCTCCCTGCGACGTGCGGGAACAATGCTTTCCAAAGTCAACACGAAGCGTTCACCAAAGTGCACATTTCCGGGATTCTTTCCCCGCTTCACGTGATCATCCGCCACGAGATAACGTCCCAGCATGCCGACACGGCTCGAGGGGACAAAGAAGAACGACGGCGGACGACGCCTGCCCGCGCCGTCCATCGAATTGACGGACGCGCACCCGGCTCGCCGCCAAGCCCGCTTGCCCGCAAGCACGATCACCTCAAAGTGTGACCCGATCGCAGATGATTTAGTTTTTGTCACCACAGGACGAGTGCCCACAGTTGTCGATCACCCCTGGAAGACAATTTTCCGACGAACGACGGTTCGCCCCCCTCCACACCGGAGCACAGAGGGGCATATTCAGTTGACTCAACCGTGGACGTCAGTGGTAGCCAATTGGCCCGTCTGCTACGTTCCGAACGAAACATGAACGACAACATCGGTTCCCGATTGAGAGATCCGTTAATTCACGCGCTTTCAACTTGTCAGCGCAAGGAACGAAACCATTGTATGAATAATCTTCATCCGCGGCGGTGTCCCGGTTAATCCAGCAGCGCGGCGGTGCCGGCCAGGTCAGGAGTCTACGATGCCAACCAGGACGCTTGCCGCCGCAGCACTGCTGACCGCCGTGATCGCTATCGGCGTCCTGGCTCCGGCACTCCGTACCGCGGTACCACCGTCCATGACTCCGGCACCGTCGTGCCTCGCCACAGATCCAGGCATCGCCGCAGGTTCCGGCGGAGCACAGCCGTTCTTGGGGCGAGTGGGGCGATGGATGCTCTCCACGAAGGTCCTCACCCTGCGGCCGGGCATCCGATCCCGGGTGGAGCGTGCCGCCGGATCGGCATGCCGCCCCTAGACCGGCGCCTTCTGGCCCCCGAAGTTTTCGAGGAAGTGGATACATGCTCCGTACTGGCTTACTGATCGTCTCACGCATCATCGAGGTGGCGCTGGTGCTGCTGGGCGCGGCGGTCGTCGTTCTCGACAGCAGCGTCTACCTGGCGTTGTGGGACCTGGTCGCACTCGCCTATCTCGTGATGCGGGTGCGACGGCTGGTCAGGGCGAAAAGGTCGGGTGATCCGGCGGACACCACGTGGCTGCGGTCCACCCTGGGGCGCCGCAGCGGGCTGCTGTTCACGCTGTTCACCAGTCTCGTCGGGATCACGGCAGGACTGATGATCGTGCTGGACGGGGCAGGCGAGACAGAAGCCATCGTGGCCAAGCATCGGTGTCCCCGCAGTGATCTTCGCCTGGCTGATCCTGCATTTCGGGTACGCCGAACGCTACGCACGGGACTACTACGCCGCGTTGCCGGATCAGGTTCTGGTCTTCCCCGGTACCGATCGGCCGACGCTCGTGGAGTTCGCGTACTTCTCGTTCACGCTGGGGACATCCTTCGCGGTGTCCGATGTGGAGACACGGGGTAAAGCGGTCCGGCTGCGTGTCCTCACGCACAGCGTGCTGGCGTTCCTCTACAACACCGCGATCGTCGGCATCGCGGTCGGAGTGATCAGCGGCAAATAGCCGCTGTCCGATCAAGACACCGGAAAGGGAAGAAATGGTTCGGAAGAAACTCATCGCGGGCTTGAGCGTGGCCGCGATGACCGGGGCGCTCACGGTGGCGGTCGCCGGCGTTGCGGGCGGCGCTCCCGCGGTGACGTGGTCACCTTGCACCGAGGAGATCCTGGTGGGATTCGACTGCGCCACGGTCGCGGTGCCGATGGACTACGCCCATCCCGACGGCAAGCAGATCTCCATCGCGATCAGCAGGCACAAGGCCACCGAACCCCAGCGGCGCAGGGGGGTGCTGTTCACCAACCCCGGCGGCCCGGGGGGAACCGGCCGGGACCTGTTGTACAACTACCTCGAGACGCCCTTGGCCAAGGTGTACGACATCATCGGCATCGACGTACGCGGGCTGGGCGGGTCCACGCCGCTGAACTGCGAAGTGCCGTCCACCCCGGAGCCCGTGCCGACGACACGGCCGAGCGACACGGTCTTCCCACGCATCACCGAGTACGAGAAGCAATGGGAAGAGGGCTGTGTCCGCGGCGGTGGCGAATTCCGCAAGCATGTGACCACCCCGAACACCGCGCGCGATCTCGACCGCGTCCGCGCGGCACTCGGCGAAGACAAGATCAGCTATCTCGGCGTGTCCTACGGGACGTGGCTGGGCGCGGTCTACGGACAGCTCTTCCCGGAACACCTCGATCGCAGCGTGCTCGACTCCTCGCTTGACCCCGGCACCACGTGGCACGACCAGGCCTACGACGTCGTCGACGCGACCAAGGCCAACTTCGACCACTGGGCGTCGTGGACCGCGCGGCGTGACGCGACCTTCCACCTCGGCACCACTCCGAAGAAGGTCCGCGCGAGCATCGACAAGATCGCCGACCGGCTGGCCGTCGAACCGGTCGGCGGGATCGAGAACCAGACCCAGCTCGACCTGGTGGTCGGCCAGTACACCCGCTACCGGCAGGTGTGGGCGTCCCTTGCTAAAGACCTGCAGAAAGTACAGGCCGAACTACCCTTGCCTGCCGGTGATCCGGCGTTGGCCGACAGCAACCGGCGCGCGGCCGCGGTGGCGGCCCGGCTCACGGAGCAGGCCAAGACCGAGAACGGGGTCTACCGGACGATCCTGTGCGATTGGGCCTGGCCGACCGATCTGAACGTCTACTACCGCGACATGCGCCGGGTGCGGGAGACCGTCCCATTCGGCGGCACCGTGCCGCAACTGGCGCCGAACAACTGTTTCTTCCACCAGGGCGACAGGGAACCGTTGCCGGCGATCGGCAAGGCGAAGTATCCGAAGGGGCTCGTCTTGGCGGCCGAAGGAGACACTCAGACGCCGATGGTCAACGGGGAAGCCATGGCCAGGACCCTGGGCAGTTCCCTGATCGCGGTGCGCGGTGAGGGCCAGCATGGCCAGTACACCGCGGGCGGCATGGACCCGGCCATCCCGGTCAAGCCCAACCCGTGTGTCGACGACAAGGTCAACGCTTACCTCGTCGACGGGAAGCTCCCGCCACGGCGCACCGACTGCGACAGCACCAACCCGCCCGCCGCCATCCCCACCGATCCGGCACCGGGCGTCGAGGACCTGATCGCCGACCTCGGCAGCATCGCCGAACAGCTCCTGCACGCCGTACTGCCTCACCAGGCCCGCTGACCCACCCTGTACCGCCGGGCCGTGCCCTCCTCCCTCGGGCACGGCCCGGCCCTCACCTCACCACGCAGCCATCGAAAGGAAGAAGTCGACCGTGAGCACGAACGAGTTCGGCGGAGGACAAGACCCGGAGTCGGACATCCTCGTGGTGACCACCAACGACGTCGCGGGATACCGCGTCCAGCGGGTCATCGGCGAGGTGTACGGCGTCACCGTGCGGTCCCGGCACGTCGGCAGCCAGATCGGCGCCGGGCTGAAATCCATGTTCGGCGGCGAATTGAAGGGGCTCACGAAAACCCTCGTCGACTCCCGCAACGAGGCACTGCAGCGCCTCACCGAGCAGGCCCGCGTCCGCGGCGCCAACGCGGTGCTCATGACCCGTTTCGATGTCAACGATGCCCAGGACCTCGGCACCGAAGTCTGCGCCTACGGCACCGCCGCCGTCATCGAAAAAGCCTGACCCACCTCTCACGAAGAAAGAACTCTCATGGACGACGACATCAATTCGGTTCCCATCCTGATCATCACCCTGATCCTCGCCCTGCTCTACATCGCCGCGCTGTGGCGTGTTTTCACCAAGGCAGGCCGACCTGGCTGGGCCGCGATCATCCCGATCTACAACCTCTACATCCTGACGAAGGTCGCGGGGCGGTCCGGCTGGTGGGTCGTGGGGTTGCTCATCCCCGTCGTCGACATCGTTGCGGGCATCGTGGTCTCCCTCGGAGTGGCCAAGTCGTTCGGCAAGAGCGGCGCATTCGGCTTTTTCGGACTGTTCGTCTTCGGATTCATCGGATACCCCATCCTCGCTCTCGGCAGCGCCCAGTACGCCGGGCCGGAGTCTTCCACGTCATTCCAACACGCCTGAAACTCGCGGCACCCCAGTGCCGGATCGGATCCTCGGGGTCTGGTCCGGCACTGGAGTCGAATGCGCATGAAACGCGGGTCCTCCCCTTAGGGTGATGCACGTGTCCCAGTTTCTCACCGCGATCTCGCGGCGCCCTGGCGAATTCGCCCGCGAAATCGTTACGAGAGCCCAGGAAACGTCTCGCCGCGAGTTCGTCGTCGAAGCAGCGTTAATCGCCGTCTGCCTCGCGGCGGACGTATCCTCCGACGCGTTCCTCGACGACCGCGGCCTCGGACAACTCGCCGGGCTCGCGGCCGTTTACGCGGGGCTGCTCCTGGTCCGGCATCTGTTTCCGGTGCTCGCGCTACTCGCCGCCGTGCTCCTGCTGTATCCGTACGGTGTGGGCGGGATCAGCATGCTGGTCGTCATCTACTGGGCTGGCTACCGCATCGCGGGCTGGCAACGAGCGTTCGCCGCGTTCACCGCCGCGATGGCGGTGTCCCTGGTGGTGTCGGGAGACTTGACGACGTTGGCCGTCGGGCCCCTGTCGGTGGCACCCCGGCTGGCCCTGGTGCTCCTTGGGGTACTGATGCCCTTCCTGCTCGGACGGTTCGCCGCACAGCGAAGTCGGCTCGCGCTGGCACTCGCCTGGCAGGACCGGCACATTCGACGCGAACGTGCGCTCCTCGCAACGCAAGCCCGGATGCGTGAACGCAACCGGATAGCCCAGGACATGCACGACGGCCTCGGCCACCGGCTCAGCCTGATCTCGGTACTCAGCGGTGTAGTGAACCAGAACCCGAACCTGCCTCCCGAAGTACTGCCGACGCTCGACGCGCTGCGCACCACCGCGAACGCCGCCGCGGCCGAACTGCAGGACGTCGTCGGAGCGCTGGCACCCGACAGCGACCCAGGCGACGAACCCGGCGCCCACACGGCCGACGCGATCCCCGGGCTGATCGACACCGCCCGCGCCACCGGAACCGAAATCGGTTACCACCATCTCCCGCCGCCGGACTCGCTGTCCGCGTCGACCAGCCACGCCGCCTACCGAATCGTCCAAGAAGGACTGACCAATGCCTGCAAACACGCACCAGGAGCCGCCATCACCGCGACGGTGACCTACGAACCCGACGCGGTACTGGTCGAACTCCACAACGACAAACCCCCTGCCCCCATCGAGCAACCGGCACCCAGCACCAGACTGGGTCTCATCGGACTCACCGAGCGCGTCCGGATCGCCGGCGGAGCACTGCACGCCGGACCGACGCCCGACGGCGGATTCCGCGTCGCAGCAATACTCCCCTACGACAGCCCTGCCGAAGCACCATCCACCGTGGATGATTCCGAAGTGGATCTCGACTACACGCGGTCACGCCGCTTCAATGTCCACGCCGGCACCAGCGCCCTCGTTGCCGTCGCCGCCTGCCTCCTCGGCGCGCTGATCCTGCTGGTATGGATCGGCATCAGCGACGGCGGCTCGAGCGTCCCGGCGAAACTCTACGACTCGATCCCGGTCGGTACCGAGGAATCCGCCGTCAGAGACCTTCTTCCCGCGCCCACCGATTCCGCTCTTCTCACCATCCGTGCCGGTGCGCCCCCTGAGCCCGAAAGCGCGTCCTGCCTGTACTACCTCGCCGCCGAACAGCCGTCCACGACCCCGGAGTTCATCGCGTTCCGCTTCTGCTTCGCCGACGGCCGCCTCGTCGACAAGCAGACCTACACCACCACATAATGCTCACTCAGATTCCCCTGCCGACCTCGATTTTTCACCCATTCGCGCCTTCAGCACGATAGCGACAACCAGAACAGCCTCTTTTCGCATCGACATGACAAAGACACGGACGGAAGTCGAAAACAAGCTTTGCTATCACAAGGGTTCACTTTCGACCACATCTCATCGAGTGTCGCAGATCCGCGTCTTCCCTGAGGAGTTCTGCTTATCATGGGCCGGTGACCCACACTTCGCGGCGCAATTTTCCGAAGCTGTTTCGCTTTACCGTTCTGGGTATCGCCACTCTGATGACAATGAGCGCGTGTACCTCGTCTCCGACAGCCGCCTCCGGTTCGCCCCAAGCACCACCGGATGGTCTCGACGACCTAGCGCGCCAACGGCCACAATGGACAGAGTGCGAGAACGCCGATCTGAAAGACGGCGGTGCGCAGTGCGCGACCGTGCAGGTGCCGATGGATTACCGCGCTCCCCAAGGCAAGCAACTCACCATCGCCATCGCCAGGAAGAAGGCGACCGACCCGGGCAGGCGGCGCGGAATCATGCTGACCAATCCCGGCGGTCCCGGCGCCGAGGGACTCAGCCTCACCCTGGCATTGGAACGCCAGCCCGCCGAAGCCGTGTACGACACCATCGGTATGGACCCGCGGGGCGTCGGGAAGTCGACCCCCTTGTTCTGCGACAAGACGGACGAGGCCGCCCTGCCCAGCAGGCCGACCGAGGAGGGCCTGCCGAAGTACGTCGCCAAGGCCAAGGCCGCCGAGACCGCCTGTGCGAACGGCGGCGGCGACCTTCGCAAACACATCACCAGCATGAACACCGCGCGGGACATGGACCTCGTCCGCCGCGTCCTCGGCGAGGAGAAGATCAGCTACCTCGGCTTCTCCTACGGCACGTTCCTCGGTCCGCTCTACGGTGAGATGTTCCCCGAACACCTCGACCGCATGGTCCTCGACTCCGCGCAGGACCCCAGGCAGACCTGGCGCCAGGTCGAGCAGGCCGACGTCGAGGCACACCGCGCGAACGTGGCCGCCTGGAAACAGTGGACCGCCGACCGTGACAAAACCTTCGGCCTCGGCACCACCCCTTACGAAATCCAGGCCACTTTGGACCGTTTCGCCACGACACTGCGGTCCAAGCAGTTCGGCGACCTCGATCTGTCGACGTTCGACAACGCCGTCGGGACCGGTGCCCGCTACCGTTCCCTCTGGTCCGCCTTCGCGTGGACTCTGCGCGACCTCCTGCCTGCCATCAACGGCGCCGACCCCGACGACGAAGCGATCAAAGCCATGGCCCTCCTGGCGCGGCCGGACGGCGACGACGGCAACGCGGTGGCCACACCGCCGACCGAAGCCGATCAGAAGCCCAACGGCACCTACCAGGCGATCCTGTGCGACTGGCAATGGCCTGCCAACCCCGAGGATTACTACGCGGACATGCGCAAAGTCGCCGAAGAGATCCCTTACGGTGACGCCGTCAGCAGCGTGAGCCCCAACAACTGCATGTTCGCCGCCGGCCGCGACCCGATGACCGCGGTCGGGAGCCGCAAGTATCCGGCGGGTGTCGTGGTCCAAGGCGAAGGCGACACCCAAACCGCCTACACCAGCGGCTCCGCCGCCGCCGACCACCTGGACATGCCCCTGATCACCGTGCAGAACAGCGGCATCCACGGCTACTACGGCAGCCGCGGCAACACCTGCGTGGACACCGCGGTCAACGCCTACCTGATCGACGGCAAGCTCCCCGACCGCCGGACCACCTGCGCCGCCGGCGTGGACACGCTCCCCGACATCGCACCCGGCACAACCGGTGGCCCGCCCGCCCAACGCCCCGACACCTCCATCGAAGAATTGCTCAACAAGGTGAAGTAGCGCGGCCACCGAGATTCGGAACAGTCACGAGCATGAACTCTCCTATAACTGAAGGGATCCTTCCATTGCCTGAGATCAATCGACGAACTGCCATGGGTGCCGGGCTGGGCATCTCGGCCTTTACCACGGCGGGAACCTCGACCGCCACGACGAGCTACCCAAGGAGCGATCAGACCATGAACCACCCCCACCTGTTCAACCTGGCCGACAGTCCCGCCACCGTCGTCGAGGGAGGAAGTCTGCGTGGTGCGCACGAACAGAACTTCCCCGTTCTCAAGGGGCAAAACGGGTCCGTATACCTCATCCGCCTGGACGTCGGTGGAGTCAGGGAACCCCACTGGCACCCCACGGCGTGGGAACTCAACTACGTAATCTCCGGCAAGGTGAAATGGACGATCCTCGGCACTCACCCGGACGGCTCCTACCACCGAGACACCTTCGACGCCGGACAAGGCGATCTGGTCTTCGCTCCACAAGGGTTCTTTCACTACTTCGAGAACCTCAGCGAGACCGAACCCCTCGACGTGCTGGTCATCTTCAACAGCAGCACCCAAGAACCCAACGACGATATCGGCATAGTCGGTACGTTCAACTCCATGCCCCGCGAAGTACTCGCCGCGTGCTTCGGCGTTCCGGCCGCCGCGTTCGACCAGATCCCACGGGAAATCAAACCAGTCGTCATCACCAGGCGGCACAAGTAGCCGGTACAGGTTCGGCAGCGTCCTCTTCGCGCCGCTGGTGGTCATCAATTGGACACCCCGGCGCCGTGAACTCTGCAGCGGTCACGGCGGCGGGCTTCGCCGAGCAACTCCGCACGGCCATGGACAACCGCGCGGGCCATCAAGACGGTGCGAACCGTGAGTAGCAGTTGATGACCTCCCCATCGTGAACGGTCGGCTAGAGCTACGACGAGGCGCGGATGATCGCTGGCTGCGCCCGACGGGCGCCCATCCAAGCGTGACCGAGATCGTGCGGGAGGTGATCTACGCCGTGCACGCTGAGTCGATGCACAGGTCGAGGATGTCGCTGCGCACCAAGGAACGCCTGATCCACCAGTACGTGCGGGAACAGCACGGCGCCGGGGCGATCGAACAGGTTCCTTCCCGACGAAACCACCTACTTACACCCCTACGACGGCACCCTCCGCCGGGCTGCGCCCACCGGTCGATAGATGCGGGCGCGAGAATCCCGCGCCGAATGAAGAGTCATGGCTTCGAAGACGAGGCGTCCTCCGGCGAGATCCGGGCTCCGAGTGCCATCACCGGTACCGGGTACCAGCCCTGCCTCAACGGACCGTGTTCGAAAAGGACGACCATCGAGGAGTCCGTGCCACCAACCCAGGCCGAGAGCAGGCGCTGTCCCTCTTTGTGTCCGGCACGATAGGTCGACTCGACAGTGCGGACTTCGATCACGCTGCCGTCCTCGAACTCGACGGTGATCACGGAGGGTTCGAACGGCCTGCCGTAAGGCCTCCGCACGGTGATCGACTTCGTAGCGCGCCAGCCCGTCTGCCGCACCACCCGATGCCTCCGTGCCCAGCCTTTCATCGCCGCCAAACTCATCGGTATCGCGAATATCGAGACCAGCACGGCGAGAAGATGAACCGCTGCCACGGCACCGTTGAAACCGGCCGCGCCGGTGACGATGCTCGTGGCCGCCATAAGGAAGGTAAGAACCCAGAACGCGGCGAAGAAACCCGCGTTACGGCTCACGGCACGCAGCCGCAGGGTCGCCACCTCGAACGCCACACCCCCGGTTCCAGCCAGCCAGGTCGTCACCGGCGCCTGCCGGATCTGCCGCTGTTGCTTCATCGCGGCGAGCCCGGTGACCACGGCCAGCAGGGCCGACGCCGACATCAGCAACGCGTCGACGACGAACTCGGTCCCGCCCACCCAGAATCGGCCGTACCGGTTCAGGCCGGACCACAGCATCCCGCCGAAGACCACGGCACCCAGGAGCCCGCCCACGGTGGCGTAGAACAGGTGGAAGCGCCGCAGCATCACCCCGTCCACCGCACTGGAACCCACCACGGCGCCGTTCCGGGGTGGAAAACGCGAATCCCTTGAGACGTCCCCGCCTACCCGAACCCCGACAATCCGGGAGCCGTCACGGCCGCCTAGTCCAGGCGCGGACGTCCGCTGCCCCGCGGCCCGTCTCTGCCGCCGGTTCATCGGCCTGCCCACCTGCTTCTCGGTCATACCCGAAACACGTCCCACCTCGACCGCCAGTTGCCTCACAGAGACAAACGGCACGTCACTGCCGCGACGAAACCAACCCGGTCAGGCCGACCTCATCGGCCGGCACGTACAGCACGACCATCCACGGGCTCACCTACCTCGACGAGCACGTCATGGAACGACCCAGCACCCCTCGACCATACGGTCGAATAGCACGTCCAAGCCCGGCTATATCGCACACTCGAATATGCGCACTGCACGGTGGACGAACCCGACCTGAACGGCGCGGCTGTGTACGAAGCCGCCGACAAGCCCACTCTCGGCGGCGGCCGCTGGTACGTCCTGCCTTCGAGGGGCTGTCTGTCGAGCGGGAACTGGAGTGGGCGGACGTCCCGCTGTTCGCGTCGAACGAACCGATCACCCTCGCCGGCAGCCGCGCTCAGCGCGTCCTCCAGCGCCGCATCAATCAGTCCATCGCCGAGTACGAGGTCCTCAACACCGTCGAACAGTCCTGGGGTGGGCTGTGCACCCACGTGCGAGACGGCTGGAATATCGGCAAGCCGCCGGCTACAAGGCCAAGGGCGTCCCCCACCCCCCACCCGAGCCCGGCGAAAGCGGAGAGGGGCAAGACCAAGTATCGGCTACAACACCATCGCGGACCGTCTCAATGCCGACCTCGAGCGCTACCCGCCGCCGACCGCGCCGCGGCGCCTGGAGCAAGAGCTCCGTAGCCGGGATCCTGCAGAACCCCAAGTACACGGGCTATCAAGTGTTCAACCGACGCGCCACCACGTCGAAGCGAGGCAAGGTAGACGAGCCGTTCAAGTCGGTGTGGTCACCGAAGCCGGTCCACGAGCCCTTGATCGCGAAGTGGATGTTCGACGAACTCACCAGCCGCCTCGAAGCGCGACGAGGGTCGCGCGCGGACACCCAGCCGAACGCCAACCCCAGCGCCGAACGCACCTACCTCTTCCGCGGCATGGTCTTCCATAGCTGCGGACGGCGCATGGTTGGTGACACAAAACACAACCGGCTCTTCTACTACCTGTGCTGGCCGGGCAAGAACAACCGCGGCGGCTCCGGACCTCGCGCCGGTCTCCCGGCAGCTATCCGGCTCCGCGAGGACGAACTACTCGAAGCCGTTTCAGCTTTCTACGCCGACCGACTCTTCAGCCCCACTAGGAGAGTCATCATTGAAGCCGATCTAGCCACTGTGGACGACAGCGCAGCTCAGGAGCGCCGGCGCGAACGTGAGCGCCTTCAACGTCACCTGGCCGATGTGGCCCGCCGACAGGACTCGGTTCTGCGCCAGGCCCAGGACGGCGCACCGGACGACCCGTTCGCCAAGGCGCTCCGGCAGAACTACAACAAGCTGGAGGAAGACAAGTCCGCAGCGCTGGCCGCGCTCGCTCATCTCGACGCCGAGGACAAGACACAGCCGGCGAAGCCCACCTCATCAGACCTGAACCGCCTCGAAGGGCTCCCGCACCTCCAGGTCAATCTGGCCAATGCGCCTCAGGCCCTGCTACGCCAACTCTTCGAAATCACCCAGCTCACCGTGAACGTCCATGGCGCGGGTGACCAGGTGACGATTACCATCAAACTGCCGGTCGAACAGGTACCGGACACAGCTGTAACCGCAGAAAGGATCAACGACGTGATGAGCTCCACCGAAATGCAAAAAGTCCCGACCGCTACGGTCGAGACTTTTTGGGTGGAAGCTGCGCGTACCCCCGATGGGATTCGAACCCACGCTACCGGCGTGAGAGGCCGGCGTCCTAGGCCGCTAGACGACGGGGGCTAGGAACTTCTCCTTCAAGAGGAGATTTTCAGTTGTTCACCTGCTGTGTTGCTGTGGAGAAACTTACCAGACCGGGTTTCCCACCTTCGCAGGGGGGTCACTCTGTGTTTCACTCCGGAGAGTTCTCCAGCTGGGGTACCAGGACTCGAACCTAGACTAACTGGACCAGAACCAGTCGTGCTGCCAATTACACCATACCCCAGTGAGGTACCGTTCCGATCTTGACCGGCTCGGTGCCGCACGAGAAAGAATACTAGAGCACGCTGTTCCGCACCGTGAACGCGGGGGTCTCAGTAGCGCGCTGAGCGGGCACGCCGAGCTTCGCGAACTCGGAAACCAGCAGCTCAGGCAGCTCGTCGAGGCCCGAGATGGTGTGCACGCCCGCCGGGGCCCGCTCGGCGATGCCGTCCCGGTCGAGCCAGACGGCGCCCAGGCCGGCGTCGCGGGCGCCGATGGCGTCGGTGTCGAGCTTGTCGCCGACGTGGACCGCCTGCGCCGGGTCGCAGCCGAGGCCGAGGCAGACCGAGTGGAACATCGCCGGGTCGGGTTTGGCTACTCCGAGTTCACCGGCGATGGCCACGTGGTCGAAGAACCGGGCGAGACCGAGATCGGCGATCTTCTTGCGCTGATGCGCGCCCGAGGCGTTCGTGACCGCCGCGACGAGAACACCGGCGGCCCGCAACCATTCCAGACACGGGAGGACATCTTCGAACAATTGCCACGAACGAGTGAGAATTTCACGACGGCGTCTTTCGAACCCGCTGACCTGGTCTTCGTCGGCCAAAATGCCGATCTCGGCGAGGAAGCATTCGGTACGCCGGTAATGCATGGTCGCGTAATCGATTTCGCCCGCGACCACCAGCGCGACATGCTCTTCGGTGATGAGATCCCACAGCGGCCAAAGGTCGTTCCGGCCGGTGAGGGCGCCCAGGCTGAGGCGGATCGCCGCGGTGCAGTCGATCAACGTGTCATCGATGTCGAGGCACACCAACCGTAACTCCGGGGGCTCCCACGGGGCGCCGTCCGGAGCGTCCGGCGTGGTTCGTGACGAGGTCCGGGGCACGAGAGCGAAATCCACCAAGTGAGGCTAGGGCACTCAACGCGATCGCGACTCTGCCGATGAGGTGATTAAGGCTGGTCTGTTCCGGCGCGGGCACTCTACTCCCAGTTGGTGAGATGACGTGTTTTAGTTACCGGTCAACGGCTAACGCGGGCGGCCGGGTGAAATACGACTCCGTCGCGCCCTGGCCGGTTCGCGGCGCGCACACCCTGTGACGGCAACGAAATCCTTACCCCGCTTCGAGTCGGGGACCGTCCACAAGGGCGTTTCCGGGATCGGCGTCCTTCCGGGACTCTTCCCGCTTCATTTTCGTCCTTTTTGGACAGTCGGTGTGGTACACGGACCGGTGAGATCCCGACCATAGCCCGAACGGCGTATCCGCCCGGATGGCGCTTGACGCACTCGTCGGCGAGGTGCATCCTGAGCTTATTCAACAAGTGATGAATAAGGGTTCGAAGGGGTGGGACGGATGAACGAACGTACGAACTGCGTGATCGTCGGCGGTGGCCCCGCGGGGATGGTCGCCGGATTGCTGCTGGCCAGGGCCGGGGTCGAGGTCACCGTGCTGGAGAAGCACAAGGACTTCCTGAGGGACTTCCGCGGCGACACCGTGCACCCGTCGACGTTGACGTTGCTCGACGAGCTGGGCCTCAGCGAGAAATTCCTCAGCCTGCCGCACAGCCAGATCGCCTACGCCGGCTTTCCCGCCGAGGACGGCACGATGATGCGCCTCGCCGACCTGACCAGGCTGAAGGTGGCGCATCCGTACATCGCCATGGTCCCGCAGTGGGACTTCCTGGACCTGCTCGCCGACGCCGGCGCGAAGGAGCCCACGTTCACGCTGCGGCAGAGCACCGAGATGACCGGGCTGATCTTCGAACACGGCCGGGTGAGCGGGGTCCGCTACCGCGACGCCGACGGCAAGACCGGCGAACTGCGCGCCGACCTGGTGATCGCCGCCGACGGCCGCTGGTCGCTGGCCCGTCGCGAGGCCGGGCTGATGACGAAGGACTACCCCATCCCGTTCGACGCGTGGTGGTTCCGGATCTCGCGGCGGGACGGCGAACGCGAGGGCATGCTGACCCCGAAGATGCGGGATCGCCGTTTCGCCGTGCCGTTGCCCCGCAAGGGCTACTTCCAGATCGCGTACCTCAGCCCCAAGGGCCAGGACCTGCGCGAGAAGGGCATCGAGGCGTTCCGGGAGAACGTGGCCGCGATCCTGCCCGAGCTGGCCGACCGCGTGGACGAGCTGAAGACGACGGACGACGTCAAATTCCTCGACGTCAAGATGAACCTGCTGCGGAAGTGGCACCTCGACGGGCTGCTGTGCATCGGTGACGCGGCGCACGCGATGTCGCCGGTCGGCGGGGTCGGGATCAACCTCGCGGTGCAGGACGCGGTCGCGGCCGCCGCCCTGCTCGCCGAACCGCTGCGCCGGGGCAGGCCGTCGGCGGCGGAGCTGGCGAAGGTCCGCAAGCGCCGTCTCGCGCCCACGATGCTGGTGCAGGGGTTGCAGCGGATGTTGCACAAGAACGTCATGGGGCCGGTCATGGCGGGCAAGCGCAACGGCCCGCCCGCGCCGATGGTGAAGCTGTTCGGCCGGTTCCCCGTGCTGTCCTACGTCCCCGCGCGGCTGCTGGGCCTGGGGCTGCGGCCCGAGCACGCCCCGGCCTTCGCGCGGCGGGCGATGGAACCGGCCGGTTAGCGTCCGGATGCTATGAACGGTCCGTTCCTTGCAAATTTTGCAAGGAACGGACCGTTCATAGCGCGCTAGACGTCCTGAACCGGGTTCGTCAGCGTGCCGATGCCTTCGATGGTGATCGAGACCGACTGGCCGTCCTCGATCGGGCCGACGCCCTCGGGCGTGCCGGTCAGGATGACGTCACCGGGCAGCAGGGTCATCACCCCGGACACGAACTCGACCAGCTCGGGGATCTTGTGCACCAGGTCCGACGTCCGGCCGTCCTGTTTCAGGACACCGTCCACCTCGGACTTGAGCGCGAGATCGGCCGCGTCGAGCGAGGTCTCGATCCACGGGCCGAGCGGGCAGAAGGTGTCGAAACCCTTCGCCCGGCCCCACTGGCCGTCGGACTTCTGCAGGTCACGCGCGCTGACGTCGTTCGCCACGGTGTAGCCGAGGATCGCGCTCGCCGCGCGGGCGGCGGGCACGTTCTTGACCGGCTGGCCGATGACGATGGCCAGCTCGCCCTCGAAGTCGACCCGGCCGACGCCGCGCGGGCGGCGGATCGGCACGTTGGGCCCGATCACCGTGGTCGACGGCTTGATGAACAGCATCGGGTCCTGCGGGATCTCGTTGCCGAACTCGGCCGCGTGCTTGGCGTAGTTCCGGCCGACCGCGATCACCTTCGACGGAAGGATCGGCGCGAGCAGCCGGACGTCGGCGAGCGGCCAGCGCTTGCCGGTGAAGTTGGGGTTGCCGAAGGGGTGCTCGGCGATTTCCAGTACCTGGGCGTCGTCGCCGTCCCCTTCGATCGAAGCGAACGCGACACCACCGGGATGAGCAATTCGGGCTAGACGCACTCCCCCACTGTACGACTCCTCACGCCGACGCCTCCCTGAGGGACTTGTGCACGAGCGCGTCGCACAGCGCCAGCCAGCTCGCCTCGACGATGTTCCCGTGCACGCCGACGGTGGTCCACTCGCGCTCGCCGTCGCTGGTCTCGACGAGCACGCGGGTGACGGCGTCGGTGCCCGGATGGCCGGGCAGGATCCGCACCTTGTAGTCGGCCAGCTCCACACTGTCCAACCAGGACAGATGCGGGCTGAGCGCCTCGCGCAGGGCGGCGTCGAGCGCGTGCACGGGGCCGTTGCCCTCGGCGGTCGCGATCACGCGCTGCCCGGCGACGTGCACCTTGACCGTCGCTTCGGAGACGACCTCGCCGTCGGACCGGTGGTCCAGGACGACGCGGTACGACTCCAGTTCGAACGGCGGTTCGTCGAGGACGTCGCTCTGCGGGCCGTCGACCTCCCGCCGCAGCAGCAGTTCCAGTGAAGCGTCCGCGGCTTCGAAGGACCAGCCTTCGGATTCGAGGCGTTTCACCTTCTTGACGGCGCTCGTCAGCGCATCGGGCTGGCCGGCAAGGTCGACCCCGAGCTCACGTCCCTTGAGCTCCAGGCTGGCCCTGCCGGCCATCTCGGTAACCAGTACCCGCATGTCGTTGCCGACCGAAGCTGGATCGATGTGGTTGTACAGCAACGGATCCACCTTGATCGCGCTCGCGTGCAGTCCCGCCTTGTGGGCGAAGGCCGACGCCCCTACGTAAGCCTGGTGGGTGTAGGGGGCGATGTTCGCGATTTCGGCAAGGGCATGGGAGACCCGGGTGAGCTCGGCGGCGCCTCCGGTCGGGAGGACCTCCATGCCGAGCTTGGTCACCAAGTTCCCTGTCACGGCGAAAAGATCGGCGTTACCCGCCCGTTCGCCGTAACCATTGGCGGTGCACTGGACGTGCGTCACGCCGGCCTGCACGGCGGCGACGGAATTCGCCACCGCGCAGGAAGTGTCGTCCTGACAATGGATTCCGAGCCGGAATCCGGTCCTTTCCTTGACCTCGCGGACGGTTTCCGCGAGGCCGAGTGGCAGCCGGCCGCCATTGGTGTCGCACAGCACTGCGACGTCGGCGCCCGCGTTCACTCCCGCGTCGAGCACCTTCAGGGCGGTGTCCGGAGAGAACGCGTAGCCGTCGAAAAAGTGTTCCGCGTCGAGGAAGACGCGACGTCCTTCGCCGACGAGGAACGCGACGGTGTCGCGCACCATCTCACACGCCTCGTCGACGTCGACCCGCAGCGCGCGTTCGATGTGCCGCAGATCCGACTTGGCCACGAGCGTGACCACCGGCGCCTGGGAATCGAGCAGCGCACGCACCTGCTGATCCTGCTCGGCCCTGGTGCCCACCTTCCGCGTCGCGCCGAAAGCGACGAGCGCGGCGTGACGCAGTTTCAGCTCGCCCGAAGCGGCGCGGGCGAAGAATTCCGTGTCCTTGGGCAGCGCGCCCGGCCACCCGCCTTCGATGAACCCGACCCCGAGATCGTCGAGCAGCCTCGCCACCGCCAGTTTGTCCGTGACGGAGTAGGAGATCCCCTCGCGCTGCGCGCCGTCGCGCAACGTCGTGTCGTACAGATGGAAGGCGTCGCCGAGTGGCGTATCGGCGGGCTCCTTGCGGGTCACGGGAATCTCCTCGTGGTGGCGGCAAAACGTGTTCAGGCAACAAAAAAACCTCCCGCATGGGTGCGAGAGGTTGCGCGCCGGGGGCTCTTGTGGAGCTGTTATCCGGCGTGCTCGGCGATAATGATGGTGCAGGAGGTCACGGACGCATCATGGCACACGCTCTTCCCCTCGTCCACAACCCGGGCGACAGTTCCCACACTCCGGGACCACGCGTCCCTGCCGCCGACGTTGCGAAAGCCACTTTCGCAACGTTGAAGGTTGCGAAAGTGGCTTTCGCAACACACCCCAGGCAAGGGTTTCTTCACGGGCCTGCCACCGCGCCCCCATCGCACCCTCACGCAGCAAAGGGGCCCTTCACCGCATGAGATGCGGCGAAGGGCCCCTTCAGCCCGAAGAAACTACTGAGTGACCGGGCGCACGTTCGACGACACCAGTGCCGCCAGCCGGTCACCGATCGCGTGCGTCGCACCGGGCGAAGCCTGGTCGCGGGTCGCGAGGTCGAAGGCCACCGAGGCCTCGATCCGCCGCGCCGCTTCCTTCTGTCCCAAGTGGTCCAGCAGCAGCGAGACCGAGAGCACCGCGGCGGTCGGGTCGGCGAGACCCTGGCCCGCGATGTCCGGCGCGCTGCCGTGCACCGGCTCGAACATGCTCGGGTTCCGCCGGGTGATGTCGAGATTCCCGCTCGCCGCCAGCCCGATGCCGCCGGTCACGGCGGCCGCCAGGTCGGTGATGATGTCGCCGAACAGGTTGTCCGTCACCACGACGTCGAAGCGGGACGGGTCGGTCACCAGGTGGATGGTCGCGGCGTCCACATGGGAGTAGGCGACGGTCACCTCCGGGTGCTCCAGCGAGACCTCTTCGACGATCCGCGACCACAGCGAGCCCGCGTACTCCAGCACGTTCGTCTTGTGCAGGAGCGTCAGGTGCTTGCGAGGCCGCGCCTCGGCCCGGTTGAACGCGTCGGTCACCACACGCCGGACGCCGAACGCCGTGTTGACGCTGACCTCCGTCGCGATCTCGTTCTCGGTGTCCTTGCGCAGCAGGCCACCGTTGCCCGCGTACGGGCCTTCGGTGCCTTCACGCACGACGACCATGTCGATCTCGCCCGCCTCGGCGAGCGGTCCGCGCACCCCCGGGTACAACCGGGCGGGGCGCAGGTTCACGTGGTGGTCGAGCTCGAACCGGAGCCGCAGCAACAGGCCACGCTCCAGGATGCCGCTCGGCACCGTCGGGTCGCCCACCGCGCCCAGCAGGATCGCGTCGTGCTGACGGAGTTCACCGAGTACCGACTCCGGGAGCAGCTCACCGGTGGAGTGCCACCGGGCGGCGCCGAGGTCGTAGTTCGTGATCTCCGCCGTCGGTACGACCTCACCGAGCACCTTGAGCGCCTCGGAGACCACTTCGGGCCCGATCCCGTCTCCTGGGATCACCGCGAGCCGCATCCACACACCTCCGTAGACCAGGCCACCGGCAGTCCGGATGGCCCATCCGCAAGAAAACGCCAGCAGCGGAAGGTTACCGGCCGTAGCCCGGTAGCCGTAGCCGCACCACCCTTATGCCGGAACCTCCCACAGAGCGAGACAGCCGAAAGAGTGAAAACAAGAAGGGACGCCCTGGCGCAAAGCATGCCGCCAGGGCGTCCCTCACCTCATCGAACGCGGGTTATCGCACTATCGCGTCAGCCCACACCGATCGGCTGACGTCCGGTGTGCCGCCCGCCGTTGCCCGGCCGGTCGACACCCGTGTCGCCACCACCGTTGTTCGTCTGGATCTTCACCACGTTCGCCCGGTTGCCCGAGGCGTTGTGGTGCTCGATCGCCAGCAGGCCCAGCACGGTGTCCTGCGCGGCCGCGTTGCGGTTGACCACCAGCGCCGTGCCCGGCTTCGCGACGTAGCCCAGCGCGGAGTCGCCGCCGCCCTGGACGGTGTACGCGGGAGCCAAGGCGTCGAACGAAAGCGGCGTGCCGACGTAGTCGATCGTCGACGAGTCCGCACCCGGCGCCGCGTAGAACCCGGAGGTCCCGACGGTGTAGCTGATCTTGTGCGACGCGGCGTTCGGGTCGATGCCCAGCGCGGCGATGCTCACCGGCAGGACGACGACGTTGGTGTCGTACACGTTCGTGTCGACGTCGCCGAGCTGGCCGTTGATCGGCTGGATGTCCACCTGCGGGAAGCCCGGCTTCAGCGCCACGGTGACCGCCACGAGGACGTCGGTCGACGTCACCTTGGTCACATAGGTCTCGAAGTCCGGCTGCCCGTCGCCCGTGGTGTCGATGTCCACGAACGGCGAGGTGTTGCTGCCCAGGTTGGCCAGGTCGCTCCAGGTGGTGAGACCGAAGGCCAGCAACGCGTTCTCCGGCTCACCCTGCGCCTTGGCCAGCGGAGCGGTCGACGCCGCGCCGATGTAGCGCAGGTCGGCGCCCTTGGCGGTCTGGTTCAGCGTGCAGTCGGTCGTGACGTCGCCGTCGCATTCCGGCAGCTGCGGGGATTCCGCCTGCAGTTCGAGCACGCTGATCAGCGAGCGGTACCGCTGCGCACCGGAACCCTGATCCACACCCTTGCCGGTCAGGTTCAGCACGGCCTGGTTCTGGCCGGCGCCGAAGTTGACGTTGCCCGGGGTGTTGATGGACGAGACGGGCTTCGGCGCGGAGTACACCGAAAGCCGCAGCGGAACGGTCGTGCCGCTCTTCGGGGTGAACGCGATCCGGCCGGAGGCGTCCGCCACGAACTGGCGGGCGAGGCCGACCTGCGTGGCCGCCATGGTCGGATCCATGACCTTGCGGAGCGCCTTGGGGTCGGCGATCTTCAGGGTCACCTTCACCAGCGCGATACCGCGCGGGCTCAGCTTCACCGTCGGCTTGTCCACTGTGTACTCGACACCGGGGAGCGAGTTCACGGCTTCGTAGCCCACCGAGTACTCGACCGGCTTGATGCCCTTGTTGACCACCTTGACCGTCTTGGTCAGGGTGACCGGACCGCCCGCTTCGACGACGCCGAAGTTGACCGAGACGAAGCCGGGGTTGTCGACGACGTAGGCCAGGACCTGGTTGTCCAGCGCGGCCTTCGCGTCGATCCGGCCACTGCCGACGCGCTGCGGACCGTAGACCCGGCCCGACGCGTCACGGATGTCGTGGCCGGCGGTGTTGATGACCGAGGCCTTGACCTCCTCGACCGACCAGTCCGGGTGCGCCTGACGGATCAGGGCGGTGATACCCGAGGTGTGCGGAGCCGCCATCGACGTACCCGAGATGACCAGGCGACCGGACCCGCTGCCGCTCAGCGCGGACGCGATCGAGTCACCGGGCGCCGCGACGTCCGGCTTCACGGCCGGGCCGCGCCCGCCACGCGAGGTGAACGAGCTCGGGGTGTCCACAATGGACTGATCGGTGGTCGGCACGGACACGCGGCCCTTGCCGGTCATGCGGACCTGCAGCGTGCCCGCGGCCACCGCGGGGCGGACCGAGGCGGTCGCGCTGCCGGTCAGCTGGAACGTCGGCAGGGCCGCGTTGCCCGCGATACCCGCCGTGAAGTGCTCCAGCGTCGAGGAGAACAGCGCACCCTTGGCGCCGGCCGCCTGCGCGTTGTTCGAACGGGCGCCCGAACCGCAGGCGCGGGTCGCGTCGTTGTCGTCCCATTCGAGGAACACGATCTTGCCCGCGGCCTTGGCCTTGTCGGCCTCGGAGTACGGCTTGCAGCCGGCGGCGTTGTCGGCCGACAGCGTGACCACCGGCGCGGTGACGTCGAGCGTGTCGTAGGTCGCGTAGTTCTGGCTGAACTGGCCGGTCTTCGCGCCCTTCACGCCGTCGGGAGCGACGGCTTCGACGGCGTCGCGAAGGACGGACGCGTCACGGCTGCTGGCGACGGTCAGCGCCTCGGGCGTGTTGCCCGGTGCGCCGCCGACGTCGTTGAGGTCGCCGCCGTTGCCCGCGGAGAACACCGGGACGACGTTGTTCGCGGCGATCTTGCGCACGAACAGCGAGTCCGGGTCGTCCGGGGTGGCGAAGTCGCCGCCCAGCGACAGGTTGACCACGTCGAGGTGGTCGGTGAAGTCGCCGTCGCCGTCCGGGTCGAGCGACCAGTCGAGTGCCTGCGAGGTGACGTTGGTCGAGCCGTCGCAGCCGAAGACCTTGATGGCGTACAGCAGGGCCTTGGGCGCGGTGCCCGGGCCGATCTGCATCGCTTCGATCTTCTTCTTGTTCAGCTTCTTGTAGTCACCGGTGAAGGTCTTGCCCGCCTCGTCCACACCGAATCCGGCGACCGTGCCCGCGACGTGCGTGCCGTGGTGGCCGCACGAGATCGGGTTGGGGTCCGGCTTCGGGGTGTTGAGGGCCGGGTCGTCGCTGCCCGAGTCGTAGACGTCGCCGACCAGGTCGATACCGCCGACGACCTTGTCGGTCGGGAAGGCGGGGGTGGCCTGGTCGCGGTTGATCGCCTTGTACGCCTCGGCCGTCCCCGGACCGCCGAAGGTGGCGTGGGTGTAGTCGATGCCGTCGTCGATCACGCCGACGCGGATGCCGTCGCCGTAGCGGCCGGTCTGCTGCCACGACGCGAGCGTGTTGGTCAGCTGGACCGCGCTGGAGTTGGTGCGGGTCTTGGGGACCACCTTCTTGACCGAGACGACGTCCGGCCGCTTCGCCAGCTCGCGGATCTTCGCCGCGTCGGCCGTGACGACCGCTCCGGCGACCGCGTTGGCGGTCTGGGTGACCAGCTGGGTGCCGGCGTCGGCGGCCTTGAGCTGACCGACGACGGAGTCCACCGTCGCGGCCGCGGCGGCCTTGGCGTCCTTCGCGGCCTTCTTCGCCTTCTCCTTGCCGGCGCCCTTGTTCTGCTCGGCGTTGAAGGCGTCGACGGCGGGCTGCTTGGCCAGCTCGACGAACGCGGTGATCTGCCCCTGGGCGGCCTTGAGCTTCGGCTCGACCTTCCCCTGGAATCCGTTACGGTCGATCTTCGCCGGCGTGACACCGTCCGCGAGGGGGACATCCTGCGCGGCTGCGGTCGCCCCGGTCACGGACGTCGCGAGCAACGCGGCGAAGACCGCGGCCGATGAGCGGATGGCCCACCGGGGTACGCGGGATCTGTTCATGAGTACGTGCCCTCACTCGAGGCCTTGACTCGGAACCTGCCTGCCGCTCGAACACACCCCCGACGGTGAGCCCCGGCGCCGCGCCGTGCCCTTGACGGCGCGATGGTTCGGCCTCGCCGGAAGAACCTATCGGGGGACCAGCCCGACTTCAGTAGGCATTTTTCACCGTTATTGAATCTTGCTCTGCGATCTCGCGAACCCCGCACACACAACAACCGCAGTTAGTCGGCTAATTGCGGAATGCGCGTGAAGGCCCCCTTCCCTCGACTCAGCCGAGGGAAGGGGGCCTTCACGCGCTAATCGGAGGTCAGCCGAAGTTGACCGCGCGGATCGTGTGCGCGCCCACGGTGGCGCCGATCGGCTCCAGCAGGTGCGAGTCGACGGAACGGTCCACGCGCAGCAGCATGACCGCGTCCGCGCCGTCGGTGGTCTGGCTGATCTGCGCGGCCTCGATGTTGAGGCCCGCCTCGCCGAGCAGCGTGCCGACGCGGCCCATGATGCCCGGGCGGTCCGGGTATTCGAGCAGCAGCACGTTGCCTTCGGCGCGCAGATCGAAGTGACGGCCGTTGACCTCGACCAGCTTCTCGACCTCGTCCTTGCCGGTGACCGAACCGGACACCGAAAGGGTCGAGCCGTCGGCGTGGACCGCGCGGACGGTGACCAGGCTGCGGAACTTGGGGCTTTCGGTCTCGGTGACCAGATCGACCTGGACACCCAACTCTTCGGCCACACGCGGCGCGTTCACGAAGGTGACCTGGTCCTCGACGACGCCGGAGAACACACCGCGCTCGGCCGCGAGCGGCAGCACGCTGACGTCCTCGGCCGCCAGCTCGCCCTTGACCACGACGGTGACCGAGGCCGGGGCCTTCGGGTTCAGCGCGGTCAGCACGGTGCCGAGCTTCTGGGTGAGCGAGAGGTACGGCCGGACGTGCTCGCCGACCGTGCCGCCGCCCGCGACGTTCACCGCGTCCGGCACGAAGTCGCCGCGCAGCGCGAGCAGCACGGACTTCGCGACGTCGGTGCCCGCGCGGTCCTGCGCCTCGGCGGTCGACGCGCCCAGGTGCGGGGTGACGACGACGTTCGGCAGGCCGAACAGCGGGCTCTCGGTGGTGGGCTCGGTGACGAACACGTCGATACCGGCACCGCCGACGTGGCCGGAGCTGACCGCGTCCGCCAGCGCCTGCTCGTCGATGAGGCCACCGCGCGCGGCGTTGACGATGATGACGCCCTGCTTGGTCTTCTTCAGCGCCTCGGCGCCGATGAGGCCCTTGGTCTCCGGGGTCTTCGGCAGGTGGATGGAGATCGCGTCGGCGCGCTCCAGCAGCTCGTCCAGCGTGACCAGCTCGATGCCGAGCTGCGCGGCGCGGGCGGCCGAGACGTAGGGGTCGTAGGCGATGATCTTGGTGTCGAACGCGGCGAGCCGCTGCGCGAACAGCTGGCCGATCTTGCCGAGGCCGACCACACCGATGGTCTTGCCCTGGATCTCGACGCCGGAGTAGGCGCTGCGCTTCCACGCGCCGCCCTGGAGGCTCTGGTCCGCGGCCGGGACCCGGCGGGCGACGGCGAGCAGCAGCGCGACGGCGTGCTCGGCGGCGGAGACGATGTTCGACGTCGGCGCGTTGACGACCAGCACACCGCGTTCGGTGGCGGCGGGGACCTCGACGTTGTCCAGCCCGACGCCGGCGCGGGCGACGACCTTGAGCGAAGTGGTGGCGCCGAGGACCTCGGCGTCGACCTTGGTCGCGGACCGCACGAGCAGCGCGTCCGCCGTCTTCACGGCTTCGAGCAGCGCGGGGCGGTCCGTGCCGTCCACATGCTGGACCTCGACCTCGTCGGAGAAGACACTCAGCACGGAAGGCGCGAGCTTCTCGGCGATGAGGACGACGGGCTTGTTCGGCTTGGTCACGATACGGCTCCCACTATCTGGTCTGTGCCTGCGACTCACTGTTGACGGTCACGCCGTTGTGCCCGGTTGCGCCGCAGTTTAGACCTGGTGACAGGGGATTGTTAACTCGCCCGTAATCCCGCGAAAACGAGCTCGAGGAGCCGTTCGAGGCCCTTGTCACCCGAAAGGTGTTCGCTGGCCCAGGAAAGCGCGTGCAGCAGCACCAGTAATTCGTGCACTGTGACGTCGGCCCGGAGCTCACCCGAGGCCTTCGCCCTTTCCACCAGTTGGGACACCTGGTCCCGCATCGCGTGACATGACGCGTACAGCGGCGAGGTCTCGTCGTTGAGGACGTCGACCATCAGCTCGGGCAGTCCCCGGTAGCGCGCCGACTGTTCACCCATCCCGGCGAACCAGGCCTTCAACGCCTCCACCGGCTCCGGGGAGCCCAGCAGCTCGCGAGCCGCCCCGGCCTGCGCGTCGAAGCCCTCACGGAGCACCGTCTCGACCAGCGCCTCCCTCGTCGGGAAGTGCCGGTAGAGCGTTCCGATGCCGACTCCGGCCCGGCGCGCGATCTCTTCCAGGGACGCCTCGACCCCGTTCGAGGCGAAGGCGCGTCTCGCCTCTTCGAGGAGGCGCTCGTAGTTGCGCCGGGCGTCCGCCCGCAGCGGCTTCTTCTGGATGTCCATCGCGCTCCCGAGCCTAGTCTCGACAAATCGGAGGCAGCCTCCGTATAGTCGGGCGACGTAAGCGGAGGCAGCCTCATGTTAGCTGGGGAGACGGAAATGGCCTTGATCGAAGAAACCCGGGACCGGCTGGGAGCGGTGGGTGTCTGGCTGCCGGTCGGCATGTTCACGCCGACACCGGACGAGGAACGGCGGGCGATGCGACGTCTGGAGGAGCTGGGTTACCGCACCGTTTGGGGAGGCGAGGGGCCTGGCAACCGGGAGCTGTTCGCCTACAGCGCCATCACGCTCGCGGCCACCGAACGGGTGGTGGTCGGCACCGGGATCGCGAACATCTGGTCGCGGCCCGCGTACACCGCCCACAGCGGCGGGCGGACGCTCGCGCAGGCGTTCCCCGGCCGGTTCGTGCTCGGCGTCGGGATCGGACACTCGTATCAGGCGGCGAAGGCGGGCTCGGACTACCGGCCGCTCGACCAGACTCGCGACTACCTCACGGCCATGGCCGCGGCGGCGGATGAATTCCCTTCGCCGGTCCCGTTCCCGCGTGTCCTGGCCGCCGTCGGGCCGAAGATGCTCGAACTCGCGAGGGATCTCACGGACGGGGCGCATCCGTTCGCCCAGCCCTTCGAGCACACGCCGTACTCGCGCGCAATCCTCGGCCGGGACAAGCTGCTCATCCCCACCCATTCCGTTCTGCTCGGCGACCGCGAACAGGCGCGGAAGAGCGTGGCGAGGGACATCGGACTGATGAAGCAGTACGGCATCCCGCACTATTTCAAGGGCTGGAAGCGGCTCGGCTACACCGACGCGGACATCGACGACGTCAGCGACCGGCTCGTGGACGGGCTGACCGCGTGGGGCGACGAAGAGCGGATCGCCGGGCGGCTCAAGGAACTCGTGGACGCCGGCGCGGACACCGTGCTCGTCAATCCGGTCGGGGATGACCTCGCGTCCATCGTGGACCAGCTGGAACGGCTCGCCCCGGCACTGACGGCGGTGACCCGATGAGCGTCGGCATCTGGACGTTCGCGTTCGACGGCAAGGAAATCGGCGAAGTCCGCGAGGCGGCCGCGGAAGTCGAGGAGCTCGGTTTCGACACCTTGTGGTTCGGGGAGTACCTGGGCCGGGAGGCGTTCACGCAGGCAGGCCTGCTGCTCGCGGCGACGTCCCGGCTGACCGTCGCCACCGGGATCGCGCGGTTCTCGCATCGGGCACCCGTCGCGGCGGCCGCCGCCGAGCGAACCCTCGCCGAGGCCTATCCCGGCCGATTCGTCCTCGGACTCGGCGGGCACCTTCCGGGTGCGAAGCCGCTGGAGGGGATGCGCGGCTATCTCGACGAGATGGACCGGACCGAACTGTCCACACCGGACTCCCCACGCCGGCGCGTGCTGGCGGCACTGGGACCGAAGATGCTCTCCCTGGCCGCGGAACGCACCGATGGGGCGCATACGTACTTCGTCCCCGTCGAGCACACCGCGCTGGCGCGGGAGACCATCGGGCCTTCGGCCTTCCTCGCCGTCGAGCAGGCCGTCGTACTGGGATCGGACCGGGAGATCGCGCGGCGGCACGTGTCGATGTACCTGGATCTGGCGGCCCACCATCAGGCGAATCTGCGGCGGTTCGGATTCACCGAAGAGGATTACGGCTCCGACAAGCTGGTGGACGCGCTGGTCGCGGTCGGGGAGGACGAGATAGACGCGCGGGTGCGCGCGCACCTGGACGCCGGGGCGGATCACGTCTGCCTGCAGGTCCTGACCGGCGACGAGCGGATCCCGCTGGCCGAATGGCGGGTTCTGTCGGGGGTCGGGGGTAGCGTGCGGGAGCGTGACGTCACCGGCTGAACTCGCCTTCGAGAACGCACGGGAACTGATCGACGCGCGAGACCTGGCCGGGCTCGCGCGCCTGATCGGCGACCTGCCCACCCTCGTCCACGCGCACGGGAAGAACGGGAACGACCTGCTCGGCATGGCCGCCGCGACCTGCGACGAGCGGCTGTGCCGGATCCTGCTCGACCACGGCGCCGATCCGGCCTCCGCCAACGTGCACGGCTGGACGGCGCTGCACCAGGCCGGGTACGCCGGGCTGCCGCTGCTGGTCACGATGCTGCTCGAAGCGGGCGCCCCGGTCGACGTCCCGGCCCGGGGCGACGGTGGCACGCCGCTGGTGGTCGCGTTGTTCTGGGGCCATCGCGAGGCCGCGGAGCTGCTGGCTTCGCACAGCCTCTCCCCCGGCAACCTCCGGGTGGCGGCGGGGCTCGGCGTTGCCGACCTGCTCGACGAGCTGCTCGCACCGGACGGCACACTCGCCCCCGCGGCGGGCGCGCATCGCGAATTCCACCGGCCGCACAGCGGTTTCCCGGAATGGCGGCCGAGCGACGATCCGGCCGAGATCGTCGACGAGGCGCTTTCGTGGGCGGCGCGGAACGACCGGTCCTCCGCCGTGCGCACACTGGTGGAGCGAGGTGCCCACGTGAACGCCGACGTCTACCGGGGTACCGCGCTGACGTGGGCCGCGGCTCAGGGAAAGGCTTCGGCGATCCGTACCTTGGCCGAGCTGGGTGCTTCGGTGAACCACCAGGGCACCTTCGGCGGGCTTTCGCATGGCGAAGGTGTCACGGCGCTGCATCTGGCCGTGCAGGGCGGACATGTGGACGCCGTGCGGGCGTTACTGGAAGCCGGAGCGGATCCTTCGCTGGAGGATTCGCTGTACCGGTCGTCGGCCTTGGGGTGGGCCGAGCATTTCGAGCAGGCGGAGATCCTTGCGGTGCTGCGAGGCGCCTGAGCTTTTGTGCCTGTCGCGCCATCGCGGAGGCGCCCGACCGGCTCGCACGCCATGAACGGTCCGTTCCTTGCAAATTTTGCAAGGAACGGACCGTTCATGGCACGGCCACCGGTTCCCCAAGTGTCATGAAAGGGTCGTTCAGGACGAAAAACGTCAGGAACGACCCTTTCATGACATCCGCGAGAGACGTGTCCCGATCCTGACGCCCGCTGGCCCGCCGCCCCCTCGCCGAAAGTACGACGCTCGCCGAACAATGGACCCATGCGAGCGATCAGCCAAAAGCACCTGGGCGGCCCCGAAGTACTCGAACTCGTCGACGTCGGAAGACCCACCCCGGGCCCGACCCAGATCCTGGTCCGGGTGCACGCCGCCGGCGTCAACCCGGTCGACTGGAAGACCCGCGAGACCGGCGGCATCGGCCCGATGGGCGATCCGCCGTTCATCCTCGGCTGGGACGTGTCCGGCGTGGTCGAGGAGGTCGGCGCGGGCGCGTCGCTGTTCTCCCCCGGCGACGAAGTCTTCGGCATGCCGTCGTTCCCGTTCCAGGCGGGCGCGTATTCCGAGTACGTCGCCGCGCCGAGCCGTCACTTCGCGCGCAAGCCGTCCACTTTGGACCACGTGCACGCGGCCGCGGTCCCGCTCGCGGGACTGACCGTCTGGCAGAGCCTCGTCGACACGGCGGACATCCAGCCCGGGCAACGGATCCTGATCCACGCGGCGGCGGGCGGCGTCGGGCATCTCGCGGTCCAGATCGCCAAGGCGCGCGGCGCGTACGTGATCGGGACGGCCAGCGCGGCCAAACACGAGTTCCTCCGCGGACTCGGCGCGGACGAGCTCATCGACTACCGCACGACGGACTTCGCCGACGAAGTCCGCGACGTGGACGTCGTGCTCGACACGATCGGCCTGGAGTACGGGCCCCGGTCGCTCAAGACGCTGCGCCGCGGCGGCAGGCTCGTCCAGCTCACCCGCACGAACGACGAGCGACTGCCGGAACTGGCCGAGGCCGCCGGAGTCATCGCCGGGTTCACCCTCGCCGAGCCGGACCGCACCGGACTGCTCGCGCTGGCCGAACTCGTCGACAGCGGACGACTCAAGCCGACCATCGACACGGTGTTCCCGCTGGAAGAGGCCGCGAAGGCCCAGGAACTCGTGGCGGCGGGTAAGACAACGGGAAAGGTCGTGCTGTCCGTCGTGGAGTGACCTCAGGCGGGCAGGTCGAATTCGCCGTCCTGGACGCCCTTCACGAAGGCGTCCCATTCCGTCGGCGTGAACACGAGGATGTGGCCGTCCGGATCCGAGGCTTGCCGCATCGCGGTGTAGGTGACGCCATCGGTGTGCGACACCAGCGCGTACTCGGCCCGGTCTTCGAGGTTCGCGCCCTCCGGTTCCGCCCGGATCCACACCGCATCGCTCAAGTCCAGGTCCGGCCGGATATGAGCCTTGTCGTCCACCGGCTGCTCACTCATGGTGCCCACGCTATCGCTTTCCGGTACGCAAAACGAAGGGGCCCTTCACCGCATCGCATGCGGCGAAGGGCCCCTTCAGCCCACGACTAGGCGGTTTCGGTGATCGGCCGGTCCACCCACGACATCAGGTCGCGCAGCTTCTTGCCGGTCTCCTCGATCGGGTGCTGGTTGCCCTGCTCCTCGAGCTTGGTGAAGTTCGGCCGTCCGGCCTCGTCCTCGGCGACCCATTCGCGGGCGAACGTGCCGTCCTGGATCTCACCGAGGATCTTCTTCATCTCTTCCTTGACCGCCGGCGAGATGACGCGCGGGCCGCGGGTCAGGTCGCCGTACTCGGCGGTGTCGGAGATCGAGTAGCGCTGACGCGCGATGCCGCCCTCGTACATGAGGTCGACGATCAGCTTCAGCTCGTGCAGCACCTCGAAGTAGGCGATCTCCGGGGCGTAGCCGGCCTCGGTGAGCACCTCGAAGCCGGTCTGCACCAGCGCGGAGGCGCCACCGCAGAGCACGGCCTGCTCGCCGAAGAGGTCGGTCTCGGTCTCCTCGGTGAAGGTCGTCTTGATGACACCGGCGCGGGCGCCACCGATGGCGGCCGCGTAGGAGAGCGCGAGCGCCTGCGCGTTGCCGGAGGCGTCCTGCTCGACCGCGATGAGCGCCGGGACGCCCTTGCCGTCGACGAACTGGCGGCGGACCAGGTGGCCCGGGCCCTTCGGGGCGACCATGGCGACATCGACGTTCGACGGCGGCTTGATCAGGTCGTAGCGGATGTTGAAGCCGTGACCGAAGAAGAGCGCGTCGCCGTCCTTGAGGTTCGGCGCGATGTCCTGCTCGTAGATGAAGCGCTGCTTCGTGTCCGGCGCGAGGATCATGATCAGGTCGGCTTCGGCGCTGGCCTCGGCCGGGGTGAGCACGCGGAGACCCTGCTCCTCGGCCTTGGCCCGCGACTTCGAGCCCTCGGGCAGGCCGATGCGGACGTCGACGCCGGAGTCGCGCAGGCTCAGCGAGTGCGCGTGGCCCTGGCTGCCGTAGCCGATCACGGCGACCTTGCGACCCTGGATGATCGAAAGGTCCGCGTCGTCGTCGTAAAAGATTTCCACTGCCATGAGGGGTACTACTTCCTTTCCTGACTTACCAAAGTATTTCTAGCGAGCGGAGGTGGCGGTGATCGAGCGGGAGCCCCGGCCGACCGCGACCATTCCGGACTGGACCAGTTCACGGATGCCATAGGGCTCCAGCATCCGGAGCAGGGCACCGATCTTGTCCGAGGTCCCGGTGGCTTCGACGGTGAGCGCCTCGGGCGACACGTCCACCACCTTCGCGCGGAACAACTGCACTGTTTCGAGGACCTGGCTGCGCACGGTGTTGTCGGCCCGGACCTTCACGAGCAGCAGTTCACGCTGCACGGCTGTGGACTTTTCCAATTCCACGATCTTGATGACGTTGACCAGCTTGTTGAGCTGTTTGGTCACCTGTTCGAGCGGTAGCTCCTCAACGGCGACCACGATCGTCATCCGGGACACCTCGGGATTCTCCGTGGGCCCGACGGCGAGGGATTCGATGTTGAAACCACGCCGGGAGAACAGTCCGGAAACCCGCGCGAGGACACCGGGCTTGTTCTCGACCAGAACGCTCAGGGTGTGCACGCTCATCGGGCGTCTCCTTCTGTGGCGGCGTTCAGCTCCGCCTCGGCGGCGACCTCGTCGTCGTCGAAGAGCGGACGGATCCCGCGCACGGCCATGATTTCGTCGTTACCGGTGCCCGCGGCCACCATGGGCCACACCTGGGCATCCTTCCCCACCACGAAATCGATCACGACGGGGCGGTCGTTGATCTCCATGGCACGCCGGATGGTGGCGTCGACGTCCTCCTTGGTCTCGCAGCGGAGCCCGGCGCAGCCGAGCGCCTCCGCGAGGAGGGTGAAGTCGGGGATGCGGTGCTTGTGGGTACCGAGATCGGTGTTGGAGTACCGCTCGGAGTAGAAGAGGTTCTGCCACTGACGGACCATGCCCAGGTTGCCGTTGTTGATGACGGCGACCTTGATCGGCGCGCCTTCGATGGCGCAGGTGGCCAGTTCCTGGTTGGTCATCTGGAAACAGCCGTCGCCGTCGATGGCCCAGACCTGCTTGTCCGGCACGCCGAACTTGGCGCCCATCGCGGCGGGGACGGCGAAGCCCATCGTGCCGAGACCGCCGGAGTTGATCCAGGTGCGCGGGTTCTCGTACTTCACGAACTGCGCGGCCCACATCTGGTGCTGGCCGACGCCCGCGGTGTAGACCGCGTCCGGGCCGACGAGCGAACCGATGCGCTCGATGACGTACTGCGGCGAAAGCGTCCCGTCCTCGGGCCACTCGTAACCGGCCGGGTAGTCGTCGCGCCAAGCGCTCGCCTGCGTCCACCAGTCCTTCAGGTCCGGCTTCGCGGACTTGTCGGTCTCGGCGCGGACGGCCTCGATCAGCTCGGTGATGATCTCCGCGCAGTCGCCGACGATCGGCACGTCCGCCTTGCGGTTCTTGGAGATCTCGGCGGGGTCGATGTCGGCGTGGACGACGGCGGCGTCCGGCGCGAACGAGGACAGCTGCCCGGTGACGCGGTCGTCGAAGCGGGCGCCGAGGGCGATCAGCAGATCCGCCCGCTGCATCGCGGCGACCGCGGCGACCGAACCGTGCATGCCCGGCATGCCGAGGTGCTGCGGGTGGGAATCGGGGAACGCGCCACGCGCCATCAGCGTGGTGACGACGGGGATGCCGGTCAGCTCGGCCAGTTCCATCAGCTGGCGCGAGGCGTCGGCCTTGACCACGCCACCGCCGACGTAGAGCACCGGGCGCCGCGACTTGCTGATCAGCCGCGCGGCCTCGCGGACCTGCTTGCCGTGCGGGCGCAGCGTGGGCCGGTACCCCGGCAGCCGCAGCTCCGTCGGCCAGGAGAAGGAGGTCATCTCCTGCAGGACGTCCTTGGGGATGTCCACGAGGACCGGGCCGGGGCGGCCGGTCGAGGCGAGGTGGAAGGCCTCCGCGATGGTGCGCGGGATGTCCGCCGGGTCGGTGACCAGGAAGTTGTGCTTGGTGATCGGCATCGTGATGCCGCAGATGTCGGCTTCCTGGAAGGCGTCCGTGCCGATCAGCGCACGGGACTGCTGACCGGTGATGGCGACGACCGGCACCGAGTCCATGTTCGCGTCGGCCAGCGGGGTGACCAGGTTGGTCGCGCCGGGGCCGGAGGTGGCCATGCACACACCGACCTTGCCGGTCGCCTGCGCGTACCCGGTGGCGGCGTGGCCGGCGCCCTGTTCGTGACGGACCAGGACGTGGCGGACCTTCGTCGAGTCGAGCAGCGGGTCGTACGCCGGGAGAATGGTGCCGCCGGGAATACCGAACACGACCTCCGCGCCCACCGCCTCGAGCGAGCGGACGAGCGACTGCGCGCCCGTGACCCGCACCGGGGTCCCGGCGGGCGGCGCCGGCTTGGGTCGGGCACCGGAGGTACCGGAGTTCGCATCAGCTCGCGAGGTGGCACTAGTCATCGCTGTTTGCCTCGTCTTGTCTAGTCACTCGTTCGGGTATTCATTGGCTGGTTCGGCAGTGAAATTGTTCCAGGCAACAAAAAACCCCCGCCGACCGGAGTGGTCGCACGAGGGTCGCGCGTCGACGCAGCGGAGACTTCCCTAAGCGTCGACGCGCTTGGGAAGTACGAGGCCGGTCTGCGTTGTCACGAGAGTGAAGCTAGCCGGTCGCCGTCAAGAGTGTCAACTCTGCGGGACGGCGATTCCGCATGCTGGACATCTCCGGCGTGTGGTGCGACCCGCGTTCGGGGCCTCGAAGGCGGCGGTGCACCATCTTTGACGTGGCAGAAGAAAAGCAGCGGGAACAGGTGAACGAGGACCGCAAGGCCGTCTTCAAGATCCCGAACACGGCATTGCTGGCGATCGCTTTCCTCGTCGTTTGTGTGACGCCTGTCGCGTTCGGCGACGTGCCGTATCTCCAGTGGCTCTACCTCTTCCCGATCGCGCTGGCGGTGTTCGTCATCCGGACCCGCACGACGGCGACGGCCAAGGGACTGGAGGTACGGACGATGTTCGGGCGGAAAGACCTGCCGTGGACCTCGCTCAAAGGCCTCGCCATCACTGACAAGGCGAAGGTGCAGGCGGTGCTGAAGGACGACACCAAGGTCGCCCTCCCCGCCGTGCGCACCCGCCATCTTCCGGTGATCTCGCTGGTCAGCGCGGGCCGGATGGCCGATCCGTCCGGGCTGACCGACGACGTGACCGAGGCTCCGGAAAAGCGCGACGATTCCGGGGAGTAGGATTGGTAGGACCAGTTTGGCGCTCGTTCGCCCTGGTCCCCATCCCGAACCTTGGAGTCAGCCGTGCCTCAACTCCGTTCCCGGACCACCACCCACGGCCGCAACGCGGCGGGCGCGCGCTCGCTCTGGCGCGCCACCGGAATGACCGACAGCGACTTCGGCAAGCCGATCGTCGCCATCGCGAACTCCTACACCCAGTTCGTGCCGGGGCACGTGCACCTCAAGGATCTCGGCGAGATCGTGGCGAACGCGGTGAAGGAGGCGGGCGGGGTCGCCCGTGAGTTCCACACGATCGCCGTCGACGACGGGATCGCCATGGGGCACAGTGGAATGCTCTACTCGCTGCCTTCGCGCGAGATCATCGCGGACTCCGTCGAATACATGGTGAACGCGCACCAGGCCGACGCGCTGGTCTGCATCTCCAACTGCGACAAGATCACCCCGGGCATGCTGAACGCCGCCATGCGGCTGAACATCCCGGTGGTGTTCGTCTCGGGTGGGCCGATGGAGGCCGGGAAGGCCGTGGTCGTCGGCGGGGTCGCGCAGGCGCCGACCGACCTCATCACCGCGATCGCGGCTTCGGCCAGCAGCGAGGTCGACGAGGACGGGCTGTCCATTGTGGAGCGCTCGGCCTGCCCGACCTGTGGTTCGTGCTCGGGCATGTTCACCGCGAACTCGATGAACTGCCTCACCGAGGCGCTCGGGCTCTCCCTGCCGGGCAACGGCTCCACCCTCGCCACGCACGCCGCCCGCAGGGCGCTCTTCGAGGACGCCGGGCGCACGGTCGTCGAGCTGTGCAAGCGCTGGTACTCTCACGACGACGAGTCGGTGCTCCCGCGCTCGATCGCGTCGAAGAAGGCGTTCGAGAACGCGATGGCCCTCGACATGGCGATGGGCGGTTCGACCAACACGGTGCTGCACATCCTCGCCGCCGCGCAAGAGGGCGAGGTCGACTTCACCATCGACGACATCGACGCCATCGGCCGCCGCGTGCCGTGCCTGTCGAAGGTCGCGCCGAACTCGGACTACCACATGGAGGACGTCCACCGCGCCGGCGGAATCCCGGCGATCCTCGGCGAGCTGCACCGCGGTGGGCTGCTGAACACCGACGTCCACTCCGTGCACTCACCGGATCTGGAGACGTGGCTGTCCACTTGGGACATCCGGGCGAAGGAGCCTTCGGAGCGGGCGATCGAGCTGTTCCACGCGGCGCCGGGCGGGGTCCGCACCACCGAGGCGTTCTCCACCGAGAACCGTTGGTCCTCTTTGGACACCGACGCCGTCGGCGGCTGCATCCACGACGTCGAACACGCCTACACCAAGGACGGCGGGCTCGCGATCCTGCGCGGCAACCTCGCCGAGAACGGCGCCGTCATCAAGTCGGCGGGCATCGACGAAGAGCTGTGGCATTTCGAGGGCCCGGCCCGGGTGCTCGAAAGCCAGGAGGAGGCGGTTTCGGCCATCCTCAAGAAGGAGATCCAGCCCGGTGAGGTGCTGGTGATCCGCTACGAAGGCCCGGCGGGCGGCCCGGGGATGCAGGAGATGCTGCACCCGACGGCGTTCCTCAAGGGCTCGGGGCTGGGCAAGAAATGCGCGCTGATCACCGACGGCCGGTTCTCCGGCGGCTCGTCGGGCATCTCGGTCGGGCACATCTCGCCCGAGGCCGCCGCGGGCGGGGCGATCGGCCTGGTCCAGAACGGCGACCGGATCCTGCTCGACGTCCACGAGCGGCGGCTCGAACTGCTCGTCGACGAGGACGTGCTCGCCGAACGGCGCGCGAAGATGGAGGCGAGCGAGCGGCCGTGGCAGCCGGTCTCGCGGGACCGGAAGATCACCGCCGCGCTGCGCGCCTACGCGCGGATGGCGACTTCGGCCGACACCGGCGCCGTCCGCGACCCGAACAAGTAGCGGTCACCTTCCCCAAATGTCATGAAAGGGTCGTTCAGGACATCTTTTGTCCTGAACGACCCTTTCATGACACTCGCGAAAGCCGCACTTAGAGGACTGAATGCGGGTGGTCAGCGGCAGAGGACGATCACCACGACCGAAGCCGCCGCAGCGAGAAGAAGCCCGATCAGCCCGAACGAGAGCGGCCGCTTCCGCCACGGCGTGTTGACGTCCAGCGCGATCCGCCCGGAGCCCGCGAGCAGGACGGTCAGCGAAGCCGCGGCCAGCAGGAGTTCGAACTCGAAGCCCTGCCCCTGCTTCTGGAAGAATCCGCCGCCGAACTTCACGTAGACGATGTTCGCGCAGACGCCGAGCAGCGCGGCGGCGCCGATCGGGGTGAACAGGCCCACCAGCACGAGCGCACCGCCGACCACCTCGCTGATCCCGGTGATCCACGAGAGCAGCGTGGTCTGGCTGGTGTAGCCGAATTCGCCGAGTGCCCTGGCGAAGCCGCCGACCCCCGGGCCGCCGAAGGCGCCGAAGAGGTGCTGGAGCCCGTGCGCGCCCATCGTCACGCCGAGCACCACTCGCAGGACGAGCAGACCGAGATCGATCCCGCCCCTGGTCTCCGCCGGGCCGGGGCCGCTGTCGGCGTCGGCCACGTCCGAGATCATGCTGGTCTGATAGTCATCGCTCACGCGCGAAGGGTAGGGGAAACCGGCCCGTCAGGCGACCGAACCGCCGGAACGGCTCAGAACAAGGTCGCCGGCTCGACCGGTTCGGGTTCCGGCAGCGGGTCGAGATCGGGCACCAGGGCGCGTACGTCGTCGTGGAAGCGGCGGGCGAGCGCCGGGGCGTCGTCGTTGTCGGGGGTGTGCACGAAGACCGTCGGCGACCGGCCCTCCCGCAGCCATCCGGCGACCACCTCGGCCCACGGCCGCCATCCCTCGACGGTCACCTCAGTCGCGTCACGGCCCAGATAGCGGACGATCGGCCGGTCGGTCAGCGCCCGCGTCCGCCGCGGCAGCCGCGGTTTCTTCGCCCAGGCGTCCTGTTCCGCTTCGCTGATCGGCGGGCTCGCGAAGAAGACCTCGGTGTCGAACGGCACCCACTCGGCACCCGCGTCGGTCAGTGCCGTCTCCAGCAGCGCCGTCGCGCGGGTGTCGCTGTGAAACCCGGGGTGACGCACCTCCACGGCGCGCCGGAGACCGGCGGGGAGACGGCGCAGGAAGCGGCCGAGGGCGTCGACGTCCGGCGGGCCGAACGAGGCGGGCAGCTGGGTCCACAGGACCGCCCGCTCGCCGAGGGGTTCGACCGCGTCCAGGAACGCCCGCATCTCGGTCTCTACCCCGGCGAGCCGTTTCTCGTGCGTGACGACCTTGGGCAGCTTGACCACGAACCGGAAACCGGGACCGGTCTGCCGCGCCCACGTCTCGACGGTCTCCCTGGCGGGGGTCGCGTAGAAGGTCGTGTTGCCCTCGACCGCGTTGCACCAGCCTGCGTACGCCCGCAAACGCTCCCCCGCGGGCAGCGACCGCGGCAGGAACCGGCCCGCCCACGCCTTGTGCGTCCACATCGCGCAGCCGACATGAAGATTCGCCACGATGCTCAGTATTCGCCGTGGACCAGGTTCTTCGGCAGCTCCCCGCCCAGATAGTGGCTCAACTCCCGCACCACCACCGCGTAGGCGCGCTGCCGCCGCCCGCTCACCGCGCCCGCGACATGCGGTGTCAGCAGCAGTCCCGGCACGTCCCACAGCGGATGCCCCTCGGGCAGCGGCTCCGGATCGGTGACGTCGAGGGCGGCGCGCAGCCGTCCCGACGCGAGTTCCGCGACGAGCGCGCTGGTGTCCACGACCGGACCCCGCGACACGTTGACGAGGATCGCGTCATCCGGCATCGCGGCCAGGAACTCCGCGTCGACCATGCCCCGCGTATGCGGCGTGAGCGGCACCATCAGGACGGTGATGTCGTGTTCGGGCAGCAGGCCGGGGAGTTCGTCGTTGCCGTGGACGCCCTCGCGGGCCGTCGCGCCCACCATCGTGCAGCGCACGTCGAACGTCTCCAGCCGCCGTCGCAGATGCCTGCCGAGGTCGCCCGCGCCGATGATCAGGGCCCGCTTGCCCTGCAGGGTGTCCGTGGTCCGCCGTTCCCAGTGCTTCCGCCGGTGGCCGTCGGCGAAACCGTCGAGGTCCCGGTAGATCGTCAAGAGGACCGCGACGACCCACTCGGCCGAGCTTCCGCCGTGCGCGCCGCGGCAGGTCGAAAGCAGCACGCCGTCCGGCACCTTGCCCACCCACTCCTCGGCGCCCGCCGCCAGCAGCTGCACGAGTTTGACGTTCGGCAGTTCGCGCCAGAGTTCCTCGCTGGGCCCCTCACCGGTCACGAGGACCTCGGCCTCGGCGGCTTCCGCGGGCACCGGCTCCCCGCGGCGGTACACCACCGGACGCACGCCCTCGATCTCCGAAAGCGCGGCCACTCCCTCTTCGTCGGGCACGAGAACGGTCACAGTCATGATCGCCACGGTATCGAGCACCGCTGTGTGTCTGTCGGTGAACCCGCGTCCGCGATCGACGTCGGCAGGGCGCCTGCTGCAGAAGTGAGTCACTGAGAGCGGACAGGGCGCCCTACCACCGCGATAGCGGGGCCTTCGGCCGTAGCGGGTTCACGCGTATGGTCACTTTCCGCGTACATCTCAGCTCCGCCATAGGCTCTTACCCGTGGCTCACGTACGCCCACCTAGGCTGGGCCCGTGCGTACCCGGTACCGGCGGAAATGGACCGCGCCGCTGGCCATGCTGGCCTGCGGCGCGCTGATGCTCTCCGGTTGCGCCGAATTCGACAACACGGCCGCCGGGCAGAAGTTCACCCCGGTCAACCCGCCGTCCCCCGAGGTCCCGCCGCAGATCGGGCCGGGCGGTGAAGCGGGCGAAGCAGGCCCCGGCCGGGGAAACGGGCCGAACCAGGCGCCGACGCCGGTCCCGCCGCCGCAGGGCTGCAAGGACTTCGACAAGGCCGTCATCGCGACCTGTCTGGACACCGTCGCCGCCGTGGCCGCGATCCCCGGTGACGGCAGCGCCCCCAGCGCGCTCGCCGGGGAACGCAAGAGCGGCCGGATCCTGCTCGCCGCCGCGGAGAAGGACCCGGCCGAGTGGGCGACCGTTCCCGTGGACGGCTCCGGCGACGGCGGCCTCACGTCGCTCGCCCTCTCCCCCGGTTTCGCCGAAGACCAGCTCGTCTTCGCCTACATCACCACGCCGACCGACAACCGGGTCGTCCGCCTGGCGAAGGGCCAGGCGCCGAAACCGGTGCTGACCGGGATTCCCAAGGGGGCCACCGGCAACCGCGGCGCGATCGGCACCGACGCCAAGGGCGCGCTCCTGGTCGCCACCGGCGACGCGGGCAACCCCGGGCTCGCGGCCGATCCGGCGTCGCTCGCCGGGAAGGTGCTGCGCATCGACACCTCCGGCAAACCGGCGGCGGGCAATCCCACCGCCGGTTCGGCGGTCTTCTCGACCGGTGTGCACTCCCCCGGCGGGATCTGCCGCGACCAGGCCGGTTCCCGCGTGTGGCTCACCGACCGGCTGGCCGACAAGGACGTCCTGTACCGGCTTCGCGGCGGCCAGCCACTGACCACCCCGGCCTGGAGCTGGACCGACAAACCCGGCGTGGCGGGCTGCGCCGATTTCGTCGGTACCACCGGATATCTCTCCATCACCACGTCCATCGCGGGCAACCTGCAGAACCTGCCGGTCACCCCGGACGGAGCGGTGACCGGCAAGCCCAACGTCGCCATGGACGGCAAGGTCGGCAAGCCGCCGAAGACCTTCGGCCGGATGTCCGCGATGAGCATGATCAACCCGCAGATCGCGGTCGCCGGGACGATCAACAAGGACGGCGGCTCGCCGGTTTCGAGCGACGACCGCGTCGTCATCATCACGCCGTCGGCCAGCTCCGGCGGGGGCGGCAAGGACTGAGCTGTCCTCAGCGGGACGGCCGCGGGTGGGGCGCCGGTGCGAACCGCGTGAACGACGGCGGCATCGGCTTTTCCTTGCGGTCCGGGTCGAAAAGCTCCGGTACGAGGCGGTAGCCGTCGCCCAGCGCGTTCGCGGCGGCGGTGAGCCGGTGCGGTTCGGTGGACGGCCAGCGGCCGGTGTCCACCCGGGACAGCAGGGTGCGCAGCAGGACGATCTCCTCGGCCGCGTTGAACGAGCAGTGACCGCCCCGGTTCACGTAGGTCTGCCGCAGCAGCGCGGGATCGCCGTTGCGCCGGACCTGGTCGCCGTACCACCGGGCCTGTCCGGCGACGGCGCCGCCGTCACCTGTGGTGTGCGTGGTCAGCACGGGCGACGGCGTGGTGCCGCGCGCCACGGTGTAGTGCCGCATGTAGGCCTCGGCCTTCGGATCCGCCGAAATCCGCGGGGCCTCGGCGAGCCGGTCCAGGTCGGCTTCCAGATCCACGCCGCCCGTCCGGTAGGCATGCCGGACCAGGTCGAGACCGGTGGACCGGGCGAGCTGACGCCGATAGTCGATCCCGGTGTTCGACGACGGGTTCCCGCCGGCCCGGCGCTCGATTTCGGGACGCGTACCCGGTCCGTAGCCGTACAGGTAAGCGCCGGCGACCCACATCGCCTGGTGGGCGAGACGGTCGGCGAGGGCCGTCGGCTCCGGTTCGTGCGCGAGCGCCCAGCCGGGGATGGTGCCCAGCGCGCCTGCCAGCGCGATCCGCGCCCGGCCCGCGTCGGTCTTCTGCGCTTCGGCGACGGCGGCTTCGAGTGCCGCCTTCGAGGCCGCCGGATCACGAGGCCGGACCAGGTCGATGTCCGCGTCCGGCGCCAGCAGCGTCTTGAGCGCGAAGAGCATGTCCAGCGCGCTGTTCCACGTGCCGTGCGCGTCGTACTCGCCGCACTGCGCCAGGACACCGTCGAACCGGCCCGGGTTGTCCTCGGCCAGCTTCAAGGAGATCACGGCGCCCATGGACATTCCGCTGGTGACGGTCCGCCGCGGTTCGCCCACGTTGGCCTCGAACCAGTCCAGCAGCGCGATCTGATCGGTCAAGGCTTCTTCGATCGCGTGCCCGAAGGTGCCCTTGTAGTTCGACGCGGCCAGCGCGTAACCCTGATCGAGCAGCCAAGCCTCGGTCTCGGGTCTGGTGGACAACATGATCTGCTTCGGCGCCCATGGATCCACATAGAGCCCGTGGCTGTACAGCACCAGCGTGCCGTTCCAGCGTTTCGGCACTTTGACCAGGTAGTCGGCTCCGTCGATGGTGCCTTCGTAAATACGCGCGCGCCCTTCGGCGGCCGCCGGCGCGGCGGTGAACAGCGCACCGAAAAGAACCGCGACGAGCACGGTGACGAGTGTCCTGCGTGAAGTGGTCATGCAGAACAAAATAGGTGACCAAATGGTCACATGTCAATGCGGTACTCCGTCCGCCTCCCGCACATCCCGTAACCGCCCTCTTCGGACGGACCGGCGACCCGGACGCCGGAGTGCTGCAAGTGGCTCGCGTCGCCGTTCGCGAGCGCCCTCAAGTGCTCGCCGGTCAGCTCGGCGGCGGCCAGCGCACCGGCGCGCCAGCGTGGGAGCCATGCCTCGACCTTCGGCGCGACCAGCGCGGCGGCCGCGCGATGAAAGTCCCGCAGCGGACCGGGATCCCCCGCGACGAGCGCGTCGCGCATCGGCAGATAGCCCTCGATCGCGAGATCACGGCGACGGCGGGCCGCGTCGTCGTCCGCGGGCATCGCGGCGGCCTCCGCGTACGCGTCCGGGTCGGCGAGGACCGGCGATGGGAAGGTGAAGACCGCGTCGCCCGCTTCGGGCAGCCCGCTGTTCTGCATGAGCACGGTGATCCGCAGGTCGTCGCGTTGCACCATCCGGTGGACCGTGCCGGGCGCGAACCACGCGACGACACCGGCTTCGAGCTCGGTCTCCCGGTAGCCGCCGACGTCGAGTGTCTGCACCCCGCCGCGTCCGCCGGTGACGACGTAGGCCTCGGTACAGGCGAGATGCAGATGCGGGCTGCCGCCGCACACCCCGTCCGCGGCTTCCCATTCGTAGGCGCACAGATGGGAAAGCCCGATACCGCCAGGAAGCGGGAACACGATGATCTCCTCGATGAAAGCGCTTTCTCAACCCGCATTCAGAGGACTGAACGCGGGAGGAGGGCTATCAGGGACGACGGGTGCGGGTCTCGGCACGCAGGCGCCGGACGTCGAAGAACGCCACGACGACGGAGACCGCGGCGGCCACCAGGCCGAGATAGCGGCCGAGGCCGGTCCCGATCTCGATACCGGCGGCGGAGAGGATCCCGCGCTGGTCGGCGTCGAACTGCCAGTCGAGGGTGGTCCAGCCCAGCAGCATCAACAGCAGCGCGCCGATGGCAGCCATCAGCCACAGATGCGGCAGGCCCGCCCGGCGGACGGCGTCGACACGGCCGAACAGCACGACCGCGAGGCCGGGAAGGAACAAGAGGAAGAGCGGCGCCCAGGCGAGGAAGCCCGAACGCCACGCGTCACGCGTGACGTCGGTGGCGGGCAACGTCTTCAGCACGTCTTCGATCTCCGGGCGCGAGGCGGTCAGCGTCGTCCACGGAAGGAACAAGGCCACCAGCGCGAGCAGCCCGGCCGCGAGGCCGAGCCACTCACGCCAGGTGACCTTCTTCAAAGCGAGATCAGGCACCGACTCGCTCGACGATCAGTTCGCGCACGCGTTTGGCGTCGGCCTGGCCCTTGGTGGCCTTCATGACCGCGCCGACGATCGCCCCGGCCGCGGCCACCTTGCCGCCGCGGATCTTCTCGGCGACGTCGGGCTGCGCGGCCAGCGCCTCGTCGACCGCCGCGATGAGCGCGGAGTCGTCGGAGACGACCTTCAGGCCGCGCTTCTCGACGACCTCGGACGGCGAACCCTCGCCGGCGAGAACGCCCTGCACGACCTCCTTGGCCAGCTTGTTGGTCAGCTCACCGGCGTTGACCAGCGCGATGACCTCGGCCAGCTGCGCCGGGGTGATCGCCAGCTCGGCCAACTCGATCTCGCGGGAGTTGGCCTCCTGCGCCAGCGTGTTGACCCACCAGCTGCGGGCCTCGTCCGGCGTCGCGCCCGCCTCGACGGTCGCGGCGACCAGATCGACCGCGCCGACGTTGAGCAGGTCCCGCAGCGCCTCGTCGGTCAGGTTCCACTCCTGCTGGATGCGCTTGCGGCGCTCCGACGGCATCTCCGGCAGCGTCTTGCGCAGCTCCTCGACCCATTCGCGCGACGGCGCGATCGGGACCAGGTCGGGCTCCGGGAAGTACCGGTAGTCCTCGGCGGTTTCCTTGGTGCGGCCCGACGACGTGGTGCCGTCGGCCTCCTGGAAGTGCCGCGTCTCCTGCTTGATGGAGCCGCCCTCGGCGAGGATCGCCGCCTGGCGGGTCATCTCGTAGCGCACGGCGCGCTCGACGCTGCGCAGCGAGTTGACGTTCTTGGTCTCGGTGCGCGTGCCGAATTCGGTCGCGTCCTTGGCCATCAGCGAAACGTTCGCGTCGCAGCGCAGTGAACCCTGGTCCATGCGGACGTCGGAAACGTCCAGCGCGCGCAGCAGATCCCGCAGGGCGCTCACGTACGCGCGGGCGACCTCGGGGGCACGGCCGCCGGTGTGCTCGATCGGCTTGGTGACGATCTCGATCAGCGGAACGCCGGCGCGGTTGTAGTCGAGCAGCGAGTGCTCGGCGCCGTGGATGCGACCGGTGGCACCGCCGACGTGCAGCGACTTGCCGGTGTCCTCCTCCATGTGCGCGCGCTCGATCTCGACCCGCACGACCTCGCCGTCGTCCAGCGTCACGTCGAGGTAGCCGTTGAAGGCGATCGGCTCGTCGTACTGCGAGGTCTGGAAGTTCTTCGGCATGTCCGGGTAGAAGTAGTTCTTCCGGGCGAACCGGCACCACTGCGCGATCTCGCAGTTGAGCGCGAGGCCGATGCGGATCGCGCCTTCGACCGCCTTGCCGTTCACGACCGGCAGCGAACCGGGCAGGCCGAGACAGGTCGGGCACACCTTGGTGTTGGGCTCGCCGCCGAACTCGTTGGCACAGCCGCAGAACATCTTGGTGTTCGTGTTCAGCTCGACGTGCACCTCGAGGCCCAGCACCGGGTCGAACCGCTCGATGACGTCGGCGTAGTCCATCAACTCAACCACGGCGGTCACTTCTTTCCTCCCAGCTCCGGAACCTCGTGCACCAGCGAGCCGCCGTTGGCGGCGTCGCGCGCGACCTCGTAGGCGGCGCCGACGCGGTACAGCCGGTCGTCGGCCATCGCCGGGGCCATGATCTGCAGGCCGACCGGCAGCCCGTCCTCATGCGACAGTCCACTCGGGACACTCATCGCGGCGTTGCCTGCGAGGTTCGACGGGATGGTGCAGAGGTCCGCCAGGTACATCGCCATCGGGTCGTCGACGCGCTCGCCGATCTTGAACGCCGTGGTCGGCGTGGTCGGCGAGACCAGCACGTCCACCTTTTCGTAAGCGGCTTCGAAGTCGCGCGTGATGAGCGTGCGGACCTTCTGCGCCGAGCCGTAGTACGCGTCGTAGTAACCCGACGAAAGCGCGTACGTGCCGAGCATGATGCGGCGCTTGACCTCGGGGCCGAAGCCCTTCTCGCGGGTCAGCGACATGACCTCTTCGGCGCTGTGCGCGCCGTCGTCGGACACGCGCAGGCCATAGCGCATGGCGTCGAACCGGGCGAGGTTCGACGAGCACTCGCTCGGCGCGATCAGGTAGTACGCGGGCAGCGCGTAGGTGAAGTTCGGGCACGAGACCTCGACGACCTCGGCGCCGAGCGCGCGCAGCTGTTCGACGGCGGCCTCGAACGACCGCAGCACACCCGGCTGGTAGCCGTCGCCGGCGAATTCCTTCACCACGCCGACACGGACGCCCTTGAGGTCACCGGTGAGGCCCTGGCGGGCCGCGGCGACCACCGGCGGGACCGGCGCGTCGATCGAGGTCGAGTCCATCGGGTCGTACCCGGCGATGACCTCGTGCAGCAGGGCGGCGTCGAGCACCGTCCGCGCGCAGGGGCCGGCCTGGTCGAGCGAGGAGGAGAAGGCGACGAGACCGTAGCGGGAGACACCGCCGTACGTCGGCTTCACGCCGACGGTGCCGGTGACCGCGCCGGGCTGGCGGATCGAGCCGCCGGTGTCGGTGCCGATCGCGATCGCGGCCTCGAACGCCGCGATGGACGCCGAGGAGCCACCGCCGGAACCGCCCGGGATGCGGGCGTGGTCCCACGGGTTGTGCGTCGGGCCGAACGCGGAGTTCTCCGTGGAGGAGCCCATCGCGAACTCGTCCATGTTGGTCTTGCCGAGCACCACGACACCGGCCTCGCGCAGCTTGCGCGTCACGGTGGCGTCGTACGGCGGGAGCCAGTTCTCCAGGGTCTTCGAACCGACCGTGGTCGGGATGCCCTTGGTGGTCAGCACGTCCTTGAGCGCCAGCGGGACACCGGCGAGCGCCGACTTCGGCGCGTTGCCCTCGGCGACGTCGGCGTCCACCGCGCGGGCGGCTTCGAGCGCGCCCTCGGTGTCGACGTGCAGGAAAGCGTGGATGTGGTCGTCGACCTCGGCGATCCGGTCCAGGTGGGCCTGCGTGACCTCGACGGCCGAGACCTCACGGGCCTGGATCTTCTCCGCCAGCTCGGCGGCGGTGAGCTTGATGAGTTCGGTCACTGTTCTTCTCCCAGAATCCGCGGCACCCGGAAACGACCCTCTTCGCTGGCCGGCGCACCGGCCAGCGCCTGCTGCTGGGTCAGCCCCGGTCGGACCGTGTCCTCACGGAACACGTTGGTCAGCGGCACGGCGTGCGACGTGGGCGGGACGTCCTCGCCTGCGACCTCGCTCACCTTGGCCACCGAGTCCAGGATCTGGTCGAGCTGGCCTGCGAAGACGTCCAGCTCCTCTTCGGTGACGGCAAGCCTGGCCAGCTTGGCGAGGTGTGCGACCTCGTCGCGGGAAATGTTGGGCACGCGGGTGACTCCCGGGGTGTGCTGTGCGGGTTCTGTCGGAAGCTGCAAGTCTATGGTGGCGGCGTCGGCGGACTCGACTGGGTTATGCCGCGGCCTGCGCTCCCATGTCGGGTAAGGAGTGCCTGGTTCGTTATCCCGCGCCCCGGACGTCGGTCCCCATTACCTCGTCCGGTCTGTCACAATCGGCGCCCGGCGTAGCGCGTTCCACGGCGAGGCTGGGACGCCTGAGGCGAGAGGGGCGCGTGTGTCGTTCCTGATCCGGGTCCAATTACCGGACACCCCGGGGACCCTCGGCGCGGTCGCCACCGCGCTCGGCACCGTCGGCGCCGACATCCTGAGCGTGGACGTCGTCGAACGGGGCGGCGGTGTCGCCATCGACGACCTCGTCGTCGAAATCCCCTCCGGCAGGCTGCCGGACGCGCTGATCACCGCCGCCGAAAGCGTCGACGGGGTCGAGGTCGACGCCGTCCGGCCGTATGCCGGGGTGCTGGACACCCATCGCGAGCTCGAACTGGTCGAGGAGATCGCCGCGAAGCCCGCTTCGGGGCTGGAGATCCTCGCCGAAGGTGTGCCGAGGATCATCCGGGCGGGCTGGGCCGTCGTCGTCGAACACGCCGAAGCGGGCGCGATCCGGCTGGCGTCGTCCAACGCCGCGCCCGAGACGCCGATCACCGACCTGCCGTGGCTGCCGCTGGAACGCGCCACCATCCTCGACGCCGAGGAGGCCTGGGTGCCGGAAACGTGGAAGGAACTGGGGACCGAACTCGCGGCGACTCCGCTGGGGAAGCCCGGCAAGGCGCTGCTGGTCGCGCGGCCGGGCGGGCCGAACTTCCGGGCCGCCGAAGTGGCGCGGCTGGCGCACTTCGCGGGGATCGTCGCCGTCGTACTGGACAGCTGACCTTCGGTTTCGCTCACTGGATGTCATGAAAGGGCCGTTCAGGACATTTTTCGTCCTGAACGGCCCTTTCATGACATCCGAGAAGGGGTTCAGCTCACGAGTCGAAGATCGCCTCGGCCCAAGCGCGGGTCAGCTTCGCTCAGGCAGCGTTACTCACGAGGCTCGCGCCACTTGCGGTCCGGGGGATCATCGCGCATCTCGTCCAGGTCTGCTTCCCAGCCAGCCCCTTCCAGCGCGAGGATGTCGGCGGTGGTGATCGCCGTCGCCGACTTCATCAAAGCTCCAGGTGGTACGCGATCAGGATCACCCCGGGATGCGGCTCCCAGTCCCGCTCGGGCAGCCGCACGAAGCCGAGCCGCTCGTAGAGCCGGTGCGCCCGCGTCATCGTCTCCAGGCTGCACAGCACCACCCTCGCGGCGGCGAGTTCCCGCGCCCGCGCGATGACCGCCCTGGTCAGGGCCTCACCGATGCCGCGCCCGGTCGCCGACGGCAGCACTCCGAGCATCCGGAACTCCAGTTCGCCCTCGCGGGACAGCTCGGCGAAGGGCGTCCCCGGGCGGGCGATGGTGACCGTGCCGAGGAGTGTGCCGTTCCCATCCACCGCGACCAGCAGTTCGGCCAGCTCCGCGCGCCGGGCGGCGTCGAGCAGTTCGGTGGCGTAACCCACGCCGTCGACGAGGGTCCGCTCCGCCGAGTACGCGGCCAGCGTGAGTTCCCCGACGGCCGTCAGCTCCTCCGGCCGCGCGGGCCGGATCTCCAGGTCACTCATCGGTCGGCAGGGCGAGCTCGGCCGCGGCCTCGGGCCCGTCTTCCAGCAGCACCCGGAAGCCGTTCTCGTCGAGCACCGGCACCTTCAGCTGGACGGCCTTGTCGTACTTCGTGCCCGGCGCGTCGCCCACGACGACGAACGCCGTCTTCTTCGACACGGAACCGGCCGCCTTCCCGCCGCGGGCCATGATGAACTCCTTGGCCTCGTCACGGGAGTAGTCGTTCAGCGAGCCGGTGACGACGATGGACAGGCCTTCGAGGTTGCGCGGGATGGACTCGTCACGCTCCTCCTCCATCCGTACGCCCGCCGCGCGCCACTTCTCGACGATCTCGCGGTGCCAGTCGACCTCGAACCACTCCTTCGCCGCGCGGGCGATGGTCGGGCCGACGCCGTCGACGCTGGAGAGCTCTTCCTCCGTGGCGTTCTCGATCCGTTCCAGCGAACCGAATTCCCGCGCGAGCGCCTGCGCCGCCGTCGGGCCGACGTGCCGGATCGACAGGCCGACGATGACCTTCCACAGTGGACGGTCCTTCACCGTCTCCAGGTTGTCCAGCAGCTTGCGCCCGTTGGCCGACAGCTCCCCCGCCTTGGTGCGGAACAGCTCCACCTGAAGCAGCTTTTCCTCGTCCAGCTCGAAAATGTCGCCCTCGTCGTGCACGACACCGGCGTCCAGCAGCGCCACCGCGGCCTCGTAGCCGAGCACCTCGATGTCGAACGCGCCCCGGCCGCCCAGGTGGAACAGCCGCTCCCGCAACTGCGCCGGGCAGGACCGCGAATTCGGGCAACGGATGTCGATGTCGCCCTCCTTCTGGTACGCCAGTTCGGTATCGCAATTGGGGCAGCGCAACGGCATGACGAACTCGCGCTCTTCACCGGTGCGCGCGTCGGCGACCGGGCCGAGCACCTCGGGGATGACGTCGCCCGCCTTGCGGATGACGACCTTGTCCCCGATCAGCACGCCCTTGCGCTTGACCTCTTCCTGGTTGTGCAGCGTCGCCATCGCGACCGTGGATCCGGCCACCTTCACCGGCTCCATCACCGCGAACGGGGTGACCCGACCGGTGCGGCCGACATTGACCTGGATGTCCAGCAGGGTGGTGATCGCCTCTTCCGGCGGGTACTTGTAGGCGATCGCCCAGCGCGGCGCGCGCGAGGTCGTGCCGAGACGGCGCTGCAGCGCGACCTCGTCGACCTTGATGACGACGCCGTCGATCTCGTGCTCGGCGTCGTGCCTGTGCTCTCCCCAGTACTGGATGTGCTCCAGCAGCTCCTTGCCGGACGTCAGCACCTTGCTGTGCGGGGAGACCGGCAGGCCCCACGCGGCGAGCGCGTCGTACGCCTCGGACTGGCGCTTCGGTTCGAAACCCTCGCGTTTGCCGAGGCCGTGGCAGATCAGCCGCAGGTTGCGCGACTTCGTGATCTTGGGATCCTTCTGCCGCAACGAACCGGCGGCCGTGTTGCGCGGGTTCGCGTACGGATCCTTGCCCGCCTCGACCATCTTCGCGTTCAGCGCCAGGAAGTCCTCGACGCGGAAGTACACCTCACCGCGGATCTCGACCAGCGCGGGCACCGGGAACTCGTCCGTCCCGGTCAGCCGCTCCGGCACCTGCTCCAGCGTGCGGACGTTGAGCGTGACGTCCTCGCCGGTGCGGCCGTCGCCCCTGGTCAGCGCGCGGGTCAGGCGGCCGTTCTCGTACAGCAGGTTGATCGCGAGCCCGTCGATCTTCAGTTCGGCGAGGTACTTCGTCGCGCCGATCTCCTTCTGGACGCGCTCGACCCAGGCCTCGAACTCCTCGGCATCGAAGACGTTGTCGAGGCTGAGCATGCGCTCGAGGTGATCGTGCGCGACGAACTCGGTGGAGAACGTGCCGCCGACGTTCTGCGTCGGCGACTCCGGCGTCACCAGCCCCGGATACTCGTCCTCGATGGCCTGGAGTTCGTTGAGCAGCTCGTCGAACTGACCGTCGGACACGATCGGTGAATCCAGCACGTAGTACCGGAACTGGTGGCCGCGGATCTCCTCCGCCAGCTCGGCATGCCGCTCACGGACGTCTGCAGGCACGTCGGTGACGTCCTGCGCCGGCTCGATGTTTTCGGGAAGTTCGCTGCTCACGGGGGTAACTCTAGTCGGGGGTACCGACATTTCCGGACAGCCTGCCGACCACTTCGCGGAGTTCGAGCAGGGTCAGCTGCCCGTCCGGGGCCTCGGTCACCAGCTCGACCTTGCCCAGCCGCTCGGCCGCGACCCGCTCACCCAGCGTGGCGTCCAGCGGCAGGAACGTCATGGTCGTCCGGGTCTCCGGGGCGAGCTCGCCGATCTCAGGATGGAACACGGTCACGTCCACGCGGCCGGCTGCTTCGTCCACCTTCGCGGTCACCCGGACGTCGGCGAGCGCGATGCGGGTCTCGCCGAGGTTGACGGTGACTTCACTCGGATCGGGGACCGGCGGCACCGAATCGTGGTACTCCCAGATCGCATCCTCCGGCGGCGCCGCGGCCTTCCACGCGTCGGTGTACGGGCGCAGTTCGGGATCCTCCTGGCCGGTCAGCACCAGTGAGTAGATCGCCCGGTGCCCACGATCGAGGGAGAAATGCAGCCGGGGGTGCAGCGCCTCGACGATGGTGCACAGGTCGTGTTCCACCCGATGCGGTTCACGGTCGCCGAGGGCGGCGCTGACCTCCGGCAGGAGCGCGAACCACGCCTCCCAGAACGTCGCCGCCGCGGCGGCCGCGTCCTCGGGGACCGGCTGCTCCGGCCAGGCGGTGCGGGGGTCGGGAACGTCCTCGGATTTGCGGGAACGGCGGAACAAACGCATGACGGGCACGCTACCGCGCCGCTCACCAGCCTTCAGGCGGTTCGGTGAAAGCCTTGCCTGCCTCACGGCTGAGCGTGAGCGCACGGCGCATCCACTCGGGAGTGGCACCGGCGAGCCCGCACGCCGAGGTCGGCACGACCTGCTCCGCGAGGATCTCACGGCGGAAACCGAGCCGGTCGACGAGCTTGAGCACGGGCGTGACCACGTCGCGCAGCTCCACCGGCACGCCGGGGTCCGTGGTGGGGACGAGCCCGAGCATCAGCGTGGTGCCGGAGTCCAGCGTCTCGCCGATTTCGTCGAGCAGCGCGGGCGAAGCACCCTTCAGCAAGGCGAAATCGAACGCGATCGCCTTCGCTCCCGCCGCGCGCAGCAACGAGATCGGCGGCTTCTCGGCGCAGCAGTGCACCGCGACCGGCTGACCGGTGATGCGCTCCGCCCCCGAGATCACCGTCGACAGCAGCTCGCGGGCTTCCGGCGCGGGCACTGCGGGAACGGTGCCGTAGCCGGACGCCGTCGGGAGATCCCCGGCGAGGACCGCGGGCAGCGACGGCTCGTCGAACTGGAGCACCACCGGCGCGCCGATACGCGATTTCAGTTCCTCGACGTGCCCGGCCAATCCGTCGAGCAGCGATGCGGCGAAGTCACGCAGCGCGCCCCTGTCGGTGAGCACCCGGTGCCCGCGCGGCAGTTCGACGTTCGCGGCCAGCGTCCACGGCCCGGCGACCTGGATCTTGAAGGCAGGCGGCGCCGCCCCCGCCTTCTCCCTGGCCTCCTGGACGGCGTCGAGGTCCCAGTTCATCAGGTCGAGGGCCCGGCGGTGATCGTGCCCAGGACGGGCGGTGACGCGATAGCCGCTCGGCACCACCTCGACGGCGAGGTCGACCAGCAACGCCGCCGTCCGGCCGATCATGTCGGCGCCGACACCGCGGGCGGGAAGTTCGGGCATACAGGGGAATTCGGGCAGTTCGCCGAACACGATCGAAGCGGCCTCGACCGGATCGGTGCCGGGCAGGGAACCGATCGCGGTGGCCGCGCCGAGGGGCCAAGGTCGTTCGTTCACACCCGGATTCTCCCCTTGGTCCGAGTGTGCGGGGAGGCGGGGCACGGGAGGACACGGACATTCGACGCAATTGCCGTCGACGAGCCCGAGACGGCACTGAGCGCATTACGCTGACCTGCCATGACGAGCTCTCCACAGCCCGCCGGCTGGTATCCCGACCAGCAGAACCCCCGGGTGTACCGGTGGTGGGACGGGCAGGCCTGGACCGCGAACACGCGGCCGTCGCACGACGCCGAGATGATCGAACTGGACATCGAAGGCGCCGCCGACCCGGACAAGATCCGGGCACAAGCGGCGAGGGGCACGCAGGGCCGGGCCACCGGGGTGGTCGGCGGCGGCACGCTGTTCTCCGAACCCGTGCTGGTGGTCAACCAGCGCGCGAAACTCATCGAGATGTCGAACGAGTTCGGCGTGTTCGACCAGAACGGCAACCGTCTCGGCGGCGTCGTCCAGGTCGGGCAGAGCACGTTGAAGAAGGCCATCCGGCTGCTCACGAACTACGACCAGTTCCTGACCCACCGCTTCGAAATCCGCGACGCGAACCACAGCACCGTGCTGAAGGTGACGCGGCCGGCGAAGGTGTTCAAATCCCGGTTCCTGGTGACGAAGGCCGACGACTCCCCCATCGGGGAGATCGTGCAGGAGAACGTCTTCGGGAAGATCCGGCTGGGTTTCGTGGTGAACGGCCAGAAGGTCGGCGGGATCTTCGCGGAGAACTGGCGGGCGTGGAACTTCGTGATCAAGGACCACGCCGACGCCGAGATCGCGCGGATCACCAAGACCTGGGGCGGTTTCGTGAAGGCCGCGTTCACCACCGCCGACAACTACGTCGTCGAGATCCACCGGCCGCTGCGGGATCCGCTGGCTTCGATGGTGGTCGCTTCGGCACTGACGATCGACACGGCGCTGAAGCAGGACGATCGCTGAAGCAGCGCAGCTTCGCGTGACTGAGTGGACGGCACGTGTGATCAGAGGGGCGACACGCGTGACTGGAGGGACGACACGCGCCCGCAGCCAGGGCTGCCGCGCGTCGTTCCCCTGGACACGTGTGTCGTCCACCTGATCACGCATGTCGTCCCGCCAGACACGCGAAACCACCCTTCCGTAGTGACCGGGGTCTCACCCCGCTCAAGTGGACACTCGGCTTCCGGCGGCACAAAGTGGTGGGACTGGGCGGCACACCGGTGTGCGTCCGGGACGGAGGTCACCATGGAACCGTTGCCGGAAGACGGCGAACGGGACTGGGCCGAGCCAGGCGTCTACACGGTTTCGCCGGGGGTCCACCGGATCCCGCTGCCCTTGCCGCAGGACGCGCTGCGCGCGGTCAACGTCTACGTCGTCACCGACGGCACCCGTCTGGTCCTCGTGGATTCGGGCTGGGCGCTGGAGTCGGCGCGCGAACGGCTTTCGCGCGGGTTGAAGGCGCTCGGCGCGGATCTCGGCGACATCGACGAGTTCCTGATCACCCACGTGCATCGCGATCACTACACGCTGGCCGTGGAACTGCGCCGCGAGTTCGGCGGCAAACTCGGGCTCGGGAAACGGGAAGAGCCGTCGCTGGTGCGCTCCGGTGATCCGGACCGTTTCCCGATGGAGGCGCAGGTCGGCCTGCTCCAGCGCTGCGGCGCGGACCCCGTCGTCGAGGAACTCGCCAGGGCCTTCGGCGGCGTCCGGCACACCGAGGCGCATCTGTGGGAACAGCCCGACGAATGGCTCGTCCCCGGCAAACGCGCGATCGTGCCCGGCCGCGAGTTCGACGTCGTGCACACGCCGGGCCACACGGACGGGCACGTCGTCTTCGTCGACGACGAGGCGGGGCTGGTGTTCTCCGGCGACCACGTGCTGCCGCACATCACGCCGTCCATCGGGTTCCAGCCGGTGCCCACGGAATTGCCGCTGAGCGACTACCTCGACTCCCTGCGCCTGGTCCGCGAGATGCCGGACCGGCGCATGCTCCCGGCGCACGGCCCCGTCACCGGCAGCGTCCACGCCCGCGTGGACGAATTGCTGGAGCACCACCGCGACCGGCTGGAGGTCATGGGCGCCGAGATCACCGCGGACGACACGACGGCGTACGAGGTCGCTCTGCGGCTGGGCTGGACGCGCAAGCAGCGCAAACTGCCCGACATGGACCCGTTCAACCAGATGCTCGCCGTCCTCGAGACCGGTTCGCATCTGGATCTGCTGGTGGCCCAAGGAAAACTCACCGCGACCGAGACCGACGGGGTGCGACACTACGCCTCATGATCATCCGTCAAGCGCGCCGGGAAGACGTCGCGGCGATCGTCGGGATGCTCGCCGACGACCAGATCGGCAGCACCCGTGATTCGGCCGACGACCTCACGCCGTACCTGAAGGCCTTCGAGCAGATCGACGCCGATCCGGCGCAGCTGCTGATCGTCGCCGACGACGGCGGGGAGGCCGTCGGCACGCTCCAGCTGTCGATCATCCCCGGCCTGGCCAGGAAAGGCGCGCTGCGCGGGCAGATCGAGGCCGTCCGGGTGCGGGCGAGCCATCGTGGCTCCGGCCTCGGCGGCGAGCTGATGACGTGGGCCATCGACGAATCGCGGCGGCGGGGCTGCGCCCTCGTGCAGCTGACGTCGGACGTGAAACGCGAGGACGCGCACCGGTTCTACGTGCGCCTCGGCTTCGAGGCGACGCACACCGGCTTCAAGCTGAAGTTCTAGCCCGCCCCGCATTTGGCTCGGTGGTGGGGTGAAGGCTCCCTTCGCCGCGTCCGATGCGACGAAGGGCCCCTTCGCCTCCAATCACGCGAGTCCCGCGCCAACTTTGCCCCGCGCCGCATTTCGTCCTCTAAATGCGGTAGTTGCACGCGCAAGGACCGCATCCAGAGGACTAAATGCGGGGGTCAGCGGGTTCCGGAGATCTTCGCGCTGCCGAGCACCAGGTCGCCCTCGGCGGCATCGGTGCGGTAAAGCACGACGACCTGCCCCGGAGCGACGCCGCGCAGCGGCTCGCGCAGCTGGATGGTGACCGAGTCGCCGGAGACCTCCGCGACGGCCTCGACGATCCCGCCGTGCGCGCGCACCTGCACGACGCATTCGGTGGGGCCGTCCAGCGGCCGCTCGCTCGGCCAGATCGGGCGGTCCGCCTCGATCACGTTCACGCCCAGGTCCCGCGCGGATCCGACCTTCACGGTGCCCGAAACCGGCTCCAGCGAAAGCACGTAGCGCGGCCGCCCGTCCGGCGCCGGCGCCTCGATGCCGAGGCCCTTGCGCTGGCCGACGGTGAAACCGTGCACGCCGGTGTGCTCACCGAGCACGGCGCCGGTCTCGGCGTCGACGAGCTGACCGGGACGCTGCCCGAGCCGCTTCTCCAGGAAGCTCTTCGTGTCGCCGTCCGGGATGAAGCAGATGTCGTGGCTGTCCGGCTTCTTCGCCACCGACAGGCCACGGCTCGCGGCCTCGGCGCGGACGTCGGTCTTCCACGAATCACCCAGCGGGAACAGCGAATGCCGCAGCTGCTCCGGAGTGAGCGAAGCCAGCACGTACGACTGGTCCTTGCCCGTGTCGACGCTGCGCCGCAGCTCCGGCACACCGTCCACAAGGGACAGACGGGCGTAGTGCCCGGTGGCGACGGCGTCGAAGCCGAGCGCCATCGCCTTGTCCAGCAACGCCTCGAACTTGATCTTCTCGTTGCAGGTGACGCACGGGTTCGGCGTCCGGCCCGCGGCGTACTCTCCGACGAAGGTCTCGATGACCTCTTCGGTGAAGCGCTCGGCGAAATCCCAGATGTAGAACGGGATACCGAGGATGTCCGCCGCCCGCCGAGCGTCGCCGGAGTCCTCGATCGTGCAGCAGCCGCGGGATCCGGTGCGCAGCGTGCCGGGCTTCGCCGACAGCGCCAGGTGCACGCCGACGACCTCGTGCCCGGCGTCCACGGCGCGCGCGGCGGCCACCGCCGAGTCCACTCCCCCGCTCATCGCGGCCAGTACGCGCATCTTCCTCACACCTCTTGCTTCTGCGTCTGCTTGCGCATTCCGGCGAGTCCCGCCTGCCTCGCCCTGTCGACGACGCCCGCGATCTCCCTCGAAACCGCTTCAACGTCTTCCGGTGCCGAGGTATGCCCGAACGAGAACCGCAGCGACCCGCGCGCGGCCGCGGGTTCGGCACCCATGGCCAGCAGCACGTGGCTCGGCTGCGCGACACCCGCCGTGCACGCCGATCCGGTGGAACATTCGATGCCCTTGGCGTCCAAGAGCATCAACAGGCTGTCACCCGCGCAACCGGGGAAGGTGAAGTGGGCGTGCGTGGGCAGGCGCTCGCCCTCGCCGCCGTTGAGCACCACGTCCGGCACCTCGCGCCGGACGGCCTCGATCAGGTCGTCCCGCAGTTCGGCGACGCGTTTCGCGTACTCCTCGCGCCCTTCGACCGCGGCCTTCACCGCCGTCGCGAACGCGATCACCGCGGGGACGTCGAGCGTGCCCGAACGCACGCTGCGCTCCTGGCCACCGCCGTGCAGCACCGGCACGCACGCCGTGTCGCGCCCCAGGAGCAGCGCGCCGACGCCGTACGGGCCGCCGAGCTTGTGCGCGGTGAGGGTCAGCGCCGCGGCGCCACTTTCGGCGAAGTCGACCGGCACCGCGCCGACGGCCTGGACGGCGTCGGTGTGCAGCGGGATCTCGTGCTCGGCGCAGACGGCGGCGAGTTCGGCGATCGGGTTGACCGTGCCGACCTCGTTGTTCGCCCACATCACGGTGACCAGCGCGACCGTCTCCGGGCTGTCGCCGAGCGCGGTGCGCAAAGACTCCGGGGTGACCCGGCCCGCTTCGTCGACCTCGACCCAGACGATCTCGGCGCCCGCGTGCTGCTCCAGCCACTCGACGGACTCGAGGACGGCGTGGTGCTCGACGGTGCTGCACAGCACCCTGCGCCGTTCGGCGTCCTCGCCGTTGCGGGCCCAGAAGATGCCCTTGACCGCGAGATTGTCGCTCTCGGTGCCCCCGGCGGTGAAGATCACCTCGGACGGCCGGGCGCCCAGCGCCTCCGCGATCACCTCGCGGGCCTCTTCGACCCGGCGGCGGGCCCGGCGTCCCGAGGAATGCAGCGCGGAGGCGTTGCCCACTGTGGACAGCGCCTCGGACATCGCCGCTACGGCTTCGGGCAACATCGGGGTGGTCGCCGCGTGGTCGAGATAGGTCATCGCATCCTTCAGGGTAGCCCGTTCCGGGGCGTGACCAAGCCCACCCTGGTCAGCGGGTGGCGGCGCTCATATCCGACGGCCACCGGCCGGTCACCCGCACCCCGAGCAACGCGATGCCGGTCAACACCACCGTCAGCACCACGATCGCCACCGAAGGCTCCTTCGCCGACGCCAGCGAAGCGAGCAGGACACCGCCTAAACCGATGGTCAGGGCCGATCCGACCCAGTCGCCGAGCTGCAATGCCGAGGTGTTGAAGCCGCGTTCCGCCTCCGGCGAGTACCGGAGCAGCAGGACCGAGATCGCGGGCATCGCGATCCCCATCCCGGAGCCGCCGATCGCCGACGCCACGAACGCCATCCAGCCGGGGAACGAGGGCAGCGGGACGAAGACGAAGATCGCCAGACCGGCCGCGACCAGCGCGAACCCGGTCCGCAGGGACGCTTCGCGCGACCAGTCGAGCATGCGGCCCTGCAGCATCGACCCCGCCGACCAGCCCAGCGCGGTCACCGTCAGCGGCAGCCCGGCCAGCGCGGGGCTGTACCCGTGGACCTCGGTCATCGTGAGCGGCAGGTACGCCTCCATCCCGGCGTACGCGCCCGCGATCAACGCGCGCGAAGCGATCACTGTGGGCAACCCCGGCCTCGACGACAGCGTCCCGGCGGGCAGGAGTTTGCGAAGCGCGTACGCGAGGGCGATCAGGCCGGCGCCGCCGTAGGCCAGCGCGGCGAGGGACGGATGCTGCGCCGCCCAGGTGAGCGCGGCGACGCCGAGGGCGGCGACCACCGCGGGCACGACCCCGGCGCGCCGGGCGGACTCGGCGGGCACGTGCCGGGGCAGCTTCCGCGTGACGACGATCAGCAGGGACAGCCCGATCCCGGTCAGCGGGATCAGCCCCAGGAACACCCATCGCCAGCCGACGCTCACGGTCACCACGCCCGCGACCGACGGGCCGATCACCGCGGGCAGCACCCACGCGGCGGCGTTGGCCGCGTAGATCACCGGACGTTCCCGGTCGCTGAAGGTGAGCGCGATCAGCAGTGACACCGAGACCAGCAGGAGACCGGAACCGAAGCCCTGCAACGCCCTGCCGAGCAGGAGCAGCGGCATGTCGTGCGCGAGCCCCGCGACCAGCAGCCCGGCGGCGAACAGCGCGGTGCCGGCGAGCAGCGCGGGCGCCGGGCCCTTGCGGTCGCCGAGGCGTCCGGAAAGGACGGTCGCGACCACGCTGGCGACCAGGAAGGTGGTGAACGGCCACGCGTACAGCGCGAGGCCGTCGAGGTCGGCCACCATGGTCGGCATCGCGGTGGCGACGCCCATGCTTTCGAACGCGATGAGCGTGACCATGAGCAGCAGCCCGATGGTGGTCACGCGGTGCTCGGGTGTCCAGAGCACGCCCTTCGGCTTCGCCTTGCCCCCAGTGATCGTCATACGACGAGCCTGCAACCTCCAGCGCGGTGGAGGTCAAGCGCCGACTGACTCCAGGCGCAGCTCACGCGCCAGCACGGCGGCCTCGCCGCGAGAGCTGACTTCCAGCTTCCCGAGGATCTTCCGCACGTGGAACTTCACCGTGTGCTCGGTCAGCGCCAGCTCGTCGGCGATCTGCCGGTTGCGCTTCCCGCGCGCGATCCCGGCGAGGACTTCGAGTTCACGCGGGTTCAGCCGGTCCAGCGGGCGCAGTTCCGGGGTTTCCTGCACGCCCAGCGGCAAGACCGCGGTGATCGTGGCGCCCCAGTCCGGGACGGCGTCGACCTCCCAGCGGCCGCCGAGCGGGGTGATCCGCTCGGTGAGGCCGGTGACGGGCACGGCGCGGGCGACGTCCGGGCCGTCGTCGCGCACGGTGACGCGGAGGTTCTGCCCGTCGATCCGCCAGGACGCCCGGACCCGGGTGCTGCCCCGCTCCAGCGCGGCGAGCACCAGACCACGCGAGACCGTGCGGGCGGTGTGCGCGATGTCCTGCGGGAGCGGCCGTTCGTCGTCCGGCCCGGCGAGGTCGACGGACACGTCGTTGTGGCGCACCAAGGGATCCAGCTGCGCGACGAGGGTGCCGAACGCCTCCGTGGCCGGTTCCGCCGAGAGCTCCTGGTCGCGGTCGGCGATCGAGCGCAGCTCGACCAGGGCGGCCGCGGCGAGGTCGGTCGCGGTCTGCCGGGCGGCGGCGTCGCCGAGCCTGCGGGACCGCAGCACCGAAAGCAGCGACGTCAGCGTCGTGGCGTGCGTCTGCCCCAGATCGGTGATCGCCCGCGCCCGCGCGGTCGCCGCCGCGATGTTGCTCTCCAGGACGGCGGGCTCGGGGTCGGTGGCGCGCTGGGCGGCGTTCACGCTGACGATGTCCCACAGCTTGGCGACGATCTCCAGCGCGCCGTCCGCGGGCTCGTCCTCGGTGGGGACGAGCGCGATCATCGCGCCCTTGCCGATCACCGGCGCCGAGGTCAGGACGACGAGCTTCCGGCGCTTCCCGCCGAGGGTCTCTTCGGCCACCACGGCCTGGCCAGGGACGCCGAGGGCGGCGAGCCGCTGAAGCTCCGCGCTCGTGACCGCGCCGGTGATCTCCGGGTCGCCGTCGACCTTGATGGGCAGGCGCGAGCAGTCGCCGGTCTCCATGGCGGCGGCGCGATGCGGCAGGACCGTCGCGGCCGTCGCGGAGAAACGCGGCAGGAGTTCAGGGCGCGGAGCGGCGAGCATGTACTCGACCTGGCTCAGCACTTGCAGCGGATCCATGGCTCCACAGTAGGCGCGTGCCGGCCGGGGGACGCTGCTCTCCCGGCTAGTGAACACTGCTCGTCCGGCTGGTTCGGGCGGGATACGGGCGCCGGTTGACTGATCGCAGCGAAGAAAATCCGAACAGGAGTGAACATGCGAGCGATCACCATCACCCAGTACGGCGAACCGGATGTCCTGCGGCTCCACGAGGCCCCGCTGCCGGAGCCCGGCCCGGGCCAGGTGCGGGTGGCGGTCAAGGCCGCCGGCGTCAACCCGATCGACTGGAAGATCCGGTCCGGCGCGATGGCCGAGGTCCGGCCCGTCGACTTCCCGCACATCCTCGGCCTGGAACTGGCGGGCGTGGTGGACGCGGTGGGCGAAGGCGCCGGTTTCGCCGTCGGGGACGAGGTCTTCGGTTGGTCGGAGACCGGCACGTACGCGGAGTACGCGCTGGCGAGCACGGTGATCCGCAAACCCGCCGGGCTTTCGTGGGCCGAAGCCGCCGCGCTGCCCATCGCCGGCGAAACCGCGTTGCGGGTGCTGGGCGAACTCGAGGTCAAACCGGGCGAGACCGTGGTGATCCACGGCGCGAGCGGCCAGGTCGGCCGGATCGCGACGCAGGCCGCCGTCGCGCTGGGCGCCACGGTCGTCGGGCTCGCCGGGGCCTCGTCGCTGGGCGAGGTGAAGGAGCTCGGCGCGGTGCCGGTCCAGTACGGCGACGGCTGGGTCTCGCGGGTCCGCTCGGTCGCGCCGGACGGCGTCGACGCGGTCTTCGACGCCGCCGGTTTCGGCGTCCTGGGTGATTCCGTCGAGCTGCTCGGCTCACCCGATCGGCTGATCACCATCGCGGACCCGGCGGCTTACGCGCAGGGACTGAAGTTCTCGGCGGGCGGCTCGGAAACTCAAGCGGTTCTTGAGGATCTGGTCGCGCGGAGGCTGAAGCTGAAGCTGGGTTCGAGTTACGCGCTCGCCGATGCCGCCTCGGCGCACCGGGAAAGCGCGACGGGGCACGCGGGCGGGAAGATCACGCTGACGCTGGAGTGATGCCGGGCTGTGTCAACCCCGGATGCCAGGAACGGTCCTTTCCTTGCGAAATTTGCAAGGAAAGGACCGTTCCTAGCGCGCGTGAGGTGCTGAGAGGGACTTTCGCGACCGGGGCCGCAGCTACCGGCGGATGTCATGAAAGGGTC
>NZ_LQMT02000010.1:583790-587048 GCF_001620365.2 Amycolatopsis keratiniphila subsp. keratiniphila
ACGACCCTTTCATGACACATCCGGGAGTTATTGCGAGACCGCCTTGGGAACGGGAGCAGCGGCCGGAGCGGGAGCGACGGCCGGAGCGCGCCGCCGCCGCTGCGCCGGGATCTGCACCCGCCCGAGAGCGGCCTGCACCGCGGATTCCGCCAGCGCCGCCAGTTCCCGCCGATCCGCGGCGCGGCCCGGCGCGATCTCCGGGCACACGTGCACCTCCAGCACCAGACCGCGCAGGGCCGCGACCCGCCGCAGCGAAGCGATGAGCGACTCCGGCCCGATGAACGCCGGCTGCGTCGTCTCCCGCCCGTCGGCGAGCCGGAACCGCAGCGCGAGCGGCCGCACCGGGACACCGCCGTCGATCGCGGCTTGGAAGGTCGCCGGGCGGAACCGGCCCGAGCCGAGACCGCACCAGGTGGTGCCTTCCGGAGTCACGCTGACGAGTGATCCGCCGCGCATGGCGTCGGCGAGTTCGTCCATCGTCGCGGGGAGGCTCCGCAGGTTCTCCCGGTCGAGGAAGATGCTGCCGCCGCGGCGCACCAGCAGGCCGAGCACCGGCCAGGCGCCGACCTCCTTCTTCGCGAGCGCCCGCATCGGCTGCACGGCGTTGACCGCGATGATGTCCAGCCACGAGATGTGGTTGTTCACCACGAGTGCGCCACGGCCGGGCACCGCGCGGAACCGCTCGTCGCCGAGTACGCGCAGCTTCACCCCGAACGAGCGAAGGATCCCCGCGAAAAGCAGGCGCACCAACCGTTCCCGGGGCTTGCCGCGCAGAACCAGCACCAGCGGCGCGCTCAAGAAAGCACCGAAGATGACGCCGATCGCGGCGGTGAACCGCAGGACCCGCCGCGGAAACGCCACCGTCGGCGCCCCTTCGCTCAGGCAGCCGTCGCCACACGGCGACTTCGGCATCCAGGCGTGGCTCATCCCTGCTCTCCCAGGAAGAACTTGAGGTATCGCTCGTCGACGTTGTGCAGATCCAGCAGGACGAAGAAGTCCGCGACGCCGAAATCCGCGTCGAGCGCGGGCGGGCCGTAGATCTTCGCCCCGAGGCGGGTGTAGCCCTTGATGAGCGGCGGGAGGATCGCGCGGGAGGGCCGCTCGATGCCTTCGGACCGCCACGGGTTCAGCGGCGTCACCCGAAGGGATTCATCCGCGTAGTGCTTGGCGCGCAGGACATCCCAGACGCCCGCCGCGTAGATCCCGCCGTCGGTCAGCGGCACGGACGCGCAGCCCGCGAGATACCGGTGCCCGGCCAGCAGCATGTAGCGCCCGATCCCCGCCCACACGAGGCTCACCACGGCGCCGCTGCGGTGGTCGGGGTGCACGCACGAACGCCCCGTCTCGACCAGTGAAGGGCGCAGCGAATCGAGCGCGGTGAGATCGAATTCGCTGTCCGAATACAGTTTTCCCGCCCGCGCGGCCCGATCGGGCGGCAACATCCGGTACGTGCCCACGATGTCGCCGGTGTTGTCGTCGCGCACCACGAGGTGATCGCAGAACTCGTCGAAGTAGTCGACGTCGAGACCGGGTTCGAGCGAATTGAGCGTCGCTCCCATTTCCTCGGCGAACACCTGATGGCGAAGACGCTGTGCGGCGACGACTTCTTCGTTTCCGTTCGCCACGAGGAGGGAGTAACGCGGCGCGTCGGCCGGGAGTTCGACACCTGCCTGGTCAGTACTGACGAGGAGCTGTGACGTCGTCATGACCCAGGTCTACCCCCGGAGGGGTACCAACGACAATGCGCCTGATGGCCGATCAGTGCACGTTCAGTTAATTGCGGGTTCTCAGGCTTCTCTCAGGGTGGGAAGTCACTTCCCGGTCACGGAAAAGGGGCCGTCCGGGAAATAAATCCCGGACGGCCCCTCTTCGAACGAAGGACTCAGCCCTTGCGCTTCTGGACCTCTTCGGTCAGCTGCGGCGCGACGTTGAACAGGTCGCCCACCACACCGAAGTCGGCGATCTCGAAGATCGGCGCCTCGGCGTCCTTGTTGACCGCGATGATGGTCTTCGAGGTCTGCATACCGGCGCGGTGCTGGATCGCGCCGGAGATGCCCAGCGCGATGTACAGCTGCGGCGAGACCGTCTTACCGGTCTGGCCGACCTGGAACTGCGCCGGGTAGTAGCCCGAGTCGACGGCGGCGCGGGAAGCACCGACGGCGGCACCGAGCGAGTCGGCGAGCGCCTCGACGACGTCGAACTTGTCGGCCGAGCCGACACCGCGGCCACCGGAGACGACGACCGACGCCTCGGTCAGCTCCGGCCGGTCGCCGCCGACGATCGGCTCGACACCGGTGATCCTGGCGGACTTCGCCGGGTCGCCCGCGGGGACCTCGACGGTCTCCTCGGCGGCCGCACCCTCGGCCGGGGCGGCCTCGACCGCGCCCGGGCGGACCGAGATGACCGGGACACCCTTGGTGGACTTGGACTTCACCGAGAACGCGCCACCGAAGATGGACTGGTCGACGCTGCCGTCGCCGTTCACGCCGACGGCGTCGTACAGCAGACCGGAGCCGAGGCGGACCGCGACACGAGCGGACACCTCCTTGCCCTCGGCGCTGGCCGCGACGAGCACGGCGGCCGGGGAGGTCCGCTCCGCCAGCGCGGCGAGGACGTCCACCTTCGGGGTGACCAGGAAGCCGGTGGCGTTGTCGCCCTCGGCGACGTACACCTTGGCGGCGCCGTGCGCGGCGAGGGCTTCCTTCGCCTTGGCGGCGGTGCCGGTCGGGCCGACGACGACCGCGGACGGCTCACCCAGTTCACGAGCGGCGGTCAGCAGCTCGAGCGTGACCTTCTTGACTTCACCGTCGACGTGGTCGACGAGGACGAGTACTTCAGCCATTTCCCTATTCCTCCTCGAAACCTGTCTCAGATGAGCTTCTGCGCGACCAGGTAGGCGGCCACCTTGCTGCCGCCGTCGCCCTCGTCCTCGACGCGCTCACCGGCGGTGCGCGGCGGCTTCGGGGAGGCTTCGAGCACGGACGACCACGCGTTGCCGAGGCCGACCTCGCCCGCGTCGACGCCAAGGTCGGCGACGGTCAGCGTCTCGACCGGCTTCTTCTTGGCGGCCATGATGCCCTTGAAGGAGGGGTAACGCGGCTCGTTGATCTTCTCGCCGACACTCACCACCGCGGGCAGGTTCGCCTCGAGGTGCGTGACGCCGTCCTCGGTGTAGCGGTCGGCCTTGATCGAGTTGCCGTCGACGGTCAGCTCGTTCACGTGGGTCAGCTGCGGCAGGCCGAGCAGCTCGGCGATGAT
>NZ_LQMT02000011.1:0-241 GCF_001620365.2 Amycolatopsis keratiniphila subsp. keratiniphila
GCTCGCGGACCGGCTGCCGGAGTTCATGGTGCCCGCCGCGGTACTGGTACTGGACACCTTCCCGTTGACGCTCAACGGAAAGATCGACCGCGCGGCCCTGCCCGAACCCGGCTTCGCCGGGAAGCCCGCCGGCCGCGAACCGCGCACCGAGACCGAACGCGTGCTGTGCGACCTGTTCGCCGAGGTGCTCGGACTGGACCGGGTCGGCGCCGACGACGGTTTCTTCGAACTGGGCGGGGAT
>NZ_LQMT02000011.1:282-4157 GCF_001620365.2 Amycolatopsis keratiniphila subsp. keratiniphila
ACCCCCGCGGCGATCGCGGCGATCGCCGAACGCGGCGGGCAGGCCCCGGCCGGTGCCGAGGACGGGGTCGGCGAGGTCGCCTGGACACCGGTGATGCGGGCGCTGATCGAACGCGATCACCACGCGATGACCAGGGGAGCCCTCGCGCAGTGGGTCACCGTCGGTGCGCCCGCGGACCTCTCGATCGAGGTGCTGGGCGCCGGTCTCGGCGCCGTGATCGACGCCCACGACCTGCTGCGGAGCCGGGTCGTGGAGACCGCCGGGGAGGAGCCGCGGCTGGTCGTGGCCGAACGGGGAACGGTCGGCGCGGCGAGCCTGGTCGAGCGGATCGAGGCGGGCGCCGGTGACCTCGACGAGATCGCGGACCGCGCCGCCCACGAGGCGGCCGCACGGCTGGATCCCGCCGGTGGCGTGATGGTCCGCGTGGTGTGGGTGGACGCCGGACCCGGCAGGCTGGGGCGACTCGTCGTGGTGGCCCACCACATCGCGGTCGACGTGGTGTCGTGGCGTGTCCTCCTGCCGGATCTGCGGCTGGCCTGTGAAAGCGTGGCCGCGGGCGGCGAACCGTCGCTCGATCCGCCGAACGTCTCGTTCCGGAGCTGGGCGCGGACGCTGACCGGACAGGCGGCGGCCCGGACCGCCGAACTCGGCACGTGGACGGAGATCCTCGGCGGAGCGCGGGCGCGGATCGGTGGACTCGACCGGGCGCGGGACACCGTGTCGACCGCGGGCCGCCGGTCCTGGACCTTGGCACGGGACCACGCGAGCGTGCTCGTGGAGAAGGCGACTTCGGCCTTCCACTGCGGTGTCCACGAGGTGCTGCTGGCCACCTTGGCCGGCGCGGTGGCCCACTGGCGCGGCGGTACCGCCGTCGTGGTGGACGTCGAAGGACACGGCCGTCAGCCCCTGGACGAACTGGACCTGTCGCGGACGGTCGGCTGGTTCACCGACGTGCATCCGCTCCGGCTCGACGTGTCCGGTGTGGACACCGCCGACGTGCTCGACGGCGGCCGGTCGGCGGGCGCCCTGCTGAAGCAGGTCAAGGAGAACGTGCGGAGCCTGCCCGACGGCGGGCTCGGCTACGGGATGCTGCGGTATCTCAACGCCGAGACGGGCCGGGTGCTGGCGGGGCTGCCGGAGGCGGAGATCGGGTTCAACTACCTCGGNNACGGCGCGGCGGAACCGTGGGAGATCGCGGGGACCATCGGCGGCACGGCGGAACAGGACGCGCCGCTGCGCCACGTCCTGGAGGTCGACGCCGTCGTACTGGACTCCGACGGCGGACCCGAACTCAGCCTGACCCTCACCTGGGCCGGACGGTTGCTCGACGACGACGGCGCGGAATCGCTCGCGAAGGTGTGGCTGGACATGCTGATCGGCCTCGCCGCCCACGCCGGCGACGACCGCTCCGGCGGGTACACGCCATCGGACTTCCCGCTCACCGCGTTGACGCAGCGGGAGGTGGAAGAGGTCGAGGCGGCCGTCGCGGACTTGCAGGACATCTGGCCGCTTTCGCCGCTGCAGGAGGGTTTGCTGTTCCACGCCGCCGACGAGCGCGGCCCGGACGTCTACGCGAGCCTGCGCACCCTCGCCCTCGACGGTCCGCTGGACGTCGGGCGCTTCCGGGCTTCGTGGCAGGCCCTGCTCGACCGGCATCCCGCGCTGCGGGCCAGTTTCCACCAGCTGGAGTCCGGTGAATCCGTGCAGGCCGTCGCCCGCGAGGTCGCGGTGCCGTGGCTGGAAACGGATCTTTCCCGGCTGCCCGAGGCCGAGGCACTGGCGGAGTTCGACCGTCTCGCCGCGGCACTGCACGCCGAACGGTTCGACCTGACCCAGGCGCCGCCGCTACGGCTGCACCTGGTGCGCCTCGGGGAAGGACGGCACCGGCTGGCGCTGGCGTCGCACCACATCGCCGCGGACGGCTGGTCGCTTCCGCTCCTCATCATCGACGTGGTGGCGGCCTACGAAGCCGGCGGTGACGGCCGGGCCCTGCCCATCCCGACGTCCTACCGTGACTACCTCGTCTGGCTCGCCCGCCAGGACAAGGCGGCCGCCAGGGCGGCGTGGAAGGCCGAACTCGCGGGACTCGACGAGGCGACCCACGTCGTACCGCCGGATTCGATCATCGCGCCCATCGAACCCGACCGCGTCACGTTCGAACTCGACGCGGACGCGAGCAGGCGGCTGATCGAGTTCACCCGAGGGCACGGCGTCACGGTGAACACCCTCTTCCAAGGGGTCTGGTCGCTGCTGCTCGCCCGGCTCACCGGACGCGACGACGTGGTCTTCGGTGCCACAGTGGCCGGACGCCCGCCCGAGATCCCCGGTGTCGAATCCGCCGTCGGCCTGTTCATGAACATGCTGCCGGTGCGGGCCCGCCTTAACGGGGCCGAGCCGTTCGTCGACATGCTGGCGGATCTGCAGGAACGTCAGGTCGGGATGATGGCGCACCAGCACATCGGGCTGGCCGAGATCAACCAGCTGGTCGGGCAGGGCGCGGCGTTCGACACGATCGTCGTCTTCGAGAACCCCCCGTCCCCGCTGAGCCCGTCCGACGACCCCGACGCGCTCGTCATGCGTCCCGCGGCGATCCCGAACGACACCGGGCACTATCCGTTGTCCATGCGGGTGTCCGCGGCCGGTGGCATCCGCGGTGAATGCATCTACCGTCCGGACGCGTACGACCGGGCACAGGCCGAAGAGGTCGTCGCGTCGATCCTCCAGGCCGTGGAACAGGTCGTGGCCGAACCGCGGCTGCCGGTGGGGCGGGTCGCCCTGATCGCACCGGAGCAGCGACGGCTGGTGGTGGACGAATGGAACCGGACCGGTGTCCCGTTCGAGGCCGAGGCACTGCCGGAGCTGTTCCGCAGGCAGGTGGCGCGGTCGCGGGACGCGGTCGCGGTGGAGGACGCCCGGCGCCGCCTGACCTTCGGTGAGCTGCTCGACGAGGTGGAATCGCTGGCCCGGCTGCTCGTGGGGCTGGGTGTCCGGCGGGAGACCAGGGTGGGCGTGGTGGTCGGCCGCTCGGCCGAGCTGGCGGTGACGCTGATGGCGGTGTCGTTCGCCGGCGGATCGTTCGTGCCGGTGGACCCCGACTACCCGCGGGAGCGGATCGAGCTGATGCTGTCCAGCTCGGCTCCGGAAGTGCTGGTGTGCACCGGCGCGACGCGTTCGGTCGTCCCCGAGGGATTCACGGGTTCGGTGCTGGTGCTGGACGATCTGCCCGCTTCCGATCCCGAGGTGGAGCTGCCGCGGGTGGCGGCGACCGACGCGGCGTACGTCATCTACACGTCGGGATCGACCGGGGTGCCGAAGGGCGTCATGGTCACCCACGCCGGACTCGGCAACCTCGCCACCGCGCATATCGAGCGCCTGGAGGTCACGTCCTCCTCGCGGGTCCTGCAGTTGTCCGCCATCGGGTTCGACGCCATCGTTTCCGAGCTGTACATGGCTTTGCTGGCGGGCGGGACGCTGGTGCTGCCCGACGCGGAGAGCATGCCGCCCCGGGTGACGCTCGGCGACGCGTTGCGGCGGTGGGGGATCACCCATCTCACCGTGTCCCCGAGTGTGCTGGCCGCGGAGGAGGATCTGCCGGACAGCCTGCGGAGCGTGCTGACCGGCGGCGAGGTGTGCACGCCCGCGCTGGCGGACCGCTGGTCGCCCGGCAGGCGGATGATCAACGCGTACGGGCCGACCGAGACGACGATCTGTTCGACGATGAGTTCCCCGCTGTCACCGGGATACGACGTGGTCCCGCTCGGCGGCCCGATCCGCAACGTGGGGCACTACGTACTCGACTCCTTCCTGCAGCCGGCGGCCCCGGGCGTGGCGGGGGAGCTCTACATCACCGGGGTCGGCCTCGCCCGCGGCTACCT
>NZ_LQMT02000011.1:4192-64058 GCF_001620365.2 Amycolatopsis keratiniphila subsp. keratiniphila
ATGTACCGCACCGGCGACCGGTTCCGCTGGACGGCCGACGGGCAGCTGATGTTCGTCGGCCGGGCCGACGCGCAGGTCAAGGTGCGCGGATACCGGGTCGAGCCCGCCGAGATCGAGAGCGTGCTGTCGGAGCATCCGGGGGTCTCCCAGGTGGCGATCGCCGTCCACCGGGACGGGCCGGGCGACAAGCAGCTGGTGGCCTACATCGTGCCGTCGGCGGACACCGCGGCCGATCCGTTGTTGACCGCGCTGCGCGAGCTGGCCGCCGAACGGCTGCCGGAGTACATGTTGCCGTCGGCGTTCGTCGCGCTGGACAAGATGCCGCTCACGCCCAACGGCAAGCTCGACCACCGGGCGCTGCAGGCGCCCGACTTCGCCGGGATGACCTCCGGGCGGGATCCGCGCACGGACACGGAAAAGCGGCTGTGCGAACTGTTCGCGGAAGTACTCGGCCTCGAACGCGTCGGCGCCGACGACAGCTTCTTCGAACTCGGCGGCGACTCGATCACCTCGATGCAGCTGTCCGCCCGCGCGCGCCGGAAGGGGCTGGAACTGACCCCTTGGCAGGTCTTCGAGGAGAAGACACCGGAACGGCTGGCGGAACTCGTGACGGAACTCCCGGCCGAAGGCGGCGGCGTCGCCGCGCCGGAACCCGAGGCGGGCATGCTCGTCGACCTTTCCCCTGACCAGCTGGACCAGCTCGAGGCCGGATTGGCCCGCGACTGATGAGGGACAAGGCAATCGGGGCTGCTGCCGACGTTGCGAAAGCCACTNNAGTGGCTTTCGCAACGCCCGCCAGACACGGATGCCACCTCGCCTCGCCCCTCGAACCAACCGCTATAAGGAGCAGATCGTGACCGTTGACGACACTCGCGCGAAGCCCCGCTCCAGCGTCGAGGACGTCTGGCCTCTCTCGCCGCTGCAAGAAGGGATGCTGTACCACACCGCGCTCGACAAGGACGGGCCCGACACCTACACGGTGCAGACCGTCTACGGCATCGACGGTCCGCTGGACGCGGGACTGCTCCGGGCGTCTTGGCAGGCACTCGTGGACCGGCACGCCGCGCTGCGCGCCTGTTTCCGTTTCGTCAGCGGCGCGCAGATGGTGCAGGTCATCGCGCGGGACGCCGAAATCCCTTGGCGCGAAACGGATCTGTCCGGTCTGCCGGACGACGTCGCCGACGCCGAGGTGGACCGGCTGGCCGCGGAAGAGGTGGCCGAGCGGCTGAGCATCGAGGTCGCGCCGCTGATGAAACTCCACCTGGTCCGGCTGGGCCCGGAGCGTCACCGGCTGGTGCACACCCTGCACCACGTGCTGACCGACGGCTGGTCGATGCCGATCATCCATCACGAACTCGCCGAGATCCACGCCGCGGGCGGGGACGCGTCCGGGTTGCCGCCCACCGTGTCCTACCGCGACTACCTCGCTTGGCTGGGACGGCAGGACAAGGAAGCGGCGAGGACGGCCTGGCGCGACGAACTCGCCGGGCTGGACGTCCCGACCACGGTCGCCCCCGCCGATCCGGCCAGGGTGCCGGATATCCACACGGCGGTGGTCGAACTGCCCGAGGCGGTGACCGACGGCCTGGCCAAACTGGCGCGCGGCAACGGTCTCACCCTCAACACCGTCGTGCAGGGCGCTTGGGCGGTCGTGCTGTCACAGCTTTCCGGGCGCACCGACGTGGTGTTCGGCGCGACCGCGTCGGGACGGCCCGCCGATCTGCCCGGCGTCGAGGCGATGGTCGGCCAGTTGCTCAACACCCTGCCGGTGCGGGTCCGGCTCGACGGTGCGCGACGTGCCGTCGACCTGTTCGCCGAACTGCAGAGCCGCCAGTCGGCCCTCATGGCCCATCAGCATCTCGGCCTGCAGGACGTGCTCGCCATCGGTGGCCCCGGGGCGGTCTTCGACACGCTCGTCATCTACGAGAACTTCCCCCGGGCGGGGCTCGGTGAGGAGGAGGACACCGGTCTGGTCCTGCGTCCGGTGAAACGGGGACGCAATTCGTCGCACTACCCGTTCACCCTGATCACCGGACCCGGTGAACGGATGCCGCTCATCCTCGACTACGACCGGGGCCTCTTCGGCGAGGAGGCCGCCGAGTCGGTCGTCGGGGCGCTGGCCAGGGTGCTGGAGCGGCTCGTCGCCGAGCCGGGAGTCCTCATCGGACGGCTGACCCTGCTGAGCGAGGCCGAACGCGCACTGGTGGTCGACGAGTTCAACGCGACCGAGGCCCCGGTCCCGGGCGAGTCGGTGCTGGAACTGTTCGGGCGGCGGGTGGCCGTGGCGCCGGAGGCGGTGGCGATCACCGGCGCGGACGGCGCGGACCTGACCTACGCCGCACTCGACCAGGCGTCGAACCGGCTGGCCCGGCACCTCACCGATAGCGGCGTCGGCCGGGGAGACCGGGTCGGGGTGGCCATGGAGCGGTCGCCGGAGCTGCTGATCGCGTTCCTGGCGATCTGGAAGGCGGGCGCGGCCTACGTCCCGGTGGACGTCGACTACCCGGCGGAGCGGATCGCGTTCATCCTCGCCGACTCGGAGCTTTCGACCGTGCTGTGCACGGAGGCCACCAGCGGTGTCGTCCCGTCGGGCGCGATCGTCCTCGACGCCGCCGAGACGCGGGCCGCCGTCAGTGCTTTCCCCGCCACGCCAACGGATTTCCGGCCGAGCGCGGACGACCTCGCGTACGTGATGTACACGTCGGGCTCCACCGGGACCCCGAAGGGCGTGGGCATCCCGCACGGGGCGGTGGCGGGCCTGGCGGGTGACGCGGGCTGGCTGATCGGGCCCGGCGACGGCGTGCTGATGCACGCGACCCACGTCTTCGACCCGTCGCTCTACGCGATGTGGGTTCCGCTCTCGACGGGCGCCAGGGTGCTGCTCACCGAACCGGGTGTCCTGGACGCGGCCGGGGTCCGGCTGGCCGTCGGGCGCGGAGCGAACTACGTCCACCTCACGGCGGGTACTTTCCGTGCCCTCGCGGAAACCTCCCCGGAATGCTTCGAGGGCCTGGTCGAGATCGGTACCGGCGGCGACGTCGTCCCCGCGCAGTCCGTGGAGAACCTGAGGCGGGCCCAGCCCGGCCTGCGGGTGCGGAACACCTACGGGCCGACCGAGACCACCTTGTGCGCCACGTGGCTGCCCATCGAACCCGGTGAGGTGGTCGAGGGGGAGCTGCCGATCGGCCATCCCATGGCGAACCGCAGGATCTACGTCCTCGACGCGTTCCTTCGTCCGGTCGCCCCGGGTGTCGCGGGCGAGCTGTACATCGCGGGCACGGGCCTGGCGCGCGGGTACCTCGCCAAACCGGGCCTGACGGCCGAGCGGTTCGTGGCGTGCCCGTTCCTGCCCGGTGAACGGATGTACCGCACCGGCGACCTGGCCCGCTGGACCCGCGACGGCGAGGTGGTGTTCCTCGGCCGCACCGACGAGCAGGTGAAGATCCGCGGCTACCGGGTGGAGCTTGGCGAGGTGGAGGCCGTGCTGGCGGCCCAGCCCGGCGTGGTCGAAGCGGTCGTCGTGGCGAGGGAGGACCAGCCCGGGGAAAAGCGGCTGGTCGGCTACTTCGTCTCCGACGGCGGTGACGCCGGCGCGGAGGAGATCCGGCGGCGGATGGGGCTGGCCTTGCCCGCGTACATGGTCCCGATGGCGGTCATCGCCCTGCCGGGCCTGCCCGTCACCGCCAACGGCAAGGTGGACCGCCGTGTGCTGCCCGCCCCGGATCTCGCCGGCCGCACGTCGGAGAAGGCGCCCGAGAGCGAGGCGGAGAAGGTGCTTTGCGCGCTGTTCTCCGAGATCCTCGGCGTCGACGGCGTGGGGGTCGACGACGCTTTCCACGATCTCGGCGGGAGTTCGGCGCTGGCCATGCGGCTGATCGCGCGGATCCGGGAGGAGCTCGGCGCGGATCTGCCCATCAGGCAGCTGTTCTCCTCGCCGACCCCCGCGGGGGTCGCGAGGGCGCTCGCGGCGAAGGCACGTCCCGCGCTGGAAGCCGTGAAACGACCGGACCGGTTGCCTCTCACGGCCCCGCAGCTGCGTGCCTGGCTGCTGGCGCGCCCCGGGGAAGAGACCGCGGGGCTGCACATCGAGGTCGCGCTGCGCCTGCGAGGCAGGCTGGACGTGCCCGCGCTGGCGGCGGCGCTCGGTGACGTCGCGGCCAGGCACGAGATCCTCCGCACGACCTTCCCCGGCGACGCGCAGAGCGTCCACCAGCACATCCAGGACACGCTGGAGGTCGAGCTGACGCCGGTGCCCGCCACCGAGGAGACCCTGCCCGGCCTGCTCGCCGAGCGGCGTGGACAGGTCTTCGACCTCACGCGCGAGGTGCCGTGGCGGTGCGACCTCTTCGAGCTCTCGGAGAAGGAGCACGTCCTGAACCTGCGGATGCACCGCATCCTCGCCGACGACGACTCGATCGACGTGTTCTTCCGCGACCTGGCGGCCGCGTACGGCGCGCGCCGGGAGGACCGGGTCCCCGAGCGGGCCCCGCTGGCCCTGCAGTTCGCCGACTACGCGGGCTGGGAGCGACGGCTGCTCGCCGACGAGGACGAACCCGGCAGCCTCACCAACGAGCAGGTCGTCTTCTGGCGGGACAACCTGGCGGGTATCGACGGGGAGACGGTGCTCCCGTTCGACCGGCCGCGGCCCGCCGTACCGTCGCGGCGGACCGGGTCGGTCGAGGTGCGGCTGGACGCGGAGACGCATGCCCGGCTGACCGCGGCGGTGGAACGGCTCGGCGCGGAAACGCCCGAATCGGTGCACGCGGCGCTCGCCATGCTGCTGACCGGATTCGGCGCGGGCGAGGACCTGGTGATCGGTACCCCGAGGCCAAGGGACGAAGACCTGATCGATCTCGAGCCGATGATCGGCCCGTTCGAGCAACCGTGCGCCCTGCGGACGGATCTCTCGGGCGATCCGGACTTCCTCGAGGTCGTTTCCCGGGTCCAGGAGGCGGTCCAGGCCGCGGCACAGCATCCCGACCTGCCCTTCGCGCGGATCGTCGAGCTGCTCGACCTGCCGGCCTCGCTTTCCCGGCACCCCGTGTTCCAGGTCGGACTGCGGGTGGCCGAGGAAGACCTCGGGGCGTGGGACGCGGCGGAACTGCCGGCCCTGCGCACCAGCGCCGAACCCGGCGGGACCGGGGCGATGGAGCTCGATCTCGCGTTCGAGCTCACCGAACGCTTCGACGACAACGACGACCCGGGCGGTATCGACGGCACCCTGCGCTACGCCGCCGATCTGTTCGACGAGGCCACCGCCGAATCGGTGGCCAGGCGGCTGGTCCGGGTCCTGGAACAGGTGGCGGAGAACCCCGGACGGCGGATCAGCGAGCTGGACCTCTTCCTCGACGACTTCGAGCGCGGACGTCCCGTCATCGCACCGGCGCGGTGGTCCGGCGCGGTTTCGCCCGCCCTCGCCGAGCTGGCGGGCGAAACCCCGCTGGGCGCGCTCCTGCTCGACGAACGGATGAACCCGGTGGCTCCCGGCGTCGTCGGCGATCTGTACGTCACGGGACAAGCGGTGGACGGCGGATCGGGACTGCCCACCGTTCCCTGCCCGTTCGGCGAGCCGGGGCACCGGATGCTGCCGACGGGACTGCTCGCCCGCAAGACACCCGCCAAGACCCTGGTCGTGGTCGGCGAGCGGCGGCGATCGGACACCGCCGTGAAGACCGGTGACTTCGAGATCCTGTTGCCGCTGCGGGTCGCGGGTTCCCGCCCGCCGCTGTTCTGCGTCCACGCGAGCGGTGGGTTGAGCTGGAACTACGAGCCGCTGCTGCGCCATCTGCCGTCGGATCAGCCGGTCTACGGCGTGCAGGCGCGAGGATTGGCGCGTACCGAACCCTTGCCGGGCAGCGTCGACGAGATGGCCGCCGACTATCTCCGGCAGATCCGCGCCGTGCAGCCGTCCGGGCCGTACCACCTCCTCGGCTGGTCGCTCGGCGGGCGGATCGCGCAGGCGATCGCGACCCTGCTCGAAGCGGCGGGGGAGGAGGTCGGCCTGCTCGCCCTCCTCGACGCCTATCCCGTCTACATGGGACGGAACGCGGCAGGCACGCCGAGCCAGCAGGCCGCGCGTGACGAAGAAGCGCTCGAAAAACGGAATCAGCGGGACCTCGACCTCGCGGGCCAATTGGTCAAGGGGACGGCCGCACGGGCCCGGCTCGAAGCGGTCATGCGCAACCTCTGGGAAGTCGGGCCACGGCACACCACTTCACCTTCCGCGAGCGACATCCTGCTCTTCATCGCGACCGTGGACCGGCCCGGCCATTTGCCCGTCCCGGTGGCGAAATCCAGCTGGAAGGAGTTCACGAGCGGCGCCATCGAGCCTCACGAGATCCCGTCCAACCACTACGACATGGTGCAACCCGCGGCGTTGGCCCAGATTGGACCCATCGTCGCCGAGAAACTCCGGTCCCGGCCGGAACGTGAAAGGACACAACGATGACCAATCCGTTCGACAACGAAGACGGTTCCTTTTTCGTGCTGGTCAACGACGAGGGACAGCACTCGCTCTGGCCGACCTTCGCGGAGGTGCCCGCCGGGTGGACCCGTGTGCACGGGGAGGCGAGCCGTCAGGAGTGCCTCGCCTATGTCGAGGAGAACTGGACGGACCTCCGGCCGAAGAGCCTCATCCAGGAAATCGGCGCCTGAAAAGGTGTCCAGCCGCTCAAGACGGCCGGTTGGACGGGCTCGGCGCCCGTCCGGCCGGCCGGGGCGAAAGGATCTGCGCAGTGATCGAGGAGAACGACGTCGTCCGCGGCGATTTCGAGGAGATCAACGTCGACCTGGGGCTGGCGATCCACCGGCGTGATCGCTTCGACCCGGTGCCGGAGCTGACCGCCTTGATGGCACAGGGGCCCATGGCCGTCATGGGGGTCGAGGACGCACCCGGAGGACGGACCGCCTGGCTCGCCACCGGGTACGACGAGATCCGGCAGGTCCTCGGTTCGGACAAATTCACCGCGAAACTGCTCTACGGCGGCACCGCGGCGGGTTTCACCTTCCCGGGTTTCCTCACCCAGTACGACCCGCCGGAGCACACGCGCCTGCGGCGGATGGTGACGTCCCCGTTCGCCATCCGGCGGATCCAGGGTTTCCGGCCGCAGGTGGAGAAGATCGTCGACGCCACCTTGGACGCCATCGAGGCCACCGGCGGCCCGGTCGACTTCGTACCGCGGTTCGGCTGGCCCATCGCGACGACGGTGACCTGTGACTTCCTCGGCATTCCCCGTGACGACCAGGTGGAGCTCTCGCGGGCCCTGCACGCCAGCCGGGCCGAGAAATCGGGAAAGCGGCGGGTGGCGGCGGGGAACCGGTTCTGGACGTACATGAACCAGGTCGTGAGCCGGACCCGCCGCGACCCCGGCGACGACCTGTTCGGGGTGGTGGTGCGCGAACACGGCGACGACATCACCGACGCGGAACTGATCGGCGTGGCTTCGTTCGTCATGGGGGCGGGCGGCGACCAGGTCGCCCGCTTTCTCGCGGCGGGCGCCTGGCTGATGGTCGAGCACCCCGGGCAATTCGCGCTGCTGCGGGAAAAGCCGGAAACCGTCCCGGATTGGCTGGACGAGATGGTCCGCTACCTCACCAGCGACGAGAAGACCACTCCGCGCGTCGCGCTGGAGGACGTGACCATCGGCGGCTGCCCCGTCAAGGCGGGCGACGCCGTCACTCCCTCCTTCCTGGCGGCGAACCGCCGCGACTTCCCCGCACCGGAGGACCGGTTCGACATCGGCCGGGAGAAGCCCGTCCACGTCGCGTTCGGGCACGGCATCCACCACTGCCTCGGCAGGCCACTGGCCGAAATGGTGTTCCAGGTGGCGATTCCCGCGCTGGCACACCGGTTCCCCACCTTGAAGCTGGCCGAACCGGAGCGGGAGATCAAACTGGGGCCGCCGCCGTTCGACGTGGAAGCCCTGCCACTCGACTGGTGACACCGGAGGCGCGCGGGAGCGGGGGTCGTGATCGGGGGTGGGGTGATCGGCGGTGGGGTGAAGGCTCCCTTCGCCGCATTGGACGCGGGGAAAGTCACCTTCATCCGGGCGCCGCCGGTCCGCGCGGGCGAGTCGATCACGGCCACGACGGTCCATAAGGGACATTCGATGCCTCCAGGTGTCCCGATTCGGGCGCTCGGCGTGGGGTCGTGAGCGGCAATGGCCGGTCTAGTGAGGAGTGAGTCAAACGTGTCGTGGTCGTGGTCGCGGGAGGGTCGGTGGTGGGGTGATGGCTCCCTTCGCCGCGTCTAATGCGGTCAAGGGAGCCATCGCCCCGGCCACTCGCCCGCCTCGCCCCGCTCCCGCCTCGCCCCGGCCACTCGCCCGCGCAGGCCACCTTCCGCCGGTGCCCGTGTCGCGAAAGCCACTTTCGCGACGCCTGATGTCCCGAAAGTGGCTTTCGCGACACGTTCGACAAGGGGCCCGTCTCATCCTCATGCTCCCAGGGTGATCGCCCGAACCGGACACGTTGCCATCCGGCCCCACGAGCCGCTTTCATCCAGGGGAGCGACTGATCACGCGTGACCACCCTCACCGTCCAGGTCCGCGAATGTCTTGCAGCAGAGGAGCTTTCCGTTGAGTGGTGACGACTCGCGCCCGGTCCACATCCGGCGGGAGGGGCTCGATCCGGCCGCCGAACTGCTCGCCGCCGGGGCGCTGACGGAGGTCACCGTCGGTTCCGGGGCGGACGCCGTGACGACCTGGATGGCCACGACACACGCAGTCGTCCGGCAGGTGATGGGCGACCACACCAGGTTCAGCACGCGGCGGCGCTGGGACCGGCGCGACGAGATCGGCGGGGAAGGGATCTTCCGGCCGCGTGAACTGGTCGGCAACCTGATGGACTACGACCCGCCGGAGCACACGCGGCTGCGTCAGAAGCTGACGCCCGGGTTCACCCTGCGCAAGATGCAGCGGCTTCAGCCGTACATCGAACAGATCGTGTCCGAGCGCCTCGATGCGATGGAGCAGGCGGGATCGCCCGCCGATCTGATCGAGCTCGTCGCCAACGAGGTCCCGGGCGCGGTGCTGTGCGAGCTGATCGGGGTGCCGCGTGACGACCGCTCGATGTTCATGCAGCTGTGTCACGCGCATCTCGATCCCGCGCGGAGCCAGAAGAGACGCGCGGCCGCGGGCGAGGCGTTCTCCCGCTATCTGCTGGCCATGATCGCCAGGGAACGGAAGGAACCGGGCGAGGGGCTGATCGGCGCCGTGGTCGCCGAATACGGCGACGAGGCCACGGACGAGGAGCTGAGAGGTTTCTGCGTTCAGGTGATGCTGGCCGGCGACGACAACATCTCCGGGATGATCGGACTGGGCGTGCTGGCCCTGCTGAAGCATCCTGACCAGATCGAGGCGTTCCGGGGTGACGAGCAGTCGGCGCAGCGGGCGGTCGACGAGCTGATCCGGTATCTGACGGTGCCCTACGCCCCGACACCGCGGATCGCCAAGGAGGACGTCACCATCGGGGATCAGGTGGTGAAAAAGGGGGAGAGCGTCATTTGCTCCCTGCCTGCGGCGAATCGCGACCCCGCGTTGGTGCCGGATCCGGAACGGCTCGACGTCACCCGCGAATCCGTTTCCCATGTCGCGTTCGGGCACGGTGTCCACCATTGTCTCGGTGCCGCTCTCGCCCGGCTCGAACTGCGCACGTTCTACACCATGCTGTGGCGGCGTTTTCCCACGTTGGCGCTCGCGGATCCCGGCCAGGAGAACAATTTCCGGCTGACCACCCCGGCATACGGATTGACCAGCCTGATGGTCGAGTGGTGAGTCCCTTCGTCCATCCGGGTCGCTGGACCTCCGCTCGGCGACCGATGAAACTGGGGCCGACGGCGGATCGGCGAGACCGAAACGCACTCCCGGTCACTTAAGGAGCCTCCACTCGACATGGGAAACGGAACCGATCAGGCCGCGCCACTCCTGCGGGAGCCGGCGAACTTCCAACTGCGGACGAAGTGCGATCCGCACGAGGACAATTTCGACCTCCGGGCGCACGGCCCGTTGTTCCGCATCGTCGGGGAAGCGTCCGCCCAGCTGGGCCGGGACTATGTCTGGCAAGCGTGTGGTTATGACGTCGTCCGCAGGATCCTGGGCGATCACGAGAATTTCTCGACCCGTCCCCGGTTCACCCAAGGGGAATCGGGAACGCACGTCGAAGCCCAGTTCGTCGGCCAGATCTCGACCTACGACCCGCCCGAACACGGCCGCCTGCGGCGGATGCTGACGCCGGAGTTCACCCTCCGGCGGATCCGCCGCATGGAGCCCGCGATCCAGCGGCTCATCGACGACCGGCTCGACATGGTGGAGGCCGAAGGGCCGCCCGCGGACCTCCAGGGATTGTTCGCCGACCCGGTCGGAGCCGGTGTGCTGTGCGAACTGCTCGGTGTCCCGCGCGACGACCGGCGTGAATTCGTCCGGCGGATCAGGCGGAACGTCGATCTGGGCCGGGGGCTCAAGGCGAGGGCGGCCGACAGCGCGGCGTTCAACCGGTATCTGGAGGACTTCATCGCCAGGCAGCGGAAGGATCCCGACGAGGGGCTCCTCGGCACGCTCGCACGGGAACACGGGGACGACGTCACGGACGAGGAACTGAAGGGCCTGTGCACGGCGCTGATCCTCGGCGGCGTCGAAACCGTCGCCGGGATGATCGGTTTCGGGGTCGTCGCGCTGCTGGAAAATCCCGGGCAGATACCGCTGCTTTCGGAGGGCCCCGAGAAGGCGGACCGGGTGGTCGCGGAATTGGTGCGCTACCTGTCACCCGTGCAGCAGCCGAATCCCCGGCTGGCTCTCAAGGACGTGGTCGTCGACGGCCAGACGATCAAGGCGGGCGACTACGTACTCTGTTCCGTTCTCATGGCCAACCGGGACGAGGCGCTGACGCCGGATCCCAATGTGTTCGACGCGAACCGTGGTCCGGTTCCGGACATCGGATTCGGGCACGGAATCCATTATTGTATCGGCGCGGCGGTGGCCAGGTCGATGCTTCGGATGGCTTATCAGACCCTGTGGAATCGCTTTCCCGGGTTACGGCTCGCCGTGGCGGGCGAAGAAATCAAGTTTCGCAAGGCGTTCGTCGACTGCCCTGATCAGGTGCCGGTCACCTGGTAGTGACGGCGAAGAATATTCGGCAGCCACAACGGATTGACACTCGATCGAGGAATGGTGGGATATGTCGGTGGAAGATTTCGATGTGGTCGTGGCTGGCGGCGGGCCGGGTGGTTCGACACTGGCCACCCTCGTCGCCATGCAGGGACATCGGGTGCTGCTGCTCGAAAAAGAGGTGTTCCCGCGGTATCAGATCGGTGAGTCGCTGCTGCCGGCCACGGTGCACGGGGTGTGCCGGATGCTCGGGGTCTCGGACGAACTGGCCAACGCCGGCTTCCCGCTGAAACGCGGCGGTACCTTCCGCTGGGGCGCCCGCCCGGAGCCGTGGACGTTCCACTTCGGGATCTCCTCCAAGATGGCGGGTTCGACGTCGCACGCCTATCAGGTCGAGCGGGCGAAGTTCGACCAGATCCTGTTGAACAACGCCAAGAGCAAGGGCGTCGTCGTGCGCGAGGGCTGCGCGGTCAACGACGTGGTGGAAGAGGGCGAACGCGTCACCGGCGTGCGGTACACCGACCCCGGCGGCGAGGAGCGCGAGGTGTCGGCGCGGTTCGTGGTCGACGCGTCGGGCAACAAGAGCCGCCTGTACTCCCACGTCGGTGGCACGCGGAACTATTCCGAGTTCTTCCGCAGCCTGGCGCTGTTCGGGTACTTCGAAGGCGGCAAGCGGCTGCCGGAGCCGGTCTCGGGCAACATCCTGAGCGTGGCCTTCGACAGCGGCTGGTTCTGGTACATCCCCCTGAGCGACACGCTGACCAGCGTCGGCGCCGTGGTACGCCGCGAGGACGCGGACAAGATCCAGGGTGACCGGGAAGCGGCGCTGAAGGCGTTGATCGCCGAATGCCCGATGATCTCGGAATACCTCTCGAACGCCACCAGGGTCACCACCGGCAAGTACGGGGAACTCCGTGTCCGCAAGGACTATTCGTACCAGCAGACGACCTTCTGGCGTCCCGGGATGATCCTGATCGGCGACGCCGCCTGTTTCGTGGACCCGGTGTTCTCCTCGGGCGTGCACCTGGCGACCTACAGCGCGCTGCTCGCGGCCCGGTCGATCAACAGCGTCCTCGCGGGCGAGCTGGACGAGAAGACCGTGCTGAACGAGTTCGAGGCGCGGTATCGCCGCGAATACGGCGTGTTCTACGAGTTCCTCGTGTCGTTCTACCAGATGAACGTGAACGAGGAATCGTATTTCTGGCAGGCCAAGAAGGTCACGAACAACCAGCACACCGAGATCGAGTCCTTCGTCGAACTGATCGGCGGCGTGTCCTCCGGTGAGACGGCGTTGACCGCCGCGAACCGGATCGCCGAGCACAGCGCGGAATTCGCCGCCGCGGTGGACGAGATGGCCGGTGGCGGCGGCGACAACATGGTGCCCATGTTCAAGTCGCAGGTGGTAAAGCAGGCGATGCAGGAAGCCGGCCAGGTGCAGATGAAGGCGCTGCTCGGCGAGGACGCCGAGCCCGAGGTGCCGCTCTTCCCCGGCGGGCTGGTCACTTCTCCCGACGGGATGAAGTGGCTGCCGCACCACCCTGTGTGAGGCCTCCGCGGTTCGCGAGGGTCGGGATCGGACGGGACAGGGGAAGCGAAGAATGCGCGTGTTGATTTCCGGATGCGGATCCCGCGGCGACACCGAACCGTTGGTGGCGCTGGGAGTCCGGCTGCGAGAACTCGGTGCGGAGGTGCTGATGTGCCTGCCGCCGGACTACGCCGAGCGGTGCGCCGAGGTCGGGGTGCCGATGACACCGGTCGGCCGTCCGGTGCGGGCGGGGGCACGCGAGCCGGGAGAGCCGCCGCCCGGTGCGCCCGAGGTCGTCGGCCAGGTGGTCGGCGAGTGGTTCGACAAGGTGTCGGCGGCCGCCGAGGGATGTGACGCGGTGGTGGCGTCGGGTTTGCTGCCCGCCGCCGTCGCCGTGCGCTCGGTGGCCGAGAAACGGGGCATCCCGTATTTCTACGCCGTCTGGTCTCCGGACCATCTGCCCTCGTGGCACGACCGGGCGGAGCGGGAGCTGTACAACCAGGGCGCGGACAAGCATTTCGGTGGTGTGGTCAACGAAAGGCGGGCGGACGTCGGCCTGCCGCCGGTCACGAATCTGTTCGACTACGGCTACACCGGCGAGCCGTGGCTGGCGACGGATCCGATCCTGGCCCCACCGCCGGGCGGCGCGTACGCCAGGCAGACCGGTGCGTGGATCCTGCCCGACGAACGGCCGCTTCCCGAGGCACTGGAAGCCTTTCTGGCCGACGGCCCGCCGCCGGTGTACGTGGGCTTCGGCAGTTCGTCCGGAGCCTCGACCGCCGGCGCGGTGCAAGTGGCCATCGAAGCGATCCGTGCCAAGGGCCGCCGGGTGGTCGCCTCCCGCGGCTGGGCCGACCTGGCCCTGCCGGAGGACGACGCCGACTGCTTCGTCGTCGGCGAAGTGAATCTCCAGGCGCTTTTCGCCAGGGTGGCCGTCGCCATCCATCACGACAGCACGGGCACGACGTATGTGGCCACGCAGGCCGGCGTCCCCCAGATCGTGGTGCGCAACGTGATCGACAACGTCGTGGAGCAGGTGTACTTCGCCGACCGGGTGGCCGAACTGGGGGTCGGTGTGGCACTCGAGGGCCCGATCCCGGCTTTCGACGCCATGTCGGCCGCGCTCACCACGACGCTGGCACCGGAAGCCCGCACGCGGGCGGCGGCCGTGGCGGGCACGATCCGCACCGACGGGACGACGGTGGCCGCGGAAGAACTGTTCGACGCGGCAGGCAGGGAAGAACCCGCCGTTCCCGCGTGACGTGCGACAACCTACCGAACGGGGAAGCAGATAATGCGTGTTTTGTTGTCGACGTCCGGCAGTCGCGGCGACGTCGAGCCGCTGATGGCGCTGGCGGTCCGGCTGCGGGAGCTCGGCGCGGAGGTGCGGTTGTGCGCGCCGCCGGACTCCGCGGACCGGGTGGCCGAGTTCGCGCTGCCGCTGGTGCCGGTCGGCCGCTCGGCACGACCGAAGGCGGACCGGAAGACCCCGCCCTCGCGCGAGGAAATGGCGCGGTTCATGACCGAGTCGATCACCGTGCAGTTCGACGAGGTCCCGGCGGCCGCCGAAGGCTGTGACGCGGTGGTGACGACCGGCCTGCTGCCCGCGGCCGTCGGTGTCCGTTCGGTGGCCGAGAAACTGGGCATTCCCTACTTCTACGCCTTCTACTGCCCGATCTACGTTCCGTCGCCGTACTACGCGCCGCCGCCGCCCATCGGCGAGCCGCCCGCCCCGGAAGGCACCGGGATCCAGGAGTTGTGGGAGCGCAACAACCAGAGCGCCCTGAAGCGATACGGGGCGGCGCTCAACGGCAAACGGGCCGAGATCGGTCTGCCGCCGGTGGAGGACATCTTCACCTACTGCTACACCGAACAGCCGTGGGTGGCGGCGGATCCGGTGCTGGCCCCGTTGCAGCCGACGGATCTCGGCGCGGTGCAGACCGGAGCGTGGACCCTGCCCGACGAACGGCCGCTTTCCGCGGAACTGGAGGCGTTCCTCGCCGCCGGGTCGCCTCCGGTGTACGTGGGCTTCGGCAGCCTGCACGCTCCCGCCGACGCCGCGAAAGTCGCCATCGAGGCGATTCGCGCCCAGGGCCGCCGGGTGGTGCTTTCCCGCGGCTGGGCCGATCTAGCCCTGATCGACGACCAGGAGGATTGCCTGGCCATCGGCGAGGTCAATCAGCAGCTGTTGTTCGGCCGGGTGGCCGCCGTCGTCCACCACGGCGGGGTGGGCACGACGACCGTGGCCGCCCGCGCGGGCGTTCCCCAGATCCTGGTCCCCCAGATCGCGGACCAGCCCTACTACGCCGGCCGGGTCGCCGAGCTGGGGATCGGTGTGGCGCACGAAGGCCGGACGCCGACCTACGACTCGTTGTCCGCCGCCCTCACCACCGCGCTGGCACCGGAAACCCGCGCCAGGGCGCAGGCCGTGGCGGCCACCATCGGCACCGACGGGGCGACCGTCGCCGCGGAGCTGGTGCTCGACGCGCTCAACCGGGAGAAGACCTCCGTCCCCGCGTGAACCACCGCCCCCGCTTCCATTTCGTCCCTTGAGGAAGGTTTGAGACCGGCCATGATCGACCAACCGGACACCGCCACCCGAACGTACGAAGCCAGCAGCATGTGGCAGCAGATCGGTGAAGCACACCTCAACCAGGAGATGATCGCCGACCTGGCCGGATTCAAGAACAGTGAGGTCAACTACCGGCTCGCGCTGGTCAACGTGCAGACGAACGGCGTACGGTTCCTGAAGACGCTCGTCTACGGCCTGGCCGGCAGCTTGAGCGAGGACGCCTGGGCGGGCCTGACCCGTATCCGCCACCGCGAGGTGGGCGATCCGATCTCGGTGACCTACCACGGCGAGCAGGTGGATCTGGACTATCTGCGGGCCGCCCTGGAGCTGGAGTTCATCGCGAAGCGGGTCGATCTGGACAAGGCCGAGGTGCTGGAGATCGGCGCCGGGTACGGGCGGACCGCCCACGCCATCATCTCCAATCACGAGCTCTCCGGATACTGCGTCGTCGACCTGCCGAACACCCTGGAACTGTCGCGGAAGTACCTCGCCGCGGTGCTGACCGGCGAGCAGTTCGCCAAGGTCGAATTCGTGCCGGTGGACAAGATCGAAAGCACACTGGCGGACCGGACCTTCGATCTCTGTATCAACATCGACTCGATGGCCGAGATGAGCGCCGAGACCGTGCGGTCCTACCTCGCCCTCATCGACCAGCAGTGCCGCCACTTCTACGTGAACAACCCGGTGGGGAAGTACATGGACAAGAGCCTCGACTCGCACGCGCGAGGCGAGGAGGCCGTCGCGCGTGCCCTGAGCACCGGGCTGCTGACGAACATCATCGACATCCACGACAACCGCGCCGTCGAAGCGCAGGCACGGAACTACGTCGAGGCCTATGTACCGGGCCCTGACTGGAAATGCGTCGCCGACGAGTGGGCCCGGCCGTGGAGCTACCTCTGGCAAGCGTTGTACCAGCGGCAAGGTCGTTGACGGACCCCGGTCGGGAACCCATCGGAACAGAGGTGCGAAATGCGTGTGTTGTTGTCGACGTGCGGCTCTCGGGGAGACGTCGAACCACTGGTGGCACTGGCGGTTCGGTTGCGGGACCTCGGCGCGGAGGTGCGGATGTGCGCCCCGCCGCCCGCCGCGGAACGGCTGGAGGAGGTCGGTGTCGTCCACGTGCCGGTCGGTGCGAAGCAGCGGGTGATGTTGCAGGAGGGGATGCCGCCGCCGTCGCCCGAGGACGAGCGGCGGTTCGCGGCCGAGGCGATCGACATGCAGTTCGACAACGTCCCGGCAGCGGCCGAAGGCTCCGACGTCGTGGTGGTGACCGGGGAGATGGCCGCCGCGGTTTCGGTGCGGTCGGTGGCCGAGAAGCTGGGCATCCCGTACCACTACGCCGCCTACAGCCCCGTCTATCTGCCGTCCTCGCATTTCGCGCCGCCGCTGGACGAACGGACCACCCCGGGCGTGACCGACAACCGGGTGCTGTGGGAACAGCGTCACGAGCGGTTCTACGAGCGGTTCGCCGGTCCGCTCAACCGCAGGCGGGCATCGGCGGGCCTGGCTCCGCTGGAGAACCTGTTCGACTACGGCTACACCGATCAGCCGTGGCTGGCGACGGATCCGGTGCTGGCCCCGTTGCAGCCCGGGCTGGACGCCGTGCAGACCGGCTCGTGGATCCTGCCCGACGAACGCCCCCTTCCCGCGGCGGTCGAGGCGTTCCTGGCGGCCGGGGCGCCGCCGGTGTACGTGGGTTTCGGGAGTTCGACCGCGCTCGGCACCGCGGAGCTGGCGACGTCGGCCATCAAGGCGATCCGGGCCAAGGGCCGCCGGGTGATCCTTTCCCGTGGCTGGGCCGAATTGGCCCTGCCCGACGAAGGCCCTGACTGTCTCGCCGTCGAAGAGGTGAACCTCCAGGTCCTGTTCGGCCGGGTGGCCGCCGTCATCCACGGTGGCAGCGCGGGTACGGCGCATATCGCCGCCCGGGCGGGTGTCCCGCAGATCATCGTCGCCCGGCACACGGATCAGCCCTATTACGCGGACCGGGTGGCCGAATTGGGGATCGGTGCGGCACACCACGAGCCCGCTCCGAGCTTCGACGACCTGCCGTCGTCGCTCACCGCGGTGCTGAGCCCGGAGACCAAGGCCAGGGCGGTCGAAGTCGCGGGCATGATCAGCGAGGACGGGGCGGTCGTCACCGCGGAGCGCCTGCTGGACGCGGTCCGGCGGAGGAAGCCCGCCGTTTCCGTTTGACCCGGCGATCCGTCCAGCCTTCACCTGTTGTCCCGTGGCACCGCTGACGCGAAAGTGACGCTATGTCTCAAGACCTCCGGCTACTGGCGCTCTCCCCTCATCTGGACGACGCGGTCCTGTCCTACGGCGCCGGCCTCGCGCAGGCGGCGCGGGACGGCGCGGAAGTGATCGTCAATACGGTGTTCGCCGGTACGGCACCGCCTCCTTATTCGCCCGCGGCGGAGCGGATGCACTCGATCTGGGGGCTTTCGCCGGACCAGGACGCGCCGCTGCACCGGCGCAACGAGGACATCGCCGCGCTGGCACATCTGGGGGTCGGCTACCGGCACGGCCGGTTCCTCGACGCCATCTATCGCAAACTCCCGGACGGCCGCTGGCTGGCCGACAACGTGGAGGGCCGCAAGAAGCTGGCGATCAGCAGGCAGACTTCGCAGAGCGACCCGGATCTGTTCGCCGCGGTCAAGGACGACATCGAAGCGCTCGTCGAAGAATTCGACCCGGCGCTGATCGTCACCTGCGCGGCCATCAGCCATCACGTCGACAACGAGATCACGCGGGACGCCGCGCTGCTCGTCGCCGCGGAGAAGGGCGTTCCGGTCCGGCTGTGGGAAGACCTCCCGCACGCGGTCTTCGGTATGGGCTCGGCCGAGCTGCCGTCCGGATTCCGGCTCGGCGCACCCGTGGCCGCCCCGGTCGAGGCCGACGCGCGGACGCGGAAATTCGAGGCGCTCAAGCTCTATTCCTCGCAGATGCTGATGCTCAACGGGCCGCAGAAGGATCTTTTCGAGCAGTTGGACGGGCATGCCCGCAAGACATCGACGGACGGCGCCTATCGCGAAACGACCTGGCCTGTCGTCTCTGGCGACGACAGCTGAGACCGCAGCACACGAAGAACTCGATCAGTCGGTACGGCAGGGGCGCCGTACCGTGCCGGGAGGTAGCCGAATGTCCGAAACGCTCACCGTCCAACCGTCGCCGAGCCCGGATCCGGTGCCCGTCGCCGGATCACCCCGCTGGATGCTCTGGCGCTCCCCGCCCGGCCAACCGCCGTGGGCCCGGCCCGCCTTGCTGGGCATCGCGTTCGTGGCGGCGGTGCTCTATGCCTGGAACCTGCCCCGGGTCGACTACGCGCCGCTGTATTCGGACGCGGTCCGGAGCATGTCCGAGAGCTGGAAGGCGTTCTTCTACGCCGCCGTCGATCCGGAGGCGACCGCCACCCTCGACAAACTCGGCGGTTCGTTCGCGGTGCAGGCCGTGTTCGCCAAGATCTTCGGGTACCACGCTTGGTCGCTGGCACTGCCGCAGGTGATCGGCGGGGTGCTCTCGATCCTGGTGATGTACCGGGTCGTGCGGCGATGGGCGGGCGTCGTCCCCGGCCTGCTCGCCGCGGCCGTCCTCACCTTCACCCCCGTCGCCGCGTCGATGTTCGGGCACAGCATGGCGGACGGCCTGCTGACCATGTGCCTGGTGTTCGCGGCCGACGCGTTCCAGCGGGCCGTCCTGGAAGCCCGGCTCCGGTCGCTGCTACTGGCCGGTGTCTGGGTCGGGCTGGGGTTCCAGGCCAAGATGATCACTGCGTGGATGATCCTGCCCGCGCTGGCGATCGGCTACCTGCTGACCGCGCCGACCGAGCTGCGCCGCCGGGTCAAGCACGTGGGCATCGCCGGCGTGGTGACGCTCGCGGTCTCGCTGTCGTGGATCGCGCTCTACACCTTCACTCCGGCCAGTGCCCGGCCGTACGTCAGCGGTACGACGAACAACAGCGCCGCCGCCATGGTGTTCGGCTACAACGGTCTCGGGCGGGTGGGCATCGACATCCCCGGTGCGCTGCCGCCCACCGGCCGGATGTCCGGGCCGCCGGTGCTCGGTCCGCCGGACAATCCGTTGGACCGCTCGAAACTGCGTGGCTCGCAGGGTGAAGAGGGTGGTCCAGGACAGGAAGGCGGTCCGGGTCAAGCGGGCCCGGGGCCGGAAGGTGGTCCGGGGCAGGCCGGTCCTGGCCAGGAAGGTGGCCCTGGGCAAGCAGGTCCGGGGCAGGCGGGCCCCGGCCAGGAGGGCGGTCCTGGGCAGGCGGGCCCGGCCAACCGGGATCCGAGCCAGCTGAAGCCCGGTGACGTGATGGTGCTGCCCAACGGCGATGTGATCGTGGGCCCGGGCGGGGAGCCGCCGCCTCCGGAGGACCCGTCGAAGGTCTCGAGCCGGAAGGACCCGGTGTTCAGCTGGTACAAACTGTTCGACGGCCACCTCGGGGTCGCGATCGGCTGGCTGTTCCCGCTCGCGTTGCTGGCACTGGCCTGCGGGCTCTGGTCGCGGCGCCGGGCCGAACGCACCGACCCGGTGCGCGGCGGCCTGGTGACGTGGGGGGTGTGGCTGGCGACCTTCACCGTCGTCTTCAGCGCGAGCGAAGTCGCGCACACCGCCTACGTGGCCACTCTCGCCCCCGCGATCGCCGCGCTCTCGGCCTTCGGCATCGTGATGTTCTGGCGGGCGTTCCAGAACGGCGGACGGCAGGCGTGGCTCCTGCCCCTCGCGCTCGCGGCCGAACTGGCCTGGGGTGCCTGGCTCTGGTCCGCTTATCCCGCGTTCCTGCCGTGGGCGAAATGGGGAACGCTCGCGCTGGGTGTGCTCGCCCTCGTGGTGCTGATCCTGACGCGAGTGGCCAAGGGCGCCTCCACCACCCTCGTGAAGGCCGCGCTGGTCGTCGGGGTCGTGGCCATGCTCGCCGCGCCCGCGGCGTACTCCCTCTCCGTGCTGGATTCCGACTACGCGGGCGACTCCTTCGACGCCAACGCCGGGCCGGCTTCGGGTTCCGCGTGAGGTGAACCCCGGCTGCACCTGAAGGCCTCCTCGAGGGACCACGCGGCCGCGCTCGTCACCCACAGCAACACCACCAGCTCCAGCGGGAACCGCGGAGTACATGAAGGCCCCCTTCCTTGCGTCTAGCGCAAGGAAGGGGGCCTTCATGTACCTTATCCGCCGGTCAGGTGGGCGACGGAGGGTGGCCTGGCTCAGGTCGAGTGCGGGTCGCCTTCTCGAGAAGAGCAGGCGAAAATCGTGCGCCGGTGGCTCATTCGGTGCCCCCGATGTGACATCGGAGACGCTCAGCGTCCCCAATGCCACATTGGGCGCAACCCAGCCCTGCTCGCGGTCACCGCGGATCCGCACAAAGGCCCCCTTCCCTCGGCTCAGCCGAGGGAAGGGGGCCTTCACGCGCTGGGTTCAGGGAAGTCGCGCCTTGATCAACGCCGCCAGCCGCGCGACGCCCTCTTCGATCAGTTCCGGCGTGAGCAGGCTGATCGACAGCCGGAGCTGATGGAAGCCGCCCTTGCCGCCGTAGAAGTGGTGCATCGGGGTGAACAGCACGCCGTGTTCGCGGGCGGCGATTTCGAGCAGTTCGTCGTCGGCGACGAACGGAACCGTGACGGTGACGAAGAACCCGCCCGTCGGGGTGTTCCAGCCGACGCCCTCGCACGAGCCGAGCCTGCGCTCCAGTTCGCCGAGCGTCAGCCGCAGGTTTCGTTGGTAGATGGCGATTTCCCGCTCGTTGGCCTTGGTGAGGCTGAAGTCGTTGAGCAGGAGCTTCCCGGCGATCACGGCTTGCGCGATGGGGGAGGTGTTCACCGTGAGCATGCCCTTGAGCTTCGAAAGCTGGTCGGCGAACAGGCCACCGTCGGCCATCCGCTGATCGGCGACCGCGAAGCCGACCCTGGCGCCCGGCATGCCGGTTTTGGCGAAGGAGCCGAGATAGACCACGGATCCCGACCGGTCGAGGGATTTCAGCGAGGGCAGCCGCTCGGAGCCGAACAGCCCGTACGCGTTGTCCTCCAGGAGCAGGATCCCGTTCGATTCGGCGACGTCGAGGAGCCGGTGGCGCGAAGGCAGGTCCATGCTGGTGCCGGTCGGATTGGCGAAGTTGGGGGTCACGTAGCAGGCGCGGACCCGCTTGCCCTGCTCGTCGGCGCGTTTCAGCTGGAGGACGAGATCGTCCGGGTCGATGCCGTTCTCGTTCGACCGCACCGGCCACACGGGAGTGTCGGTGAGCAGCGCCGCCCCGGTCAGGCCGACGTAGGTGGGCGCGGGGGCGAGCAGCACGTCCCGGTCGCCCGCCCGCAGGGTGCGCAGGACCAGGAACATCGCTTCCTGCGCGCCCACCGTGACGACGACGGATTCCGGGGCGGCGTCGATGTTCTCGTCCTCGGCGAGGTTCTTGGCGATGAGGTCGGCGATGACGCCCTTCGTGGTGCCGTATTGGAAGAGCGTCCGGGTCACCACGGCCTCGTCCATTTTCCGGTCGCGCCGGAGATGGTCGCAATAGGCGTCGAGGTAGGTGTGAATGAGCCGTATGTCGAAGAACTCTTCATACGGCCGGCCTGCCGCCATGGAAATGGCCACAGGGTATTCGTCGATCAGTTCGTTGAGCAGGTTCATCGACGAGATGGCCGGATCGGTGAGCGATCCGTGCAGCGTTTCCACGTTCAAGTGAGTGGACAGACCGTTTGAATCCATGAATACTAGGATTTCCATCGGCCGTCGAGGTGTCAAGAAGAGGCCGTGGACGCGCCTTTTCCCGGGAATTGTCCGTGCTGTCCATCGTCGAATACTTCGGACACGGGATACGCGAAGGTACGGTCGGATCCGCGCCACGTCTCGGCGCAGCACCCTTTTTCCCTCAAGGAGCATCATGCTGATGACAACCGAGAACGGGATCCGGTTGTCCTACAACGATTGTGGCGACGGTCCGCCGGTCCTTCTGCTGACCGGCACCGGTGCGCCGAGTTCGGTGTGGGACCTGCATCAGGTGCCCGCGCTCCGTGCCGCCGGTTTCCGGGTGATCACGATGGACAATCGCGGGATACCGCCGAGCGACGACGGCGCGGACGGCTTCACCATCGAAGATCTCGTCGCGGACGTGGCCGCCCTGATCGATTACCTCGACGCGGTGCCGTGCCGGCTGGTCGGCACGTCGATGGGTTCCTATATCGCGCAAGAGGTCGCGCTCGCCCATCCGGAACTGCTGGAGTCGGTCGTGCTGATGGCGGCCTGTGGCAAGAGCAGTCTCGTCCAGCGTGAGCTCGCGGAGGGTGAGGCGAAGCTGATCGAGCAGGGCATCGAACTGCCGCCGGGTTTCCTCGCCGCGGTCCGCGCGATGCACAACCTGGGGCCGGCGACGCTCGCCGACGACGATCTCACCGGCGACTGGCTCGACCTGTTCGCGGCGGCGGGATCCTGGGGCCCGGGTGTGCGGTCGCAGCTTTTGCTGAGCGCGTTGCCGGATCGCCTCGGCGCCTACCAGGAGATCAAGGTGCCCTGCCACGTCGTCTCGTTCGAGCACGACCTCGTGGCGCCGCCGTCGGCCGGAATGGAGCTGGCTTCCGCGATCCCCGGCGCGACCTTCCGCACGATTCCCGAGTGCGGGCATTTCGGCTACCTGGAGAACCCGGAAGCGGTGAACCGCGAGCTGATCCGGTTCCTCCGCACCGAATCGCGCGAGACACTGGGAGAGACCGCATGACCGTCCTTTCGGCGGCCACGACCCCCGCCCTGTTCGAGGCGACCGCAGCCGTGCTGCCGGATCGGCCCGCGGTGGCGATGGACAGCACCACCCTCACCTACGCCGAGCTGAACGGGGAGGCCAACCGGCTCGCCCGGCGGCTCGTCGCGCACGGCGCCGGCCCGGAGCGGCTCGTCGCGCTGGCGATGCCGAGGTCGATCGAGTTCGTCATCGCGATCCTGGCCGTGCACAAGGCGGGTGCCGCGTACGTGCCGGTCGACCCGGACTATCCGGAGGAACGCAAGCGGCAGATGCTGGACGACGCGGCGGCGCACTGCCTGCTGCGCCTGCCGGGGCAGGACGTGACCGGCGCCCCCGTCATCCTGAGCGTGACGCGGGAACCCGGCCTGGCCGAGCCGAACCTGAGCGACGAGGACCGGGTCGGCCCGTTGCGTCCCGGCCACCCCGCGTACGTCATCTACACCTCGGGCTCCACGGGGCGGCCGAAGGGCGTGCTGGTCACGCACCGCGGGATCCCGAACCTGGCCGACGACTACGTACGCCGTCAGGAACTGGGGCCCGACAGCAGGTTGCTGGCCTTCGCCTCGCCCAGCTTCGACGCCGCGGTCGCCGAATTCTGGCCGATCTGGCAGGCGGGTGGCTGTCTCGTCCTGGCTTCCGCGCCGGATCTGGTCCCCGGCGAGCCGCTTTCCCGGCTGGTGCGCGAGCAGCGCATCACCCATGTCACGTTGCCGCCGTCCGCGCTGGCGCCGCTGGAGGAGGCGGGCGGGCTGCCCGCCGGGCTGACCCTGCTGGTCGCCGGTGAGGCGTGCCCGGCCCCGGTCGCGAAACGCTGGTCCGTGGACCGCGTGATGATCAACGCCTACGGCCCGACCGAGACCACGGTGGCGGTCACCGCGAGCGAACCGTTGACCGGTGAGGAGACGCCGCCGATCGGCAGGCCGATCACCGGTGTCCGTACCTATGTCCTGGACGACCGGCTGCGTCCGGTCGAAGACGGCGACGTCGGCGAGTTGTACGCGGTGGGGCCCGGCCTCGCCCGCGGCTACCTCCGGAGGGCGGCCGCGACCGCGGAACGGTTCCTGCCGGATCCCTTCGGCGGCCCGGGCGGGCGCATGTACCGCACCGGTGACCGGGTCCGGAGGCGTCCGGACGGTCAGTACGTCTTCGTCGGCCGGGTCGACGACCAGCTGAAGGTGCGCGGCCACCGGATCGAGCCGGGCGAGGTCGAGGCCGCGCTGCTGGCGGTGGACGGCGTGGCCCAGGCGGTGGTGACCGAACACGAGAACAGGCTCGTCGCGTACGTGGTCGGCGTCGGCGGAGAGCGGGTGCCCACCGAAAAGCTCCTGACGCCACTTCGTGAACAGCTGCCCGGATATCTGGTGCCCGACGTGGTCGTCGGTCTGCCGAGCCTCCCGGTCTCGCCCAACGGCAAGATCGACCGGGTAGCCCTGCCCACGCCCGAAGAGGAGCACGCCGGGCGCGCGGCCGGACGGGCCCCGCTCACTCCCACGGAAATCATCCTCGCCGAGCTGTTCGCCGAAGTGCTCGGCGTCAGCAGCGTCGGGGTGGAGGACAGCTTCTTCGAGATCGGCGGGCATTCGCTGCTCGCGACCCGGCTCGTGAGCCGCGTCCGCGAACGCTTGAAGATCCGGCTGCGGGTGCAGGCGTTCTTCGACGCGCCGACAGTGGCTCAGCTCGCCAAGGTGCTCGACCGCGCCCACACCTGACCTGGAGACCATTCATGCAGACGACGACAGCCGTCGACCTCGGCGATCCCGACCTGTACACGACCTTGGCCCGGCACGACCGGTGGCGGGAGTACGCGGCGGAAGACGCGATGGTGTGGAGCGCGCCGGGCAGTTCACCCAGTGGTTTCTGGTCCGTGTTCTCGCATCGGGCGTGCGCGGCGGTGCTCGCGCCGTCGGCCCCGTTCACCTCCGAGTACGGCATGATGATCGGCTTCGACCGCGATCATCCCGACAACTCGGGTGGCCAGATGATGGTGGTGTCCGAACAGGACCAGCACCGGAAACTGCGCAAACTGGTGGGGCCGCTGCTTTCGCGGGCGGCGGCGCGGAAACTGTCGGAACGGGTGCGGACCGAGGTGACCGGCGTCCTCGACCGGGTGCTCGACGCCGAGGTGTGCGACGTCGCCGCGGCGATCGGACCGCGGATCCCCGCCGCCGTCGTCTGCGAGATCCTCGGTGTGCCCGCCGAAGACCAGGACATGCTCATCGACCTGACGAACCACGCGTTCGGCGGCGAGGACGAACTGTTCGACGGGATGACCCCGCGCCAGGCGCACACCGAAATCCTCGTCTACTTCGACGAACTGATCACCGCTCGCCGGGCGAGTCCCGGCGAGGATCTGGTCAGCACCCTGCTTTCCGACGACGAGCTGTCGATCGACGACGTCCTGCTCAACTGCGACAACGTGTTGATCGGCGGCAACGAGACCACCCGGCACGCGATCACCGGCGCGGTGCACGCTTTCGCCACCGTGCCGGGACTTCTGGCCAAGGTGCGGGACGGGGACGCGGACGTCGACACCGTCGTGGACGAGGTGCTGCGCTGGACTTCGCCCGCGATGCACGTGCTGCGGGTGACGACCGGCGACGTCACGATCAACGGTCGCCACCTCGAAGCCGGCACCCCGGTGGTCGCCTGGCTTCCCGCCGCGAACCGGGATCCCGCCGTGTTCGACGAGCCGGACACGTTCCGGCCGGGGCGGAAACCCAACCGGCACATCGCTTTCGGGCACGGTATGCACCACTGCCTCGGCTCCGCGCTCGCACGGATCGAGCTGGCGGTGGTGCTGCGGGAGGTGGCCGAGCGGGTGTCGCGTGTGGAGCTGGTGAAGGAACCGTCCTGGCTGCGGGCGGTCGTCGTGCAGGGATACCGGGAACTCCCGGTGCGGTTCACCGGCCGCTGACCCCGCGTCTGTCCGATGTGGACCGAAGTGTCAAGCGGACAGCATTGATGCGGAAATGGCTTCGCGCCATCCTGTGATCGAGGATTACATCTATTCCACGGAGGAATGTCTTGTCTTCTCACGAAAGCACGCAGAATTTCGAGATCGACTATGTGGAAATGTATGTGGCCAACCTCGAGGTGGCCGCGTCCGGCTGGATGGACAAGTACGACTTCTCCGTCACGGCCACCGACCGGTCGGCCGACCACCGGAGCGTGACGCTGCGGCACGGCGCGATCGCGCTGGTGCTGACCGAGCCGCTGTCGGACCGGCACCCCGGGGCGACCTACCTGCAGACCCACGGTGACGGGGTGGCCGACATCGCGCTGCGCACCCCCGACGTGGCCGCCGCCTTCGAGGCCGCGGTGAAGGCGGGCGCGGAACCCGTCCGCGAGCCGGAGAAGCGGTCGGACTCGGTCGTCACGGCCACCGTCGGCGGTTTCGGCGATGTCGTGCACACCCTGATCCAGAGCGACGTCGCCGAGGAGGCCCCGCGCGGCAAGGGCGGTGTGGACCTCGGCGTGATCGACCACTTCGCGGTCTGCCTGAACGCGGGCGACCTCGGCCCCACGGTGGCGTTCTACGAGCGCGCGCTCGGCTTCAAGCAGATCTTCGAAGAGCACATCGTGGTCGGCGCGCAGGCGATGAACTCCACCGTCGTGCAGAGCACGTCGGGAGCGGTCACCCTCACCCTGATCGAGCCCGACAAGACCGCCGACCCCGGGCAGATCGACGACTTCATCAAGGAGCACCACGGGTCCGGTGTCCAGCACATCGCCTTCACCAGCCCGGACGCGGTCCGCGCGGTCAAGGAGCTTTCCGCGCGCGGCGTGGAATTCCTGAAGACCCCGGACACCTACTACGACCTGCTCGGCGAGCGGATCGAGCTGGAGACGCACTCGCTGGACGATCTGCGCGAGACGAAACTGCTCGCCGACGAGGACCACGGCGGCCAGCTGTTCCAGATCTTCACCGCCTCCACGCATCCGCGTAAGACGATCTTCTTCGAGATCATCGAGCGCCAGGGCGCCGGCACGTTCGGCAGCTCGAACATCAAGGCCCTGTACGAAGCCGTGGAGCTGGAGCGCACCGGGCAGAGCAAGCTCGGCCCCGCCCGGCGATGACCCACCTCTGCCTGGACGACCTCGAACGTGCCGCACGGGCGGTGCTGCCCGGCGAGATCTGGGATTTTCTCGCCGGGGGCAGCGGCGCCGAGGCATCGCTGGCGGCCAATCGCACCGCGCTGGAGCGGATCTTCGTGATCCCCCGGATGCTGCGTGATCTGACCGGCGGCACCACCGAGGCCGAGGTGCTCGGCCGGCGCGCTTCGCTCCCTGTGGCGGTCGCGCCGGTCGCGTACCAGCGGTTGTTCCATCCCGAAGGCGAGCTCGCGGCGGCACGAGCGGCGCGCGACGCCGGGGTGCCGTACACCATCTGCACGCTCAGCAGTGTCCCGCTGGAGGAGATCGCGGCCGTCGGTGGACGGCCGTGGTTCCAGCTGTACTGGCTGCGCGACGAAAAGCGGTCCCTGGAGCTCGTGCGCCGCGCGGAGGACGCCGGCTGCGAGGCCATCGTGTTCACCGTCGACGTGCCGTGGATGGGGCGGCGGCTTCGGGACATGCGGAACGGCTTCGCGTTGCCGGAATCGGTGACGGCGGCCAACTTCGACGCCGGTGCGGCCGCGCATCGCCGGACCGAAGGGCTTTCCGCCGTCGCCGACCACACCGCGCGCGAATTCGCCCCGGCCACTTGGGAATCCGTCGAGGCGGTCCGCGCGCACACGGGCCTTCCGGTGGTGCTCAAGGGGATCCTCGCGGTCGAGGACGCGGTGCGCGCCGTCGACGCGGGTGCCGCCGGGATCGTGGTGTCCAACCACGGAGGCCGTCAGTTGGACGGCGCCGTCCCGGGGATCGCGATGCTGGAGGAGATCGCGGACGCCGTCTCCGGCGGCTGCGAAGTGTTGCTGGACGGCGGTATCCGGACGGGCGGGGACGTACTCAAGGCGCTCGCCCTCGGCGCGTCGGGAGTGCTCGTCGGGCGGCCCTTCATGTGGGGGCTGGCCGCGGACGGCCAGGAGGGTGCCCGTCAGGTGCTCGACCTGCTCGCCGTCGAACTCCGGAACGCGCTGGGCCTGGCGGGCTGCGACTCGGTGAGCGCGGCCCGGCGGTTGAGCACGAGGGTTTCCCGCCACGCCTGACGATTTCGCGTGACCGGACACGGGCCGTGCTCCGGGTCCGGTCACGTGTGCCGCGTTTGCCGAAGGAGGAAAGTGTTTCTCTCGCTTCCCGCGCCGATCGCCCCGATCGCCGCGCACAGTCTCCTGATCTTCCTGCTGCAGGCGGGTCTGCTGCTTCTGCTCGCCGTCGTCTTCGGACGCCTCGCGGCCCGGTTCGGGATGCCTGCCGTCGTCGGCGAGTTGTTCGTCGGGGTGCTGCTCGGTCCTTCCTTGCTGGCGTGGGCGCTACCGGGGTTGCACGGCCGGCTCTTCCCGGCGGTCGCCGAGCAGTACCACCTGCTCGACGCCGTCGGCCAGATCGGGGTCCTGTTGCTGGTCGGGCTGACCGGTATGCAGCTGGACATGCGGATGGTCCGGCGGCGTTTCGGTGCCGCGGCCGGAGTCGGCTTCGGCGGGTTGATCATCCCGCTGGGCCTCGGAATCGGCGCGGGTTTCGTCCTGCCGAGGATGCTGATCCCCGACGGGACCGACGTCACCGTCTTCGCGCTGTTCCTCGGGGTGGCGATGTGCGTCAGCGCCATCCCCGTCATCGCCAAGACCCTGATCGACATGAACCTGTTGCACCGCAACGTCGGGCAGCTCACCCTCGCCGCGGGGATGATCGACGACGTGTTCGGCTGGCTGTTGCTGTCCGTCGTCAGCGCGATGGCCGTGCAGGCGGTGACGGCGGGCACCGTGCTCGTTTCCCTCGCCTGCTTGATCGCCATCGTCGTCTTCGCGCTCACGCTCGGCAGACCCCTGGTCAGGGGCGCGCTGCGCGTGGCAGGCAGGTCCGACGGCCCCTGGGCCACCGTCGGTGTCGTCGTCGCCCTGTTGCTCCTCGCTTCGGCCGGCACGCACGCACTCGGTCTCGAGGCCCTTTTCGGCGCGTTCATCTGCGGCATCCTGATCGGCACGGCGGGAAAGGTGGACCCGGCCGTGCTGGCGCCCTTGCGCACCGTCGTCCTTTCGGTGTTCGCGCCGCTCTTCTTCGCCACGGCCGGTCTGCGCATGGATCTCACCGCGCTCATCCGCCCTGAGGTGCTGCTCACCGGGCTCGCGGTGCTCGCGCTGGCCATCATCGGCAAGTTCACCGGTGTGTACGCCGGAGCGCGGATCAGCGGCCTGAACAAATGGGAAGGGCTGGCGCTCGGCGCCGGGCTCAACGCCCGCGGCGTCATCGGGATCATGGTCGCCACCGTCGGCCTGCGGCTGGGCATCCTCGGCGTGGAGATCTACACGATCGTCATCCTCGTCGCCATCGTCACGCCGCTGATGGCCCCACCGATCCTGCGATTCGCGGTGAAACGACTGGAACAGACGGCCGAGGAACAGGTGCGGGAGACCGAGCAACAGGCTTGGAGCACGCACTCGGCGGTGCAGAAGGAACAGTTCCTGTAGGCGGGCTTCGCACCTTCCGCTCGATGTCCCTTATGGACAGTCAACCTTCCAGGCCGCCGAATTGGACGATCTGGACCCCCGAGAGCCGCCGAAGCTACCTTTTAGCGGGGCATGGGGGTTGATGAATCGACGATGCGCGCGGGGTTTCGCCTCAGTTCCGGCCACTACCCGATCGACGACATGGAGCAGCGGGATGCCGAGAAGTCCTATGATGCTGCGTTGCCTGGTACCACCGCCCGCGGTGCGCCCGCGGGAAGACCGCGACCACACGGATCGCATCGCCTTGTCGGCGGCCACCACCGACGGAGCGCATATGCGGACCGAAGACGTCCGCGCGTGGATCGACGAACGTCGTGAGGCGAACGTGTTCCACGTCGAACACATCCCGTTCGCGGATCTCGACCAATGGGGATTCCAGGGCGGGACGGGCAATCTCGTGCACAGCAGCGGGCGGTTCTTCGCCATCGAAGGCCTGCACGTGGTCGAGCACGACGGTCCGCACGGCGACGGTCCTTACCGCGAATGGCAGCAGCCGGTCATCAAACAGCCCGAAGTGGGTATTCTCGGCATCCTCGCCAAGGAATTCGACGGTGTCCTGCATTTCCTGATGCAGGCGAAGATGGAGCCGGGGAATCCCAATCTGGTGCAGTTGTCGCCGACCGTGCAGGCCACCCGCAGCAATTACACCAAGGCGCACGGCGGCTCGAACGTCAAAATGATCGAATACTTCGCGCCGCCCGACCCCGACCGGGTCATCGTCGACGTCCTCCAGGCGGAGCAGGGGTCGTGGTTCTTCCGGAAGAGCAACCGCAACATGATCGTCGAGACCGTCGACGACGTGCCGCAGGGCGACGACTTCCGCTGGCTCACCCTCGGTCAGATCGCGGAACTGATGTACGAGGACGAGACGATCAACATGAACTCGAGGAGCGTGTTGTCGTGTCTTCCCTACCACGACCCGGCTCCCGGCGCGGTGCTCTCCGACGTCCAGCTCCTGTCGTGGTTCACGAACGAACGTTCGCGCCACGACGTGCGCGCCGCCCGTATCCCGCTCAAGGACGTCCGCGGCTGGAAACAGGGCGCCGAGGCGATCGAGCACGAGGAAGGCCGGTACTTCAAGGTCCTCGCGGTCGCGGTGAAGGGGAGCAACCGGGAGAAGATCAGCTGGACCCAGCCGTTGCTGGAATCCGTGGGGCTGGGGGTCGTCGCGTTCCTCGTCCGTGAGATCGACGGCGTGCGGCACGTCCTGGTGCACGCCCGGGTCGACGGCGGCTTCGTGGACACCGTCGAGCTGGCGCCGACGCTGCAGTGCACACCGCACAACTACGCGCATCTGCCCGAAGAGAGCCGCCCGCCCTTCCTCGACGAGATCATGTCGGTCCCGCGGTCGCGGATCCTTTACGAGGCGATACATTCCGAGGAGGGTGGCCGGTTCCTCAACGTCAGGGCCCGCTATCTCGCGGTCGAGGCAGGCGACACGGTCGATCCGCCGCCCGGCTACGCCTGGGTCACCCCGGCGCAGCTCACCGCGCTCACCCGGCACGGGCACTACGTGAACGTGGAAGCCCGCACCCTTCTGGCGTGTATCAACGCTTTGACCGCACAGCCGCGCGGAGGCGCCTGACATGAAGCAGATCACCGTCCTCGGCGCGTCGGGTTTCCTCGGCTCGGCCGTCACCCGTGAACTGTCCCGACGGCCGATCCGGCTGCGGGCGGTGTCGCGCAAGCGTTTCACCCCCGCCCCCGGACCGGCGGAAACCACCGTCGTCGCCGCCGACCTCACCGACCGCGCCGCGCTCGCCGACGCCGTCGCGGGCTCCGACGCGATCGTCTACCTGCTCCTGGGCGACGGCGGCTGGCGGGCGGCCGAGACGCAGGGAGCGGAACGCGTGAACGTGGGCGTTCTGCGGGACCTCGTCGACGTCGCCGGGAACGGTGACGGGCCGCCCCCGCTGGTGCTGTTCGCCGGCACCACGACGCAGGTCGGTGTGCCGCCACGGGAACCGCTCGACGGGACCGAACCCGACCATCCAGCGACTCCGTACGACGTTCAGAAGCTCGAAGCGGAACAGATCCTCAAGAAGGCGACCGCCGACGGCCGGGTGCGGGGGATCAGCCTGCGGCTGCCGACGATCTTCGGTGAAACCGCGACCGAAGGCGCGAACCACGACCGCGGTGTCGTGTCCGCCATGGCGCGGCGAGCGCTCGAAGGGCTGCCTCTCACCGTCTGGGGCGACGGGACGGTGCGACGCGACCTGATCCACGTCGAGGACGTCGCCAAGGCCTTCACCGCGGCACTGGATCACCCGGATTCCCTGGTGGGCGGGCACTGGCTGATCGGTGCGGGCCGGGGCGACCGGCTGGGTGAGGTGTTCCGGCTCGTGGCGAAGGAGATGTCCGAGCACACCGGGACGGACCCGGTGGAGGTGGCCTGCGTGGAACCGCCGTCCCACGCGCCCGCGACGGACCTTCGCAGTATCACCATCGATTCCGCCGCCTTCCGGGCGATCACCGGCTGGCGCCCGGAGATCTCGCTGCCCGAAGGCGTGCGTCGTACCGTCGCCGCTTTGACCGCCCCAGTTCACGGAAAGGCACGCACATGACCACGCGCGTTTGGGACTACCTGGCCGAATACGGGAAGGAGCGGCTCGACCTGCTCGACGCGGTCGAGACGGTCTTCAATTCGGGACAGCTCGTGCTCGGCGCGAGCCTCCGCGGCTTCGAGGCGGAATTCGCCGCGTACCACGGGGTCGAGCATTGCGTCGGGGTCGACAACGGGACGAACGCGATCAAGCTCGGTCTCCAGGCGCTGGGTGTCGGTCCGGGCGACGAAGTGATCACGGTGTCGAACACCGCCGCTCCGACCGTGGTCGCCATCGACGGAACCGGTGCCACCCCGGTCTTCGTCGACGTCCGCGAAGACGATTTCCTGATGGACACGAGCCAGGTCGCCGCCGCGATCACCGAACGCACCAAATGCCTCCTGCCCGTGCACCTGTACGGGCAGTGCGTGGATATGGCGCCGTTGAAGGAGCTCGCCGCGAAGCACGGACTGTCCATTTTGGAGGATTGCGCGCAGGCGCACGGGGCCCGGCAGAACGGCACGATCGCCGGGTCGACCGGCGACGCGGCGGCGTTCTCCTTCTATCCGACCAAGGTGCTCGGTGCCTACGGGGACGGCGGCGCGACCATCACCTCCCGGGAAGACGTGGAGCGGCGGCTGCGGCGGTTGCGGTACTACGGCATGGAGGAGCGGTACTACACGATCGAGACGCCGGCCCACAACAGCCGCCTGGACGAGGTCCAGGCCGAGATCCTGCGGCGCAAGCTCACCCGGCTCGACGCGTACACGGCGGGCCGCCGCGCCGTCGCCGAGCGGTACGTCGAAGGTCTCGGCGACACCGAGCTGAAGCTGCCGAAGACCGTCCCCGGCAACGAGCACGTGTACTACGTGTATGTGGTGCGCCACCCGCGCCGTGACGAGATCCTCGAGCGGCTCAAGGCCTACGACATCCACCTGAACATCAGCTACCCGTGGCCCGTGCACACCATGACCGGGTTCGCGCACCTCGGCTACGAGACCGGGTCGCTGCCGGTCACCGAGAAGCTGGCGGGCGAGATCTTCTCGTTGCCGATGTACCCGGCGCTGTCCGCGGATCTGCAGGACAAGGTGATCCACGCGGTCCGCGAAGTGCTGTCCACCCTCTGATCACGCCAACCGCAGGAGTAGCTGTGCAAGCACGTAAACTCGCCGTCGAGGGCGCGCTCGAATTCACCCCGCGCGTCTTTCCGGACGACAGGGGCCTGTTCCTCTCGCCGTTCCAGGAGGAAGCGTTCGCCGAGGCGCACGGCGGCCCGCTCTTCCCCGTGGCGCAGACGAACCACAGTGTGTCCAAACGCGGTGTGGTGCGCGGTGTCCACTACACCGTGACCCCGCCGGGGATCGCGAAGTACGTCTACTGTGCCCGCGGCAAGGCCCTGGACATCGTGGTCGACATCCGGGTCGGCTCGCCCACGTTCGGGAAATGGGACTCGGTCCTGATGGACCAGGAGACCCACCGGACGATGTACTTCCCCGTCGGTGTCGGCCACGCCTTCGTCGCGCTCGAGGACGACACCGTCATGTCGTACATGCTCTCCGGGGGCTACGTGCCGGAGAACGAACTCGCTCTTTCCGCGCTGGACCCCGCCTTGGGCCTGCCCATCGGCTCCGGCGTCGACCCGATCCTGTCCGACCGGGACCAGGTGGCCATCACGCTCGCGGAGGCGCAGCGGCAGGGCCTGCTGCCGGACTACGCCACCAGCCGCGAGATCGAGCGGCGGCTGACCGGAGTGCCGCTTTCGGCCTGATTTCCTTGTCCGTGAAGGACTCCTGAGGTCCCTCAAGGAGTCCTTCACGGACCGAACCAGCACACGAGACGAGAGAAAGGTGAGGTCGATGCGCGCCGCGCGGTACAAGCAGCTGCTCCGGAGCAAATTGAGAACATGGGGATGGATGTATCGATGACTGCCCTGGCCGAAACCACCGCGGACCTTTCCGTCCACAATGGATTGACCGAGATCACCCGATTCGCCGGCGTCGGCACCGCGGTGTCCGAGTCGTCCTACTCGCAGTCCGAGCTGCTCGAAATCCTCGACATCGAGGATCCGAAGATCCGCTCGGTCTTCCTGAACAGCGCCATCGACCGGCGTTTCCTCACCCTGCCGCCGGAGGGTACCGGCGGCGCCCGCGCGGCCGAGCCGCAGGGCGACCTCCTCGACAAGCACAAGAAGATCGCCGTCGACATGGGTTGCCGTGCCTTGGAAGCCTGCCTGAAAACGGCCGGAGCGACGCTTTCGGATCTGCGTCACCTGTGCTGTGTCACCTCGACCGGGTTCCTGACGCCCGGCCTGAGCGCGCTCGTCATCCGGGAAATGGGCATCGACCCGCATTGCAGCCGCTCGGATATCGTGGGCATGGGCTGTAACGCCGGTCTCAACGCGCTCAACGTGGTCGCGGGCTGGTCCGCGGCGCATCCCGGCGAACTCGGCGTCGTCCTGTGCAGCGAGGCGTGTTCCGCCGCCTACGCGCTGGACGGCACGATGCGGACCGCGGTGGTCAACAGTCTTTTCGGCGACGGATCCGCGGCGCTCGCGGTCGTCTCCGGTGACGGGCGCGTGCCGGGTCCGCGCGTCCTGAAATTCGCCAGCTACATCATCACCGACGCGGTCGACGCGATGCGCTACGACTGGGACCGTGACCAGGACCGGTTCAGTTTCTTCCTCGACCCGCAGATCCCCTACGTGGTCGGCGCGCACGCCGAAATCGTCATCGACCGGCTTCTGTCCGGGACGGGCCTGCGCCGCAGCGACATCGGCCACTGGCTGGTGCATTCGGGCGGGAAGAAGGTGATCGACGCCGTCGTCGTCAACCTCGGCCTGAGCCGGTACGACGTGCGCCACACCACCGGTGTGCTCCGCGACTACGGGAACCTCTCCAGCGGCTCCTTCCTCTTCTCCTACGAGCGGCTCGCCGACGAAGACGTCGCCCGTCCGGGGGACTACGGCGTGCTCATGACCATGGGGCCCGGCTCCACGATCGAAATGGCGCTTATCCAATGGTGACACGTAACGAAAACAAGGGCGGGCCGATGCTGCGCTTCGACGGATCCCGTCCGCTGTCCGCCGCGATCGTCGAGGAGATCGACGCGCTGTGCGATCGGGCCGAGGACCAGCGTGAACCGGGACCGGTCACCATCCACGTCACGGGCGCCCCGGCCGACGGCTGGGCGAAGGGGCTGGCGGTCGGGCTCGTGTCCAAATGGGAGCGGGTCGTGCGCCGGTTCGAACGCCTCGGCAGGCTCACGGCCGCGGTGGCGTCGGGCGAATGCGCCGGAACGGCCTTGGACCTCCTTCTCGCCGCCGACATCCGGATCGCCGAACCGGGCACCACGCTGCGGCTCGCGTCGGCCGGCGGTGGCACCTGGCCGGGCATGACCGTGTACCGGCTCACCAAACAGGCGGGGGCGGCGGGCATCCGCCGGGCCGTGTTGCTCGGGGCCCCGCTCGGGACGGAGCGCGCGCTCGCCCTCGACCTGATCGACGAGGTGTCCGAAGACCCGGCGAAGACGCTGGCCGAGCTGAACGTCGTCATGGACGGCGCCGAGACGGCGATCCGGCGGCAGCTGATCTTCGAAGCGGGCTCGACCACCTTCGAAGAGGCTCTCGGTTCCCATCTGGCCGCGGCCGACCGGGCCCTGCGGCGGGAAGCCAAGTCGTGACGGCTCTTTCGCCAGGGCTCGACCTCCGGGCCCTGGCGGGGGAGGCCCACCGGGTCGACGACGACGTCCGGACGCTGCGCGCGGCCTTCGTCGAGGCGCACGCCGAAGAGATCTACGCCGAACTCACCGACGGCAGGACGCGATACCTGCGGATGGACGAACTCGTCCGCGCCGCCGCGCTCGCCTTTCCCGGTCTGGTGCCGTCGGAGGAGCAGATGGCGGCCGAGCGTGCGCGGCCGCAGGCGGAGAAGGAAGGGCGCGAGATCGACCAGGGCATCTTCCTGCGCGGGATCCTGCGCGCCCCGAACGCCGGCCCGCATCTGCTCGACGCCATGCTCCGGCCCACCGCCAGGGCTCAGCGGCTGCTCCCGGAGTTCCTCGAAACCGGCGTGGTGCGGATGGAAGCCGTCCGGCTGGAGCGGCGGGACGGCGTCGCGCACCTGACCCTGTGCCGGGACGACTGCCTGAACGCCGAGGACGCCCAGCAGGTCGACGACATGGAGACCGCGGTCGACCTGGTGCTGCTCGACCCGTCCATCCGGGTGGGACTGCTGCGGGGCGGAGTGATGAGCCATCCCCGTTACGCGGGGCGCCGGGTGTTCTGCGCGGGGATCAACCTCAAGAAGCTCAGCTCCGGGGACATCCCGTTGGTGGATTTCCTGCTGCGGCGGGAAACGGGGTACATCCAGAAGATCTTCCGCGGTCTGCTGACGGACGATTCCTGGCATTCCGGGTTCACCGGCAAACCCTGGCTGGCGGCCGTCGATTCCTTCGCCATCGGCGGCGGGACCCAGCTGCTGCTGGTCTTCGACCATGTGCTGGCGGCGTCCGACGCGTACCTCAGCCTGCCCGCGGCCAAGGAGGGGATCATCCCCGGCGTCTCCAACTTCCGGCTTTCCCGGATCGCGGGGCCGCGGGTGGCCCGGCAGGTGATCCTCGGCGGCCGCAAGCTCCGGGCGGACGAGCCGGACGCCCGCTCGATCGTCGACGAGGTCGTCCCTCCGGAGAGCATGGACGAGGCCATCGACAAGGCGCTCGCCCGGCTCGACGGGGAAGCCGTCGCGGCCAACCGGCACATGCTGAACCTTTCCGAGGAACCACCGGAGGAATTCCGCCGGTATATCGCCGAATTCGCGCTGCAGCAGGCCCTGCGCATCTACGGCGCGGACGTGATCGGCAAGGTGGACGGCTTCGCGGTGGGCTCGCGGTGAACGGCGTCCGGTACGAGAAGAAGGACCACGTCGCCTACGTGACGATGGACCGGCCCGAAGCGCTGAACGCGATGGACCGGCGGATGCACGCGGAACTCGCCGGGATCTGGGACGACGTCGAAGCCGACGACGACGTCAGGGCCGTGGTCCTGACCGGGGCGGGGGATCGGGCGTTCTCGGTCGGGCAGGACCTCAAGGAGCGCGCGCGGCTGACCGACGAAGGCGTTGAAGCGTCGACGTTCGGCAGTGCCGGTCAGCCGGGCCATCCCCGGCTGACCGACCGGTTCACGCTGTCCAAACCGGTGGTCGCGCGTGTGCACGGCTACGCGCTGGGCGGCGGCTTCGAACTGGTGCTGGCGTGCGACATCGTCGTCGCTTCCGAAGATGCGGTCTTCGGGTTGCCGGAGGTCCGTCTCGGGCTGATCGCCGGGGCCGGTGGTGTTTTCCGGTTGCCGCGTCAGCTTCCGCAGAAAGTGGCGATGGGTCATCTGCTGACCGGACGCAGAATGGACGCGGCGACGGCACTGCGCCACGGCCTGGTCAACGAGGTCGTCCCGTTCCCGGAATTGGACCGGTGTGTCGCCGAATGGACCGGCGACCTGGTGCGTGCCGCGCCGCTTTCGGTGCGGGCGATCAAAGAGGCCGCGCTGAAATCACTCGACCTCCCGCTCGAAGAAGCGTTCAAAACCTCGTATCCGTGGGAAGAACGGCGGCGGACGAGCGCGGACGCGAGTGAGGGCGCCCGTGCCTTCGCCGAAAAACGGGATCCGATCTGGACCGGTCGCTGAATCCGGGTTGGACCGTTGTTCCGCGTGGCGGATGGTGGAAGATTCGGCGTAAGAGAATTCTCGCTCGAGTAAATGCCGGGCCTGCTTCTTAGTTCACCCGAGACCGCCGGCCGGGCCGGGAAAACCCGGCTTTCCCGCCCCCGGTGCCGGCAGAAACCCTGGATATCTGTGATGACAACCATCGCCACGGTCGAACTCGACAACCAGCGCATCGACCGGATGGTCCCGCTGGTCACTCCCGCCCTGCTGCACCACGAACTGCCGCTCAGCGCGACCGCGGCCGACACGGTCCGCCAAGGCAGGGAAAACGTCCTCCGCGTCCTCGACGGCACGGACGACCGGCTGCTCGTGATCGCCGGGCCCTGCTCGATCCACGATCCCGCCGCGGCACTCGAATACGCCGACCGGCTCGCCGCCATGGCGGACCGGTTCGCCGACGAACTCCTGATCGTCATGCGCGTGTACTTCGAAAAGCCCCGCACGGTCGGCGGCTGGAAGGGACTCATCAACGATCCGCACCTCGACGGCACCGGCGACGTCAACCGAGGGCTGCGCATCGCGAGGGACCTGCTGCTCGAACTCGCCGAGGGCGGCCTGCCCGCCGCGTGCGAATGGCTGGACACCACGATCCCGGCGTACCTCGCCGACACCGTCTCGTGGGGCGCGATCGGCGCGCGCACCGTGGAAAGCCAGAACCACCGCATGCTGGCCAGCGGTCTGTCCATGCCGGTCGGTTTCAAGAACCGCCGCGACGGCGACGTCACCGTCGCGGTCGACGCGATCCGCGCCGCCGAGGCCCGGCACGTCGTCCCCGGCGTCGACCCCAGCGGGCTGCCCGCGATCCTGCACACCGTCGGCAACCCGGACTGTCACCTCGTGCTGCGCGGCGGCAACAGCGCGCCGAACCACAACCCGGCGTCCGTCCGCGCGGCGCTCACCACACTGCAGAACGCGGGCCTGCCCCGCCGGGTCGTGATCGACGCCAGCCACGACAACAGCCGCAAGGACCACCTCCGGCAGGCCGTCGTCGCGGGTCAGATCGCCGAACAGGTCAAGAACGGCCAGCGCGGCATCGTCGGCGTCATGCTCGAATCCAACCTCCAGGCGGGCCGCCAGGACCTCCACCCCGACCGGCCGCTCACCTACGGCCAGTCCATCACCGATGCCTGCATCGACCTCGCCGCCACCCAAGAGGTCCTGCAGACCCTCGCCACGGCCACCGCCACCCGCCGCTCCGGATTGCGGTGAAGTCGTGTTCGCCCTCCAATCACGCGAGATCGCTCTTCAATCACGCGAGATCGTTCTTCAATCACGCGAGATCGCTATCCGATCACGTCGGCGCAGGTCATCGCGGCGTTCGGCGCCGCGTCGCCCCGCGTGCGTTCGAGATGTGCCTCGCCCCAGACCCTGACCCCTTCGACGACCGGCAGAACCGTTGCGCCGTAAGGAGTGAGCCGGTAGATGACGCGCGCCGGGACCGGCCCGGTGACCACGCGTTCGACGAGTCCGTCGGCTTCGAGTTCGCGGAGCTGCTCGGCCAGCACCTTGGGCGTGATGGGGGCGCCCCGGCGGCGGAGACCGGCGAAATGGGACTCGCCGTGGGCGAGCCAGTACAGCAGCGTCAGTTTCCATTTCCCGCCGATCGCGGCGAACGCCGCGGCCATCGGACAGCCGGGCAGCGGGTTGGGACGGGGAAGGTTACCCAGAGGTGCCTTCTTGTTCATGACCGTTCTCCGCTCGGATAGTCGGACCATGACCGTGCCATACAAACGAATCCTGACAGTGGGTCTTTCGGCCCTGATGCTGATCGCGACGGTGGCGTCGGGCGACGCGTCGACCTCGGGCACCGATCCCCAGCGGGCGTTCGACTGGGAGATCGGCACCTGGCGCTCCACGGTGCGGGTGCTCGCCGAGCCGCTGTCGGAATCCGCGGACCAGTGGCTCCAGTTCGCGGGCACCAGCACCGTCCGTCCGCTCATGGACCGGCGGGCGAACGCCCTCGAATTCGAGGTTTCGGGCCCCGACGGGCGGATCGACGCGCTCAACCTGCGGCTGTACGAACCGCAGGCGCAGCGGTGGAGCCTGACCTTCGTCAACATGCGCGACGGTCTGCTCACCCCGTCGGTCCGCGGCGGGTTCCGTGACGGCGTCGGCGAGTTCCACGGCGACGACCAGCTCGGCGGCCGTCCGATCAAGGTGCGTTTCCTCGTCTTCCGGCAAGGCCCGGACGAAGCGCGGTTCGAGCAGGCGTTCTCCGCCGACGGCGGGACGACCTGGGAGACGAACTGGGTCGCTGTGGATCGCCGGGTCCGCTGGTGAGGCTTCGGCGCGGCGGGTGGTGAGTAGGAAGGATTCGGGACACTCAACGTCCCAAATCCTCCACACTCGACCGTGCCGCGGCGAGCGTGCGAATCACATTCGCCCTGATCGGGCGCGGGTACGCGAACATCGACCGGTTCCAGCCCGAATCGCCACTCACGACCACCCCTTGTGCGGGGCCGGCCGTTTCGCGTGACTGATTGGACGACACGCGTGAGCCGATGGACGACTCGCGTGACTGATCGGACGGCACAACGAGTCGTCCCTCTGGACACGCGTGTCGTCCCGTTGATCACGCGCGCCGTCCATCCGCGCACTGCGGTATGAAACGCCATTCACCCTCGACCGACGCCATCCAGCAAAGCCAGGTCCGCCTCGCTCAACCGAAGGCCGCCCGCCGCGACGTTCTCCGCCAGATGCCCGGGATCGCCGGTCCCGGGAATGGCGAGGACGTGCGCGCCCCGGTGCAGTGTCCAAGCGAGCCGGATCTGCGCCGGGGTCGCGTCGTGCGCCGCGGCGACCTTCGCGACCTCGGCCTCGCCACGAACCGCCCCGGGCGCGGCTCCCGGAATCGAGGTCGTCACGGCGAAGAACGGCACGAACGCGATGCCGAGTTCGCCGCACAGGTCGAGCAGGGCGTCGTCCTCGCGGTCGGCCAGGCCGTAGCGGTTCTGCACGCAGACCACGGGGGCGATCGACCTCGCTTCGGTCAGCTGGTCCGCCATGACGTTGGAGATGCCGAGGTGCCGGATAAGGCCCACCTCGCGCAGCTCCGCCAGCGCGCCGAAATGCTCGGCCACCGAGCCGGGCTCCTTGCCCATCGCGGCACCCCAGCGCAGATTGACGACGTCGAGGTGGTCGAGGCCGAGTTGCCGGATGTTCTCCTCGACCTGGCCGCGCAGCCGGTCCGGCCGGGCGAAGGAGAACTCGCCGTCACGCGACCGGCCCGCGCCGACCTTCGTGGTGATCACGAGGTCTTCGGGGTACGGCTGGAGCGCGGTGGCGATCAGCTCGTTCGCCGAACGCGTGGGCGTGAAGTAGAAGGAAGCCGTGTCGATGTGGTTGACGCCGAGTTCGATCGCGCGGCGCAGGACGGTGATCGCGTCCTCGCGGCTCTTGGGTTTCTCGTCCCAGGGCATCCCGGTCAGCCGCATCGCGCCGAGGCCGAGGCGGTTGACGGTGAGGTCGCCGAGCCGCCAGGTGTCGTGAAGGTTCGTCATATCCCTCAGCGTCGTGACGCGCCCGCTCGTAGTCAGAAAATGGCAACAAGCTGCCACCCGGTCGCGCGGCTGGGGCAGTATCGGTGTCATGCGGACGAGTGATGCGGTGACGATCGTGCGCGGCGAGGAGGAGCTGTTCCGCCGCGTCGGGCACCTGTTCTCGACCGTGACGGACATGGCGTGCGCGGCCAACGACCTCGCGACCTGGGTCGCCGCCCACGGAGCCGGCGAGCTCGCCGAGCGCAGGGCGGGCCAGGTCCGGATCCGCAAGATCTACCGGGCGGGCCTGTTGCTCGACCCGGGGTCCGCGCAGGAGCTGGCGAGCATCCGCGACCGGCACGGAGCCCAGGTCCGCATCTCCACCGAGGACCTCAACGAGACGATCGTCATGGACGGCAGACTCGTCATCCTCGCCGGTGACCTCACCGCCGGGCAGCGCGGCTACAGCGTCATCACCCAGCCCGAAACCGTGCAGGGCGTGATGTCGCTGTTCGAGGCGGCGTGGCGATCGGCGACCGATCTCGCCGTCTTCGACGCGCGGGTGTCCGAGATCCGGCGGCTCGCGCCCGCGGTGCTGGACCTGCTCGGCAGCGGCGTCAAGGACGAAGCCGCCGCCCGGACCCTCGGCCTCGGCGTGCGGACCTATCGGCGCCGGGTGGCCGAACTGATGGCCGCCCTCGGCGCCGAGTCCCGCTTCCAGGCCGGAGTCCGGGCGCGCGAGCTCGGCTTGGTCTAGACGCCCGCCCAGTCCGGCAGCGGTTCGCAGGTCTCCCGCCAGGACAGCGGCAGGCCCTCGATACCGACTCGGGTCGCGACGATGCCGCCGACGATGGCGCACGTGGTGTCGACGTCGCCACCGGCGGCCGCCGTGGTCCAGAAGGCCTTCTCGTAGTCGTCGAGGTAGTGGGCCGCGACCCACAGGGTGAACGGCACCGTGTCGTGAGCGCCGGTGTGGCTGCCGTTGCCCAGCTCCCGGGCGGCGGTCTCGGCCGAGGGCTCGCCGACCAGGCGGAGGGCGGCTCGGACACCGTCGTGCACGCGGCCCGGCGGCACCCGCCGCAGCACCTGGCCGAGGAAGTCCTCCGGTGACGGCGGGTCCGGGGTGGCGGCCAGCGAGGCGGCGACCGCCACCGCGATCGCGCCGGCCACCCCGTCCGGATGGGTGTGGGTCACCTCGGCCGAAAGCGCGGCCTGACGCGCGGCCTCGTCGGGCTCGCCGCCGAACCAGGCACCGAGCGGCGCGACGCGCATCGCCGCGCCGTTGCCCCAGGAACCCTGCCCGTCGAACAGATCCGCGACCAGTTCACGCCACGAGCCGCCCTCGCGGACGAGCCGCAGCAACCGGTTCATGGACGGGCCGTAGCCGCGATCGAAGTCGTGGTGCGTCGCGAAGCTCGCGGCGAGCAGGTCCTGGTCGATGTGGCCGCCCCGGTCGAGGACGGCGAAAACGGAGCACGCCATTTCGGCGTCGTCGGTCCATTGCCACGGGCCGGGCGGTGGTTGCCGCCGCACCCAGTGGTCGCGATTTCCGGGGACGAAGAACTGGGAACCCAGCGCGTCGCCGAGGGCCAAGCCGTACAGGGAGTTCAAGGCGCGAGTGCGCCGATCGATGGTCATCGCGGCCCATTCTGGCAAAGCCCCCGACCGGGTGAGCTTCGGCTCTGCCGGTGGGGGCCGGGAGGGTAGGATCTCCCCGCCGAGGACGCCGTGGAAATCTTCCGGGAACCAACGCGCGGCCGGATGCGTCGGTGTACACGAACGGCGTCATCGCGTTTACGGAAACGGTGCGCACGCGTGGGTGGGAACTCATAGGGTGCGCGGTAGAGCAATATGGGTCAGGCAAGCACGGGCTGGAGGATCATTCATGACTCGCCGATTCGATCCAGAGCAGATCGCCGCGCTGGCCAAGAAGGTCGGCGGGCTCAAGGACGGCTACACCGGCACGGGCAAGGACCTGGGCGACGGCGACCCCGGAGCCGCTTTCGGCGACCTGAAGAACGCGGCCGGCACGGGGACCACCATCAAGGGTTTCCACCGCGGGGTGAACGCCGAACTGGCGGCCGCCGCGAAGCTCGTCGACGCCGCGTCGAACGCGCTGGCCAACGCCGCGCAGCGGATGCGCAACGACGAGGCCGCGGGTGTCGACACCCTCCGCGGCAACGCTCGCGAGCGGGACTGATCGGACTGAAGACGGGAACCAGGGGGATTTACCGATGACCACCGCGGAGCGGAATCCGAGCACGCTCGACGACCCGTCGCACGACCGCCCGAAGTCGCTGGACGCCATCGACAAGCACGCCCAGCAGACGCAGAAGCTCAACTCGGGCGCGGTCAACGACCAGGCCAGGAAGGTCGGCGGAGCCGCAACCAGGGCCAACGACCTCGGCGACGACCTCAAGGTCTTCCGCGAGGACGTCCTGCGCCACTGGGAAGGCAAGGACGCCGACGCCGTCGCCGACCACCTCGAAAAGCTCGGCAAGGCCAGCTACAAGGTCAGCGACAAGGCCGAGGCCGCCAAGAACATCCTGCAGCGCGTGTCGGAGATCCTGGACGAGGTCAAGAAGAAGGTCGCACAGCTCGCCCAGGAAGCCAACGACAAGGACGCGGACAACCGGAAGCTGATCGACGCGGCACGCCGCCGGAAGAACAGCTCCGAGGACGACAACGAGATCGCCGCGGCCGCGTCGGACATCGAGCGGCTCCGGACGCTCAACGAGAAGGACTCGAACGGCAAGAAGGACGAGATCGAGAAGGCGCTGGACGACGCCGAGAAGCAGATCGACGATCTCCTCAAGCCACTCGGCCTGGAGATCGAAGGCGGTTTCATCGAGCTCATCCCCGCCGACGACGGCCAGACCACGGCGTCGAGCGTCAACGCGAAGCCGGTCAACTCCAACCTCAGCAGCACTCCCAGCTACGGCGGGGGAGACGGCGGCGGTGGTGGAGGCGGCGGTGGTGGCGGTGGTGGCCCCGCCGGAGTGCCGGGCGACGGCAGGCCCGCCAAGCCGATCGACGCCCGCGGCGACAACCCGGCGAAGATCGCGGAGCAGTTCCTCGGCCGCAACGCCGGCGACCTCAAGGGCAGCGGTGAGCTCCCCGCCATGCAGTCGTGGGTGCCCAACAACGTCAACTGCGCGAACTTCGTTTCCGGCTGTCTCGAGGCGGCGGGCCTGATCGACAAGGGGCAGGCCAGTGCCTCGGTCGCGGGCCTGACGGCCAACCTCGAAGCGGACGGCTGGCGGTCGGTGCCGCTTTCCGAAGCGAAACCCGGCGACGTGGTGATCTCGAACAACGGCGGGCACGTCGTGCTGTACGCGGGCGATGGCCAGTTCATCGGCTCGAACAACGTCAACCCCGACGGTTCGCAGAGGATCAGCATGGGCGGCGGTGGCGGCCTCGTGAAGATCCTCACCCCGCCGACCTGATCCGACAGAACGCCGTAGCAGCACCGGGCAGGCGGACGCGATCATTCGCGTCGCCGCCCGCCAGTGGGAGGTAGCTTGATGTACACCCCGTCCGCACGACCGTTTCCGGTGGCGCTGAACCCCGGCGACCCGGTCCGGGAAGCGGTGCTCCAGGCCGCCACGGCCCGGCTCGACGAGGAGTTCGGCGATCAGGTCCAGGTGGCCGTGGAACAGCTCGACCGGCTCGGTCCCTGGGTGTTCCTGCAGGGCACGATGCGTCCCGCCCAAGCCGGCCGTCCGTACTACGCCGGCACCATCTACGAGAACCGCCGGGCCGACGGCGTCATGTCCGACGTCTATGTCGCCCTGCTCAAGAAGAAGAGCGATACGAACGTCGACGACGACCCGCGGTCCTGGCGGGTGGCCAACTGCGCCATCGGCCCGACCGACGTCGCCTGGCTGACCTGGCCGGACGACTACGAGATCCCGCAGGAGCTGTTCGGGTTCTGAGCCGCACTCACGTGATCGAAGCCGGAACTCGCGTGATCAGAGGCGGAACACCCGAGTGCGGCCTCCAATCACGCGAGTCACGTCCCTGATCACGCGAGTCACGCCTTTGCACACGCCGTGCCTGTGTTCCCGACCGGGACACGGTTGGCTCTAGCCGTCCTTAGCACTCACGAGGTCCGCGCCCAGTCCGGCAGGGTGCGGGCGACCTCGTCGGGCGAGGGCATCCGGGCGATCTCCTCGGCGATCGCCCGGGCCGCGTCGCGATGGCCGTTCCGCCCCAGCAGGGTCCGCGTGTGTCCGGTGACGGCTTCCGCGTTCAGTTCGCCGGGCTGAAGGCTCAGCGCGGCCCCCGCGGTGCACAGCGCTTCGGCGTTGGCGAAGTGGTCGGCGCCCTGGGGGAGGACCAGCTGCGGGACACCGGCGGCGAGGGCGCCGAGCGTCGTGCCGCTGCCGCCGTGGTGCACCACCACGTCGACGTGCGGCATCAGATCCGGTTGCGCTACCCAGGCCCGCACCGTGACGTCGTCCGGGAGGGCGCCGAGTTCCTCCGGGCGGATCCGTCCCGACGCGACCACCACGTGCGCGCCGAGCGGCGCCAGCCCCCGGATGGCCGTGGTGAGCACTGCCGGCGTGCCGAACGCGGTGCCGAGCGTCAGGTAGATCAGCGGTCGCGCGGTCTTTTCCAGCCGCGGCGCCGGTTCGGAGAACGGAACGGGACGCAGTTCGACGCGTTCGGCCGTCGCGAGGAAATCCTTGTCCTGCAAGGAAGGCGGGCAGATGTCGAGATGCGGCCGGGCGGGCCGCGCCGGCGGCTGAAGCCCGATCCCGTCGGGGAACATGCGGCCGAAACCGTGCCAGAGCCCCGGGATCCCGGCGCGTTCCGCGGCGACGGCCACTCCCGGTTGCCCCCATTCGTGCACGACGAGGTCGGGCCGTAGCCGCGCCAAGTCCGGTTCGAGGTCCTCGGCGTAGATCTCGTAGAACGCGTCCGCCGGCCGGAACGGCCTGAGACCGTTCCGGAGCAGCGGCGGATGGACGTTCTCGCCGGCGGCGAACCACACCTCGTGCCCGGCGTCCCTGGCGGCGATCGCGAGGGGGATCAGCGGATAGGTGTGGCCGACCGACGCAAGGCTGGCGAAAAGGACTCGCATTCTCCAGATGTTAGCACCAGATGTTCTGAACATCTGAAAGCTCGGGTGGTCGCGCTGAACACCTCACCGCACCTCCAGCTGCAGGGAGCTGTTCGGCACACCGCAGACCACCTCGGTCCCGGATTCCGTCAGGCGGGCGCAAGTCCACTTGCCCTGGATGTCGAGCACCCGCTCGCCGGGTCCTTCGGCCTGCGGCAGTTTCCCGTAGTACTCGGTGATCACGTTGTACGCTTCGGTGCAGCCCGGCGTGGTGCCGTCCGTGGCGGCCACCGCGATCAGGTCCATTTTCGGCCGCCCGGGGGCACCGACCTGTCCGCCGTGCTTGCTGCAGTTGACGTCTCCGCTCGAAGACTCTCCGGCGGCCGCCGCCCCCTGGCCACCGCCCGGCTGAGCCTGTTCGACGGCCGCGTTCTTCACCGGAGAACCATTTCCCACGACATTGTTCCCCGTGCACGCGGAAAGCAGTGCGGTGGCCGCGAGTGCGCCACCCACAATGGCGGCTTTGACGGTCTTCTTCGCGGTGAATTTCATTTCAGCGCCCCTCTCGCATCCCTTGTTCGAAGCTTTGTCCCCGAAGACGCCGGAAGTGGAATGGGGTTGCGTCGAAAAGCGGCCGCGGCGCGGGGCTGCCCGAAGGTCCGGACCGGCGTGCCCGCACGGGCACGACCGTGTCCGGCCACGCAACCCTCCCGGCGTGACCCGCCGGGAGGGGGGCGCGAGCGGGTTACGGGATGACGCGGTTGCGCAGGTTGTTCGGGTACGGGCCTTCGCCGTGGATGTTCAGCTCTTTGGCCACTTCGAAGCTGTAGAACGGATGCGAGTTGAAGTAGCTGTCCAGATTGGTGCCGCCGAAGCAGATCAGATCCGCGCCGCCTCCCGCGTTGGGGCCGTTGCAGAGGCTCAAGGTCGGGTACCGGAAGGAATCCACCGGCCGGAAACCGGCGCCACCGGGGCCGGGAACGGGCAGATGCCCGATCAGGCCGCCGGGATCACCCGGCCAGTTCGACTCGACGGGCTGCCGCCGCCCGTCGGCGAACAGCACGCCCTGGATGTTCCGTCCGGGCGGTTCGGTCTCCAGCACCGTGCCCGCGACGAGCGCGCCGAGGCTGAACCCGACGATGTACACCTTCGTTTCGAGGTCGCAGCCGTAGGTGACATAGAGGTTGTAGAGCGCGGTGCGGAGATTGGCGACACCGGCGTCGACATCGGCGTACAGATTGACGTCGCCGGCACTGTTCGGATACGGGATGCGCACCGGGTCGGCGCCGCCCGGCGCGAGTCCCCGGTCGAGCAGCTTTTGCGCGCCACCGTCCTGATATCCCGGGACGACGAACATGACGGGCCCGCACGGACCCTCCGGCCGGGCGGGTGCCGCCTGCGCCGCTCCCGCACCGGCGATCGCGCCGGCCAGGGTGACGACGGACAGGACGGCGGTCGCGAGCAAACGCGCTCCGGTTCTTTTCATCGGTTTCTCCCCACTGTCGTATTGCCGCGCCGAACGCTAATGAGGGCCGATGAAATACCGATGAAATATGCCGCCGTACGCACTTTCGGGTGAAGTTTCGATGCGACGGCGTGGACACCGAAAGTGCGAACGAAATCGGCGGGCTCACAGGGAAACACCCGCGGCGCCACGGGTGTCCTGCCGGATACGCGGACTCAGGCCCTGGTGTTGACACTGACCGGGCGGGAACCGGTCGGCGGGGTCCAGCCCTGGAGGGTGGAGCGGATGCCGACGCGGGTGGAGCAGTTGATCACCTGGTAGTGCAGGTGATAGTCGGTGGCCGCGCCGGTCTTGCCCGACCAGCCGATGACCCGGCCCTGCGGGACCCAGGTGCCCGCGTCATAGATGGCGCGGTTCAGGTGGATGTACTGCGTGCAGGTGCCGTTGGAGTGCCGGATGATCACCTCGATGCCGTTCTGCCAGTACGGCGACCAGTCCGAGACGAGGATCTGGCCGCCCTGCGCCGCCGACACCTCGTAGTTGGCCGGGAGCGCGAAGTCCCAGGCGTATTCGTTGTAGGGGCCGGTGTGGGAGAAAGTGCCCTCAGGTGCCTGGGAGACGGTGTAGGCCTCGCCTGCCGGGTACGGCAGTTCGTAGTAGTGGTCCGCGGCCGAAGCCGTGGCCGACCCGGTGATCGTGACGCCCGCCGCCATCAGTACGGCGGCCGCCATCGTGACCAGCCTGCGCGGTAGTGCGTTTCCGCTCATATGCCCTCGCTTTCGTGCGTTCGACGCCCTGCCGTCGGCCGGGCGTCCCTGACTGAACAGGCAGGCCACGGCCCGGACAATGGTTTGTTCAGGGCTTGCGCGAAGGCGAGGATCGGGCTATTTCAGCGGCGGCCGGCGGCCAGGATGACGAGGAACTGGCCGCCGCCCGGCTCGACGGAGGCGGTCACCGGCAGCCCCGGCACGAGCCGGGAGAAGCGGTCCACCAGCCAGTCGGCCGCCTCTTGGGCATCCTGTTTCGTCGGGCAACGGGCCACCATTTCGCGGCCGCCCTTGCGCTCCAGCCGTCCGGCGACGGTGATCAGCGGCGCGGGTTCGACCACGTGCAGCCGGTCGGGCCAGGCGATGACCACCTTGACCGCTCCCTTGCGGGTGTTGCACCCGCGGTGCGCGAGCCGTTCGGCGATCTTGGCCTTCCGGTCCGCGGTGCGGCTGTCGACGCTCGGGCCACGCGGGTCGTTCACCGACATGTCCGGGTCGACCGGTTCGTCGCACACCCAGCATCGCCAGCCGTCGCGTTCGGCCACGTCGTCGAGGAGACTCACCCGGCCAACCTAGCTTGAAATCCGTGAAGGCCTCCTTGAGGGACCCAGAGTCCCTCAAGGAGGCCTTCACGGACATGCCTACTTCGTGCAGTGGATCCCGGCCTCACCGCGGTACATCACGAAGCTGATCTTCACCGAGTACAGGTGGATGATCACGCACTGGTCCTGCGTGTACCCGTAGGCGGAAGCGTGGTCGTAGGCCTGCTGCAACGCCGTCCGCTTGGCCGAGGCCGACGTCTTCTCCACGGTGGTCCCGAGGAACGCGCGGGTCTCCTCGGCGCTCGCCACCGACGGCGCGAGTGTCATGAGTCCCGCGAGGACCACGGCGGCTCCCGTGGTGCGGGCGATCGTCCTGTTCATGCTTTCCCCTCCTGGTTTCAGCGCTGGCAGTAGAGCCAGACGGTGGCGCTGTAGTAGCTGGTCTGTGACCGGACGTCGGAACTGCGGACGTAACACTGCGAGTCCAGCCAGCCCGTGTTGCGGGCGAAGGTGCGGGCGACCTTTTCCGCCGAGCTGATGGCGTCCGTCGGATACGGGCCGATGCCGGTGCCGTGGAAATTCCCGGTCTCCACGGCGAGCGCGGGCTGCGCCGACATGGTCACCGCGGCCACCACCAGTGCCGCCGCGGTCAGAAATTTCTTCATGAAAGATCCCCCTTCTGGTCGTCAGCCAGGATCGACTGACTCCCCTCGGTCATTCATCTCAGCTAACGTGGAAACCGTATGGCGACGGCCGTCCGGCTGTCAACCCAGATGAACGAAGTGCCACAGTTCATTCATTTCAGCTAACGGAGGTGAAGATGACCGAACCACGGGCGACCACGCTCACCGACCGGATCGACCGCCTCTTCCAGGTGGTCCGGCGGCCGAACGGTGAGCAGCACAGCCACGAGGAGGTGGCCCGCGCCTGCCGGGAGAGCACCGGCGAGTCGTTTTCCGCCGCCTACCTCTGGCAACTGCGGACCGGCCGCCGGGACAACCCGACCAAACGGCACCTCGAAGCGCTCGCGGCGTTCTTCCAGGTGCCGCCCGCGTACTTCTTCGACGACGAACAGGGGAGGGCCCTTGCCGAGGAGGTCGAATTGCTGGGAGCGTTGCGCAACAGCGCGGTGCGCAACCTGGCGTTGCGTGCGGTGACGCTGTCCGAGGAGGGGCTCGGCACCGTGACCGACATCGTCGAGGCGATCAAACGGCGCGAGTCCAAGCGTGACCAGGGGGAGTAGCCATGCTGGGCAGGAAGAGTGCGCTCTGGCGCAGATGTGAGCGCATCGCGGGCGGCGTGCGGCTGCCGGAGCCGTTCGACGTCACCACGTTGTTCGGCGAGGTCGCGGCGATGCGAGGGCGGCCCATCGAACTGGTGCCGCTCGCCGCGCGGCCGGGGGCGCCGTGCGGGGTGCTCGCGGCCACCGACCGGGCGGACTACGTGTTCTACACGCGGGACACGTCCCCGTTGCACCAGCGGCACATCCTGCTCCACGAACTCGGTCACCTGCTGTGCGGGCACGTCGAAGGCGAGGTGCGGCCGGAGACGATCGCGGAGATCGTCGCGCCGAGCCTGTCGGTGGACCTGGTCCGCCGGGTCCTCGGCCGCACCACCTACGCGCAGGAACAGGAGAAGGAAGCCGAACTGGTCGCGTCGCTGCTCATGCGCCGCGCCGCGCGCACCGGGCCGGAGAACGATCGGCTGCGCCACGCCCTCGGTTCATGATCAGCTATCTGTCCGCCGCGCTGCTGGCGTTGATCGGGCTCACCCGGCTGATGACGGTCCGCGCCGGGCCGAGGTACCTGGCCACGTTCTTCCTCAGCATGGCGGCGGGCCTCGCCGTCTCCGCGGAGGACACGGTCCGGCTGCTCGGCGACGAACTGCTCCCGCGGCTGGTCACCAACGCGCTGCAACTGCTCGCGATGCGCGCGCTGCTGCAACTGGTCCGCAGCACCCGGTCGCCGGAGAAGTCGACGCCGTTCTGGCCGATCGTGGTGTGCTGGGCCCTGATGGTGTTGTGCTACCTGGACTTCGCGCCGCATCGGCTCGAAGCGGGCACGTCCGGATTCCAATGGCGCTTCAGCATCGTGGCCTACCAGGTGATCCTGACGACGTACGCGGTCACGTGCCTGGTGCTGTTCATCCGTACGCTCGTCCGCAGCGCCGCGGGCCGTCCACGAGGCGCGTTCCGGACCGGTCTGCGGATCCTGATCTGTGCCGCCGTCGTCACCATCGGCTGGGCGCTGTTCTCCGGGCTTCCCTCGCTGTGGCTGGAGATCACCGACCTCGCGGACCTCGACTTCATGCCCCGCGCCCGCCTGGTCGGGCTCTGCGCGATGGTGTTGTGGGTGCTCGGCGGACTGTTCACCACCTGGGACGGCGCGCTCCGGCTAGCGCGCTCGTGGCGGAGGATCCGGGCGGTGACACCGTTGTGGAAGGAACTCGTCGCCGCCCACCCGCAGATCGCGCTGCCCGTGCGGCACGACCTCGAATTCACCTTGTACCGCAGGGTGATCGAGATCCGTGACGGCCTGCTGGCGTTGCGGGCACACGTCCCGCCGCATATCGGGGACTGGCTGCGCGTCCCGGTCGACGAGCCGACGCGCGCCGCCGCCGAACTCGCCGCGGCGCTGGTGATGCGGGAGGCGGGCCGGAGCTGGCCGGACAACCCGGCGGGCCCGCACCCCAGCGCGACGGACGAAAGTGCCTGGCTGGGCGCGGTCTCGTCCGCGTTCACGCGGTCCCGTGTGGTGCGGGAGGTCCGTGAACGCGCGCTGGCGGAGGCCGGGCGGCCGTCCTGACGGCCGAGTTCCAGCGTCGCGTTGTGCAGCGACGAGTACAGCGGGTCGGAAGTGAAGTCCGGCCCGGTCTCATCGCCGAGGTCGACGAAGGGTTCCAGCGAGCGGCCGTGCCTGTCGCGGGGCGCCTCGTCCAGCCGGAAACCGGTGTGGTGCGAGAGTTCAGTACGGCCAGCGACGTCGCCTGCGGCTGAGCGCCTCCTGTCGTGTCCGCGGGCCGGCCGCGGACACGACAGGATCAGTGCAGGGTGATCCTGTCGAAAGGCCACGCGTGGTGCGGCAAGCCGGGCGGGCCGCCCTCGGTGCGCTTGGCGTCGGGATCGATCGTCTCTGGCCAGGAGTACTGGTCGAGGCTGTAGGCGATCTCGGGCTGCGGGCCGGTCGTGACCGGTGCTCCGCCGAGATCCAGCCGAGGCGTGGAAAGGCTCACCGCGTAGGCCGGAAGCAAGGTGACCGGGTCGAGGAAGTACCTCTTCTTGAAGCCTTGGTAGACGCCGATGTTGATGCTGTAGGGATGATCGAACGGGCTCTTTCCCGTTTGGGCGAACGCGGCGTTGAGGAAGGCGGTGCCCTTCCTGTCGTTCATACCGTCGGGCTGGGGCACCAGGGTCACGTCGAGCCGGACGTATTTCTTGCCGTCCTTACCGCTTACGGCTTCGGGACGGGTGACCTGGATGAGATCCGGCACCTGGTCCAGGTATGAAAGGAACTTGTCGGTCTCCTGCGGCGAAAGCCCGTAGGGTGCCAGGCCGTCGGTGACGCGGTTGTTGGCCACCAGTTTGCCGGGTTTCATCCGGTCCGGGCAGTTGCTCGCCGGAGGGTTCTCCACCACCTTCCACGTGGCCTCGCGGTCTCCGGACGACGCTTGGTGGTAAGTGCCTTCGCGGGCGGGGCCGGAGGACGAACCGACGCACCGGAAGATCAAGTAGGTGTCGAGCGTGTCGTCCGCGTTGATCTTGGCGTCGTCCCGGGTGAACTCCCTGGTGCGCCAGTCGATGGCCGAGCGGATCACGGAGTGGGCCGCCGGGTAGGACTTCTCGTACTCGTCGATCGACTGATACCAGCGGTTGACCGAGTCGGTGACCGGTTGCCGCGCTTGCCGTTTGAGCGTGACCCACAACAGCGTCCGGGGATCCACGCCGCCGAGCTGCTGCTCGGACAATTCCGTACCGGGCGCCACGCCGGGCAGATCCTCCGGATACTTCCTGGGCTCACGGGCGGGAATGTTGACCGCGTACCTTATGGGGTCGGTCACCGAGCCCGAGCCGATATCTCCCGAAACCCCTCCTCGCGCGGGCGGCGACATCCACCCGCGAACGACTGCCGTGCCGACGAAGCCGAGCACACCGACGAGGACGATCGCGAGCGTGATCTTCAGGCCACGGCGCCGTTTCTTCGGCGGAACCGGCATCGGGAAACCCGGGCCGGGCGGCGGCACGAAGCCCTGATGCGGATGGTGATTCGGCGGGCCGTAGCCGCCCTGCGGCGGCGGTGGATAGCGTCCGTTCATGGTCCCCGTTCCTCCCCTGACGGCTGAACACTTCTGGAGCGACGGCCATTCTGCCTGGTCATGATCATGGAAGGTGCACCGTGTCGGGATCGTGGTCGTGGGCTGAAGGCTCCCTTCACCGCGTCTGATGCGATGAAAGGAGCCTTCACCACCTGCCAGGGGAGACCGATGCTCACGCACCAGTGACGTAGATCCGGGCGATCCTCCCGTCCGCCCAGCACAAGCAGAGCCGATGCCCGGCGAAGTGGTAGACGACCGTGGCTTCGCCGTTGGCACGGTTCACCCAGCTGTCGTGCGGAACGGCCCCATGTGCCCGTACGTAGGTATCGACGGACCCACGATGCCCGCCGAGGTCGAGCCCGGAGATCAGCCGGTCCGCGTCCGGGCAGATTGCGACATCGACACTGACCTTCGTCACCAGCCCGTCGAGCGCCTCGATGTAGACGCCGTCGGCGCTCGGCTCGTCGGGGACCAGCTCGCTCCGCCGGACGGTCGAGCCGGGGAAGAGCCGCCGAAGTTCCGCGTAGGCGGGGGAGTCCTCAGGCTCGCCCAGCGCGGCGCACATCGTGACGACGACACCGGTCAGTGGCGTCCCGGGGGCTGGAAGATGCTCGGCCGTGGGCTCTTCGGTCTTCAGCGGTGCCGGCCGCGGGTCCTGCCCGCCGAAGCCCGCCACCCGGTCCCATATCCAGTCGGCCATCGAGTCGGCGACGGGCTCGTCGGGCTGTCCTGCCCGGCGTTTCACCAGCTTCCCGAACGCGACGGCGACCAGGTAGGCCCCGGCGTCGTCGGTCATCACCTGCTCCCAGACCTCTTTCTCGGGCCAGTCGGGGTGCGCCGCCCGGTCGGCTTCGATCTCGGCGTCCATGGCGAGGATTTCGGCCGCCGACATCAGGCGGAACGACTCGGTCCAGCCCCAGGTGGCGCCGGAGCCGGGCGGCTGGCCGTCGTGCCAGGTGAGCAGATCCCTCGCGGCCATGGAGCCGACCTTGTCCTCACCCTCGGCCAGATCCGAGGCCGAGGCTCCCGGCCGAAGGGTGGCGCGCAGTTCGGCGGGCATCACCGCGTCCAGTGCCGCCAGCGCGGAGGCCAGGTCGATGCCCAGCTTCAGGTCGCGGATCTGCTGCCAAGCCATTTCGAGTGCGCCGGTGGCTTGGATGTCCCCCAGGCTGATGTCGTCGCCGCGCGCCTTTTCGACGATCCGCAGCATCGTCCGCGCGGTATCCACCAGGGTCTGCAACAGGTCGTCGGTCGGGTCCTCGCGCAGCAGCCGGAGACCGAGTTGTTCGGCGTCGTCGAACCGGTACTGCGCCAGGTAGGCGTAGCCGAGCAGCGTGGCGACCCAGGAGTCGGCCACGTTGGTCCGGATGGCCTCCTCGGCGGCGGGAACGAACCGTTCGGGTGGTGCGCAGGTGCCCAGCAGGTACTCCGCGCGTTTCGCCAGTGCCTTGGGGAGGTGATCCGGCCTCGTCCGCGCGCAGAGCGCTACCGCCTCGTCGAGTTGCCGCCACCCGGCCTCGTGCTCCCCGGCGCAGGCTTGGGCGTGGCCCAGTTGCATCCAGTCGTCCCAGTCCTCGTGGTTCTGGCCCAGTACGGTGTGCGCCCACCGCAACGCCTCGTCGTGGTTGTACTCTCCCGATTCCAGATGCCGGAGCGCACGAGCCGCCCAGATGAACTGGTTGTCGCGGCGACCGGCAACCCGGAGATAGAGGCGCCGGGCCTCGTCCGGGTCACCGCAGGACTCGCGGTGATAGGCGAGCACCATCGACGCGCTGCTCCGCTCCGGCTCGGCCGCGAGCACCCGCAGCGCCAGTTCGGGGATCTTGGGATGCGTCGGCTGTGCCTCGAGGAGTTCCCAGGCCAGGTCGAGGTCCCGCTCGACGGTGTCGCTCATCGCATGCCCCGCTTCACCCGATACGCCCGGAGCTGGTCGAAGGTGCCGTCGTCGACGCCGAACTCGAGCACCGGCGCCACCTGGTCGAACCAGGAGGTCGTGGACGGGGTGATCCCGCCGACGGCGGCCAACAGCGCGCCGGTGGTGACCGGCACCAGCTCGCCCTTGCTCATCGACTCGACCATCGCCTGCTGCAGCACGGTGGTCGTCAGGTGGCTGAGATCGGCACCGGAGAATCCTTCGGTCGCCGCCGCGACGGCCACGACATCGACGTCGTCGGCGGGTTTGCCGTCCAGCGCGCCTTGGACGATCGCCGCCCTGGCGACCGCGTCCGGCGGCAGCACCAGCACCGTCTTGTCGATCCGGCCCGGCCTGCGCAGCGCGGAGTCGATGTCCCACGGCCGGTTCGTCGCGGCAAGGAAGTAGACCCCGTCGTTCGCGCCCGCCACGCCGTCGAGCTCCTCCAGCAGCTGCGTGACGAGCATCCGCATCGACTGCGACCCGCCGCCACCGGAGGTGCGCCGTCCGCCGAGCGCGTCGAATTCGTCGAAGAAGATCACGCACGGTGCCGCGGCGCGCGCGTGGCGGAACACGCTCTGGATCGCCTTCTCGCTTTCCCCGATCCATTTGCTGAGCAGGTCCGCGAGGGTCACGTGGATGAAGGACGCGCCGAGATCGCCGGCGATCGCCCTGGCGATGAACGTCTTGCCGCAGCCGGGCGGGCCGTACATCAGCAGCGATCCACCAGGTTTCTGCCCGAACGCCGCCGCCAGTTCGGGATTGCGCAGCGGAGTGAGGAAAGCGGTGTTCAGGTGCTGCTTGACCTCGGCGAGCCCCACGACGTCGGCCAGCGTCACCGCCGGGCGCTCGGTGTCCCACAGCGACGCCGAAGCCGAGGGACTCGTGTCGTGACGGTCCTCATCGGACGGAGCCGCCACGACCTCGGCGGGCGGTGGGGCCGACGTCCGCAACCGCGCCGCCATCAGCCGGGCGCGCAGCAGGCGGATCCGCGCCGGGTCGCCGCCGTGTGCCTCGAAGGCCGCCAGTTCGACGGCGGCGCGGTCCGGGTCCTGCTCCAGCAGCAGCGTGACGAAGTCCTCGCGCAGCGCCAGATTGCCGGGGTCGGCCTCTACCTCACGGGCGATCACTTCGATGAAGCCGTCATCGCTCACCGCGAACCTCCTTCCGCGAATGGTCCAGTGTCCGACCAGAGACAATCATCCCGGCGATCGCGGCGGACAGGCGGTCCGGCGAAGATCCCTGTCAGGGGTGAATCGGGGGCGGTCCCCGATGTGCGCCGGCCTCGCAGGCTGGACCGTGATGGGGTGACAGCAAGGACAACGGAATTACCCCAGCCTCTCGACCGTTCGATGTTCTTCGGTGGCAACGCGCCGATGGAAGGCGTGCTGAACACGCTGGCGATGGAACCTTTCATCACCGGGGCGAAACCGCACTCGCGGGCCGCCGAAATCACCGAGGTCTCGCCGGACGCGACGCTGCTGCCCCCGGGAGTCACCGCGGATCTGACGTACGAACTGGACGGACGGCGCTCGCATGTCGCGTCCGGTCCGGAGTGGACACTCGTCGCGCTGCGCCGCCGCGCCGGCGCCGCGACCGTATGCGTCTGCGCCACTTCCGGCGAGCTGGCGGACGAGGTGCTCGCGGCCGCGGTCGGCAGCGCGCGGACGGGAACGCCGGGTGAATCGACCGTGCCGGTCGGATTCTGGCACGTGCAGGGCTGCGGTGGTGCCGGGGTGCGCGCGCCGAGGACGATGGATTTGCCGCCGTGGCAAGCGATCCGCGGCAACTACCCGCGGTCGGCGGTGACCGCGCTCGACACGCTCATGGCGGTGCGCCCGCAGGACGTCACCGGCAGGCTGATCCTCCTCCACGGCCCCGCGGGTACCGGCAAGACGACCGCCGTCCGCGCGCTCGCGCACGAATGGCGGGATTGGTGCCAGGTCGACAACGTCCTCGACCCCGAGGTCCTGTTCGCCGATCCGGGCTATCTGACCTCGGTGGTGCTCGGCGAAGAGCGGGCGGACAACCGGAAATGGCGGCTGCTGATCCTCGAGGACTGCGACGAACTCGTCGGCGCGGACGCGAAACGCGACTCCGGGCAGGCCCTGTCCCGGCTGCTCAACCTGACCGACGGACTGCTCGGCCAGGGCCTGGACATCCTGGTGTGCCTGACCACGAACGAGAACGTCGCGCGGCTGCATCCGGCGGTGGTCCGGCCGGGCCGTTGCCTCGCGGAGATCGAGGTCGGCCCGCTGCCGCGAGACGAGGCGGCCACTTGGCTGGGCGAGGACATCGACGCCGAAGGAGCCACGCTGGCCGAGCTGTATCGCCTGCGAGCGGCGGTCTAGCCGTTTCGCCGGATTCCCGGGCGGCGTGCTGTTAGGGTCCGCGACATGCGGGTGTGGCTGTGCGGGCTGGTCGTGGGCGTGGTCGCGCTGCTCGGCGCGTGTTCCGGGGGCGGGGCGGGACGCGGTCAGGTGGTGTCCCCGGCGACGCCCACGACACCGTCCACGACGACATCCCCGACGACGACCGGCTCGGTGAAGACGACGACGCAGACCCCGGCGACCACCACCACCACGACCCGGGACACGCCGCACACCACGCGGACCACGACCTACCGTTCGCCGGCGACCCCGAAGCGCTACACGGCCCCGCACCGTCCGCCCACCCGCAGACGCTGACGTCCCGGTCGCTTCCACGCGAAGATCGCCGTGTGCCAGGGCTGACCGGCGAAGCTGCTTCCGTCGTGACGGGCGATCGGCCAAGGTTCGGCGTATGCGCGTCCTTCCTGTTTCGCCGCGTGCCCGCAAGGCCGTGGTGCTCGGCCTCATCACCGCGGTCGTACTGGCGGCGTCGGCCTACGGCCTCGATCGGCTGGTCAACGCCCGGACCTTCCAGTTCTACGGCGGCCTGACCCACCGGGTCGAGGTACCGGACAAGGTCGTGGCCCTCACCTTCGACGACGGGCCCGACCCGGCGGGCACCGGGGAACTCCTCGACGGCCTGGCCAAAGCCGGGGTGCCCGCCACCTTCTACCTGACCGGCCGGGAACTGGAGCGGCATCCGGAGCTCGGCACGCGGATCGCCGCCGCAGGCCACGAACTCGGCAACCACTCCTACTCCCACGAGCGGATGGTCTTCGTGTCGGCCGAAACGGTGGCAAGCGAGATCGAGCGGACCGACGCGCTGATCCGCCGCACCGGCTACCGCGGCGAGATCACGTTCCGCCCGCCCAACGGCAAGAAGCTGCTGGCCCTGCCGCGTTATCTCGCCGAACATCGGCGGCGGACGATCATGTGGGACGTCGAACCGGACTCCTACCCCGAGGTGGCCGCCAGCGCCTCCGGTATCGCCGAGCACACCGCGGACCACGTCCGGCCGGGCTCGATCGTCCTGTTGCACGGGATGTACTCGAGCCGGACCACGACCAGACAGGCGGTGATCCCGCTGGTCGAGCGGTTACGCGGGCTCGGCTATCGGTTCGTCACGGTGTCGCGGCTGTTGGCCCAGCGGCCGGGATGACCGCCTCCGGCCAATCGAAGTCGCACACCTTGGTGGTTCCGCCGCCCGCATTGTTGCGGCACATCCAATGCCGCGGGGTTCCGTCGACCGTCATCTGCACCCGGGCCACGGTGCAGGGGCCATTCGAACCACATACACGTCATTCCGTAGAGGACCGCTACGGTTGCCGTGCGGGACCGGCCACCCAGGGGGACGAATGAGCGAGACGTTGGACGAGACCGTCGCGGGCATCATGGCCGGGGTCAGTACGACGATCGCCGACGGCGACAGCATGTTCGCGGGCAACAACACCGCGCACTACATGAGCGTGTCCAGGGACGCGCTGCGGGCGGTGCTCGCCGCGTTGCAGGTCACGGGACGGCCGGAACCGAAGCGGGTCTTGGACTTCGGGTGTGGTTACGGCAGGGTGATGCGTTCGCTGCGGGCCGCCTTCCCGGCGGCGGAGCTGGTCGCGTGCGACATGGACCCGGCGGCGCTGGCCAGTTGCGCGGAGGCGTTCGGCGCGCGGGCGGTGATCGGCGCCCCCGACGTCGACGACATCGAGCAGGTGACCGACGTGGACCTGCTGTGGTGCGGTTCGGTGCTGACTCATCTCGATGCCCCGAACTGGGGCCCGCTGCTGCGCTACTTCTCCCGCGCGCTGGCTCCCGGTGGCGTCGCGGTGGTCACCACCCACGGCCGCCGGATGGCGATGCGCGCCGAAGCGGGCAAGGACTACGGGCTGGACACGCGTGCCACCGACCGCATGCTCGCCGCGTACAAGGCCTGCGGGTTCGGCTACAACGACTACGCGGGCAACGACGGCTACGGCATCTCGCTCAGCTCACCCGGCTGGGCGGTGCAGCGCGCGCTGGAGGCGCCGGGCCTGCGTCTCGCCGGGTACGACGAGGCCGCGTGGGATCGCCATCAGGACGTGATGGTGCTGGTGAAGGACGCCCACGAGATCCTGAAGTCCGACCTTTAAACCCCTACCCCGTATCGGCTGTCCGTGAAGGCCTCCTT
>NZ_LQMT02000011.1:64091-64627 GCF_001620365.2 Amycolatopsis keratiniphila subsp. keratiniphila
AGGCCTTCACGGACTTTGGCGTGCCCCGAGGCGATGCTATACCCTACGGGGGTAATGTAATAGCGAAGCGAAGGGTGAGAGCTGATGGACACCACCGTGTACACGGTCAAGGGCATGACCTGCTCGGGCTGCATGAACAAGGTGACGACGGCGGTGAACGGTGTCGCCGGGGTCAGCGAGGTGGACGCGGACATCGCGACCGGCGAGGTGACCGTCGTGAGCGAGGGGCCGGTCGACGCGCAGCTGGTGCGGTCCGCGGTCGCAGAAGCCGGCTACGAGGTGGTCGGCTGACGGAGATGGCTGACAACGGAGCCGAACCGGCCGTCGTCGTCAAGGTCGTGGACAACGGGCCGTATCAGGTGAAGGGGTCCATCCGGCTGGTCGATCACGACGGCAACGAATACGAGATCAGCGGGCGTACGCACTTGCTGTGCCGGTGCGGCAATTCGGCGAAAAAGCCGTTCTGCGACGGAGCCCATGTCCGGACCGGGTTCACGGCGGCCAGGGCGGAATGAGAAGCGGGCGGGTGACATGAG
>NZ_LQMT02000011.1:64808-72280 GCF_001620365.2 Amycolatopsis keratiniphila subsp. keratiniphila
GTCGATGCAGTACTTGTCCTCCTCGACCATCTTCTGCAGCCCCCGGATCTGCCCCTCGACGCGTCGCAGGCGTTTGAGGTGGCGCTCCTTGTCGTCGCCGTGATCGGCCACGCTCACTCCTCGAGTCGGGATTCGCGTACGGCTCAATCATGCCCGTCCGCGAGTGGCGCGTCGAAGGCGGCCGCCGCGGAAGCGGACGGTGACATACGCCATGGAGGTATGCCTGTTGCCCTACCCCCCTAGGGTATGTAGAGTCCTCGTCAGGAGGTCGAGATGCACGGATACACGCAAGGCAAAGACGAATACCTGACCCGGCTGCGGCGGATCGAAGGACAGATCCGGGGCCTGCAGCGAATGGTCGAAGAGGACAAGTACTGCATCGACATCCTCACGCAGGTGTCCGCAGCCACGAAGGCGTTGCAGTCGGTGTCGCTGGGGTTGATGGACGAACACCTCAGGCACTGCGTGTCCGACGCCATCGCCAAGGGTGGCGACGAGGCCGACGAGAAGATCAAAGAGGCGAGCGACGTCATCGCCCGCCTCGTCCGTTCCTGATATCCCGCAAGGAGAACCACGATGAGCGAGACCACCTACACCGTCACCGGCATGACCTGCGGCCACTGCGTCCGTTCCGTCACCGAAGAGGTCGGCAAGATCGACGGCGTCACCGGCGTCCGTGTGGATCTGCCCACCGGCGCGGTGACCGTGACCGGATCCAAGGAGCCCGCGGTCGCGGATGTGCGCGCCGCCGTCGAAGAAGCCGGATACGAGCTGACCGCCTGATCCGCGGTCCGCTCCCGATCGCGGGCAACGGCCCGCACTAAGGACTTCACGATGAACACAGTTGCGAAGCTCTCCGCCTACGGTGTGGCGCTTGCCCTGGTCGCCGGTGGCGCCTGGGTCGCAGGCACCGCTGTCGGTCCTTTCGCCGGCGCGGCCGGCCTTCCCGGCGGCGAGGACGCCGGGCATGGGGACGCTCACAGCGGCACCGTCGCGGAGGCGGCGCCGACCGACGAGCCCGGCGGGCTCGCGTCGTCCAGGGGCGGCTACACCCTCACGCCCACCACCACGACGCTCACGCCGGGGACGAGCCAGCCCTTCTCCTTCAAGATCCTCGGCCCCGACGGCGCGCCGGTCACCGCGTACGACGTCGAACACGAAAAGCGGATGCACCTGATCGTCGTCCGCCGTGACACGGCCGGTTTCCAGCACGTGCATCCCGAACTCGCGCCCGACGGCGTGTGGAGTGTCCCGCTGTCCCTGCCCGAGGCGGGCAGCTACCGCGTCTTCGCGGACTTCAAGCCGACGGGTGGCTCGGCCTCGACACTCGGCGTCGACGTCGCCGTGGCGGGAGAGTTCGAACCCGTCGAGTTCCGGCCGTCGCGGGTCGCGAATGTCGACGGCTACCAGGTCCGCCTGGACGGCGAGCTGACGCCGGGCAAGGCGTCGAAGGTGACCTTGACGGTGACCAAGGACGGCCGCGACGTGACCGATCTGCAGCCGTATCTGGGCGCCTACGGGCATTTGGTGGCGCTGCGCGGTGGCGACCTCGCGTACCTGCACGTCCACCCGGACGGCGAGCCCGGAGACGGCCGCACGAAACCCGGCCCCACGGTGACCTTCTTCGCCGAAGTTCCCTCTGCGGGGACATACCGGCTGTTCCTGGACTTCCAGCACCAGGGCAAGGTCCGCACCGCCGAGTTCACCGTCGCCACCGCGGGCACGCCCGCCCCGGCCGCTTCGGCGCCCCAGAACCAGACCCCACCTCCGGCGGCCGGCGACGGCCACGGCGGACACGGCTGACCGCGAGCCGGAAAGGAGTGACCACGATGACTTCCGATCTGGACCAGGCCACCACGGCCGAGGTCGAACTCGCGATCACCGGGATGACCTGCGCGTCGTGCGCGATGCGCATCGAGAAGAAGCTGAACAAGCTGGACGGCGTCTCGGCCACCGTCAACTACGCGACCGAGAAGGCGAAAGTCACCTACAGCGGGGACATCGAACCCCAGCGGCTGATCGAGCAGGTGGAGGCGGCCGGTTACGCGGCCGCCCTGCCCGCTCCGCCGAAGCAGGAGCAGCCGGACGGGCCTGCCGAGGAGGCCGATCCGATCGCGCCGTTGCGGCAGCGGCTGATCGGTTCCGCGGTGCTGTCGGTGCCGGTGATCCTGCTGGCGATGGTTCCGGCGTTCCAGTTCACCTACTGGCAGTGGATCTCGCTGACGCTGGCCGCTCCGGTGCTGGTGTGGGCGGCGTGGCCGTTCCACAAGGCGGCGTGGGCGAATCTGCGCCACGGCGCGGCCACCATGGACACCCTGATCTCGATGGGCACGCTCGCCGCGTTCCTGTGGTCGCTGTACGCGTTGCTGTTCGGCAGCGCGGGAACGCCGGGGATGACGCACGCCTTCGAGCTGACCGTCGAGCGGATGGCCGGGGACGGCAACATCTATCTCGAGGTCGCCGCCGGGGTGACGACGTTCATCCTCGCCGGGCGGTACTTCGAGGCGCGGTCCAAGCGCCGGGCCGGTGCCGCGCTGCGCGCGTTGCTGGAGCTGGGCGCGAAGGACGTCGCCGTGCTCCGTGACGGCAAGGAAGAGCGGATCCCGGTCGACCGGCTCGTCGTCGGGGACCGGTTCGTGGTCCGCCCGGGGGAGAAGATCGCCACCGACGGCGTGATCGTCGAAGGCAGTTCCGCCGTCGACGCGAGCATGCTGACCGGCGAGAGCGTCCCCGTCGAGGTCGGGCCCGGCGACGCCGTGGTCGGCGCGACGGTCAACGCGGGCGGACGGCTCGTCGTCCGTGCGACGCGGGTCGGCGCCGACACGCAGCTGGCGCAGATGGCGAAGCTGGTGGAGGACGCGCAGACCGGCAAGGCACAGGTCCAGCGGCTGGCCGACCGGGTTTCGGGTGTGTTCGTGCCGATCGTGATCGCGCTCGCCGTCGGCACGCTGATGTTCTGGCTCGGGGCCGGTGGTTCGGTCGCGGCGGCGTTCACCGCGGCGGTGGCCGTGCTGATCATCGCCTGCCCGTGCGCACTGGGGCTGGCGACGCCGACCGCGCTGCTCGTGGGCACCGGACGGGGTGCGCAGCTCGGCATCCTGATCAAGGGCCCGGAAGTGCTGGAGTCCACGCGATCGGTCGACACGGTCGTCCTCGACAAGACCGGCACCGTGACCACCGGGCAGATGTCGCTGGTGGCGGTCCACGTCGCCGAAGACGTCGACGAGGAGACGACGCTGCGCTTGGCCGGTGCGCTGGAGAACGCGTCGGAGCACCCGATCGCGCAGGCCATCGCTCGCGCGGCACGGGAGCGGGTGGGCGAGCTGCCCGCCGTCGAGGAGTTCACCAACGTCGAAGGCCTTGGCGTGCAAGGGATCGTCGACGGGAAGGCGGTGCTGGCCGGACGCGGCGCGCTGCTGGAGGAGTGGGCGCACCACCTGCCGCCGGACCTCGCGGAGAAGAAGGCGGCCGAGGAGAAGGACGGCCGCACCGCGATCGCCGTCGGCTGGGACGGGAAGGCGCGTGCCGTCCTCGTCGTCGCCGACACGGTGAAGCCGACCTCCGCCGAAGCCATCACGCAGCTGCGGGCGCTCGGCCTGACCCCGGTCCTGCTCACCGGGGACAACGAGGCCGTGGCCCGCGCGGTGGCCGCGGAGATCGGGATCACCGAGGTGATCGCGGAGGTCCTGCCCAAGGACAAGGTCGACGTGGTCAAGCGGCTGCAGGGCGAGGGCAAGGTGGTCGCGATGGTGGGCGACGGCGTCAACGACGCGGCCGCGCTGGCACAGGCCGACCTCGGGCTGGCCATGGGCACCGGCACGGACGTCGCCATCGAGGCGTCGGATCTCACCCTCGTCCGCGGTGACCTGCGGGCGGCGGTGGACGCGATCCGGCTCTCGCGGCGGACGCTGCGCACCATCAAGGGCAACCTGTTCTGGGCCTTCGCCTACAACGTCGCGGCGCTGCCACTGGCCGCGGCGGGGCTGCTCAACCCGATGATCGCCGGCGCCGCGATGGCGTTCAGCTCGGTCTTCGTGGTCACGAACAGCCTGCGGCTCAAGGGATTCCGCAGCACGGCGAGCTGACGCCCGCTCGAACGAGGCGCTCGCGCGGCACTTCCGGTGTCGCGCGAGCGCCTCTTTCGTGCCTGCCGGACCGGTCCTGAGTGTCCACAAGGGACACCAGATGGCGACAAGGTGTCCGATTGGGTCGTGAGTGGCAAAGAGGGTTATTGACCGGAAAGTCAAAGGTGGCGCGCCGCTAGACGTTCTTCGCTAGGTTCCCGGTGGGAAGGAAGGCCTATGCGACGTGAGTCTGGACTGGCGATACGGGAGGCCCGGTCGGTAGTGTCCACAAGGGACATATCGCGTCGATCAGGCGCTCAATTGATGTCTTTATGTCCGTTTTTAGACGGGGTCGTGAGTGATAATGAGGGTTAGAGCCACCCAAATCACTCACGACCCCCGCGCAAAGTGGTCAAATCGGGCATTTTTGCTCGAATAGTGTCCCTTGTGGACAGTCAAGAGCGCGCGCCAGGTCTCTGTGGCGAGCATGCACTCGCCGCCAACCCCATCACGCCACCTTTGCCTTGCCTCTCAATGGAACGACCAAAATCACTCACGACCACCTGGACGAGCGATCACGTCCGATGAGTGCCGAGGCAGGTGCGGGTGAACGCTGAGACGGCAAAAGGCCGCCCCCGGCGCAAAAGCACCAGGGGCGGCCCTTGTCCGTCGTGAATCAGTGGTGGTAAGCGTGCACGACCGCGTGTCCGGCGCCGCGGCCGATGAGCCACTTGTTGACCGGCGTGGTGAGCAGGAACGCGACGAAGAGGGCGAAGGCGAGCGCGCCCCAGAACAGCCAGCTGGCGAGACCGGCCTCCATCGCGCCGGGGACGACGAGCATCACGCCGTTGTCGATGATCTCCATGACGATGATCGACACGGTGTCGGCGGCGAGCGCGACCTTGAGGGCCTGCTTGAAGCCGACGCCCGCGCGCAGGACACCGCGCATCGTCAGGGCGTAGCCGAAGACGAACGCCAGCGCGACGGCGAGCACGATGGTGGCGAGGTTGCCCCAGCCCAGCGCGGTGCCGATCACCATGCCGAGCACTTCGCCGATGGCGCAGCCGGTGAGGCAGTGCAGGGTCGCCGACGCCGCCATACCCCAGGAGACCTTGCCCGGCTGGTGGTGTTCGTGGCCCGCATGCCCACCGTGATGCTCGTGGTGCGAGTGGTCGTGCTCAACCGACATGGTCGTGTCTCTCCTTTGTGGACTGCCCGGCAGGCGCGGGTTCGAGGCCTGCGACGAGATTGAACGAACCGGTGAGCAGGTTGAGGGACACCAGTCCCACCGTGTCGGCGATGAGCCGATCGCTCCAGCCGTGTCGCCGCAATTCGGCGACGTCCTCGTCGCCGATCGAAGCCGGTTCGGCGAGGACCCGCACGGCGTACTCGATCAGCGCGGCCTCGCGCCGATCCGTGGAGGTGCCCTGGCGGGCCAGCGCGATGTCGTTGTCGCTGAGCCCGGCGGCCTGTGCGGCTCCTGTGTGCGCCTGCAGGCACAGCGCGCAACCGATCCACTCCTGCAGGGCGAGGGAGATCTTCTCGCCGAGCGCCCGGGGGAGCTTCACTCGCTTCATGGCGCGCGAGAAGTCGAGATAACCCTGAAGGAGTGCGGGGGAGTTGGCCATCGCGGAGACCATCGGGCCCACCGAGCCACGCCGTTCGACGATGTCGCCGAGCAGCTCGGCGGATTTCGCCGGCGCGTCGGCCGGATCAAGCGACTTGAGACGCTGCACGGCTCCTCCTCGTCCTGTCGGTCGCCGGGAACCTTATACCTGTAAGGGGTAAGTGTCGACCTACTTGGTGCCCCGCAACGGTTTGCCGCTGAGGAAGCGCGTGTGACGACCACTACATTAATACCCCCTAGGGGTACTTGTGCGACCGTGTGCGATCGGTCTACCTTCAACTCCGCAATACCCCCTAGGGGTAATACGATCCGGAAAGGACGGTCGTCATGGCGGAGACAACCCCGGACCCACGACGGTGGTGGGCGCTGGGACTCATCGCGTTGGCCCAGTTCATGGTCATCATGGACACCTCGATCATCGGCGTCGCGCTCCCGGCGATGCAGCAGGACCTCGGGTTCTCCCCGGGTGACCTGTCGTGGGTGTTCAACGCTTACGTCATCGCGCTCGCCGGGCTGCTCCTGCTCGGCGGACGCCTCTCGGACCTGTTCGGCGCGCGGAGGATGTTCACCGCCGGCTGGGTCGTGACCCTGGGCGGGTCCGTGGTCGCCGCGGTCGCGGGCACCGCGTGGGTCGAACTGCTCGGGCGGGTGCTGCAGGGTGCCGGAGCGGCACTGATCGCGCCGTCCGCGCTGACCCTGCTGATGATGTTGTTCGGCGCGCGTCCGCGCGAGCTGACCAAGGCGCTCGCGCTCTACGGCGCGGCCGCTCCCGCGGGCGGCACCGCGGGCGTGTTCCTCGGCGGTGTGATCACCGAATGGCTGTCGTGGCCGTGGATCTTCTGGCTCTACGTCCCGATCTCATTGGTCGCGATCGTGGCGACCGGCAAGCTGATGCCGTCCGCCCCGGCCCGGCGCGGCTCGGTCGACATCGCCGGCGCCATCGCGGCGACCGCGGGCCTCGGCCTGACCGTGTTCGGTGTCGTCCGCGCCCCGGAAGCGGGCTGGGACTCGGCCGGTACATGGGGCGCGCTGGCCGGTGGCATCGCCCTGCTCGCGGTGTTCGTCGCGATCCAGCGGAAGCGCGAGGTCCCGTTGGTGCGGTTGGGAATCTTCCGCACGCCGAACCTCGGCGGCGCGAACCTGGCGCAGTTCCTGCTCGGCGCGGCGTGGATCCCGATGTGGTACTTCCTCAACCTGTACCTGCAGCAGGTCCTGGGCTACGGCGCCTTCGCCAGCGGTGCGGCGCTGCTGCCGATGACGGTGCTGATCGTGGTGTTGATGGTCGCGGTCGCGCCCCGGCTGATCGGCCGGTTCGGGCCCAAGAAGATGATCATCGGTGGGCTGTGGGCGCTCGCCGCGGGCCTGGTGTGGCTGTCGCTGGTCAGCCCGACGGGGAACTTCGTGGTCGACGTCCTGCCCGCGTCGCTGGTCGCGGCCCTCGGTCAGGCGCTGGCGTTCATCCCGTCACTGGGCACCGCGATCTCCAGCGCGAAGCCGGAGGAAGGCGGGCTCGCGTCGGGCATCGTGAACACCTCGTACCAGATCGGGTCGGCGCTCGGCCTGGCCGCGATGACCGCGGTCGCCGTGTCGGCCGGTGCGGGACGGGTCGGTGACCCGGTCGCGCTGACCGGCGGCTACTCGGCCGCGTTCCTCGGCGCCGCCGGGATCGCGATCGCCGGTGGCTTCCTGGCCATGGCGACCTTGCGCACTCCCAGTGAGGTCGGCGGAGGTGAACCGGCGGTTCAGGCCCGCTGAGGCGTGTTGCGAAAGCCACTTCCGCA
>NZ_LQMT02000011.1:72285-153263 GCF_001620365.2 Amycolatopsis keratiniphila subsp. keratiniphila
AAGTGGCTTTCGCAACACGCGACCGCGGACGAGATCACGACCACGACCGCGCTTCCAGCAGCGCGAGATCCGGCGGCACCAGGGTCGCGGAGTGCAGCAGCTCGCCGATCAGATGGACGTTCAGCGCATTGCCCACCGGCTCGCCGATCTCTTCCCTGGTGAGGCCGGGCACCCCGGCGTCGACGAGCCGCATGCGGACGTTGGTCACCACGTGCTCGGCCTTCTTGGGCGCCCACTTCCGTTCCGGTTCCAGCTTGGCCAGCTGCTCGGCGACCCGGCGCCAGCTCAGGGGCTGGGGGTAGGCCTCCTGCCGGAGGAAGCGTTGTGCCAGCGCGACCAGGACGGTGCGCTCCTCCGTGGTCAGCCGCCAGACGCCCGGCGGTTCCGTGACCTCCGTGCCGAGGGACACCGGGGCAGTCGAATCCTTTCCCGCGACGAAGATCTCCAGCAGATGTTCACGTCCGCTGGAACCGCGGACGAAAAGCGCGGTGTAGCCGTCGGAAAGCGGTGCCGGTTCGTCGCCGCCGAAGACGAGCCGGGAGCCGGGGAGCCGGATCGGGAGCTTGCCCTCGTTGCGCACGCACCAGGCGCCGCCTTCGTGGACGAGGGTTCCCTGATGACGGCTGATCCGGCGATCGTCCTCGCCGAGACAGACGTGCACGTCGTCCCGGTTGCGGCCGAACAAGAGCTGCCGTCCGTCTTTCGGGGGCATCGACGACCGGCCGGACACGGTCGAGGCGAAGATCGTCCCCGGCTCGGCCGGCGGGACACCGTGGGCGAGGCTGGGATGGCAGCGGTCGAACGTGGTCATGGCAGTCTCCTCGCCACTTCGCCCGCCAGGATCGTGGCCGGGCCGCAGAGCCGTGCCGACGGCGGGTCGCCGTTCACGACGATCAGGACGGATTCCAGCATCGGGATGTTGTCGATATCGGTGTACGGGCGATAGGCGATCGTCGAGCGGCACGTTCCCGGCCCGTAGTCGTCGGCGGCCGTCCGGATCTCCCGGCCGGCCTCGGTGCTGTACGCGCCGTCCTCGTCGTCGAGGGGATGTCCCCGGTCGAAGATCACCCGGACCCGGACGGCGGGACCCTCGAAGTTGCAGCTCCACCGGCCGAAGTACGGCTGCGGCGGGCCGGGCACTTCGGGTGCCGCGGGATCGAGGAGGGCGCACGCGTCCACCTCCGCGAGGGAGCGCGCCGGGAATTTCCCTTTCCGAAGCGGATTTCCGTCGCGGGACAGCGCCTTCGTCGCCGAATCGGTGGCGACGTCGGCGATCGCGCACAGGTCAACCGGGGCGCCGGGGTCGTCGCTCGCGGTGACCGCGACGAGGTATCCCTCGGGTACGAGGATCAGCCGGGCGCATTTGTCGTCCTGGAGCGGGCCGCCGACGACGTCGAAGGCACCGACGCGTTTCAGTTCGCCGTCCGGCGGATTCCCGGGATGGCTCTTCAGTTCCACTTTGACGTCGGTGAAAGTCCCGTCGCCGCGGTGGAGGAGCACGTCGCACCGGTTGAAGTTGCCGTAATCGGGTTCGAGTTCGGTGCGCCCGTACGAGCGGAGCGCGGCCGTGTCGGTCAAGCGGCAGGGATCGAGAGCACGCGCGTCGAAGGGTGCGGGCGTCGCCGGCGTGCCCGCCGAGAGCATGCCGGCCGCGACGGCCGCGATTCCCGCCGCCACGCCGATCGGACGCCGGAACCGGTGGCGCCGGCCTCGTCGCGCCGGTGCCACCTTGCCCGGGCACGCCGCCAGGGCGGCGGCCGCTTCGGCGGCGGACGGACGGAGTGCCGGGTCCGGATCCAGCATCCGCGCGAGCGGAGCGGCCAGTTCGCCCGCGGCACGGGACATCGGGATGTCGCCGTCCGCGGCACGCCGGACCCTGGCGAGCGGGGTCTCCCCGGCGAACATCGGCGAACCCTCGAGGGCGGCGTAGAGCGTCGCGCCGAGGGAGAACACGTCCGAGGCCTCCGTGGGCGGGTCGCCGCGTGCGACCTCGGGAGCGAGATAGCCGGGAGTGCCCGCGTACAGCGCGGCGTCGGTCAAGGTCTCGTCCGCCGCGACGGAACGGGAAATGCCGAAATCGGTCAGTTTCACCCGCCCGTCCTCGCCGATCAGGACGTTGCCCGGTTTGAGGTCGCGATGGAGGATCTTCCGCTCGTGGACGGCGGCGAGCGCCGACGCCAGCCGGACCCCGATTTCCGCGACCTCCGCCTCGGGCAAGGGGCGTTCGGTCAAAACGGCGGCGAGGGTCCGCGAAGGGACGTACTCCTGGATCAGCCACAGCTCGTCGTGATCGCTGACGATTTCGTGATAGACGACGACATTCGGATGGTCGACCGAAGCGGCCAGGCGTGCTTCGCGGCGCAGCTTGCGGCCGGCTCCGGTGGCGCTCATCTTCGCTTGTTTGGCCGCGACCGTCCGCCCGGTCCGCTCGTCGAGCGCGCGCCAGACCACGCCCTCCCCGCCGGCGCCGACGCGTTCGACCAGCCGGTAGCGATCCGCGATCAGGCGGCCCGCCGGTTCACGGTCTCGGCGCGAGAACGTCATGTCGGACCATCCGTGGTCGTGAGCCGGAGAAAGTACCCGTACGGGCACCGAGCGTAGCGTGGCCGGTCCCCGCGCCAGTAGGAGACGGGGAATCGGTTCGGGAACCCTCCCGAATCGCTCGGCTACCGTCCGTGCCGTGAAAAAGGGCACTCGGGGGAGCACGGCTTGGCGGGCCCGGCTGCCGGTCGTGACGATCGTCGTGGTCTCGGTGGCGGTTTTGACGACCGCGGTCACCGGCGCGGCGAAACCGCCGCCGGGGATCCAAGAGATCCCCGGCGGCCACTGGGTCTACAACTCCCTGCTCCAGTCGGCTTTCCACATCGACGGCGGTACGGCGGGGATCGACGCGCAGGTCGCGGTGCCCGGCGATCCGGGCAGCCAGGTCGTGCAGGGGGACACCAGCGGCTACGTCGTGGGCGGTACCCGGATCACCCCGTTCGGCAAGTCGGACCTGACCGCCGGGCCGCCGGGGGTGCCGCCCTCGGGCGAGGTCCCGGCCGGGGTGGAGACCGCGGGCGGCCCGTATCTGGTGTACCGGCAGGCCGGACAGATCATCCGGCTCGGCGATCCGCCCGCGCCGATCTCCGCCGGGGGACCGGTCGGCGACCCGGTCGCCACCGCGGAGGGGACACTGTGGCTGCCGCGTATCGCGTCCGGTCTGCTCTGCCGGCTGGACCGCGGCGCGGAGAACGTGTCCTGCCCGGTCACCCTGCCCGCCGGCCACTTCGGCGCACTGACCCTGGTGGGGGACGAACTGTACTTCGTCGACGCGTCCGACGGCGTCGTGCGTGCGGTCGAATCCGGTGGTCTCGGCGTGCCGGTCCCGATGGGGCTCGGCGCGGGCGCCGACCTCCGGACGGCGGCCAACGACGTCGCCGGTCGCGTGGCCGTGCTCGACCCGGCGCGGAGCCTGCTGCATCTGGTCGACCCCGCTCCCGGGCCGCGGCGGCCGATCACGGTGCCGCTCCCGCCAGGGCAGTACGACGCGCCGGTCGCGGCGGGTTCGGTGGTCGTCGTGGTCAACCGCACGTCGGGCAGGTTGTTCACCTACGACGCCGACGGCAGGCAGACCGACGACAAGCCGCTCCCGGCCGACGGCGGCACGGCACGGGTCGTCCGCGGCGAGGACGCGCACGTCTACGTCGACGGCGGCCAGGGCGCCCACGTCCTCGTCGTCGCCAAGGACGGCAAGGTCACCGACGTTCCCGTGGTACCGCCCACGGAGAAGAAGGATCAACCGGTCCCGGCGCAGCCCGCCCCGGGACAGGGGCCGGTGGCTCCGCCCGCTCAGCGAGGTGGCGAGGACGGGCGTCGCGGCCAGGACCCCGGTACCGACCGGCCCGGTCCCTCGAAGCCGAACCCGCCGCCGGTCACCCCGCCCGCCGTCCCGGCCAGTCCACCGGGCGCGCCGCCCGGGGTGTCGGCGACGGGAGAGGCGGGCGCGGTCACGGTCGCGTGGTCGGCCGCTCCCGCCAACCGGGCCGACGTGACGTCGTACCGGATCAGCTGGGCGGGTGGTTCCCGGACGGTGGACGGCGGCACCCGCCGGGTCAGGATCACCGGGCTGGCGAACGGAACCCGGTACACGTTCACCGTCGTCGCGGTGAACAAGGCGGGCACCGGGCCGGGTGCTTCGGCGTCGGCGACCCCGGCGGCGGCCGCGGCCGCACCGGCGCTCACCGTGAGCCGCCGCGACGACGCCGCGATGCTCTCCTGGACCCGGCCGGACCTCGGCGGCGGGGAACTGGTGCACTATCTCGTCACCGGTACCGGTTTCGCGCAGCAGACGGTCGCGGGCACCTCCGCGAGCTATCCCGGGCTGACCGCCGGGAATTCCTACACCTTCACCGTTCGCGCGGTGACCAGGACACCCGGCGGGCAGACGCGCGAAGGTCGGCCGGCGAGCCGGACGATCACCGTTCCCGCGCCGACGATCACCATCAGCCGCGGCCGGGACACCTCCAGCGAGAACTGTCACGAACCGGACTGTGCCCAAGTCAACGTGACGATGAAGGGTTTCGAGCCGGGCAAGCGGTACGCGATCCGGCTCAGCTCGTCGAGCAACACCGACGTGCGGACCGAATACACCACGACCGATGCCGACGGTTCGGCGACCTACAACGAACTCAACTACGACGTACCCGGCCAGACCATCTGGGTCAGCGTGCAGACCCCGGACGGCCGGATCACCTCCAACAGGATCAGGTGGACTTAGTGGTCACCATCGGCTCGATGACTCCCTTTCCCCCGCCCGGCGAGGTCTACGGACGCATCGCGAAGAACGTCCACAGTGTGTTGCGCGGCAAGGAAAAGATCGTCCGGCTCGCGGTCGCCGCGCTGTTCGCCGAGGGACATCTGCTGGTGGAGGACGTGCCCGGGGTCGGCAAGACGACACTGGCCCGCTGCCTGGCCAGGAGCGTCGGCGGATCGTGGAACCGCATCCAGTTCACCCCCGACCTGTTGCCCGGCGACATCACCGGCGTCCCCGTCTACCACCAGAAGGAAGAACGCTTCGAATTCCACCCCGGCGGGGTGTTCGCGAACGTCGTCGTCGCGGACGAGATCAACCGGGGCACCCCGAAAACGCAGTCGGCCCTGCTCGAGGTGATGGCCGAGCGGACGGTCACCGTCGACGCCGTCCGGCACGAGGTACCGCGGCCGTTCCTGGTCGTCGCGACCCAGAACCCGATCGAGATGGCCGGGACCTACCGGTTGCCCGAAGCGCAGCTGGACCGGTTCCTGATGCGGCTCGACGTCGGTTATCCGGACCTAGCCTCCGAGGTCAAGGTGATCATGGGCGACTGCGCGGGCTTCGGCCCGGACGAACTGGCGCCGGTGGTGGACATCGAGACGGTGCGCCGGACGATCGGCCAGGTCCGGGCCGTCCACGTCGAATCCGCCCTCTGCGAGTACGCCGCCCGGCTCGCGGCCGCGACCCGTGAGCACGCCGCCCTGCGCTACGGGGCCAGCCCGCGGGGCAGCATCGCGCTGATCCGCGCCGGGCAGGCCTACGCCGCGACGGACGGCAGGGCGTTCGTCACCGTGGACGACGTCAAGGAGGTCGCACAGGCCGTTCTGGCGCACCGGCTGATCCTCACCGCCGATGCCGAGCTGAACGGCCGCGACCCCGGCGGAGTGGTGGACGAGGTCCTCGATGCGACACCCGCCCCGGTGAGCGTGGGGCCGCGGGCCTGATGATCCGGCTGACCAAACGCGGGGCGGGCGTTCTCGCCGCGACCGTGGGGCTGTTCGTCCTCGGCCACTGGGCCGGTTATCCGTTCTTCCTCGCGATCGCGGGGGCCGGGGCCGGCGTGCTGATCGCGGCGATCGTCGCGACCGGACGACGTCCCCGCGTCGTGGTGTCCCGCCGGATCTCCCCGGACCGGGTGGAGCGTGGCAGGCCCGCGGCCGCCACCCTGCTGGTGCGCAATCCGGCCAGGCGGCGGCACGGTGCCTTCACCGCGGGGGACCGGGTCGGTGAGGCGACGCGGACGGTCGACATCCGCGCGCTGGGCCCCAACGCGGAAACCGCGCACAACTACGAACTGCCCACCGAGCGGCGTGGACGGCACCAGGTCGGTCCGCTGGTCCTCGAGCGGGCGGATCCCTTGGGGCTCGCGTCCCGGCGGCTGACCACGGGCGAGACCGCGATGCTGTGGGTCCACCCGAGGGTGCACGTGCTGTCCCCGCCCGGCGGCGGGCGGCCGCGGCACCACCACGAGGGGGCCGTCGCGGACGAACGGCTGCGCGGTTCCGAAGACCTGCGCGAGGTCCGCGAATACGTGCACGGCGACGAAATCAGGCATCTGCACTGGAAGGCGACGGCGAGGACCGGCAGCCTGATGGTGCGTGACCACGTCGACCCGCATCAGCCCAGGTTCACCGTGCTGCTGGACTCCCGGTTGCGCGGCCCCCGGCTGGAGGACGCCGTCGACACGGCCGCGTCGCTGGCCGGTTCGGCGGCGCGCGCGGACCGGCCGACGCGGCTGGTCTCCTCCGGCGGTCTCGACGTCGACACCGGGGGAGGACCGCGGGCGGTGCGCCCGCTGCTGGACGCCTTGTGCGTGCTCGAACCGTCGTCCGGTCCGGCACTGGTCCCGGAGGGGTTGAGCCGCTCCGGGGTCGGCGGGCTGGCGGTGGTGACCGCCGGTGGTACTCCGGCCGATCGGGTCGCGGTGGCCGCGTTGCGCGGCCGGTACTCGCCGTTGATCGTCTTCGTGCTCGGCGACGACGAGACGTTCGGCGGTATCCCCGGCGCGGTGGTGCTCCCGGTCTCCGATGCCGCCGAAGCGGCCCGGCGATGGAACGCGCTCGGCTTATGAATCCACAATGGACACAACGGCTCGTGGTCGCGCTACTGCTGCTCGCCTCGGGACTGCCCGGCCTGCTTTTCGCGCCGGTGTTCGGCGTGGGCTCCCTGCTGCTCCCGCTCGTCACGGTCCTTCTGGTCTGTTTCGCCGTCACCGAGGTCTCCCTGCGGGTGGCCGCGCTGCGTCCGTGGCGGCCGGTCCTGATGCTCGTCTCGGGCTTGCTCGCGTTGGGAGAGCTCGAATTCGGGCCTGGTCTCCCGGACGCGGCGATGCTGCGGGGACTGCTCGACGGGGTCACCCGGTCCTGGCAGCTGACACTCCAGTCGACCTGGCCCGCGCGGGCGGACGCGGAACTGTTCCTGTTCGTGCCGCTCGCGGTGCTGTTCGCCGCGGTGCTCGCGGTGGAATCGGCGCGTGTGCCGGCGGTGGCCTTGCTTCCGGGGCTCGCCGTCGCCGCGTTGAGCCAGGCTTACGTGACGCTGTCCGGGCCGGTCGCCACCGCCGCCGGGCTGGCCTACGTCGTCGTCGCCGGCACGCTGCTCGCCCTGACCCGGCGGCGCGAGAGCAGGCTCGTCCTCCTGGTGCCCACCGTGGTGCTCGCCGTGGCGGTCTCGGCCGGGGTCACCGCCCTCGATCAGGGAGCGCGGCCCTCGCTGGCGCTCGAACACGACGCCGCCCCGGTGCCGCCGCTGCGGGTGGACAACCCGCTCGACCAGGTCGCCGACCGGCTGACCCGCCCGGGCGAACCGGTCTTTCGCCACACCGGGACGGCCGGGACCGATCGCTGGCGGATCGCCGTCCTCACCGACTTCGACGGCGTCAGCTGGCGGGAGAACGGCGGCTATCTCCGGTTCGGTGCGACGCTCGGGACGGCCACCCGGCACGCGCGGATCACGGTCCCGCCCGGCGGTGGCCCCTGGCTGCCCAGCCAGCCTCTCCTGGCCACGGTCACCGGGGCCGATCCGCTGGTCGACCCCGCGACCGGCACCCTCCTGCTGCCGGGACGGCGGGGGCCGGTGGAGTACGAGCTCGGCTGGCGTGAACCGGCGGTGGCGCCGGAGACGTTGCTGGACGCGGGAATCGAGGCCGCGGCGGTGACGGGCGGGGTCGGGCAGGTGCCGCCCGGCGTCGCAGAACTGGCGCGGACGGCCACCGGCGGGCTGCGCCCGTCGTTCCGGGCAGCGCTGGTACTGGAGCGGTATCTCGCCGAGCACTACCGGCGGGCGACCGGTCCGGTACTGCCGACCGGAAGCGGCTGGGCGCAGCTGAACAACTTCCTGTTCACCACTCGCGCGGGTACCAGTGAGCAGTTCGCCGCCGCCTATGCGGCGCTGGCGAGGCTGACCGGGATCCCCGCCCGGGTCGCGGTGGGATTCCGGTCCCCGCAAGGAGGTCCCGGCCCGGTGACAGTCCACAATGGAGACTCCTTCGCCTGGCCGGAGGTGGCCGTCGCCGGTGTCGGCTGGGTTCCGCTCGATCCGGCAGGCGGTGCGTCCCGCGGCACCGCCACGACGGCCGGTGCGTTGGCGCGGGCCACCGACCAGGCACGCGACGCCCTCCCGCCAACGCAGCGGTTACATGATCCGGACGTTCGCCCGGACGGGCCCATCGCCCCCGAACCGCCCAATCCCGACACGTCGTGGATCGCGACCTTGCTCGCCTGGCTCGGAATCGGTGCGGTCTCGGTGCTCGTCTGTGCCGTCGTGGCGATTCCGGGGCGGCGGGCCGTCCGGACCGCCCGACGGCGCCGCCGCACCGGTCCGGCGGCGGTCGTCGCGGCCTGGATGGAGGCGAGGGACGTCCTGCGCGCGCACGACATCGTGGTGTCCCGCGGTGCCACGGCCCGCGAACTCGCCAGAGGGTTACCGTCCACAGTGGACAAATCTGTGGTGGAAGGCCTGGAATGGCTCGCTCGCCTGGTGGACATCGCGCTGTGGTCCCCGTACGGCGCCGACGACCGGACGGCCGCGCAGGCGTGGTCGGCGGTCCGGGCGATCCGGAAGGGGCTCACGAAGGTCTCGTTCCCGGCCCGGTTGCGAGCCGCGTTCGACCTGGGCAGCCTGCGGGAGCCGGGACTCGTGGCCGAATGACCGGAAACGTGTTCGGCGCACCCCTCGGCATCGGGCCGGTCGCGACCGTCTATCCCGCGACCTACGCGGGGGTACCGGTCGCGATGAAGGTCTTCCCTGCGCGGCTCGATCGAGCGACCTTGTCGGCGGTGGAACGCGATCGCGACCGGTTGCGGGCGGTGGCCTCCGCGCTGCCGGTCGACGGCGTCGACCAGTTGCCCGGCGGGCGGCACGCGCTCCGGATGGAACGGTGCACGCAGTCCCTCGCCGCGCTGCTGGGCCGGCTGGGAAGGCTTCCCACGGGCGATGCCGTCGTACTCGGCCATACCGTCGCGACCTGTCTGGCCTCCGCGCACGCCGCCGGGGTCGTGCACGGCGGTGTCCACCCCGCGAACGTGCTGTTCCGCACGAACGACGAACCGGTCCTCGCCGACTTCGGCGTCGCGCTGCGGCAGGCGTTCCCGCGCGATCCGACGCGGTCGCTCGAATACCTGGCGCCGGAGACCCTGCGCACCGACACGTTCGACGAACGGACCGATCTGTACGGCCTGGGACTGGTGCTGTACCTGGCCCTGACCGGCGACCATCCGCAGCCCGGCAGGCTCGGGGAACCGATGGGCGAGCGGTTGCTGAGGCTGCTGCGCACCCCGGTGCCGCCGATCGACCGGCCCGATGTGCCGGTCATCCTGTCGGCGATGGTGAGCAGGCTGCTCGCCCCGGATCCGGCGCACCGCCCGCCGGACGCCGCGTGGGTCGCCGACCGGCTCGCCGAAATGTTCCCCCGCCCCGCGGAACCGGACCGACCTCCCCCGTCGAACGAGCGCGAAGACGCCGCCCCGCCCACACCGGCGAAGGCCCGCCGTTCGATCGGTGGCCTCGTAGTCGGTGCGGTGGCGGTCGTCCTCGGTGTGGTGGTCGCGTTCCTGATCGGCGATCGGCGGCCGGAGGTCGTCACCACGACTCCGGCCGCCACGCCCGGACCGGAGCAGGTGGTGGACCTCGAACTGGAGCTCGCCGAGCCGGCCGACCGGGGAAACCAGGTCATGCTCGCTTGGACGAGCAGTTCGGACATCGTCGACTACGCGGTGATCGTCGCCCCCGAGAACGAGCCCAACCGGACCGTGCTGGCCGGGCGGGCGCACGCGATCACCATTCCGGTCGATCCCGTGCGCCGCTACTGCTTCGAGGTGCAGGCGACCGACAGCCGGGTCATCCACACGAGCCCGCCCAAGTCGATCCGCGGAGCCGTTTGCCGCCCCTGACCGCTCAGGCGGGGGGCTCTTCCTGGAGCGCGCGGACCTCGACCCGGCTGCGCAGCGCACGCGAGGCCTGCTTGGTCCATTCGATCGCGACGTCGTCGTTTTCGGCCTCGATGATCCAGAAGCCGCCCAGGTACTCCTTGGCCTCGACGAACGGGCCAGGGGTGAGCACCGGGGTGTCGCCGGAGTAGTCCACCGTGGTCGCGGTCGACGGCGGCTGCAGGCCACCGGCGGTCACGAACGCGCCCGCCTCCTCGAGGGCGGAGTTGAACGCGCCGACCTCGGCGATGAGCTTTTGCAGCTCGGCGGGGTCCATGTCCGCCATCGTCGGCTCCTCGGCGGCGTCGTGGGGAAGGCTCAGGAAGTACTTCGTCATGGTCGGCTCCTCGTCGTCGGTGCTGTGCCGAAAACCTATGCGGCGGACCCCGGTCGGCGAATCAGTCATCGTGACCGGTATCCGATCACCGGACGAGGCCTGCCAGCTCGGCACGGCCGGTCACACCCAGCTTCGGATACGCCTTGTAGAGGTGGTGGCCGACGGTCCGCGGGCTGAGGAAGAGCTGCGCGGCGATCTCCTTGTTCGTCTGACCGGCGGCGGCCAGCCGGACGACCTGCAGCTCCTGCGGGGTCAACAGGGTGAGCGGGCCGCTGCGCCGGGGTTCGTCGCCCCGCTCGCCGAACGTGGCCAGCTCACCGCGAGCGCGCTCGGCCCAGAGCTCCGCGCCGAGTCCCTCGAACGCGGACACCGCCGCCGCGAGATGGGCGCGGGCCTCGGTGCGGCGGCGCTGACGGCGCAGCCACTCGCCGTAGACCAGCTGGGTACGGGCGTGCTCGTAGGGGCCGCCGTGCCGCTCCTGGATCCGCAGCGCTTCGGTGTACAGCGCGTCGGCGTCATCGGCCAGCAGGGCCCGGCAACGCAGAGCGAGCCCGGCGGCGATCGGGCGGTCGACCTGTTCGGCCCAGTGCAGGAACGTGGCCAACGGTTCGTGGGCGCGATCCGGCTCGCCCGTGCGTACGGCGGCTTCCACCAGATCCGGCACCGCGCGCATCAGGAGATCGCGGCTCGCGGGCCCCTGGAACACCTTCTCGAGCCGGTCGGCCGCCTCCTTGAACCGCCGGGCGGAAAGGTCGAGCATGCCGAGCCCCCAGTCCGCGAGCTCGGCGTTGACCCGGTGCCGGGCCCGGGCCCGCGGGAGCACCTCCTCGGCAAGCGCCCGGCAGCGCGCCTCGTCACCCGAGACGGCAAGCAGCCACACCTCGATCGACCGGTGCGCCAGGCGTTCGGTCGTGTTGCCGAGTTCGGCGGCCACGGCCGCGCCTTCCGCCACACACGCACGGGCGTCGGCGAACTCACCGCGGAACAACCGCGCCACGGCGAGCACGTTCAGGGTGTACGGGACCCAGCCCAGCGCGCCGGTGGCCCGCACCTGGGCCAGCATGTCCTCGGTCCCGGCGGCGACGCCGTCGTCGTCCGCGATCATGAGCCCGCCGAACCCGGCCGTGACGCGATGCATCAGGTCGTTCCCGCCGCCGCTCTCGGTGGTGTAGAGGTCGCGCATCGGGCCGACGGCCGCCTCCGGGCGTCCGGCGAAGAGCTCCGCCCAGCCGAAAAGGGCGGTGACGATCGGTGCCCAGTCCTCCGGCGGGGTGAACCCGCGCATCAGATCGGCCACGCGCCTCAGCAGATCGTGCGCCGCTCCGTGCCGGGCGGCGTGCACGGCCTCGAAGAAGTTGAGCGCGGCGCGCTCCGGATCGGTGTCGCGCACCAGCTCCGCGGCCCCGATCGCCAGCTCCGCATCGGCCCTCGGCGAGGTGCGTTCGTATTCCACGGCGCCACGCGTGTAGATGGCGTCGGCCCGGACACCGGGCTCGGAGGTGAGCGAGAGCGCTTCGGCCGCCAGCCGGGCGGCGCGGTCGGCCTTGCCGGCGTCGAACGCGGCCTGGCTGGCGCGGGCGATACGCCGGGCCTTCAGTTCACGGTCGGCGCTGAGCCGGCCGGCGCGGTCGTAAGCGGCCGACACCGCCATCGCGCCGCCTCGGTGCCAGGCGCGCTCCGCCGCGCGTTCGAGTTCGGCGGCCACCGTCTCGTCGGGGCTCGTGGTGGCGGCGGCGAGGTGCCACGCGCGGCGGTCCGCGTCGGTCCCCAGCGCGTCGGCGTACGCGCGATGTACCTCGATCCGCCGGTGCAGCGGCGCGTCCTGGTAGGCGGCCGCCCGGACCAGGGGGTGGCGGAACGTGATCCGGCTGTCGATCCGGAGCAGCCGGTCCCGTTCGGCGGGTGCCAGGTCGCCGGGGGCGCCACCGAGCGCTTCGATCACGTGCAGGATCGTCGCGAGCGGTGCCGCCGTGTCGGCCGCCGCCGCCAGGAGCGCGCGCTGGGTGGGTTCGGGAAGCTCGACGATCTGGCGGCGGAACGCCTCCTGCACGCGGCGGGTCACCGGCAGCGGCCGGACCTGCTCGGCCGGGTCGGGCTCGTCGGCGTCGCGTGCCGCGAGCCGCGACGACCCGAGTTCGATGATCGCCAGCGGATTGCCACCGGACTCCGCGAGGACCCGGGCCCGTACCGGTTCGACGAGTTCGGGCGCGTGCTCGTCGAGCAGGCGGGCGGCGTCGGGCGAGGCGAGGCCGGACAGCTCCACGACCTCGATGCCGGCCATCTCGAACGGCGCCGACGTCTCACGCACGGCGAACAGCAACGCGATCCGGTCGGCCACGAACCGGCGGGCCGCGAACAGCAGCGCCTCCACGGAACCCTGGTCGAGCCATTGCAGATCGTCGACCACACACAGCAGAGGCGCGTCCTCGGCCAGGTCGGCGAGCAACGACAGGGTGCCGGCGGAGATCAGGAACCGATTGGCCTCGTCTCCCTCGGCCAGGCCGAAAGCGCATCGCAGTGCCGTCGCCTGCGGGGTGGGCAGGGCGTCCAGCCGGGCCAAATGCGGAAACAGGAGCTGATGCAGACCGCCGTACGCCAGCTCGGAATCGGACTCGACCCCCGCCCCGCGGACCACCCGCATGCCCTCGGCTTCGGCGATCGACACCGCGTGGTCGACAAGGACCGATTTCCCGATTCCCGCCGCGCCCCGCAACGCCAGCACACCGCTTCGCGCGTCACGCGCGTTCGCCAGCAGGCGTTGCACCCGTGCCAGCTCGACGTTTCTTCCCACCAGCGACATGTGGTCACCCTAGATGGGTGACGCTGCCGTACAGCGCCCCGTATTCACGAGCGGGCGGGTAACAGCGTGCGGGGGTTCACCGCGGCAAGCAGCCGCGCGCGCAGGCCGCGCCGGGCCAGGCCACGCCGGACTTCGCGTACCGCGGCCCACGCCTGCGGTCCGGAGTGCGGGCCGGTGCCCACCCCGGACCACAGCGCGACGTCCACTGTGGACGCCAGCAGTCGTAGTCCGTCTACTGTGGACTGACCGCCGGTGCCGTGCGCGGCGGCCGCCAGATCGCGGACCGTCATACCCGCGGTGCACGGGACGCGGTGTTCGCGCAACCGGTCTTTGACCTCCCGGCAGGCACCGAGCACCGCGCCGATGCCGTGCTGACGTCGCCGCCACCATGCCCGGGCGCCCTTGGCGAGCGGGACACCGGCCAGCCAGGCCACCAGCAGTGCCGCGAGCGCGATCAGGACCGTGCCGAACGGGAACGTCCAGCCGCCGTCTCCGGTGCCGCCGTCGCCGGCCCCGGCATCGCTCCCGGGCAGTGGCCGTTCCTGGATCTGCGCGGCCGGTGGCAGCTGCGTGCGCGCCTGCGCGGTCACCGCCGCGAGGCTGGTCGCGCCGCCGGTTCCGGTGCGCGCCGCGCCCGTCGGATCCAGCGCGACCCAGCCGACGCCGGAGACCGCGACCTCGGGCCAGGCCACGACGTCGCCGTTGTGGACGGTGTAGCCGCCGCCGGCGTCCGGCTTGTCCGGCGTCCGGAAGCCGACCACCAGGCGGGCCGGGATGGCGAGTGTCCGCGCGAGGGCGACGTAGGCGCTCGCGAACTGCTCGCTCGTGCCCAATTTGGTCTCGAAGAGGAACTTCCGCAGCTGTGGCCAGCCGTGTCCGCTCGGCAGGTCGGTTCCCGTGGCCAGCCGGTAGCGCTCGCGAAGGAACCGCTCCAGCGCGAGCGCGGTCCGGAAGCTGGGGCGCAGCCCGCCGACCGCCTCCCGGGCCAGCTGGCCGACTTCCGGCGGCACGTCGCCGATGCCCGCGAGGCCGCCGGGCGCGGCCGGGTCGAGCGCCGCGTCGAGCAGATCCGCCGGATGGATCTCCGGCGACCACCAGCTCAGGGTGTACCGCTGTGGGCCGTCGCCGGGGCGCGGCAACCAGAGCGTGCCTTGCGATTCCTCGACCAGCGGTGCGATCCCGCCGACCGCGGCGGGCCAGGTCTGGCTGGGCAGCCACGGCCCGGTCAGGCCGCTCGTGGTGACCGTCGCCGAGCGCCGGTGCGCGGGCACGGACACCGCCGGGCCGGGCGCGAGTTCGGTGCCGAGCCGCCGATAGCGGCTGCCGGGGGTCCAGTTGACGCCGTCGAAGTCGTCCAGCACGACCAGCGGCCAGCGGTCCGTGTCGGTGTCGCCGCGGAAGGAGAACAACGGCGTGCCCGGATGTTCCAGCCGGTAGGCCACTTCGTCGAGCGGATTCCCGACTCGCGCGTCGAGTTCGGCGACCTGGTCCCGTTTCAGCGAGTACGCCGGACCGGGCGCGGGTACGAGCAGGTTCGCGACGAGCGCGCCGGCGACACCGAGCACGAGCGCGGGTACGGCCAGCGCCAGCGCGGGCACCTTTCCGCGGTGGCCTTCGGCGTCCGACTGTGGCATCAGGGCGAACACCCCGCCCGCGACGGCCGCGTACCCGAGTCCGCAGAACAGGGCCGGGAATCCGGACAGCGCCTGGAAAAGCTGGCTCACGACCACGACGGTGAAGCTCGGGAGGAGCGCCAGGATCGGCCGCCTCAGCCTCAGCAGCTCCACCCCGATCACCCCGGCCAGCAGCACCAGCAGCGGGACGAACAACAGCGTGGACGGCTCCGGCCGGGCGGGCCAGGTCGACTGCAGCGCGAGCCGCCAGGATTCGGTGACGCCGTCGGCGAGCGCGGAAAACGTCGCCCCGGTGGGAAAACCGGCGGCCGTCGTCGAGTAGAGCACGGTCTCCACGACCCCGGCCAGCCCGACGACCAGCAGCAGCGACGCGCGCCACGGCACCAGGGATTCCCTGCGCGAGCACAGCTCGGTGACGCCGAAGACCAGGAGCAACGGGACACCGAGGGGCGCGAGCAACGCCGCCACACCGAACACCGGGGCGAAGAACAGTCCCGCGACCATGGCGGCCAGCAGGATCAGCGCGACGGTGAGCCGGTTCATCCCGTCACCTCGTTCCACTTGCGCACCGCGTGCGCGGCGTCGGCGGCGTTGATCACGCGGACACCCGGAACGACGGGCGGTTCGGTCGCGGCGAGGTCGACGAGGAACAGCGAGGAATAGCGGGGCCGCAGGGCGGTCAGCCCGTCCAGCCTGCCGGTGGTGACGGCCATCAGACAGCCGCCCTGATCGCGCGCCGACGCCAGCTCGCGCGTCACGAGCGCCTCGCCGGCGTCTTGGCCGAGCTGGCACAGCTCGTCGAGCAGAAGCCGCGAACCGAGCGGGCCGCCGGCGGTGGCGAGGTCGAGACCGCCGGAGCCGACGAGCCGGGTGTGGTGCCCGGCCATCGCGGACGCGTGCAGAAGTGACGCGGCGACGTCGACGGCTTCTTCGAAAACCTCGGGAGTGAAGGACGAACGGCGGGTGTCGAGCAGGAGCGTGAACCGCGGCTGCTGCGGATCGGCGTAGTCACGGACCATCATCCGGCCGGTCCGCGCGGTGGCTTTCCAGTGCAGGTGCCGGATTTCGTCGCCCGGCTGGTATTCACGGACGTCGCGAAGGTCGAGCGAACCGCGCAACGAGTCGGTCGTGCTGCCTTCGTGGTGATGGCGTGGGTAGCCGCCGGTCAGCGCACGCGCGGGGTGCCGTCGCGGATGTACCCAGAGCTCCGCGGTCTCCCCGGCCGAAAGCCGGTTCCTGGCCAGGCCGAACGGGTCGACGCGGTGCAGTGTCAGCGGCCCGACCGGGAGCCTGCCGCGGCGTCCGGTAGGCAGTTCGTAGCGATAGGTGGCTTCGGCGTCCTGGGCGAGCGACCTGACCCGGATGGTCTGGACGGCGGCGCCTGCCTTGTCCCTGGCGTCGAATCCGCGCTGGCGGCGCCCGGCGAGGTTGCGGACCGTCAGCTTCGCGAGCGCCGGACGTCCGCGCTCGACGCGTTCCGGATACACCTCACGGCTGACGCCGACACGCAGACCGCGCGCGGTGACCACGACCGCGGCGGCCACCGCGGCCAGCCCGGCCACACCCAGCACGCGGAACAGCGGGTAGCCCGCCCATTCGGCGGCGACGAGCAGCAGTGCCGACACCACGAGCAGGACCACGCCGCGGGCGGTCAGCCGCATGGTCAGCGGCCCGCGTGGTTCATCGCCGGCGCCGGGACGGACGCCAGCACCTCGGCCACGATGTCCGCCGGGCCGAGCTGGTTGAGCTCGGCCTCCGCGGTGAGCACGAGCCGGTGCGCGAGGACCGGGACGGCGACTTCCTTGATGTCGTCGGGGGTGACGAACTGGCGGCTGCCGGTCGAGGCGATCGCCTGCGCGGCCCGGACGAGCGCGATGCTGCCGCGCGGGCTCGCGCCGAACCGCACGGCCGGATGGACCCGGGTGGCCGCGGCGATCCGGGCGGCGTACTCGCAGACGGCCTGATCGAGGTGACCGGCGCGGACCTCGGCGATGGCGGCCAGCAGCATCGGGACGTCGACCACCGCGGGCAGATCGTCGGCCGAGACGCCGGCGCAGTCACCCATGATCACCATGACCTCGGACTGCAAATCCGGGTAGCCGACCGAAATCCGCATCAGGAACCGGTCGAGCTGGGCCTCGGGCAGCCGGTAGGTGCCCTCCATCTCGATCGGGTTCTGGGTGGCGATGACGAGGAACGGCCGCGGCACCTCGTGCCCGACGGCGTCGACCGTGACCCGTCGCTCGGCCATCACCTCGAGCAGCGCGGACTGCGTTTTCGGGGTACCGCGGTTGATTTCGTCGGCGACCACGATATTGGCGAAGACGCCGCCGGGGTGGAACGCGAACTGCTCGTCCTTCTGGTGATAGACGGTGACGCCGGTGATGTCGCCGGGGAGCAGGTCCGGGGTGAACTGGATCCGGCTCCAGCTGCCGCCGATACTGCGGGCGAGACAACGGGCCAAGGTGGTCTTGCCGAGACCGGGGACGTCCTCGATCAGCAGGTGCCCCTCGGCGAAGAGCGCGGCCACGGCGAGCCGGACGATCTCCGGCTTGCCGCGGATCACCCCCTGGATGTTCGCCGCGATCAGTTCGAAGGCCTCACCGGCCCTGGACCTGCCCACCTTGCCCCCTGCGATGTCGATCCCGCTGGACCGTTCGGCCCATGATGCCACCTGCTCACGGTAACCGGCCAGGTACAGGAACAGGTCGTCTCCAGTACATCGGAGCTTTACTCAGCCGCTGGTGGCCTTGGTGATCCCGTCGGACATGCGTCGCGCGAGCTGCTGGAACTTGGCCCACGAGCCCGGATCCGCGTTCCAGTCGTACATCGTCTGGGTACTGAGCGTCTCGAACAACGGATGCGCGGGATCGGCGGCCATGCGCCGCAGGAGGTCCGCCACTTCGGCAGCGCGATCGCCGAGGATGTGCACCAGCCGCTCCGCGGACTCGTCGGCTTGTTCCGCCAGGCCGTCGTGGATGAACAGTTCGAGTTCGTCGGCGTTGTAGTACGCCCCGAACTCGTCGAGCATGGTGTCTTGCGGGTTCGGCGACATCGGCTCACGGCTCCGGGAAGTAGGTGACTGGTCGCCACTCGTTCGCGTTCGGCGCGTACTCGTAGACGACGCGGGCGTTCTTCTGAGGCGCCACGACGAGATCGGGAATGCGATTGCCGTTCGCGTCCAGTGCCAGGGGACTGCTCGGCCCGCCGACCCGGCGCGCGACTTGCGCCGACTCACCGAATCCTCGAGGGTCGTTCGTGGTCACAAGGACTCTGTGCCGGACCGGTTTCCCGGTAACCGGATGGACATAGAGCTGCTGACCGGTCACAGGATCAGTGTAGGAAACCACTGTGCCGTCGCGGAGGTCGGCTTCGAGCTGGGCTCGTGCCCGTCCCAGCGCTTCGGCTTCGGCCTGCGCGCTCCGGAACCGGGAAGCACGGCTTGCCGGCGCGGCCAGACCGTCCGGGGCCATGCCGGTGCGTACTCGCGTGGCCTGCTGCCCGTCCGTCGTCTGGTAGCCATGCCTGCCATGACCGTGGCCTTCCTGTGCGGCGTTCGGATGCGGATTCTCCAGCGGCCGATCGGCATCGGCGACCGACCGCTCGGCACGCCGTCGAGATTGTTCTGCCCGCCATTGCTCCCGTGCGCCACCGCTGTAGCAGTCCTCACCGCCGGCGTTGTGGGTGAGCACGTCTTGGCCGCCGACGTTGACGTAGTACGTGTGCAGGCCTTCGATCGTGAGGTTGTGCACCTGTTGCCGTTGCGTCCGCTCGTCCAGGGCGACGACTCGCAGGAGACGGCCGTCGGGTGTACGGAGCAGGTTTCCTCGGACGAGGTCTTCGGCGTCGGTCCACCGGCCGGTGTCGGCGACCCAGAACGGGTGCTCGTCAGTGGCTGTGACAGTGCCGGTGGCGTCTCCTCGGTCGCCGTCGGTGTCGACGGTGATCCGTACCAGCTCCTTCAGGCCCTGTCCGGGAATGAGGTCGATCACCGGCCGGGCCTGAGTGAGGCCTGTGACGGGGTCGGTCGCCAGCACCCGGTCGCCGAGCCTGACTTGTTCGATCGGCTTGTAGGTGCCGTCGGCCAGCAGCACGGGCGTGCCGGGTACGAAGCTGTTCGGTGTGGGGCAAGTGTCCGTGCCGGTGTCCCGCCGGTCCCGATCCGACGGGCGGGCGGGGGAATCGCCCCGGCCGGCCCGGGGCAACGTGGGCAGTTGCGTCACCGGATTCGGGAGCACCCTGCTGCCGCGCCGGTCGCCATTTTTCGGCGACCGTGAAGCCGTCCGTGGTGCGGCCGTGTCCGGAGTAATCGGCGGCGGCGCGCTGTCGACTCGATCGGGTGCCGTCTGGTGGTCCGGCCGCGGCCTGGCGCCGGTGTCCAGATCGGGTCCCCGACCTCCGGGCAACGCCTCGACCGCGTTGAGTACCCGCTTGCCGACGCCGACACCGGGGATGAACATGGTGCCGATGTCGACCGCCGCGCGGCCGACGACACGTTCCGGCTTGTCGCTGTTCCAGTCCTCCTTGTACGGGCGGATGACCTCGTCCACCACCTTGCCGGGATTTCTCACGATCTCGGCGACCGCCTCACCGCGTTCTTTGATGCGTTTGTCGGCCGCGCGCCACTCTTCGCTGTCCGGATCGGCCTCCGACCACGTCGTGGCGTCCTGGTTCGCCTGCACGAAGCTGCCGATGGCGGCCGGGATCGCCTCCAGGCTCTCCACGATGGTTTCCCGCGCTTCGTCGGCCACATTGCCGACCAGGTGGTCATCCGGGTCGTTGGCCGCCGCGGGTGGTTGCGCCGGCCTGGGGCGGGATGGGGTCCGGGACGCCATCCCGGGGAACTCATCGGACCGCCCACGCGTGGGACCCGCGGTCAGCAGGCTGTCGAGATTCTCGCGGACACCCCCGCGCGCTCCTGTGCTTCTGCCGTCGGCACGGCCGCGATCGGTGACCACGGCGTTCGGCACCATGCCCGGAAACCGGTCCCCGCTATCGGACTTCGGTTCGCCGGTAAGCACATCGCGCAGGTGATCCGGCAGTCGTGCCGGTGCGGAAATCTCTCCGGCGCCGCTGTCGTCCTTGTGGGTTTGTGGTCGGTCTTTCTTTGCTTTCCGGGCGTCTGCCGATTGCTGTCGTGATCGTTGTGGGGTCGGTGATGTCCTGGCGATCCTCTCCTCTAGCGTTTCCTCCTTTTTGGGGTGGGACAGGTCGAGTGGGAAGCGTTCTGTTGCTTCGGGTCGGGATCCTGCCGAGGTCAGGTTCTTGAGGATCTCTCCGGCGCCGCCGTTGGCTTTCGGGGTTTGTGGTCGGTCTTTCTTTGCTTTCCGGGCGTCTGCCGATTGCTGTCGTGATCGTTGCGGAGTCGGTGATGTCCTGGCGACCCTCTCCTCTAGCGTTTCCTCCTTTTTGCCGTCATTTTTGTTGTCCGCCGGCCGGCTTTCCCTGGCCTTACGGACGTCGGCCGCCTGCTGCCGCGCTCGTTCCGGGGTCGGCCCGGTCAGCCGGCCCGCCGGCGACTCGGCTTTCTTCTTGTCATCCTTGCCTACGTCTGACGATTTGCCGACTTTCCGCACGACGGTCGGTGTCTTGACGACCTTTGTCGTCTTCTTGTCGCCCGCCGGCCGGCTTTCCCTGGCCTTACGGACGTCGGCCGCCTGCTGCCGCGCTCGTTCCGGGGTCGGCCCGGTCAACCGGCCCGCGGGCGACTCCGCCTTCTTCGGGTTCGGATCCTTGGCAGGTGGCTGACCGGCGGTGTTCCTCGGCTCCGCGTGCGCGTCCGTCGCCCCGAGCACGCCGAACACCGCGGTCAGGACGCCGCCGGCCACCGAGTAGAGGATCGCTCTCGTCGGGTCTGCTTTGTTGCTCACCACTGTCGTCGCCTCCGTTCGGGACAGTCCGTGAAGGCCTCCCTCCCTACGCTCAAGGTAGGAAAGGAGGCCTTCACGGACAGCTCAATGCGTTCGCTCGTAGATTTCTTCGGCCAGCGAATGGCCCATCAGGCCGCCGAAGACGCCCGCCGCCACGCCGATCACCAGGCCCAGCGGCGAAGTCACCAGCGCGCCGGCCGCGATGCCGAAGGCCAGCGAGCCTGTCGCACCTCCGAGTCCCGTGTAGGCGCCCACGCTCAGCGGAGTGGGTTCGCACGCGAGGTAGTCCTCGTCGTCGTCTTCCGGGTACGGCTCGAATTCGTCGGCAGGAGGTGGCGGCGGGTCTTCGCGCTCCCAGACGTCCTGCGGGATCACGATGTACCGGGTGGGTTCCAGCGTGGCGGTCATCGCGTCACCAGGCGTCGGCCGAGACCGTGCCGTTGGTCGACGTCGCGCTGGACCACGAGGACGCGCCCTTGCCCGACGAGCTCGCCGTCTTCGTGACCGTGTTGCCCGACTTGTGGGTGGTCTTCGTGATCGTCTTGCGGTCGGGAAGGTCGGACTTCTTGGCCCGGTCGTGCTTCGTCTCGTGGTCGTGGCAGGGCTTCTTGCCCGACGGCCGCTTCATCGATTCGCGCAGCTCCTTCAAGTCCTTTTCGGACTGGGCGAGCCGCTTTTTGGCATCCCGTAACGTCTTCTCGGCGTTCTTGACCGTCTTGCGCGCCTCGTCGACGGCCTTGATCGCGGTGTCCAGCTTCGGCGCGGAAGGGGCGATGGTCAGCTTCACCGGAGACACCGTCGGCGCCTTGGCCGCCGCCTGCACCACGAACCGCTTCTGCACCGGTGCCTGTCGCACCTTCTTCACCTGCGGCTTCGACAACGCGACCGGTACGGCGGCGCGATGAGCCGCGGCGGGCTTGACCTTGTGTACCTGCTTGGGCGCGGCCTGCTGCGCGGGCGCCGCGTGTGCCTTCGGCGAGACGTTCACCGGCTTCGGCGCGACCGGTGCGGCACCGGGCACGTGCGCCGGTGTCGGCGCCTGCGGGGGAGCCGGGGCCGGTGCGGGGACAGGGGCCGCGTTGTCGGTCGAGCTGTCCACCAACGCGTTCGCCGTCGTCGCGCCGATCGCGGCGGTCGCCAGCCCGGCCACCCCGTAGACGGCCGCGCGCCGCAGATTTCGCTTCATGTTCGCCTCCTTGGTCATGGGCGAAGAGTGGCCTCCCGGGGTCCATGGCCAATACATCCGCGGTACATCGGGATTCGCCGTGGACGGCCGGCGGATGACAGACTGGGGACGATGGAAGACGACGAGCTGGTGCCATTGGGCGAGGGCCCGGCCGCCACCGTGCTGGCCGGAATGGACGAGACGACCGGTGAGGCCTTCGCACTCAAGGTGTACCCCGGTCGCGTCGACCGTCGCACCCGCGGCGAGCTGGAGAGGGAACTTTCCGCGTTGAGCTCGCTCAGCGAGCTCGACACGGTTCTCATTCCCACCGAGGCGAAGGAACTGCCGGACGGCCGGTTCGCCGTCCGGATGGAACTCTGCACGCAATCGCTGGCCGACCTCGTCGGCGCGTTCGGCCCGCTTTCCGTCCAGGATGTGCTTTCCCTGGGCGAAGCCCTCGCGACGACGCTGGCCGCGGCGCACCAGGCCGGCGTCGTCCACGGCGGGATGACACCCGGCAACGTCCTCTTCCGCGCGTCCGGGGCACCGGTGCTGACGGACTTCGGGATCGCGCTGCGCCAGTCGTTCCCCGGCGATCCCGGCGTCGGATTCCTCGCGCCGGAAACGATCACCGACGGCATTCGCGACGAACGAACCGATCTCTACGGCCTCGGCGCGCTCCTGTACTTCGCGCTCACTGGCCGTTCCCCCGCGAGGGAAGAGCCCGGCGAGACAGTGGACCAGCTGACGCTGCGCGTGCTCAGCGGGCCGGTCGCGCCGATCGATCGGCCCGGCCTCCCGCCCGGCCTCGGCCCGCTTGTGGCCTCACTGCTGGAACGCGACCCCGGCGCCCGCCCGATCGACGCCACCCTGGTCGCCGCCCGTCTCGGCGCGACGCCCGGCACCGCGGCCACCCCACGCCCGCTCGGCGCGCCGATCCTGGACTACGGCCCCGAACACGCGAAAACCCATCGTAAAGGGAAAACCCGGCTGATCCTGGGGGTCGCCGCCGGGGCCGCGGTCCTCGCCGCGGCGGGGATCTTCGTGCTGCGGAACCGGCCGAGTGAGCTGAGCGTGCCGCCCGCCGGCGCCGCCCCGGTGACCAGCGCGCCCACCACGACCGTCAAGCCCGTGCGGCTCGACTTCGCCGATCCCGTCGACCACGGCAAGTACGTCCAACTCTCCTGGAGCAGCAACGAATCCACGCTGCACTACGCCGTCATCGTCGCGGGAGTGGACTTGCCGCGGAAGACGCATTACGTCGAGAGCGGCACGACCTACCGCGTTGATGTCGAGCCCGGCCGGCAGTACTGCTTCGTCGTCCAGGCGACCGACAGCGTGCATTCCTACGAAAGCGAGAGCAAAGGCATCCGTGGCGCCCGCTGCGTTCGCTAGTGCCTCCTGCCGTAGGGCAGCACGCGTGTTCAGGCGGACGACACGCTTCTGTACCTCCTTGTCCGAAGTCCGTGAAGGCCTCCTTGAGGGACTCTGGGTCCCTCAAGGAGGCCTTCACGGACTGGGTATATAGGCACGCGGCGGGAGCGGAGGCGTGACTCGCGTGATCAGGGACGTGATTCGCGTGATTGGAGGCCGCATTCGGGTGTTTCGCCATAAGCCGCGGTCCTTGCGGAGAGGTCGTGACGCTGTAGGCGCGCGAAGCCGCTAGCCCGACTGCCAGGTGATGACGTTGGACTTCACGCCGGTGTCGGTGACCACCCACACCTGGTTGCCGACCTGACCGAAGTCGAACGCCTCGAAGGTGAGGTTCCCGCTGGCCGGGATGTCACAACCGCGACCCTCGTTGCTGTAGTCGGGATCGCTCGACCACGGCCGGACCTTCACCCGGGTGCCGGGCTGGAAACCCTTCATCACCACACGGATCTTGGCGCACTTCGGGGCTTCGCACGTCTCGTTGTAGGTCCCGGTCTTGCCGCGGCTGATGGTGATCGTCGGCCTCGGCCCGGCGGGCGGGGAAACCCTCGCCGTGGCCGGGGCGCCTCGCCCCGCGCGGTTCTCCGCCGCGACCGTGATCGTGTACGTCACGCCGTCGCGCAGGTTCGGGATCGACGTCGACCGCGCGGCACCATCGAGCGCGGCCGAACCCGCGCCCGCTCCGGAAGACGGCGTCCACGACACGCGGTATCCCGTCACCGCCGCGCCGTTCGGGGCCGCCGCGCCCCAGGTGACGTTCGCCGTCGTGCCCGCCAAGGTGGCGCGGAGGCCACTGGGAAGGCCGGGTGGGCTCGCCGCGAGTGCCTTGGGGGACGTCGCGGGCGGTGGCGGTTTCGGCCTCGACTGCGATGGCGGCCGGACGCCTCCGTTCCCCCGTTGCGGGGGCAGCTGGGTCGTCGAGGTCGGGGGCACCGTCGTCGGCTGGGGGACCGGCGGCTTGTCGGCGGTCACCGCGACCTGCGCGACCGTGCCCTCCGGATCGACCACCAGGACATGGTTTCCTTGCGCGCCTTCGATGTAGACCCGTTTGTCCTCGCCGCGCGAGAGCTTGGGCGAGCCGTTCTCCGGCGGGATCGGCATCGAGTGCCGTGGCAGGCCGTCGGGGGAGTAGGTGACCACGGTGTTGCGGGTCAGGTCGAGCAGGACGACCGCCGACGACGAAGCGGTCGGCCGCGAGTACTGGCCGTCGGACAGGTCGATCGTCTTGGGCGGGCCGGGGGCGCGCCCGGCGCTCAACCCACTCGCGTCGACGAAGTACAGCTTGCGCAGGCCCGGTTCGAGGATCGCGATCCGTCCGGCCGCGTCGGCCGAGGCGATCTGCGCGCCCGCGCTGAACGACGCGTTCAGTGCCAGCGGCTTGCCGAGCCCGGTGTCGGTGACGGTCTGCAGGGTGCTCGCCGTGGTGTCGACGAACGCCGGGGTGTCGCCGACGACGGTCAGCGCGCCGGTATGCCCGCGGGCGGCCTGCACCGTGCACCCGACGGTGTCTGTGCCCTTCGCCAGCCGGCACAGTTTCCCGTCGCCCGTGCGCTGCAGCCAGACCGTGCCGTCCGAGGTGGCGACCGGATCGCCGAGGGAGCCGCCCGTGTCGATCGACGTGAAGGCGTCGCCGAGCCGGACGACACGACCGGCCTCGCGGAAGACGAGGTACGGCCCGCCGGCGGTTTCGAGCAGGAACGGCCGTTCCCCGGTCACCGGCTGGTCCACCGAGCGGCTCACGGTGAGATCGGACTTGCCGAATTCGACGATCCGCCGCTGGCCGATCACATACGCGCTCGTGTCGCCCTGGACCACGTCGGAGCCGGGTTCGAGATCCGGCACGGCGGCCTGGGCGTCCACGCTCCGGTTGGCGCCGTTGACGAGGAAGACCAAGCCGAGAGCGGGGCTGGCGACCCAATGCCCGGCCTGCGTGAGTCCCAAGCCGGGGACGGGTTTCACCGCACCGGTGGCGACGGCGACCACGATCGCCACACAGGTCGCGGTCAGCACGGCGAGCGGCAGACGCCGCTTGAATCCCCTCTCCGGCACCACCCGATCATAGAAGCACGAGGTACAGAATTGGAGCCGCTCCGATACATTCGCCGGTCAGGGTGCTTCCGGCAGCCGCAGTTCGAAGATCGCGCCGCCTTCTTCGGCGTTGTAGACACGCAGCCTGCCGCCGTGCGCGAGCGCGACCCACCGGACGATCGACAGGCCGAGCCCGCTCGACCCGCCACCGCTGGTGAACCGGTCGAAGTTCTCCTCCGCGACGGACGAGTCGATTCCGGGCCCGCTGTCCGCGACCGTCACCTTTCCGCCGGCGACGGTGACGTGCACGATGGCCTCGTAACCGGGGCGCCGTCCGTAACGCAGCGCGTTGTCGAGCAGGTTGGCCACCGCCCGCTGGACCAGCGTCGGGTCGGCGGAGACCGTCGACGGCGCCGCCACCAACGTCACCTGCGCGCCCTCGGCGGGTGTTTCCGCCACGACGCTCGCGACGAGCTGGTCCAGCCGCACCGGCTGGATGGCCAGGGACTCGACCCCGGCCGCGAGCCGCGCGCGCACGAGCAGGCCGTCGATGATGCCGCCCATCCGCGACGCGAGCCGGACGGTCCGTGGCAGTAGTTCGTCGCTCTCGGCGGGGTTGCGCAACGCCGCTTCGGCCAGCGCGCGCAAAGCCGCGACCGGTGTGCGGAGGTCGTGCGCCGTTTCGGCGAGCAGGACCTCCTGTTGCTGGAGCGCGGTGGTCGCGGGCCGGATCGCGCGTCCGGACAGCACGTGCCCGGTCACCCCGATCGCGCCCAGCAGGAGCACACAGCCCCCGATGACCAGCAGTTTCAGCTGGTCGTGCGCGGCGAGGGCGTCGCGCGCGTCGGCGACCGCGACGATCGCGCCGGCCTCCTGGTTGTTGCGGTTGCGGAAGGGCTCGACGCCGACGCGGACCATCTCACCCGCGGTTCCGCTGCTGTAGCCGTTGAGCACGGCCCCGTTCCGCGCCGACAGGTCGGCGAAGGTCTGCAACCGCTGGGCATCGACCGCCACGCAGGTCCGGCCGCTCGTGTAGGGCGGGAACGCGCCCGCGCCGCTGGGCAGGATCACGAACTGCGGACATTGCCGGTTCACCTCGTCCTGGCCGACGTAGGTGGTGGTGACGGTGTCGCCCTCGCCCATGATCAGCCGTTTGACCGGGGCTGTGACGCGGGCGAGCTCGGCGTCCAGCTGGACTTCCCGCTGCTGCAGGTCGGCGCTCACGGCGAGCCAGGCGAAGACGATCAGCCCGGCGGCGTTCAATCCGGTGAACAGCCAGGTGAGCAGCCACCGCAGGCGCCGGAGGCGATCGGCCGCGGAGCCCTTCACCGGGCCGCGATCCGGTAGCCGCGGCCGCGGACGGTGTCGATGACCTCGGGATCGCCGAGCCGCACCCGAAGCCGCCGGATCACCACGTCGACCACATTGGACATCGGGTCGGTGCTGGTGTCCCAGCAGTGCTCGATCAGCTCGTCACGTCCGACGGCCTGATCCGGGCGGGAAAGCAAGTACTCCAGCACCGCGAACTCCTTGTCGCTCAAGGTGAGCAGCGTGTCGCCGCGGCGCACCTGCCGCCGCGCGCAGTCCATTTCGAGGTCATCGTGGCGCAGCACCGACGGCCGTCCGGCGCCCGCGCGACGGTAGAGCGCGTGGACGCGGGCGCTCATCTCGGCCACCGCGAACGGCTTCACCAGATAGTCGTCGCCGCCGTGTTCGAACCCGGCGACCCGGTCGGCGAGGCTGTCGCGCGCGGTCAGGAACAACACCGGTACCGCCCAGCCTTCCTGACGGCGGCGGTGGACGTATTCGATCGAATCGCCGTCGGGCAGCATCCGATCGAACACCACGCAGGCGAACCCGCCCGCGGCCAGCTCGGCGTCGGCCTGCGCCAGGTCGCCCGCCTCGCGGACGGGCAAGCCGCTCCCGTGCAACTCGGCGGTGATCGCCACACGGAGGTCTTCGTCGTCCTCAACGACCAGCACCCGCTCTGTCGGCTCTGTTGTCATCGGAACCTCAGGTACATGGCGCGATCGTAGGGAGACACGAAGCAAGGGGGTGCGAGCATGGTGCTCTTCCAGGTCCTGGGGCCACTCGAGGTGCGTGGCCGCGACGGCGTCACGGGGCGGCCGGCCGGCGGGAAACCCGCCACGGTGCTGGCCGCGCTCCTGATGCAGCCTAACGCCTGGGTGGCGGTGGACCGGCTGATCGAGAACACCTGGCCGGAACAGGCCGCGCCGGCTTCGGCCGAAGCGAACTTGAAGACATATATGTGGCAGCTGCGGCGGCTGTTGCCGGAACACGACGACGGCCCCCGTATCGAAGGGCGGGCCGGGGCCTACCGGCTGCACGTCGGCCCCGGCGAGCTGGACGCCGACTGTGCCGCGGCGCTCGCCGAGGACGCCGCGCGGGCACTGGCCGAGGGCACACCGGGAACCGCGTTGACCTTGGTGGAGCAGGGTTTGCGGTTGTGGCGGGGCCGGCCGTTCGAGGGGGTGGACGTCCTCGCCGACGACGCGGTCGAGCGGCTCGACGAATTGCACCGGCAGCTGCGGGAGTCGCTCGCCGACGCTCAGCTCGGGCTCGGGCGCACGGCCGACGCGGTGGCCACGTTGCAGGCACTGACCGCGGACGACCCACTGCGCGAGGACGTCTGGGCGCGGCTGATCCGGGCCCAGCACGAGATGGGACGTCCGGCCCAGGCGCTGGCCACGTTCCACCGGGCGCGGCGGCTCCTCGCCGCCGAACTGGGGGTGCGCCCGGGACCCGAGCTGAGGAAGGCGTTCCAGGCGGTGCACGGTTCCGGGGCACCGGACCGGCCGCGACGGGAGCTGCCGCGGACGGTCGAGCCGCTGGGCGGCCGGGAGCGGGAGTTCGCGGCACTGGGCCGGGCACTGACCGGGTGCGCGCCCGCGGTCGTCGTCACCGGTGCCGCGGGGGCGGGGAAGACGGCGCTCGCCGTGGCCGCGGCCCACCGGATCAGCGAACGCTTTCCCGACGGGCAGTTCTTCGTCGATCTGCACGGCGGATCCCGGCCATTGGCCATCGCGGCGGTGCTGGAGCGGCTGTTGCGCGGCCTCGGGTTCCCGCCCGCGCTGATACCGTCCGATGTGGACGAACGAGCCGCGCTGTGGCGTTCGGAGCTGGCCGGGCGGCGGGTGCTGGTGGTCTTCGACGACGCCGCGGCCCGCGGCCAGGTCGCGGCGCTGCTGCCCGCGACCGGCCGCAGCGCCGCCATCGTCACGACGCGCGCCCGGGACTTCTCGCTCGCCGGGGCCACGACCGTCCACTTGGGGCCCGAGCGAGCCTCGGCCAGGCAGCTGGAGCGAGTGGCATGACACTTTCCACGGCGACCGACGAGGTGCTCGTCCTGGCGGCGATGGCCGGAGCGCTGCCGATGTTCCACACCGAGGACCTCGACAACCTGCGGCGCGGCGTGCACTACCGCGTACTCGTGCCGGTCGAGGCGAGGAACAGCCGGGAGACGGCAAGGCGGCTGGACATGTTCGCCTCACACGGCGCCGAAATCCGCACCGTGCCGTCCGTGCCGATGACCGCGATGGTCGTCGACGGCACGCTCGCGTTGCTGCCGGGGGACCGATGCGGTGAGCTCACCGAGTTCCGTGAGCCCGGCGTCGTGAGAGTCGTGGTGGAGCTGTTCGAACGACTGTGGCGGCCCACCGGACCGCCGGGCAGCGGATCGGGGCCGACCCAGCGCGAATTGGACCTGCTGACCCTGCTCATGAACGGCTACACCGACGAGTCCGCCGCGGCCCGGCTCGGCATCTCCGAGCGGACCGTGCGGAGGATGGTGTCCGAGCTGATGCACCGGCTCAGCGCGCGCAGCCGGTTCCAGGCCGGCGCGAAGGCCGCGGACCGCGGCTGGTTGATAGAGCTCGCCGGGTGATCACGCTACGGTCGTCGGGTGCGTGTATTGGTCACCGAGGACGACGAGGATCTCCGGTCAGCCGTCGAGGCTTCACTGCGCGGCTCCGGGTTCGCCGTCGACGTCGCCAAGGACCTCCCCGACGCCGACGAGGCGCTGAGCGTCAACGCCTACGACTGCGTCGTGCTCGACCGGATGCTGCCGGCCGGGGACTCCCTCGGCTACGTCGGCGAACGCCGCCGGGACGGCTGGGAGGTCCCGGTGCTGTTCCTGACCGCGCGCGACACGGTCGCCGACCGGATCGCCGGACTGGCACTGGCCGACGACTATCTGGTCAAGCCCTTCGCGATGGCCGAACTGATCGCGCGAGTGCGCAGCCTCTGCCGCCGTGGTGATTCAGGAGCGGCGCCGGTGCTGAACTTCCTCGACCTCGAACTGGACATCGGCAGGCACGAGGCGCGACGAGGTGGCGTCACGTTGACGTTGACCGGTAAGGAGTTCGCGGTCCTGCGGCGGCTGATGGTCTCGGCGGGCGAGCCGGTCCGGCGCCGCGCGCTGACCGACGCGGGCTGGGACGAGCTGGTGCCCCCGTCGCCCAACGCGCTCGAGGTGCTGATCGCGCAGCTGCGGCACAAGCTCGGGCCACCTCCCGTGATCCACACCGTGCGGGGCATCGGGTACGTCCTGCGCGGCTGAACATTCCCGGCTACAACGCCCCTTCGAATACGACAGCGCCGTGGGCGTCACGCGCTTGAATACCGACCCCTTGCGGGAACGGATCGTTCACCTCTTTCGGGAGGAAGACCACGAAGGTCCTGTCGACCACATCGGTCGTCGAGGTTCGTCCGGCGCCGAAGTCACAGGTCACCGTCACGGCCGTCTCCGGCAGCAGGGTCCCGGCGTACGGCGTCCGGGCGTTGCCCCGTTCACCACCGTCTTCCACGCCGCCCAGTGGCTGCATCGGGATGGTCCGGGGCCGCGTCGGCGGGAGCTCGAAATGATCTTGGTAGACGCGCATCTTCGTCCGGCCGGGACGACGCGGGTCCGGAACGGTCGTGCACGCCAGGCTCCGGTCGCCCAACCGGCCGAGTACGACCCGGTAGCCGTCCTTGTCCAGTAGCGCGCCCGGCCGGTAGCCCGCCGCGTCGGAGACGGCGTCCACCGCGCCGGACAGGCATTCGTCGAGCGCCCGTCCCGCGGGCGAGGTCCGGTCGGCCGGGGCGATCGGACGGTCGACGGTCGAAAGCAGCGGCGGGGGAGCCGACGGCAGGGTCGTGGTCGCCGCTCCGGCGGGTCCGTAAACGGACAGTCGCGTCTTCGCGGGGGCGGTCCAGGTGAACGAAACGAACTGATGGGTCAGTGGCGACGCCTCCAGGGTGTCCCCGCCGCCGGAATCCTCGGCCTGGAAGGCGAGACCCGCACCCGGCCAGGCCGGATCCAGTACCCCGCCGATCATCCCGGTCGCGCTCTGCAGGAGCAGTCCGGTGCGGGTGCCCGGCGCGTACGCGGGGGCGGCGTCCGGATCGGAGACGGTCACGGTGGTCAGCGTCGTCTCGCAGAACATCGGCTTGCCCGCCGCCGTCGCGGCGACGACCGAAACGTCCAGCATGACGTCGGTGAACAGGGGGACCCATTCCTCGCGCGGGGCCAGCCGGTCCGACTTGCCCGCGGCCCGCACCGCCGCCCAGCAGCGGTCGAGCGACGACGTCGCCAGCCCGGTGTCGAGGGTGAGCCCGCCGGCGGCCGGTTCGGGGCCGGGGGGCGCGCCCTGCTGACGGAGCGACTGCGCCGCGGCGGCGACGCCGGACGCGACGAGAACGACCGCCGCCGCGGCGGCGTACCAGACGCGTGCCTTCCGCCGCGGCTTCGCGATCCCCTCGCGGACGGCCGACCGCATCCGGGCGCGGACGTCGTCCGGCATCGCGTGGTGAGGCGGGTACACGGGTTCGTCGCTCATTTCTCCTCCAGCAACGTACGCAGCCGGGCTCGTCCCCGGGAAAGATGGGCGCGGACGGTGACCTCGGCGATGCCGAGCAGTTCCGCGGCGTCGGCGATGCCCACCTCGGCGGCCAGGCAGAGTTCGACGACCTCGCGCTGCGATTTCGGCAGCGACCGGACGGCTTCGGCGACCTGCTGCAGCCGGCGCTGGCCGTCGATCCTCTCGGCCACCGAGTCGGCGTGGTCGGATACGGCAGGCTGGGCCGGGATCTTCCCGAGCAGCCGCAGCCGGCGGCGAGCACCGCGGTGCTCGTCACGGGCGACGTTCGCCGCGACCGTGTAGAGCCACGGCAGGGCGCTGTCCCGCACCAGGGTCACCTCGGCCCGCCGCCGCCAGGCGATGAGGAACGTCGTGGACGCCAGGTCCTCGGCGCTGCTCCATGAACCGGTCAGGCGATAGGTGTAGTTCCACAGCGCCTCGGCATGCCGCTCGAACAGCTCACTGAACGCCCCCTCGTCGCCGTCGGCCGCGCGGGCCCACAGTTCCCGGTCACCGGTCTGTTCCACCGGTTCTCCCAACCCGATCGCAAGGTTGCTCACGCCCTGGTTGTGGCCGGCACCGCTCGAACGTTGCGCGCAACTTCCCGGGGCGGAGGAGCCACATCGAGACATGATCATGGAACAGGTCCGGACGACGGACAACCAGGCGCCGCCCTGGCGGATGCCCCTGTGCACAGCGGTGCTCTCGGCGGTGGTGTTCCTGCTCGCCCGTCCGCATTTGATCGACGACACGTACATCACGCTGGCGTACGCGCGCAATGTCGCCTTCCACGGCCACTGGGGCCTGCTCGCCGACGCGACGTCGAACACCGCGACGTCTCCGGCGAACGTGCTCGTCCTGGCGGCCCTGACCATCGTCGTCCGCGACGCGGTCTTCGCCGCCGGAGCGCTGTTCGTACTCTGCCAGGTCCTTCTCGCCCTGGCGTTGCGCAGGCTCGGCACGGCGTGCGGGCTGCCGTCCCGGTTCCCCGCCCTGACGCTCGGCGCGCTGACCGCGAACCCGCTTCTCCTCTCGTCGATCGGGCTGGAGGTCGCCCTCGGCGCGGCGGTCCTTGGCTGGCTGACCGTGTTCGCCGTCGAGAAGAACCCATTCGCCTTCGGGTCGACAGCCGGCTTGCTCGCCCTGGTCCGGCTGGATCTGATCGTGTTCGCGGTGGTGCTCTTCGTCTTCCTCCGTCCCGGCGTGGGACGGGCGCTGCTCGGCGCAGGGCTGATCACGGTGCCATGGTTCGGCTTCAGCTGGGTGGTGCTCGGCGCGGCGGTACCGGACACCGTGGTGATCAAGACCCTCCAGGGTGCGCAACACGCTTGGGGCGCTTGGAACTTCGGCAACGGCCCGCTGTTCTACGCGCGGGTCTCGCCGGTGATGGCCGTGCTGGCGTTCCTGCCCGCCGTCCTCGCCGTGGGGGCATTGGCCATCCGGCTGCGGACGAGCCCGGCGGGCCTGCGGCCGTTCGCGGCGCTCGCCGTCGGCGGCCTGCTCTACCACCTCGGCTACGTACTGCTGGCGGTCCCGCCCTACCACTGGTACTACGGCCCCGGACTCACCGCGGCGACCGTCGTCCTCTGTGCCGTGGCGGTTTCCCACCGGATCATGGTCAGCGGGGTGCTCGCGCTGATCGTCGCCGGTCTGATCGCGTACGCGGCCGCCGGACTTCCCCGTACACACGCGCCGTTGACGTCGAACTACACGTCGAGCGCGCAGTACGCCCGTATCGGAGCGGAACTGGGCACGCTCGCCGGAGGCCGGATCGTCGGCAGCGCGGGCGAAATCGGCGTCCTCGCCTACAGTTGCGGCTGCCCGGTCGTCGATGTCTTCTCCGACCGCGGCCTGCTGCCCGCCGCGATCGAGGCGCGCGGCGAAGAGAACCGCTGGATTCGCGCGATGCTTCGCGTGAACTACGCCTTCTTCGACTTCGATGTCCGGCCACGGCGTCCCGACCTCGTGCTGCGACGGCTGGCTGCTCCTCCGCCGGACGCGCTCGCGCACTGGACGCTCGATGCGCCGACTCTCGGGAAGCAGGAGCTGTACCTCGTGCCGAACAAGGAGTGATGTGGTGCGGGCCCCAGGCCTCACACTGGTAGCCACTGCCGAGGCGGGGAGTGGACTTGACATGGCGATCACGACGTGGGTCCAGGCGGCCGGAACCGTGTTGCTGGGGCTGGTCGGGCTCTGGTTCGCACACAACTATCGACGGCAGATCCGGCTCAAACTCGCCGAACGACAGGTCGAGTCGTACGTGCGGCTCTGGGCGCTGACCGCGCCTGCCGCCCCGTTCCGCGCTACTCCGTTGGAGTCCGTCGAGCTGAAGAAGCTCCACGACGACATGGGAAAGTGGTACTTCGACGACGGCGACGGCATCCTCACCTCGTCCGCGGCTCGCGATTTGTTCATAGGCGTCCACGGCAATCTCGTCTGCCCGATCGGTGAGGTGAAGCCGACCGTGCTGGCCGCGCAACTCGCCGCGTTGTCCCCGGCCGATGCCGAACGCCGTCGCGGCTGCGCGATCATCCGCCAGGTATCCCTTTGCGAACCCAGCTGAAGAAGGACTTGGCCATGCACTTCGGCGTCGGCTATTACACCGACCTTCAGCCCGACGATCGGGCCTTTCTGGTCAGCTGTGGTTTGTCTCCCCGGCGGCGGCCGTGGCGCCCACGACGGCTTCGCCCAGCGGACCGGCCACGGGTCGACTCCTGCGTGTGCGGCACCTGTCCGGCCTGAATCCTGAATACATCACCGGAACAGAGGAAGGTGCGCAACGCCCTCCATACGGCCTTCGCTCGTGCGTTCGGCTCGCACTGGAGCGTCTGTCATCGCTGGCCGGTGCGAGCAAAGACCGGGCGGTGCGGCTGTGGGACGTCGCCGATCCGGCTCGCCCTTCGCCCATCGGCGCGCCGATCACCGGACATGCCGACGGTGTCCGGTCGATGGCGTTCAGCCCCGACGGAAGAACTCTGGCGACGGGCACCGAATACAGCGACGTCGCGGTGCGGTTGTGGAACATTCATGGTCGTGGGCGTCCCGCGCGAGATCGGCGGGCTCGACTCGCCCGGCTCGTCCCCGGCCCTGCCCGAGATCGTCCTCGATGTCCTCGGCGACCGGGACATCCCGGTCCCTGGCGACGTCGAGTTCGGACATGCCGGGCCAAACCTGCCGATGCCGGTCGGCATCCGCGTCACGCTCGACGCGCGGCAGCGGACGCCGGCGCTGCTCGAACCAGCGGTCGGCCGCTCACGATGGCCGGAACAGCGTGCTTGACCTTGTCCCAGGGGCAAGGTTCGAGGATCGACGGCATGAACGAGATCGCGCAGCTCAGCAAGAAGATCGCCGCCTTCCGCGAGGCCACCGGGATGCCAGGGTTCCTCGCCGGCATCTACCGCGGTGGTGAGCAGGCGGTCGTGGCCCACGGGGTGGCGAACGTCGCCACCGGGACGCCGATGCACGAGAACACCGGCTTCCTGTTCGGTTCCATCACCAAGATCATGACGACGACGCTCGTCCTGCAGCAGGTCGAGCGCGGCGTCCTCGACCTCGACACGCCGGTCACCGCCTACCTGCCCGAGTTCCGGCTGGCCGAGCCCGGTGCCGCGGAGAAGATCCGCGTCCGGCACCTCGTGACGCACACCAGCGGGATCGACGCCGACCTCTTCTTCCCGGACGCCGCCGGCCCCAACGCCCTGAAGGTCTACGTGGAGCGGCTCGGCCGCGAGTGCGGCGCCCTCTTCGAGCCGGGCGAGTACGTCAGTTACTCCAACGGCGGCATGATCGTCGCCGGTCGGCTGCTGGAGGTGGTGACCGGCACGCCGTATCACGAACTGCTCGAACGGGACGTCTTCGCGCCCACCGGGATGACGAGTTCGTGCACGTCCGCCGAGCGGGCCATCCTTCGCGCCACCGCGATCGGGCACTTCCCCGCGGTCACCGGAGAGGTCCGGCCGACCGGCATGTTCACGCTGCCGCGGACGTGGGGTCCGGCCGGTGGCACGCCGATCGGCACCATCGAGGATCTCCTCGCCTTCGGCCGGGTGCACCTCGGCGATGGCACGGCGCCGTCGGGTGCCCGGGTGCTGTCGACGGAGTCGGTCGCACGCATGGGGTCGGTCACGCACGACATGGGCACGCCGGACTCGTCGCCGGTCGGAATGGGCTGGCTGGTGCGGAGGCTCGGCGGCACGACGGTGCTGACCATGACCGGGGCTTCCCCCGGCGGGGTCGCGGTGCTCGCCGTCCTGCCGGAGCGCGACCTGGTGTTCGCCGCGTACGGCAACGACGCGCGGGCACTGGAGCTGCACGACGACATACTGCTGTGGCTCGCCGGGCAGTTCGGCGAGGTCGAGACGCCCGTCTATGCCCCGGAGCCGGTCGATCTCCGGCCGTACGCGGGGACATACCGCTCCGACCAGCTCCGCGTCGACGTGCGTGTCGTCGACGGCGAACTGGAGGAACAAGTGACCTACGAACCGGCGGACGAGGCGCAGGAGCGGATCTTCACCGGTTTCGTCGGCGGCTCGTTCACCGCGCCACCACTGCGTTACGTGCCGATCGGGAAGGGACTGTTCGCCCCCGCCGGGATGCCGTTGGAGGGGCTGCCGTCGCACTACCTGGTGTCGTATCACGGCGAGACGGCGTACCGATGCTCCGGCGGCCGGATGACGCGGCGCACGCCGGCCTGACACGATGCGGTCCATGAACGACGAGCGGACCGATGGACGGCACCTGCTGACCATCGGCAGGCTCGCCGACTACGCGGGCGTGACGATCAAAGCGGTGCGGGTCTACCACGACCGAGGTCTGCTGCCCGAGCCGCCACGAGACTCCTCCGGCTACCGGCGGTACGGCGCCGAGCACGCCATCCAGCTCGTCAAGATCCGGACACTGGCCGAAGCCGGCGTACCGCTTGCCCGGATCGGGGAGCTACTCGCGGCTGGCCGGGAACAGTTCGCCGCGGCGATCGACGAGATCGACCGTGGCCTGCGCGAGCGGGCCGAGCAGATCCGCCGGGCCCGGCACCGGCTCGCCCAGCTCCACGACGGGGATCGCCTGTTCGTCTCGGCGGAGGTCGCGGACTACCTCGGGCAACTGCGCGAGATCGGCGTCAGCGAGCGCACCGTGCTCCTCGAACGCGACCTGTGGATCATGATGCGCTCGGTGGCGCCCGGCCAAGCGGCCGCCTGGATCGCGGGCAAGGTGGCCGCCGTCGCGGATCCCGAATTCCGCTCGCTCTACCTCGATTACGACGCCGCGTTCGGCTGGTCGCCGGACGACCCACGACTACCCGCGATAGCCGAGCGGACCCGACAATGGTTCGCCGCACAGGAGAGCGACACCGAGACCGGGCCGCCACCCGATCCCACCGCCACCCGCCTCGCCGCCACGACGACCACCGCCTCCTCACCGGCCTGGGCCCGGATCGCCGAACTGGCCAGGCACAGGACCTGACCGAACCTCCGCGGCACAGAGCGATGGGACGACCGGGAGGCCGATTACCCTCACCGGGGTCGATGCGGCGAGAAGGGGTGGGGAAGATGCGGGTGGTCGTCGTCGGTGGCGGGATCGTCGGCGCCGCGGCCGGATACGAACTGGCCAGGGCCGGGGTGGACGTGGTGCTGGTGGACTCGTCGGCGCCGGGCCGCGCGACATCGGCGGGCGCGGGCATCATCTGCCCCTGGTCGTCCAAAGTGGACGATCCGGACTGGTACCGGATCGCCGTCGCAGGCGCGGAGTACTACGAAGGGTTGCGGTCGGCGCTGGCCGAAGACGGCGAAACCGAGCTCGGCTACCGGCGGGTCGGCTCGCTGAGCCTGGTCACCGAAGCCGAATCCGAGGAGGCGCTGCGGCGTGTGGCGGCACGCGCCGAGGAGTCGCCGTTGGCCGGTGAGGTCGAGCTGATCGACGCTCGCCGGGCCCGCGAGTTCTTCCCACCGCTCGCGCACGACGGTCCGGCGATCCACATTCCGGGCGCCGCGCGACTGGACGGCCGGTCGGTCCGCGACGCGATGCGCCGGGCGGCGGTGCGGAACGGCGCACGGATCGTCGACGGAACGGCGTCCATCGTCGCCGACACCGCGGTCCGGGGAGTACGGGCAGGCGAGGAATTCATCGGCGCGGACGCCGTGATCGCGGCGGCCGGTGCCTGGTCACCGCGGCTGCTGGAGCCGGTCGGTGTCGAGGTACGGGTCGAGCCGCAGCGCGGCCAGATCGTCCATCTCCGTCTGCCGGGCGTGGACACCGCGCACTGGCCGGTGATCCTGCCGCGGTCGCGGCACTACCTCCTGGCCTTCGACGACTCGCGGATCGTGGTCGGCGCGACCCGCGAGGACGGCACCGGCTTCGATCACCGGGTCACCGCCGCCGGTATGGCGGAGGTGCTGGCCGAAGCGCTGTCGGTGGCGCCGGGGCTGGCCGATGCGACGTACGTGGAGACCCGTGTCGGATTCCGTCCCGCCGGGCCCGACCTCCTCCCGCTTCTCGGCACCGTCCCGCAGGTGGCCGGGCTGGTCGTGGCCAACGGCTTGGGCGCGTCGGGTCTGACGATGGGCCCGTACGTCGGCTCGATCGCGGCGCGCTTGGCCCGTGCGGTCGATCCGGGGCTCGACCTGAAGCCTTACCACCCCTTGCGGTGATGCCGTGCCGCCCGGAGGGCTCAGTGATGTGGGTGCCGAGGATGGTCGGACGGCGTTCGCCCCCGTTCACGGGGATGAGCGCCGCGGAACGGCGGCAGATCATTTCCGGCGTTGCGGCCGGTGACCGACGCCGACCAGGCCCGGACATCGTCCAGCCCGCTGGCCGCTGAGGACGAACCAGAGGGCCCGTGGCGAACCCGGCTGAACTCATGCTCGAGCCGGTCCTTCGGTCGAGTCCTCGGGCGAGGCCGATCGATGGTGCGGTGTGGTGTGGTGTTCAGGTGACGTTGTTCGTTTGGTCCGGGGTGGCGCCGAGGAGCCGGTGGGCGTTGCGGGTGGTGAGTTGTCGCCAGGTGGGATCGGTTCCGGGCCAGGTGGTGTCGAGCGTGGTGAGCGCTCGGAAGACCTGGGGGCGGCGGGTCCAGACGTAGTCGCTGCCGTAGAGCAGGTGCTCGGGTGTGGTGATGGTGGACAGGGCGGTGATCTGGGATGGGGTGGGGGTGCCTGCCAGGTCGTAGTGGAAGCGGTGCAGCAGTTCGGAAGCCGATGGGCCGTGGGTGTCTTCGCTCAGCGTGGCGAACAGCTCCAGCCGGTCGGCCAGCAGTGGCAGCACGCCACCGGCGTGGGGGACGATCAGGCGCAGGTGGGGGTAGCGGTGCGCGGCGCCGCTGAGGATGAAGTCGATGACGGTGCGGGCGGTGTCGAACAGGAACTCCACCATGGGCCGGGGCCGTCCGAGAGCAAGGGCTTCGTGACCAGCGCAGCTGGTGGGGTGCAGGAACACGACGGCGCCGCGGCGGTCCAGTTCGGCGAGGACCGGGGCCAGCCGGGGGTCACCGAGGTAGTGCCCGGCGGTGTTGGTCATCCAGACGACCCCGTCGGCGCCGTCGGTGAAGGCGTGGCCGATCTCGTCGAGTGCGCCGTCGATGTCGGGTAGTGGCAGGGAGGCGAAGTAGCCGAACCGGCCGGGGTGAGTCCGGGTGATCCGGGCGGCGGCTTGATTCACCTCGCGGGCCAGTCGCCGAGCCGCGGCGGCATCGCCGAAATACACCCCGGGCGAGGAGATCGACAGGAATGCTCGGTCGATTCCGGCGTCGGCCATCAAGGCGAGGTGATCCTCGACGGCCCAGTGCGGCCAGTAGCTTTCCGGCATGCCATCGGCTTCGTGGTGTCCGGCCGCGATGGCGGCGCGGACGTAGTCCTCGGTGGTGAAATGCGCGTGCACGTCGATCAATCCGCCGGTCATGCCGGGGCCTCCTCTGTCGCGTGTGATCGGTCGGTCGCCATGGGGCCTGCGCGGGTCGAGCAGGCCGGAGGTCGGCTCCACGCCGAACGGGGCGCCGAGGGCGTGGAGCCGCGGCCCCGGTTATCCGGCTGTTCCTTCGAGGTGTGCCTTGATCAGTTCCAGGCCGGGCTGGATGCGTGCCGGGTCTTCGACCGGGTGCGGGCCGGGCGGCTCGGTGTCCGGGATCAGCCGCTCGAACAGCCGGCAGAACAGGGTCGTCCCGTCACCGAGGTCGAACGTGGTGAAGGTGGCGATCGCGTGCATCGCCGGGGCGAGGGAGCCGTCGTCGAGCACGTCCCTGCCGACCACCGTCCACAGCTTGCCGGGGACCCGCGCCACCACGGTGTAGAGCTTCGGCTTCTCGTTCAGGTCCGGCTGGATGGTCTCGAGCAGCACGTCGCCCATTTCGGCGGGGACGCCTTCGGTGCCGCGTCGCACTTCGGCGCCGAGGGCCATCGGGAGCCACTTCGGCAGGTTCGACCAGGTGGTCACCCAGTCGTACACCTCCTGTGCCGGGCGCTCGATGACGATGCGGTTTTCGACGAACCGGATGTTCAGGTCGTCCGGGATCTGGGGGACGTACAATTCCACTGACACGACTTCTCCTTTTCCGATCAGGCGCGGGGTTTCCGGCGCCTGGGGTCTTTTCTCGATCTTCCGGCGGCAGCCTGCTCGGCCGCGGTCACCGGGAGGGGGCGTGCTGTCCGGTCATGAGCGCGGCGAGGTCGTCCGGCTCCAGGAACGACGGCGGCGGTGGCGGGCCCCAGCTGAACAGGCCTTGCGCGCCTTCGAAGACCTCCGGGGTCCAGACCTCGTCCTCGGGGATGCAGTCCATGTCGGCGTAGTACTCGCTGAAGTTGCCCGCCGGATCCTTGAGGTACCAGAAGAAGTTGGACCCCGCGTGGTGCCTGCCGAGGCCCCAGACATGCCGGCCGGGATCGCCTACCAGCATCGCCTTCGCTCCTCGCCCGACGTCGTCGATGTCGTCGACCTGCCAGGACGTGTGGTGCAGGAAATTCACCGGTGCGGCGAGCGCCAGCACGTTGTGGTGATCGACCGAGCAGCGCATGAAAGCGCCCTTGTCCCCGATGTAATCGCTGACCTTGAAACCGAGTCCCTCGGTGAAGAACCCCATGGTGGCTTGGAGATCGGTCGTGCCCACCACGCAGTGCCCGAGTTTCCTTGGCCGGATCGGGTCCTCGCGCAGCACTCCGGGTGCGCGGCCGGACCGCTCGATGCGGCCGGGCCCGTTGTAGGGGGTGCCCGGGACGGGCAGCTGTACGATCCGCGGCGCGATCTCGACACGGACGGTGAAGCCGGAAACCGGCTCGATCGCGGTGACCGCGGTGCCGTCCGTGCCGCCGGCGACGCCGAGGCGGTCCAGCCGCGACGCGGTCCGTGCGACATCGTCGACATCGTCGACCCCCACCCCGAGTTCGAGCACCCGCCGGGATACGGCGTGCCGGACCCGCAGCTGCTCGCCGCCTTCGCGAGTGCTGAAGGCCCCGTCACCGAGGTGAGTGAGACCGAAATCGGTGTAGTAGTCGATGGTTTCCGCGACGTTCGGCACACCCATCGTGACCTGGGTAAGGCGGTGCATGCCCATGTCAGTCCTCCTGTGCGGCAACGAATGTCTGGCGCATCTCACCGATGCCTTCGATCCAGCTGACGAGGTGTTCGCCGGGCCGCAAGAACCGCCTCGGCGTGCGGCCCATGCCCACGCCCGCCGGAGTCCCGGTGAAGACGAGATCACCCGGGAACAAGGTGATGGTTCGCGAAAGCTCGGAAATCAGCCTGGCGACCGGGAAGATCAGCTCACGGGTACGGCCGTCCTGCACCGTCTCGCCGTCGACCGCGCAGCCGAGCGCGAGGTCGTCCCGGTCCGTCAGCTCGTCCGGCGTGACCAGCCACGGCCCGACCGGCGCGAAGTTCGGGAACGACTTGCCGAGGCTGAACTGCGGGACGGGACCGGCCAGCTGCGAGACGCGCTCGGAGAGATCCTGCCCGATCGTCACCCCGGCGACGTGGTCCCACGCCTCGGATTCCGCGACGCGGGTGGCCGTCCGGCCGATGACGGCGACGAGTTCCACCTCCCAGTCCACGTCCCCACCGGCCGGAAGCACGACCTCCGCGTCAGGACCGGTCAACGCGGACACGAACTTGGTGAACGTCGGCGGAAGCCCGCCCGGTGCCTCGAAACCGGACTCGGCGGCGTGGGCGTCGTAGTTCAGGCCGATCGCGACGATCTGCCGCGGGGCCGGTGACGGCGAGCCCAGCCGCGCACGGGTGAAGATGACGCCGGGTCCGGCAGGCGGTTGTTCCGCCCACGCCCGGAACCCGTCCCAGTTTTCGTAAACGGACGCGAGGCCTGGGCCGAACTTGCCGCCGGAGGCCGTGTCGACGTCGATTCCGGTGTCGTCGGCGGTCAGCAGCACCGCTCGTCCGTCCACATTGGCCAGTCTCATGATTTTGCCTTTCCGTTGAAGGGAACACGCGCCACCGCACGTTCACCGCTTCGCCATCGAGTCGCTGTGCGTGGCCGCTGACCGGTAGTCGGTGTAGGTGTAGGGGTTGTCGAGGACCTTGGTCTCGGGGATCTCCGGGTTCATGCCCTCGTGCCAGGCCTGCTCGCCGAGTTCGGCGCGCAGGTAGTCGACCGTCGCCTCGACCGCACGACGTGCACCGGCCAGGTCGACACCGACGAGGTGGCCCGCGCGCTTCACGATCCGGCCGTCGACCAGGACCGTGTCGACATCGGCACGCTGGGCGTGCAGGACGACGTGTCCGTGGGGGTTCAGCAGCGGCGTCATCGCCGGTGAGTCGTCATTGCGGACGAGCACGAGGTCCGCTTTCTTGCCGACCTGGACACTGCCGATCTCGCTGTCCCGCCCGAGTGCTCGTGCTCCGCCTCGCGTGGCCCACTCGACGACCTGCTCGGCATGCAGGGAAGCGTGGGTGACGGTTTCACCGCGAGCGTGCGCTTCCTGGTGCTCGTAGGCGCGGGCGGCACCCAGCGTCGTACGCATGGCGGAGAACAGGTCGCCGCTGCAGAGCACGCAGCTGTCCAGCGACAGCGACACCGGGATGCCGTGGGCAAGCAGGGCGGCTGTCGCGGGATAGCCCTGTCCGGCGTTCTGCTCGCTTTCCGTGGACACCGACACCGATCCGCCGGTCGCCGCGATGCGGGCGTAGGAGTCCGCCGAAAGCGTCGAGGCGTGCACGTACACCGTCCTGGCCTCGCCGTAGCCGTGCTCGTGGATCAGGCGGACGGCGTCGTCGCCGGTCGCGCCCCATACCCCGGCGTGCGTGGTCACCGCCAGGTCGAGCGCACGGGCGACTTCGAAAGCCGGCTGCTCGGGGAAGCCGGGATCACCGGTGACATCAAAGGCGATCTGGAAGCCTTCGAGATCCCCGGAGCGACGATCGAAGAACTTGCGGAATTCGGGTGTGCCGGTCCAGTTCGCGGGCGCGTCCTGGATGTTGCCGTACGCCAGCACGAACCTTCCCGGCACCGAGGCGAGCGCGTCGACCGCGGCGTCGGCGTGATCGGTGGTCTGCAGGCCGTGCGACCAGTCCACGCAGGTGGTGACCCCGGCGTCGAGCGCCTCCAGCGCGCCGAGGAGGTTCCCGGCGTGGATGTCCTCCGGCCGGAACTTCGTGCCCCAGTTCAGGTAGTACCACACGAAATACTGCGTGAGTGTCCAGTCGGCGCCGTATCCGCGGGTCGTGGTCTGCCACATGTGCCGGTGGGTGTCGACCATCCCGGGCATGACGACGCCGCCGCGGGCGTCGATCTCGTCCGTGCCGTCGGGAACGACGAGATCGACACCGATGGCCGCGATGCGGCCGTCGACCACGAGCACGTCGTGGCCTTCGAGCACGGTGCGGCCGGAATCCATGGTGAGGACCGTCCCGGCACGGAGAACGGTCGGGCGTCGAACGTCGTTCGCGGGCATCGATGGCTCCTCGTTCGGCAGGTGGATCTTGCTGGGCTGTTTTCGAAACTACGCCAAACTTTCGAAAGTTCAAGAGGTATTCGTAAAGTGCTACGGTGTGTGGCATGACCAAGAGCGGCGGGGCGACTCGTACGGACGGCATCCACCAGGCGTTGCGCGCCGACATCCTCGCGGGCAGGCTGGCGCCGGGCGGGCGGCTCAAGTTCCCGGACCTGGCCGACCGCTACAAGGTGAGCGTCGGCGCTACCCGCGAGGCGCTGACGAGGCTGGTCGCCGAAGGGCTGGTGGTGGCCAGGCCGCGTCAGGGTTACTTGGTGCGGCCGCTGTCCCATCAGGATCTGGCCGAGCTGACGCAAGCGCGGGCGGAGATCGAAGCACTGGTACTGGGGCTCTCGGTGCGGGAAGGCGACACGCGCTGGGAGGCCGATGCCGTTGCCGCGCACCACGTTCTGGAACGCACGCCTTACCGCGACCCGGCGGATTCGGGCCGCCTGTCCGAAGAGTGGTCGCAGGCACACGCGGCCTTCCACCACGCGCTGCTGACCGGGTGCGGGAACCAGCGGCTGCTCGACACGGCGCGGTCGTTGCGGCAGGAGGCCGAACTGTACCGGCAGTGGTCGGTGACTTTGGGCAACGAGCCCGGTCGCGACGTCGCCTCCGAACATCGAGCGCTGCTCGACGCCGTCCTCGCGCGCGACGCCGACCACGCGCAGAAACTGCTGCGCGACCACATCGCCCACACCGCCCGGCTGCTGATCAGCGGCGCACCGGATCAACCCGACCAGGCCGAGTGAGTGGTACGCCTGATCGGTCTGACTCGTTGTCCGCAACATCTAGCGCGCGATACCGATCGTTCTATCCGTTAAGCTTGGTGGAATGGTGCGCAACGTTCGTGGTCGGGTATCCGAAGCGCGGTCAAGGCTGCTTGCGACGGCCACCCGGCTCTTCTACGCCGAGGGGCTGCACGCGGTGGGGATCGATCGGATCGTCGCGGAGGCCAATGTCACCAGGGCCACGCTGTATCGGCACTTCCCGAGCAAGGACGATCTCGTCGTGGCGTACCTGCAGGGTGTCCACGCGATGGAGCGCGAAGGTTTCGACAAGGCGCTCGCCAGTGGTTTACCGGCAGACGCCACGCTGCGGGTTGTCGCGAAGTCGATCGCTGAGGGCATCCGGTCCGCCCAGTTCCGCGGATGCGCCTCGCTCAACGCGGTGGCCGAGTATCCGGACCCCGAGCATCCCGCTCATCAGGCCGTGCTGGCCCACCGCGAATGGTTCCTTGGTGCCATCACCGCCTTGCTCGCGCAGGTCGGCGAACACCCGCCGGAACTCGCGGGACGGCACTTCGTGATGATGCGCGACGGCGCGATGGCCTCGGGGTGCCTGTCGGATCCGGCCGAGGTCTGCGACACGTTCCTCCAGGGAGTCGACGGGATTCTGCAACACCGCATCGCTTCGTCGAAGTAGCGCCGACGGCACTATCGAGCCGCCCGCGATGTCATCGGACCGGACACCGTGCACACGGGCAAGAATGGCAAGCGATTCGCCCAGGTCTTACGAATCCAGGCCGACTGGGATGACGCGCCGGACGTTGTGAGCTCTCCTCGGTCCAGGCGGCGGTAGATGCATCCGGGAAGTTCCGCCGCCCTGGCCCACGGGACGGCGGTGTGTGCCCACCGCAAGCGAAGATCGAGCCATGCGGCGTGTTCGTCACTTCACCAAGGCGCAGCTCCGGTCGAAGCCTGAAGGGGACGTCGAGCGGGCGCTACAACGCTTCGGGCGGCCGGCTCAGGGGTCGCCATGTTCTCTGGCTGTAAGAATTTGGATAGAACGATCTGTCTTGACTGCGCGACCGGTACCCGCCACTCTGAGATAGAACGTTCGGTCTTGCCGGGGAGCTTCCCCGCAGCTTGAAGGGATCATGGTGACTACTGTCGACACGCCTGCCATTGGTGGGTTCGCTCCGGCGCTGCGCCGGCTGTATTTCGTGCGGTTCGCGTTCGCCATCGTGTGGGCGGTACTGGTCTTCGTGACGACCAAATCGGGCTTGGGCGCGGTGGGCGTCGTCCTGGTCGTCGTGTACCCGCTGTTCGACGTGGGCGCCGCCGTCGTGGACGCCCGGTCGGCGAAGGGCGCCGGCCCGGTCCGCGGGCTCTACGTGAACATGGCGATCAGCCTGCTCGCCACCATCGGCGTGGGCATCGCCGCCACGTCGGGTATCCCGGCGGTGCTACGGGTATGGGGTGCCTGGGCGATCGTGGCCGGTCTCGTCCAGCTGATCGTCGGCGTCGCCCGCCGCCGGATGGGCGGGCAGTGGCCGATGATCCTCAGCGGCGGCATCTCCGTGCTGGCCGGTGCCAACTTCGTCATCAGCGCCTCCGCGGCGGACCCGGCGCTGTCCGGGGTGGCCGGTTACGCCGTGCTCGGCGGCATCTTCTTCCTCGTCTCGGCGATCCGACTCAGCCGCGCCGCGAAGGGAAACTGACGTGACCGCCTACGACGTCCTCGTCATCGGGGCCGGGCCGGTCGGGGAGAACGTGGCCGACCGAGTGGTGCGGGGTGGCCTGACCGCCGCGATCGTCGAGCGCGAACTCGTCGGTGGCGAGTGCTCCTACTGGGCCTGCATGCCGACCAAAGCGCTGTTGCGCAGTGGCGCGGTGCTGCGCGCGGCCCGCCAGGTGCCCGGCGCGCGGGAAGCGGTGACCGGCGAAATCGACGTGGCCGCCGTGCTCCGCCGTCGTGACGATTTCGCGTCTCACTGGAACGACGAAGGCCAGGTATCTTGGCTCGACTCGGCAGGCGTCCCGCTGTTCCGCGGACACGGCCGGATCGGCGGCGACCGGGTCGTCGAGGTGACCGCGGCCGACGGCACCACCACGACGCTGACCGCGCGGCACGCGGTCGTCGTCGCCACCGGCAGTAGCGCACTGGTCCCGGACATCGAGGGGCTGCGTGACGCGAAGCCGTGGACGAGCCGCGAACTGGTCGCGGCGAGAGAGATCCCGGCCCGGCTCGCGATCATCGGCGGCGGCGTGGTGGCCACGGAAATGGCGACCGCGTTCAGCAGCCTGGGAACATCGGTGACCATGCTGGCCCGCGACGGCGTGCTGCACCTCAACGAGCCGTTCGCCGGCGAGCAGGTGACAGCCTCGTTGCGGGACAAGGGGGTGTCGGTCCGCATCGGTGCCGAAGCCGGATCTGTCCGGCGCGACGACGATGGCACGGTGTCCATCATCCTCACCGACGGCGAGCGGATAGAAGCCGACGAACTGCTCGTCGCGATCGGCCGGACCCCGAACACCGAAGACGTCGGCCTGGACAACCTCGGACTGAAGCCGGGCGCCTGGCTCGCCGTCGACAGCACGATGCGGGTCCTCGCCGAGGACGGCGCCACGCTCGGCGACGGCTGGCTCTACGCCGCCGGCGACGTCAACCGGCGTGTCCTGCTGACGCACCAGGGCAAGTACCAGGCACGCGCGGTGGGTGACGTGATCGTGGCCCGCGCGAAGGACGAGCCCGTGGACGACGCTCCCTGGGGCCGTCACGCGACGACCGCCGACGAACGCGCGGTCCCGCAGGTCGTTTTCACCGAACCGGAAATCGCGTCGGTCGGCCTCAGCGCCGCCGGCGCCGCGGCCGCCGGGCTGCGAATCCGGGTCGTCGACTACGACTTGGCCGCCACCGCCGGCGCCGCCCTGCACACGGACGGCTACCAGGGGCACGCGCGGATGGTCGTCGACGAGGATCGCAAGGTGATCATCGGCTGCACCTTCGTCGGACCGGATGTCGCGGAGATGATCCACGCGGCGACCATCGCGGTCGCCGGCGAGGTGCCGCTGGACCGGCTCTGGCACGCCGTTCCGGCCTTTCCCACCGTCAGCGAGGTGTGGCTGCGGCTGCTCGAAGCCTACGGCCGCTGACCCACCCGGCCGACGCCCCGGCCTCGCCGCGATCTGGCGAGCCGGGGCACCGGCACCCGGTTCCGAGTTCACCGGTCGCGTCAAATGTCACCGAGGAGCCTCGCGGCCTTGATGCCGAGATGCAGGACGAGGCGGCGTTCCCCGTCGCTCAGGTCGAAGCCGGTGAGCTCCTCGATGCGATGGAGCCGGTGGTAGATCGTCGCCCGGTGCACACCGAGACACTCGGCCACGGCACGGGAGTCGCCCGCGCGGTCGAGGAAGGTCTCCGCGGTGACGAGAAGCGCGGGATCGGCGTCGAGAAGCGCGGTGATCGCCTCCGCGACACCCATGCTGCGGAGTTGCTCGCGCGGTTGAGCGGCCAGCAACGCGTAGATGCCCAGCGCTTCGTGGCGGGCGACGGGCCGGAACCCGGGGATGACGTCGGCGACCCGGATCGCGTCGAGAGCCTGCCGGTACGAGGTCGCGGCGTCGGCCAGCCGCGCCGCCGGACGGCCCACCCCGGCGACCACGGCCCGCCAGCGATCGGCACGCCCCAGCCCCCGCACAGCCGACGAGCACAGCTCCTCCGCGACCCGAGGAACCCGCTCGATCGCCCGCTGCGTCACGACCAGCAAACCGTGGCCCGGGCGAACCAGGACCATGCTCTCGCGGAACGACATCGCGTTCGATGCCGTACGAAGAGCCGCTCCGATTGCCAGACGATCACCCTCGTCGACCTCCTGACCGGCTACCGGCAACGGCGCGACGACGATGGCGACGACGCCGCCGCGCGCCGCGAAGAGGTTTGATTCGACGAGCCCGTCGGCAGCGAGGGTGCGAGCCACACGGTCCTCCGACAGCAGATCCCGGAGGAACTCCCCGACGCGGGCGTCGTGCAGCTCGCCCAGAGCCCGCTCACGGAACAGCACCTCCGCGGCTTCGCCTGCCGCGACACCGGCGAGAGCGAGCCCGGCGTCGTCCACCTGCTCGTCGGCGTCGATGAGCCACAGGTAGCCGAACTGAACACCCTGGAACCGGATCGGGATCGCGACCCTCGGCAGCAGGTCGAGCTCCGCGGAAGCGGGAAGGCGTACCGGGCCGTCAGCGCGGGAGAGCCGAAAGCGCCGTAACCACGCGACCCCCTCCGGCGGAGCCTCACGGTTCAGGACCACCCGCGCTCGCATATCGTCGATCGGACCAGCCTGCGCACTGTAGGCGAGCAGCCGGAAATGGACGTCGTCGACCGCGACCGCCCGGCCCAGCTGCCGAGCCAGGGCGTCCACCACCCGCTGCAGGTCTTCGCTCACGAAACCTGAATGTAGCCGTTCAGGGAGCACCGTCGAGCCATGCGACGACGTCCAGCTCGACACGAAAGGGTGGGACCAGCTGCGCGCCGATCGTCGTCCGGGCCGGGCGCATGTCGGGGAACTCCTCCGTCCAGACCTCGTTGTATCCGGGGAAGTCCGCGAGGTCAGCCAGGTAGGCGGTGACCTTGAGGATCTGGTCCGGTCGCGCGCCTGCCCCGGCCAATACTCGTCGGACGTTCGCGAAGGCCGCGCGGGCCTCGTCGTGGAACGCCCCGGTCACCGGCCGCCGGCTCTCGTCGACACCGACCTGGCCCGACAACAGCAGGAGATCGCCCTGCCGCCGGAAAGCCGGCGCGGGCGGCGGGGCGATCGCGTCTTCATTCATCGAAGCCTCCGCAGCGGATCGAAAGGAGTCAACTCGGATGCGCCGGTACCGCACATGATCTGCCTGGCCAGCAGCTTCCCGGTGACCGGTCCCAGCGTCACCCCCCACATGCCGTGACCACCCGCGACGTGGACGCCCGCGACCTTCGTCGCGCCGATCACCGGCAGGCCGTCGGGCGTCAGCGGCCTGGGCCCGACCCACGGTTCGCGAACATCTTCCCAGTCGGCACCATCGATCAGGGGGCGGATCGAGCGCAGGATGGCGTCCAGGCGGCGACCGTCGAACGGCGCGTCCCGGTCGGCGATCTCCATGGTGCCCGCGACTCGGACCCGGTCTCCGTACGGCGTCAGAGTCACTCGGGCACCGGGCAAGTAGACCGGACCGGTGAGCGGTTCGGCTAGCCGGATGCTGCACGAATAACCGCGCCCGGCCTGCACCGGTACCCGCACACCCAGTCGGCGACCCAGCTCCGGCAACCACGCACCCGTCGCGAGCACGACGGCGTCGGCCCGGTGCGGCGGCCCCGCCCAGGTGTCCACCCGCGGCCCGCCCGGCCCGAATCCGATCGACCGCGCCTGGACGTCCGTGACGATCTCGCCACCCCGCTCGTGCACCGCCTCGGCGAGCGCGTCGAGGAACGCGCCCGGTGCGACGAACCGCTGCCCCTCCAGATGCAGGACCCGCGCGACCTGGTCGGAGAACGGAGCCTCGTACCCCGCCGAGATCCGGTAGGACACCTCCTGCCCGGAGGCGCGGGCGTGGGCGAACTCGTGCTCGAACCCCGCGGTGTCTTGGCCGGCGGTGAACCCGATCCGAAAGGTCCGCTCGTGGACCTCCGCCGCGACACCGCCATTGGCCAGTTCGTCGAAAGCGCCGAGGCCTTCCATCGCCAGCGGCCCGAGCGCGGCCATCCCCCGCCGCCACCGAGACACTGTCGCGTTGCGGGCGAACCCGGCCAGGAACGCCACCTTCACCGCGGACGGCCGCCCGGTCACCGAGACCGGCGAGCCTGGGGTGAGCAGGCTTCGTACGCCCTCCCGCAGCAGTGCCGGCTCCGCCAGCGGCGACACCATGGCCGGAACGAGATAGCCGGCGTTGCCCCACGAGGCGCCCGCCCCGACCTCCGACCGCTCCAGAACGGTGACCTCCGCACCGTGCTCCTGCAGGAACCACGCACACGAGAGCCCGACGACGCCGGCACCTACGACCACAACGCGCCGAGGTTGTCCTTTCACCGCCACACCTTCTCCGCCACACGCAGGAAATTCCCGCCCAGGATCCCGGCTACGGCCTCCGGCGCGTGGCCTCGGTCCAGCAGGGTCGCGGTGATGGCAGGTAGGCGCTCCGGCTCGATGAACTCCAGCCGATCCCACTGCGAATAGCTCGCCGGGAACAGCTCGGGATTCGCCGCCAGCTCGGCGTCGACCTGGTCGAAACAGAAATCCAACCCGAGGCCCACGTGTTCCCAGCCGATCAGCTCCACGGCGTGCTCGACGTGACGGACGAGCGCCTCGGTGCTCGCGTCGTTGGCCCCCAGGAACATCCCCACCCCGTTGATCCCGACGACCCCACCGGTCGCCGCGCAAGCGAGCATCTGGTCGTCCCGCACGTTGCGCGCGTCGTCGTATACCGCCCGCGCGGCCGTATGGGACACCACCACCGGTGCCGCCGACGCCGCGAAGACGTCCATCGACGTCCGGTACGAGCAGTGCGCGGTGTCGACCACCATCCCCACCCGGTTCATCTCGGCCACCACCTCCCGGCCGAACTCGGTCAGGCCGCCGTCGGTTTCGTCGTGACAGCCCGAGCCGGCGGCGTTGCGCTGGTTGTAGGTCAGCAGCATGGTGCGCACACCCAGGTCGTAGTAGGTCCGCACCAGGTCGACCCGCCCACCCAGCGGGTTGGTGTCTTCCAGGTCGAACGCGACAGCGAGCCGTCCGGTGGCCTTGGCCGCCCGCACGTCCTCTGCCGTGCGGGCGAGGACGTAGCGGTCGGGCCTGGCGAATAGCTTACGTCGGAACCCCGACAGCACCCGGATCGTGGCCGCGACGTCGTGCGGCGCGTAGCCGACGTTCACCGACACGAACGACGCCCCCGACTCGGCGTACCGCCAGAGCGCGTCGACATCGGCGTCCGGGTCGAGCGGAAGGCAGCAGTGCTGCTCCCACACCACCATCAGTGGTCACCCGTCAGGCACGAGGGGCAACCCGGCAGGCGCGCGCCGTGATGAAGGGCTTTCTTGTAGTGGGCCTCTTCCTCCAGCGTCGGAGGAAGGTCCGCGGTCAGCAGCGGCTGCTCCGGGAGCGCGTCGAGGTCCACCACGGCGCCGTCCTTGATGACGGCGCGGATGCTCTGGTAGTTCTTGGCGCTCCGCAACGGATCCGCGTCAAGGACGACCAGATCCGCGATCTTGCCCGCCTCGATCGTCCCGAGGTCGTCGTCGACCTGATAGGCCTTGGCGATGTTGAGGGTCGCCGCATGCAGCAACGCGATCGGCGACATGCCCTTCTCCTCCATCGCCCTGAGCCAGACGAAGTGCCCCGTCGCCAGGCGATTCAGACCCTCGTCTTCGGGCAGACCGTTCCAGGTGCCCTTGACCATCGGCTCGTTCATGACTTCCGGGGCGAAGATGCCGCCGTCGTTGGCGAGCAGGATCGACGCCCCCGAGTCGACGAGATTGCGGGCGTTGACGTCCGAGGCCTTCCAGATCGTCCACTCGGGGTCCGAAATGGACTCCTTCAGGATCTTGAATCCGTTGTCGGTGAGCGGGAAGACGACGGCGCCGCAGTTCTTCTCGGCGAGGAGCTCGAGGGTCTCGCGCGGGATCTCGGTGGGGCCGGTCGTGTTGCAGTGCTGCACAAGGTCGCAGCCCGCCTCGATCGCCATCCGCAGGCCCTCGACCGACGAGGTGTGGGCCTGCGCGGTCAACCCGGCTCGGTGAGCTTCTTCGACGATGACGCGCTGCGTGCGCTCCGAGAACTGGATGAAGGCGCCGGCCGAGGCCCCGCCGTGCTCGTTCGACGCGTACTTGACGAAATCCACCCCGCGCCCGATGTACTCGCGGACCTCCTTGCCGACCGCCTCGGGCGTCAGCCACATCAGATGCCGCCCGACGTTCTCGACCCACGTCGCGTTCACCCGATCGACGAAATGGGAGCTCCCGACGCCGGGGATCCTTTTGTCGAAGTCCTCGGAGAACGGGCCGTCGAATCCGACGATGTTGCCGGCGCAGCGAATACGACTGCCGGATGTCACGCCCCGGTCGATCCGGTCACGCGCCGACATCAGCGCACGTCGTGGCCCCCAGGTGTCGAAGACCGTCGTCATCCCGTTTTTCAGCGCGACCTGTGCGGCCTCGACGATCAAATCCTCGTAGCGTCCTTCGTACCGGACGAGCGTCTCGAAGAGAATGTTGACCAGGAGATGCACGTTGGCGTTCATCAGCCCGGGGATGACGAACTTTCCACTGAAGTCGACGGTTTCGGTGCCCGCCGGGACAGGCAGCGCATCCTGGCGGTCGATCGCCACGATGCGGCCGTCCTCTATCAGGATCGCGCGACCGTCGATGCCTTTGTCGGAAACGCCGTCGATGACGGTCGAACCAGTCAGCAGGAGTGACATCGTCTTCCTTCCGTGGTCCAGCACGCCGTGCTCCTCACGCCGTCTCATCACGTTAGATCCGGAGGTGCCACGCAGGTATGGACAGGAGTCGCGAGGCCACCGCGGCCGATTCGACAATCGTCGCAGACGGTGCGCCTCTCTTGAGACGATTGACGATGGCCGGTGCCACGGTCGCCTGTCAGGATCGGAGTACCGAGCACCTCCGGGGAGGACAGCACCCGATGATCACATCGAACGAACTCGCGGATCGTCTCTCGCGACTGGCGGAGAAGTTCACCGTGAGCGGCGCGTCGGCCGCCCTGTGGCACGACGGCACGCTCGTCCGGGCCGAGACCGGCACGGTCAACGTGGTGACCGGCGCCCCCGTGCTGCCCAGTACTCTCTTCGCGGCCGGATCCGTCACGAAGGTGCTCACCGCGTCACTGGCGATGACCCTGGTGGACGAGGGGCGGCTCGACCTCGATGCGCCCGTGCTGAAGTACCTCCCCGGCTTCACCACGGCAGACCCCGGCCGCTCCGCGGCGATCACCGTGCGCATGCTGCTCGACCACTCGTCCGGCCTGCCCGGCAACTACATGCCGGACCTGGCACCGGGCGAGGACGTGCTCGAACGGCTGATGCGAGAGCTCGCGACGCTGAACGTCACGGGCGTCCCCGGCCGGCGGTTCTCCTACAGCAACATGGGAATGAGCACTCTCGGACGACTGGTGGAGGCGATCACCGCCGAACGCTTCGACGTCGCACTGAGTACACGCGTTCTTCGGCCGCTCGGCATGGTCGCGACCGCGGACGCCGAGGAAATGCTCCTCCACTCCACCGCTGTGGGGCATGTCGTCGACCCGGCGAGCGGGACCGTCTCCCGGGTCCCCCGCCTGCGTGTCTGGCCCGAATACGGTCCGGCCGGTTCCCGTTTGTGGCTCGACGTCGAATCGTTGGTCCGCTTCGGCCGGATGCACATCGACGGCCTGACACCCAATGGACACCGGATCCTTTCGCAGGCGGCCGTGGAACAGATGCGCACGCCCAGGTACGACGACTTCTGGGGCTGCCTCCGCGGGTGCGCGAACTTCGGACTCGGTTGGGGCCTTCTCCGGGAGGGTGACGACCCGGTCCTGACCCACTCAGGCGCCAACCTCGGCATGCATTCGACCCTCTCTGTCATTCCCGGACAGAAGGTCGTGCTCGCGGTACTCACCAACAGCGCCACCGGGGCGATGCTGCATTCCACCCTGTGCACCGAGCTCCTCGACGAGTTCTTCGATGTCCGGAGCCCAGCTGCCATCAGCCCGCCCGAGGAGATCACCGAAGTCGACAACGAGCGGTTCACCGGGCTCTACCGGGCCCCCGACGGTCAGGTGTCCGTCGAGACGCATGATGGCCGTCTCCATGCCCGGTTGATTCCCGACCCCGGACTGGCCGAATGGGACCGGCTGATGGGCAGTCCCGCCGGCAGCGGTCAGGCCATGCCGATCATGTGCGTCGACCATGAGCGGAACCGATTCGTCATCGACGTCGGCACCCCGGGGAATTTCGTACCGGTACAGTTCTACGAACCGGACCTGGACGGACGTCCCACCCTGGTACGACTGGGGACGCTCTACGAACGAACGCCGTGAGCGCGTAGTCCTCTCAGAATTTCCAGCACAAATGCCGGCTGAAATTCATGTGCTCCGCACCAGAACCGTCGTTCGCTCGAACGTCCGCTCAGCGGCATGAGCGGATATTCGATATGCGGCGAGCATCGGGGGGGGGCGAGCTGCCCGTGCCTGCCTGCGTGAGCAGTGACCTGATCGATGGCCGGCCGCAGAACCCAGCCACGGGCGTGTCCTCGGTGTGAGACTCCCCCGAGTGCTCCCGAGCCATCGTCATCCCGCCGAGATCTGTTGTCGGCCGTAGTCACTTCCCGAGCTGAGGCTTCGAGCGGGACGCAGCAGTGCGGTCTACGTCACGAAGAATTTTTTCGACACAGTGCCGATTTTCCTCTGCGCTGTGTCATAGTGGTGTCGTGGCAACGAAACGTCGTGAAACGCCGAGCAAGGGCGATTTGCGGGAACAGGCGATCCTGGACGCCGCCGAGGCGCTGCTCGAACGGGAACACATCGAGCCGATGACCGTCGAGTCGATCGCCAAGGGGGCGGGAATCTCCCGCGGCTCGCTGTACTTCTACTTCGGGTCGAAACAAGAAGTTCTCGCCGCGCTGGTCGCACGCACCGTCGCCCGGTTGCACCTGGACGATCAGTCCGCCGACCCCGGCTTGCCCGCGCACGACACCGTGCGAAGGGCTGTGGAGAACACAGCCCGCACCTGGCGTGAGCACGGACTGGTGATGCGGGCGGCGGTCGAGTTCGGCCCCGAAGTGCCCGAGATCGCCCGGCTGTGGCGCGACACCATCGCCAACAACACCGAGGCCATGACTCGTGTCCTCGTCGCGGCCGGGTTGCCCGACGAGGACGGCCCGACCGGCGCGGCGGCGCTCGCCCAGGCCCTGTGCTGGATGACCGAACGCAACTTCTACCACGCGTCGACACAACCCGGCGGCCTGGATCGCATGACCGAGACGATGGTCGAGATCTGGTGCCGTGTCCTACCTGGAGGGTAGCCATGCTTTTCCTGATCACCGGTGTCAGCAGCGGTCTCGGCCGGGCGTTCGCCCAAGGGGCGCTCGACGCCGGGCACACCGTCGTCGGCACGACCCGCCGGGAGGAGGACGCGATGGCGTTCGAAGCGCTCGCGCCGGGACGTGCGCACGCACGGCAGCTGGATGTCACCGACGACGACGCGGTGTTCTCGGTCGTGGGTGAGATCGAGACGCGGGTCGGACCGATCGACGTGCTCATCGCGAACGCCGGCTATGGACACGAGGGAGTGTTCGAGGAATCACCCCTGTCCGAGCTACGGGAACAGTTCGCCGTCAACGTGTTCGGTGTGGCCGCCACGGTCCAGGCGGTACTGCCGTTCATGCGCAAGCGTCGTGCGGGGCACGTGTTCGCGGTCAGCTCCATGGGCGGGCTGATGACCGTACCCGGGCTGGCCTACTACTGCGGCAGCAAGTACGCCGTGGAAGGCATACTGGAGACCGTCGCCAAGGAGGTCGCGGACTTCGGCGTGCACGTGACGATCATCGAACCCGGCTCGTTCCGCACCGACTGGGCGGGCCGATCGATGGTCCGCACGCAACGATCCATTCAGGACTACGACACATTGTTCGAACCCATTCGTGCGACCCGGCAGGCGGCCAGCGGCAACCAACTGGGTAACCCGGCCAAAGCGGCAGAGGCCGTCCTGAAGGTCCTGGAGGCCGAGAAGCCACCCGTGCATCTGGTCCTGGGCTCAGATGCGCTGCGACTGGTCACGGCCGGCCGCGCGGCGGTCGACAAGGACCTGCACGAGTGGGCGGAGCTATCCCGCTCCACCGACTTCCCCGATGGCCACCAGATCGCTTCGAACTGACCACGACGCGACCGGCGAGCCCACCAGGTTCCGCGCAGCGCTCGGGTGGACCTCCGCCAACGACGGCAACGTCGCCGCGGAAGTTCAATCCGGGGCAGACCCGACTGCCAGCCGACGCGGCGGCGTCACCAACCGATGAGGCCTATGACCGCTACCGCTGCTCCAAGCGTCGTTGGTGGGCGGCGGACGAACTGCGGCAGTGCCACGACAAGCTCCTGCCACTCTGGCAGGCAGGTTCGAACCCACGGCAGTCCCATCGTCGCGGTGTAACCGATCGAAGAAGTCAAGGGTACTTCTGCCGAACTGCTGGATCAGGTTTCCTCTTCGGAAAAGGAGCGGGGGCACCGGATTCCGGTGCCCCCGCTCCTTGTTCGTCCCGAGCCCGTCAGACGGTGCTCAGGTGACGCCCGGCGTTGTTCCAGCCTTAAGCGAGGACGTCGGCGTCGCTGCCGTTGCCCGCCGCGCCGGGGTGTCCGCCGGTGGTGACGCTGTGGTTCCTCGCGTAGCCGGTCGCACCGGTGGCACCGGCCCCCGCCTCGTTTGGCGCCCGTCTCCTGGTCTCCGTAGTCTGGGCTAGCTCGTCCGACCGTGGAGGGAAACGATGTTCTGGACCATTGTGGGCTGGATTCTGTTCGGCCTGATCGCCGGTTTCATTGCCCGGGCCCTGGTGCCGGGCAAGGACGACATCGGCCTGCTGCGGACGATCGTCCTGGGGATCGTCGGCTCGGTCGTGGGCGGCCTGTTGTTCGGCCTGCTCACCGTCGGCTTCCGCGGCTTCCAGCCGGCCGGCTGGATCGGCTCGGTCATCGGCGCGATCATCGTCCTGGTGATCTACAACAAGGTCACCGGCCGCAAGACCCGACCTCGCGCCTGACTGCCCGGGTTGCCCAGCCACCGTTGGTGGTGATGAACCACTTCTCGCGCTGCTTCTGGCTGCTGTGGCTGAACTCGACTCGTCCACCCGGCCGTCGCTCAGCTGCGGGCACGGGATTCCGCGGCAGCGTCCCGAATGGCTCGGCGGCAAGCTACGCGTTCAGTACCCTTGACCGAGGTCCAATCGGTTCAGTTCCCCGTCGGGAGCGCACGCCGAGTTCTCGGCGGCGGGCTCGGCCGTCGGGCCGGTGTCTCCGGTCGCTCCGAGTTCGATCGAAGCGCGCGTGACCCACGGTTTCGCGCGCAGCCGCGAGAAGATTTCCAGCGCCGAACGCAGCGGAGCGCGGGCGTCGCTGCGGCGTCTGTTTCGACGCAACCATTCGCCGTAGAGCAGTTCAGTGCGCGCTCGCTCGAAGTGCCGTTCGCCGGTCGAGTGCAATTCCAGCGCGCGCAGATACTGCGACTCGTCGTCGCTCAGCACGGCACGGCACGGCATCGTGCAGCGACGGCTTCCGCCCACGGCTGCCCACTCGCGGCCGCCCAGGCCTCGAATCGGCGGAAAGCGGGTTCGGCGCGGCCCGGATCACTCAGGCGGGTCGCCGCGATCACCACCGTCGTGTAGCCGAGCTGGCCCTGCCGCGAGGTTTCCAGCCGATCCAAAGTGGACTGATAGCAACCGAGAGCGAGGTCGAGCAGGGCGAGCGCGGCCACGCTCGCCGCGCCGCCGGCGTCCGGCGTCATCTCCGACAGCTCCTGGCAGCGCTGCTCGTCCCCTTCGATCGCCGCGACCCGCGCCACGACGGCGTTCAGCCTGGGCAGCCGCTGGTGTGATCCGGTGTCACGCGAGATTCGTACCGCCTCGGCCACCGACATGGCGGCGTCCCGGTGCAGGCCTGCCGAAACCTGAGCACCCGCGAGGTCCTGTAGTACCTGGGGGAGGACACCGATCAGCCCGTCGCGGCGGCAGCGAGCCACCGCGGCGGACGCGAGTTCTCTGGTCGCCGTGTCGTCGCCGATGATCATCGCGCTGTAGGTCCGGGCGGGGTCGGAGTCCGGTGCCCGCTTGATGAACTCGGCCGGCAGGGGCAATCCGGTCGCGAAGCCGTCGTCCACCAGTGCCGCCATGCCTCGTACCAGCGGGTCGGTGCCGTTCAGCGCCTGGTTCGCGGTGCGCACGGTTTCCCGGTCTCCGGAGAACCAGGCGTACCGGGCGCCGGTTCTCGCCATCGCCACCGCGTCGGCTGGTTCGACGTTACCGGCATGCTCGACCAGCAGACGCGTGGCCGCATGGCCGTCTCCCCGTTCGAACTCCACGGCCGCCCGCACCCGCGCCAAACCGGCGCGTGCCTTGGTGTCGTCGGTCAGCGGCTACGCCTGCCGGTACAGGCCGGCCGCTTGCTGCTGTTCGAGGGGGTGTGCGTCGGCGGCCGGCTCGCCGATGTAGATCGGGAACGGTGCCACGGAGTCGCCGAACTGGCCGGGGATGATGAAGTGCTGCATACCTCGTAGGTCGTCACGGCCGACGGATATGTCGCACTCTTCGCCGGTCGAACCCGTCGGCCTGCCCTTTGTTACCGGCCATCAGCCGCTGTCGGTTTCAGGAGATTCACGCCCAGCTCCTTGCGAGCAAGGGCGACCATCGCGTCGCGGATCGTGCGCATCCGTGCTTCGTCCTCGTCAGTTGCTGCCATGTTCCAACGCCCGAGCAGTTCGCGAGACTGCGGGCTGCCGTAAATCTCCAGCCCGATCACCGCGTCCACCTCCACCTGCACACGCTTCCCTTTGGGCCACGTCTGATCGAGTTCGGCCAACTTGTCCAGCTTTCTCTCGCGTTCGTAGCGCTTACGCCGAAGGCCCAGTTCCGCCACGAGTAACGCGGTGAGGTACGCCTCCCTGCGCTCCAGCGCCAATCGGTCTCGCGTGGCCGCCTCTTCCGTGCGGTGCGCCATCCGCTCCACCTGGCTCCGCCCCTGCCTGCCGGTCAGCCAGGTGAAGAACACGCCGGCCACCGCGGTCAGTCCGGTAGTAACGGGTGCTACCCATTCCCACGCCATCCCCTGATTCTGCCCCGTGGTGGCCTGCTTTGACAGCTGTCCCATCGCTCAAGCCGATTCGGCGGCGCGTTTACATATCCGCCGAACCGCCGCCGCTGCTGACTGCGAGACCGAAATTGCCGAGGTTCCGACGGGCCGCTCTCCGCCGCTTGGAGCGAAGGCGTTCGGCACGTCGACAAGCACATGTCGCGCTTCGTCTGGCAGCGTGGAAATTTGGGCACGCCCAATCATGACTCTGTCCACTATGGACCCGAATGGCCTTGTGGCCACAATCGCCTTACCAGCAGAGGCGACCTGTGGCACGATCCGGGGGCGTCAGCACAATTACCTTTCCCTGGAGGATCCAGCAGTGCGGTCGTACGACGTTTTGGCCGAATCGGTGGCGCCGCCGACGGTCGTGTGGGCATCGCTGCTCGATCCGCGGACGTGGCCCGCCTGGGCAGGAGTCGGCGAGCTGGACGTCAGCAGTTCAGAAGGTCTCTCAACGGATGGGCGCGACAAAGTGGGTGTCATCCGGGCTTTCCGGTCGGGCCGGACGCTGGTCCGGGAACGGATCACCGGCCTCACGCAAGGGAGGCGATTCGCCTACGAGACCGTGGAGAGTCCGCAGCTGGCGGATCACCAAGCCACGATCGACCTTCACGAGATCCCGGGCGGAGGGACCCGAATTCGTTGGCAGGGAACGTATTCCGTACGTGGGTTAGGGCTGCGTTCCTCGGAAAGGCAGGTGCAGCGGGCGATGATGAAAACCGCGGAAGCGCTCGCCGAGTACGCGGCCGGTCGAATCGTAAGGTGATTGTCAGGTTCAGCCGCGCCGATGTGCGGGACGCTGGTCGGCGTCCGGTGTATGCCGGATGACGGTGACGCGACAGCCCGGCGGTGCGGGCTATGACAGATCGGCAGGGCCCAGGCATGAATCGTGAAACGGTCGGATGATGAGCCCAGGTGGGGACGGTCGTTGCGCGGCATCGTGAAGCGGTAGCCGTGGAAGCGCTGGCAGGTCTGGAGCGAGGTGCCTGGAGTGTGCTCACCGGCCAACCGGCCTCCGCACGTTCGTTCTACGAGAACCTGCTTCACGATCGCGTCGTAGTACTCCTGATCGGCAAGAAGCCGATTCAGGAACGTGAGGCCGCCCTGGCCGCGTTGTGCGGGGCGACCTGGACGGCGTGCAGCCTCACCGGCTTGAGCGCGGCGAGGCTCAGTCAGGTGGTCGGCGCGGTCAATTACCGGGTCGCCGCCACCAAGGACGGGGTTCCTTACGTGGCCCGGGTGAGCAGCGTCTACGTTCGTCGAGGTGATGGCTGGAAGCTGACCTTTCATCAGCACGTCAGCTGGTGAGTGATCGCCGACGCACTGGAGATGGAGTGCCTTTCATATTGTCGAGGCTGCTGTCTCGCTGGCTTCTTGGACGAGGTTGGACGTTCCCTGTCGCGGTCGTCGTGTGCGTCTTCGTGACGAGCTGGCCGCTGATGCTGCTGGCAGAACCCGAGGGAAGCGAACTCGTCCTGCCGGGGAATTACTGGTGGTATTTCGTCGTAACGGCCACGACAGTGGGATACGGGGACTTCTCACCAGAGACCACCGCGGGGCACTTCGTCGGCGCCTACGTCATAGTGGGCGGAATCGTCACGATCACCACGGTATTCACCAGGCTCGCTTCGAAGCTCGAACTGGCAAAGGGACGTCGGATGCAGGGACTTGATGTCGTACGTGCGGAAGGGCATACGCTTCTGATCGGCTACACACCCGGCCGGACCGAGCGGCTCGTCGAGCAACTGCTCGACGACGGTGCGACCGGTTTGGTCTTGTGCGCGAATGATGACACAGCGGTGCATCCGATGCCCGCGCGGCCGGTGGATTTCGTCCGCGGCGAGCCGACGGCGGTGGCAGTGTTGACCAGAGCAGCCGTGGAAACGGCCCGCACTGTCTTGGTCGACATGCGTGACGACAACGAGGCCCTGGCCGTCGCGGTGACCGTGAACCACGCGAATCGGTCGGCGCACATGGTCGTCACCTTGCGGGACATGGCGAAGGCCGAACTCGTCCACTACGTGGACCCGCGGATCAAATGCGTTCAGTGGCACACGCCTCGCATGGTCACCGAAGAACTCACCTCTCCCGGCATCGCCGAGGTCTACTCGGAGCTGATGACGACAGGGGGAGCGAGCACCTACTCCGCGGTCTTACCCAGCTCGCTTGGCCGGTTGAGCACCGAGAAATGCAAGATCGCACTGGGCAGGGCGTTCGGTGCGACGGTTCTGGCGGCGCGTGCGGACGACGCCCTCGTCGTCAATCCTTCGTGGGACGGGGAACTCCCGGCCGGATCGACCCTTTACTACGTCGGCCCACGGCGCCTCGCGGACGCTGAAATCGAAGCCGTCCTGAGCGAATGCACACCGTAGGGCGCTATTGACCTTCGAGTGTACGGAGCACGCGAAACCGGGCGAGCCGGTGGAGCATTTCCCCCATGGCGTCGGGCTTGATCTGGCCTTCGAGTTCAGCGTGGGCGGCGCACACGATGTCGCTGACGGCGGATTCGGTGAGTGAGGACGCGAATTCCCGGGAGAGCCATTGGCGAACCTCGTCGGTGATGTCGTCGGTGTGGTGATCGTGGACGGTCATGCCCCTCCTCCTTTTCGACGACTTTTCTCATTGTGTCGGCGGCACGGATGTCTGCACCTGACGAGTGCCTGACGATTGAGCGGTACTCGGTGGGAGCGTGGGCGGAGCCGAACGGCTGGAGACCGTCGGGGTGGTGCTGGGCGCGAGCGTGGTGATCGGTTCGGGCTCGTCTTGGTCGGTCACGCCGCAGCCGCTCAGGAGCAGGACGGCGGCGACGGCGATGGCCGGGCGAGGTCTCATGCGGTCGCCTCCGGGAGTTCGACGACGAAGCGGGCGCCGCCCCCTGGCCGGTCTTCGACCCAGACGGTGCCGCCGTGGCGGTGGACGTGGTCGGCGACGATGGCCAGTCCGAGGCCGTTCCCGGTGTCGCGGTCGCGCCGTCCTGCGTGCAGGCCGCGAGCGAAGCGTTCGAAGATGCGTTCCCGCAGGGCGGGCGGTACGCCACTGCCGGCGTCGTCCACTTCCATTCTCGCGTGGCCGTCTCGTCTGCGCAGGGTGACGGCTACGGCGCCTCCACCGTAGCGGTCGGCGTTGTCGAGCAGGTTGGTGACGACGCGGTCGATGCGGCGGCGGTCGGCGGAGACGAGCGGGGTGTCCGGATCGGTGTCGAGAAGCGATTCGGAATCCCCTCTGCTGTCGAGGATGTTGCGCAGGAGGTCGTCGAGGTCCACCAGTTCGGCGGTCTCGGTGATGTCGTCCTGGTCGGCGCGGGAGATTTCGAGCAGGTCGATGACCATGCCCTGGAAGCGGCGCAGTTCCGCGTCGAGCAGTCCGAGCGCTTTGCGGGCGGTCGGGTCCATCGTGTCCTGGCGGCGGGTCATGACCTGGGTGACGTTGACCATCGTGGTGAGTGGCGAGCGGAGTTCGTGGCTGACGTCCGCGGCGAACCGTTTGTCGCGGCGTACTCGTTGTTCGAGCTGCTCGGTGGTGGTGTTGAAGCTCGTGGCGAGCGGGGCGAGATCGGGGTCGGTCTGGTGGGGGAGCCGGGTCGTCAGGTCTCCGCGTGCCACTCGCGCCGCGGCTCCGCGGAGCGCGGAGAGCGGCCGGAGCGCTCGTTTGGTGGTCCAGGCGCCGAGGGCCACCCCGAACAACGCGGAGACGACGGTGCCGGTGATCAGCAGGATGCTCAGGTAGCGGAAGGTCCGGTCCAGCTCCAGGAGGGGGTACAGCTCGACGTAGATGCTCTTGTCGCTGCCTACCGGGGTCGCGATGGCGAGTACGGGGATGCCGTCGGCGGTGAACCGTTGCCGCGCGGCGATGCCATCTCTCGCGCTCTTCAGCAGGGCCGCCGGGATGGCGCGGGGATCGATCTGCCGTCCGCTGGTGAGCCAGCCGTCGGGCCGGGACAGCAGGATCGACGAGTCCGGTCCGCTGGCGAGCCCGGTCAGGAGTTCGGTGAGGTTGTCGGAATGTTCGGCGAGTGCCTTGTCGACCAGGCCGACGTTGACCTCCGACTGCCGCAATGTGCTCTGCTCGCGCTGATCGAGCATGTAGCCGGTGGTCAGATTCCAGGTCGCGACGCCGAGGACGGTCATCACGAGCGCGAGGCAGAGGCCGAACGCGCCGGCCACGCGCCAGCGGAGGGAGAGGCGCCGCAGCGCCGACCGGAGCTCCGCGCGGGTCATGATCCCGGAGTGATCTGATAGCCGCGACCGCGCACGGTCAGTACCAGGCTGGGGTTGTCGGGATCGGGCTCGACCTTACGCCGTAACCGTCTGATGTGGACATCCAGCAGGCGGGTGTCTCCGAAATAGTCATGCCCCCACACCCGCTGCAACAGCTGTTCCCTGGTAACGACCCGGCCCTCGGCCGTAGCGAGCTCGATCAGGAGACGGAACTCGGTGCGGGTCAGGTGCACCGGGTATCCGTGTCGAAGCACGCTTTCCTTGTCAGGTTGGATTTCCAAGTCGCCCAGATTGAACGTGGTCGGGGGAGGTGGCGCGGTGCGGCGGAGAAGAGCACGGATCCGCGCCGCGAGTTCTCCGGCCACCAAGGGCTTGGTGACGTAGTCGTCAGCTCCGGCTTCCAGGCCCGCGATCACGTCCTGGGTATCCGCGCGGGCGGTGATCACGATGATCGGGAGCGCACCTTGATCACGCACGGAACGGCAGACGGTGAGTCCATCGATTCCCGGTAACATGAGGTCCAGAAGAATGACGTCGAACCGGCCTGCCGCGAGCAGCTCCAGTCCGTCCTCGCCGGTCTCCGCGCATTCGACGTCGAAGCCCTCGTCGGCTAGCGCCAGGCTCAGAGCTTCGCTGATCATCACGTCGTCCTCGACGAGGAGAACACGGGTGGGCACAGTCGGTATCTCCTTCCGGCGGTCAAGGCTAACAGGCTCCGATCGTAAGGCACTCGTCAGTTTCAGGGGCCTCGGATCGTGTCAGGGTGGAATAACGCTCACCGAAACACGGGAGGAACACGCCCATGACCGCCGACGTCGTCACGCCACAAGCCGAAGTCTCTCCCGCCATGGGAAACCCTCCCAAGGTACGACGGCTGCGCGATGACGCGGACCGGTCCTGGGCCATCGCGGACGGGCATCGGACGCTGGCCGAGGAGATCGAAACGGGTGGAGAACCCGATGCTTTCACCCGTGCCAAGTCGCAGCGGCTACTCGGCGAAGTAGCCGCGCACCATGGGTTCGCCTATCACGAGCTCGCCAATGCCGCGGAAGCCCGCGCGGCTGCGAAAGCCCACCCTCGTGAGTCTCCACAATGGAAGCTCTTGATCGATCGCTCGTTCACGGCGATCCGCCGGGCCGAGGCACATCACGAACGTGCCGCGGCGTTCTCGGCCAGAACCGCCGGCGATGAGGCGGCCGCCCGACGACACGAACTCGCTGCCAAAGAGGCGGACAGGCGCGCGGTGGAGTCGTTCACCGCGGCGGGCTGATGATCACTGCTGCGATTCGATCGTAAGGATTTCGTCAGGTCGGTCCGCGGGGTTTCATGTCACGCTCGGCGTGCGCTCGATATCCGACAGAACGAGGACGACGATGGGTCTCACAGTCAGCCTGCGTAGCAGGGCCCTGACCGAACTGTCTTACCTGGGCCGGGCGAAGTCGTCGGTGGAAACCAATGGAGCGCTGGATTCCGCGGACAGTGTCGACAGCGGATTTCAGCGCTCCAAGCGTCTGCGGGAAGAAGCCGCTCGGGTCCGCGCGGCAGCCGGGGCGTATCTGGATCTTGCGGCCGAGTCGATGGCGTCCGGTGCCCCTGCTCAAGCACAGACGCATCGGGAACTCGCGGAATTGGCTGCCTGTCACTACCGGGCCTACGACGAGTTGGCCGCGGCGGCGGAACATCGGAGCAGGGCCAGGCGGTTCCCGCGGGGAATGAGGGCGCGTGAGATCGAGATCCACCGTGCCTACGCGGCGATCCGGCGGGCCGAGGGGCACCGGGAACGAGGCGAGGAGATCCGTCGACGAGGCGACGTCTTCGCGGCGCTGCGTCATCGAGAACTCGCGGGCGAGGCGGAGGAGAAGGCGAGAATCGCCGATCTTCGATCGTTCGAACTCATGGGGAACGGATCGAGCGAGGAAACGACGTGATCGCCGGCAGCACCGTGCGGAGGATCTTCGGCAGGCCGGATCCGTTCTGCCTGTTCGCCGTGATCCCGGCCTTCCTGGTGGCGGTCCTCATGGCTGTCCTGGATTTGTGGTCGCTCGCAGGTGCCGGCTTCGCGTTCGCCGGCCTCGTGATGCTCTTCGATTCCTGGGTGAACCGTCCTGCTCCGGATTCGAGGCGTCGGGTTCATCGGCGAGAAATCCCTGAGCGACAAAGGAGGTCGGGTCTCGCTGGTCCTATAAGGACAGTATCGGTGTATCGGAGTCGGTAGAATCGTCACGGGCGAATCGGCTGGTGCCCAGCCATGTGATGGCTTGACGTACGGAACTCCGTGGCCCGGTGATGATGATCGCTCTGTCCCGCAAGGCGTCGAGCCAGTCGGCGTGCCCGAGCCAGACACGGGTCAGGGTGCCGACCGTGCACTCGATCCGCATCGATTGCGGAAGCTTCGGATCGTGCACGGTCGCGGCGACGACCGATCGGGAAAGCACGAGCCACCACCAGCGCGGTCCAGGCGATTCGGTGAACCGGAAGTGGATCGACACGGCGTCCGGCGGAAGCAGGTCGCGATCGATTTCGCGGGCGATGTCACGGAGAACCAGGGCAGGGTCGAGATCGCCGTGTCGCGGTGGAGGAAGGTGTCGTGCACCCCAGCGGCCGAGGGGCTCGATGACATCGGCCAGCTTCCGGCCCGCTTCGGTCAACTCGGCCCGACGGGGGCGAAGCACGACGAGACCCGTGGCCTCCAGCTTGCGAAGCCGTTTGGTCAGCAGTCCGGTCGACATGTCCGGAACACCTGCCGCGATGTCGGTGATCGCGGTGCTGCCGTTAAGTAGTTCGCGGATGATCAGCAGCGTCCAGGGTTCGCCGACCACCTCGGCCGCCAGGGCGATCGGGCAGTGCTGCTCGTAGCGCATCACAGCACCTGCACGACTCGCGCGATGCGGTCTCGTGCGAGTCGATGCAGCATCTCGCCGATCGCCTCCGGCACGATTTGATCCCTGAGATCGCGATGGGTCGCACGGACGATCGCGCCCACTGCCGTGGGTGACAGCTTCGTCGAGAACTCGCTGGCCAGCCAGACGGTCACGTCGTCGACGACGTCCTGGGCCTTCGGTGTCTCCACGCTCATCGCTCTCCTAGGTGCCGGGTTCTCCGGCCATTCTTCCGGCTTGGCACCCAGGCGAACCTGACGACTGTCTGACGATTGTTCGCGAAGGGATCGCAAGGGGATCGTCAGGTCAGGCGCTCCGCGTATCGGTCACCCTTGGCGAGGAACATCCGTCGGACGCCCGACACAGTGAGGAGCCGGCCAGGGCATGGAACCACGCTCGTCCAAGACAGTCTCACGACGAACAGCCGCCGATGACGCCGATGACACGGGCCGGCTGACGGCCGGGGTCGCCGGGGCCTGCGTGTTCCTGGCCGGGATGTGGCTGGTGCTTTCGCCGTTCGTGCTCGACCATGAAAAGACTGGGAACCCGTTCGCCGGGTACTCGAACGACGTACTCGTCGGCATGGCGCTGGTGGCTTCAGGCGCTGCCTCTCTGGTCGAGCCGAATCGTGGTCGATGGTGGGATTCGGCGCGCCCCTTGGTCGGAGTGTGGCTGCTCGTGGCACCGTTCGCCTTGGGCTACAACGCGGGAGCACCGGCTCCTGGCGTTACGACCAGCGATCTCGCGGTCGGCACATTCGTCCTGCTCATCTGTTTCGTCGTCAGAGCCCCGTCGGAGAGCAGTCCACGGCAGCGGTCCGACGACGACCTTCCGAGGAACTGAATACGGGTCGGTCAGGGGCGTTTCCATTCCTGCCCTGCCCAGGCTGGGTCGAGCGGGGTGTGGGCGATGTGGTTGGTGTAGTTGGACAGGGTTTTCATCCCGACGCCGAGGATGACGTCCATGATGTGGCGTTTGGTGTAGCCCGCGGCGAGGAATTCCCCGACTTCGTCGTCGGGCACCCAACCTTGGCCGGTGACCATCGAGGTGGTGAAGCGGCGTGCGGCATCCAGCTTAGCGTCGGCCAGGGGTTTGCCGTCCCTTAGCGCGGCGACCGTGTCACTGTCCACACCGGACTTGAGGGCGAGGGTGGAATGGGCGGCGACACAGTACTCGCATCCGTTCTGGACACTGGCGGTGATCCAGACGACGTGTTTCGCTCTGACCGGGAGCGACGACTTCCCGAACAGTTCCGCCAATGCGTTGTAGCCGGCCAGCAATTCGGGCGACTCGGCCATCACCGCGTTCAGCGTGGTGATGAAACCCATACGCCGTTTCGCTGACTCCAGGTGCGGCCGGGAGGCCTCAGGAGCGCTGGTTTCGTCGTGAAGGGTGAACTCAGGCATCCGGATTTCCTTTCAGGCGGCCAGCAGGCTGATCGTGGCCGACACGGTCTCGGTGAGCGTGTCCGGTTCCGCGCCAGCGCGAGACCGGAGGTTGACCCCGTATGCCAGCAGTGCCAGCATGTCGGCTGCCGCGGCCGCCGACACACCCCGGCGCATTTGACCCGTCGCGGCGGCATTCTCGACAGCGGCGCGCATCGCGGCACGCAGCTGGTCGTGGTGCAGTTGCAGCACTTCGCGCACGTCGGGGTCGTCGTTCCCGCCGTTGGCATGCGCGTTGGAGATCATGCAGCCCCAGCGCGCGTACTCCCCCGAACAGCGAGCGCTGATCAGCCCGGCGAAGAAATCCGAGATCGCCGGCAAACCCCGGGCGTCCTCGGCGAGCCGCCGCATGACCGGCTCGGAACGCTGCGAGACATAGCGACGCAACGACTCCACATAGAGATCCCGCTTGCCGCCGAACGTCGCATACAGGCTCGACCGGTTCACCCCCGTCGCGGTCACGATCTCCTGAACACCGGTCGAATCCACACCCTGACGCCAGAACAGCCGCACGGCCGAGTCGAGCACCGCGTCCGGATCGAAATGCTTCACATCGGACATCGCCCACCCCGCTATCTTGAAACGTTCGTTCCAAGATAGCGGGTCGCCTGCTCGTTTCGCAAGCCATAGTCGGGACCCTGGATCGTAAGGAATTCGTCAGGTGGGATTGCCGGCCCGTGCGGGAGCCTGTTCGTGGGCCGACCAGCGGTTGCCGTCGGCCTAGAGCTATGGCGATCAAGGGGAATGGCGATGCTTGACCGCGGTCCCGCGCCTGAGGAGATCGGCCTGGCTGCCTACGTGACGGCGGTCGCCGATGAGGTCCAGGCTGTGGTGGGCGGCGCGATCTGGGAAGCGCGCCCCTCGCTCATGGCCTACATCGCGCTCTCCTCCGAGTGTGTGCTGCATCCCGGCCGAGACGTGATGCTGACCTGGTCACCCACACGAGGCTGGGAGGCGGCGCTCGAGGCGGCGATTGACGGGCCCATGCTCCTACTGGCACGACTCGGCGAGCAGGTCGCCCCTGACCCGTCGGTCGTCGCACGGTTCGCTGATGAGGTTCTTCGTGGCGAAGCTCGCTGTGAAACCAGTCTTCCGACCCTTCCTGATGGCGTATCTCTCGCCGGGGAACTCCTGCCCTACGTCTTTCGCGTCTGGCTTGCGTGACCTGGTGTGGAGAGCGTGCTCTGACCAGGATTTGTTGCTGTGGAAGCAGAGAAGACGAAGGCCCCGCGCCGAGGGGGGAGGAGCGCGGGGCCTTCTACGAGGTAGCGTAGCGTCGGACTTTGGATTCGGCAGCGATGTACGGCCACTGGTTACGAATTCGTAGAGATCGACGCGCTTGACCTGTTCTGGGCAAGCATGCGTGCCCATCGTTCTGACTTCTCCGAACCGCGGACGGCTGGATCGCTCTATGCCAGGACGAAGTAGCGGAGCCAGAGGTAGGGCGCGGCGACGAGGACGGTGATGAGGGTGATGACGACGCCCTTTTTGGTGAATTCCCAGAAGGAGATGGGGCTTCCGGCGCGTGCGGCTATGCCTAGTACGACGACGTTCGCGCTGGCGCCGATGGCGGTGGCGTTGCCGCCGAAGTCGGCTCCGAGGGCGAGGGCCCACCAGAGGGCTTCGGAGTGGTTCGGGTCGGCGATGTCGTTGGTGAGGCCGAGGACCAGCGGGCTCATCGTGGCCACGTAGGGGATGTTGTCGACGACGCCGGACAGGAGCGCCGACACTCCGAGGATGAGCATGACGGCGAGGAGGGCGTTTCCTCCGGTGGCGTCGGCGGCCAGTTTCGCGAGATCGCCGATGACGCCGGTTTTGACCAGGGCGCCGATCATGATGAAGAGCCCGGCGAAGAACAGCAGGGTTTCCCATTCGACGCTCGCGAGGTAGTCCTTCGGTTTGGACTGGGACAGCAGTACAAGGGCGCCGGCGCCGAGCAGGGCGACGACGGAAGGTTCGATGTGGAAGATCGAGTGCCCGATGAACGCGGTGAAGACGCCTAGCAGCACTACCCCGCATTTGATGAGGAGTCGTTTGTCATGGATGGCTTCGCGCTCGTTGAGGGCCATGACGTCGGCGACGCGGTCCGGGTCGACGGTGAAGGAACCGCGGAACAGCCGTGGTAGTACGAGGCAGAAGACGATGAGCTCGATGGCCACGATCGGTGCCATGTTGACGAGGAAGTCGTTGAACGTCAGGCCGGCGCGGCTGCCGATGATGATGTTCGGCGGGTCGCCGATCAGGGTGGCCGCGCCGCCGATGTTGGAGGCCATGACCTCGGCGATGAGGAACGGGATCGGTTTGATGTCGAGCCGGTCGCAGACCAGCAGGGTCACCGGTGCCATGAGCAGCACCGTGGTGACGTTGTCCAGGAACGCCGATGCAACCGCGGTGATGAGGACCAGCAGGATCATGATCCGCAACGGTGAGCCCTTGGCTCGTTTGGCGGCCCAGATCGCGGTGAACTCGAAGACGCCGGTCTTTCGCAGGACGCCGACGATGATCATCATTCCGAGCAGGAGGAAGACGACGTCCCAGTCGACACCGGTTTCGTGGGAATAGAACGCGTCTTCGGATCCGACGACGCCGACGGCGAGCACGATGCCCGCACCGGCGAGGGCGGTGACCATCTTGGGGATCTTCTCGGTGGCGATGAACAGATAAGCCACCACGAACACGGCGACTGCGACGACGGCGCTCATGCCATGTCCCTGTGGAGCGAGCCGGAGGTGGATGTCTGCTGAAGCAGCTGCCAGAACACTTGCGTACTCACGAATCCCGTCCATGCCGATCGACCCGGCCCAGACGGGACGGGTTGTGCCGACCAGACTTCCCGGCGCTCCGTGCGTCAACATGCCGTAAGGAAGGGCGGGAGGCAACGGGGCGCGCGGCTCGCAGCCGAAGAGGGGTGATGGTTCGCCCACGACCGGCTGAGAGGCCTCCTGTACTCTGGAGTGTGTGCCGCACGTCACACGGGGCGCGGGAGATGGGGGAGCCGATGTCCGGACTGCTTGGTCCGATCGCGCTGATCGCCGTATTCGTCGTTCTCATGGCGGCGCTTCGGCTCGTCCACCTGAGGCAGGACCGCCGGGACGAGGCTGGGCCCGCCGGGCTGCCGAACGGACGTAAAGAATCGGACAGTAACGGCGGATGAGCCCGGCGGGCCCGTCGGCGACGTCCTAGTCTGAAGCCATGCATGCCGCCGAGATGGCCGAGGAATTCCCGGTCGTGGACATGGATTCCGACGCCCTCGATGCGGCGCGGCTCCTCGCCGAGCACCGCTTGCCCGGCATCGTGGTCACCGACCGGACCGGGTGCCCGCAGTCGGTTCTGCCCGCGTCCGAGGTGGTCCGGCTTCTCGTCCCGTCCTACGTTCAGGACGACCCGTCGCTCGCCGGTGTGCTGAACGAGTCGATGGCCGATCGTGTCGCCGACAAGTTGGGCGGCCGTAAGGTGCGTTCGCTCCTGCCCGACGAGCCGGCCGAGCTGCCGAGGGTGAATTCCGACGACACGATAATCGAGGTCGCGGCCATGATGGCGCGACTTCGCTGTCCTCTGGTCGCGGTCATGCGGGACAAGACGCTCCTCGGCGTGATTTCGGCGTCCCGGCTTCTGGAACTGGCGCTCGCCCCGCGTTGACGTCCTGTCGCTACTCGATTTCGGTCAATGCTCCGCCCTTGACGTCGTAGACGAAGCCACGAACGGCGTCGGTGTGCAGGAGGAAGTCCGAGCGCTTCACCCGTTGCATCGACCGGCGGACGCTGTCGGAGACCTCCCGGAAGGCTTCGACCGACCACGTCGGGCGCAGCCCGGTATCGGCTTCCAGTTCGTCCTTGAAGTCGTCTTCGGTCACCAGCGACAGCCCGCAGTCCGTGTGCTGCACGATCATGACCTCCCGGGTGCCCAGCTTGCGCTGGCTGAGCGCGAGCGAGCGGATCATGTCGTCGGTGACCACACCGCCGGCGTTGCGCAGCACGTGGGACTCGCCTTGGACGAGGCCGAAGATCTCGAACACACGTACTCGCGCGTCCATGCAGGTAAGAACGGCTACCCGGAGCGAAGGGCGAGGCGAGCGCCGGTCACCCGGTACCGCGTCGCCGAGCTCGAGGTTGCGTTTGAGGAGCACGTCGATCGCGGTCATGACTTTCCTTCGCTCGAGCGGTCGGCGGCTTCGGGCCCCTCAGTCGCGGCTGCCGGGCTTCCTCTGACGACGGTTCTGAGCTTGCCGCGCTGGTCGGCGTTCGCGAGCGCGACGAGCTTGTGCTCGACGTGGCGCGGCAGATCCTTGAGATGGAGCTCGACGTCGGCCTTATGGGAGTGATCGATGAAGGTCAGCAACCCCTTCGCTCCGGACATGTCCATGTAGCTGACGTTTTCTAGGCTCAGCGACACTTTCGATTCGTTGTCGCGTAAACGGGTCAGGACGCGATCGATGGAGAGGAACGACAGCGGCCCTTCGACGCGGTAGGTGCCCGTCTCGTCGTAGACGACCGATGCCTTACCTCGCCGTGATTGCGCGAAGTGCACGACAAGTGCCACGGCGACGCCGACAGCGACAGCCACGGTCAAGTCGACGAGGACCGTGATGATCATCGTCGCGAACATCACGACGACGTCGCCTCGAGGGGTGACGTGGGTTTTGCGCAGGCTTTCCCAGTCGAACATGCCGATCGCGGTCAGGATCAGGATTCCGGACAGTACGGCGAGGGGAATGAACTGGACGGCCGCCCCGAGGCCCGCGACCAGCGCGAGCAGGATGACGCTGTGCGTCGCGGCCGACAGCGCGGTTTTGCCGCCGCTGCGGACGTTGACCACAGACCGGACGGTCGCCCCGGCGGAGGCCAGTCCGCCGAACAGGCCGCTCGCGATGTTGCCGAGCCCCTGCCCGACCAACTCCCGGTTGCTGCGATGCCGCCGGCCGGTGATGTTGTCCATGACCACCGACGTCAGCAACGAGTCGATCGAACCCAGCAGGGCGATACTGAGCGCGGGCAGAACGAGGGTGAGCAGCAAAGACCCGCTGAACTCCGGGAAGGTGAGGGACGGGATGGATTCCGGGATCTGACCGATGTAATCGACCGCGCCGTTGAGCGAGATCGATCCGATACGCAGATTCGTCAACAGCGACTCGGCGAACGGGAGGATCGCCGTGATGATCACGAGGGCGATCAGGCTCGCCGGAACCGACTTGATCACCCGCGCCGATACGAGCATGAGCACGATCGTGACCGCGACCACCAGGAAACTCTTCTGTACCTGGTCGAGCTCGCCGAGGATGATGATCAACGCGATACCGCCCATGAAGCCTGAGACCACAGGGTGCGGGATGAAGCGGATCAGCGATCCGAGGCGGCACAGTCCGAACAGGATCTGGAACGCGCCGGCCATGATGAAGGCGAGGAACGCGCCTTGAAGTCCATGTGCGGCGATCACCCCGGTGGCGACGACGGTGATCGGGCCGGTGGGGCCGGTCACCTGGGCGGGAGTCCCGCCGAACACCGCGGCGAAGAAGCCCGCGAAGATCGCGCCGTACAGGCCGACGAGGGCACCTTCGGAGGTACCGGTCGCGGTGATCCCGAACGCGATCGCCAGCGGTAGCGCCACGATGGCCACGGTCAGTCCGGAAAGAAGTTCTCTGGCGAAACGCTGGACCATCGGTCTCCGCTCTACGGCATGCCTCTACCTCGGCCCGAGGTGGGCCAGGCCGCCGACCAGACTTCCCGGCACTCCTGGGCGTAAAGATGCCCTAAAAGTGTGCAAAGGTGTAGTAAAGATCGACCTTGTCACCGGTTTGGCCCATTTGACCGGTTTGACGTATTCTTGTGCGATGCTCGCGGACGCCATCGCCGAAGCTTTTCCGGTCGTGCGCGTGGACTCTCTGGTCCTGGAAGCCGCGCGGCTCATGGTCGAGCACCGGTTGCCCGGTCTGGTCGTCACGGACGTGGAGGGATCACCGTGCTCGGTTCTGCCTGCCGCGGATGTCGTGAGGTGCCTGGTCCCGAGCTATGTCCATGAAGCTCCGGTTCTGGCCGCGGTTCTTTCGGAAACGATGGCGGACCGCGTGGTCGACAAGGTGGGCAGCAAGACTGTCGGTGAACTGCTTCCCGCGCGACCGCCTGAACTCGCGGTCGTCGATCACGATGACAACCTCGTCGAGGTCGCGGCCGTGATGGCCCGGCTGGGTTGTCCTCTCGCTGCGGTGTTGCGCGACGGCAGAATGGTCGGGGTCATCACCGCCTCCCGGCTGCTGGAGCGGGTGCTGGCGAGCTGATCGACCACCGTCGTGGTGGCTGCGGGCCGGCCGGGCGGCCGATTCGGGATTGGTACGCCTCAGTCGTCTTGACCGGGGCTGAACAAGTGTTCAATACTCTGAACATGGGTTCAGTTTCTGATCTGACCGCGCGGGCCCGGATCCGCGACGCCGCGTTGGCCAGATTCGGCGCCGACGGCATCGCGGGGACCTCGGTGCGGGCGGTGGCCGCGGATGTGGGGGTGTCGCCGGGGCTGGTGCTGCACCATTTCGGCTCGAAGGACGGGTTGCGGCAGGCGTGTGACGACCACGTGCTCGAGTCGATCCGGTCGGGCGGTGAGGCGGGGAGCGACGCGCTAGGCGAGGTGTTGCAGGCCGCCACGCCGGTGCGGCGGTATCTGGCCCGGGCGTTCCTGGACGGGTCGAGTGGCGCGTCCGCCCTGTTCACCGAGATCGTGGATCGCACCGAGGCATGGCTGGCCGACGGTGAGCGCGAAGGGTGGGTGCGTTCCTCGGACGACTCCCGGGCACGCGCCGTCGTGTACGTGTCGTGGCTGCTGGCGCCCCTCGTGCTCGGCGATCACGTCGGACGGCTGCTGGGCGGGGATCCGGCGGAGGCCGCGACCGCGGTCCGGGGAGCCAAGGCGGGGCTGGAGATTCTGACCAACGGCCTGTTCGCCGATGACCGCTGGCTGTCCGCCTACGCCGCCATCAACGGCGAGGAGCGAGCGAAATGAGGGCGTTGCTGGTCACCCACGGCACACGGGGCGACGTGCAACCGATGCTCGCCCTCGCGGTCGCCCTGCGCGCTCGCGGACACGAGGCGTTGCTGGCCGCGCCGGACTCGTTCGCCGACGCGGCGGGGGAGTACGACGTCGAGTTCGCGTCGTTGGGTGAGGGGCCGAACCGGCTGATGAACGACCCGGTGGTGCAAGAGGCCATCGAGGGAGGCTATCGCGGAGTGCGGGGCAAGATCACCGCGGTGCGGACCGCTCAACGGGTCAAGCCGCTGATGGCGGAGGTCTTGCACAACATCGGTGTGGTCGCGAAAACGTCCCGCGCGGACATGGTCGTGCACACGACCGGGGTACCCGCTCACCACGCCGCCGAGATGCTGGGCGTGCCCGCGGTCGTCGTCGCGCTGCAACCCGGCTGGATTCCCACCGGTGACTTCCCCTGCCCGATGATGCCCTTGCCCCGCCTGCCGAGGAGACTGAACCGCGCCACATATCTCGCCGTGGGCGCCATACTGCGGATGTACGCCGGTATCACCACTACGTGGCGTACCACCGAACTCGGATTGCCGCGCCGCCGGGGAAGCCACGACATCCTGCACGACGCGGACGGCGAGGACCGTCCGGTCCTGCAAGCCTTCAGCCGTCAGATCACCGTCTCCGCTCGCGATTGGCCCGATTCGGTGCACACCACCGGATTCTGGTACCTCCCGGCGGTGACGGGCTGGGAGCCGGACGCGGAGTTGCGTGCCTTCCTCGACGCCGGTCCCGCTCCGGTCTACATCGGATTCGGCAGCATGGCAGGCCGGGACGCGCGCCGCACCCGCGCGGTGGTCGAGGAAGCGGTCGGCCGGGCCGGTGTCCGCGCGGTGCTCGCCACCGGCTGGGGCGGCCTCTCCGCGGACGCCGGCACCGGCGATCTGTTCGTGATCGACCACGCCCCGCACGACTGGCTGTTCCCGCGGATGAGCGCGGTCGTGCATCACGGTGGCGGCGGCACGACCGGCGCCGCGCTGGCGGCGGGCGTACCGCAGGTGATGTGTCCGTTCGTCGCGGACCAGCCGTATTGGGCGGGCCGCGTGCACGCTGTCGGCGTCGCGCCGGCACCGATACGCCAGCAAAGCCTCACGGCCGACCGGCTGGCCGAGGCACTGCGACAGGCCACCGGTGACGCCGGAATGCGCGAGCGGGCCGCCCGGCTCGGCCGCGAGATGCAGGCCGAGAACGGGGTAGCCGTCGCAGCAGGTTTTCTCGAAACCCTGACCTGACAAGGAAATCACGATGGAAATCACCGAAGCGGTCGCGAAGACCTTCCGGATGGACGATGAAGCGTGGCGCCGTCATGCGAACCCCTGGAGCGTGTGGACCCGCTTCGCGGCCATTCCGCTGATGCTGCTCGCGGTCTGGAGCAGGACCTGGATCGGCTGGTGGTGCCTGGTGCCGGTCGCGGCCGTGGTCGTGTGGCTGTTCCTCAACCCGTCGGCGTTCCCACCGGTCGAGCCGCGCAGCTGGGCCGCCCGCGGGATCTACGGCGAACGCGTCTGGGCACAGGACAAAGCGTCGGTCCCGCCGGACCATCGCCGGGTACTGCGTGTCCTGGTCGTACTCGGCCTCGCCGGATTCGGCCTGATCACCTGGGGCCTGGTGATGCTGGACTTCTGGCCGACCCTCTTCGGAGCGGTCGTCGTCATCATGGCCCAGCTGTGGCGCATCGACAGGTTCGGCTGGCTTTGGGAACGCGCCGAGGAACAGGCGACCGCGTGAAGGTGTCAGTCTTCGTCCACTACCCGTACCGTTCCCGCGGTTCCATCGATGGTGATCAGCTGGCCGGTGGTGATCTCGTGGGTGGCGTCGCGGACGCAGATGACGGCAGGGATGCCGTACTCTCTGGCGACCGTGGGGCCGTGTGCGACCGGTGAGCCGGTTTCGGTGACCAGGCCCGCGGTGGTCAAGAACAGCGGGGTCCATCCGGGGTCGGTGGTCGGCGCAACGAGGATTTCGCCGGGCTCGATGTACGCACCGGCCGGATCCCGGATCACCCGGGCCCTCCCGGTCGCCTGGCCCGCCGCGCCGGCCATGCCGGTCAGCACGCCGTCTTGGACCGGCCCCGGCGGGACAAGCGCTTCCACGTCGGTTCCATCGGAGAGCAGGGCACCCGGGACAGTGGAGCGCCGTAGCTCCCGTCGGTGGTCCGCGCGGCGTGAGGCGACCAGTCGACGATGGTCGGTGGCGTCATGGACGGCCGCGCGTGCTTCGTCGAGTGTGAGGAACATGATGTCGTCGCGGCTCTCCAGCAGGCCGCGCGACACAAGATCATCACCGACGAGGAGGAGTTGGCGCCGGGAGGCTTGGATCGCGGGCAGCCACGCGAACTTTCCGATCTCCCGCAGGCCGGTGAGCTTACGCGACCGGCGCATGAGGAAGGTCGCGATCCGCCCGCGGACCGGCCGCCGGCGCCGAGCCCGGTGGGACAGCGTCTCGATCATCGCCTCGGCCTTGTGCGCGGCTTGGCGAAAACGTCGGTCCGGGGCAAGCTCGGGGTCGTCGACCCGGAGGTAGTTGGCGATCGTGGCGAACAACGGCGCCGGATCCTCGTCCCAGCGGGGCATGCCGACATCGATCTCGGCGGCCGCGCGCATACCGTACCTGTCGAGGAACCCGGCCATGCCGATGTCGGGTAGCTGCCCGGTGCGATACCGCGCCGCCAGTTCGTCAGGTGGGATGCCGAGGAAGATGTCGCGGTGCTTGCGCGCGTTCACCGCGAGGTTCCAGAGGAGCAGGTCCATCTCGGTGGTCACGTTGTGGGGCATGCCGCCCAGGACGATGTCGAGTTCTTCGTTGGAGGCGATGCCTTTCAGCAGACCGGAGGGCGCCGCGCCGAGGAAGATCCCGGCCATCAAGGGACCCATGAGCCCCAGCATGCCGTGGCTCATGATCGCCCGGTGTGAGTCCTCGATGACCCACCTCATGCGTTCCGCCGTGGTGGCCGAGTTCGAGGGCGGTACGGTCAGGCGCCGGATCTCCTCGACCGCACGGTACGAGCGGACACGCGCCGCGTCCGGGCGGGCGACGCTCGACGCGATTCCGGCGACCATGCTCGGCGCCAGCAACGCCGTGGCCCTGAGGATGTTGCCCAGCCGGAACGGAAGACCACGCCGCGGCGCGAAGCGGGGATCGGTCATCATGTGCTCGACGGCCCCTTGCACTCGCGGCCCGTACACCTGCAAAGACGTCGACAAGCGTTTGCGCATGGCCTTGTGCCGGACGAAGTCGGTCAGGTCGAAATAGAGCCGTCCACCGATGGGGACCATCCGAGGCAGCGGATCCCGCGGATCACCATGGACCCCGTGCGCGTGGAACCACAGCGCCGATCCGGCCTTCAGCAGCGAGATCCCCATCGGCGTGCAGGGACGGAGCATTCCCTGGATATGGCCGAACTCGAGATACAGCCGGGTCTCACCCGTTTCCGGTGGCAACGGGAACAGGGTGGTGATCGGCCGTGACTGCAGCAACCACAGCACGCCGTCGGAATCGATCGCCCACTCGATGTCCTGTGGAGAGCCGAAATGCCGTTGCAGGCGCAAGCCGGCGTCCCGGAGTTGCTCGAGCTCCTGCGTACCGAGACATCCTTCGGGCAGCTGTGGCACGGTTCGCGCGTGCCCGAGAACATAGTGATCGGGCACAACAGTGCCGTCGACGACCGCCGTTCCCAAACCTGGAGCGGCGTCGACGATCATCTCGGTGCGGCAACCCGTGATCGGGTTGGCGGTGAACAGAACACCTGCCACCACGGGGTCGATCATCCGCTGAATCACCACCGCCATGGCGGCGTCGTCGATACCAGCGGAGGCGCGGTAGGCCACGGCCCGGTCGGAATGCAGGGAATCCCAGCACTTGTGGATGGCATCGACGAGCGACGCGGGCCCGTTGACGCCGAGAAAGGTGTCCTGCTGACCGGCGAAGCTGGCGTCCGGCAGATCTTCGGCTGTCGCGCTGGAACGCACCGCGACCGGGCCGCCGCCAAGCCGCTCGTAGGCGCCGATCACCTCGTTCTCGGGGAGGTCTCGCGACGAATACGCCTCGACGGTCAAGCAGAAGCCGTCCGGGACACGCTCACCAACCTTGATCATCTCACCGAGGCCGGCGGCCTTCCCTCCTACCAGGTCGATCATCGACGCATCGATCTCGGACAGACGGATCAGTTTCATCTCTCCTCCTGTGGTGAGCTCAGGTGATTCGGCGGCTGGTTCGATACGCCATCGCGGCGAGGAGCGCCGGCGATCCGATGCCGCACGGGATCGTGTGTTCAGCGTGGCCGAGGAGCAGGGTTCCGGCGAAGGCAAGGAGAAGCCCGACCCAGTACCGCGCCGCTAGAGCTGCAGTGTTCTTCTTTGCCGGTGCGGTATCGAGATGCCGCCGGTAGAGCGCGGTCCAGACCTCCAGCTGACCCCATGGCGGTGAGTCCATGGCGGACCGATGGCGAAGGACGGTCGTCCCGGCTGCCGGAATGGCCATGTCGGTGGACCAGCCCGGCCGCGGCAAGGACCCGCAGAGCCGAGGCGACTGCCTGCCGGCCGGCTCGCAGCCGCCGGTGGAGATCGTCGAGCGAGCACGGGGCTTCGACCAGGATGTCCAGGGTGTCGACCACGTGGGTCGACTGACCAGCCGGGCCAGCTCTGCGGTGGTGTGATCGGACACTGGCCGTAGATCCCCTTCCCGCGTCGGGATGGTTGGGCCTACACGATAGGCGCGCATTGTCGACCTTGACGTTTTCTCAACGGGGTTGGACCGGCCGGACGAAGCCGGTTCACCCGGTCTCCGGTGCCGTCCCGACTTCTGCAGGAGTATCGAGCGAGCCGCGTCACCCGTCGGGATCATCGCGGGGACCCGCACGCTTACCCGTCAGGGCGAGCCATAACAGGCTGAAGCCTGTGATCGCCAGGCCTAACGTGTCGGTCCACTGTCCCGTGAACTCACTGTTGACCCAGCCGAGCACCGCGGGAAGCTGCAGATACCAGTAACGCCGCGGAATGCCGCCGAGCAGCACCATGAACAGCACCGCGAACACCAGGGGGGTTGACGGTGCCCATCAAGAACTTTCTTTCTGTGCCTGGGCTTCCGGGCGTCCTGTCGGCAGGTTGTCGGGTGGTTCGATTCTGAGTGCCTTGGCGACGGGGACGTCGGTGGAGGAGTGCAGGACGATCGACAAGGCGATCGTGATGGCGACGAGGTCGAAGACGTGTTCCCCGGCGGGAATCCCGGCCTGGAGCGCGAGCAGGCCGTAGACGACGGACGCGAAACCCTTCGGCCCGAACCAGGCGGCGACTGATCGTTCCCGTGCGGGCAGTGGAGTGCGGATCAGGGAGAACATCATCGCGGCCGGCCGGATCAGCACGATGGCGATGATCGCGACGGCCCAGTCACCGAAGCTGAGATGTGAGAGCCGCTCGGGGGTGATGAGAGCGCCGAACACGAGCAGGGCGGCGAACTTCGTCGTTTCCGAGAGCAGGTCACCGAAGTGTTCGAAGTGCTCGGCCGAGACGCGGTCCATCGTCGCCAATGTGGCGCCGGCGGCGAACGCGGCGAGGTACGGGTTCGCGTGGGTGAGGTGGCAGGTCGCGTAGAGGATGACCGCGACCGCGAGCGGCCCCAGCGCTTGGAGGCGTGGTTCGGCGGTCAGGACTTTCAGCCGCCAGGCGAGCGCGATGACCGCGGGAATGGCGACACCGAGTACGAGACCGGCTACGAGTTCGACCGCGATCCCACCGAAATCGGTGTCCCGGTTCGCGGCGGTGGCCAGGAAGATGAGTACGAACGGCAGCGCCAAACCGTCGTTGAGCCCGGATTCGACATTAAGAAGCCTGCGCAGGCGCAGCGGTACGTCCGTCCGGCCGACGATGGCCGAGGCGAAGACCGGGTCGGTCGGGGAGAGGATGGCGCCGATCAGGAACGAGGTCGTCCAGTCCAAACCGGTGAGGTAATGGGTGGGCACGGCGATTCCGACCATGGTCAAGGGCATCGCCAAGCCGAGTGCGCGACCGGAGAGCCGCCAACCTTCCTTCAGAGAGGGCAGGCTCGCGCGCTGGCCATCGGTGAACAGCACAGTGAAGAGGGCCAAATCGGCGAGCCCGGTCACGAACGCGCCGTTCGAGGGAATGTCGACCAGCCCGAAGCCGCCCTGCCCGATCAGCGCACCGGCGACCAGGAACAGCAACGCCGTTGACAGAACCGTCCGGGCCGCGAGCCCGGACAGAGACACGCTGATCAACAGCACCAGACCGAACGCCAAAGCGAGCGCCATCACAACCCCGTCCACGTCGAACGGCCCACCCGGCATGGATGGGTCGTGCCGACCAGACTTCCCGGCGCTCCGCGCGTAAAGATGCCGTATGGAAGCCGCGGACGCAAACCAGCGCCGCGCCGGGGCAGTAGTCCAGCGGGCCGAAGGTCCCTGGCGCCAGGCGGAGAGCGGGAGTACCTTTCCTGCAGGTGCGCCGGGAAGCCTGGTCGGCAGTGATGTTCGCCGTCCGGGAAGGGAACGACCCATGCGCAGCGTCACCGGGGAACCTCACGCCGCCGTTCAGGCCGCCGGTTTGAGCAAG
>NZ_LQMT02000012.1:0-120213 GCF_001620365.2 Amycolatopsis keratiniphila subsp. keratiniphila
ACGGAAATCATGACAGGGCCGGACCTCCGGGTCGTGAGGAACCCGAAGCGGCCCGTGAGGTCGCCAAATTCTGCGGATACCTACCGCTGGCGTTGAGCATTGTCGCCGCGATCCTGGTCAGCGACCCGGACCAGCCGATCAGTGAGATGGCGGCAGCGTTGCGGTCCTCGACCACCCGACTCAGCGAACTCAGCTATGACCGCGATCTCGCTGTGCACGCGGCGTTCGCGTTGTCCTACGCCCGCCTGGAGCACGACGATGCCCGACTATTCCGCCTGTTGTCGCTGAACCGGGGTCCGCAGATCAGTGTCGAAGCCGCCGCGGCGTTGGCCGATCTGGCGCACCGGGATGCCGCGAAGATATTGGGCAGGCTGCGCAGAGCGCACATGATCGAGCAGGCCGAGCTTCGCGGCTGGTTCCGGTTCCACGACTTGCTACGGCTCTACGCGGAGCACTGCGCGGCCATCGACGAGTCCGCCGATGCGTGCGAGGCCGCCGTCGTCCGCCTATTGGACTACTACGTTGACGCCATGCGGTTGGTCGACGAGGAACTCGTGCCGTCACCCGAGGCCCTTCCGGAGGCTCGCGCCTGGTTCCGGGCGGAACGGACGAATGTCGTTGACGCCATCACTTTGGCTCACGAGTCAGGCCGATACGAGCAGGTCACGCAGTTGGCTTTCGCGCTCAGCGGGTATCTGCTCTTCCAGCGAAACTGGGAGGCTTGGCGCACCGTCTATCAGCTCGCGCTCCACGCGGCCCAGCAACTGAATGACCGGTTCGGCGAGGCGACCGCCCTTCTCGGCCTGGGCAGGGCGGCACGCCACCAGCGCGACTTCGACACGGCCCGCGCTCATTATCACGCAGCGCTGGTCGTGTACCGCACGCTCGACGACCGCCGCGGCGAAGCCCGCGCGCTCCACCACCTCGGCTCGATTCTGCGTCTGCAGGGTGACTATGGCACCGCCCGCGTCCACTACGACGAGGCGCTCGCTCTCTACCGCAGCCTCGGCAAACGGCACGGTGAAGCCGACATCGCACACAACCTCGGCACAATGGCGCGCCGCCAGAAGCACCATGCCCAAGCTCGCACCCACTACCTCGAAGCTTTGGCGATCAGTCGCGAGATCGGAGACCACCGCCGAGAGGCACGCGCTCTGGAACAACTCGGCAAGACGGCTAGAGACCAGGGGGACCCCACGCAGGCTCACGGTCACTGGCAAGCGGCGATCGTGGCATACGAACGCGCGAACGATCGAGCCTATGCCACAGGGCTGCGCCGACGAATGACACGTGATCTCCCAGCCTGCTGAGGCCTCCTTGCACGGTGTGGCGCCGGCCGATCAGCTGCGTTGGTTGGAGGACATGGGCCCAATTGATGAATTCTGAAGGCGCTACGAAGTCGGCCTCTACGGACGGCGAGGGCCTGCTCCTCCGAAGCGGGCCTATCAACTGGCCAGAGCATATTGCCGCCGCGCCGTTGGTTCCAATGCTCGCCAGTGGCCTCCAAGGACACGGGAGTTCACTGATCGGCAGACTGCCTCTATCCGCCCGGAAAATCCGGACAGGTAGAGGCAGTCCAAGCGTATTTAGGCGTGTGCCTTGGTCAGTCCGACGTTGTTGTCCCGCTGGCCCAAGTAAGCGCCTTCGGCTCCGAAGTCAATGTTGAAGCTTCGAGGCAGTTGTGTCGTGGTTGGCAGTTAAGCAGTGGTCCCGGGCGAACTCGGCGTGTCAGGATGACGGAATGTCCGGCCGGTTCGATGCTCGCGATGAGCCGCTGCGCTACCTGCGTCTGGGTGCTGTACTGGTGCGCTGTCCACGATGTACTGGCCGGGCGGTGGCCACTGCTACGAGGGTGAGTTGCACGGGCTGCGGGTATGCCATCGTGGACGGGCACCCTGAGGCCGCGATCGACCGCGTCGAGGTGTCTGCCGCCGGCCGCTGCGGGAACTGCGGGCGGCCGGTTACGCAGCGGCGACAGCGATGGCGACGCGCGCAGCCACGCACTCTGCGGGTGTCCTGTCCTCACTGCCGGACCGCGACGGCTCTTCCCGTGTCGAGGGTGTGGTCTCGGTCTGTGCCGGCGGTTCCCCGGTATCGCGGTCTGGAGCTGTGGCTACAAGCCCCGTGCAAAGGGGAGATCCTCTGGGCTTATCGCGAAGCCCACCTCGACTACTTGGAACGGTATGTCGCGTCCGGGCTACGCGAGCAGGCGCCGAACCGCAACAGCAGCCTGGCGAGCCGCCTTCCCGCCTGGATCAAGTCGGCGAAGAACCGCGACGACGTCGTGCGGGCCCTGTCTCGAATGCGAGCCTCCCTGCACGTCGGTGGCGCGTGAGAAGCACCAACTAGATACACGGGACACGGGATCCAGACCTTGTAGAGGTATCGACGACCGCCGGGATGTGCCCGCGCCGGAACGGCCCGGCGCCTGGCACTTTCCTGATCCTGACTGATTCTTGATCGGCTGGTTTGCGCGGTGGATATCCGGGTGTTGGCGGTGTACTGGCCGAGGGACGCACAGACGCTGTCCCTGGAATGGACCGGCGTGCGTTCGGAAATTCTAACGGGCCTCAGGGTAAGTCGGCCTCCTACGCACCCGGCTGAACCACCACATCAGGCCTGCGCGTGGCCCAACTGCTGTTCGGCATCGGTACGGGAAGCGGGTGCTGGCTCCACAGTCGTGGAGCCAGCACCTGGCGGGGTTTACGGAGTCGTGCTGATCTGGATGATGTTCCAGCGTTGGCTGGGGTTGCCGAGGTCGGCCCACTGTCCTACGAGGGTCGCGTTGGCGGTGCCGTTACCGAGGGCTTCGGCGACTTTGGCGGAGTAGACGCTGCGCAGGGCGAGGGTGCCGTTGGCTGCGGTGGTGAATTCCCATTGCTGGTTGACGCCGTTGTGGCAGGTGTACTGGACGATCGAGGTGCCGTTGTTGTAGTTGGTGGGCAGGTCGAGGCATTTGCCGGAGTTCTGGTTTTTGAGGGTGTATTTGTTGTTGCCGAGGTGGGTGAGTTTCCAGACCTGTTTGGCGCCGGCGACGCAGTCCCAGAGTTCTGTTCCTGCGCTGTCACGAAGTGCGTCCTGGCCGACACCGGCGACCTGGATGCATCGTCCGCCGTTGGCGTTCTTGAGTTCGATGGAGCCGGGTGCCATGGTGATGGTCTTGTAATCGATGGTGCCACCGCCGTCGTTGCTCCAGTCGATTCTTCCGTTCTGGAAGACGCTGCGGCGGCCCTTGGGTAGCGGGAGTTCGTCGGTGGTGGGGTAGCCGAGGTAGGACTTTTCGGAGCCGAGGGCATCCCATTTGCTGCGGATGTGGCCGTAGACGGCGTGGGCGCCGGTGGTGGGGTGCCAGTAGATGGCGACGCCGGTGCTGAAGTTGATGTATTTGCCGACTCCGTCGGAGGTGGATGTTTCGTCTCCGACGGGGTATGTGACGAATCCGGCTTCGTAGCCGAGTTCGGCGTACTTCTTGTGAATCTCGCCGGTGACGGCTCGGACTCCGTGGAAGGTGGTGCGGTAGATGGAGCCGGTGGAGAACCGCTGGAGGACACCGCCTTCAGCGGCGAAGCCGGCTTCTTCGCCGGTGGGGTAGCCCAGAGGGCCGTTTTCATAGCCGAGTGCGGCGAACTTGGTGTGGATGTCGCCGCTGACGGTGCGGGCGCCCATGGTGGGCAACCAGTAGATGGATCCGCCGGTGAACCGGTTGTACTGACCGCCCGCGGTGCCGAAGGCGGTTTCATCGGTGGTGGGGTAGCCGAGACGTCCGGTCACGCCACCGGCTTTGTTCCAGGTGTCGCCGATGACGCCGTGGACTTCGTGGGCGCCGCTGGCGGGGCTCCAGGTGATGTAGAGGGGGTAGTAGCTGCCCTGGGCGTTGGTGATCTGGAGGATCTGTCCTTTACCGTCGGGTGTGGCGGTCTGGTCGGTGAGCATTCCGCCGAGGGTGCCGGGTCCGCCGAGGGCGAGGAACTTGTCGAGGATCGGCCCGTTGTAGACGGGGTGAACCTGGGTGTTGGTGTAGCGGGTGAGGTACAGGCGGCCTTTCTCGTAGGCACGGTAGCCGAGGTTGTTGGCGTCCAGGACCGGTTCGGCGATCGGTTTGCCGAGGTTGGCGCGGATCTTCTCGTCGCGGGTGTAGCGCAGGTCGAACGGGGTGGGCGGGGCTGGGGTGTCGACTTCCCAGGTATCGCCGCGCGCGCCTTCAGGGTGGAGGTAGAGCCCGGATCCCTTCGGGCTGAACAGGAGCGCGTTGGGGTGGAGACACCAGGTGGCTTCGGCTTTGAACTCGGGGGTGCCGTCGGTGGGGGCGACGGTCACGTACGCCTCGGTGGGGACGCTGGCCGGCGTCGTCTTCTTCTTGTCCCAGCGGACGTAGTTGTTGGGGCGGGAGACCGACTGCAGTGAGAAGCACGCGGGGTCGGCCAGTCCGGGTTCGATCTTCCAGGCCTGCTCGGGGTGATTACCCGGTTGCCACAGGGTCAGGGTCGCGCGGCCGTTGGATTCGGTGAGGTAGGCCTCGTCCATTGTCTGGGTGAGGGTTCGCAGCGATTGGGTGAGGTTCTCGTCCTGACCGGTGCGCAGGAACCGTTCCCGGTCGATGGGTGTTCCGGCCAGCGCCGCGTCGGCGGCGGTGACCAGCGCCGTGTGCAGACGGCTTTTGACCGCGCGGGTGCGGATCTCGGTGATCTGGCGGATGTATTCTTCGTCGCGTTTGCGGAGCTCGATGTCGATGTCGCGCAGGTGGGCGTCTTTGGCGCCGTGATCGATGAAGGCCTTCCAGTCGGCGGGGTTGCGGCTGCGGACGGCGGCTTCGGCGGCACCGTGGACCTCGGTGTCCCGCGGGGCGCGGCTCCAGATCTCGATGACGAAGTCCTGATCGCTGAGGTTGACCAGGGCGGTGTCGCCGCGGATGCCCAAGGCGTGCCACGCGGCGTTGGCCTTGGCCTCGCGCGCGAGTTCGGCCGCCTTCTCCGCTTCGGACTTGGCCTCGTCCTCCCGGATCAGCCGGTCGACGTCCTTGCTGTGCTCGTCGAAGACTCCGACGGTGAGGAAGGTCCACTGTGCTTCGGCTGTACCGCGCAGCGCGGCCCGGGCTGCCTCCTTGACCGCGGTGTCCTTGTGGTTGTCGGCGTTGAGGTCGAGGTAGACGATGAACTCATAGACCGACTTCTCCAGGACGGTGTTGTCGGCCGGGATGCCGAGCAGACCGGCTGCCTTGGCTTTGGCGGTACGTTCCACTTCCTGCCGGGCGCGGCGCTCGGCCACGATGGCTTGATCCTGGACGTTGGCCGCGGCCATGCCGGTCTTGATGAACGTGGTGCAGGCGTCGTCGCTCTCGCCGAGTGCGGCGACGGCGGCCTCATTGACTTTCCGGTGCTCGGGCTCGAGCGGCTTCTGTTTGTCCAGATCGTCGGCCGCGTAGTACATGGCGGCGGTGAAGTTGCGGTCGGTGAGGATCAGCAGCTCCGGGCCGGCGACGATGCCCAGGATGGCGGCGGCCTTGGCTTTCTCGGCATCGGTGGACTGCGCCAAGGTGGCCTTCGGCGCTTCCTGCGCCGGTTCCTGGGGAGCCCCAGGCAAAGCACCCACGGTCAGGGGAATCGGAGCCGGCGGCGTCGCGGCCGGTGGCGTGGCGGGGTTTGGGGCCGCCGCCGTCGTGCTGGGGCTGACGTCGGGCGCGGCGGTGGCTGGTGCGGCAGCGAGGACGCTGAACGCCATGACGGCCGCGGTGAACACCGCGGCCGACCGTCCTGGACGTTGTCGCGGCAAGCGCGACGCCGCAGTCGATCTACCGGAACGTCTCACAACTATTCCCCCTCTTGATGGCATGATGATTGAATCAAATGGCGTATTACCGCTCAGCGGAAACCGCCCCCACAGGCGGCAAGAGAAACGCGAGCCTGACGAGAACTAGTGCCCATGATAAAACGCCGTCAATAGGTCTGGACAACCGAAACGCAGCCGTGATCAACGGGCGCCAAATTGCTGTGATCGCCGTCACTTTATGATGGGGAGCGCTTGCGATGATGTGCCATAGTTTCCCGGCTGCGTGATCACGTGGCTACTGGGGGGAGTGGAAATAGTGGTGAAGGTTGCTGTCGTCTGCCGAGCGCTCGTGATCGGGCTGGCGATCACACTTTCCTTATCCAGTAACGCTTCTGCTGTCGGCGCGGGTTCGGCGGGTCGGAGCTTGGCGGGGATCGAACAGTCACCGTGGTATCCGATGGTGCGCCAGATCGCTCTCTATCACGGGGAACGCTGGTTCGAGCCTCGGCATGGCAGGCAATATGGTCAGACGAAGGCGAAACCGCACTCCAGCGATTCGTAATATCCGGATTCCGCGAGGCGCGGGAGCGTGCTCAGCAGAATTCCGCGCGCAATCGAGATTTCGTGCAGCGAGTATTAGCGACGTATACCGCCACGTACTCCCCGAGGGTCCATGCCGCCGCAAAACAGGCCTCCCAGGGTAGTGACGCCGACCGGGATCGTTTCGTACGGACCGGTTTCGCCGAAGCGAAAGCGCTCGACACCGCCGCCCGGGAAGCCGACGAGCAGCATCGGCAGGTGATCGCTGCGGAAGAGCGGGACTTCGTCCGCCTGCTGAGCGTCTCCGATCCCGGTGAGCAGGTCCGGCTGGCCGCACAGCATGCTCTGCGCCCGGGAAGCACGGACACCGATGTGCGGGAGTTCTTCGCCACCGGGTGGATGGCGGCGGCCGCGCTGGACGTGGAGATCTTCCGGCTCCGCACGCAGGACGCGGGGATCCAGTATCACGCGGTGATCCCGCGGCTGGTGGCAGAGGCCGAGACGGCCGAGCTCGAGGCCCGCAACGCGAGTGAGGCCGCGGCGGAGCAGGCCCGTCTGGTCGCCGCCCGGGCCTGGGCCACCACGCGGGAGAAGGCCGAGGAAGCACGGCAGGCCTGGGAGGCCGAGCGGCAGCTCTGTCTCGAGCAGGCCCGGTACTGGCAGACGGTGAAAGACCGCGCGGCCGCGGAAACCGACCCGGTCTGGGCGACGATCGTGACGGGGGCAGAGAAACAGCGCGGCGGCTGGACGACGGAAACGACTTTCGCCGGCGACGAGGCCGGACGGTGGGCAGAAGCCCGCGATCAGGCTCAGCAGGGCTATGACCGGATGACCACCCGCCCCTGACCCGGCAGGTGCGTTCCGCCTGGCCACGACCCGACCGCGAGCCAGGTGTTCTAACACAAATCGTTCTTCGAGGGTGGGGTGTGTTGTGCGAATGCCGAGACGGATGCGCCGCGCGAGACAAGGAATCCTGGCCAGCCGGTGGTGCCGGCGAACCGTGGTGGTGACCCTGGCCGCCGCCCTGGTGGCAGGGGGAGCAGGACCGGGCAGCTCGGTCGCCGCCCTCTCCGCACCAGGCGCCCGTCACAGCGAGTGGCAACCACCCGCCAGCCCCGCCGCGGCCAGCGAACCCACGCTGCCGGCGTCCGGGCCGGAAGGTGACCCGGAACAGGAAGCGGTGCTGCGGCAGCTGCAGCTGGACTTGCTGGCCGACATCGCCGCGTTCGACGAGGACGAGGAAGTCCGGGCCGCCGCCCGGGACACCCTGCGCAAGACCGAAGCCGGCGACGCCACCGCGATCCCCGCGTTCTTCGACCACGGCCAGCAGGACGCCAAGGCCGCGGCGAGGAAACGCAAAGCCGACGCCGACGCCTTCAACCGTGCCGTGATCGAACCGCTCGCCGGTACCGGCGGCCCCGTGTTCAACGCAGCTGTGGCCCGCGCGCTGGCCGGCAACGCCTACGACCGGGCCGACTTCCTGGCCTTCGGCCGCGACATCGCCGCCGAACAGGACCGCCGCGAGGGCGCCTATGACACGGAACTGAAGAACCGGCGGCGGATGCACGTCCAGGTCGCCGCCGACCGCGGCACCCCCGAGGTGTCCGCGGCGGCGAAGGCAGCGCTCGCCGCCGGGGACGCGGCGATCGCGGAGTTCCTCAAGACGGGATACCTGGCCGCGGCTCAGCGCGACGCCGACGCGCGGGAGCGGTATCTGGCCGAGCTGGAACAGAAACGCAAGGACGCGGTCGCGGCCTCGGATCTGGCACAGCGGACCGCGCGGGCGATGCGTGCTCGGACCAACCTGCTCGCCGCGCACGCCGACGGGGTCAAAGCCCTCGAGCGCACCGCGAACGACATGACCTCCGCGGCGAGAATCTCCCGCGAGACCGCCCGTCTGCTGGCGTCGGATCAGGCCGGGCACACCTACCACCCGGAGCTGTATCAGCGCGCGAAAGACGACGTCGCCCGCGAAGTCGGGCGCGCCGTCACCGACGCCCAGGCCGCCCAGGCCGCGGCCGCGGGTGCGAAGACCCAGGTCGACATCCTGCTACAGAACGGGATGCCGCACGGCACGCAATGGGCGAAGGTCGTGGAAGGCATGGCCGGAGCGGCGGATGCGGCGAAACGCGCCGCCGAGACCGCCGCGCACGCCATCGACGCGATCTCCGCCGACGCGGCGGCCACCGACGCCGCCGAGAAGGCGAGGGCGCACGAGGAGAACGCTCGGCAGTGGCGGCTCAACGCCGAATCCCACGCCGCCGCGGCCGCCCAGCTCGCACAGGCAGCCAAAGAGCAGGCCACCGCGGCCGCCGAGGCAGCGGAGCTGGCGCGCCAGGCCCGGGTCGACGCCGAAACCGCTCTCCGCAACGCCCGCGCTCACGCCGCGAACGTCAAACAAGCCCGGGTGGACGCCGAACGCGAACGCGACGTCGCCGCCGCGAAACGACAAGAGGCCGAGCACTGGCGCCAGCAGGCCGCCGCGAAACGACAGGAAGCCGAAGCCAAGCAGCGCGACGCCGCGCAGCATCGCGACGCCGCGCAGCGCGACGCGGCCATCGCCCATCAGAAACGCCTGGACGCCGAAGCTCAGCAGCGGATCGCGGCGGGGAAACGCGGAGACGCCCAAGCCCAGGAACAGATCGCCGCCGACGCCGCCCGTGACGCCCGCGCCCAGGAAAAGATCGCCCAGGACGCCAACACCAGCGCTCGTAACGAGGAAGCCAACGCGTTCCGGGCACGCGACGAGGCCGCGGCGATCGCCCAGTCCGCGGACACCGCGGACAAGAAGGCCACCTTTCTGGAAGGCCTGGCGCAGCGGATGCAGCAATCCACCGAAGTCGTGCAGGCGGACAAAGACAAGGCGTGGGCCGCGGCCCACGCAGCGCGAGCCGACGCCAACAAGGCCAAGGACGCCGCGCTGATCGCCCGTGGCCACGCAAACAACGCTCAAGCGGCGGCGGGCCGGGCACGCGGCGCCGCGATCGAAGCCGACGCCGCCGCTGGCCGGGCTCGCGCCCACGCCGACGCCGCGCAAGCCGCCGCTGCCGAGGCACGAGCCGCCGCCCGCGAAGCTGAAGTCGCCGCCGAGAAGGCCCGTACCGCCGCAAACGAAGCCCAGGCCGCAGCGGCCCGCGCCAACGAAGCCGCCACCCGCGCCGAACGAGAAGCCGCCGCCGTCCACGCCGAAGCACTGCGCGCCCGAGCCTCCGCCGAGGAAGCGACCGCGGCCGAGGCCCGCGCAGCGGAGAACGCGCGCAACGCCGCGAACCTCGCGCAGCAAGCCGCCGTGGAAGCAGCCATCACCCTGGACGCGGCCCACCGCACCGGGGATGAAGCGAACGCCGCCGGTATCGAGGCGGCCACCGCCGCCACCCAAGCCGGCATCGCCGCCCGCGCCGCGACCGCGTCGGTGCAGTCCGCGTCGGGCATCGCAGCTCCCGCGGACCAGGCGATCTCCATCGTCAGCCCCTTCAGCGGGACGGACATCGACGCCGACTTCATCGTCCAGGTCGCCAACCGCGCCAAGGACGTCGGCAACAGCCAGGTAGAGGCCGCCCAGGCCGCTGCCACAGATGCCGCCGCTCAGGCCCAGCGCGCCGCGGACGCCGCTCGTAACGCCGCCGCCGACGTCGCTCCCGCCTTCCAGGCTGCCTCTGCCGCTGCCAGCTCCGCCGCGGCCGCCGCCCGGTCCGCCGCAGCCGCGCAACAGTCCGCGGCCGACGCCGCCATCCACGGAGCCGCCGCCCGCAAGGCCGCAGCGGACGCCGCGGTCGTCGACGCCGGCGCCCAAGCCGACGCCCAAGCGGCCCGCGCGGCAGCGAACCAGGCGGCCGCAGATGCCGCACTCGCCGGACGCCTCGCTGACCAGGCCGAAGCCGACGCCCGCGCCGCACGCCAAGCCGCCGACAATGCAACCCGGGCAGCGAACGAAGCCAGCGCCGCCGCCACCCGGGCCGAACAAGACGCCGCTGCCGCCCAGCAGGCAGCAGAACAAGCCCAACGTGACGCCGACGCCGCCCGTACAGCCGCAAACCGGGCCGCGGAACACGCCCGCGACGCCGACCAAGCGGCGAGCAGAGCCGAGGGCTACGCCAAAGACACGGAATCCCGAGCCAACAACGTCGCAGCCGTCTCGGCGGACATCCAGAAGCAGCTGGCCGAGCTCCAGGAGAAACTGCGCCTGGAGCACGAGGCTCGGCAGCGAGCAGAGGTAGAGCAGGCCATCACCGACGACAGCGAGATCCCTGAGTTGACGCAGGCGGAAGCCGATGCGCTGCGAACCGAGAAGGGGCAAGCCGCAGTCGACGACTACAACCGCGCTCGCGCCGAGGCCAACAAGCCGCTGCTGGACTTCATCGTCGCCGAGGGCGGACAGATCATCCTCGACATCGTCGGCTTCACCGACGCTAAACGGTGCTTCACCGAGGGCGACTTCATCGCCTGCGTCATGACGGTCATCAACGCCCTGCCCATCCTCAAGATCGCTTCAGTCCTCAGCAAGATCCCTGACGCCGTGTCCGCAGTCGTCCGGATCGTCAAGGGAATCCGCACCTTCAAAGATCTGAAGGTCGCGGGGAGACGGCTGGCCGGCGAGCTCCGGGACTTGGCCCAGCGGCTGATCAGGTGCAAGCCGGCTGCCATGAGTAGCCTCGCCGGGCCTGGCTGTGAGGTGCAGACGAAACCCAAGCGCGACCCCCACGCACCACCGGTGAACGATCCTCGGCGGGACCCCTACCCCTTCCCCGGACCTCTCCCCGAACCCGGCCCAGGTGAGGAGAACAACGATAGGAAATGCCCTGACGGCACGGCCGGATGGGTCGTCAACGACAGGATGCAGAACTTCACCTACAACAATGTTCCCGCAAGCCGCGCCACCGGTGGAACAGCGTGCATTATCACGGCACTGCCCCGACAGGACGGCGACCCGGACACTCCAGCCGGACACATTGAGGGAGTGACCCACCGGTCGCACCTCATCGCCTCGATGTTCGGCGGAGTGCACAATGTGCAGAACATCGTACCGCTGCACAGGCTGGCCAACACGCCTGTCATGCAATGGGACATTGAAGAGCCGATCGCGCGAGCGGTGCGCCAGGGCGAAAGAGTCTACTATCGGGTCAGCGCCTACTACAACAGTCCGGGTGACGCATTACCGGCCAGGCTATACATCAAGGCATGGGGCATGGAAGGGAAATTCCGATGTCTCGCAATAGTAGAGAATGTCCCCAACCCGCCGCGGACTGCGTGCCAGTAGGCTAGTCCTCGTTGTGAACGGTTTGCGAGAGTGTCATGTCGGGTCCAGGTTGGTGGTCCGACATGATACTGTCCGGCCTGGCGTCGGATACTGTGAAGGAGTTCGCCTTGTCTATCGCCGACCATCGCCGTGAAGTGGATAGTATCGCCGCCACACTTGATTGGGTCGGCTCCGTGGCTCCAGAAGTGGGCTGGGACGTCGTCGAGCACCGCCTGAAAACGTCTCTCCCGGCTGATTACAAAGAATTCATGACCAGGTTTCCGTCGGGAATATTCCGTCAAGTAATCAGGCTCATAAACCCGATGCAGAGTCATGGCCATCTAGGGTCCTTTCAGGCCGACTTCGACCAGGCTTTGGACAACGTGAAGACAGCCTGGGAATACGAATACGACACGTATCCACCATTTCCAGAACCTGGCGGAGTCGTGCCGTTCGCATCCGACGACACAGGTGGCGCGTTTTTCTGGCTCCCCTGGACGCCCGACCCCGACAAATGGCACGTGGTGTACCTGAGTCGGCACAGTCCGGACTCGTGGACGCGAACGAAGCGGACGATGACGGCAGTGATGCTCGAACTCGCGAAGAGTAAAGGCAAGCGAAACATCCTTGGCTGGGATATGTCCCGGTATGAGCACTCATTCAACCCGTTGGCGTTATAGGCTTGTGCGTTTCTGGACAGTTGGCGATCGCTCACGATGGCCAGAACCATGGGAACGATGGTCCGCGCCGAAACCTCCTCGCGCGTCGACGAGATCGCCACGTTACCGGGCTGGCAGCGGCCGTTCATTCCCGAGAGGTCCTGGGCACCCCGTCGAGCCTGCTTCCGTGGGGATCCGACGGCCAAGGTGGAACCTTCTGCTGGATCACCGATTTCCGGCGACCCCGACGGATGGAGGATCACTTACCACGACCAGAGTGTGGCCGAATGGCGTGAGCATCCCGGGCCGGTCACCCAGCTCCTCCCCTTCGCCGACCGCTAGCTCTTCGAGACTGTGCGACACAGTAGGCCGCCGTGGCAACGGGATTGAGTATGTTTCGTAATGCGGGAAGGGAGACAGCATGCCGGCGCAGGAACCTGTCCCCACACCGCGACGCGGAGATGACCGGTCTCCGGCACGGCGACACCGCGGCTGGCGGCGTGTGCTGATGGTGCTCGTCCCCGTCCTGTTGACGCTCGGTGTACTGGGCGGAGCCGCGTTCACTTCCAAGGTAGCGAACCACATCGGCTACGGCCTGCCGAGAGAAAGAGGACTTCCGTACCGGATTCACTACAACGGCAGGGACTATCGCAGCCACCTGACGTGCGCTGGCGCGCAATGGTGCGAAGACGAGAAGACCCCCGAAGAGCGAGCAAAGCCTTACTGCACGCCTCGTGCTGGATTGGGCTTGAGCGAAGGCGCAGGAGACGCACGCTTGATGAAGGTTGATGACGTCTTCATCCTGTTCGGCTCGTCACGCCCCCTCTTCACAGTCGGCATCGTTCCGCCGGAGGAGACAGCGACAAGGGTGGTCGTCGAGGCCTCCGACGACTGCTACCTGACATACGACCTGGTGGGCGGTCCATAGTCTTCCACCGATGCCGGCCGACGCGGCGAACGTCGGCATCGGCTACGGGGGAGTCGCGCACTACTGGTCTGGCGCCGCCGGCAATCCACCGCCGAGTTGTGACCGCTCGAAAAGACGCTGGTGCCCGCCGTACTTCGATCGCCATGACTCCTGTATGCGATCCAGGGCGAAAGCGGCATTTCGACGACGGGGCATTCGCCGCCGGATCCGGGCCCGGTCCTGTAACCCTTGGAGGTGCTTCGCCGACCTGGTTCGAGCCGGTAAATCCGACTGGCTTAGGGAGGGAAGGCATATGGACGGGTTCGCGCAGCTAGAGGAAGCCATTCGGTCGATGCCTGTGCCAGGTGCGCCGCCCCGTTTGTCACTCGACGGAGCCGCCGTGGGGCTGTCGTTCCTGGACACTGCGCTGAGGCTCAACCATGTGCGGCGGCTGACCGAGCGGATTTCCTTGGTCGATCACCAGGTCGCGCGGCGGATCACCGAAGTCGATGTGCGTCTCGGGATGCTCGACGAAGGGCAGCGCCAAGCCTCTGAACTTTTCCGGAGTATCACGAGCTACAGCCGTGATGGCGCGGAACACAAGGAGAGCGCGGAACACACGGACGGCGCGGAGTCCGGTCGGACCTTCGGCGCCCCCGAGATGTGGGTTCCCGTGGCCCGGATCTCCCGGACGGCCGCGCCTGTCGACGTACGGGACGCCTCCGGTCGGAAGCTGCCCCGGCTCACTCAGTACGAGACTTCGCGGCTGCTCGCGTCAGGGCTCTACCGGTTGCTCCGGGGCATCTTGACCGGATTTCCCGACGCCCGGTGCGGGCCGGTTGGCCTACTACGATCGGTCAACAACGCGAGGAGGGCGGCCTGGATCAGCCACCGGGGTTCGTGGTCCTGGTACAGAAGGCGGGCCAGCGGCTCGTCTCGCCCGCGCTCGCTGACGCCCGGGATGGCGGCCGGGCACGCGGCCAACTGCCGCGATAAGGCGCTTCAGCTCCTCGCTGACTATCGTGAGCCCCTCGGTGACTACTTCGCCGCGATCGCGCCCTCCTCCGGGCCCACGCCTGTACCTGCGACCCAGCCGGCACCAGTCGCGAAGGGCGGCGCCGACCAGGCGGTCATCGAAGCCTTGCGGCAGGTCGACGCCGGGTTGACCAAGAACACTGAACGTGCGGTGCGACGGTCGAAAAGCGTGTGCGAGTACGGCAGGAGTTCGACGGCGGCACAGTGAGCGTGGACGCCGGCAAGGCGGAAGACCCTCGCGGCGATCCGCGCCAGCGGCTTCTGCGGCTAGACGCGTCGGTAGCAAGCCGGTCAGCATGACCTCCAGCGCTCGGAAGTCGGCGTCGTTCGTCGCGCGCGTGCGGCGCGCACACCGGACGGGTCTACCCCGTCGAGCTCATCGTCGTGCCGGAGCTGGGAGGGGTCTGAACCACTGCGCACGTCTCCGAATAGGTTGACTTGACTGTGCCGTTGTCATGAGATTTCGGGTCCCACATGCTGACTTCGCGGTCTCCGGACTTGTCGGGGGCGCCTGCGAGGATGGCGGCATGACGGAAGAACCCTCTGAGGTTGACTCGGATCGCCGGTTCCGGTTGGAGACGCTGTGCGATGTCGTCCAAGCCGAGCTGGCGGCCGCCGGGTTGCCGGTGGCCACTGGCGGCCTTTCAACCGGTGCGGTCGTGTCGGTCGACTTGCCCGATCTGCGAGGAGTGCTTATCGACTGGCGGGAGCACGCGATCCTTCTTGACGCGGGGCAGGAGGCTTGGGCCGACGACCCGCATCGGGAAGGCGAGGAGTGCGCCGCGTTCTCGCAGTTGATGTCTGCGATCGGCGAGGCGATGGCCGAGGCGATCCGGAAGATCCTCACTGCTGCTGGTCTTGAGGTATCCGGCACTGACAACGACTACGCACCTCACGAACTCCTGGTCACCCGCAGAGTGGCCCCGTCGGTGTGGAGCGTGCGACGGGATGCTCAGTTCACCCGGCGTCATGACTCGATGCGCGCAGCCTGGAGCGCGCGGAACGCTGCTGAATGCCCGAACCCTGACTGCGAGACCCACCACAGCGGACATCAACGAGACTCGAGCTCCTGACACACGTCCAGCCAGTCAGGTCCGAGCACGCGCTGATCTGCATGCGCTGGGGTGATCCGATGGTCGATTCGGTTCCAACGTAGATAACGACGTGCTCCCCGCATGCGCGCAGGCGGTCCGTACGTCGACCTGACCATGAAGATCAGGGACGAATCGGTGTGCCGATGAGCTGACCTGCGTCCTCTGACTTTCGCAGCAGCCGGAGCGGGCCGCCGGGTGGGTAACGCGAATGGTGGCTGGACCAACATGGTCTTCCCTGCTCAAGGCGGCGAACGAAGGCGCCTCGCCTGAGCGGGCGGGAGCGGCGCGGCGTTGCCAGGTCCGGCCCGGTTCCGTGACTCGGCCGCTGAAGCTCGGTGAGCAAGTTTGGCGACCGACGCCGAGACGGGTAAGTTCTTTTCACTTCGGATGGGGGAGATGAGCGCAAGATGCCAAACGTGGAGTGCTTCGGCCGGCTGAGAGCCGGTCGAGTCGCAGTGTTTGTCGCCGCGTCGGCAATGCTAGGGCTAGTCGGGTGTTCGTCGGACAAGTCCGGTTCGGCGCCGCAAGGCCAGGTCGCCGCGAGCGTGGCCCAGTCGTCCGCTGACCCGGATGCCAAGACGTCCACTCCGGACGCTTTGTGTGAACTTCTCACACCGGCCGAGCTGTCGACGCTTACCGGAGAGGTGTCCGATCCGAAGACGTCGGCTGTCGGCGGACTGCCCGCGTGTCACTGGGAGACGCCTGCCGGGGGTCGCGTCCAGGTGATCGGTACGTCAGCGGAAAAGTGGGCAACGCAATTGCCCGCGGCAATAGAGCAGCTGAAGAAGTCGGGACTGCTCGACGATCCGGAGACGGCTCGCAAACTGGAAGCGGCTCGCGACCTGATCGCCTCAGGCAAGGAGATCGCGCCGGATCGTGCTTGTGAGCTGTTCTCCACGTTGCTGGAGATTCAAGGGCAACCGGTCGGCAGCTCACGCACCGTGAATCTGATTCCCACTCGGGAGAACCCCAAAGCCATCAACGGACAAGCCTGCAGTGGAGGGAGATTCACGTCCGTCCAGCTCGTCGCTCCGAACCTGAGCGGCTCCGACGATGAGGTCTCGAGACTGTCGAGCGTGCTGACCAGCGCACACGAACGCAACCGCGGCTGAGTACTTTCAACCGGTTTTGTCGAGTCGTGTGTGCATTCGCGACGTCCGGTCGGCAGCCTGAGCTCTGTTTCTCAGGAATCCATCCGCGGCGACGCCGAGCAGGGTGAGTCCGGTCAGCAGCCTTGGAAGCGTTTGTCGCCGGACCACCCGGTGTTTGCCCACGCTCCCGGATCGGGCTGGGTGAAACCGGGGAGCAGGGCGGTCAGCTTGCCGAGCAGCCAGCTGGTGAAGCGCGCGGCGCCTTGCGGGCAGGTGTGGATGCCGTCCACGCTGCGGTCGGCCTTGCCGTCCTTGCTCTGTTGGTAGGTCTCTCCCCACACCGCGGTGGCGTCGAGGAACACGGCTTTGCCCCCGGAGCCGTCTGCGACCGTCTTCGCGACCTCGGCAGTGCGCTGCAGATCGGCCATATGCGGCTGGTAGAAATCGTCCACCTTGATCGGCGGCATGGAGACGAAGGCGAGCTTGGCCCCGGCGCCGGATACGGTGTCGGCGAGCTTGCCGTAGGCGGCTTTCTGCTCGGCCTGGGTCCCCCAGTCGTAAGTGGTGATCTGGTAGATCACCACCGTCGGCTCGGCCTTGGCGAGCTGACCGGGCAGCTCTTCCCAGTTCTTTTCGGAGAACGGGCCCACGACGTTCCCGCCTCCGGCCGCGGCGAGCGATTCGAAGCCGGCGCCGCCCGCGGCGAACGCCGCACCGAGCGGCAGCGATTGACCCTCCGCGATGGAATCCCCGAGCAGGACCACCTTCGACCGCGCCGCGACGGTCCCTCCGGCCGGGCCCGGCGCGGATTCGCCCGAACACGCCGCGGTCGCAAGCGCCACGGCGGCCAGACTGACAACGATCTTCGATTTCTTGATCATGTCTCCGACTCTGCCGCCGCGATGTCCCGGCGACCGCGCCGCTGTGTCGCGATCGTGTCGCAGGGGCCGGCCGAGCCGGGCGCCGTGGCGGCGGAGTGTCCATACTGGACGCGTGGCGTCGATCCTGCTCATCGAAGACGACCCCCTCGTGCGCCGCGGTTTGCAGCTCGCGCTGAACCGGCACGGACACGAGGTGCGCGTCGCGGAAACCGGCGAGGACGGGCTGACCGAGTTCCACACGGCCCCGTCCGACCTCGTCGTGCTCGACCTGATGCTTCCCGGCATCGACGGATTCGAGGTGTGCCGCCGGGTGCGGGCGGCCGGTCCGGTGCCGGTCATCATGCTCACTGCCCGGGGCGACGACTTCGACATCGTCACGGGGCTGGCCGCGGGCGCGGACGATTATGTCGTCAAACCGGTTCAACCCACGGTGCTCGACGCGCGGATCCGCGCGGTGCTGCGACGCACCGCGGGCTCGGCGGAGGACGTTCGCGTGCACGGCGAGCTCCGGATCGACACCGCCGCGCTGGTGGTGACGGTCCGCGGCGCGCCGGTGCAGCTCACCCCGACCGAATTGCGGCTGCTGCTGACGGTGTCGCGGTCCCCCGGTCGCGTCTTCACCCGCAACCAGCTGCTGGAAGAAGTGTGGGAGCACGACTATCTCGGCGATTCGCGGCTGGTCGACAACTGCGTGCAACGGCTGCGGGCGAAGATCGAGGCGGATCCGGCGACGCCGGTGTACATCCAGACGGTTCGCGGGTTCGGATACCGGTTCGGGCCGCTGTGATGGCCTGGCGGCCGTGGCCTCGCGCCTTGCGCCCCCGGCTGATCGTCGCGTTCGTGCTGGCGACGGTCCTCGGGGCCGCGGCGGCCGCCGCCGCCGCGGCAGGCTCGGCGAGTGCGTCGCTGGTCGAGGCCGCTCAGCAGCGGTACAGCGAGACCTTCGCCGCCCAGGTCGCCGCGTTCGCCCCGCAACTGACCTATCCGCCGGACCAGGACGCGCTCGACCGGCTGCGCGCGGTCGTCGGGACGAACACGGTGGTGACCTACGGGGCGCTCCTGTCGGCGGACGGGGCCGGGTCCCGGCTGGTCACCGGCGAGCTGCGCGCCGAAGTGCGCGCGCGGCAGCAGCTCATCGCGCAGCGGCTGACCGCCGACGGAGTGCCGTGGTTGGTGCTCGGCACGCCGATGGTGATCACCTCGGTGGACGGCAACCGGACGCCGTCGGGGATCGAGGTCTACTCGGCCCACGATCTCGCCGGGGTGGTGGAGCAGACCGGCGCGCTGACCGGGTCCGCCGCGATCGCCGCCGCGATCGTGATCCCGCTGTCGATCCTGCTGGCCCTGCTGCTGGCCGGCGGGGTGCTGCGGCCGGTCCGGCAGCTCCGGGACACCGCGCGGCGGCTGGCCCGTGGCGACCTGACCGCGCGTACCACCCCGAAGGGCGTCGACGAACTGGCCCAGCTCACCGTGACGGTCAACGAGATGGCCGAATCCGTGCAGACATCGATGCTCGCGATGGAGCAGATGCGGAACGACGCCAAACGCTTCGCCGCCGACGTCTCGCACGAGCTGCGCACCCCGCTCAGCACGCTCACCGCCGTGGTCGAGGTGCTCGCCGTCACCGCGGACGGGATGGAACCCGACGCGCGGGAGTCCGCGCAGCTGGCGATCACCGAAACCCACCGGCTCGTCCGTCTTGTCGAGGAACTCATGGAGATCTCGCGGTTCGACGCGGGCACGACATCGCTGCGGCCGGAGGACGTCGATCTCGCCGAGGCGCTGCGGTATTGCCTGCGGGCCAGGGGCTGGCTGGACGAAGTCGAGCTGGTGGCGGCGGAGGGAATCCGGCTGCGGGCCGACCGGCGCCGGCTCGACGTCATCGTGGCCAACCTCGTCGGCAACGCCTTGCGCCACGGCGCGCCGCCGGTCCGCGTGCGCGTGTCCGCCACCCTCGCGGTGGTGAGGATCGAAGTGACCGACCGCGGCCCCGGCCTGCCCGAAGACGTGCTCCCGCACGTGTTCGACCGTTTCTACAAGGCCGACGCCGCGCGCGCCCGTACCCCTGGCAGCGGACTCGGCCTGGCGATCGCGCGGGAGAACGCCCGGTTGCACGGCGGCGAGCTCACCGCGGGCGATGTTCCCGGCGGGGGTGCGCGATTCGTGCTGGAGCTGCCGCGGAACCTGGAGGAGGAGTGAACCCCATCCGTGCCCTGGTCGTCGCCGTGATCGTCCTGCTCGCCGCGGGATGCGGGGTGAGCCCGGACGGGCCCGCACCCGCGGGCGACGCGCCGACCGGGGTCTCTCCCGACGTGACGCTCTATTTCGTCGACCATCAGGGACAGTTACGGCCGGACCGGCGTGCCACCGGTCGGCTGGGTTCGGTCGCCGAGGCGGTTTCGCTGCTGCTGGCCAGTCCGGCAGGCTCGGGCCTGCACAGCGAGATCGAGCAGCTCACGGTCACCTCGGTCACCGCGAAAACCGGGCCTGGCGTGGTGGAGCTGATCCTGCCGCTGGCCCACTACGAGGTCACCCGGCGAGGCATCGACCAGATCGTGTGCACCGCACTCGGCGTCCACGTGCAGGGCGGCGGTCAACGGACGACCAAGGTGCGGCTCCGGTTCACCGTGGGGACGGAGGAACCGGCGCCGCCGCGGTCGTGCCCGCTCATCAAGTGAGCATGACGGCCAGGCTCACAACCCGGTGAGGTCGACGGTCACCGGCGCCGGTGCGGGCAATCCCAGCCACAGCACCGCGAGCCCGGCCATCAGCGCACCGAACGCCCACCCGCCGCGGCGGCCCGTCACCCACCGCACACGGAATCGGATCGGGTCTTCGACGAGATACTTCGACAGTGCCGCCAAACCGGTCGACACGGCGAACACCAGCGCCGTCCACCACCAGCCGCGCAGTCCCGTCATCGCCGGGGAAAGCAACACGCACACCGGCCAGTGCCAGAGATAAAGACTGTAGGAAACCCCGCCCAGCCACCGAACCGGCCGCCACGACAGGACACGGGCGACCGCGCTTCGTCCGTTGTGGACGCACAGTCCGATCAGCACCGCCGCCAGCAGCGAATGCGCGAACAGTCCGCCGGTGAACAGCCACGGGGAATTCGCCCCGTCGGCCAGCGACCACAACACCCCCAACGCCGCGACCACAGCCACCGACAGGCGGCCCGCGACCGCACGGGACGTCCGGGCCAGCATGGCCCGCACCGGCTCCGTCACCACCACGGCGCCCAGCAGCAGGGAAAACGCCCGGGTGTCCGTGCCGGTGTAGACACGGCTCGGATCCGCCGGATCGAACAGCGCCACCATCAACGCCACCGACAACACCGACCCGGCCAGCGCGGTCACCATCACCCGGCGCTCCGCCTCGACACCACGCGCGACGACGAGCACCAGCACCGGCCACACCAGGTAGAACTGCTCCTCGACGGCGATGCTCCACAAGTGCTCGAACACCCGGCTCGCACCGAACCGATCCCAGTAACCCGCCGAATCGGCGAGCAGATGCCAGTTGACCACGTTCAGCTGCACCCACGGGCCGTCCGACAGCGTCGTCCGTACGAGGTCCGGCGCTCCGGCCGACCAGACCACCGCGGTGACCACGACGAGTACCACGGCCAACGCCGGTTGCAGGCGACGGAGCCGCCGGCCCCAGAAGGCAGGCAGCGAAATCCCGCCGCGAGCCTCGACCTCACGCAGCAGCAGGCCGGTGATGAGGTAGCCGGACAAGGCGAAAAACAGGTCCACACCGAGGAAGCCGCCGGGCAATCGGCCAGTGTGGAACAGCAGCACCGCAACGACCGCGACCCCGCGCAAACCGTCCAGCGCGGGCAGATGCGGTCTGCGCCGAGCGACCGGTTGAGTATCCGTCATGCCGCCGACCCTGCCGTCGTGATGTCGGCCCGAGGCACTCGCAGGGTCGCGATCCGGTCGCAAAGCGGTGGCCGGCCGATGCGACGGGGGCTCGCGGTGAACCTGCTCCGGGTACTGCTGGAGCTCTTGCGTGTACTTCTGCGTGTTCGACGGCGAATCCGATTGTTAGCGTGATCTGGCGGGGTTCCGTGTTCACGAAGACTCTCGGAAAGAGGGTGGCAGCTGTGCAGAACAAGTTCGCTCGTGTGCTTGCCGTGATGGGGCTCTTCCTGTCACTTCCGTTCACCGGAACCGGGACAGCCGCTGCCGTATCCGCGGATGACTGTCGGCACTACAGTTTGCCTGGCCCGAGGCAGTCGGGCCAGGTCGCCGTTCTGTGCATGAGGATCAGTCCTTACCGCGACACCGCCAAGTATGCGGCCCATTGGACGGTCACGGGCGCGAAGGCCAACACCAAGGTGCTGGGCTATTTCGACGACAAGCTGATCAATCTCAGTACGAGCTATTCGTGGTGGACGTTCGACAAGGTCGTCACGGTCGGCGCTTGTGTGAACAACGAGTGCGGCACCTGGGTGGACATCTGGAGGAATGGCCATTGAGGGGCGAGCGCACATCGCGCGTTCGCGCGGAGGAGTTGCCATGGCGTTGCGGATCAAGGAATTCCCCCGTCGTCCGGCCGGAGGCGAACGGGAAACGGTGGCCGTCGATGGCGATCATCGTCGTCAGGGAGAACCGGATTCCGGTCGCACAGCAGGGAGACGAGTTTGGCGCCCACTCGGCCACGGGCCGGTCTCGGTCGCATACTGGAGGATTTGGGCAGCACGCTGGTGGAACTCGTTTGCGGCGACCCGGCGGGTTCCCCCGGGATCGGCGGCGTCGTCATCTACGACCCGCGTGACGAGCTAGCGCTTCCGGACAGCGCCCTGGTGCTGGGCGTCGGCGTGCACGATCGCGCCCAGATCGCCGGTCTGCTCGCCCAGCTGGGTGAACACGGCGCGTCGGCGCTTCTGGTGCGGTCCCCGGTACGGGCCGACTCGGTGATCAAGGAAGCGTCACGACGGTCCGGTGTCGCGCTGCTCGGACTGGCACCGGGAGCGTCCTGGGACCAGCTGGCCGCGATGATCCGGTCGCTGGTCGACGACGGTGATCGAGGGGAGATCGAGCGGGAAACCCTCGGCGGGCTGCCTTCGGGTGATTTGTTCGCCCTCGCCAACGCGGTTTCCGCGCTGGTCGGCGCCCCGGTCACCATCGAGGACCGGGGTTGCCGCGTCCTGGCCTTCTCCTGCGGGCAGGAGGAGACCGACACCTCGCGTATCGCGACCATCCTCGGCAGGAAGGTGCCGGCACGGCTCGCGAGAAGCCTCGAGGAGGGCGGCATTCTCCAAGAGGTCTATCGCAGCAGCCGGCCGGTGTACATCCAGGCCCTGCCGGTCGACGAGTCGGTGCTCTCCTCGCCGCGGGTCGCGATGGTGGTCCGGGCGGGGGACGAGGTGCTCGGGTCGATCTGGGCGGCCGTGCGCGCACCACTGTCGGAGGAGCAGGGCGCCGCGCTCCGTGACGCGGCGAAACTCGTGGCACTGCACATGATGTGGCTGCGGACCGGAAGTGACGTCGAACGCCGCTTGCGGACCGGACTCGTCGGCACCGCGCTGGAAGGCGGTTCCGGGGCGGCCGAGGCGGCGCGCAGGCTGGGGCTGGCGGCGCACCCGTGCGTGGTGCTCGCCTTCGCGCTCGCCGCCGTCCCCGGCGACGAGGCGCAGTACATCGCGGAAAGGCAGCAGGTCGTCGACGCGCTCGCGCTGCATCTGGGGGCGGTGCATCCCCGGGCGGCCACGGCTTTGGTCGGCGATGTCATCTACGCCGTCCTGCCCGTTCCCGGCGATGACGAGGCGGCGGAGGACCGCGCGGTGCGGATCGCGGCGGATTTCCGCAACCGGCTCGGTGAGCGGTTGAGCGTGCTCGTCGGCGTCGGGCCCAGCACGCTCGGCGGCATCTCACTGGCCAGGTCACGCACGGGGGCCGATCGCGCGCTGCGTGCGCTCCGTGAAGGGGGCGGCGGCCGGACGGTCGCGCGTACCTGCGACGTGCTCGCCGAGATTCTGCTGCTGGAGATGGCCGATCTGATCGAGGAGCATGACGACGCTCCCGCGGGGCCGGTCGCGCGGCTGCGTGCCTACGACGGTGCGCACAACACGCATCTCGTGGAGACGCTCGACGCCTGGCTCGACGCGTTCGGCGACATCCCGGCGGCGGCCAACGAGATCTTCGTGCATCCCAATACTTTCCGATACCGGCTGCGCAGGCTGGCGGAGATCAGCGGGCTCGACATCGCCGATCCGGAGGCGCGGTTCGCCGCGATGCTCCAGCTGCGCTTGTGGCGGCACACGCGCTAGCGGAGCGAAGGGGTCGCCACCGGCATCGAGTCTCGTTCGAAGGTGCTACGCCGGCATCCGCCGTCGCCCGGCCGGAGGCGGAGACCGAGGCGCATCGCCGCTCGGGTCCTGGACAGGTCGTCGGAGCAGGCTTCCGCCGCGACCGCCAGCCGGACCAGGCCCGCCATCCGGTACGCGTCGCCGTCACGCTCGAGCAGATGGGCGTCCGCCAGGCGATCGAGCACGTCTTCCGCTTCGTCGTCGGAGAGTCCGCCCAGCGCCGCCACCATCCAGGGCACATAGGACGGCGCGTCCGCGATCGCGAGCGCGGCGAGGAGCCGTCCGTCCCGTTCGCCGAGTGCCCGGTACGCGGACACCGGTCCGTTCCGCACCTGCGGGTCGCCTGCCGACAGTTCCGCGAGGCGGCAGCGAGGGTCGCGCAGGCGGGCGACCAGCCGGTCGACCGTCCATTGTGGCCTGCTCGACAAGCGGGCGGCCGCCGCCTGCAGGGCGAGGGGGTGGTGATCGCACAACGCCGCCAGCTCGTCGAGTGCCTCGTCCCGCGTGCCGATCAGCTTGTGCAACAACTCGGCGGAATCTTCAGGGCGCAATGGTCCGATGTGGACCATTGCATCCGGCATGCCGTGCAGGCGTTCGCCGGTGGTGACGACCATGGCGCAACCCGGCGCCGCCGGCAGCAACGCCCTCAGCTGTTCTTTGTCGGAGGCGTTGTCCACGAGCAGCAGCACCCGGCGGTCGCGCAGCGACGACCGGTAGTGCGCGGCGGCCTCGTCGGCCGAGTGTGGTGCCACGGAGGTGCCGACGTCGAGCGCGCGCAGCACGCGCATGATCGCTTCCTTCGCCGACAGCCCGGCGAGATCGAGGTAGACCTGGCCGTCAGGGAACGCTTCGGCGACCCGGTGGCACGCGTGCACGGCCAAGGCGGTCTTGCCGATCCCGCGCTGCCCCGTCAGCACCACGAGCGAAGGCCTCGCGAGTCCGGGGCGTGCCACCGCGTCGATGACCCGTGCCAGTTCGGAGGAGCGGCCGGTGAAATGCGGGACGTCCGGGGGAAGCTGGGCGGGCGACGGCCGTGACCCGGCCTTGGCGTGTTTCGGGGTGAGCAGTTCCTCGCTGGAGCGCAGAATCGCCCCGTGCAGGTCTCGCAACCGGGCGGCGGGTTCCAGACCGTGGAGGGCGAGAAGGTGACGGCGATAGCCCTGATAGACCTCCAGTGCCTCGACCTGGCGTCCGAGCCGGTAGTGCGCGGTCATCAGCAGAGCGATGAAGCGATCCTGCAGCGGATGCTCCGCCACCAGCTTCGCGAGCTCGCCGACCACCGACGCTTCGGCGCCGATCGCCAGCTCCGCTTCGAACCGTTCGGCCAGGACGGCCAGCCGCAACTCATCGAGCCGCACCCGTTCCGGCTCGGCGAAGCCCGCGCAGGTGTTGTCGAGCGGGGTGCCGCGCCAAAGCCCGAGCGATTCACGCAGCAGCCGTGCTCCTTGCTCGTATCGTTCCCCGGCGTTGGCCGCCCGCCCCAGCGCGACGAGCCGCTCGAACTCGGTCAGATCGAGCCAGATCGTCTTCGGTTCGATGACATAGCCCCGGGCTCTCGTCTGCAGGACTTCCTGGTGCCCGTCGCATCTGAGCACCTTCCGCAGCGTCGCGACATAGGAATGCACCAGTGCCTGTGCCGTTTTCGGGGGTTCTTCCGGCCACAGCGCGTCGATGATCCGGGAAACCGACAGCGGTTGCCCGCCGGAGAGGAGCAACGCGGCCAGCACGGTCCTCGGCTTCGCGCCGCCCAGTGGCAGCGCCGTGTCTTCCTTCCAGGCCTCGATCGCTCCCAGCAGACGGAATTTCATCGGTGCTCATCCCTGTCGTCACACGCTTGTCGCTTCGTCTTCGTATTCTTCAGTGCCGACCTGAGCGAAGGCGTTGTGGCGGGAGCCGAATCGGGCAAGTGCGTTTGGTGCCCGGAAACGAAGACACGCGAGACATCCGCGGCGGCGGCACCTGGGTGCCCGGAATGTCTCGCGTGCCGTTTCGCCCTGCGGCGGGGGTGGCCGCAGGTGAACCTAGTGTGCCCGAGAGGTCTGGAAGAAACCTGGGAGGTCAGCCGGGAACGGAGAGCCGATCGCGACGACGGCCGACCACGCGCCAGCCGGCCACCAGCACGATGACGATGGCGGGCATCGAGTAGAAGGCGATCTTCTCCGCACCGTCGGAGAAACCCATCAGCACGATCACCAGTGCCAGGAAACCCAAGGTCGCCCAGCCGGTGTAGGGCGCTCCCGGCATCCTGAACCGCGGGCGTTCCAGTTCTCCGCGAAGTGAGGCTTGCCGTAGCCGCATCTGGCAGACGATGAGGGTGGCCCAAGTGGACACCACGCCGAACGAGGCGATCGCGGTGGTGATGTCGAACGCCTGTTTCGGCACCAGATAGTTGAGAACGACACCGAGGACGTAGGCGGAGCAGGTGAAGAGGATCCCGCCGTAGGGGACGTGGTGTTTGTTCATCCGTCCGGCGAATTCGGGTGCTTCGCCCTTTTCGGAGAGCGCCCGCAGGATCCGGCCGGTGGAGTAGAGACCGGAGTTGCAGGAGGACAGCGCGGCGGTCAGCACGATCGCGTTCATGACGTCACCGACGGCCGGGATGCCGAGCCTGGTGAAGACCGTGACGAACGGGCTCTCGCCCGAACTGTAGAACGGCCACGGCACGAGCATCGCCAGCAGCAGGACCGAACCGACGTAGAACACGCCGATCCGCCAGACGACACTGTTGACCGCCTTGGGAACGACCTTCCCGGGGTCCTGGGTCTCCCCGGCGGTGATGCCCACGAGTTCGATGCCGGCGTAGGCGAAGATGACCGCCTGCAAGGTCATCAAGGTGATCCCGAAGCCCGAGGGGAAGAACCCGTCATGGGCGATCAGATTGTGCGCTCCTGCCGTCGTTTCCCCGATCTGCGCGCTCGTGAGCACGAGGCCGAGACCCACGACGAGGAACACGACGATCGCCAGGACCTTCACCAGCGAAAACCAGAACTCCAGTTCGCCGAACAGCTTGACACTCAACAGGTTCACCAGCAGCAGCACACCGAGTGCGGCCAGCGCGGTGACCCATTGCGGGATGTCGGGCAGCCACTTGTGCACGTAGATGGCCACCGCCGTGATCTCCGCGATCCCGGTCGTCGCCCAGTAGAGCCAGTACATCCAGCCGGAGGCGAAACCGGCCCACGGGCCGATGAACTTGCGCGCGTAGGTGACGAAACTGCCTGAACTCGGTTGGTACAGCACGAGTTCGCCGAGCGCGCGCATGACGAAGTAGCCCGCGACCCCGCACAGCGCGTACGAAAGGAGCAGTGATGGGCCGGCCTGCTGGAGTTTTCCGCCGGCGCCGAGGAAAAGCCCGACGCCGATCGCGCCGCCGATGGCGATCATCTGTACCTGGCGGCCGCTCAATGCCTTGGTGTAGTCGCGGTCCGAGGAAGAACTCATATGTCAGTCCTGTGGGTTCGATGGCTCGGGAAGCGCGGATGGCGGCTTCCGCTGCGACGGATGTCACATCGCGAGAAGTCATTTTGCTCACGGAGCCTGCAAAGAACCTGCAGCCGATCAGCCCGCTCGGCGGGCCTCCGGCCGCGGCCAACGCAGGCCTACGACGTATTCGCACGCAAGGCTTTCGCCGGACGGCCCGCACAGCCGGTGCTGTCCGAGTCCCGGTAGTGCCTCGGTGATCCTGACCGGTACGGAACCGGTCAGTTCCTGCCGCAGGACCGCGAGCGAGACCGCGCTGCGGAGATCGGCCCACAGCGGTTTCGCGGTGAAGTCGTCGATCCGGCGGCAGAACACTTCCGCCGGGATACCGTGTTCGCGCCGCCAGCGATGGGCTCGCAGCACCGTCTCGCTCTCGGGTTCTCCCTTGACCGGCAACGGAAGCCGGTCCGCGTGGCATAGCCAGTTCGCTCGTTCGACGACCGTGCGGCCCACGGTTTTCCGCGGCCGCGCGACGAGCTCCGGCTCTCCGGGCCGCAGACCGGCCTGCTGCCGGTCCCCGAACTCGTGCGGTGCCACCCAGGGGTTGGCGAGGACGGTCAGCAGCCGGGGGAGCCCACTGCTCAGATGCGGCGGGATCAGGCCGAGGTAGGCGAGGCCGAACGGTCCGCCGTCGGGGCCGAGCAGTTCCAGCACGCCGCGGTCCGCGTCGTGGATCAGCGTGGTGCGTTCCAGCGGGAGATCCCCGGGCCTGGCGGGCATCCCTTCGCCGGGGACGATCAACGCGGGCAGACGGCCCGCGGCGGTGTACTGGGCCGTCGTGCACGCGCGGCTGTTGACCAGTTCGTAGCGGGCGATTCCCGGCCACAGAGCGGAAAACCACTCAACCAGGGCATCGGAAAGCGGGTCGCCGAGTACGCCGGTGAACCTGCTGACCATCCCGCCGACGCCGTCGCAGAGCTGGTTCACCACCGGCACCCGGCCCGCTTCGGTGTCCGCCTCCTGGAAGAGCACGGCGACCGACGGCGGAGCACTGGTCCGGCCGACCGGGAGGTCTGCCCGGCGGGTGGCGTCCGCCCGGCTCCTGTCGCGTGAAAAGGCTTGGGACAGCGGCAGGGAAGCGCGGTCTTCGACGGTGAGCGCGGCGAGGAAGCCGAACACGTCGGTGCAACGGCCACCGCGGCCGAACCGGGAGACGAACGCTTCGAGCAGGAAGTCGTAGAGGTGGCTGCGGAACAGGTGCGGCCGCAGTTCCGAGGCGTAAGCGCTCAATTCCCCGCCCGGTTCGGCGTCGACCGGCTCCGGCACGCCGAATCCGGTCGCGGCGTCTTCGTAGACGAGGTCGGGTGTCCACATCCGGATGCCGCTCGCCGCCCGCCATTCCGCCTGCGCCTCCTTCGCGGCGGTGATCGTCGCCGTTCGCTCGGGCAGCGCGGCATCGGCCAGCCTGGTGATGGACCGGTGCAGGCGGTGCAGGCGGACGGGCATCGGGTGGCCTTCGGCGGCCGACAGCGTTTCGGTCAGCCCTTGGAGCGGATCACCGGTGCCCGGCGGGCAGACGACCGGGTGGACCCAGCCGCTGTCGAGCATGCGCAGGTACCTCGCCCAGGAGTCACGTCCGCCCATCAGCTCGCGGAGTTCGGCGAAGGTGTGGTCCCGCTCGTTGTCCGCCTGGAACAGCCAGGCGGGCGCGGCGGCGTCGTGGCCGGTGGACGGCGACGACCATGACATCGGTCCTTGGCCTTCGGCCTCGGTGAGCAGGACGAAGCCACCGGGACGGGTGCTCGTGTGCGCGGCCACGCGGTACCGCAGCAGTGGCGCGAGCTCCCGGTCCCGGGCGGCGGCCCGCAAGGCCAGCTGGGCCAGCGCCGCCCCGGAGTAGCTGCGGGATCCCGTGCCGGCGACGCCTGGCATCGACACGGTCGTCAGCCGGGAGTAGGGGCTGGTCTTGACGGCGGTCCGGGTGACGTAGGAGTACAGCGTGCGAAGGTTGCGGTTGTCCAGTTCGCCTTCCCACGCCTTGCTCAGGCCGTGTCGCGTCCATTCCGGCGCGGCCAGGGCGAGCGAGCGGACGAACGGCTCGTGGTCCAGTTGCGCGACCAGCGTCGCGCGCGCCCGTGCACTGTCGAGGGCGACGGATGAAGCCAGCTCCCGCAGCGACTCCGCGGTTTCCTCGGTCGTCCGGTGGTAGGCCGCGAGCAGCTTGCGGGCGTCCGGTGGCAGGTGGTCGGAGAGGTCGTCGGCGTCCGCGGGCAGCGTGGCGCTCCGGAACGCGGCCCGTTTCACGGCCAGCGCCACCCGGCGCAACGCCGGAGTGTCGTCGAGCGCCGGCACCAGCGTGTAACAGACCTCCGCCAGCGACGCGCCGATCGATGCCTGCTCCTCGGCCAGCTTTTCCGCACGCCGCAACAGTTTCTCGGTCCGGGCGCCGACCAGCGCGCACGTCCGCGTCGGCAGGCCGCCGACCCGGGCGAGCGTCCACGGGGAGAAGGCGGCGGAAGTGTCCGGTGCCATCGTGACGGCGGAGTGCTGGTGCGTGGTCATCCGGCTACCTCCGTACGTATGCCAAGGCCCGCGGCCAGCCGCTCCCATGACCGGTCCGCCGGCCCCGGCGGGTCGCAGCCGGGACAGCCGTGGACGGGAATCACCCGGTGCTTGCCGTAGGTGCCGTGCACCAGGTCGATCTCGTGGATGTCGGTCGTCTCGCCGTCGTCGGTGAAGGCCCGCGTGACAGCGTGGAGCAAGGCGATCGCGAGCTTGCCGTGTTCGGGCAGGAACGCGTGTTCTTCGGCCGGGGCGGGCAAAGCGGAAAGCCGGGCACGCCGGGAATGCTGACGGCGCCGTTTGCCGGTGCAGTCCGGGCAGGGGCCGGTGCCCGCTCCCGTCACCGGCCCGCAGTACAACGTCGTTCCGTCCAGCACGAGAGGCAGCCACGGCAGGCGGAGGGCTCCGGCTCGTGCCGCGACCGTCTCGAAAAGGCCGAGGCGCGCGGTCTGGGTCACGCCTGCCAGCAACCGCAACCTCCCGGTGCGGCGATCGTCGAGCCCGCCGAGCACCCGCTCGCCGAACGCGCCCGCGCCGTACAGCCACAGGCCGGCACCGTGGGGGGTGGTGTGGAGGACGGGGTTCACGATGTTCCGTCCGCCGGGGCGAAAGCCCAGGCCTGGATACGGAAATCCGCGTCGCTCACGATCCGGTCGGCGGCGATCGTCCGGAAGGCGTAGCCGACGGTGCCGGCGTGGATTCCGGCCACCTCACCGGCCGCCCCGGTCGCGAGCAGCGCGCGACGCCACAGATGGACGCCGCCCTCACGGATCGCTTCCAGGCCACCGGAGACCAACACCGTCGCGGGTGGGGCCGGCAACTCGTCGGCGATCTTCACAGGGTGGAAGGCGCCTTCGCGGAATTCGTACCAACCGGTGTCGAGCCCGTCGACGTCGCGGGCGGCGACGGTGAACCGGAGCACGTCCGAGTCCGGCGTGGCGGCGCCGAGGATCCACCCCATCGCGTCCGCGGTCAGCCCGCCGTCGGCAGGCCGGACTTCCCGCATACCGCGGCCGCGCGGCCGCGGGCCGGTAGCGCGCGGCAGCGGGGCGGCGGCGAGTTCGGCGCGCAGCAGATCCGAGAGCGCGGCCTGGCTTTCCGGTGCGTACGGGTGCGTGCTCATCGTTCGTCTCCCGGTTCCCGGTCCAGTACCACGATTTCGAGCAGGGTCTCGGCGTGCGGGAGCAGGCCGAGCGCGTCACCGAGGTCACCGAGGGATCCGCTGAGCCCGTCCCGCGTGCGCAGGCCCAGGCCGGCGGCGGCCGCGAGCAGCCGCTGTACGGCGGCGCCGGTGTGCAGGAGGCCATCGCGGACCGTCGTCCCGTTCGAATGGGCGGGCACCGTCACCGATACCGCGATCACGGCGAATGCGTCGTCGGCGTGCTCCCGGCGCCACCGGGTCACGTCCGCGACCCCGGCGAGGTCGATGAGCCCCGCCTTCTCCGGGAGGTAAAGGTGCGCCCGGTCCTTCTCACCCAGCACATAGGCGTTGAGCGATCGGTCGGTGCCACCGGGGAAGGCCGCGCCCAGCAGCCGCGTCAGCTCCTGGCCGTCCACCGGTTCGATCGCCGCCGGATCGGGTTCGGGGGCGAGAAGGAACCGCGGCAGCCGACCGTCCGGAATGGACTGACGGGCGACGTGATCCAGCGCGAGGCAGAGGGATTCGCCGTCGCCCGGCCGGGGCGCGCGTGGGCGACGGCGGCAGGAGCCGTCGGCCACGTCGAATTCGGCGACCGCCGACATGGAGACCGGACGTCCGGCGCCGCTCAGCAGATTGACGATCTCGAGCGCGGCGAAACCGAGGGCGGCGTCCCGTCCCGGCGAGGCGGGGGCAGCGGCGGCCGGGGGCGGGTTGACCGGCCACCAGCCGGCGTAGCGCAGTTCGTCGCGCGGGGCGAACCGCGGACCGACCTCCGCGCCGCCCTCGTGGACGAGCACCCGGAGCCACGGGACGCCCGCGGCGGTGAGCTCACGATCGAGCGCGGCGAGTTCGGCCGTGGGCTCCTCGCCGTTCAGCACGACGAGGACGAGATCGGAATCCGTGCATCCGGCCCGGTCCACGACTTCGGCCCGCACCCCGTCGAGGGCGAGCAGTTCGCCGAGCTCGGCGGTGAGGACTGGATCGCCGGTGAGTTTCACCCGGGCTCCCCGGCGGTCACCGGAATCCGCGTCTCGGACCTTCGCGGTCGCCGTGCCGGACCGGGCCAGCCAGCGTCCGGAGTGGTCGCCGGGGACCGGCCCGGAACAGAGAAGGTCGCGAGAGCGAGCGAGCGCGTGCACCGCGTCCACGGTCTTCACCGGCAGGCCGAGCAGTTCGGCTATCGCGGACGTGCCGCGCGTCCCGTCCATCGCCCGTAACACGGTGGGCAGGACGGTGTGCGCCGCCTTGCCGCCGAACACCTGCGGCTGGGCGGCGCCGAAGGCCACCATGCCGGTGCGTGTCGGGATGAGGGAGATACCGGGCAGCAAGCAGGGAAACCCGGTGCCCGGCGCGGCTTCCGCATCGCGCAGCGCTTCGGCGGCGGTGGTCCGCTGGACGGTGGTGGTCATGCCGTCGCCTCCATCGCGTCCAGGATGATCCCGCGCAGGCGCGCGAAAGTCCGCTGCTCGGAAGGAACGGGGAACCGTGCCCGCGCGTTGCCGTGCACCCCGAGCAGGACCGAGCTCGTCGCTTCGCCGAGATGCGGCTGGACCAGCACCACTCTGGGCTCGGCCGGGTCCCCGTCGAGCAACCGTCCGGCCAGCCCGCACACCACGGCGACCGTCGCGCCGAGATAGCCGGCCGGTTCGCCCGCGGGATGGTCGTCGAAATGGTCGTGCACCAGGCCGAGGTCGGTATGCGCACCCATCCGCTGGGCACGCCTGCGGTAGTAGCAGTCGACGGTCGCCCCGGCACGCGGGCCGAGCAGTGGACCGACCCGCGCCGTCAAGCCCTCGGCGACGACGGGCAGCAGCGTCTTGCCGTGCCGGAGTACCGCACTGTCCACAGCGGACTCGAGCCGCCGGACCGGACGGCTCCAGGCGAAGAGAATCTGTTCGTACCCGGTGATCAGCTCGTCCAGCGACTCGAGGTCGGGCCATCCGCCGAGCCGGTGCGCGACCGTGCCCGGCCGCACCGAACGCAGCCTGGCGGCCACCGCCGCGCCGAAATCGTCGTCATGCAGCACGAGGACGCTCACGGTGTTTCCTCTCTTCGAGCCCGTCTCAAGCGACGGGTTGCGGCCAGGGGTTCAGGTCGGCTTCGTCGCGGACCGGGTAACCCATCGCCGCCGGGGCGGTGTAGAGCCGGGGATGCGCGAGGAACTGGGCCTTGCGGACGAACGACATCGGCTGCAGCCCCGGCACGATCGCCTTGACCGCCGTCATCCCGACCGCGGCCGCCTCGTCGGTGGTCAGGTCCACCACGTACGCGTCCGTGCCCACCGCCGTCAGCCGGCCCGACAGCCAGCGCAACGACTCCGCCGAGGTCCCGGCGGGCGGGGCAGGCAGCGCCGACAGCGGCCGCTTGCGCGTACCGGAGAGCAGGAACTCGAAGGCTTCCGAACGGTCGGCGTGCGCGGTGAACAGCGCGCCGTCCATCGTGCGATAGCAGTCTTCGGCGCGTTCGGGGGTGCTGCCGATCCGGGGCAGGAAGGCGATGTGACAGGAGAGGACCTCCCGGAACGCGTTCACGGCCGCCTGCACCGGGTCCAGGTTGGAGGCGCAGATCGCCACGTGCCGCACGGCCGTGCTGCGCCGGTCGATCCGGACCGCGAAGATCGACGGCACGCCCACGTCCGTGGTCGCGTCGAACAGCCGGACGTCGACGTACGGATGCCGCTCGTAGGCCGCGACGAGCTCGTGCAGCTCCGGGTCGCCGATGTCGACGTCGATCTCCGGCAGCGGCAGGCGCTGGTGCCAGGTGAGCGCGGTGGCGTCCCGCTCGATCACCTCGACGATCCCTTTGACGATCGACAGTGCCGGGTCGGAGTGCACGGCGCAGCCGGTGGAGATCGGGTTGGCGATGTTCTCCTCGGTGTCCGCGACGTAGAACAGGTAGATCAGCTGAGCCGGTATCCACGAGGGTTTCCCGTCACGCAGCCGGACACCGCGTACCCAGTTACGGGGAACGTCCTTCGCGGCGAGCCGGGTGTGCTGTCCGGGGAGCGCCAGTTCGGTCTCCGACAGCCGGGGCAGGGTGTCCAGGTCCAGTGCTTCGTCACCGAGTTCGAGCGCGGTCGCCCAGCGCATGTCCGCCGGGTCCTGGACGGTCGAGCAGTAGCGTTCCAGCGTCTCGGCCACCGCGACCGCCTTGGCGAGCTCGACGTCGAAACCGCCGCCGCTGCCGTCCATCGCGTCGGGCGCCGAGCGGGACCACTGGGCATAGCGGCGGATCGCGGGCACGGCGGCCTTTCCGTCACCCAGGTGGGCGGACGCGATCGGCATCACTCCCGAGCCGGGCGGAAAGGGCAGCAACACGGGCTCGGCGACGAGGCCGAGCGAGTCGTCCACGAGCGGCGCGAGCCGGTCGGGCAGAGGGATGTTCCCGGCTGTCATCGCAACGGCTCCGCCCAGTCGCCGTCGTTGAGGTCGCCCGGCGCGATGAGCGTGCCGTTGATCCGCACCGAGGGTGTGCCCGCGAGGGTGGGGCGGACGGCGGCCGTGGTCTCCCGCAACGGGGCCGCGAACACGCCTCCGCGCAGGCACTCCGCGACGCCGTTCGTGGCGCCCGCCTCCGCCGCGAACCTGATCAGCTCGTCGTCGGTGTGGTCGCCGTCGCCGTGTTCCTTGGGCTGATTGTCCGGCGACATCAGGTGTCCGTGCAGCCGCCCGAAGGAGGCGCCGTCGGCTTGGGTGGCGCACAGCATGGCCGAGGCGGCCCGGGTGGAGTAGTCACCGGATTTCGACTTGTCGTCGAGGAAGGTCAGCACGTGGTAGTCGACCTTCGCCTTGCCTTCGTCGATCGCCTTGGCGAGCAGCTGACCGAAGCGGTGCTCGAAACCGGCGCAGTACGGGCACAGTGGGTCTTCGTAAACGTCCACTTTGTTCGGTGCGCCGGCCGCGCCCAGCGAGATGACACCGGGGGAGCTGATCCGGGCCGCTGTCCGCGGCGGGCCGTAGCCGTCGGCTTCGGGGCTGGTGTTCCGCAGCTGGAGGTACAGACCTCCGCCGAGGAGGACCGCGATGACCACGATGATGATCGCCTTGACCGTGGGTGTGGTCTTCCGCGTTCGCGGCGGCGATGGTTTGGTCTGGGGCATGTCGTCTCCGGTATGGGCTCGCGGGCCCGCGTCGGAGGGGCGACTCGACGCGGGCCCGCGAAGTGAGGGGGTCAGAAGAGTGCGACGGCGAGGTTGTAGAGGGTCGTGCCGACGAGACCGAAGATCAGCACCAGGTAGACGAGGCAGGCGATGCCGTATCCCCAGAACAACGTCCGTTCGCCACGAGTGACCCGGCGCAGGGCGCTGGGCAGCGGCCTGCGCAACACCCGGTGCAGCACGTAGGTCATCGCGCGGCTGCGCAGGTTCAGCTTGCCGACCGCGTTCTCCAGTACCTGTTGCCCGTCCGTCGGCAGCATGGGGTTGAAGTTCATCACCATCATCACGGTCTGGAACGCCAGCAGGGTGCCCAGCGACCCGGGGTCGCCGGTTCCGGTGAGCAGCAGGGTGGCGGTCGTGCCGAGCACGATTCCGTCGAAGACCGGGCCGGCGAGCAGGATCGCGATCCGCGGCCAGCGCCGTTGCAGGCGTACGGCGTCGGACCGGTCGACGTAACCGATCGGCATGACGTAAAGCCACAGTGCGACACCGACTTCGCGGGCGGGCACGCCGTAGTAGCGGCACAGCACGCCGTGGCTCGTCTCGTGCAGCAGGGTCTGCGGGATCATGACCAGGTACACCAGCCAGAGCGCCGAAAGGTCGGGGACGACCGGGTGGAAGATCAGCGTCAGCACCGCGGTCAGCAGGCCGGCCGCCCCGAGCAACCCGATCGCGCCGAGCGCCATCCCGCCCGCACGGCCGCGGAAGGGCCGGGCGATGGCGGCGAACACGCGATCGGCGCGTTCGGTGGAGACAGGCAGCCGCGCGTGCGGCATCTTGATCTGCGAACGGGCCACCCGGTTGGTGATCCCGTCGGTGGCCGCCACCACTCCGTCGAGCAGTTCGAGCCTGGCGAGGTCGTGGACCAGAGGACGTAGCGCCTTGTCGACCTTGTCGAGCGGGGCGCCGCTGCGGCGGGCCAGCCCGTCCAGCAGTTTGCCGTAGCGGACGCCCGCGGTGAGCTGGGGGACCAGCCGGCAGGTGCCGTCGCTGACGAAGGTGTACTTGCCGCTCGTTTCGTCGAACAGCATCGAGCGGCCGTCCGCGCCGGTGAGCAGTTCGACTCCGGGGTTGAGCCGGAGGACGTCGTCTTCGGCGGGCCACCGCGCGCCGGCGACCACGGACGCCGTGTCGGCGGTCCGCGCGCCGGAGCCGGGCGGTTCGACGGTGGTGGACATGGTGGACCCTCCGAGGTTCGGGATGGACGGGAACGGGAAAGGGTGGGTGGCCGGTGGGGATGTGGGCCGCGCGGGCCACCCACCCGTTTCACCGAGGTCGGCGGCTGAGCCCGGTCAGCAGCGGCTCGAAGCCGATCCGGCGGAGGCCATGGACCCGCCGGTCGAAACCGTGCTGCCGACCGTGCCCGCGGAGCCGAAGGACCCGCCCGTGCTGGCGGAGCCGGCGCAGCAATCCGCGGCCACCGTGGCCACGTTCTCCTCGACCCAGAGGTCCAGGGTGGCGTCGAGGTTCAGATTCGTTTCCATGATTCTTTCCTTTGCGTGACGAAGCCCGGGGACGGCTTCGGGTTCGGGATGGGATTCGGGGTTTTGTTCAGCAACCGGTGCCGGCGGTGCTGCTGCTGCCGCCGCTGCTGAAGGTGCCCACGGGGCAGCCGAACGTGCCCGCGCTGCCGGCGGAACCCGCGCACCCGATGGTGCAACCCTCCGCGGCGATGTTCGCTCCGCTTTCTTCTGCCCACAAATCGAGTGGCAGATCGTGCTCGGTCGTGGTGATCTCCATTTTTCCTCCATGGGTTGACCGAAAGCCGGAGGCTTTCAGTGGTCGTGGTGAAATCGAGGCGGCGGAATTCTCAGCAAGTGCTGCCGGCGCTGCCGGCCGTGCCGCTGGTGCTTGCCGGTGTGCTGACGGTGCTGATGCTGCTACCGGAGCTGGCGCAACAAGCCGACGCGGCCATGCCGACGGCGGGCTCGTCGGCCCACAGATCCAGCTGTGCTTCTTGGTCGTCAGGGTCGAGATGCATTGTTCTCTCCTGGGAAATGAACGGTTTCGGCGAGAATCGCTACGGGCACTCGCTGCTGGCGGTTCCCGCGCAGAGGACAGGTGAGCTGAGGCTGGAAGCGGTTCCCTTGCAGCAGTCGGCCGCGACGTTGTCCGCGCTTTCCTCGGCCCACAGGTCGAGGGCGCTGCCAGTGGTTTCTTCCACGATGGCACTCCTTGTCTGTTCTTGGATTTCAGTGAAGGCTGCGCCATCGGGCCGGAAGTCCGGTGATTCCCGCCACGAAGAGTGGAAATTCCGCTCGGGCGCTGAAATTATTGTAAGTGTGGCCTCGGTCGCAATCAACGATTGTTCGCCGGTAAACCATGCAGCTTCCTGCGTCGGCTGATGGGGAAAATGCATTTAAATGCCGATTCAGTGGAATGCGGAATTCGGTGCGGTGCCGATGGCGAACGTGAACAAAGGCACCTCCTCGCGAAGATCGAGGCGGCCGTGCTCGGTGAGTGCGTGCGGGATCAGCCCGGCGAACCCGCAGGCTTCCCGGCCGGCGGCGAGTGCGCCGAGCCAGACCTCGTTGACCGCGGCGGATCCCCTCGCCAGCAGGATCCGGTAGCCGTGTGCACCGAGTTCGTGCACGGCGTGCGGAGTGCGCCCGACGACGACCCCGATCGCCGCCGCGCCCGCGAATTCCGCCTGCAGCACCATCTTCTCGACCGGATGATCCACGGGCAGCGCGGCGACCTCGCTGAAGCCGCTCACCGGATCGAAGCGGTGGAAACCCGGTGCCAGCCCGGTCACCCGCTGCGCGAGGACGAGGTAGCCGAGCCTTCCGGTACCGGGTTCGCTCCAGCCGAGGCTGCCCGCCCGGTCCGCCCGGCGCAGCAGCTCCGCGAGTTCCTCGCCGTCGATCTCGCCGGGCCCGTAGACGCGGCCGCCATGCCGGTTGGCCAAGGCCATGGCATAGGCCGCCGGCGACCAGGACGCGCCGCCCAGCCTGCCGAGCGCGGTCGGGGTCTGCTGCTCCTGCAGCTCCCGGACGAACTCCGTCATCACGTCGTTTCGCGACCCGATGGGCCTGGAGACCAGGAATTCGGGTCCACTGTCCACAGTGGCGTCCGTCGTGAACGCGGATCCCGGGCCCGCCGGTGCGGCAGGGGCGTCGTTCGCCGGGTCGATCCGGACGATCTCGGTCACCGGGTCGTTCGCCGGGTCGAGCCCGAGCAGCCGGGCCGCGTCCTCGAAACGGACCTTGCCGACCCGCCGGGCGGACAGGCCTACGATGCGGCAGGTTTCCCCGAGCTGGTGCAGGGAGACCCCGGCGTCCATGTGGATGACGCGGGCGGCGAACGGACCGTACTTCGAGGCGACCCGGCTCAACGCGCCCGCGCTGACGACGACGGCGGGCGCCCCGGGGGCGGTGCTGTCGAGCCAGTTCGTGCTTTCCTCGTCGAACGGTGCCACCGCGACGAGTTCGTGCGTGAACGGGTCGTAGTGCCACCAGCCGGGCGGCAGTCCGCCGACGTCGCGGATGGCCAGGTACGCCTGAGGCGAGCCCAGGTTGCCGCCGGTCGCGTGGTAGCGGTGCACATGCCGGTCACCACGGTCGGCGCCACCGGGCTGCAGGCCGAAGGCCGTGCGGACGGCCAGTGCGATCCGGTCGACCTCCACCGGTGCCGCCGCCGTGGCCAAGGCGGCGAAATCGATGACGTTGACCTTGGGCAGCGGGAGCCGGGCCGCCGGCGGGTAGACCTTGTGGTCGTACTGTTTGGCGGTGTTCGCGGGTACGTAGTGCATGAGGTGGCCCTTGGGCGAGGCCTGGTCCTTCGGCGGGAAGCGGACCATCTCGTCGAAGGTGACGGCGAGCGAATGGGTCCGGCCGCCGGGCTGGGGCAGCGTCGCGATCGGCCCCGGCGCGGCCGCCAGTTCGGTCGTTTCACCGGTGGTCAGGTCGATGCGCAGCACCGTGTTGAGGGTCCCGCCGTCGCCCAGCCTCGAGACCACGTTGGTGATCTCCGTGGCGAGCACCCCCAGTGCGGCCGAGCGGACGGCGTCGGAGGTATCGGCGGACCCAGGCGCGGAACGCGCGCCGAGTTCCCACCGGGCGAGGGTGAGCCCGATCCTGGCGTCGAACCGCGGGCCCAGCTCCAGCACACCGCCGGTCAGGGCGGCCCGGAGCCACGTTCCGCCGCGTCTGTCGACCAGCCGGTCGAGGTCGCTCAGCCAGGTGGGGGTCTGCACGTCGCCGGTCAGGCCGATGACGAGCGTGAGGTCGTCGGGGATGGAACCGGAGACGAGGCGGTCGTCCGGCCGTACGTGAACGGCCACGGTCGTGACCGAGTTCGCGATGAGCAGTTCGGTGAGTTCCGTGGCGAGGTCCGGGGGTGCCACCACCGCGACCCGTGCCGATCGCAGCTCCTGCCAGGCCTGGTGGCCGCTCCGGTGCACCCGGGACGAGTCGATGTGGCGGGCCAGCCACAGTGGCACGGGTTCGTCGGGAACGGCCGGGTCGAGGCCCTCCTCGACGAGTCCGCGGGTGTAGAGCAGGGAAACGATGGTCACCACGTCGGCTTTCTTGATGCCCAGGGTGGCGGCGATCTCGGCGTAGGTCCGGTTCCCGTCCAGCAGCCCGAGAACCCGGGGCAGGAGGGTGACACTGGCCTTGCCGGAGAAGACCTGCCGGGCGGCGGCGCCTTCGACGAGGTATCCCGACGGCAGCGGGACCTCGACCAGGCCGGGGAGTTTCCGTGCCTTCGTGGGAAGAGTGAACTGGGGGTCGTTCGCGACCGCCAGTCCCATGCGCGTGGCGGCGATCCGGTCCGCGGTGGTCGTGGCTGGGCTCACCTGGCTGCTCCTTCGGCGACGGCGTCCGGTGCGGGGATGTCCTGTGCGAGTTCGCGGGCCAGTGGGAGCAAGGCCTGCCACGACCGGTCTTCGACGGGGACCGTGGCCTCGGATCGGGCGTTGCCGTGCACGCCGGTGAGCCGGTGACGGCCGATCCGGGCCGAGGTGCCGCTGAAGTAGGTCACCTGTTGCAGGTCGCTCGGATCCCCTTCGGCGAGCCGATGGATCACGGCGGCGGTCCACGACGCCGCCGAAGCGGCGAGCGACGGCAGGAACCCGGCCGAGGGGCGATGCTCGACCTCGTCGTAGGCCGCGTGCAGCTCGGGCGAACCGGTGGAGGTGTGGTGCTGCAGGGTGCGGCGGTAGTGGCAGTCCATGGTCGCGTGCGCGCCGGGGCCGAGTACCGGCCCGAGCCGGATCGCCTGGTGGCTCGCGATCACCGGGATCAGGAACGCGTCGCGGGCCAAGGCGAGCCGGTCCGCTTCCCGTTCGAACCGGGGTGCGGGCTGATTGAGCGCGAGCACCAGGACGCCTCGGGCGGGAACTTCGCCGGGAGAAGGAAGGCCGGGGGTGGCCCGGGTCGTCACCGACGGCAGGGCGCCGAGTCGTTCGGCCACCGCGGTACCGAAGCCGTCGTCGTGCAGAACGAGCACTTCACGTGAGCCTGGCATAGGGGTTTCTCCTTTCGGGAGGGGATGACGGGCGCTCAGGCGAAGGGCTGGGGCCAGGGATTGAGGTCTTCGAGCCGCCGGACCGGATACCCGCACGCCGCGGGCGCGGCGTAGAGGCGGGGGCTGGCGAGGAACTGGGCGCGATGAGTGAAGGAGAGCGGCTGCAGACCGGGAACGATGGCCTTGACGGCGGTGAATCCCGCTTCCTGTGATTCGTCGCAACCGATATCGACGGCGAAGACGTCCAGCCCGGAATCCCGCATCCGGGTGAGCAGGTCGGTCAGGTACCGCTTCGGCGGGCCGTCCGGGATCGAGGAGCGGATCTCGGACAGCGGGACGGTGCCGCCCGCCCGGCCCGGGCCGACGAGGAAGTCGAAGGCCTCGGCGTGTTCGGGCAGACCCATGTACAGCGCGCCGTCGAAGGTGCTGCGGATCGTGCCTGCCTCGGCGGGCGCCGCGCCATGGTGGTCGAGCGCGAGGCGGCAGCTGATGGCTTCCCGGACCGCGTTGGCCGCGGCCTTGCCGGGGTCGGGGTTGATCCCGCAGCCCAGCACATGGCGAAGCCGTGCCGAGTGATGTTCCTGGTAGACCGCGTAGACCGTCGGAACGCCGAGGTCGAGGGTCGCGTCGAACAGCCGCATCGAGACGCCGGGGGCGGCGTCGAACCGCGCCAGCAGCCGCTTCAGCCCCGGCGGGGCTTCGTCGACCTCGATTTCGGGCAGGGGAAGCCGCTGACGCCAGACGATGGCGATGGCGTCGCGTTCGATCACCTCGAGCAGCCCGTTGAGCAGCGCCTGCCACGGGTCGGTGTGGATGGCGCAGCCGGTGCTGTTGGGCGCGGAGAGCCGCTGATCGCCGGGTTCGTCGAAATAGAGCCAGACCAGCTCGGCGGGGATCCAGGTGAGCCGGGCGTCGGCCAGCCGCACTCCGCGCACCCACGCGCGGGACCGATCCTTGCGCGCCGGCCTGACCGGATGCCGGTCGTCGGCCAGTTCCCGGTCCGAAAGCCGGGGCAGATCGTCCAGATCGAGGGCTTCGGCCCCCAGTTCCCCGGCGGTCGCGGTGATCAACTGATCCCGGCTGTACACCGCCGAGCAGTACCGCTCCAGTGCCTCGGCCGCGGCCACCCACTCGGCGAGAGTGGCGTCGAAACCACCGCCGGCGCCGTCGAGGCCGGTCGTCGTCCGGCCGGCCCGCTGCGCGAACGCGGCGACCTCCGGCAATACCCAGCCCAGGTCGCCGGTGGTCGAACTGGCGATCGGCAGCCCGGGGATCCCTTCCGGAACCGGCAAGCGCACCGGCGGCGAGATCGGCCCGAAGAGGCCGGCGAGCGGGGACAATCGTTCGCGTAGCGCGGCGGCCGCGATGGCCGGTGCCGTGGCATCGGCCGGTGCGAGGTTCAGCATGTCGACCAACTCTTTCCGTCACACCTGTGAGAAACCTGGAATTCGAGTAAGCGCTTTCAGTAATGCGAAGAGAATTCACATCTGATCACTCAGGGTCACTATGATTCGGTCATTGAACATCTCATTGCCCCGTTGGAGCGAGGAAGAATTACCTGAAAGACAGGAATTTCGGTAACTTCTGCTGGTTCCGGTCCGGCATCGCGCGTGTCGTGCAGGAAGGTGCATTCGCGTGTTTCGGACGGCAGGAAGCTGCGAGGCTAGGGTGTGTTCGGGAGCGGGGAACCGAGAACGCCGCCCGTCTTTTCGGCATGTCCGGTCCGGTCCAGCAGATCCCGTATCCGGCGCCGCGCCCGATGCAGCCGCACCCTCGCCGTCACCGCCGAAATGCCCAGCACGCCGGCGACGTCCGACAGCGAAAGCCCGTCCAGCGCGGCCAGTTCGAGCACCGAGCGCTCCGATTCCGGCAGCCGGTCCATCGCCCGGTACACCCGCCTGGCTTCGGCTTCGGCGCCGATCCTGTCCTCCAGCCGGCAGATCTCGGCGGAATCGAGCAGCCGCCGGCCGGTGTTCTCCCGGTCCGCCGTCGACGCGCGCGCCGTCCTTCTGCGTTCGGAGTTGACCACGTTGCGGGCGATCCCGAACAACCAGCCGGTCGGGGTGCCGCGGTCTTCCCGGAAGGTGTGCGCCGATTCGATGACGGCCACGAACACGTCCGCGGTCAGATCCGCGGCGAGCCAGGGATCGGGCACTCGTCGCGCCACGAATCCGTGAACCATGTCCAAATGCGCCCGGTAAAAGGCTTCGAAGGCCACCGGATCCGTCCCGAAGGCTCCCGTGTCCCGGCCCCGCCCGGCGTGGCTTCGTCGCCCGCATTGATGCATTGCTGCAGGACAACACAGGTGACCTCGTCGTCGCCATGCGGAACGACCCGCAGAATCACGCCGGATCTCTTGCGGGTCGTTCGCCGTCTCCCGAAGTCGATGTAACGCCATCGTGTGCCGTGGCCAAGTGTGGGTGTCAAGTTCAGGAGATGAGGAGAAGACCATGTCCGCTGTCTCGAAGGGTAAGCCCGCGTCCGTACTGGCCGTCGCCGCCATGGTTCTCGCGTCGGTGTTCGGCGGTACTGCCACCGCCGAAGCCGTCACGCTCACCAGGCCGGCGTCTGGCACCGCCCAAACCTACGACTTCACCCTCACGGTCCCCGGCCAGGGAGAGGTCGTCAGGGTGGTGAGTGTCTGGTCGCACGACTATCTCGGCAGCGACGAGTACCGCTGGAAAGCGGAACGGCTGCACAACGTCACCCGGATCCAGACCCAGATCGACGGCAAGCTCGTCGACAACGTCTGGGAAGGACACCAAGTCGCGCGCAAGAGTGTGAAGCACCGCGCCTGCTTCAACGAAGCCTGTGGCAGCTGGAACTGATGCGCGGGCCCCGGTGGGCTCGTCGTTTCCGCGCTCGGACGGACCCGCGGCCGCTGACCGAATTCGAACTGCGGCTTCTGACGGAGTTGAAGGGAATCGTGGCGGAGCAGGGGAAAGGCCGGACCCGCACTTTTCGTCCGGCGAATCTGCCGCCGGTTTTTCCTGGTGGCGACGAATCGAATCCAGTTTGCTGGTGCGGTCGGGGAAACCATTGAACGGAGGATGGAAAACGGTGATCAACAGGACTGCCCGGGTTGCCTTGGGCGTGGCCGCCGCGCTCGTATTCGGCGGCACCGGCGTGGCGAACGCCGCGACCGAGGCGGACAACTATCAGTGCGGAGACCACCGATACCGCGACAACACCGCGAAGATCTGCTGGAGCTGGCAGGATTCCGGCAAGGGCGACGGCACCTTCGACGGCCGCTACATCGTCGCGTCCTACACCGGGAGGCCCTCGTTCTGGGTCAGCCTTGACGGAAAGCCCGACATGTTCGACCCGCGGGTCGGGCACGTCTACCGGCAGAAGCGGACCGTGCAGTTCCGCATTTGCAACATCGCTTGCAGCGACTGGAAACAGTAGCGCGCCGGGCGAGCCGCTAGGCTGAAGGGGCCTTTCCTCGCATCTGATGCGGGGAAAGGCCCCTTCGCGTCTTGCTGGTGGCGCCGTGTTGGCGAGTTGTGTGCGCCCAATGTGGCATTGGGGACGGTGAGGGTCCCCAATGCCACATTGGGCGCATCGGAGCGCCGGAGCGCCGCCGATGACGACGACACGCGTGTCGAGGTCAGAGCGAGTTCGTCCGCACTCCCCAGCTGCTTCGGAAGGTCTCACCGGGATTGAGGACGATCAGGTTCTCGCCGCTGTTGAAGGAGTTCCCGGGGCCGGTGACGGGTTCGATGGCGATGGCCTGACGGGCGGGCCTGCCTTCGGCGTAGTCGTCGGAATACACCAGCAGGTACTTGTGCTTGGCGTCGGCCCAGAGCTGGATCTTGTGCCCGTCGGGTGTTTCGAGTTCGGCCAGCGTGCTTTCGGCCGAGGTGCGGATGAGGTCGGTGTAGGCGAGGTCGAGCTTCGCCGGGCCGATGAGGGCGGGGGTGCGGAAGTCGTTCACGGTGCCGGTGACGGCCGCGCGGCCGACCGGGATGCCGTTGTCGTCGTTGATCAGGTACGTCGACGCGGCCACGGTCAGTTTGGCGTCTTCGATCCGCGGTGCGGTCTTGAAGTACGGGTGGTATCCGCTGCCGAACGGGGCCGGTCTGTCACCTGCGTTGGTGGCGGTGAGCGTGACCCGGAGCCCGGCCTTTTCGAGCACGTACTCGGTCTGGAACTCGAGCAGGAACGGGTAGCCGTATTGCGGGTACAGCACGGCACCGAGCCGCAGGCGGTTACCGCCCTGCTTGACCGGGGTCCACGGCAGGAAGGCCGCGAGCCCGTGGATGGCGCAGCCGCTCCAGTGTTCGGTGATCGGGGTTTCGTAGTCGGTCCCGTCGAATCTGTACTTGCCGCCGGCGATCCGGTCGGACCAGGGCAGCAGGATCTTGCCCATATGGCTGTCGCCCATGCCGGTGTCCGGGTGACCGGCCAGGACGGCGTGACCGTCCACGGTCCACGACCGCAGTTCGGCGCCCACCTCGGCCACCACCAGGGTCTGCTTCCCGGAGGTGACGCGGTATTGCCGTCCGGTGGGCAGGAGCGTTCCGGTTTCCGTCGCGGCGGCCGGGCCGCCGAGCGCCAGCGCGGCGGTGGTTCCGGCCGCGGCGGTGAGCGCCGCGCGGCGAGAGAAGGTACCCATGGTTCTGTCGCTCCGATTTCTTGGGGTCAGCCGCGAAGCACTGATTGAGGGAAGTCGAACACCTTGCCCGGGTCGTAGGCCGAGACGATGCGGCGCAACCGTGTTCTGTTGGCGCCCCAGTACGAAGCCGCCCAGTCGGGCTGCATCGGGTTGATGTAGTTGACGTACGAACCGGTCCCGATGACCCGGGTCAGCGCCTGTTGCGCCTGGGTGACGACTTCGCCCTGGTCGGTCTCGCTCCAGCCGTAGATCTGCATCGACGCGGTGGCGCCGCGATGCGGGTACGCGGTGTCGCGGGCGCCGATGCTGTCGACCTCGCCACCGACCCCGTCGAACAGGAGCACCATGTCGCCGAAGCCGCTCAAGATCTCGACGACGCGGTCCGCGTCGGCGGCGTTCAGCCTGTGCGGCAGCATCCGGGACGCGGCGTGGAAGCTCTCGCGCTCCACCGTCCCGCCGGGTTCGGTGTCGAGACGGCAGGTCTTGGCGTCGTCGCAGCCGGCGTAGTGCAGCATGGCGTCGAGGTAGGACTTGCGGCTCGCGGTGCGTTCGGTGGGCGCGACACCCACTTCCGCGATCAGCGAGGCCAGCTGGGCGTCCAACGCGGCGTCGCCGCCGAGCCAGGCGCCTTCGATCGACGCGGTCGGCCGCTTGCGGGCTTCGACCGCACAGGTCGACGTGAGTTCCTTGGGAGCGGCGGCTTGCCAGGCCGACCATGAGGTGAGGACCTTCGCGGTGTGCTCGGCCGGGAACTCCAGGGTGAAGATCACCGGGGACGGCGCCGGAACGGTGCTGAAGGTGAACTCGGTGACGATGCCCGCGTGGCCACCGCCGCCGCCGCGCAACGCCCAGAACAAATCCGCGTCCCGGCGGGAGTTCACTTTGTGCACCGAGCCGTCGGCCAGCACGACCGTCGCGGCCTTCAGCCTGTCGCAGGTCAGGCCGTAGGCGCGGGTGAGCGGTCCGATCCCGCCGCCGAGGGTGAGACCGGCGATGCCGACCGACGCGCAGGTCCCGCCCGGCAGCGCCCGGCCACGGGCGGCCAGCGCGGTGTACACGTCCATCAAGCGCGCGCCCGACCCGACCACCGCGGTGCCGTCGTCGTGCACGGAGATCTTGTCGAGTGCCGTGACGTCGACGACGACACCGGAATCGGGCGTCGAGAATCCGGCGTAATTGTGCCCGCCCGAGCGCGCCGCGAGCGGAACCCCTCGGCCACCCGCCCGCCGTACGCACTCGGCGACGTCGTCGCGGTCTCCGGCCAGGGCGATCGCGGCCGGTCTGCGTGCGGACAGCGCCTGGTTCCACGGCCGCGCGGCGAGTTCGTATCCCGCGTCGCCTGGCCGCAGCAGCCGTCCGGACATCGCCTTGCCGAGCCCGTCGAGGTCGATGCCGCCCGCGCGTTCACGGCCACCGGTCGCGAACGCGCTGCCGCCCGCGCCGGCGAGCAACGCGGTGCCGGTCAAAGCAGCGGTCGTGGTCAGAAATCTGCGCCTGCTGAATCCCGCGTCCGTCACGGTTCTCCTTCCGTCGCCGGGGTCTGGCTGGATCAGTATTCAGCCGGGCGGAAACCTTTTCCACGCACAATTCACTTTTGCCGGTGATTCTGCGCGGTCACACTGTCCACTCGGGAATTTCCAGGACCCGCACCACCGCGGCGGACAGGACCAGGCCCGGTGCCTGGCCGAGGAGAAGCATGTGGTCGCCCGGATTCAGCCCGCCTGTCGTGAGAAGGTGTTCGAGGGCAAGGAACTGGTCGGCGGCACCGCAATGGCCGATGCGCCGTCCGAACTCCCAGGTCGATTTCGTCATGTCCAAACCGAGCGGGGCCATCACCCGCTGCTCGACGACTTCCCGGGAATGCGTTTCGAAAGCGACTTTGGCCACGTCCTTGATCCCGATGCCCGCTTCCGACACCGCGGTCTCGACGAGTTCGAGCATGACCGCCGGGATCCGGCTGAGAACGCCGGCCCCGCCGGGAGGGTTGGTGCGGTAGTGCTCGTAGCGCGCGGGGAAGTCCTGGGGACGGCGGGTGGTCACGGTCGGCGGGAAAAGCGGTTCCCCGCTGCGATGCAGTTCCTCGCCCTCGGGCAGGCAGATCGAGGTGACCGACAGCAGCCGGGCGAAGCCGGGGTTCTTCGTCAGCACCACGGCCACGGCGGCGTCACCGCCGATCATGCCCGAGGAGACCCGCCACCGGTCGATCATCGGTGTGCCGTAGTTGTCGGCCGTCACCAGAAGCGCGCTTTCCCGGTCCGGCACCGCGCGCAGGTAGCAGGTCGCGAGCTCCAGCGCGTCGAACATGCCGTTGCACCCTTGCCGGACCGACATCGCGGGCACGCGACCGCCGACGAGGTGGCGTTGCAGGTATGCCTGCGGCGGCCAGCCGTCGGGTCCCTGATGCCAGGTGTTGGTGTAGAGCAGCAGGGAGAGCTCGGTCGGCTCGACGAGGGCGCGTTTGACCGCCGACTGGGCGGCCTCCAGCGCCATGTCCGGCGCGGGGCGTTCACCCGCGACGGCCACCCCGAGGAATTCGTGCGCCTCGGCTTCCAGCGCCGGGTACAACCCTTCCGCGACGGCGCGCTCCACCGGGAACACCGGAGGGACGACCGAGCCGATCCCGCTCAGGTGCACGTCCCTCACGCGCATGACGTTTCTCCCCTCGGGACCGCGGGCGTCGCCGACAGTTCCGCGATGTGGTCCGCGATCGCGGACACCGTCGGCGTCTGCCACAGCAGGGTGGACGGGAGTTTGCAGCCGAACCGCTTCTCCAGGCGCCGCCGGACCATGACGGTCAGGATCGAGTCCATGCCCTGATCCGCGAGGGAGCGTGTGGGCGCGAGATCCTCGGGGGCGAGTTTCATCTCTTTCGCGATCAGTGACCGGATTTCCTCGGGAAGGGTGGCGGGCGTCTCCTGAGGATCGTCAGGTTCGCCGACGTCGGCCGTGAGTTCCGGCCGGTCGTCCCGGAACACCGGGTAGACCCCGGGCCCGCGACGATCCGCCACATCCCAGGCCGCGACGACCACGGACGCGGGGAAGTCGTGCCCGGACACGACATCGAGACACACCGCGTGTTCCCCGGCCTCCGCGCGCTGGAGCACCACCGCGTCCAGCAGGGCGCAGGCCGCTCCGTCCAGCTCCGATCCGGGCTGGTTCAGCAGCTGGTCGCCGGAGGAGAAGACGGTGAAGAAGTCCAGGGTGCCCGGCGGGAAGAGGTCGTGAAGTGCCTGCGTGCCGCCGATCCGCGTCCTCCCGCCCGGAACACCGGGTTCGGTGATGCTGAGCACGCCCCGGACGGGAGGGAGCCCGGAGCTGTCCGGATCGGTCAGCCCGGCGGTGACGACACGCACCGTGACACCCCGCCCTTCCAACGCCAGCAGAGCATCGGCGTCCGGGGTGGACTCCCACCGGGATCGCGGAGGGAACTCCTCCGGCGTAAGGAAAAGAAGGCGTTTCGCGCCCAGATCCACCAGACGATCCGCGGCCGCGAAGCCGAGTTCACCGAGACCACCGCTGATGAGATAGGTGCCTTCCGGACGGCACGGCGTCCCCGGACGGCCCGGCTGAGCCGCCACCCGGGACGCCCTGGCCACGAACGGGCGGCCATCCCGCACCGCGATCACGGCCTCCTCCGGCGCCGCCCCGATCAGGCCGAGCACGGTCTTCGCGGTTCCCTCCGCGCCGGGATCGTCCAGATCGATGACCGCGCCCCACGCTTCCGGCCGGGTTCCCACCAGGGTGCGGCCGAAACCGGTGACGGCCGCGGCGGCCGGACGTCGGGGCGGCTCGACGCCCGTTCCCGTCCGCACCGCGCCCGTCGTGAGGCACCACAGTCTGCCGACCCGGCCCGAGGTGATCGTGGCGAACGACCGGAGGAAGTCCTCGGCCTCGTCCGAAGTGGCCGTCGGCAGGACCAGGCAGACATCGACGCCGGAGAGGTCGCCCCCCTCCGCGAGGTCGTCGAGCAGCCGGCAATCGCGTCCCGCCGCGCGGGCCTGCGCGACCAGCCGCCCGGCCAGTTCGTCGTGCGGGCCGACGATCACGAGGGCTCGGTCCGGGGCCACCACCTGCTCGTACGGTCGCCAGACGATCTCGTGCACCAGTGCGCGGGGATCGGCGGAGACGGCGTCCTCGGCACCGATGGTCGCGTACCGCAGGCCGCTCAACCGGGCGATCACCAGACCCTCGGGTGTCGTGACCGTGACGTCCACCGCGTCCGGAGCGTCCGAGCGCACGGCGATGTCGATCACCGCCGATCCGGGCGGATCGCCCTGGACCGTGACCTCGTCCACCCCGACGGCCATCCGCAGCACGGGATCCCCGGGATAGGCGACCGGTGCGAGCGTCATGACCGCGTCCAGCAACGGTGCCCAGGTGGCGGACTGTCCTAACGCGACAGTTCCGCGTAGCGCGCCGCTGCCGCGCAGGAGTTCCCGCACCGTCCAGTCGAAACCCGTGGACGGCACTCCCACGGCGCTGAGCCGGTCGTGGACGAGGGTGGGGGACACCGGTTCGAGGGGAACGTCCGGTGTGGGCGGGCCGGAAAGCTCGCCCGGGCCGCCGACGGTCGCGTAGGTGTGGACGTCCCATCCCTGTCCGGACCCGGAGCCCGCGGCGCGGGAGGCGATCCGGAGGGTGTCGCCGTCCAGGACGACCTGGATCTTCCTGAGCTCGGCGGTCATCAGCGGGCTGCGCATGACGATCTTCCGCAGCGTCGGCGGTGGGGACCCCGGTGCGGCGGCCGCGAAGAACGTCGTGAGGAACACCGCGGCGGGAACGATCTCGACGCCGTTGATGCTGTGGCTCCCCGGATAGGGCCGGTTCCCGTCGTCGAGATCGCTCTGCCAGATCCGGACGGCGCTGCCCGCGACCGGTGTCTCCGCGCCGAGCAGGGTCTGGTCGTCCGGGTCGTGCGTGGGGGCGGAACCCTCGCCACCGAGCCGAGGCCGCCACCAGAGCGACCGGTGCCGCCACGGGTTCGCGGGGGCCGCCACCAGCTCGCCCTCCGGATACAGTCGGGACCAGTCGACATCGAGGCCGTGGCAGTACAGCGAGCCGAGCGCGGTCAGGAGGCTGCGTTCCTCGGACTGGCCGCGGCGCAGGGTCCCGCCGACGAAGGCCTCTTCGATCCCGTGGTGGGAAAGGGTTTCGCTGATCGAGTGCGTCACCACCGGATGCGGCGAGATCTCCAGGAACGCCCGATGGCCGTCCTCGGCCGCCGCGGCGACGGCACCGGCGAGCCGCACCGGCTCGCGCAGGTTGACGGACCAGTAGGTCCCGTCGAAGGTGGGGAGCGCGCGCGGATCGGCCAAAGCGGTGCTGTAAAGCGGAATCTCCGCCGGCGCCGGACGCAGGTCGGCGACGGCACCGGCCAGTTCCGTCGCGAGCGGGTCCATTCTGGGGCTGTGGAACGCCACGTCCGAGGCGACCCGCCGGACGACCAGCCCCGCCTCCTGGAACTCCTGGATCGCGGCCTCGACCGCGCCGGGTTCACCGGAGACCACAGTGGACACCGGCGAGGACTGGATACCCGCGACGATCCCGGGACGACCGGCGAGCCGTCGCTCCACCTCGGCGAACGGGAGGCCGACCATGGCCATCGCGCCCTTGCCCGCCTCCTGGCGCAGCAAGCTCGAACGACGGCAGCTCAGCTTGGCGCCTGCCTCGAGGTCCAGTGCGCCCGCGCAGACGGCGGCGGCGATCTCGCCGACCGAATGCCCGATCACCGCGGCCGGGACGAGCCCGCGATCACGCCACACCGCGGCCAAGCCGACCTGCATGGCGAAGATCATCGACTGGATGCGGCAAACGTCGTCGAGGGTGCCGTCCTCCAGAACCTGCCGCGGGGTGAACCCGAGCTCGTCGGCGAACACCGGCGCCAGCTCGTCGAGCACGGCGGCGAAGGCCGGAGAGGTCGCCAGCAGTTCGCGGCCCATACCGGCCCACTGCGAACCGTGCCCGGAGAACACCCACACCAGGCCGGTCCCGCGGTCGGCGAGTGGGCTACCGGTGACGACGGCGTCCACCGGTTCGTCCTGGACCAGATCGCGCAGCCGCCCGATCAGCTCACTACGGTTCGAAGCGGTGACGGTCGCGCGGTGCCCGAGGTGAGACCGCCGCAGTGTCAGCGTGTGCGCGAGCGAGTCGAGCGAGACCTCGTCGCCCTGTTTCGACAGCCAGTCCGCGAGGTCGCCCGCCCGGCGGCCGAGCGCCTCCTCCGACGCGGCGGACAGCGCGAACAACCGTTCGCGCGGGCCGTTGTCCTGGTGGTCCGCCGGTTTGCCCGGCGCTTCCTCCAGCACGACGTGCGCGACCGTGCCGCCGTAACCGAACCCGGACACACCCGCTCGCCGCGGCCGGTCCGCCGACGGCCACGGCACGCGTTCGGTCACGAGCCGCAGACCGTTGTCGTGCCACGGGACGGCCGGATTCGGACCGGACGCCATCGGCGTGGCGGGGATCTCCGCCTTGCCGAGCGCGAGCACGGCCTTGATCACGCCCGCGACGCCGGCGGCGCCTTCCAGATGGCCGATGTTGGCCTTCACCGAACCGATGAAGCAGCCGTCGTCCGCGCGGTCCACGCCGTACACCGCGCTGATCGCCTCGGCCTCCAGCGGATCGCCCAGCAGGGTGCCCGTTCCGTGCGCCTCGACGAATCCGACCGTCCGCGGGTCGACACCGGCGTCCCGGCAGGCCCGCACCATGACGTGCTCCTGAGCGACCGGATTGGGCGCCATGATCCCGCTGGTGTAGCCGTCCTGGCTCACCGCGCTGCCGCGGACGAGTGCCAGCACCCGATCTCCGTCGCGCCGGGCGTCGGAGAGACGTTTGAGGACCAGGACACCGCAGCCTTCTCCGCGTCCGTACCCGTCGGCGGTCGCGTCGAACGCCTTCGACCGGCCGTCGGCCGCCAGCGCGCCCGCGAGGTCGAGCGTCACCGTTTCGCCCGGCGAGACCAGGAGGTTCACCCCCGCCACGAGCGCAAGGTCGCTTTCGGCCGAACGCAGACTCCGGCAGGCCAGGTGCAACGCGACCAAGGACGCCGAGCAAGCCGTGTCGACGACGAGGCTCGGCCCCCGGAGGTCCAGCACGTGCGACAGCCGGTTCGCCACCGCGCACCGGGCCGCTCCGATGCCGCTCCACGCGTCCATGTGCACGATGTCTTCGAGCAGATGCCGCCGATAGTCGTCGGTGCACGAACCGACGAACACGCCGGTCTCACCGCCGGCGAGGGAATACGGCGGGATCCCCGCGTGCTCCAGTGCCTGCCAGGCCACTTCGAGCAGGATCCGCTGCTGCGGATCCATCAGCTCCGCCTCGCGCGGGGTGATCCCGAAGAAATCGGCGTCGAACCCGTCGATCCGGGACAGGAAGTTCCCCCGTCCGACGGTGCCGCGCAGTACCGAGGCGTGCCGATGACCCAATTCCGCGTAGGGCCGCCACCGATCGGCGGGGACGTCGGAACTGGTCTCGGCCCCCGCCAGCAGCAAATCCCAAAAAGCGTCCGGGCTTTCCGCTTCCCCCGGGAATCGGCAGCCGATCCCGATCACGGCGACCGGTTCGGTTCCTCGTGCGTCGACGCTCACTAAACGGTCCCTTCGGGCAGCATTGTATGACGGCGATTTCCGGTAAAGGACTGTGTCGGCTCAAACGGACTGCATCTCGAGTCGCCGGGCCAGCCCGATCGCCGCCTCCGCGGGGCTGGGGCGACCGGCGTTCTCCTCGGCGAGCGTTGCGGCCGCTTCCCGCCAGTGCGGTTCGGTCAGCAGCGCGTGTACCTGATCGGCCACCGTCTCGAGATCCCCGGTGACGCCGGCGCCGGTCAGCGCGAGCTGAGTGGCGTTGAACCGCTGATCGACGACGGCGGGCAGGATCACCTGTGGCACTCCGGCGGCGAGCGCGGTCATCGTCGAGCCCGCCCCGCCCTGATGGACGATGGCCTGACAGCTCGCCAGCACCACGTGCAGGGCGATATGGCTGTCGGCCAGCCGGACATGGTCGGGCAGGGTCCCGAATCGCGGGCGGGTCTTGGGATCGATGGCGACCACGACCTCGAAACCGGACGCGGCCAGCGCCTTCGCGACCCGCGGTGCGCGGAAGAGTCCGTCACCGTCCACTTCGGACATCAGGGTCCCCCAGGTGACACAGACCCGTGGCCGCGGCAATCGCGGCCACAGCCACCCCGGATGATCCGCGGGGCCGTTGTAGGGGACGAAACGGATCGGCTGACGGGGGACGTCGCCCGGTGCGGGAACCTGCATCGCCGCCGGGCAAGGGTCGATGATCAGGTCCGGGATGTCAGGAAGCCGGTCGATCCCGAACCGGCGTACCAGATCTCCGGTGGCGACCTCCTCGGCGACCGGCATGGTCGCCGAGAAGTCGGGGCCCCACAGGTGTTTGACGGCGGGGATGCCCAGAACCCGCGCCGCGATCGGGGCTGCCAGGTTCAGCGGATCGTGCACCAGTATCTGCGGGCGCCAGTCGCGGGCGAACGTGACGAGGTCGTCGACCATCATGTCCGCGCAGCCCGCGATCGCGCCGTCGACGGTGACGGATTCGTCCGCCGATGCGGCTTTTCTGTTGATTCCGACGGTGAAGAGATCGACGAAATCCGGGTCGTCGCCGACCTCGACCGCGGTGAGGCCGGAACCGGTGATGGCGGGCGCCAGCGACGGATGACCGGCGACGCGGACCTCGTGTCCGGCCGCGCGGAGACCCCACGCGAACGGGACCATCGGAAAATAATGGGATCGCCATCCCCAGGTACTGATCAAAACGCGCATGAAACGACCATATCAGCGAATCGTCCGCGAATTGCCGCCTCGATCGTGCAGCATCATGCACCACGTGGATGGTGCCCGTGCAAACTATTCTTTCCCATTGTCGGCGTGCGAGGGTTTACCGTTTATTCGCACCACGACGAGTTCGGGACGCGGAAGGGAGCCGTCGAAGTGGAAGAGCCGTGGGATACGGAGCGCGCGGGCACGATGGACGTTCCCGGGGCTCGGTTGAGTTATCAGGTGCGCGGAAGCGGGCCGGTGCTGCTTCTGATTCCCGGCGGACCGGCCGGCGCGTCGATGTACGACGACATCGCGCCGCTGCTCGCGAAACACCACACCGTGATCACCTATGACCCACGCGGTCTGTCCGAGTCCACAGTGGACGATCCGGACCGGGACATCACGGTCGAGACCCAGGCCGACGACGCGCGCCGGCTGCTGCGCGCGGTCACCCACCAGCCCGCTTTCGTGTTCGCCACCAGTGGTGGCTGCGCCACCGCGCTCGAATTGACCGCGACGGATCCGGAACGGGTGCGGACCCTGATCGCGCACGAACCGTCGATCGCCGAACTGCTGCCCGGTCACGAGGAGCGCCGAGCGCACAACGCCGACATCTACGAGACCGCCGGAACCGCCGGGGTGAGCGCGGCCTTGGGCAAATTCCTGCCCTCCGCGGGTTTCGACGTGCCGGAGTCCCCGGATCCGGACGAACTCGTCGCGATCGTGGCGATGCGGGACCATCTGGAGGAGTTCTTCACCCCGGCGAACCTCAAGGTCTTCTTCGGCCCCATGTGGCGCCCGCTGGCAGGCTACGTCCCGGATCTGGACGCGCTGCGCGCCGTACAGGGCCGGGTGGTGGTCGGCGTCGGCACCACGTCGGAAGGCCAATTCGCGTACCGGACCGCGCTCTCGCTCGCCGGACGCCTTGGCCTGCGGCCCGTGGTGTTTCCCGGTGATCACGGCGGGATGCTGGGAATGCCCGAGGAGTTCGCCGCGTGTCTGCTGGACGTCCTCGCCTTGCCCGGCTGAAGGGCTCAGCGAGGAGTTTCGGCGCACGGGTCCAGCCAGCCGTTCCGCTCGGCCAGCACACCGGCCTCGAGACGGCTGCGCGCGCCCAGCGTCTTGAGGATGTCGGCGATGTGCTTACGCGTGGTGCGGAGCCCGAGACCGAGATGGCGGGCGATGTTCTCGTCCTTCTTGCCCATCGCGAGCAAACCGACGATTTGCCGGTGTACCCCGGCGGGCGGTGGAATCCGCGCACGCAGAGGCACCGAAAACGACCACAGGGAGTCCAACAGCGTTTTGACCACCGTGTGGGCGGCCGGATGCCGATAGACGAAGAACCGCCGTGTGGGGGAGGACGGGGCGGTGGAGGGCAGCGCCAGCGCGCCGGCCGAAGAGCCCACCGCTACGGCCGTGAGGGGGATCTGAGGGCAGCTCCGGACCTGGATGGCCCCGTGTTCGGCGAACGGCGGGCGAAGGGTGCTCCCGTGCGGTATCACCAGACGCGTCCGGCGGCCGGGCGGGATCAGCGCCGGACTGAGCAAGCCGCCCACCCAGCAATCGGCGAAGGCCGGACCCGGACCTCCCGAACACGCCACGACGTCCTGAGGATCTGTCCGGAGACACTCGGCGAGGAACGCGTGGGCCTCGTGTTCGGTGGCGACCGGTTCGAACAAGGCGGCCTGACCGTTCCCGCGGTGCGCGCCGGCACCGTGCAGAAGGGTGAAGTTCCGCCCGAGCGCGGAGATCCGGAGCAGCTGGTCGACGAAGACATGCTGGGCCCGGCGGGCGAGCGCGTCCACGGCGATACCCGGATCCACCGCCTCCCAGCCGTTTCCGGGGGCGGGCCGGACCAGCCCGGTTTCGGCGAGCTGGGTGATGGCCTCGCTCATGTCCTCATCCCGGCCGCCCGTCGTGTCGGCCCCGAGAATGCCGGGGTTGAGCACGATCCGGTGGTAGAGCCGGATCGCTTCGGGGCTCAACCCCGATGCCCCGGCGAGGGATGCCGTCGGTTCGACTTCGGTGGTCACTTTCCGCCTCCGATCATGGCCAGCCCGATCATGGCCTCCTCGGCGGGCAGATAGCCGAGCCGGTTCATGCTCATGTGCAGGTGGTGGAAGAACAGCCGTGGCCGCCGCGACGGCTCGGTCGTGTGCAGACGGCGCGCCAGCCGGTCGCTCCAACCGCGCAAGAGGTCGAGCTCGGCCTCGGTGGGCGGGTGGCCCGCGATGGTGGCGACCACGGTGTCGAGCCGTTTCTGCAGGGTCGTCTTGGACAGCCTGAGCAGACGCAGATGCTCGCCCCAGTAGCCGCGGTGGAACGGCCAGAATTCGCGGCACTCCGCTTCGGTGAGCACAGCGGTCGCGGCCTCGCGCATCAGGTGGGCGGCGAGTCCGGCGCGGGCACCGGGCTGTGGTTTGCCCGTCGCGTCGAGGTCGAGCATCAGTTCGCTCGAGTCCTGGAAGGCGGCTTCGGCGTCGCGCAGGTGGTCACGGCCGTACTTGTCGACTTCCGGCTCGTAGGCGCCGAGCCGGACACCGGGCGGTCCCGGGGTGTCGAGCGTGCCCGCTTCGGGAATGAGCCGCCGGTGCGCGGGGGATCGCGAGCCGCCGGTCGCGGCGACGAGCTCACGCAGCGGGCCGCATCGCCCGTCCAGCGTGTCCAGCGCGTCCGGGGCCGCCCGTACGCGGAGTCTGATGTGGACACCGGTCGCGTCGACGTAGCGGATGAAATACCAGCACCTCGCGTCGATCTCTCCGGCGGTCCGCTTCGCCCAGCGGCTCGCTCCCGCCGCGACGGTGTCCATCCCGGAGGCCGCGCCCGGATACAGCCGGGCGTACCACCATTCGTCTCCGTTCACGCCGCGGCCCACCGCAGTGACAGTCCACAAAGGATCGCCCGCCCGGCGCCGTCGGCCGGGACCAGCGTACTCAGCTCTCCGAACGAAATCGGGCGGCAGCGCTCGGCACTCAGGCCGGCTCTTCTGGCGGCGCCTGCCATCGCGGCACAATGCCTCCCCGCCGCGGAAAGCAGCAGCCGGTAGCCATGCCCACCGTGGACGGCGACGGCGGTTTCGACGTCGCCCAGCAGGGAGAGGACCGCCGTCCCGGGCAGGAGGTCGTGATGTCCGGGGCCGAGGTGGCCGAACGTACCGTCCTCGTGCGCCACGGTCACGCCGTCGGGCATTCCCGGGATCGAATTGGTGGAGATCACCAGCTCGATGCCCCGGCCGCGCCGGGCGACGACGTCGCGCAGCACCGGCGGCGGTGACACGGGTGCGCCGGGTGGCATGGGCAGACGTGACACCGGCGCGGTCGCCCGGTTCGCCGTCCCGAACGAGACGAGCACTTCGGCCATCTCCGGTGGGATGATCATCGGACCTCCTCGATTTCCAGTACGGCGAGCACCGGCTCGCGTTCCGGGACGGCGGGCAGCCAGGCGACCTGATCGCCGGACCAGCCGTCGAGCACCGCCGCCCGGTCACCGAGTGCTTCCCGGAGCACTTCGATCGCCCAGCCCGCTTCGACGAGGAGTTCATGCAGCGCCGCGTTCCCGGACCACCGCATCGCGGCTTCGACCGTTCCGGTCAGCACGACCATCGCGGGGGCGGACGAGGTGACGGTGGACAGTAACGCCAGTTCGGGAGCGTCCCGGACGACGCCGAACACCGCCCGGGGGGCGCCGGCTTCGCCCGGGGCCAGCACATGGCAGCGCAGGGACGTGACCGGGTTTCCCGCCCACACCCGTTGCACCGGCGCGCCGACGCCCACGGCCGGGACGCGACGGGCGAGCGGCCATTCGACCGCATGGGCCTTCGGTCCCGGCGACGGCGCGACCCGGCCGAGGGTGGCCTCGTACCGGACGGCCGCGCTCGCGGGCCGGGGAGCGATCCCGCGCAGTACGGAGCAGTCCGGGCAGCCGGGGCGGGAGACCCTGGCCACGAGCCGGGTCCGGCCGGAGGCGAAATCGATGTGCTCCGACCAGGCGACGTCGTCGTGACGGGCGACGGCCAGTACCGGGATCCGTGCGGCGACGAACGCCGCGGCGAGCTCCCGGTACCTGTCCGGAAGCGCGGAGGGCTCATCGGTGTCTTCGGTGACGCAGTGCGGGCAAGGGGTCGCGCCGGGCCGGACGACAGGCCCGATCACCAGGTCGTCGCCCGCCGCCCGGACCGGGAGGACGGCGCTACCGGCAAGCCGCCGGGCGGCCAGTTCGGCGGTGCTGCCGCCTACCACGAGAGTCCCGCTCGACGGCCGCCGCGGTCCACGGGTGGCCGCCGCCTCGCGCACCTTCGCCGCGAACGCGTCCTCGCCCGCCACTTCGACGGTGATCGCCGCGAAGCCGTCTCGTAGCTCGTCCCCGCTGCGTGAATCCGCGCGATGCCCGGCCACGGAAGCGAAGAAGCCGCCCTCGGTGAAGTCCGGCGCCGACGCGGTCGCGACGGATTCCACCGCGCCGTGCCTGCCGAGCAAGGACAGCATGAGTTCGACGTCGTGTTCCAGCACACCGATCGCTTCGGAGAGTTCGCGGACGCCACGGCTGCCGTCGAGGGCTCCGAGCAGAGCGGGCAGGCAGGTCGTGGCCGACTTGCCGGACAGCCGCACCGGTGCCACCGAACCGCCGAGCACGAGCGTGTCGCCGACCACGACGGAGCGCAGGCCGCGGCGGCGGCGGAGAAGACGTGGCGGCGGGCTGGGGGATGCGGGGTTCATGGTGTTCCTCATGCCATGGGTTGGGGGAGGGGGTTGAGCCGGTGTTCCGGCCGCACGGGGTGGTTCATCGCGGCCGGCGCCGTGGCCAGCCTCGGCGTGCCGAGCATGCGCACCGTGGTGCCGAAGGTGATCGGCATGGCTTGGGGCACCAGCACCTTCACCACGACCGTGCCCGTCGCGCGGGCCTCGACCGGGGTGATGTCGACGGCGAGGACCTCCGCGCCGGCGTCGCGGAGCCGGGAGACCACCCACTCCAGCTGCCGGACCGGGTCGTCGGTGCCGGGGCCGGGGAGGTCGGCGAAGGACCGGATCGGGCGCGGTCCCTCCAGCAAGAAGTCGAAGTTCTTCCTGGCGGCCGGTGCGCCGTTGACGAGCGCGCCGCCGCAGGCACCATCGAGGATCGGGTCCGCGCCGTCCGGCGGCGCGCCGGCACGCAACGCCGTCCTCAGCATGGCCAGCTCCCGGTGGATCTTGGCGGTGGCGGCCGCCGGATCCAGCCCCGCGGTGGTGGCGACCACCTGGGCGAGCAGCCGGTCGTCGTCCGCGAGTTGCAGGCCGAAGAACGCGGGAACGCCGAAGTCCGTGGTGGCGTCGAAGATCAAGGTCTCCAGTCCGGCCTCGTGGCTCCGCTCGGCATAAGGGCGCAGGGAAGGCGGGAGATCGCGGGCCGGGGCCGCGAGCCTGGGCAGACGGAGGCGGTGCAGCCAGGTCAGCATGAGGGCGTCACGTTCGATGACCTCGAGCAGGCCGCCGAGTACCGCGCGCGGGTAGTCGACGTGGGCCGCGCTGCCGCTGGAGTTTCCGAGGGTGAAGGATTCGGCGGGACCGCCGGGGGCCAGGCGCAGCCACACCATCCTGGCGGGTACGTATCGCGGTCGCTCCCTGGTGAGCGACCAGGCCCTGACCCACTGGAGCCGTCCCCGGTCGTCCGGCCGGGTCAACGGGAAGCGCGGCGTGGCGAACTCGGCCGCCGAGGGCCGGGGCCACTCGCTCGGGGCCACGGCGTCCGGGCCGAGTTCGTCGGCGCTCGCCGTGATCAGGAGGTCTTCCCGGACGGCGAGCGCCGCATAACGCTCGAGCGACTCCGCGGCACTCAGGAGTTCGGCCCGCTCGGGATCGAGGTCGCCGCCCGCACCGTCGAAATTCCCGTCCGTGGCCACCGATCGGCGCCAGCCACTCAGCCGGGGGAAGACCTCGCCGAGCTCGCCGAGGAAGCTCACCCCGATCGGGATCCGCGGCTCTCCGAGCGTGCTCCCCGTCCTGCCGACCAGACCGTACGGCGAGACCAAGGCGCGCATGGCGGCCAGCGAATCCGGCCGCCTTGCCGTCGCGTCGGTGTGGTTTCCCGTCCGTGGGGTCATCGCCCGTCCTCCGGCTCCGTTCCGGCGTCACACCATGTCCGTCGACTGTCGCCGGTACGTCTGTGAAAAGTCTGCAGACGATCAGTAAGCGCTTTCTCGACGGACGTGAAGACCATTCGTTTTTACTCGCTGTCACCGCTTTGGGCCGATTGAACATCGCGCCGCCGGGTTTCGTCATGAAGAAGTACCGGCAAAACCTGGAATTCGGGGTTTTGCCGGTACTTTTGCGGTGTCAATAATATGAATGAGTATCGCGTTTGACCGGAAGTAAATGCCCGGACGGCCTCAGCCGGTGCCCGCGACCTGCTGCTCGGCTTCGCCGACACCGAGCAGTCCGGCGAGTTTACGCGCGGTCTCCCGGTTCGCGGGCGTCTCATAGCGGGTGCATTCGGTCAGTGCCTGGATGCGGTATTCTCTGGCGAGGCCGGGCTCGTCCCGCTGTTCGTAGATTTCCGAAAGCTGTTCCAGGATGCGGACCCGGTCGTCGGACCAGCGGTTGTCGGCCAGGAGCCGGAAAGCGGACAGCAGCTGATCCGTCGCTTCGGCGAGGCGGCGAGAATGAAGCAGGGCCTGGCCACGCCGGTGCTGCACGCGGGCGACACCGACCACCGCCCCATGCTTCCTGAACAACGCTTCGGCCTCGTCGAGAACCGGCAGGGCAGCGGACAGGTCACCGAGGGCGGCGAGGGTCTCGGCGTATCGCGTCAGCACCATGGACAGCAGTTCGTCGTTGCCAGGAGTGCTGGCCTGATCTCGATAGTGGGCGACACACCGGCGGTGCAGCGTCACGGCTTCGTCGAATTCGCCGGTCATGTGCAGCTGTTTGCCCAGCCACGACATCGACAGATACTGCCCGGTCGGGTAGTCGGCCTGCTCGAACAAGGCGACGGCGCGCCGGTTGTGACGGACGGCGTCCGCGGGCAAGGTCAGGCGTGAGTCGATCGCCGAGCGGTAGTAGTAGGCCCATGCCTCCAGGACGAGATCCCCGACCTCGGTCGCGGCGGCGACCGCGCGATCGTGCACTTCCAGCGCTTCGTAAGGCTTACCGCACAGGACGCTGAGAGCCCAGCACAGGAAGTTGGACTGTTCCGCTTCGGCCCGGCGGTCACCCAGCGCGCGCGCCGCCGTCGCCCCCGCGCCGAACACCTCGCACCAAAGCTCCCCGTCTCCGCGCAGGTCGGAGTACCAGTGCATGGCGGCCGCCAGGTCCAAGACCCGGCGATGTTCCCCCTGTGCGGCGGCGGTGCGCAGCGAGCAGCGCCAACTGGACCGTTCCGCTTCCAGCCAGCCGGTCGCGGACTGGCGGTCGTAGACGGGGTCCGGCCCGTCGACGGCGCCGACGCCCGTCCGGTCGTGGTCGAAGTACAGGGCGGCCTTGGTGGCGACATCGAGGAGCCAGTGCCTTGTCCGGACCAGGGCGTCCTGTGTCGCCTCGACGTTTTCTTCGCGTTCCAGGCGCTCTCGCGCGAAGACGCGCAACAGGTCGTGGCAGGTGTACCGCCCGCAGGTCCCGCTGGCGGTGAGCAGGCTGGCGTCCGCGAGTTTCTCCAGGCTGAGCTCGGCCGTTTCCTCCGGCTGTCCCGAGACGACCGCGGCCAGCTCGATCGAGACCTCGGAGCCGGGTACCAGGGCGAGGCGCCGGAACATGCTCGCGGCATCGGGATCGAGGTGGTGGTAGGAGATTTCGAAGGCAGTGCGCACCTGTAGATCCCCGGCGGTGAGCACGGACAGCCGTCGCCTCTCGTCCTCCAGCCGGTCGGCGAGGTAGGAGATCGGCCACTGGGTGCGGCTGGCCAGCCGGTTGCCCGCGATGATGAGCGCGAGCGGGATGCCGCCGCACAGGGCGGCGACCCGTCTCGCTTCCTCCGGTTCGGCGGCGACGCGGTATTGCCCGGCGACCAGGCCCAGCAGTTCGACCGCGTCGTCCGGGGTGAGGCGGTCCAGGCCGATCCGGTGCCGGACGTCCAGCCCGGTCAGCGTGTTGCGGCTGCTGACCAGGACGAGCGTGCCGTTGCTGGTCGCCAGCAACGGCCGCACCTGTGCCTCGTCGGCGGCGTTGTCGAGCACCAGCAGCACTGTGCGGTCGCGGAGCAGCGAGCGGTAGAGAGACAGCCGGTTGTCGGGATCGTTGGGGACCACGCGCTCGTCCAGACCGAACGCGTGCAGCAGTTGCCGGACCGCCCGATCGGTGGTGAGCGGGACGCGGTCCGTGCCGCGAAGGTCCAGGTAGAGGCAGCCGTCGGCGAAGCTTTCCTTCAAGCGGTGCGCCGCCTTCACGACCAGCGCGGTCTTGCCGGAGCCAGGGAGCCCGTGAACGACCGCGAGTTGCAGGCGGCAGGACGCGACGCTTTCGAGCGCGTACCGCTCCAAGGCCTCCAGGTCGGCGTCCCGGCCGGTCAGCTCGGTCAGCTCCGGTGGCAGCGCGCAGCTGCTCGTCAGCGGGCCGGCGAGGTCGGGGTTGTCCGTATCGGCCGATGTGCGCCGCCCGGCGCGACCGGCGTCCGCGAACTCCCGGTGTTCGTCGTGCGTCAGCCCGAGGCCTTCGGACAGGAGTTCCACGGTCCGGCGCTGCGGCGTGCGGACCCGGCCGCGTTCCATGTAGCTGATCGCCCGGACGCTGATCCCGGTCCGCTCGGCGAGTTCTTCCTGTGTCATCGACGAACGCAGCCGGTAGAGCCGCAGGAACTCACCGAACGCCCTCGTGCCCACGCGACCACACTCCTCCACTGTCATGCCTCGAAGAGTGGCATCGACGCTATAAGGTCCACGTTCGCATGATCCCTTGGCAAGGGTTTCGTGATACCCGTAAGGGCGATCAATGGACCCTATCGGATGTAAATTCGGTTCTTCGGGCTTGCCGTCGGGTTACGTTACGTCACAATGGAGGTTGAATAAAATTCAGGTTTCACGATCTGGGATTCCGCGAGGATCGCCGCGGCTGACGTGCTTGTATCGTGTTCTTCGAATACGTCGAATCTTGGCCGCATGTCTTGATGATCGCACTTCGAGGTCGCGATCGCGGGGTCGCGGGCAAGGTTGGTGGTCTGCCCGGCCGGCTGCCCTCACCTTCCCGCTCAGTGAGAACTCCGGAATGGTATTCACGTATCGGAGCTGTCCGAAACCGTGCCCTTCGAAACGGCCGAAATGCCGATGTCGAAATCGCGTATCACAGCGTCATCGGCCAGGTCGCGTGTAACGCTGTCCCGTCGTGCGGCCAAGTAAGGGTTGTGAGGTCCACAGTGGAGAGTGCGCATCGACCGAAGGAGCATCTCGTGATGGCGGTGAAGTGGTACAGGACGGTCTCCGTGCTCGCGGTCATGGCCGGTTTTCTGTTCGTGGGTGGCGAGGCGGCGGCGGAGGACCCGATCGAGCCCGGGCACAGTTACGTCGAATCAGTGCGGCTTTCGAGCCCCCCGCCTCGTCAGAACGGCCAGTCCGCGCTCCGTCCCGCTTCGAGGAGCGGGATCATCGTGAAAGCCGCGTCCGTGAGGCCGCCGAAGGTGTGCCGGTTACCCCGCCCGGACGTCGAGTGGCCGCGCTCGTAGCCCGCGAGGTTCCACGTGTACAGCGCCGTGTCCTTCGGCACGGCCTGGCCGACGTTGCCCGCCGAGTGCTGTTCGTCGGTCAGGATCACGACCCGGTCGTGGTAGCCGGGACGCAGGTGACGCTGGATCGCGCCGACGGTGTCGGTGCCCGCGCCGATGAAGTAGCCGCCGTTCTTCCACCGGTCGAGCCCGCGCAGCAGCGACTCACCGGCGGGCACGTCGAACGCCTTCGAGCCGGTGCCGCCGTAGTAGCCGTTCGAGAACGACACGATGTCCGCCGTCTCGCAGCGGGCGCCGAGCGCGATCCCGAAGATCGCGGCCGCGTCCCAGCGCATCAGCGTGCCGTCCTTGCTGAAACCCGCGTTCATCGAACCCGAGGTGTCGACCAGGATCAGTGTCCTCCCGGCGAGCCGCGGCACGTTCGCCAGCGACTGGGCGATCGCCTTTTCCAGCGCGTACGACCAGCGAAGCGACGGCGCCGCCCGGTACGCGGAGAGGAACCTCATCGGGAACTGCCGCGACTTCGCGACCTGCTCCGGATCGGCCAATCGCGCCGCGACCCCCTCGGCGACCTCGTCGGACACACCGGCCTCGTCGAAGTTCCGGAGGTTCCGAAGCAGCGCCATGTAGCCCATGGAAGGGATCACGGCTTCCCAAGCGCGCGCGTCCATCGGACCCCGCAGCCAGCCGGCCAGGGACTCCCACGTCATCCCCGCCTGCCGGAGGACGGACCGCGCGGTGTCGAGTTCGGGGCGGCTGAAGAGCGCGCGCCGCTTCTCCGTGTCCCACGCCATGAGCTCCGCGCGGGCGCCGAGGACTTCCAGTTCGGCGGGGATCTCGCGGCCGGGGTTGAACCGGACGTCGACGATGTGCTCGAACAGCGCGTCCTGCACCGGGTCCTTGGGATCCGGGTGGGCCAGACCGAGGACGTCCGCGAACCGGAAGGCGCGCGCGCCGGAGTCCCACTTGAGGAACGACTTCTCGGTGAAGAGCCGGACGGCCGCGTCGGCGATGCCACGCTTGAGCGGCTTCGGGATCCTCTTGCCGTACAGGGAGGTCCAGTACGCGAGCAGTTCGCCGGGTTCGTCGGCGCGCTGGAGCACCGAGCCGACGACGGCACGGTTGGCGATGGGGGCGACATACGACGGGTCACCGGCGAGCCGGGCGCGGACGTATTCGGCGGCGCCGACGATCGCGGCGGTCCGCATGTTCGCCTCCGTGCGGAGCCAGCGCAGGAACCGCGCGGTCCACTCGGGGTCGGCCAGCGCCGTCTCCCGGACGCGGTCCGCATACCGCGTGTCGCGCTGGTCGCCGGTCTCGTAGAAGGTGTTCTCGCCGACCATGTTGGTGACGGCGAGCAGGAACAGCTCGGACTTGGCGTCCCGCGCGTAGCCGTCTCCGCCTTGGTGGGTGACGCCGCCGGGGCGTCGCTCACCGACGATCGGTGAGCTCGTCGCCTGCCGTGTACCGGTGGTGTTGAACTTCGACACCCTCGACTCTCGTTTCGTTCGAGGGAAGCCGCGATTCCGGAGGTGGCCCGAGAAAAATTCGGTGACGGTGATGGTCCAATGCTCTACCGACTGAGCTACCGGCGGGTCGACCGCCGGGCGGGGCTCGAACCCGCCACCCTTGGATAATGGAAGTAACCGTCGCCTGCGCACCGGGCACATCCGGAATCGTGGCTCCCGAGAAAAGTCGGTAACGGTGCCTGTGAAAGAGGAAGTAACCGTCACCCGCGCACCGGGAGTGCTCGCTCAACCTAACAGAGCGCTCGTGTGCCCGTCTCCGGATTTACCGGCCCGCCGCCTCAGAAGCGGGGAAGCTCCAGCAGGTTGTTCTTCCAGATCCCGTCCGCGCGCGTGCGGAGGAATTTCGGGCCGAAGGTCGGCTTGATGATCTCCACGGCCACCCGGTGGATCCCCTCGTCGACGTAGGCCTTCCCGTCGTCGTCCTCGAGCCACGCCACGATCGCCGAAACGAAACTCTCGCCGGTCTCGCCGCTGCCGGGGTTGATCCAGCGCAGCTTCGTGATGCTTTCGTGGAACTTCCCGCCTTCTAGCCGTGCTGCGATGATCTTGATGGCCATGGTGCTACCTCTTCGGCTGGGTGCCCTCGACGCGAGGGGTAAAGCGGTACTCGCCACCTGCCCGCACCCCGTTACGCCGTCCGGTCGCCGTGCCTCGAACGTTACGAGTTCGAGCGCGGGGTGTCGTTCTGAGTCAGATGACGCAGACCGCGCGCGTTCCGCCATGTCACCGTCCTCACGCCGCCGGGAACACCGGACGGCGGAAAGGGGAACGGACATGTGCGCTGCCCACAAGACATCGGCCCTGGCGGGAGTCGCACTGGCGGCGGCGGTCTCGGCCGGCTGCACGCCGGCACCGGCGGCCCAGGAAGCGGCGCCTTCGCCGTCCGCGGCGGTGGCCTGGATGAACGGCTTCTGCGGCGCGGTCAAGGACTTCATCGACGGCAACAACAAGATGTCGTCGGCGAGTGGCGAGACCCTGGAGGCCGTCAAGAAGAGCACGAGCGACCAGCTCGGGCATTACGCGGCGATTCTGGCCAAGACGGTCGACGGCCTCGGCGCGCTGCCGGCCGCTCCGGTTCCGGCCGGAGACGCGGCGAAGCGGGAGTTCCTCGCGAAGTACACCTCGGCGCGCGACAAGACGGTGAAAGCGAAGGCGGGTCTGGACGCGGCGGGGACGAACGACACCGCGGCGCAGAGCCGTGCCGTGGAAGGACTCCTCGCCGCTCAGAAGGACACGCATGGCGCGCTCGACCCGGTCGCGGCCGTCCTGGGCGCACCGGAGCTGAAGACGGCGGCGGCGACCGCGGAACGCTGCCGCCCCTGACTCGGGCTGCCACCTCACTCATCGGCGAGGATCTTCCGCAGGCGGGTCAAAGCGCGGTGCTGCGCCACCCGCACGGCACCGGCCGTCGAGCCGACCACGGCGGCGGTCTCCTCGGCGGACAAGCCCACGACGATCCGCAACACGACGATCTCCCGCTGCTTGTCCGGCAGGATCCGCAGCAGTTCGCCCATCCGGTCGCTCAATTCGTTGTGCAGCGCCCGTTGTTCCGGGCCCACGGATTCCGAGATCCCGTCGGGGACTTCGGCGACGGGCTCGGTGCGGTTGCGGGCGGCGGCACGGCGGGCGTCGGCGACCTTGTGCTGGGCGATCCCGTAGACGAAAGCGAGGAACGGGCGTCCCCGTTCGCGATAGGTCGGCAGCGCGCGGAGGATCGCCACGCAGACCTCCTGCGCGACGTCGTCCGCCGAGGCGTACGTCCGTTCCTGTCTGCCGATCCGTGACCGGCAGTACCGGATCACGAGCGGCCGCACGGTGGTCAGCAGCTGGTTCAGCGCGCGCGGGTCACCTTTCCCGGCGGCCGCGACGGGTTCGTCGAGGGTGTACCACTGCGACGGCGTCACCTGTTCGGGTTCCGACTCCGCCGGGGTTCCGGGCGCGACCAGGGCGAGTTCCCTGACCATCGCGCGGTTCTTGATCCGGGCGAGGATGTCTTCGGTGTCGAGTCCCATCCGCAGGGCGTCGAGGAAGGCGTCGTTGGCGCCGTCCAGCCGGTCGGCGAACCCGGGGTCGTGCTCCGCCAGCCGTCCCCGCGCGTGGCGCAGGGTCGCGCCGACCGCCTCACCGGCGATCCCGAGCACCCCGGCGATCTCTCGCGCCGAGTAGCCGTCCATCGTCCAGGCCATGGCCAGTTGCTGGCGTTTCGGCAGGCTCCCCAGGATCGTCACCACGGCCGACGCCTCTTCGGCGAGAGCCGTGAGCTTGTCCTCCCGGCCGGCGTCGGCGGACGCCCAATCGGCCCGGACCGCGGTCTGCTCCTTCGCCCGTCGAAGCCCGACGCGGCGGACCCACGCCTCCGGCTGGGTGATGCCCCGCCAGTCTTCGTAGGCGTTGAGCATCGCCTCCGCGGCCGCGTCGCGCGCCGGGTCCAGCGCGAAGCCCGCCTTGCACAGAAAGCCGGTGAGCAGCGGAAATTCGGCGTGGAAGAACTCGTCGAACCCTTCGTGGCCCATCACCCGCACTCACCGCTCTCAGCCGCCTGACGCGAATGCCCTCACAGGACAGGTGCAGTGAGCGGGCCGCTGAGTGTAACGATTCGGTCAAGGTGATGTTTGCGGTGCGTACGAGGACGGATACCCGGAAGTCGTTTGACGGGGAAGGGAAAATCGGAAAAAGGAGGTGATAGGAAAATGGAAATGAGGATGGCGGGTGACCTGAGCGAGGCCGCTTGCCGCGGTGAGGATCCCGAACTGTTCTTCCCGGTCACCGAAACCGGCCCCGGCGCACGTCAAGCGGCCAGGGCGAAGGCCGTTTGCGCGCGGTGCCCGGTCGTATCGGCCTGTCTGGCCTACGCCGTGGACAACGGATTGGCCCACGGCGTTTTCGGCGGGCTGACCGGTAGCGAACGACGCCACTTGATTCGCGTCGGCAACGCTGCCTGAAACCACGTGCTCGCGTTCATCGAATTTCCACCGTGTTCTTCGTGCGCGCGAAAAGAGGGGCCCGGTTCCGCGAACCGGGCCCCTCCGTCGTGGCGATCAGGCGGCGGCGGTCTCCTCGGCCAGCCGCTCGTTGCCCGACTGGGTCTTGAGCGGCTTGTGCTTGAGGAAGGCGACGGCGACGATCACCAGCAGCGCGATCGGCGCGCTGATCAGGAACAACTCGCTGGTCGCCTCCCCGTAGGCCTCGCGGACGACGTTCGCGACCGGCTCGGGCAGCGTGGCGATGTTCGGCACCGCACCGCCTTCGCCACCGCCGGGCAGCGGCCCGAGCTTTTCGCTCATCAGCGCGAGGACCCGGTTCGCGAGCACCGCGCCCAGCGCGCTCACGCCGATCGAGCCGCCGAGGCTGCGGAAGAACGACAGCGTCGACGTCGCCGTGCCGAGGTCGTGTGCCTCGACGTCGTTCTGCGACACCAGGACCAGGTTCTGCATCAGCATGCCGACGCCGACCCCCAGCAGCACCATGTACGCGCCCAGGACGACCAAGTTCGTCTTCGCGTCGATGGTGCCCAGCAGTGCCAGGCCCGCGGTCATCAGCGCCGCGCCGAGCAGCAGGTGGCTCTTCCACTTGCCGGTGCGGCTGATCAGCTGACCCGAGACCGTGGACGACACGAGGATGCCGAAGATCATCGGCAGGCTCAGCAATCCGGCCACCGTCGGCGACTTGCCGAGCGACAGCTGGAAGTACTGCGACAGGAATACCGTCCCGCCGAACATCGCGACACCGACGAGGAAGCTCGCGAGAGTGGTCAGGGTGACCGTGTGGTTGCGGAACAGGGTCAGCGGCAGGATCGGCTCGGCCACCTTCGACTCGACGTAGACGGCGAGGGCGAGGATGACCACGCCCGCGGTCACCAGGCCGACCGTCCACCATGAGCCCCACGCGAACTGGTGCCCGGCCAGCGACGACCAGACCAGCAGTGTCGAGACACCGGCCATGATCAGGAACGCGCCGAGGTAGTCGACCTTCACGTCACGCCGGATCGTCGGCAGGTTCAGCGTGCGCTGCAGCAGCAGGATCGCCGCGATCGCGAACGGGACCCCGAGGAAGAAGCACCAGCGCCAGCCGAGCCACGACGTGTCCACCATGACCCCGCCGATCAGCGGGCCCGCGATGGTCCCGACGGCGAACACGGCACCGAAGATCCCCGAGTACTTCCCGAGTTCACGCGGCGAGACGATGGCCGCCATGATCACCTGCGCGAGCGCGGTGAGCCCGCCCGCGCCGATGCCCTGGGCGACCCGGCTGCCGATCAGGAGCTCGATGTTGCCGGCGAACCCGGCGACCAGCGAACCGACCACGAACAACCCGAGCGAGAGCTGGATCAGCAGCTTCTTGTTGTACAGATCGGAAAGCTTGCCCCAGAGCGGCACCGTCGCGGTCATCGCGAGCAGTTCGGTGGTGACCACCCAGGTGTAGGAGGCCTGCGAGCCGCCGAGCTCGGAGACGATACGGGGCAACGCGTTCGCGACCACCGTCGAGGCGAGGATGGCGACGAACATGCCCATCATCAGCCCCGACATCGCTTCGAGGACCTGTTTGCGGCCCATCGAGCCCGCCGGGGCCTCCGGTTCTCGTGGTTCGGTCATGGATACGGACATGGTGGTCCCCCTTCGTGTTCCTGTGGTGCCGGGCGCGTCAGCGCGCGCGGCCGCCGGGCTCCGGGAGCCCGGCGAGAAGCAGTTCGACGGCGTCGTCCAGCAGGTCGAGCGCGGAGATCCGGCCGTCGTGCTGGTACCAGAGCATCAGCACGGCGTTGACCGCGCCGCCGAGCGTGGACAGCAGCAGCGTCGGATACAGATCGGCCTTCGGATCCACACCCGTGCGGCGGGCGATCGCCTCGATCATCGGCGCGATGGTGTCGTGGTTCATGGCCACCGCGCGCGAATGCAGGGTGGCGTTCTCCTGGATGGCCTTCATCCGGCCGAGCCACTCTTCGCGGTTCTCGTCGACCTGGGCGAAGTCTTCCTTCAGCGCGTCCACGAAAGCGCGGGGCGTGCTGACTTCCTTCGGCGTGGCAAGGAACTTCTCGATGGTGCGCTGGGTTCGCTCGGCAGTGTCGGCGTACGCGATGACGACAGCGTCCTCTTTGGACGCGAAGTAGTTGAAGAAGGTGCGCGGGGAAACCCCCGCCGCCGCGCTGATGTCCTCGACCGTCACCTGGTCCAGGCCGCGTTCGGCGACGAGCCGGACGGCGGTGGTCGCCAGCGCGCGGTGGGTTTCCAGCCGTTTGCGCTCGCGGAGACCTTTGACGGGTTCGGGCATGACCACCACGATACGCGCAAAGATGCAGATACTGCAAAATTGCAGTTTGTGAACCGTGCCACTGCCGGGTGGCGCCGGGCCGGATGGCAGACTGCGGCGCGTGAGCGGGACGGTGCTGGTACTGGGCGGACGCAGCGAGATCGGCCTCGCGGTCGCGGAACGGCTCGCCAAGGGCGGGGCGCGCCGGATCGTGCTGGCCGCGCGACGGAGCGCGGACCTCGGCGCGGAGTCCGAGCGGCTGCTGGCCGCGGGCGCGGAGACCGTCGACGCCGTCGAGTTCGACGCCGACGACCTCGCCGGGCACGGTCCGCTCCTGGAGAAGGTCGTCGCGGAACACGGGCCGCTCGACGTCGTCGTCACCGCTTTCGGGATTCTCGGTGACCAAGCGCGGGCGGAAGCGGACGCCGGACACGCCGTCGCGATCGTCCACACCGACTATGTGGCACATGTGAGTGTGCTGACGCATGTGGCCAATGTGCTTCGTGAGCAAGGAAACGGCAGCCTCGTCGTCTTCTCCTCGGTCGCCGGGGTGCGGGTCCGGCGGGCGAACTACGTCTATGGATCGGCGAAGGCGGGCCTCGACGGTTTCGCGAGCGGGCTGGCCGACGCCCTGCACGGCACCGGGGTGCGGCTGCTGCTCGTCCGGCCCGGGTTCGTGATCGGCCGGATGACCGAGGGCATGTCGCCGGCCCCGTTCTCGAGCACTCCCGATCAGGTCGCCGACGCGACGGTCGCCGCGCTCCGGAAGGGCCGGGGAACGGTGTGGGTGCCGGGACTCCTGAGGCCGATGTTCGCGGTGATGCGCGTGGTGCCACGCGCGATCTGGCGCCGGATGCCCCGCTAGGGAAGCGCTGCGCGGTCGGTCCGGCACTCGGTGTCGCGACCGGCTGTCTGCTTGATCACTTCGAATGGTCCGAACGGGCTTTAAGACCCGGTTATGACACGTTTCTCAGGTAATTCCCAGCTAACGCGGTGATCCTCGAATAAGGGGGATCATTCACGGAAGCGGGGAGAAGGTCGTGCTGCTCACGTCGCGAGGACGGCGGATCGGCGGCCGCGTCGCACTGGGCCTGGTGTCGACGGCCGTACTGGGGGTCACGGGTTTCGCGTGGACCCAGTTGAGCCGTTTGGACGAAGCGATCGTCACCGCCGACGTGATCGCGCCCTCCGCGCAGGTGCCCGACGGCCCGGCGGGCGAACCGCTGAAGGTGGCGCAGAACATCCTGCTCGTCGGAATCGACTCCCGGACCGACACCAACGGGAACCCGTTGCCGCAGAACGTCCTCGACGCGTTGCACGCCGGAAGCGGCGACGACGGTGGCGACACCACCGACACCATGATCGTGGTCCACATCCCGGCGGGCGGCACGGGCGCGACGGCCATCTCCATCCCGCGCGATTCCTATGTGGACATCGCGGGCGGATTCGGCAAGCACAAGATCAATTCGGCGTACAGCCGCGGCAAGAACGCCGCGATGAACACGCTGCGCGCCCAGGGGCTGTCCGGTCCGCAGCTCGAGGTCAAGGCCAACGAGGCGGGCGCCAAACTCACGATCCAGACGATCGAGCAGTTCACCGGCCTGTCCATCAACCACTACGCAGCCGTCAACCTCGCCGGGTTCTCCGCGCTGAGCGAAGCCGTCGGCGGTGTCGAGGTCTGTCTCAACAACCCCGTGCAAGACAAGTTCTCCGGTGCGTCGTTCCCGGCGGGCAAGCAGTTGCTTTCGGGCCCGCAGGCGCTGGCCTTCGTGCGGCAGCGGCACGGCCTGCCCAGCGACCTGGACCGCATCGCGCGGCAGCAGGCTTTCCTGTCGAGCATGGCCAAAACCGTTCTCGACGCCGGGACCTTCACCGACCCCACCAGGCTGAGCTCCCTGATCGGCGCGATCCAGGGCTCGGTCGTACTCGACCGCGGCTGGGACGTGCTCGGCTTCGCGCAGCAGCTGCGGGGGATGAGCTCGGGAGCGCTGAAGTTCCAGACGATCCCGGTGCAGAGCCTCTCCCTGCCGACGCCGTCCGACGGCGACGCGGTGAAGGTCGATCCGGCCGAGGTGAAGGCGTTCGTGAAAACCGCGCTGAACGCGACGACCGTCGCCGCGGTGGGGGACCCGGCCGACGGGGTCGGGATCAAGCCGGTGGCGGCCACTTCTTCGATCGCCGCTCCGCCTTCGTCGTCCGGTGCTGCCACGCCGCCCGCGATGGCCGGCTGCGTGAACTGAGCTCGGCGGATCTCGGCTCGGCCCTCGATCATGATCGGTCCGGTGGCGATGGACTGTGTGGCTTTTGGGGCGTTGGATGTCCCGAAATCCACACGGTCACCGGGGCCGGGCATGCCGAGGGGCCCGTCGCCGGGTGGCTAACGGGCTCCTCGGGCCTAGACGTGATGCAGAGTGTTACGCCGGGGATGTCGGAGCGGATCCCGGTATTGAGGTGGAATGAACTCCGGTAACCCGTCGGCTGCCATCCGTACTTCCCAGTCACCGTGGTGGATCAGCCGGTGATGAAAACCGCAGAGCAGCACCAGGTTCCGGAGGTCGGTGGGCCCGCCATCTGCCCAGTGCTCAATATGGTGGGCGTGGCAGTTCTTGGGTTTCCGGTGGCAGCCCGGGAAGGCGCAGCCGCCGTCGCGGATGTTCAACGCCCGGCGTTGGCCCGGGGTGACGAATCTTCGGAGGCGTCCCATGTCCAGGGGCTCGCCCGAGGTGCCCATGACGACCGGCAGCATGAGGCAGTCGCAGGCGGCGAGCCGCGCTTCCCGCGCGGTCATCGTGCCCACGAAGTCCAGGCAGGCGGTCCCGAGGCCGGACTTCAGTTCCTCAAGCCCGATGGTGACGTGCACCAAGGTCCGGTAGCCGCTGGTGCCCGGCTGATCCGGGCAGGCGATCGCCAGGTCCAGAAGCTCAGCCCAGGCGTCCCCCATGCGTTCGCACTTCATCCGCAAGTCCGCCTGGCCGAACTCGTCGACCGGCCGTGGATTGGCGTGTGCTTCCAACGCGGCGGCGGTGCGGGCGCCGGTCTCATCGTCGAGGAGGCCGGTCAGTTTCCAGAACCCGTCTTTCCGGCGCTCCAGCGTGATCTCGCGGCGCGGCTCTTTGGGTTCAGGGTCTTTGGGTTCGTTGCCGTCGGGGTCGAGCCAGCCCAGCAGTTTCGCCTCAGCCTCGACGAGTTGCCGCGGCCCGGCGTTCGGGGCAAGCTCGGCCAGGATCTTCTCCGCGACCGCCCGATCCTCAGCGGTGGTGTCGGCGGGGAGGTTCTTCAAGATCTCCAGGATCTGATCGATCCGCTCATCTCCGACCAACCCCTGAGCGGCGACAGCCGCAGTGGCGGGGGCGACAGGCGGAACCTCGGTTCCGTCCAAGGCCCGGGTGGGATTCAGGGCAAGAGCCCGCTTCACCACCGCGCCCGCTTCGCTGCGCGACAACCCGGCCATCTCCGCGAACCAGCTCGCCGTGCTGCCATGCCCGTACAGGTCTTTGACGCCCCGATTCTCGATCTCCGCCAGAAACTGCCCCAACCCGGCAGTGGCCATGCGAATCACCTGCAAGAACTGCTGCACGCCATGGGCAAGCTCCAGCTTGCCGGCGCGCCACAACTCTTGCGGCAGTTCGGGGAGGAAGGTCTCGGACACCCCTCGATAATACCGCAAATCCGTCGAACACGTGTTCGTAATTTTAAGCGACAAACGAAATGCGCGAACAACGCTGAAGAGTGAATCGGTCGCAGAATGGCGACTACCTGAAGCAGCCGGCCGGGTAACAAGCCAAGATTCTTTTGAACCGCATCGCGCCGCCGTCCGTGTCCCTGGAGCCGGGGAAGTCACGGACACGGGATGGTGTGATGAAGCGCTGGACGATTCTGGTGAGCCTTTCCCTCTGCCTCACCGGGTGCGCCGCGACCGTCGGGGGTGTGGCACAACCGGTGGACCCGACCCGCGTAGCGGGGCTCGAGATCACCGACGGCCCCAGCGGTCTCAAACCCGGCGTGCTCGACGCCGGTCTCCCGGTCGTCGGCGGTGACGGCGGTGAGATCGACCGGCTCGCGGCCAACGCCGTCGCCGACGTCCAGCGGTATTGGCGCGAGCATCTGCCCGCGACCTTCAAGAGAGACTTCCGGCCGCTGGCCACCCTCGTCTCCTACGACTCGGGTGGCCGCGGCCGCGAGGTCTGCGGCGCCTCGACCGCGGGGCTGGTGAACGCCTTCTATTGCTCGGGAGAAGACGTCGTCGCCTGGGACCGCGGGGAGTTGTTGCCGATGCTCAACGATTCCCTCGGCCCGGCGGCGGTGATGACCGTGCTCGCCCACGAGATCGGCCACGCCGTCCAGTTCCGGCTGGGCCTGCCGGGCACGGCACCGTCGATCGTCAAGGAGCAGCAGGCCGACTGCTACACCGGGGCGTACCTCCGCTGGGTCGCCGAGGGCAGGTCGCCCATGTTCCAGGTTTCCACCGGCCGCGGGCTCAACGAGGTGCTCACCGCCCTGTTCCAGATCCGGGACTCGGCGGGGGTCGCCTTCGACGACGACGGGGCGCACGGCAACGCGTTCGACCGGGTTTCCGCGTTCCAGTTCGGCTTCACCGACGGGCCCGCGCGGTGCGCGAAGATCGACGAGCGCGAAATCGAGGGCCGGAGCACACAAGGCGGATTCGGTTCGGCGGCGGCGAACGTCCGCCTCGACGACCGGCAGGCCCTGGCCGACCTCACCACCAGCCTGCGGCAGGCCTTCCGGCTCGCGGCCACCCCGCCGACGCTCACCACCGGAGCGGCTTGCGGTGTGACGGCGGAGGACGCGCTCGCGTCGTACTGCTCGGAGTCCAACCAGATCAACCTCGACCTCGACGGTCTCGTCCGCATCGGGACTCCGCCGCGCAGGGGGCGGCAGGGCGGCATCGGTGACTTCGCCGCGTTCGCCGAGGTCGCGTCGCGCTACACGCTCGCGGTCCAGCAGGAAGGCGGGTTCCGGCTCGACGGTCCGGTGGCCGCGCAGCGCACCGCGTGCCTCACCGGCTTCTGGGCGTCGACCCTCACGGACGGCGGCGCGCTCACGTTGTCGCCGGGGGACCTCGACGAGGCGATCGCCGAGATGCTGACCCGGAACAGCCTGATCGCCGCGGATGTCCGGGGCCGGACGCTTCCGGCGGGTTTCGCGAGAGTCGCCGCCTTCCGTGACGGTTTCTCCTCCGGCGCCCAGGACATCTGCGGCAAGAAGTACCGGTGACTTCGCGCTTACACGAAGGCGCTCTGGCCGGTGATCGCCTTCCCGACGATCAGCGTGTTCATCTCCCGGGTGCCTTCGAACGAGTAGATCGCCTCGGCGTCGGTGAAGAACCGCATGATGTCGTTGTCCAGCACGATCCCGTTGCCGCCGAAGATCTCACGGCCCCAGGCGACGACCTCCCGCATCCGCGAGGTCACGAACGCCTTCGCCAGCGACGAGTGTTCGTCCTTGAAGATCCCGGCGTCCTGCAGCCTCGCCAATTGCACCAGCATGCCCCACGACGCGGTGATGTTGCCGAGGCTCTTCACCAGCAGGTCCTGCACCAGCTGGAACCGCGCGATCGGGCGGCCGAACTGCTCGCGCTCCTTGGCGTAGTCCAGCGCGAGTTCGTACGCGCCGATCATCACGCCCAGCGCCTGCCAGGCCACCCCGCCCCGCGTCGCGCGCAGGATCTCGGCGACGTCGCGGAACGAGTCGATGCCCTGCAACCGGTTCGCCTCCGGCACCCGGACGTCGGTCAAGGTGATCTCGGCGTTCTCCACGATCCGGAACGCGAATTTGTTCTCGATCTTGACCGGTACGAATCCCGGCGAATCCTTCTCGACCACGAAACCCTTGACGTGGTTGTCTTCCTCGTCCCGGGCCCACACGACGACCAGATCGGCGAAGGTCGCGTTGCCGATCCATTTCTTGGCGCCGTTGAGGATCCAGGTGTCGCCCTCGCGTCGCGCCGTGGTGCGCATGCCGCCCGCGACATCGGAACCACCGAGCGGCTCGGTCATCGCGAAGGCGCCGATCTTGTCCATCGCGGCCATCGACGGGAGCCAGCGATCGCGCTGTTCCTGGTCGCCGCCCGAGTAGATGCTGTACATCGCGAGTCCGTTGTGGACACCGAAGAACGTCGCCACCGACGGGTCCGTGCGGGTCATCTCCATCGCCATCATGCCGCTGAGCAGGTGACTGGTGGCCGGAAGGTGTTCGCCGTAGCCCTCGTAGGGCAGCCCGGCGAGGCCGAGTTCGCGGAACTTGCCGACGAGTTCGTGCGGGAACTCGCCCTTGGCCCAGTACTCGTTCACCAGCGGCTTGACCTCGGTACGCATGAAGTCACGCGTCTTGAGCAGCAGCTTGCGCTCTTCCTCGGACAGCAGGTCCTCGTAGGCGTAGAAGTCGGCGGTCATTTCAGTTCTCCTCCCTGGCGGCACTGTCCAAAGCGGACAGCACGGCGAGCTGCTTGCGGTCGCGCGTCTCGGCGAGTTCCGAGTACGTGGATGAGCCGTAAGCGGATTCCACGGCTTCGATCAGCCGTTCCTGTTCTTCGGGGTCCTGGGAGGGCGTGCCGAGGCCCGCCCACATCTTCTTCATCGACTTGCCGATGTGCTCGGCCATGTGCCGGTAGCCGCCGGGACCGCCGCCCAGATGCGAGCCGAGGAACGGCCCGACGGTCGACCAGCGGATACCGAGCGAGTTCGTCATCACCGTGTCCAGTTCGGACGGTGACACCACACCCTGTTCCACCAGGTAGATCGCCTCGCGGCTCAGCGCGTTCTGCAGCCGGTTGCCGACGAAGCCCGGGATCTCCTTGCGTTCCACCACCGGAGTGCGGCCGACGAACCGGTAGAACTCCACGGCCCGCTCGACCGACTCGGCACTGGTGCGCTCACCGGGGACGACCTCGACCAGCGGGATCAGATGCGGCGGGTTGAATGGATGTCCAATGAGGACTCGCGACGCGTCGTCCAGCTCCGCGGCGAACGCCGTCGAGGGGATCGCGGACGACGAGCTGAGCAACAGCGCGTGCGCCGGTGCTTCGCGGACCAACCTCGCGAACAGGTCCTTCTTGAACTCGACGTTCTCGGGTCCGTTCTCCTGCACCACGTCCGCGTCGCGGACGGCCTCCGCGACGTCGGCGGCGAGGTGGACGCGAGGGGCGAGGTCCGCGGCGGTCCGGCCGAGATGCGGGGCGAACGCCTCCAGCGCGTCCGCGACGGCCTCGGCGAGGTCGGGACGCGGATCCGAGACGTGGACCTCCATGTCGTGCGCGGCGAACAACGCCGTCCACGACAGGCCGATGGTGCCGGCGCCGATCACCGCGGCGGTACGGAAAGTCATGACCGTGCTCCCTTCAAGTAGTCGAAGACCGGCTTGACCGGGGCGAGCGTCAGGTCGGTGAGGATGTGGCTCGCGGAAACGACCTCCAGCACCGGGAGATCGGCGAGCGGGGCCAGCACGTGCTGGAACAGTTGCAGCCGCGCCGGCCCGGTCCAGGCTTGGATGACCACCACGTCGGTGATCTCGGTGCGGACCAGCTCGAACACCCGGGGCGAACCGTCGTAGTCCGGGATGGTCTTGAGCATGAACGTCGGCACGGTGATCTGCGCTTCGGCCTCGGCCACGTCCAGCCGGTGGTGCTTGTAGCCCATCGTCGCGGTCGCGACGCGTTGGCTGCCGTAGTCGAGGGTGCCGACGAGCGCGCCGTTCTCGGCGAACAGCTTCGGCGAGCCGACGGTCTTCGGGTAGGCGCTGATCTCGCGGCCGGACGCGGTGGCCGGGAAGTTGTCGAGGTACATCGCGTGCAGGTACTCGCCGCGCTCGCCCTCGAAGCTCACGGGGATCGCTTGCCCGGACTCGGTGTACGGCCCGTAACCGCTGACGTCGCCCATCTTCATCACTTCGAACCGCACCAGCGGTTCGTCGATCTCCAGTGGCTCCGGCACGACGGCGCGCAGGGCGTCGGCGTCGGTGCGGTAGACGATGTTCAGGTACTCGCGGTTCGTGAACCGGGGCACCACCGGTGCGTACGCGGGGTTCGTGAGCGGCGTGGTCACATGCCGGAGAACGTCTTGCTGGTTCATCTCACTCTCCAGTCCACTGTGGAGCGCGGCGCTCGGCGAAGGCCTGCATGCCTTCGCGGACGTCGGCCGATTTCATCAGCGCCGGAAGCTCCGAACGCTGGGTGGCAAACGCTTGCGCGTCGGGGACGCCGTCCGCCGCGCGGACGATCTTCTTGACCAGTGCCAGCGCGAGGGGAGCGTTCGCGGCGATCCGCTCGGCCAGTTGCAGGGCGACCGCGGCGGCCTCACCGCTCGGGACGACCCGGTTCACCAGGCCAAGGCTTCCGGCGCGTGCCGCGTCGATCGGTTCGCCGGTGAGCAGGAACTCCATCGCCAGGTGATGCGGGATCCGTTTCGGCAGCCGGATCACGCCGCCCCCGGCGGCGATCAACCCGCGTTTCACCTCGGGGAGCCCGAACTTCGCGTCCTCGGCGGCGACGATCAGGTCGCAGCCCAGCGCCAGTTCGAATCCGCCGCCCATCGCCCAGCCTTCGACGGCCGCGATCAGGGGCTTCGACAGTTCGGCCTCGGTCAACCCGCCGAATCCGCGGCCGGGGATCTCGGGCGATTCGCCCTTCAGCGCCGCCTTGAGGTCCATCCCGGCGCTGAACGAGCCGTCCGCGCCGGTCAGGACCCCGGCCCGCAACGCGGGATCGGATTCCAGCAGGTCCAGTGCTTCGGCCAGACCGGCCGCGACGGCGGCGTTCACCGCGTTGCGGGCCTGGGGCCGGTCGATCGTGATCAGCAGCGTGCCGCCGACCCGTTCCGTGCGTACTTCGTTGCTCATGGTCATTCCTCAGCGAGTGGTGGCGAGTTCACGCAGGACCTCTTCGGTGTCCTGGCCCGGCAGGGGAGCCAGGCGCCGGACCGAACCGGGGGTCGCGGAGAACTTCACCGGGATGCCGATGGTGCGGATCGAGCCCTCGCTCGGGTGCTCGACGACGTCGAGCAGGTGGCCGTCGCGGACGTACTCGTCGTCCTGCGCGTGGTCGAGTTCGAGGACGGGTGCCATCGGGATGCTGTGCTTCGCGCAGACCTCGGTCCATTCCGCGGTGGTCAGCGCCGGGGCGCATTCGGCGATCATCGCGGCCAGTGCCTCGTGGTCGGCGCCGTCGATCGCGTCGCCGTTGACCCGCGGGTCCTCGGCCAGTTCCGGCCGCCCGGCGGCGTGGAAGAAGTCGCGGAAGTTCTGCGGGTTGTACGGGATCACGCAGGCCATGCCGTCCTTGGTGTGCACCGCCTGGTGGCCGGGGTTCATCGACGGACCGAAACCGGTCGGCCCCTCGGCCGGCTCGAAGACGTGCCCGGCGAGATGCTCGACGAGGTTGAACGCGATCAGCGTGTCCGTCATCGGGATCTCGACCCGCTGGCCCTCGCCGGTCCGGTCGCGGTGCACCAGTGCGGCGAGCACGGTGTAGGCGATGGTCAGGGAGGAGACCTTGTCGCCGATGATCGTCGGCAGGTAGACCGGCTTGCCCAGCGCGCGGTTCGCGACGTCGACCAGCCCGGACGACGCCTGCACCGTCTCGTCGTAGGCGGCGTGACCCGCACGGCCGGAGTCGCCGCGGAAGCCCTGCGCGTGGGCGTAGACCAGGCCGGGGTTGCGCGCGGCGAGGTCGGCGTAGTCCATGCCGAGCCTGCTCAGCGCGCCGGGGCGCATGTTGGTGATCAGCACGTCGGCGGTGTCGATCAGCTTGAGCGCCTGCTCGCGTTCCTCTTCGTCCTTGAGGTTGAGGGCGACGCTGCGCTTGTTGCGGTTCACGTTCAGATTGAGCGCGGTCATGCCCGGCGTCGTACGGAACTTGCCCACTCGCACGGTGTCGGCGGGGGACTCGATCTTGATCACGTCGGCGCCCAGGTCGCCGAGGATCTGTGCGGCGTACGGGCCCATGACGACCGTCGAGAGGTCGATCACGCGAACGCCGTCCAGTGGTCCGGTGGCGGTGTGAGTCATTTTGCTTCCCTTCGCCGTTGTTCGCTCTACCGCCGAAGTTAGGCGCGAATTGCGGGAAAGGGAATGATCAAGAAAAGCAGAATGGTATGACCGCGGCGGTCATACCATTCTTCAGGTCGAAAGCGGTTCGGCGAAGATCTCGCGTACCCCGGCGACGAGTCCGGCGAGGTCGCCCTCCTCGCCGCGGTCGCGCCGCCAGACCAGTGCGGTCTCCAGCTGGGGCCGGAAATCGGCGAACGGCAGGATGGTCGCGCCGTCGACAAGGAACAGATGCATCGGGCTCGCCGGATCGAGCATCGTGATCGAGAACGACGAACCGTTCGCCACCAATTCGGAAATGCCCGAATATTCGGTTCCGCCGACCTTGAGCCGTTTCTTGATACCCGCTTTCGACAGGGTGTGGTCCATATCGTCCGAATAGGCCGGAATGCTCTCCGACGCCGACGGGATATAGGACAGATCACGCAATTCGGCGAGGTCCACCGTTTCCCGTCCGGCGAACCGGGCGGCCGGGACGACCGCGCCGAGCCGCTCCACCTGCACCGGGACGATCTCCAGTGCGGGATCGACGACCGGCATCCGGACCAGTGACAACGCCAGCTTGCCTTCGTGCACCGCGGCGACCAGGTCCGGAGTCGTCCCCGGCCAGCGCTTGAGCTCGAAGCGGTCGTGACAGCGTTCTTCGAGCCGTTTGACCCGCTCGCGCAGGGCCGGGTGCACACCGGCGGGGATGCCGACGAACACCGTGCTCCGCCGGGGTTTCACTGCTTCCTGCAACCGCCAGGGGATCGCGTTGACCTGTTCGAGGACGTCCCGCGCGATGGGCAGCAGCGCGGAACCCGCCGCGGTGAGCGTGACGTGGTGCGTGCTGCGGTCGAACAGCTTGTGGCCCAGTTCGTGTTCGAGGTCCTTGATGCGCTGGCTCAGCGGGGAGGCGGCCATATGCAGTTTGCGGGCCGCCTGGGAGAAGTTCAGTTCCTCGGCGACGGCCACGAAATACCGCAGGTGCAACATCTCCACCCGATCACCCTAACCGGAGCGCCACCGTGAAGGCGGCTCCGCCTTCCGGCGCCGGGCCCGCCGTCAGCGTGCCGCCCATCCGGGTGACCAGGCCGTGTGCCAGCGCGAGCCCGATACCCGAACCGACCGGGCGGCTGTCGCGGTAGCGCCGGTTCAGCACTCCGCGTTCGAACGCGACCGGGTAGTCCTCCGGCGCCAGGCCGGGCCCGCCGTCGCGTACCGCCAGCCGGGCTTGGCCGTCGGCCGCGACCAGGGAGAACACCATCGGCGCGCCCGCCGGAGTCACGCGCAGAGCGTTCTCGGCCAGTCCGTCGACGACCTGGCGGAGCCGCCGCGGATCGGCGATCACCGGCACCTCGCCGGGCGGCCGCTCGACCACCAGCGTGACGTCCTGCCGCGTGCACCGCAGCCGCCAGACGTCCGCGCATTCGTCCACCAGCGCGGCGAGATCGAGCCGGGCCGGGTCGAGGCGGAATTCGTCCGCGCCCAGCCGTGCCAGCTCCAGCAGATCGCTGACCAGGCGTTCCAGCCGTTCCGCCTCACGATGGATGGTCTGCCCGGCGCGGCGCGCGTCCTCGCCTTCGGCCACGCCGTCCCCGATCGCCTCGGCGAATCCGGTGACGGCGGTCAGCGGCGTCCGCAGTTCGTGCGACACCGAAAGCAGGAACTCGCGCTGCCGCGCCTCGCTGTACTGCAGGGCGTCGGCCAGTTCGTTGACCGATTTCGCCACGTCCGCGACCTCGGACGGACCTTCCACCGGAACGCGCAGGTCACGCCGCCCGGCGCGCATCCCGCTCGCCACCGACGCGACCCGGCGCAGCGGCCGCGACAGCATCCGGCTCAGCACCAGCCCGGCGATCGCGGCGACCGCCAGCCCGGCGCCGAGCGCGAGCACGGTGTTGCGCACCAAGGTCCGGCCGCGTGCCTCGCCGATCTCCGTCGCTTGGACGAGCGCGAACGCGGCCCCCTTGGTGCCCACGGCGCGGACTTCGACGAGGTACTGCTCGCCCTCCACCGACACCGTGCCCGAGCGCGTGAATCCCGTTCGGGCGGCGGCGATCGCCGCCTCCGTCCCGGCGCCGCCGAGTGTCCCGTTCGGACGACGGACGACGACGTCGATCCCTTGCCCGCGCACGACTTCGGCGACCTTGCCGACGCTGAGCCGGTTCCCGATGCCGGTCTCGTCGAGCTGGCTCGCGACCACGTCGGCCTGCGCCGAAAGCGACTGCCGGAGCACGTCGGTGCCGGTGGTGCGGATGAGCCGGGCCGCGACCAGCCCGGCGACCACCACCGCGACCGCGGCGATCGCGAGGCACACCACGGTGATCCGCAGCGCGAGCGACGTCCGGTTCATCCGGCGTCCGCCGCGTAACCGATGCCGCGGACCGTCCTGATCGGACTGTGCTCGCCCAGTTTCCCGCGCAGCTGGGCGATGTGGACGTCGACGGTCCGCGTGCCAGCCGAAGCCGCGTACCCCCAGACGGAACTGAGCAGCTGTTCGCGGCTGAACACCTGGCCGGGCCGTCGCGCCAGATGGGTCAGCAGATCGAACTCGGTCGACGTCAGCGCGATCTCGGTGCCGCCCGTCCAGACCCGACGCTGGGTGACGTCGACCCGGACGGCGCCCGCGGTGTAGGTCTCGGAGGGCGACGGCGCCCCGGCGGCCCGGCGCAGCACGGTCCGGACCCGCGCCGCGAGTTCACGCGGGCTGAACGGTTTCGTCAGGTAGTCGTCCGCGCCGATCTCCAAGCCCAGTAAGCGGTCCAGTTCGTCGTCGCGCGCGGTCACGAACAGCACGGGCGTCCAGTCGCCGTCCGCGCGCAGGGTCCGGCAGATCTCGATACCGTCCATTCCGGACAGTCCGATGTCGAGCACGATCGCGACCGGGCGCATCCGCCGGATCGTGGCCAGTGCCGCGCCGCCGTCCGCCTCCACGTGCACGCCGAACCCGTCCCGCCGCAGGTACAGCGAGGCGAGTTCGGCGATCGCGGGGTCGTCCTCGACGACCAGCACCAGCCCGCGTCCCGGTTGTGTCGTCACCGGCCGATCCTGTCACGGGGCCGGATCGCCGGCCATGTCCTGCTCGATCGAGTCGAGGGTGTGCTGGACGTCGCTCAGCTCGCCCGGCGCCGGGCTCGACGCGGGCTCGTCGTCGCCGCACGCGGCCGTGCCGAATAGCGCGAGCGCGGTCAACCCCGCGGCCAGGAGGCGTTTCACTTGCCCGCCTTGCAGTGCGCGCCGGCGAACGCGTCGAGCTTCTGCTTCGCCGCGGTGAGTTCGGGAAGCCGTCCGCTGCGCTTGTCGGCACGCTTCTGGAGCCTGTCGGCGGTGTCGTTGTGGCCCTTCTTGCGCTGGCCCTCGGCCCGGGCCTTGAGGTTCGCGACCGAGCCGCGGACCTCGGCGCCGCCGTTGATGCGTTCGGTGAGCTTCGCGGTGCGCTGGGTGAGTTTGGGCAGCCATTCGGCGCACAGTGTCTGGGACTCTTCGGGGCTCAGGGTGATCGGTGCCTGGGCCGAGGCGGCGGGGGCGAGGGCGACGAGGCCGGCGGCGGTGAGGCAGACGGCGATGGTGTGTTTCAGCATGCGAAGAGCGTGGCGCGGCCGGATACGAGGAATGTGGGGGAAATGTTCGGGTTTTGTAAGCGATACTCGGACGATGGGGCTCAAGAGCTTGACCGCCACCGTCGTGGCGACACTGCTGTTCACCGCCGCGCCCGCCGTCGCGTCACCAGGGCTCGTCCTGCGTGACGGCGTCACCGCGCCGGTGTTCTCCTACGAGAAGGCCATCCGGGAGACCGCCTGGGTGGAGACCGGCCAGGACCTCGACCGCGACGGTCAGGTCGACCGCGTCGCCGCCGACATCATCCGCCCGGCGGAACCGGCGGCCCGCGGGCAGCGCGTTCCGGTGATCATGGATGTCAGCCCGTACTACGAGAAGGTCGGGCGCGGCAACGAGCGGCAGCCGAAGACGTACCTTCCCGACGGCACGCCGTCGCAATTCCCGCTCTTCTACGACAACTACTTCGTCCCGCGCGGGTACGCGGTGGTGCTGGTCGACGTCGGCGGCACCAATCGCTCGTCCGGCTGCTTCGACGACGTCGCGTCCGGCAACGGCGTCGTGAACTGGCTCAACGGGCGCGCTCAGGCCTTCCGCACGCCGTTCGGGCCCGAGCGGGTCCGCGCGGGCTGGGCGAACGGGTCGGTCGGCGCGATCGGGAAGTCGCAGGACGGGGCGACGGCGATCGGCATGGCGGCGTCCGGGATCGAGGGTTTGAAGACGATCGTGCCGATCGCGGGGGTCAGTTCGTACTACGAGGTCCACAATTCCCACGGCGCCTACTTCGGCTGGGCGGGCGGGCCCGGGTTCTACAACGAGCGCGCCGAGAAACTGTGCCGTCCGTTCGAGGAGGACAACGCGCGGCGCGCGGGGACGGACGGGAACTTCAGCGAGTACTGGCGCGGCCTCGACTACGTCGCGAAGACCGGCAAGGTGCGCGCGAGCGTTTTCGCGTCCATGGGCTTCCACGATCTCAACGTCAACCCGATCCAGTTCGGGCCGTGGTGGGAGGCGTTGAACGCCCACGGTGTGCCGCGCAAGGCGTGGCTGCACCAAGCGGCACACGTCGATCCGTTCGACCTCGACCGGTCGCTGTTCGTGCGGACACTGCACCGGTGGTTCGACCGCTGGCTGCTCGGCGTCCGCAACGGCGTCGAGACCGAACCCGCGATCCGCGTCGAGCACACACCGGACCGCTGGACCGACGAACGCCGCTGGCCGCCTGTCACGGGGACGCGCGTGATGTGGCCGTCGGTGTCGGGCGGGCTGGGGAATCGCCCATCGCAGGGGACGGCTTCGGTGACCGACGACCCGGCGCGCGGGGCGTCGCGGTGGGTGGAGAACCCGGCGCAGCCCAGCCCGGATCGGGTCGTCTTCGCCGGTGAACCCGTGCGGGAGGACACGCGCGTGGCCGGGACCGCCACCGTGACGGTGACCGCCCGTTCGGACAAGCCGAGCGCTCGGCTCGGGGCGGTGCTGGTCGACTACGGGCCCGCGACCGTGCGGAACACGACGTGGCCGGCGCTGGGCACGAAGAACCTGACGACCCGTTCCTGCTGGGGCGCGGGAACCGCCGCGGACACCGGTTGTTTCCTCGACACCGTCGCCGATCTGACCACTGTGGACAAACGGATCGTGGCGACCGGCTGGGCGGATCTCGGCCACCACCGGTCACTGTGGCGGGGTGAGCCGCTCGTTCCGGGCAAGGCGTACACGATGACGTTCCGGCTGAGCAGCCTCGACCACGTCGTCCCGGCGGGGCACCGGCTGGCGCTCGTCCTGGGCGGGACCGATGGGGACATGTTCGATCCGGCGCTGCCCGCGCTCGGCTCGCGGGTGACGTTCGAGCTGGGCGGGACTTCGCTCTCGGTGCCCATCGCCCGCGTTTAGTCCTCTGAATGCGAGAGGGGAGGGGCGTCGCCTGGCTAAGGTCGGAACCATGAGCCTGCCCGGCTATTGGCTGCGCCGTCCCGCCCTTCCGACGTCGGCCGCGCTGCGCGAGCGGTTCGACGCGATGCTGGCCGAAGCGATCGCGGTCGGCCCCGGCAGGCCCGTCGGCTATCACGTCGACGCGCCGAAATGGCAGTTCCTGTGCCACGTCGCCGACCGCGCGGACTTCGTCCTGCACGGCTCGGGTGATCCGGACATCACCGAATTCGTCCCGCGCCGTCCGCCGGACATCACCGAGTTCGGCAGCAGGCACGCGGTGTTCGCGGCGGCCGACGGCATCTGGCCGATGTTCTACGCGATCCTCGACCGCGACAGCGCGCCGGTGTCGATGTGCAACGCGTGCGTGCGGGCCGGTGGCGAGGCCCGCTATCACTTCTCGATCAGCGCGCCAGCCTTGGCGCGACGGCCCTGGCGGCCGGGCACGGTGTACCTGCTGCCATCCGCGACCTTCGGCCTGGAACCGGCGGACGGGGACATCCGGCCGGCCCAGGCCGCCAGCCCGGTACCGGTCCGGCCGGTCGCCAAACTCACCGTCGGGCCGGAGGACTTCCCCTTCCTGCACGACGTCCACGGCCACGACGACGCGGAACTGTTCGCCAGAGCGGCCGCGGCCCCGGACGGCTTCCCCTGGCACGAACCCCGGTGAAGGAGAACGTATGGCGAAGATCCAGCGCATTTCCGTCCACGGCCACACGAGCGCGAGCCCCGAAGACGTCTACGCGCTCCTCGTGGACCGCGAGCATTGGCCCGACTGGTCGCCCATGGGCGCGTTCCGCCTGCTCGACAAGGGGGACGACAACGGTCTCGGCGCCATCGGCGTCTTCAGCACCAACGGCGTCAACAGCTGCGAAGAGGTCATCGCGCTCGAACCCGGCAAACGCTTCGGCTACTCGCTGAAGAAGGGGCTCCCGGTGCGGGACTACCGCGCTTACGTCGACCTCACCCCCGAGCGGGGCGGCACCGCGATCCACTGGCATTCCACGTTCACCGCCAAGATCCCGGGCACCGGCTGGGTGTATCGCCGCTTCCTCGGCCACTTCATCGGGCGCATGGTCGAGAGCCTCGTGGCGCGCGCCTCGCGCGGCGCACCATAAAGTAGGCGCATGGCAGCCCCACGACGCACGCAGGAGGAACGCAGCGCCGCGATGCGCGTCAGGCTGCTCGACGCCACGATCGACTGTCTCGTCGAGTACGGCTACGCGGGCACCACGACCACCCGCGTCGCGGACCGCGCCGGGGTGACCCGCGGCGCGCAGGTGCACCACTTCCCGACCAAGACCGACCTCGTCACCTCGGCGATCCGGCATCTCGCGGCCAAGCGCACGGAGGTCGCGATGGCGGAGATCGACCGGCTCAAGGCCTCGGCCGACCCGGTCGGGGACGCGTTGCAGCTGCTGTGGGAGATGCACCAGGGGCCGGTCTTCTCGGCGACCGTCGAGCTGTGGGTGGCGTCGCGGACCGACGCGGAGCTGCGCGCCCAGATGGCGGTGGTCGAGCCGATCGCGACGAGCAGCCTGGTCGAGTTCGGCAAGGCCCTGCTGCCGGACCATTCGGCGCATCCGGAATTCCTGCACGCGGTGTACACGGCGATGGACGTCGTCCGCGGCATCCTCATCGCCAGCTGGGCGACTCGCGACCAGACCGAACTGGAGGCGCGCTGGGAGCGCGGCCGTCGTCATCTGATCCTCCTGTTCGAGGCGTTGATGCAGCCCGCTCCCTCCCGCTAGGCGTGTTACTCTCCCCGGGAGAGTGAGGAGGTCACGTGCTCGGAAACCCGTACGACCCCGACTGTCCGACCCGCGCGCTGCTCGACCGCATCGGCGACCAGTGGACCGTGCTGATCGTCGGCGTGCTCGGCGACGGCCCGCTCCGGTTCACCGAGATCGGCAAACGCGTGCGCGGCATCTCGCAGAAGGTCCTCACCCAGACGCTGCGCAGCCTCGTCCGCGACGGGATCCTGACGCGCACGGCGTATCCGGAGATCCCCCCGCACGTGGAGTACGAGCTGACCGCGCTCGGCCGCAACCTCGCCGAACCGCTCGAGATGCTCGACAAATGGGCCCGTGTCCACATGGGCGAAGTGCTCGACGCGCGCAAGAACTACGACGGTCAGCTCACCGCCTGACCGAACAGCCGGTCGAGGTGATAGTCCACTGTGGACAGTGCCTCCTCCGGCGTGCGGTGCTTCATCACGATGTTGGTGCCCTGGGAATCCGCGAGCGCCCAGAGGATCGCGGACTCGTGCATCGGGTCGGCCGATTTGTCGACATCGCCCGCTTCCTGGCTCTGGCGGATCAGGAGGGCGAACAGTTCGAACAGCTGGGGCACGCCGTCGGTGAACGCGGCCGCGAAGGACGGGTCGGAGATCGCGCGGATGAAAAACGCGACGCCCATCAGCCAGTCGCCGCGGCGGCGCTCGTCGAGCGGCAGGATCTCGACCATGATCGCGCGGATGATGGCCTTGGGTGTCGACGGCAGTTCGCCGGCCTCCAGCTGGGCCTTGATTCGCTCTTCGTACACCTGCGAGCGGCGTTCGACGGCGAACAGCAGCATCTCGTCCTTGGTCTTGAAGTAGTGCTGTACCAAGCCCATCGACATGCCCGCTTCGGCGGCGACATGCCGGAGGCTGACTCCTTCGAGGCCTCTCGTGGCCGTCAGCCGCGTCAGCGCCTCGGCGATCTCCGCGCGTCTCGCGGCGTGATCCACCTGTTTCGGCACCTTCACCATCCGTTCCGCCGTTTGCAATGCGATCGCATTGCCACTACTGTCCCACGCTATTACGATGCGATCGCATTGTAAACGCATTCGGGGGTGAACTCGGTGGAAGCCGAACGGGGGAAGGTGCGGCTGCGGCCGCCGCGGAACGCGCTGGATCAGCGGGTCGTCGGCTGGTGGCGGCTGCAGGGAACGCTTTTCTGGGGCGCTCCGGTGCTGGTGCTGGTGTTGCTCGGGCTGCTCATCACGCCCGCGAGGTTCTGGCTGCTGACGCCGGCGGTGGTGTTCGCGGTGCTGGGCCTCGTCTGGGTGATCGCGATGCCGCTGTGGTGGTTCAAGGTGCATCGCTGGGAGGTGACGGAGACGGCGGTGTACGCGCGCTCCGGGTTCTTCTGGCAGGAGTGGCGCGTCGCGCCGATGTCACGGATCCAGACCGTGGACACCCTGCGCGGGCCGCTGCAGCAGGTGTTCAAGCTCGCGACCGTCACGGTCACCACGGCGTCGGCGCGCGGCGCGGTCAAGATCCGCGGCCTCGACCACGAACTGGCCGCGAGCCTGGCGGAGCAGCTCACCGAAACGACGCAGGCGACGCCAGGGGACGCGACATGACCTCGGGCGAATTCGAGGGCTGGAACACGCTCGACAAGCGGACGCTCGCCGTCACCGCGGTGATGATGACCGGCGCGGCCGTCGGTGCCGCGATCCCGACCACGGCCGCGATCGTGGGCGGCGGCGCGAGATTCTGGGTCGCGCTCGCCTGGGTCGTGGCCGGCGGGGTGGTCCTCGTCGCCGGCGCTGTGCTGGCGGACCTCTTCTACTGGAAGGGGGTGCGCTACCGGGTCACGCCGGAACGCCTGGAGACGGCGTTCACGCTGGTCTTCCGTTCGCGGAAATCCCTGCAGCGCGAGCGGATCCGCAACGTCGACCTGACGGCGAACCCACTGCACCGGCTGTTCGGCGTGGCGGTGGTGACCATCGGCACCGGCTCGCACGAGTCGGGCGGGCAGGGCCGGATCAAGCTCAACCCGGTCTCGCGCCCCGAAGCCGAGCGGCTTCGCGCGGAATTGTTGCGCCGCACGGAAATCGCGGAGACCGACGAGGACGCGCCGCTCGCCGAACTCGACCGGGGCTGGATCCGCTACGCGCCGATGTCGTTCCTCACACCGGCACTGGGGCTCGCCGCGGGCGGCGGGCTCATGCAGGTCTCGGAATGGGCGGGGCTGCAGAAGGGGCTGATCGATTGGGTGATCGGCCTGTTCCGCGGTATCCCGCTGGTGGTGGCGATCCTGATCCTGCTGGCGATCGCGATGCTCGTCGGCCTGGTCGGCGCGCTGGGCCTGTGGGTCGAGATGTGGTGGAACTACCGGCTCGACCGTGAGGCGGGCGGGACGCTCCGGGTGCGCCGGGGCCTGTTCACCACGCGCTCGATCTCGATCGAGGAACGCCGGATGCGCGGGATCGACCTCGTCGAGCCGCTCGGGAACCGGATCTCCGGCGCGGCGCGGGTGGACGCGATCGCCACCGGCATGCGCCAAAGCGACGACAAGGACAAGACCGACTACCACACGCTGCTGCCGGCCGCGCCGGTCGCGACGGCCAACCGCGTCGCCGCGGCGGTGCTGCGCGAACCGGTCTCGCCGACCGAGGCCGTGCGGCTCACCGGGCATCCGCGCGCCGCGCGGGGACGGCTGCTGCGCTGGTGGATCGGCTCGGTGGTGGTGCTGCTGGCGATCTTCGCGCTCCTCGGCTTCCTGCTGACCGACGTCCTGCTGGTGATCGGCGCCGCGCTCGGCATCGTGTTGCTGCCCGCGTCGGTGCTGCTGGCGCTGGACGCCTATCGCAACCTCGGACACGGGATCACCGGGCGATACCTCGTCGGGCGGCACGGGACCGTGCGGCGGAGCACGTTCGCCCTGGAGCGCGACGGCGTGATCGGCTGGACGGTGAAGCAGTCGATCTTCCAGCGGCGCAAGGGTTTGCTGACCGTCGTGGCGACCACGGCCGCCGGGGCCGGGGCGTATTCGGTGTACGACGCGGGGGAGGAGCAGGGGCTGCTGTTCGCGGAGGAGTCGGTGCCGGAGCTGCTGACGCCCTTCCTCGAACGGGCCTGACCACACGGTTTGGGTCCCTGAAGTACGTGAAGGCCTCCTTCACTACCTTCAGGGTAGGCAAGGAGGCCTTCACGGACCCGACCCGCGATCAGCCGCGGAACCCTTCGCCCTAACCCGAACCGCCACTAACGACCCACTGGACCGACGCTTCGGCCGTCACCGAAACGTCCGCTGACTACCGTCGTGGCATGACCGCATTCGCCGCTTTGCACGTCCCCGGTTCCCCGCTGCTCCTGCCGAACGTCTGGGAGTTCGGCACCGCCGCCTTCCTGACCGCGCAAGGCTTCCCGGCGCTCGGCACGACCAGCCTCGGGGTCTCGGCCGCCGAGGGCGAGCCGGACGGTGCCCCTTCCTCGAAGGACGCCACCGTCCGGCTGGCGCGGCGGCTCACCGGGCTCGACGCGCTGATCAGCGTCGACCTCGCCGACGGGTTCAGCGAAGACCCGGGTGAGGTCGGCGCGCTGGCGGCGGAGCTCGCCGAAGCCGGTGTCGCGGGCATCAATCTCGAAGACGCCCTCGGCGACCCCGTGCGGCACGCGGCCAAGATCGCGGCCGTGAAGGACCGTGCCCCCGATCTGTTCGTCAACGCCCGCACGGACACGCATTGGCTCGGAAACCCCGACATCGGCGCCGCGATCGGCCGCTCTCTGTCCTATGTGGACGCGGGTGCCGACGGCGTGTTCGTGCCGGGGCTCGCCGAAGCCGCGGACGTCGAAAAGCTGGTGAAGGCCGTCGGGGTGCCGGTGAACCTGCTTTTCCTGCCCGGCAAGGTCACCGTCGCGGGGCTCGCCGGGCTCGGCGTCGCCCGGATCAGCCTCGGGTCGCTGCCGTACCGGATGGCGCTCGCCGCCACGCTGCGCACGGTGGAGGCGGTGCGCGACGGCGGGGAACTCCCGCTGACCCCGCCGTCCTACGCCGACGTCGCGGCCCTGCTGCCGGAATCTCATTAACCTCGGGGGCATGCAGACCTTCGGAGCCGAATTCGCCGTCCCGCCCGGATATCTGAACACCCCCAGCATCGGCATCCCGCCGTCGCACGTGGCCGACGCGGTGGCGGAGGCGGTCGAGCGGTGGCGGCGCGGCGAGGCCCGGCCTGCCGACTTCGACGAGCCCGTCGCGCGGACCAGGGCGGGCTTCGGCGCGCTGATCGGCGCCCCCGCCGAGCGCGTCGCGATCGGGGCGTCCGTCTCGCAGCTGATCGCGAACGTGGCCGCCGGGCTGCCCGACGGCGCCAGTGTCCTGGTCGCCGCGAACGACTTCACGAGCGTCACCTTCCCGTTCGCCGCCCAGGCGCATCGCGGGGTGAAGGTCACCGAAGTCCCGCTTGCCGAGCTGACCGAGCGTGTCGAAGGGCACGACCTCGTCGCGGTCAGCGTCGTCCAGTCGGCGGATGGCGCCCAGGTCGACCTCGCCGCGCTCCGGGCCGCGTCCGAGGCGGCGGGCGCGGCGGTCCTGCTCGACGCCACCCAGGCCGCCGGGTGGCGGCCGCTGGACCTCGGCTGGGCCGACTGGGTGGTCGCCGCGGGTTACAAATGGCTGCTCGCGCCGCGTGGGGCGGCGTGGCTGGCCGCGCATCCGCGGGTGCTGGAGCGGGCCGTGCCGGTCGCCGCGAACTGGTACGCGGGCGAAGACCGCTGGCAGACCGTCTACGGGCTCCCGCTGCGCCTGGCGGAGGGCGCCCGGTCGCTCGACCTGTCCCCGGCGTGGCTCGCGTTCGTCGGCGCCGCCGCCTCGCTCGACTACCTCGCGTCGTTGGACCTCGAAGCCGTCCGAGCGCACTGCGTGGGCCTCGCCGACTCGCTCCTCGAAGCGGTCGGTTCACCCGGTCAGGGGAGCGCGATCGTCTCGCTCGACGCCGACGCCGGCCGGCTGGCGGACGCGGGCATCGTGGCCGGTACTCGGGCCGGGAGGCAGCGATTCGGCTTCCACCTCTACAACACGGCTGACGACGTCGAACGGGTGATAAGCACGTTCAGGTGAACCGCCGGACGGGCGTGAACTACCGTATGTTCCCGTGGTTGGTGCGCAATTTACCCCGGGAGCGACGGAAACGGCCCGGCTTCAGCCGGTGCGACCGGCAGGGCCGGGCGGGCCGCCGCCCGCGCCGAAGCCGCCGAGGGACACCAAGGCACTGGCGCTCAAAGGCGGCGCGCTGGTCGCCATCGCGGTCGTCTCGGCGCTGCTCTGGTGGCTGATCCGGCACGAACCGGAGCCGACGCCGGTCGCGGACACGCCGTCGAAGAGCGGCCAGTTCCAGTTCACGCTGGTCGAAGGGCCGCAGGTCACCACCGACTGCGCGAGCAAGGCCTACGGCGACACCAAGAAGTTCTTCACCGACACGCCGTGCACGCGCCTGTCGCGGGCGCTGTACACGACGGAGACCGGTGGCAAGAAGGCGCTGGTGTCGGTCGTCCTGGTCACCATGCCCGGCGAGGTCACCGCGACCCAGCTCAAGACTCTGACCGACAAGGACGGCACGGGCAACGTGTCCGACCTGGTGCGCGACGGGACCTTCAAGGCGCAGGGGGCGCCGAAGATCTCGGGGCAGGACGCGGCCTACGACTCCCACGTCAGCGGGGCCGAGGTGGCCATCGTGCTGGCGGGCTTCTACGACAAACAGAAGGACAAGCCGGTGCTGGAGCGGATCGCGACCGACGCGCTGCGGCTCTCGGGCGACCTGCGCCGCTGACCGGAATCCCCGCCTCCGAAGTGTCATGAAAGGGTCGTTCAGGACAAAAGATGTCCTGAACGACCCTTTCATGACATGAGGTCAGACCGACTGGCCCGGCATCGCGATCGCCACCGGCTTCGCGCCGAACTCCGCCCGCCAAGCCGTCCCCCGCCGCGCCGACCCGATCAGCGCGTTCAGCGCGGTCGTCCGCAAAGCCGCGTCGTCGGTCCGGTCGACCACGCCGAGCCAGGCCGCCGACGCGTCCGACTCCGCGGTCGCCACCAGTTCCATCGCCGAGTTCGCCTCGGTCACCGGCCTCGGCGGCACGTACGCGGCCTCCGGTCCGGTGGGCGTCTGGCCCGCCGCGGACAGCATCCGTTCGCAGACGTCCCGTCGTTTCACGTGCTCGGCCGTACCCCGCGACACCGCGCCGCCGAACGCCGCCGGCAGGTATGCGCTGACCAGCCCGTACACCCAGATCGCCGCGTGTTCGGCGGCCAGCGCCTGCTGGACGGCCTCCGCCGCCTCCCCGCCGAGCTGGACCCCGGCGGGCACCTCGACGGCCCCGGCTTCGTCGCCGCGGCCCAGCTTCTCCGAACTCTGCTGCAGCGCCGCGCAGCCCGCCGCCACCGAGGCGACCATCCCGGCGCGATAGCGGGGCAGTGTCGGCACGAGGCCTTCGGCCTGTTCACGGGCTGCGGCGAGCCGTTCCTTGAGGCCGTCCAGCGACGACGGAGGCGGAGTCGCCGCCGGGCCCGGCTGATCCGGCTTCGGCCGGTTGAGCCGGTCCACCTCGGTCTTGAGCGCCGCCGCGTGCGCGGTCCGCGCGGTGGCGACCGCTTCGCCCTCGGCGCCCAGCGCCTTCGCCCCGGCCGCGTCGGTCTCCGCCGCGCGCAGCAACGGGCCCAGCGGGTCGGGGCTTTCGTCGAAGCCGGGGGAGCAGGCGGACGCCAGCGGCACGGCCAGCGCGGCCAGCGCCCCCATCCGCAGGAAAGTGCGACGGCTCGGCTCTGTCGATCTTCCGGTCACGCCGCCCCATCCTGCCAGTACCCCGTGCGGGGCCGCCGCTCGCGCGTCACGCGGGGGTGACCGGATAAGCTGGTCCACTACCGAACCCGGATCCACGCCGCCGGGTCGCCCACAGCCGAACAGGAGCGCTCCACCGTGCCCAACGACCTCGCCAGCAGGCTGGAGCCCATCGTGGCCGAAGCCGTCAAGGCCGCGGGTTTCGACCTCGATTCCTTCGAGGTCCAGCAGGCAGGCCGCCGTCAGCTGGTCAAGGTCGTCGTCGACGGGGACGACGGCGTCGGGCTGGACGAGGTGGCGGGCGTCAGCCGCGCGGTCTCCGCCGCGCTCGACGAGAACGAGCACGTGATCGCGAGCGCGTACACGCTCGAAGTCACCTCGCCGGGTCTCGACCGGCCACTGACCGTGCGGCGGCACTGGCGGCGCGCGAAGTTCCGTCTCGTCAAGGTCACCCCGGCCGAAGGCGCGGCGTTCATCGGCCGGGTCGGGCACGCGGGGGAGAAGTCCGCGCGCGTGCTCGTGGACGGCGAGATCCGGGACGTCCCGTACGCCTCGGTGGCCAAGGCGGTCATCGAGATCGAGTTCAAGCAACCACCTGCCGAGGACCTGAAACTGTTGGAAACCGATGCGTCGGCCCTGAACGCCGCCACCACGGAGCCGAAGGAGGAGCCGAAGTGAACGTCGACATCGCCGCGCTGCGCGCGATCGAACGGGACAAGGACATCCCCTTCGAGACGGTGATCGAAGCGATCGAAACCGCGCTGCTCACCGCGTACAAGCACACCGAGGGCCACCAGCCGCACGCCAGGATCGACATCGATCGCAAGAGCGGGCTGGTCCGCGTCCTCGCGCACACCCTCACCCCGGACGGCCAGACCGACGAGGAATGGGACGACACCCCCGAAGGCTTCGGGCGGATCGCCGCGACCACCGCGCGGCAGGTCATCCTGCAGCGCCTGCGCGACGCCGAGCACGAGAAGACCTTCGGCGAGTTCTCCGCCAAGGAGAACGAGCTCGTCGCCGGCGTGGTGCAGCGCGACGCCCGCGCCAACGCCCGCGGCATGGTCGTCATCCAGGTCGGCGACATCGAAGGCGTGCTGCCCGCGATCGAGCAGGTGCCCGGCGAGACCTACGAGCACGGCGACCGGATCAAGGCCTACGTCGTCACCGTCTCGCGCGGCAATCGCGGCCCGCAGATCACGCTGTCGCGTTCACACCCGAAGCTGGTCCACAAGCTGTTCGCCCTGGAAGTCCCCGAGATCGCCGACGGCACGGTCGAGATCGCCGCCGTCGCACGGGAACCGGGACACCGGACCAAGATCGCGGTCCGCTCGACGGTGCCCGGCGTCAACGCCAAGGGCGCCTGCATCGGCCCGGTCGGCGCGCGTGTGCGCAACGTGATGAGCGAGCTGGCCGGCGAGAAGATCGACATCATCGACTACTCCGACGACCCGGCGAAGTTCGTCGGGAATGCGCTGTCGCCCGCGAAGGTTGTGTCGGTGAAGGTCGTCGACGAGCGGGCCAAGACCGCTCGCGTCGTCGTCCCGGACTTCCAGCTTTCGCTCGCGATCGGCAAGGAGGGGCAGAACGCCCGTCTCGCCGCCCGGCTCACCGGCTGGCGGATCGACATCCGCAGCGACGCCGCTCCCGAGCAGGGTGACGAAGCACACGCCGGGCAGGCGCGGCCCGCCGCGGCAACCGGTTCGGCTGAGTGAAGGTCGAAGCGCTAGACTTACGAGTGGTTCAGAGTCCGCCGCCGGGAACCGACCTCCAGCATGACCGGGAAACCCCGGTTCGCACTTGTGTCGGTTGCCGTAAGCGGGCCTTGATCGGCGAGTTGCTGCGAGTGGTCGCGGCGGACGGTCGGTTGGTCGTCGACGAACGTCGGCGGCTGCCGGGCCGGGGTGCCTGGTTGCACCCCGTGCCGGACTGTCTGGCCAAGGCCGAGCGGCGCAGGGCGTTCCCCCGAGCACTTCGTGTTCCCGGGTCGCTCGACGCCCAGGGTGTCCACGAACGCCTGGAGCGGCACGCCGAAGGCTAAAGGGCGCCGGGACATCCCCGGTGCCGGATGGAATCAGGAAGCAGGTCGACCCGTCATGAGTCAGCCGTGAAGCTGAATCAATGAACGCGCGACAATAGGACGAGGTCTGCGGGTCTGCCGCCGGCCTCCCCAGATGAGGAGAGCTGTGCCAGGCAAGGCCCGAGTACATGAGCTCGCGAAAGAGCTCGGCATCACCAGCAAGGAAGTTCTCGCCAAGTTGAAGGAACAGGGCGAGTTCGTGAAGTCCGCGTCGTCCACCGTCGAGGCGCCGGTCGCCCGCCGTCTCCGTGACGCGTACCCGTCCAAGGACGGCAAGAAGAAGCCGGTTCCGACCCCCGGCCCGCGCCCTTCGCCCGCGCCTCCCGCGAAGCCCGCTGCCCCGGCTCCGGCCGCGAAGCCCGCTCAGCCCGCGCCCGCGGCGAAGTCCGAGGCCCCGGCCGCCCCCGCGGCGCCCGCTCCGGCGGCGTCCGCACCGTCGGCCCCGGCCCAGCAGCCGTCCCGTCCCACCCCGGGCGCCCGCCCGGGTCCGCGCCCCGGCCCCCGGCCGCCGGCGCCCAAGGAAGAGGTCGCTCCGGCGGCGAAGGCCGCTCCGGCCGAGCCGAAGAAGGAGACCCCGGCAGCACCGGCCACCCCGCCGTCGTCCCAGACGCCGTCGCAGGGTTCGGTCGTGCCGCCGAAGCCGCAGGGCCCCAAGCCCGGCGGTCCGAAGCCCGGCCCGCGCACCCCGCGTGTCGGCAACAACCCGTTCGGTGTGGGTTCCGGTGCCCCGGCCCCGCGTCCGTCCGGCCCCCGTCCCGGAGGCGGCCAGCAGGGCGGCGACAACCGTCCGCCGCGTCCCGGTGGCGGCCAGGGCGGCGGCGACCGTCCGGCTCCCCGTCCCGGTGGCGGCGCGCCCGGTGGTAACCGGCCGAGCCCGGGCAACATGCCCCCGCGCCCGAACCCCGGCATGATGCCGGGCCGCCCGGCCCGTCCGGCCGGTGGTCCCGGTGGCGGCCGTGGTGGTCCCGGCGGCGGGGCCCGTGGTGGCCCTGGCGGCGGCGCTCGTGGCGGTCCCGGTGGCGGCGGCGGAGGTTTCCGCGGCGGTCCCGGTGGCGGCGGCGGTGGCGGTTTCCGTCCCGGCGGCGGTGGCGGCGGTTTCCGTCCCGGTGGCGGCGGTCCCGGTGGGGGCGGCGCCCCGGCCGGTGGCGGCGGCTTCCGCGGTGGCGGCGGCGGTCGTGGCGGCCCCGGTGGCCGTGGCGGTACCGCGGGTGCCTTCGGGCGTCCCGGTGGTCCCTCGCGCAAGGGCCGCAAGTCGAAGCGGCAGAAGCGCCAGGAGTACATGGACAACATGCAGGCGCCCAGCGTCGGCGGCGTCCGCCTGCCCAAGGGCAGTGGCGAGACGATCCGGCTGCCGCGCGGTGCCTCGCTGACCGACTTCGCCGAGAAGATCGACGCCAACCCGGCTTCGCTGGTGCAGGTGCTCTTCCACCTCGGCGAGATGGTCACGGCGACGCAGTCGGTGTCCGACGACATCCTGGAACTGCTCGGCGGCGAAATGAACTACAACGTTCAGGTCGTCAGTCCCGAGGAAGAGGACCGGGAGCTGCTCGAGACCTTCGACATCACCTACGGCGAAGACGCGGGTGAGGAAGAGGATCTGCAGGTCCGCCCGCCGGTCGTGACCATCATGGGTCACGTCGACCACGGTAAGACCCGCCTGCTCGACACGATCCGCAAGACGAAGGTGCGCGAAGGTGAAGCCGGTGGCATCACCCAGCACATCGGCGCCTACCAGATCGAGACCGAGCTCGAAGGCACCCCGCGCCTGATCACCTTCATCGACACCCCGGGTCACGAGGCGTTCACCGCCATGCGTGCCCGTGGTGCCAACTCGACCGACATCGCGGTGATCGTGGTGGCGGCCGACGACGGTGTGATGCCGCAGACGGTCGAGGCGATCAACCACGCGCAGGCCGCCAAGGCGCCGATCGTGGTCGCGATCAACAAGATCGACAAGGAAGGCGCGAACCCGGACAAGATCCGGCAGCAGCTGACCGAGTACGGCCTGGTCGCCGAGGAGTACGGCGGCGACACGATGTTCGTCGAGATCTCCGCGCGGCAGAACATCAACATCGACGGCCTGCTCGAGGCGATCCTGCTGACCGCCGACGCCGCGCTGGACCTCCGGGCCAACCCGGACATGGAGGCCCAGGGTGTCGCGATCGAGGCCCACCTCGACCGCGGCCGCGGTCCGGTGGCCACGGTGCTGGTCCAGCGAGGCACGCTGCGCGTCGGTGACTCGGTCGTGGCGGGTGACGCCTACGGCCGCGTCCGCCGGATGGTCGACGAGCACAACGTCGACGTCACCGAGGCGTACCCGTCGCGTCCCGTCCAGGTCATCGGGTTCACCTCGGTGCCGGGTGCGGGCGATACCTTCCTGGTGGTCGACGAGGACCGCGTCGCCCGGCAGATCGCCGAGCGCCGCTCCGCCCGGACGCGCAACGCCCTCAACGCGTCGCGTCGCAAGCGGGTCAGCCTCGAGGACCTCGACTCCGCCTTGAAGGAGACGAACAGCCTCAACCTGATCATCAAGGGTGACAACTCCGGTACCGTCGAGGCGCTCGAAGCCTCGCTGGTGCAGCTCGAGGTCGGCGACGACGTCGAACTCAACGTCGTGCACCGCGGTGTCGGTGGCGTCACGGAGTCCGACATCGACCTGGCGACCGCGTCGGACGCGATCGTCCTGGGCTTCAACGTCCGTGCGCAGGGCAAGGCGACCGAGCGGGCCACCCGCGAAGGCGTCGACGTCCGGTACTACACGGTCATCTACCAGGCGATCGAGGAGATCGAGCAGGCTCTGAAGGGCATGCTCAAGCCGGAGTACGAAGAGGTGGAGCTCGGCAAGGCCGAGGTCCGCGAGGTCTTCAAGTCCTCGAAGATCGGCACCATCGCCGGTTGCCTCGTCACCTCGGGCGAGATCCGCCGCAACGCGCGGGCCCGCCTGCTCCGCGACGCGACCGTGGTCGCCGAGAACCTGCCGATCAGCTCGCTGCGGCGGTTCAAGGACGACGTGGTCGAGGTCCGCGACGGTTACGAGTGTGGTCTGACGCTGGGGTCGTACAGCGACCTCAAGGTCGGCGACATCATCGAGACCTACGAGCAGCGCGAAAAGCCGCGTGCGTAAGTGACAAAGCGGCGCTCCTCCGCATCTGGGCGGGGGAGCGCCGCTTCACCTTCGAATCAACCCAGAACCCCACATGTTCGTAGGAGCTCTTGAGCTCGACATCCTGCTGGGCGACGTCCACTCGCTCAAGCAGAAGCGATCCGTGATCAAGCCGGTGCTGGCCGAGGTGCGCAGGCGTTTCGACGTCTCCGTCGCCGAAGCGGGCCATCAAGATCTGCACCGGCGCGCGCTGATCGGTGTGGCCGTGGTCGCGGCGAGTGGCGAGCACGTTCGTGACGTGCTCGACTCGTGTGAGCGCCTCGTGGCCGGGAGGCCGGAGTTCGAACTGCTCTCCAGCCACCGCCGGCTGCTCGGCCCGGATGACTAAAGAATCTTTCGAGGAGACGAATCCCCATGGCCGACCCCGCTCGGGCTCGTAAGCTCGCCAAGCGGATCTCACAGATCGTCGCGCACGCGATCGAGCACGACATCAAGGATCCGCGGCTCAACCACGTGACGATCACCGACACGAAGATCACGGCGGATCTGCACGACGCCACGGTCTACTACACGGTGCTCGGCGAGAACCTGGAGTCCACGCCCGACCACGCCGGTGCCGCGGCGGCGCTCGAATCCGCCCGCGGTGTGCTGCGCACGAAGGTCGGCCAGGGCACCGGAGTCCGCTACACTCCGACGCTGGCCTTCGTGGCCGACAGTATTCCTGAGGACGCCAAGCGCATCGAAGACCTTCTCGCGAAGGCGCGGGAAGCCGATGCGGAGGTGGCCCGGCGGGCCACTGGGGCGCAGCACGCCGGCGAAGCCGACCCGTACAAGCCGCCGCGGGAAGAGGCCGAAGACGATGAGTTCGCCGACGAGGAGACCCGTCGCTGAGCGACCGGACCACGCCGTGAGCAGGCGTGGTCTCCTGCTGGGGGCCGCGGCTCTCGGCGGCTCGGCGCTGCTTTCCGCTTGCGGCGCCGAGAAACCACCCCTGGTGGGGCCGCCGCCGGTGGCCCCACCGTCCACGCCGACCCCGCTCACCGAGGCGGTCACGGTGCAGAAGATGCGGTCGGCGGCGCGGAATCGCGACGTCAACCTCGTCATCATCGCGCCGGACGGTGTGTCCCGGGTCGGGATGCCGGTCTGCGTCGCCCTGCACGGACGCGGCGCGGACGCCCGCACGTTCCTGAACCTGGGTGTGCAGGACGCGCTGAACCGGGCCGTCGCGGCCGGGCTGCCCGGATTCGCGGTGGCCGCCGTCGACGGGGACAACTACTGGGTGGACGTCGGCAAGGCCGACGACCCGCAGCGGATGCTGTCAGACGAACTGCCCGGCTGGCTCGCCCAGCGGCAGCTGCGGCCGCCGTCGGCGATGTTCGGGATCTCGATGGGCGGGTTCGGCGCCCTGCGCTACGCCCGTGACCACAAGGACCTCAAGGCGGTCGCCGTCGCCAGCGCGGCATTGTTCGTGAGCTGGCCCGATGCCAAGTCCCGCAAGGTGTTCGCGGATCGCGCGCAGTGGGAATCGCACGAGCCGCTGCTGCACACCGGCGACCTTTCCGCCGCGGTGACGGGGGTGTGGTGCGGGAATTCGGATCCCTTCGCCCGCGCCGACCGCAAACTCATCAAGGCACTGGACCCCGCCGTCGCGAAGATGACGCCGGGCGCGCACAACGACGACTACTGGCGCGAGATCATGCCCGACGTGCTGAAGTTCGTGGGGGACCGCATCGCCTGACCCCCCGCATTTCGTCCTCTGAATGCGGTAGTTGGCATCGCGAACCATCGCATTCAGAGGACGAAACGCGGGAGGAGGGGGCGTCAGGCGGGTTTCGCGGCGACGATCAGGTCCCGCACGATCGCCTGGTCCACCCGGTGGGCGAAACCGGCGTACGGGCCGTCCTCGCGGACAACAAGGCCCGCCTTGTCCAGGATCGCGGCGAGTTCCTCGCGCGGCGCGACGTTGGTGTTCCACGAGATGCCGAGCGCCCCACCCGGGCGCAGCACCCTCGTCCACACGGGAACGGCGGCCGCGAGCAGGTCGCGCGGGCTGCGCGCGAGCGACGCGTCCTGGGTACGGTGGCTGCCGTGCTGCACGCCGTACGGGGCGTCGGTGACGATGAGGTCCACCGAGTTCGGCCGCAGCAGTTCGTCGGTGGTGAGCGTGTCGCAGTTGAGGTAGCTCAGCCGGCGCACCTCGCCCGCCTTGTACCGCTCCTTGGTGATCCCGAAACCGATGTCGAGCCGCCTGCCGAGCCGGACCTTGTTGCGGCGCACCTGACCGGATTCGGCGCTGTGCTTGATCCGCTTCTGCTTCAGCCAGGTCTTGATGAACATCTCGTAGGAATCGAAATCCTTGCCGTCGACGTCGAGACCGGTGGCGTCGAAGCCGTACATCATCGCCTGGTTCAGCGTGGTGCCTCGGCCGCAGAGCGGGTCGAGCAGGTGCAGCGGCTTGTCCAGCATCGCCGCCGGGTCCGCCATCGACAGCAAGGTGACGTTGACGAGGAGTTTGGTGAACAGCTCGTTCGTCTTGCCCGGGTACTTCTGGATGGTCAGCAGATCCGAGTCGAAGTTCGCGAGCGGGCTGATCGTCACCGGCTTCAGGACGCCGTCGCCGCGTTCGAACAGCGCGTACAGCGCCGAAAGGTTCGAGAGGAGCGCGAGATCGCGTTCGCTCAGCGGGGCGGGCGTGGTGAAGGTGAGGTAGCTGACGCCGCCGAGTTCCGTCTCGCCGATTTCGGAGATCTCGGTCGCAAGAGCGGACAGACCGAACACCGCCAGTTCCGCGCGCAGAAGGGCCGGGGTGGAGTCGGTGTAGACCCGGTTGGCGGACGGGTAGACCAGGATCGCGTACTCGGACATCCGGTAGAGCGTAGCTTGACTGATTGTGACAGCCACTCCAGTGCCGAACCTGAAGGAAGCCGCCGCCCTCCTGGCGCGCGCCACCGACGTGACCTTGCTCGGCCATGTCCGCCCGGACGCCGACGCGCTCGGCAGCGCGCTGGCGCTGGGCCGGGCACTGCGGCTGCGCGGCGCCGAGGTCCGCGTCTCCGTGGGCGAGCCCGAAGAGATGCCCGAAACGCTGCGGAGCCTGGACGTCGGCGGGCTCTACGTCCCCGCGAGCGAGCTGCCGGAGAGCGAAGGGCTGCTGGTCGCGCTCGACACGCCCACCCCGGGCAGGCTCGGGAAACTCGCACCGCGGGTGGACGCCGTCCGCGCGGCGGGCCGAGACGTCCTGGTGATCGACCACCACGCGTCGAACGTCTTCTACGGCACACACCACGTGGTCGACGACACCGCCGAAGCCACCGCGGTCCTCGTCTTCGCGTTGCTGGAGGAACTCGGCACCGAGATCGACGAGCCGATCGCGCGCTGCCTGTACGCGGGACTGGTCACCGACACGAGCGGGTTCCGCCGGGCCCGGCCCTCCACCCATCAGATGGCCGCGAAGCTGCTCGAAGCCGGGGTCGACCCGGACAAGGTGGTCCGCGAGATCGTCGACGACCACCCGTTCGCATGGCTGCCGATGCTTTCGGACGTCCTCGTGGGGGCCCGGCTCGAGCCGGACGAGGCCCGCGGCTTCGGCCTCGCGCACGCGGTCGTGACGCTCGACGCCGCGCGGTCCGTCCGTGCCGAGGAGGTCGAAGCGGTCGTCGACGTCGTCCGCTCCGTTCGCGAGGCCGGGGTCGCCGTGGTGCTCAAGGAAGCCGCGCCGATCGGGCCGCGCCGACGGTGGACGGTCTCGCTCCGTTCGGCGGGCGGTGTCGACGTCTCGGCCGCGGCCGGCGAGCTGGGCGGCGGAGGACATCGCCAGGCGGCCGGGTGCACCGCCGAGGGCACGGCCGACGAGGTACTCGGCAAGATCCGGGAGGCCCTCTCGAGGGCGCCGCTGCTCTGACGAACGGTGTCATCGTAATTTCATCGGCGGTTCCTAACGTGAGCCACGATGAACGAACGAAACCCCCTCCGCCGCCGGATCCTGGTCACGCTGGGCGTGATCGTGCTGTTCCGGCTGGGCCAGAGCCTGCCCACGCCCCAGACGGGCCGCCTGCCGCTGAGCGATCATTCGTGGCGTTGGATCGTCGACCTCCTCACCGGTGGTCGCCTGGCCACGGTGTTCGGGTTCGGTGTCCTTCCCTGCCTGGTCGCCCCGTTCGTCCTGCGCGCGCTGATCGTCCTGATCCCGCGGCTGGCGGCGCTCCGGGCGGAAGGTGAAGCCGGAGCCCGGGTGCTGACGCGGTACCGGCGACGGATCGTCGTCGTGCTCGGCCTGCTCGGTGCCGTCGGCTTGGCCGTGTCCCGAGGGCAGGACGTCCTGGACGGAGCCGTCACGGTGGCGTGCCTGACCGCGGGCACCGCGGTGGTGCTGTGGCTGACCGAGCTGATCACCGAGCGGGGTTTCGGCGACGGTGTCCGGATCCTGCTGCTCGCGCAGGTCCTTGCGGTGCTGCCGCCGGAGTTCCTGCGCCTGTACGAAAGGACGGGCTGGGCCGCCGTCGTGGTCATGGCCGTGGTGACGCTGTCGGTCATCGTGATCACGATCGTCGTCGCGCAGGGACAGCGCCGCGTCCCGGTGCAGTACGCCAAGCGGATGATCGGCAGACGCGCTTTCGGTGGGACACCCACCTACATTCCCCTTCGCTTCCCCCAAGCGAACACCCCGGCCGTCCTCGCCGCGGTCCTGCTGTGGGTGCTTCCCTTCGGTCTGGGTCCCTGGTGGATCGCGGTCTACTTCGTACTGGTCTGCCTTTTCGCCTTCGCCAGGGCCGCTGTGGCGCGGAACATGGACAAGGTGGCGGACGAGCTGGTGCGGGTGGGCGGTTTCGTCCCCGGGATCCGGCCGGGGAACTGGACCGCCGAGTACCTCGAATACGTGAACCGCCGGATCATCGCCTTCGGAGCGTTCGGCTTGGGAGTGGTGGCGCTGATCCCGGTCGCCGGTCTGGCCCTGCTCGGCGTCACCCCGGCGACACTGTTCGTCGCCGGGGTGACCCTGCAGGTGGTGCTCGTCTTCCTGGTCGGTGTCTCGCTCGACACCACGCGGCAGATCGAGTCACTGCGGCAGCAGCGACGCTACGAACCGTTCCTCCGCTGACCGTGACCGCTTCAGAAGTGCGGGAGCCACCCGCCGCCTAGGGCGTCGGCAGGACTGAACTTGTTGCCTCCCTTACCGTTCCACAGGTACAGCGTGCCGGTGTTCTTGTCGATGGCACCGATGTCGCTGTGGCCGTCCTTGTCGACATCACCGAGGGACATCAGGGTGGCGTGATAGTTACCCCAGCCGCTTCCGATCGCGTCGGCGGCGCCGAACTTGTTGCTTCCCTTGCCGTTCCAGATGTAGAGAGTGTTGCCGTCGCGCACCGCGGCCAGATCGGTCTTCCCGTCATTGTCGAAGTCGCCGGCGATGGGGGCGGTGAAGGGTTCCCAGCCGCCACCGACGGGGTCGGCGGGGGTGAAGTGGTTGCTTCCCTTGCCGTTCCAGATGTAGAGCGTGCCGTCCTTGACCGCGGAGAGGTCGCTGATGCCGTCGTTGTTGAAGTCGCCCGCGACGGGTGCGGTGAAGGGTTCCCATCCGCTTCCGACGGCGTCGGCGGCGCCGAACTTGTTGCCGCCCTTGCCGTTCCAGACGTAGAGCGTGCCGTTCTTCACCGCGGCGAGGTCGGTTTTGCCGTCCTTGTTGAAGTCACCGGCCGCGGGCCGGGTGAAGCCTTCCCAGCCGCCACCCACGGGATCCGCGGTGCCGAAGTTGTTGTTGCCCTTGCCGTTCCAGATCGTCAGCGTGCCCGTGCCGGTCGCGTAGATGTCACCGACACCGTTGCCGTCGAAGTCCCCGCCGTCCGCGGTCGACCGCTGCCACAGCGCGCTGACGATCTTCTGCGCGTCCCCGGCCTCGGTCTGGTAGCGGTCCGGATAGGCCGAGACCTGCACCGCCTGGCACACCTCGCCGATCGGCGCCGAGCTCCAGGACCCGTTCGGGTACACGCGCACCATCTTGTCGAGGAAGGCGTTGGTGGCCCAGACGGGGTTGAGCCGGTTCGTCGCGCTGCCCCAGGACGCGCGCTGCTGGAACAGGCCGAGGCTGTCGTGATCGACCTCCTCGCTGATGTTCTGGAGACTCGTCTCCACGATCACCGTGGCGATGGCGATGGCCGCGGCTCTCTGGCTCAGCCCGCGATCGCGGACGGCTTCGACGACCATGCGGGCGCACGACATCCGGTACGCGGTCAGGTATCCCCGCATCTTCGCGGTCAGGGTGCCGTTCAGCTGCGTGGCCAGGGCGGCGTCCCCGCTGGTCGTGCCCGCGCGGTCGCACGGGGCGGTCGCGTAGGCGGCGGTCACCAAGCCTGCCGGTTCTTCTTCGGCGTGCGCGGCGGGGGACAGGGCGGTGATCGCGAAGACGGTCAGGGCTGCGGTGGTCACCCGGCGGGTGAAGTTCTTCGACACTGGTCGACCCTCCAAGGTCGTGGTGGGGACGGAACCGATCAGAAGTGGGGGAGCCAGCCGCCACCGAGGGCGTCGGCGGGGCCGAACTTGTTGCCGCCCTTGCCGTTCCACAGGTAAAGGGTGCCGGTGTTCTTGTTGACGGCGGCGATGTCGGAGTGGCCGTCCTTGTTGACGTCGCCGAGGGACATCAGGGTGGTGTGGTAGTCACCCCAGCCGCTTCCGATGGCGTCGGCGGCGCCGAATTTGTTGCTTCCCTTGCCGTTCCAGATGTGGAGGGTGTTGCCGTCGCGGACGGCGGCGAGGTCGGTTTTCCCGTCGTTGTTGAAGTCGCCGGCGATGGGGGCGGTGAAGGGTTCCCAGCCGCCACCGACGGGGTCGGCGGGGGTGAAGTGGTTGCCGCCCTTGCCGTTCCAGATGTAGAGCGTGCCGTCCTTGACCGCGGAGAGGTCGCTGATGCCGTCGTTGTTGAAGTCGCCCGCGACGGGTGCGGTGAAGGGTTCCCATCCGCTTCCGACGGCGTCGGCGGCGCCGAACTTGTTGCCGCCCTTGCCGTTCCAGACGTAGAGCGTGCCGTTCTTCACCGCGGCGAGGTCGGTTTTGCCGTCCTTGTTGAAGTCACCGGCCGCGGGCCGGGTGAAGCCTTCCCAGCCGCCACCCACGGGATCCGCGGTGCCGAAGTTGTTGTTGCCCTTGCCGTTCCAGATCGTCAGCGTGCCGGTCCCGGTCGCGTAGATGTCGCCCGCGCCGTTGCCGTCGAAGTCCCCGCCGTCGAGGGACTTCTCGATGACCTTGTCGTAGCGGATGCCGCGGTAGGTGGTCATCTCCGACCAGGAGTTGGTGTTGTGGTTGGTCTTCTGGCCGTAGGTGTTCTCCGAGTAGACCCAGGCGCCCGCCGAGTGGTCCTTGGGGTCGACCCACTTCTCGAACAACTCGATGTGACCGTTCTTGAGCAGCGCGTCACCGGGCAGCAGGTCGTGCAGGCTCGGCAGCCAGGACTTGTGCGAATAGGACTCGAAGTCGCCGGTATTGAGATCCCAGCCGTCGGATTTCTTGGGCAGGTGCCAGGCCATCGCGACGAGGCCGGAGCAGTCCGGCCGGTACTTCCCGCCGGTGCCGTCGGAGATCGCGTCCGCCTGGTCCTGGCTGTACCAGGTGTCACCCCGGTCGTACCAGTACTTGGCACGGGCGATGATCTCGGCGCGGGTGATCGCGCCTCCCACCGTGGACGCCGCGCTCGCCTCGTTTCGCGTGCCGAACGTGAGCAAGCCTGCGACGACTGTCACGAGGGCCATGAGGGCGGCGGCGAACCGGACCGCTCTGGGAGAACCGGAGCTGTTCATGACGACCTTTCCTGAGCATGATGTGGAGTGGACGACACAGAGGCTGCGGGAGGCCGCTGTAGCCACGCTTCAACGCGGGCTACAGCGAGGCGGCGCGCTGTAGGTGGATCCGCTCTGGGGGAGGGACGGATGAGGTTTTCTCTGCTCGGGCCGATGGAGGTGGCGGGCCCGTCGGGGCCGATCGCGCTCCCGGGGGTCAAACCGCGCACGCTGCTCGCCGCGCTGCTGCTCGGCTACGGCCGGACGGTGCCCGCCGAACGGCTGATCGGCGTGGTCTGGGGCGAGGAGCCGCCCACGACCGCCCGCGCGGTGGTGCAGACGTATGTCGCGACGCTGCGCCGTGCGTTCGACGCGGCGGGATTGCCGCAGGTCATCGTGTCCGATCGGAACGGCTACCGCGCCGACGTCGCCGAGGACGCCCTCGACGTGCGGATGTTCGAGCGGCTGGTGGAACGGGGACGGCAGGCCGCGCAGGGCGGTGACCACACCGAGGCCGCGGACCTCTTCCGCTCCGGCCTCGCCCTGTGGCGGGGCCCCGCGCTCGGCGGGATCGGGGAGTCGTTCCTGCGTGCCGAAGCGACCAGGCTGGACGAGCTCCGGCTGACCGTCACCGAGGAGCGGGTCGACGCGGATCTGGCGGCGGGGCAAGGGCCTCGGCTGCTCGCGGAACTCACCGAACTGGTCGCCCTGCATCCCACGCGGGAGCGGTTGCGCGGCGGCCTCATGGTCGCGCTGTACCGGTCCGGACGGCAGGCCGAAGCGCTGGAGGCCTACGAACGCGGCCGGAAGGTGCTGGCCGACGAGCTGGGTATCGATCCCGGCCCGGAGCTGCGCCAGGTACACGAGTCGATCCTGCGGTCCGACACCGCGCTGCTCCCGGCGGTCACCTCCCGCACCCCGCGTCAGCTGCCGTCGCCGCCACCCGATTTCACCGGCCGCGCGCCCGAACTCGCGGCGCTGCGCGCGACCCTGGTGCGGCCCGGCGAGATGCCGGTCGCGGTCGTGTCCGGCGCGGGAGGCGTGGGCAAGTCCACTTTGGTGCACCGGATCGCGCACGAGATCGCCGAGCACTTCCCCGGCGGGCAGCTGCATCTGGAACTCCACGGCTCCACCGGCAGCCCCGCGACCGCCGAAGAAGTGCTCGGCCGCGTCCTGCGCGACTTCGATCCCGCGACGACGCCGCCCGGCTCGCTCGACGAACGCGTCGCCCGCTACCGGACGGTGCTCGCCGGCACCCGCACGCTCGTCGTGCTCGACGACGCCGCGAACGAGGCACAGGTCCGCCCGTTGCTGCCCGGCGGGCCGGGGTGCGCGGTGATCGTCACTTCGCGCAACCGGCTTCCCGCGCTGGCGGGCGCGACCTTCTGCGAGCTGGGGGTGCTGCCCGCGGACGCCGCCCTCGACCTGCTCACCCGCATCGTCGGGGCCGAGCGGGCGAGCACCGAGCCCGCTTCGGCCGCCGAGATCACCGAGCTGTGCGGGCAGTTGCCGCTCGCGATCCGCGTCGCCGGCGCACGGCTGGTGTCCCGGCGGCAATGGTCGCTGTCCCGGCTGGCGAACCGCCTGGCCCAGGAGCAGCGCCGCCTCGACGAACTGGTGGTCGGCGACCAGGAGGTGCGGGCCAGCATCAACCTGAGTTACACGCTCCTGCCCAAGGCGGCGCGGACCGCGTTGCGACGGCTGGGTTTGCTCGGTCTCGCGCAGTTCCCGGCGTGGGTCGCCGCGGCGGCGCTGGAGTCCGATCCGGACGACGCGGAGCAGGTTCTCGAAGACCTCGTCGACGTGTCGCTGCTCGAAGTCGACGGCGTGGATCCCTTGGGGCTCATGCGTTACCGGCTGCACGACCTCGTCCGCCTGTTCGCGCTCGAACGTGCCGTCGAGGAGGAGTCCGCCGCGGACCGGGCCGCCGCCGTCGAGCGGGTGCTCGGTGGCTGGATCTGGCTGGTGGAACGGATCAACGAGACCCTGCCGCCGGTCGTGCCGTCGATCCAGGGCACCTCCCGGCTGGGCCGTCCGGTCGGGGAGGAGATCGCCCGGCGGGTCGTGGCCAGGCCGTACGAATGGTTCCGCACCGAGGAGGAGGCGATGACCACCGCCGTCGAGCTGGCGGCGGCACTGGATCTGGTCGACATCGCGGTCGGGCTCTCGTCGGCCCTGTGCGGCACCGCGTTCGGCGGGCACAACCGGGTACTCGACGATTCGCTCGGCTCCTGGCGCCGTACCCACGACGCGGCGCTCACCGCGGCCCGCCGCACCGAAAACGCCTTGGGCGAGGCGACATTGCTGGCCGGGCTCGGGCAGCTGTACTACGAGCACGACGACTTCCCGCGGTCCCGCGCGCATCTGAGCCAGGCGCTGTCGATGTTCCGCGCCGCCGGTGACGTCCGCGGCGAGGCCGCCACCCTCGCCGCGCTCGGCGCCGCCTGCCGTGAGCAGGGCTACCTGCCCGAAGCGGTGCACTTCCTGGACCGGGCCGGGCGGATGTGGTCCGGGCTGGACGATCCGGGGGCGATGGGCCACGTCCACCGGCTGGCCGGCACGGTGCGGCTGGAGCTGGGCGAATACCCGGGAGCGCTGACCGCGCTGACCGAGGCGCGGGCGTCGTTCGCGGCGGCCGGGTCCCGGCGCGGTGAAGGGCTGACCCTGCGCAGCCTCTCGCTGTATCACCGCGCCCGCGGCGAGTGGGCCGAAGCCGAAGAGTGCGCACGTGCCGCGCTCGCGGTGTTCGAGGGCACCGAGGACCGGATGCTGGCCGCGTATTCCGAACGCGCGCTGGCCAAGGCGTTGCTGCGGCGCGGGGATTCGGTCGCGGCGCGGCGGCTGGCGGAGAACGCGCTGGAGGTCTGCCGTGAACTCGGCGACGCTTTCGGCCATGCGTGCACCCTGCGCGTCGTCGGGGAGGTGTATCTCGCGGAAGGCCGGTTGTACCAAGCGAAGGACTGCTTGGAGGACTCGCTCCGGCGGTGGACCGATCTGCGCGCCGAACTGTTCCGGGCGCGGACCCTGCGCACGCTCGCGGAGGTCCACGACGCGCTCGGCGACGTGCGGGCGGGGGAGCGGATGACCGCGGAGGCGTGCGAGATCTTCCGGACCTACGGTGCCCGCGAGTATCGGGAACTCTCCGCTGTAACCGAGTCGTGAGTGATTTGGGTCGTTCTATTGAGGGGTAAGGCAAAGGTGTCTTGTCGGGTGGCAAGTCCGTGAAGGCCTCCTTGAGGGACCCAGAGTCCCTCAAGGAGGCCTTCACGGACCGGCTCTCGGTGGCGATCAGCAGGGTGAAGGCGACTTTTCCCTCATTGCACGAGCGGAAAGTCCCCTTCACCCCGGTCTTGCGGTCCTTGTGAGTGGCGGAGTCCCGGGAGGTGTTGCGAAAGTGGCTTTCACAACATCCGGAGCCGGCACGCCGACGGGCGAGGTATGACACCCATGCCTCACCCCTCGATAACCCGAATCGCCACCCGCGACTCCCTCGCAAAGCCTCGCGAAGCACCAGCCGAGGGGCAGCGCTCCAACCTTTGCCTTACCTCCGCTGTAACTGGGTTACAGCGTTCCTGAAGGACGCTCGTGGACAGTGGGGCCCATGTCTTCGTTCGTGTCGTTGTCGGATCCCCGCATCGCCGCCGTGCCCGTCCGGGAGTGCGCGGAACCCCTGGTGGACCTGCGGGAAACCGGCGCCATCCGGATCGACCCCAGGCTCGCCGACGATCGGGGTGCCTTCGCACACGTGCGGCTCAGCGTCGCCGACCGGCTCGTCGCGGCGCAATGCCAGCTCCCGCGCGGGCTCCGGCTGCTCGTCGTCGAGGGCTTCCGGCCGAGGGAGGTGCAGGAGCGGTACTTCGAGGACAGCATGGCCCGGATCGCGCGCGCCAACCCGGAATGGCCGTCCGCACAGGTGGCCGCCGAAGCCGCCACCTACGTCTCGCCGCCGGAAGTCGCGCCGCATGTCGCCGGGGGAGCGGTGGACCTCACGCTGTGCACCGTCGACGGCGTCGAACTGCCGATGGGGACCGACGTGAACGCGACACCGCCGGAGTACGGGACGGAATGCTTCACCGGGTCCGCGCTGATCGATCCCGAAGCGCGGGCCAACCGGGAAACTCTCATCGACGCGATGACCGCGACCGGATTCGTCAACTACCCGAGCGAATGGTGGCACTGGTCCTACGGGGACCGGTACTGGGCGTTCACCACCGGGGTGAAGCACGCCCGCTTCGGCCCGGCGGGTTTCCCGGCGACTGGGACTGTCGTACCAGACGTCTAGTCTGCGGTGGTGCCTGAAGCTTCCGAACCCGACGAGCGCGTCCCGCCGAAACGCGTCCTAGGCCTCGCCGTGCCCGCGCTCGGCGTCCTCGCCGCCGAGCCGCTGTACGTCCTGGTGGACACGGCCGTCGTCGGGCATCTCGGCGCGCTGCCGCTGGCGGGCCTCGCCGTCGGCGGTGTCGTGCTGTCGCAGGTTTCGAGCCAGCTGACGTTCCTGTCGTACGGCACCACTTCCCGGACGGCGCGGCTGCATGGCGCCGGACGCCGGGGCGACGCCGTGCGCGAAGGCGTCCAGGCGACCTGGCTGGCGGTGATCGTCGGGCTGGTGGTGATCGTCGCCGGGCAGTTGCTGGCCGCCCCGATCGCCCGCGTCCTGTCGGGGGACGCCGCGATCACCGACGCCGCCGTCTCCTGGCTGCGGATCGCGCTGTTCGGCACGCCGTTCATCCTGATCACGATGGCGGGCAACGGCTGGATGCGCGGCGTGCAGGACTCCGCGAAACCGTTGCGCTATGTGCTGGCGGGCAACGGGATCTCGGCCGTGCTGTGCCCGGTGCTGGTGTACGGCGCGGACTGGGGGCTGGAAGGTTCGGCGATCGCGAACGTCGTCGCGCAGGTGATCTCGGCGTCGCTGTTCATCGCGGCCCTGGTGCGGGAGCGGGTCCCGCTGCGCCCGGAGCCGAAGGTGATGCGTGCCCAGCTCGGCCTCGGCCGCGATCTGGTGCTGCGCAGTCTCGCGTTCCAGGCGTGCTTCGTGTCCGCCGCCGCGGTCGCCGCGCGGACGTCGACCGAGGCCGTCGGCGCGCACCAGGTCGTACTGCAGCTCTGGACGTTCCTCGCGCTGGTGCTGGACTCGCTCGCCATCGCCGCGCAGTCGCTCGTGGGCGCCGCGCTCGGCGCCGGGGCGAGCAAACGGGCACGCGGCGTGTCGAACCAGATCACCGGCTACGGCCTGGTGTTCGGGTGCTTCCTCGGCGTCGTGTTCGCGTCGGTGGCAGGCGTGCTGCCGCGAGTGTTCACTTCGGACGCGGCCGTCCTCGGCCAGATCCCCCACGCCTGGTGGTTCTTCGTCGCGCTGCAACCGATCGCCGGGGTGGTGTTCGCGCTCGACGGTGTCCTGCTCGGCGCGGGCGACGCCGCCTTCCTGCGCAACGCGACCCTGCTGAGCGCGGCGGTGGGGTTCCTGCCGCTGATCTGGCTTTCGCTCGCCTTCGGCTGGGGGCTGGCCGGGATCTGGACCGGGCTCTCGCTGTTCATGCTGCTGCGGCTGGCGACCCTGCTGGTGCGGTGGCGCTCGGGCCGGTGGGCCGTGGAAGGCGCCGTCCGCGTTTAGTCCTCTGGATGCGGTCCTTGCGCGTGCAACTACCGCATCCAGAGGACGAAACGCGGTGGTGGCGGTCTCGTCCAAGTGTCATGAAAGGGTCNNNACGACCCTTTCATGACATCCACGCGGCCCGGTGAACCCCATACCGGCAGCCGGGTGATCTGCGGCGTTGTGGCGAAAAGCACCCGGGTAACGGCTATGTTTCACCGTTGCTTAGGAGCTACAACTATATGAGGCGGCAGCGCGGGCGTCTTCCGACCGAAACCGTTCCGAGGAGGAAACACCGTGACAGGCCGAGCCACCCGCCGGTCCTGGTTCATCTGGTTCGCCGCCGTCACCGTCTATCTCCTCGCCGTCTTCCACCGCACCTCGTTCGGCGTCGCCGGGCTCCAGGCCGCCGACCGGTTCGGGGTCGGGGCGGCCGCGCTCGGCACGTTCACCGTCCTGCAGGTCGGCGTCTACGCCGCGATGCAGATCCCCACCGGCGTCCTCGTCGACCGCTACGGCCCCCGCCGCGTGCTCACCGCCGCCGTGTTCTTCCTCGGCCTCGGCCAGATCCTGCTCGCGGTCGCCGGCTCCTACCCGCTCGGCCTGATCGCCCGCGCCGTCGTCGGCTTCGGCGACGCCCTGACCTTCGTGAGCATCATGCGGCTGATCGCCGCGCATTTCCCCGGCCGCCAGTACGCCCTGCTCGCCGCACTGACCGGGGCCATCGGGTACGTCGGCAACCTCGCCGCGACGGTCCCGCTCGGCCTGCTGCTCGACGGTCCCGGCTGGACCCCGACGTTCCTCGCCGTCGGCCTGGTGACCGCGCTGTACGCCGCCGTCGTCGCCCTTCGCGTCAAGGACTCCCCGCCCGGCCGGCCGGCGCCCGTGCGCGAACGGGTGCACCCGAAGCTGCTGGGCCGCCAGGTCGCCGCCGCGTGGCGCACCCCGGGTACCCGGCTGGGTTTCTGGGTCCACTTCAGCACGATGTTCGCCCCCAACGTGCTGACCATGCTGTGGGGTGTCCCGTTCCTGGTGCAGGGGCAGGGCTATCCGAAGGCCACCGCGAGTTCGCTGCTGATCGTGTTCGTGTTCGGCTCGATGCTCGGCGGCCCGGTGATCGGCGGGCTGATCGGACGGCGCCCTTCGCTGCGGATGCCGCTCGTCGGCGGGTACATCGGCGGCGCCGCGGTGATGTGGGCGGTCCTGCTCGGCTGGGGTGGCACGATCCCCGTCGCGGTCCTGGTCCCCGTGTTCGCCTTCCTTTCCCTCGGCGGCCCGGCGTCGATGATCGGTTTCGCGCTGGCACGGGACTACAACCCGCTCGCGCGTGTCGGCACCGCGACCGGGGTGGTGAACGTCGGCGGCTTCGTGGCCACGACGATCTCGGCGCTCGCGGTCGGTGTGCTGCTGGAGTGGACGGGCGGCACGTTCCGCCTGGCGCTGCTGTCGGTCATCGCGGTGCTCGGGTTCGGCACCTTCCGGATGCTCGTGTGGTGGCGGCGCACCCGCGCTCTGCTGTTCGAGGCCGAAGCCCGTGGCGAGGCGATCCCGGTGCAGATCCGGCGCCGCCGCTGGGACGCCGAAGCGCCGCTGCCCGTCTCGTCCTAGGCGAAGGCCCGAAAGATAGGGTTCGGCCCGTGTCGCGCCCCAATCAGGCTCCTGCCAAGAAACGTCCAGCCCCGCCGCCCGGTCTCGTCATCGTCGACAAACCGTCCGGAATGACCTCCCACGACGTCGTCGCCAGGGCGCGCCGTTTCATGGGCACCCGCAAGGTCGGGCACGCCGGCACCCTCGACCCGATGGCCACCGGCGTCCTCGTGCTCGGCATCGAACGCGCGACGAAACTCCTCGGCCACTTGGCCCTGGACCGCAAGACCTATCTCGCGACCCTCTCCTTGGGACTGTCCACCACGACCGACGACGCCGAAGGCGAACCGATCGCCGAAGCCGCCCCGGACGTCGTCGAGAAGATCACCGACGAAGCGATCGCCGCCGGGATCGCCGCGCTGACCGGCGACATCCAGCAGGTGCCGAGCGCGGTCAGCGCGGTCAAGATCGACGGCAAACGCGCGTACGCCCGCGTCCGTGCGGGCGAAGAGGTCGTGATCCCGGCGCGTCCGGTCACCGTGCACCGGTTCGATCTGCTCGCCACCCGCCGCGAGGCCGGCCGGATCGAACTCGACGCGATAGTCGAATGTTCGTCGGGGACCTACGTCCGGGCGCTGGCCCGTGACCTCGGCGCCGGGCTCGGTGCCGGTGGACATCTGCTCGCGTTGCGGCGCACCACGGTCGGCCCGTTCACCCTCGCCAAGGCCCGCACCCTCGACCAGCTCGAAGACAAGCCGGAGCTGTCGCTGGACCTCGACGCCGCCGTCGCCGCCGCGTTCCCGCGCCGCGATCTGGACGCTCGCACGGCGCAGGCGGTCCGATATGGACAGAGGGTGCCCGCGGCCGGGATGAAGGGCACGTACGGGATGTTCGGGCCGGACGGCCGGGTGCTCGCCCTCGCGGCGGACGAAGGCGAACTGGCCCGGTCGGTCGTCGTGTTGCTGCCCGCCTAGGCTGGTGCGCGGAGCGGGCCTGAGGAGACGGGGCTAGAAGTGCAGCGTTGGCGTGGTTTGGGTGACCTCCCCGGGAGCTGGGGACGGTGCGTGGTGACGATCGGCGTCTTCGACGGCGTGCACCGCGGTCATCAGGAACTGATCTCGAGGACGGTCCGCGCCGCCGCCGAACGCGGCGTGCCGAGCGTGGTGCTGACCTTCGACCCGCATCCGTCGGAGGTGATCCGGCCGGGCAGCCATCCCGCGCAGCTGACCACGTTGCGCCGCAAGGCGGAACTGGTCGAGGGCCTGGGCGCGGACGTCTTCTGCGTGCTGCCGTTCACCCTGGAGCTGTCACGGCTGACGGCGCACGAGTTCGTGCACGAGGTGCTGGTGGACAAACTGCACGCGGCCGCGGTGATCGTGGGGGAGAACTTCACCTTCGGTGCGAAGGCGGCCGGTGACGTCGGCCTGCTCCGCACGCTGGGGAAGCGGTTCGGGTTCGTGGCGCAGGGCGCGGAACTGCAGGGCCTGCTCGCGCAGGAGCAGGCGGACAACGACATCACGTTCTCCTCGACCTACGTCCGCTCGTGCATCGACGCCGGGGACGTCGTGGCGGCGTCCGAGGCGCTCGGCAGGCCGCACCGGCTGGAGGGCATCGTCGTCCGGGGCGACGGCCGGGGGCACGACCTCGGCTACCCGACGGCGAACCTGTCGACGCCGCGTTTCGCCGCGGTGCCCGCCGATGGTGTCTACAGCGCCTGGTTCACCCGTTCGTCGGATTCCGGCAGCCGGCTGCGCGCCGCCGTGTCCGTCGGGACCAACCCGACCTTCTCCGGCCGGGAACGCACCGTCGAGGCCTTCGTCCTCGACATCGACGAGGATTTCTACGGACAGCACGTCGCGCTCGATTTCGTCGCCAAGCTGCGGGATCAGGTCCGTTTCCCGACGTCGGAGGGTCTGGTGAAGCAGATCGACGAGGACGTCGCCCGGACCAGGGAACTGCTCGGCGAGCAGGACTGACGGACCCGGCCTCGGCCGGACGAGAATCGGCAAACATGCCCGCCAGGGTGCGTTCCGGTGGCAAGATGTCACGGACCGCGCGCGTGGCGTTCGATGGGGTTAGGGGAGCGGACCAAGGTGGAGGACCACAAGATCGTCCAGCGGAACATCGCGCTGCAGAAGGAGTGGTACGGGGAGCCGCTCGGCGATCGCGTGCGGAGACTGGTCGTCGCCTTCGACATCTCCCAGGCCTTCCTCGCCGAGGTCCTCGGCATCAGCGCGCCCATGCTCAGCCAGGTGATGAGCGGGCGCCGCGCGAAGATCGGGAACCCGGTCGTCCTCGCCAAGATGATCATGCTGGAGCGCAAGGTGCTCGTCCCCGCGGTCGCCGCGGGGGACCGCAAGGCCATGCAGGAGGCGCTGGAGGACGTCCGCGACTCGCGGCCGACGGTGGGCCGGGACAGCATCCCGGTCGGCGCCGTCGCCGACGACCAGGGTGTGCTCGTGGCGCTGCGGGACATCGGCGAGGACGAAGACCTCACCGAAGCCGCGAAGCTGCTCGATGACGATTTCCCGTCGCTGGCGGATCTGCTGCGCCGGGCGGCCAAGAACGGTTCGTGACACTCTTCAGCGCGCTGATCCCGCCGGATCGCGTCCTCGACCGGGTCGCCGCGGCGCTGGGCACTCCCGGCGGCGAAGGTTTCCGCTGGTCACCGCGGGAGGACTGGCACATCACCCTCGGTTTCTACGGCGCGGACGACCCGGCTGCACGAGGTGACTGGCTCGCCGGGCGGCTGGCGGGCGCGGGCCCGCTCGACCTCCGGCTGGAAAAGGCCGCGACATTCCCCGGGGTGCTGTGGTTGAGTGTGTCCGGAACCGGGCTCCACGAGCTGGCCCTGCGGGCCGGCGCGGAGAGTGAGGGCAGGCCGTACGTGGCCCACCTGACACTGGCCCGCTTCCCCCGCGACCGGCCGGACGCCGCGAGCGCGTGGGAGGAGCGGCTGGCCGGGTTCACCAGTGAGACTTGGACGGCGACCGAGGCCGTTCTGATGAGCAGTGACCGTGAGCGGGGCGTCTCGCGCTACCGGGTGATCCGGTCGTACGCGTTGAACCACGCCCGCGACTGAAGCCGCTGATCACGAGGCTGGTAACCTCGATGATCGGGTCCGGCTGCAGTCCGTGGCGGCCGTGACCGTCTCACCCGGCGTGAAGCATCGTCCGGGCCGCACGGCACAGAGTATCTAGGAGCACCACTGTGGCTTTGTCCACCGAAGAAAAGAAGTCGATCCTTGCCGAGTACGGCGTGCACGACTCGGACACCGGATCCCCGGAGGCCCAGGTCGCGCTGCTGACCAAGCGCATCGTCGGCCTCACCGAGCACCTCAAGGCTCACAAGCACGACCACCACTCCCGTCGCGGGCTTCTGCTGCTGGTCGGCCGCCGCCGCCGGCTGCTGAACTACGTGATGAAGGTGGACATCGAGCGTTACCGTGCGCTGATCCAGCGTCTCGGCCTGCGCCGATAGCTTGAACCCGAGGGGGAGTGACCACATCGGTCGCTCCCCCTCGGTCCAAGTACACAGAAACACGCGGCGCGAGCGCGCACGAGGTACCGTCCGCCGGTCCTCGGTAGTGGCTTCCGGGCAACGGCCCGGGGGCTTCGATCGAAGACCGGCCTCACTCCTCGAGCGTCCGCAGGCGAAACAGGTCCCAGGGTGGGAGACTCGCGCCGTTACAGAGGATCAAAAGAGGAGATACACCCTATGACCGACTCCACCGGAGTCACCGTGCACGAAACCGAAGCCGTGATCGACAACGGCCGTTTCGGCACCCGCACCGTCCGCTTCGAGACCGGCCGCCTGGCCCGTCAGGCCGCCGGCGCCGTCGTCGCGTACCTCGACGAAGAGACCATGCTGCTCTCGGCGACCACCGCGTCGAAGCACCCGAAGGACCACTTCGACTTCTTCCCGCTGACCGTGGACGTCGAGGAGCGGATGTACGCCGCCGGACGCATCCCCGGCGCGTTCTTCCGCCGCGAGGGCCGCCCGTCGACCGACGCGATCCTGACCTGCCGCCTGATCGACCGGCCGCTGCGCCCGTCGTTCGCCGACGGTCTCCGCAACGAGATCCAGGTCGTCATCACCGTCCAGAGCCTCAACCCCGAGGACCCGTACGACGTGCTCGCGATCAACGCGGCCTCGGCCTCGACGCAGATCGCCGGCCTGCCGTTCTCGGGCCCGGTCGGCGGCGTCCGCGTCGCGCTGATCGAGGGCCAGTGGGTCGCGTTCCCGACCTGGAAGCAGCTGGAAGAGGCCACCTTCAACATGGTGGTCGCCGGCCGCATCGTCGGTGACGACGTCGCCATCATGATGGTCGAGGCCGAGGGCACCGAGCAGACGCTCGACCTGATCGCCGCCGGTGGCAAGGCGCCGGACGAGATCGCCGTCGCCGAGGGCCTCGAGGCCGCGAAGCCGTTCATCAAGGTGCTGTGCGAGGCCCAGCAGCAGCTGGCCGAGCTCGCCGCCAAGCCGACCGGTGAGTTCCCGGTCTTCCTCGCCTACGAGCAGGACGCGTACGACGCCGTCGCCGCCATCGCGACCGACGACCTCGCGAACGCACTGACCATCGCGGGCAAGCAGGACCGCGACAACGCGACCGACCAGGTCAAGGCCGCGGTGCTGGAGAAGATCGGCCTGGGCGAGGGCGAAGCCTTCCAGGGCCGTGAGAAGGAGATCGGCGCGGCGTTCAAGGCCCTGTCGAAGAAGATCATGCGCAAGCGCGTCCTCACGGACAAGATCCGCATGGACGGCCGCGGCCTGACCGACATCCGCTCGCTCGCCGCCGAGGTCGCCGTGATCCCGCGGGCGCACGGTTCGGCGCTGTTCGAGCGCGGTGAGACCCAGATCCTGGGCGTCACCACGCTGAACATGCTCCGCATGGAGCAGCAGATCGACTCGCTCTCCCCGGAGACCACGAAGCGGTACCTGCACCACTACAACTTCCCGCCGTTCTCCACCGGCGAGACCGGCCGCGTCGGTTCGCCGAAGCGGCGCGAGATCGGTCACGGCATGCTCGCCGAGCGCGCCCTGGTCCCGGTGCTGCCGAAGCGGGACGAGTTCCCGTACGCGATCCGCCAGGTCTCCGAGGCGCTGGGCTCCAACGGCTCCACCTCGATGGGCTCGGTCTGCGCCTCGACCATGGGCCTGCTGAACGCGGGTGTCCCGCTGAAGGCGCCGGTCGCCGGTATCGCCATGGGCCTCATCTCCGACGAGGTCGACGGCGAGACCCGCTACGTCGCGCTGACCGACATCCTGGGCGCCGAAGACGCCATGGGCGACATGGACTTCAAGGTCGCCGGCACCAAGGACATCATCACCGCGCTGCAGCTCGACACGAAGCTCGACGGCATCCCGTCGGAGGTCCTCGCGGCCGCGCTGAAGCAGGCGAAGGACGCTCGCCTCACCATCCTGGAGGTCATCGCCGAGGCGATCGACGGCCCGGACGAGATGAGCCCGTACGCGCCGCGCGTCACCAGCGTGAAGATCCCGGTGGACAAGATCGGCGAGGTCATCGGCCCGAAGGGCAAGATGATCAACTCGATCACCGAGGAGACCGGCGCCGACATCTCCATCGAGGACGACGGCACGATCTACGTGGGCGCGGCCGACGGCCCGTCGGCGGAGGCGGCGATCGACAAGATCAACGCCATCGCCAACCCGCAGCTGCCCAAGGTCGGCGAGCGCTTCCTCGGCACCGTGGTGAAGACGGCCGCGTTCGGCGCGTTCGTCTCGCTGCTGCCGGGCAAGGACGGCCTGGTGCACATCTCGAAGCTGGGCAACGGCAAGCGGATCGCCAAGGTCGAGGACGTGGTCAACGTGGGCGACAAGCTCCGCGTCGAGATCGCCGACATCGACAACCGCGGCAAGATCAGCCTGATCGTGGTCAAGGACGAGGACGCCGCCGAGAAGCCCGCCGAGGGTGACAAGGCCG
>NZ_LQMT02000012.1:120233-138987 GCF_001620365.2 Amycolatopsis keratiniphila subsp. keratiniphila
GGACATTTTTCGTCCTGAACGACCCTTTCCTGACATGTGAGTAAGGAATCCGTTGGCTCGTCAGGTTCCCGGGCACGAACAGCCCGTCGGCAGCACCCGCACGCTGGAGTCCACTTCGGACGGCGCGGTGGTCAAGCGCAGTGTGCTGGCCGGTGGCCTCCGGGTCATCACCGAACACGTCCCCGCGTCCCGTTCGGTGACGGTCGGGCTGTGGGTCGGCGTCGGATCGCGTGACGAGCCGTCGTCGGTCGAGGGCGCGGCGCACTACCTCGAACACCTGCTGTTCAAGGGCACCACGAACCGGGACGCCACCCAGATCGCCGAAGAGATCGACGCGGTCGGCGGGGAGTTCAACGCGTTCACCGCGAAGGAGCACACCTGCTACTACGCGCAGGTGCTCGACGAGGATCTGCCACTGGCGATGGACCTCGTCACCGACGTCGTGTTCGAGGCGCTGTGCACGGACAAGGACGTCGAGACCGAGCGCAGTGTCGTGCTCGAAGAGATCTCGATGCGCGATGACGATCCCGAGGACCTGCTGCACGAGACGTTCGTCGGCGCGATCCTGGGCAATCACGCGCTCGGCCGTCCGGTGCTCGGCAGCGAGAAGTCCATCGTCGAGATGTCCGCTTCGGCGCTGCGCGGGTTCTACCGGCGCCGCTACACGCTGCCGCGGATGGTGCTCGCGGTCGCCGGGAACATCGAGCACGGCCAGGTGCTCCGCTTGGTGCGCAAGGCTTTGCGGAACCGCCTGACCGGAACGGCGACCCCCGTGCCGCCGCGCGGCGGGCGGGCGCGGATCGCGATGGCGCCGAAGCTCGCGCTGCACACCGACGACACCGAGCAGGCGCACGTGATGCTCGGCCTGCGCTCGCTGTCGCGGCACGACGACCGGCGGTTCGCGCAGTCGGTGCTCAACGCCGCGCTCGGCGGCGGGATGAGCTCGCGCCTGTTCCAGGAGGTCCGCGAGAAACGCGGCCTGGCGTACCAGGTGTACTCGTCCGTCGCGAGCTACGCCGACGCCGGGCACATGGCCGTGTACGCGGGCTGCCAGCCGGAGAAGCTCGGCGAGGTCGCCGGCGTGATCCGCGAGGTGCTCGAACTGGTCGGCAAGGACGGGCTGAGCGAAGCCGAGGTCGCGCGGGCGAAGGGACAGCTGCGGGGCGGGCTCGTACTCGGCCTCGAAGACACCTCGTCGCGCATGTCGCGGATCGGCAAGAACGAACTGAACTACGGCCGCTATCTCGGCGTCGACGACACGGTGGCGCGGATCGACGCCGTCACCACCGAAGAGGTCTGTGCGCTCGCTCGCACTCTGCTCGCCCGCCCTGGTGGCGTCTCGGCGGCGGCGGTGGTCGGGCCGTACGCTCACGCCGACGACCTTCCGGACGATCTGCACGAGGTGATCGCATCATGACCGCTGGGATTCGCGTCGGCGTGCTGGGCGCACGCGGCCGGATGGGCCAGGAAGTGGTGAACGCCGTCAACGGCGCCGACGACATGGAGCTCGTCGCCGCGCTCGACGCCGGTGACGACTTCGCGGCGCTCAAGCAGGCACAGGTCGTCGTCGACTTCACCCATCCCGACGCGGTGATGGACAACCTGGAGTTCCTGACCGGCAACGGGATCCACGCCGTGGTCGGCACCACCGGGTTCAGCGGGGAGCGGCTGGAGAAGCTGCGCTCGTGGCTCGCGGCCGACCCGTCGCTCGGCGTGCTGATCGCGCCGAACTTCGCGCTCGGCGCGGTGCTGGCGATGCGGTTCGCGCAGCAGGCGGCGCGGTTCTACAACTCGGCCGAGGTCATCGAGCTGCACCACAACCGCAAGGCCGACGCGCCCTCCGGTACGGCCGCGCACACCGCGCGGCTGATCGGCGAGGCCCGCGCGGAAGCCGGTCTCGCTCCCGGTGAAGACGCGACGACGTCCGAAGTGGACGGTGCCCGCGGCGCGCTCGTCGACGACGTCCGCGTGCATTCGGTGCGGCTCCCCGGGCTGGTGGCGCACGAGGAGATCCTGTTCGGTGGCGAGGGCGAGACCCTGACCATCCGGCACGACTCGCTGCACCGCACGTCGTTCATGCCGGGCGTGCTGCTCGGCGTGCGCTCGGTGCTCACGCGGCCCGGCCTCACGGTCGGTCTCGAGAACATCCTCGACCTGTGAGGGCCCGCAATTTCGCGCTGGTGATGACGGCGGCGCTCGCCGTCTACGTCGTCCTGCTGGCGGGCCGGGGCATCGCGCTGCTGCGCACCGGCGAGACGGTGCCGGTGATCTTCGGTATCGGCGTACTGCTGCTGCCGATCCTCGGGATCTGGATCATCGTCACCACTTGGCGTTCCGGCGTCCAGATCCAGCGGCTCTCGCGGCGGCTGGACGAGGAAGGCGGTCTGCCCGACGTCTCCGATCTGCCCCGGCGGCCTTCGGGCCGGGTGGACCGCGACGCCGCGGACGCCTGGTTCGAGGAGCGCCGCGCCGAGGTCGAGGCGGATCAGGAGAACTGGCGCGTCTGGTACCGGCTGGCGTACGCGTACGAGATCGCCGGGGACCGGAAACGGGCCCGCGCCACGATGCGGCGCGCCGTCGAACTCGAAGCCGCCTCCCGCACTTAGTCCTCTGAACGCGGGGGCTCGATCCCGAGGACGGGCAGGCATTCGCGGACGGCGACCAGCTCGATGTCGTCCCGGCGCCGCCATTGTTCGCGGGTCAGCAGCCATTGCTTGATCCGCGCGGGTTCGCCGCGCCGGGTGTCCCAGGTGACGCCGTTCGGCTCGTAGCCCAAGGCCTGGGAGACGCCGTTCGAGGCCTGGTTGTCGAAGAACGCGTCACTGGACGCCTCGCGTGCTCCGAACCCCTCGAACGCCAGCTGCAGCACTGCCTGCCGCATCTCCTTGCCCAGACCGCGGCCCCGCATGTCCGGGCCGAGCCAGGAGAAGGAAGTGACCGTGCCGAACGTGGCGAAGTCGATGCCGATCAGATCCTGCATGCCCACCGGCTCGCCGTCGACGACCACCACGAAGTACAGCCGCCACTTGCTCTCGGTCACCTGGCCCCGGCCCCGCCAGATCCCGCGCAGCCAGCGCCATTCGCGTTCCGGGCCGTCTTCGTAGAGCGAGGCCGGATCGTCGAAGGGCCAGGGCGGTCCGGTGACCACGCCCTCGCGGATCGTCGGGATCAGACGCTCCAGGAGTTCGTCCGTCGCCCCCAGCAAGGAAAGCCGGGGTGTGTGCACCTGGACGTTCAACGGCGGGTACGCGAACGAAGTCGGCATGGGCGAAAACCCTAGGGTCCGGCCGCGGTGGCGCGCACTCCAATTTCCGGGCTCAGTAGTGGAACCAGCCCGCGAACAGGGCCGGGGAGGCGGCCAGCAGGCTGAACCGCAGCCAGCGGCCCACGAAACCGGTGGCCAGGAAGGTCGCCAGCGGCATCCGCACGAGCCCCGCGAGGACACTCGTGGCCATGTACGGCGGCAGGCCGACGACCGAGCTCACCCCGTACGTGCCCGCCATCCAGTGCGGATGCCGGTGGCACCGCTCACGCAGGGCGTCGAGCCGGGCGCGCATCTTCTTGGTGCGCGCCCGCCATCTTTCCCGGCGCGGTGTGGGCGGCCGCTCCCGGTGCAAACGGTCGTGCAGCGGCTTCGGCAGCTTGATGGTGCCCTTCGCGGCGAGGTAGTAGAGCGTCTTCCCGCCCACCTGACCCGCGGCGACGATGGCGCCGAGCAGCAGCCACGGCATCGACGGCTGGCTCGCGCACAGGCCGATGAGGAACATCTCGATGCTGACCACGGGGAGGATCGCGGAACCGAAGGCGACGCCGAACGACAGGAGCAACCAGCCTGCCATCGTTACCTCCCCGTTATCTTCGTTCTCTCCAAGCTATCAGCTGAGAACCTGGACGCACTGGGGCCAGCCCCCGTTCCCGGCCTCGGGGCCGCACCAGAAGATCACCTGTTCGTCGGCTCGCGGCCACCTGCCGCTGCCATGCTGGAGCCGTGGCCGACGTGCACGACGCGGTCCGCGGCAAGGGTTTCGCGGATCGCTTCGCCGACTTCTGCGCGGCCGTGGTGCGGCGCCTCCCCTTCGGGCTTTCCCGGCTGGTGGCGCCGAGTTTCCTCGGTTTCGCGCTCATCAACGGGTTCACCTTCGGGGTCGACCTGATCCTGCTGACCCTGCTCCGCGGCTGGCTCGGCCTGCCGGTATGGCTGGCGATCACACTCGCCTACGCGACGGCGTTCGGGCTGAGCTTCGTGCTGAACCGCAGCATGAACTTCCGCTCGCACGCGCCCGTCGGCAGGCAGGCGGTGCTGTACGTGATCGCGATCGTGATCAACTACGTGGCCTTCCTGCTCGGCGTCGGCGCCGGACTGGCCGCGCTGGGCGTCGACTACCGCTTGTCCCGGCTCATCGCCGGGGCGTGCGAAGGCGTGTTCATGTACTCGGTGATGCGCTGGGTCGTGTTCGCGAAGTCAGGGAGTGAGCTCGAGGTCGAGGCCGCCGGTGAGGCGGACTTCGCGCACGTTCGTGCTTCCGGTGTCGAGGATGCGGACGGTCCCGTCGGGCGACCAGCCCGCGCGACGGAAGAAACCCAGTGACGCGTGATCGGTCTGGGCGACCCAGCTGATCCCGCGGGTGGCGCCGTCCTCGCGCAGCCAGGCGGACGCGTTCGCCAGCAGCCGTCCCGCGTGCCCGCGCCGTCCCCAGCGCGGCTCGACCAGCAGCGAGGCGATGAGCGCCGTCGTCGGCGCGTCGTCGGGCAGCGATCCGTCGGCCGTGGCGACCTCGCCAACCGGAGCGCGGCCGGCGACGCAGAAACCGACGGTGAACTCGCCTTCGGTGGCGAGGAAGACCCGCGTGCCCGGGTACTCGATCGTTTCGGCCCAGGTCTTTTCGAGTTCCTCGATGTCGAGCCCGGCGACAGCCGCTTCGCCGAGCAGCTCCGTGTAGGCGCTTCGCCACGTGTCGCGCTGGATGCGGGCGATCTCGGGGGCGTCGGACACGACTGCTGGGCGGACTTCGGCGGCGGCCATGCTGCGCAGGTTATCGGTGTCGCGGAAAACTGTCGGTGGTGGATGGCACCATTCCGACGATGAGCACTACGACCATCAGCGGTCCGGTCGCGCGCCGGATCGCCCTGTCCGCACAAGGGTTCGCCGACGCGCGTCCCGGTGGAGCGGTGACGAGGAGGCATCTGCAGCGCGTGCTGTCGCGAATCCAGTTGCTGCAACTGGATTCGGTGAACGTCGCGGTCCGCGCGCACTACATGCCGTTGTTCTCCCGGCTCGGCGCGTACGAGCCCACGCTGGTGGACGACGCGGCCTGGTCCCATTCCGCGCGCAAACCCCGGATGCTGGTCGAAACCTGGGCGCACGAGGCGAGCCTGCTGCCGGTGGCGGACTGGCCCCTCCTGCGGTCCGGGGCGAAGCGCATGGGCTGGTGGACGAACTACGCGCGGGTGCTGGAGGAGTCGCCGCAGCTGGTGGACGACATCCTGACCGTGATCAAGGAACACGGCCCGATCGGCGCGGGCGGCATCGAGCGTGCCCTGGTGGGCGAGTCGGGTGGAGCGAAGCCGGGCTCGTGGTGGGAGCGGTCGGAGGTCAAGAAGGCCTGCGAGTGGCTCTTCGGCATGGGCCAGCTGACCACCGGCACGCGCCGGTCGTTCGAGCGGCTGTACGACCTGACCGAACGCGTCGTCCCGCCGGAGATCCTGTCGCGGACCGTGAGCCCGGAGGAAGGCGCCCGCGAACTGATCCTCCGCGCCGCAGTCGCGCTCGGCATCGGCACCGAACCGGACCTGCGGGACTACTACCGGCTCGGCCCCGACGTCAGCAAGCGGGCGGTGGCGGAACTGGTCGAGGAGGGGGTACTGGAACCGGTGACCGTGGACGGCTGGCCCGACCCGGCGTACCGGCACGTCGCGGCGAAGGCACCGAGATCGGTCACCGGCCGGGCCCTGCTGTCGCCGTTCGACCCGCTGATCTGGCGACGCGCCCGCACCGAGCGCATCTTCGACTTCTTCTACCGCATCGAGATCTACGTGCCCGAACCGAAGCGGATCTACGGGTACTACGTGTTCCCGTTCCTGCTCGACGGCGAACTCGTCGGCCGGGTCGACCTCAAATGCGATCGTGCCGCCGGGGTGCTTCGCGTCCAGGGCGCTTTCGCCGAGCCTGGGGTTGATGTCGCCCGGGTCGCCAGTGAGCTGGCGGGCGAGCTGCGGCTGATGGCGGACTGGCAGGGGCTGGACGGGGTCGCGGTGGGGGAGCGGGGAGATCTCGCTCCGGTGCTTTCGCGCCTCGTGCGCTGAGCTTCGCGAATGCTATGAACGGTCCGTTCCTTGCAAATTTTGCAAGGAACGGACCGTTCATAGCGTCGGTGCCGCGCAGCCCTTCGTGAGACAGCGCTTCGTGAGACAGAAATGAGCGAGGGACCTTTGCTCCCACCCCCGTGGAAAAGTGGTAGCAAAGGTCCCTCGATCCCCCTGCGGTCCGCGGCTCAGCCGGCCGCGCTGGTCACCACCGCGTCGCCCGTGCCGGTGCGAGCCCGCACCTTCAGCACGACCTCGCCCTCCGTCGGGGCGCTGTCCGCGACATCCAGTTCGCTCGACACCGATCCGGTCGTCGACGACAGGTCGATCTCCGCCCGGACCCGGCCGCGGATGGCGACCCGGACCTCGCCCGATCCGGTGGTCAGCTCCAGCGATCCGAAGGCGGCGTCCGTCACCGAGACGTCGCCGCTGCCGGTGCGCGCCAGGACGTCGCCCGCGATCTCGCCGAGCCAGACGTCACCCGTACCGGTCGCGATCGTGGCCGAACCGCACAGCGAGGACGCTTCGACGGAACCGCTGCCGGTGCGCAGCTGCAGACCGGACAGCGTCGCCCCGAGTTTGACGTCACCGGTACCGGTGCGGACGATCGCCGAACCGTCCGTACGCTCCAGGCCGACCTTGCCGGCACCGGTCAGGATGTCGGCCCGGCCCGCGATCCCGGTCACCGTCACGTCGGCCGCCCCGGCCCGCACCTCCAGATGCGAACCGGCGGGCGCCCGGACGGTCACGGCGAGCGGGACGTTCTTCAGCTGCCAGGCCTTCGGCGCCTGGACGACCAGCCGGTTGCCGACCTTTTCGATCCGCGTCTGCGCCACGGCGTCGTCGGCCGAGCCCACCGGTGAACCGCCGAGCTGGTCGCCGAAACGTTCCCCGACCCAGCTGAGCAGGCTCGTCATCCCGTCCACCCACGGCTGCTGTTCGCCGCCGTCCCGGCGGACCTCGGCGTGGACCCCGTTCTCGTCGGTCAGCTCGATGGTCACCCGGCCGATGGCCACGCTCACGTCGACCTCGATCGGGCCCTCGGCCTCGAAGTCCTCGGCGCGCACGGTCTCTTCACCGGCGGGAGTGCTTTCCTCGGTCATATCCGTCCCCCTCAGCCCTGGACCCAGCCGTGCAGGTGCGAACCGGCACCGCCGCCCGGCTTCTGCTTGTGCTGCCAGTGCTCGCTCCCGCTCTTGCCCAGCGCGCCCTGGACGGCCTGCGAGACGAACGTGTTCAGCGAAACCCCCTGCGAGGCGGCCGCGGCTTCGGCCTGGCCCTTGACCTGCTCGAACAGGCGCAGCGTGATGCGGGTGATGTCGCCCGTGTCCACCTTGGGCGCGCGGGGCGTCTCCCGCGGCGCCTCTGAGCGGGGCGCGGACCGCTCGGCGCCCTCCGCTGAGCCGGAGCCGGTGACGACGACGCGCACGTCGCGGCCGTCGAGCCGGACGTCGACGACGTGCCCCGGCAGTGCCGAAGTCACTTCGGCGGCGAGGTCGGCGAGGGCGTTCATGATGGTCAGGCGGGCGGCGGGCTCCAGCGCCGACGACAGCAGCGCGGCAGCGCGCCGCGTCTGCTCGTCGCCGGCCGAAGCCGTGTTCGCGAGGTCCTCGCGAAGGCTCGTGATGTACGGCGTCAGATCCATGACGCCACTATGACGTCATTCGTGATGTCACGTCAAGGAGACCTGACGTCACCGTGATGTCGCCCCGGCGTCGAAGACGCTTGCGGTTACGCTGCCCGGAGTCGTGGAGCAGGGGTCGAAAAGGAGTGCGAACGTGGCCGAGACCGTGTCACCCAAGGTTCAACTGATCGCGAAGACGGAGTTCTTCCCGCCGTCCGACGTACCGTGGTCGACCGATGCCGACGGTGGTGAGGCGCTGGCCGAATTCGCGGGCCGGGCCTGCTACCAGTCCTGGAAGAAGCCGAACCCGAAGACGGCCACCAACGCCGGCTACCTCGAGCACATCATCGACGTCGGCCACCTTTCGGTGCTGGAGCACGGCTCCGTCAGCTTCTACATCACCGGCATCTCCCGGTCGCTGACGCACGAGCTGATCCGCCACCGCCACTTCTCCTACTCGCAGCTTTCGCAGCGCTACGTGCCGGAGCGTGACGCCGCGTTCGTCGAGCCCGACGTCATCGCGCAGGACCCGGAGCTGCACGCGAAGTTCCTCGCCGCCTCGCAGGCCGCCGTCGACGCCTACACCGAACTGCTCGCCGGGCTGGAGGAGAAGTTCGCCGACGTGCCGAGCGCCACCCTGCGCCGCAAGCAGGCCCGCCAGGCCGCCCGCGCCGTGCTGCCGAACGCGACCGAGACCCGCATCGTGGTCACCGGCAACTACCGCGCCTGGCGGCACTTCATCGCGATGCGCGCCACCGAGCACGCCGACGTCGAGATCCGCGCCCTGGCCATCGAGTGCCTGCGCGAGCTGCAGAAGGCCTCCAGCAACGTCTTCGCGGACTTCACCATCTCCGCGCTGCCGGACGGCACCGAGGTCGCGTCCAGCCCGAAGGTCCTCGAGGGCTGATGCGACGCCTCGCGATCGACGTCCGGCCCGGCGAGTACGCGGTCGCCCGCCTCGCCCCGGACGCGCCGGTTCCGGCGAACCTGCTCGACCCCGGCGAGCCCGTGCTGATCTCCCTCACGCGGACGCCGGAGGAGCTGTCGGTGATCTGCCCGGCCGGTCTCGCGCCGGCCGGGGCCACCGTCGAGGACGGCTGGCGGCTGCTGTCGGTCCGCGGACCGCTCGCGTTCACGCTGACCGGCATCATCGCGGCGTTGTCGAGCGAGCTCGCCGCCGCCGGCGTGGCGCTGTTCTCGATGTCCACGTTCGACACCGACCACGTGCTGGTCCGTGCCGCCGAACTGGAGCGCGCGGTGAAGGCGCTCCGGGAGGCCGGGCACGAGGTCACGGTCTGATTCACCAGCCGGGCGAAGGAACCTTTCGGGACGCGAACGGGTCCGAGTTAGCATCCTGCGCGAACCGAAGGAGCACCGAACCTTGACCGACGAACAGACCCGTCCGTACGGGCCGCCCCAGCAGACGCAGCAGGCCACCGGCGCGCGGATCGTCGCCGGCCGATACGCCCTGCTGGGCGAGCTCGGCCGCGGCGGGATGGGCATCGTCTGGCGTGCGCAGGACCAGGTGATCGGCCGCCAGGTGGCGATCAAGGAGCTGAAGTTCCCGAACGCCCCCGAGGACGCCTCGGTCCTGTCGGAGCGGATGCTGCGCGAGGTCCGCTCCGGCGGCCGCCTCAACGACCCGGCCGTCGTCACCGTGTACGACGTCGTCACCGAGAACGGCGCCACCTACATCGTGATGGAGCTGGTCGAGGCGCCGACGCTGGCCGACCTGGTGCGCGACCGCGGGCCGCTGCCCGCCCAGCAGGTCGCGCTGGTGGGGGAGCGGGTGCTGTCCGCGCTGCGGGCCGCGCACGCCGCCGGCATCGTGCACCGCGACGTCAAACCCGCGAACATCATGGTCGCGCCGGACGGCCGGGTGAAGCTCACCGACTTCGGCATCGCGCACGCCGCCGACGACCCGCGCCTGACCACCAGCGGCATGATCGTCGGCTCGCCCGCGTTCATGGCGCCGGAACGGGTCGAGGGCCGCGACGCGATGCCCGAATCCGACCTCTGGTCACTGGGCACGACGCTGTTCTTCGCCGCGGAAGGCATCGTCGCGTTCGAACGGTCGACCACCGCGGCGACCCTGCACGCGATCATGACCGAGGCGCCGTACCTGACCCGGGTGCAGGGTCCGCTGGCCGCCGCGATCCTCGGCCTGCTGGTCACCAAACCCGAGGCGCGGATGTCGTACGACCAGGTGCGCAGCCTGCTCGCGGCCGCGCAGGGCGTGCAGGCCCAGCCCACGCCGCCCTCGGGTGGCACGGCGATGATGCCGCAGTCCGGCCAGCCGCTGACCCGGCTCGCCCCGGCCCCGGCGAAGCGCAACCTGCGCCCGCTGTGGCTGAGCCTCGCCGCGGTCGCCGTGATCGGCGCCCTCGTCGGCGGGATCTTCCTCGGCCGCTGGATGGCCGCGCCCGAAGGGAATTCGCAGGCGCAGCCGACGCTGACCTACGGCATCAACGGCCAGGTCAAGCTCGGTTCGTCGGGGGACTGCTACAACGTGCCGCTCAAAGAGGGCATCAACCTGAACGACGGGGTCAGCTGCGACAAGGACCACCTGCTGGAGATCTTCGCCAAGCGGGCCCTGCTCGAAGTCGAGTCCCCCAGCGACGACGACGCGCAGATCGTCGACTATCCAGGAGCGGAAACGGTCAACCGGATCGCCGAGGCGACCTGCTCGGCGACCTTCAACTCGAAGGTCGTGCCCTCGGCGCAGCGGGCCTCGCTGACCTGGCGGGCCGTCGTCCCGACCGAGGCGGAATGGAATCGGTCGCCCAACGAGGAGGTCCGCGACTATTCGCGGGGCTACTACTGCCTGCTCGCCAAGACCGACGGGAGCCAGATCCCCTCGCAGATCACGACCAAGGTCAAATAGCTCACAGAGAGTTTGCGCCGAGTTCGCCTTCGTCGCGGAAAATCTCCCGCATTCGGCGGGAACGACCACGTCGGCAAGGGTTCGGTGCTCGCAGGAGGTACCTTCACAGCATGTCCACTCCACCCACCGCAGCGCCGGGAAGACCGTTCGGGCGCGTGCTCACCGCGATGGCCACCCCCTTCGACGCCGACGGGGCGTTGGACCTGAAGCGGGCGCAGGAGCTGGCCGAACACCTCGTGGAACTGGGCAACGACGGTCTCGTCGTGAACGGCACGACGGGGGAGAGCCCCACCACCACCGACGCCGAGAAGGCCGAGCTGGTCCGCGCCGTCGTCGAAGCCGTCGGCGACCGCGCGACGATCGTCGCCGGGGCGGGCACGAACAACACCGCGCACAGCATCGAGCAGGCGAAGCAGGCCGAAGCGGCAGGCGCCCACGGCATCCTCGTCGTCACGCCGTACTACTCGCGGCCCAGCCAGGCCGGGCTCTACGCGCACTTCACCACGGTCGCCGACGCCTCCGGCCTGCCCGTGATGCTCTACGACATCCCGCCGCGGTCGATCGTGCCCATCGAGGTCGACACGCTGCTGCGGCTCGCCGAGCACCCGCGCATCCTCGCCGTCAAGGACGCCAAGGGCGATCTGATCGCCGGCTCCGAGGTCATCGCGAACACCCAGCTCGCCTACTACTCCGGTGACGACGGCCTCAACCTGCCGTGGGTCTCGGTCGGCGGCGCGGGCGTGGTCAGCGTGATCGGGCACGTCGTGGCGGGCCGGATCCGCGGCATGATGGACGCCTACGAATCCGGCGACACCTCCACCGCGCGCACCAACCACCGCGGCATGCTGCCGGTCCTGCGGGCGATGTCCCGCGTCGGCGGGGTCGCGTTCTCGAAGGCGGCGCTGAAGCTGCGCGGATTCGACATCGGCGACCCGCGGCTGCCCATCGTGGCCGCGAACGACGAGCAGCTCCAGGCGATTTCCGCGGATCTCGCCCAGGGGGGCGTGCCGCTCGGGGAAAGCGCGGCCAGTGACTGGCATGGTGCACGAGTGGCACAAGCAGATTCAGCGGCGGCCTACACGGCGCCGACCTCACATACCAGCGTAGGGACCATGCCTCGGTGAGTTCATTGCCAACCGGACCCGGACCGACCACCCCTCCGCCCGCGCTGCCCGAAGGCGCCTTGCGCGTGGTCGCGCTCGGCGGGATCGGCGAAGTCGGCCGCAACATGACCGTCTTCGAATTCGACGGCCGTCTGCTGATCGTCGACTGCGGGGTCCTGTTCCCCGAGGACGACCAGCCCGGCGTCGACCTGATCCTGCCCGACTTCCGCGCGATCGAAGACCGCCTCGAGGACATCGACGGTCTCGTCCTCACCCACGGGCACGAGGACCACATCGGCGCCGTCCCGTTCCTGCTGCGGCTCGTGCCGGACCTGAAGATCTACGGTTCCCGGTTCACGAACGCGCTGCTCGCGGCCAAGGCCAAGGAGCACCGCCAGCGGCCGAACCTGATCGAGGTCCGCGAGGGCGAGCGACGCAAGGTCGGCGAGTTCGACCTGGAGTTCTTCGCGGTCAACCACTCGATCCCGGACGCGCTCGCGGTGGCCATCCGCACGCCGGCCGGTGTCGTGCTGCACACCGGCGACATCAAGCTCGACCAGCTCCCGCTCGACGGCAGGCTGACCGACCTCGCCGGGTTCTCCCGGCTCGGTGACGAGGGCGTGGACCTGTTCTGCGTCGACTCGACCAACGCCGAGGTGCCCGGTTTCGTCATGCCGGAACGCGACATCGGCCCGGTGCTCGACGACGTCGTCCGCAAGGTCGGCCAGCGCGTCATCGTGGCCTGTTTCGCGAGCCACGTGCACCGGGTCCAGCAGGTGCTGGACGCGGCCGTGCGGCACGGGCGCCGGGTCGCGTTCGTCGGCCGGTCGATGGTCCGGAACATGGGCATCGCGGCCGAGCTCGGTCTGTTGAACGTGCCGGACGGTCTGCTGGTCAACCTCGACCAGGCCAGTGACCTGCCCGAGGGCAAGGTGCTGTTCGTGTCGACCGGTTCGCAGGGCGAGCCGCTGTCGGCGCTGTCGCGGATGGCGCGCGGCGAGCACCGGCAGATCTCGATCCGCGCCGGCGACACCGTCGTCCTGGCCAGCTCGATGATCCCGGGCAACGAGACCGCGGTCTTCGGGGTCGTCAACGGCCTCACCCGGCTCGGCGCCAACGTCGTGCACCAGGGCAACGCCAAGGTGCACGTGTCGGGGCACGCGTCGGCGGGCGAGCTGCTGTACCTGTACAACGCGGTGCGCCCCAGCAACGTCATGCCGGTGCACGGAGAGTGGAAACACCTGCGCGCCAACGGAGAGCTGGCCGTGCGTACCGGCGTCGCCCCGGAGAACGTGGTGATCGCCGAGGACGGCGTCGTGGTCGACCTGGTCGACGGCAAAGCCACCCGGACCGGACGGGTCGAGGTCGGGCACGTGTACGTCGACGGCCTCTCGGTCGGTGACGTCGGCGAGTCGACCCTGTCCGACCGGCTCGTGCTCGGCGAGGGCGGGTTCATCGCCATCACCGTCGCCGTGGACACCAGCACCGGCCGCGCGGTGACACGGCCGACGGTGTCCGGACGCGGGTTCTCCGACGACCCGAAGGCGCTCGACGCCGTGGTCCCGATGGTGGAGATGGAACTCGCCAGGACCGAGGCCGAGGGCATCACCGACACGCACCGCATCGCGCAGGCCGTGCGCCGCGTCGTCGGCCGCTGGGTCGCCGACACCTACCGGCGCCGCCCGATGATCGTGCCGACGGTCATCCCCGTCTAGTCCCGAACGCGCGTGAAGGCCCCCTTCCCTCGGCTGAGCCGAGGGAAGGGGGCCTTCACGCGCGAGTGGCGGCCGCGAGCAGCAATGCGAAGGCGACCGTGATCGCCTGACCGAAGAGGGCGTTGCGTGCTTTGCGCTGTTCCGCACGGGTGGGCCGGTTCATCACGAATTCCCCCGATTTCGAGTGCTTTCCTTACCGGGCAAGTGTTTCGCGAGCCGCGCCGGCGCACCTCCCGCCTCGGTAGGGTTTCTCTACGCCGAAAGTCGTAGCCTTCCCCTAGGGGGGCACTCGGCGTACCCTCGGACGCTCCTCGAGCCCCATGCCGGGAGAGCCGATGGGACGCCACGCCACCAGCAGGACCCGAAGACGGATACTGGTGCCGCTGCTGGCGCTCGCGCTGGCGGCCGTGCTCGGCGCGGCCACCTGGGTCGCCGTGGCCATGGCGCGATCCGAACCCGGCTGCGAGCCCGAGCGGGTGGTCGTCGCGGCGTCGCCCGACATCGCCCCCGCCGTCGCGGAGGCGGCGGGCGCCCTCCAGCTCGCGTGTGTCACGTTCGACGTCCAGCCCAGGGAATCCCTTCAACTCGCGGAGGAACTGGCCGGGACCGCGCCCAAACCCCAGGCCTGGATCCCGTCGTCGACGCTGTTCTTGAGGCGCGCCAAGGGCGTTCCCACCTCCGGGCCGTCGATCGCCAGTTCGCCCGTGGTGCTCGCGGTCGCGGAACCGGTGGCGCAGGCGCTCGGCTGGCCACGCAAGCCGCTGACGTGGCCGGAGGTACTCGGCGGAGCCGGTGTCGTCGCCGGGATGCCGGACCCGGTACGCGATCCCGCCGGTGTTTCCGCGCTGCTGGCGCTCCGAGAGGTCACGAAGGACGCGCCGGATCCCGCCGCCGCGTACGTCGCCCTGCTCCGGAAGTTCTCCGCCACGACAACGGGTGCGACGGTGTTCCCCGCGCCGGAGAACGCGGTGCTGCGGCACAATTCCGCGCTTTCCGAAGGCGAGGCCGCGCTGGTGGCCGCGTACTCGCCCGCGGCTCCGACGCTCGACTACCCGTTCGTCGAGATCGCGGGGGCGACCCCTCGGCAGGCCGAGGCGGTCGCCGGACTGAAACGCGCCCTGCTCTACGGCGCCACGACCGGCCCGCGGTCCGAGCTGCGTGCTCCGGGCGGACAAGCGTTGCGGCTAGCCGAAACCGATCGGCGCGTCGAGACGCACGGGCAGCGTAGTACCGGGATCCCGGCGGCCGCCGAGGTCGACAAGGCGCTCAGCCAGTGGGCCGGAGTGAACGCGAGTGCCCGGGTCCAGGTGCTGATCGACGTGTCCGGTTCGATGAGCGCTCCGGTCCCGGGGACCGGGAAGTCCCGCCTGGCAATCACGCTGGAGGCGGCGGAGAACGCCCTGCACTTGTTCAAACCCACGTCACAGGTCCGATTCCTGGCCTTCGCGACCAAAGTGGACGGTGAGCGGGACTATCGGGAGATCCTGCCGATGGCCCCGGTCGGGCGGCAGCTGGCGGCGGTCGGCCGGTTGCGTGCCGTCCGCGCCGTGCCGGACGGGCAGACCGGGCTCTACGACAGCGTCCTGGACGTCTACCGGCTGGCGCACAAGGAATTCGAGCGGGGAAAGCTGAACCTCGTCATCGTGATGACCGACGGGCGCAACACCGACCCTGGCGGGATCAGCCGCGAAAACCTGGTGGCCGAGCTGGAAAAACTGCGTGACCGGGAGCGTCCGGTGCCGTTGATCGCCATCGGGATCGGCCCGGACGCCGACGAGACCGAACTCGGGCAGCTCGTCGCGCCCGCCGGTGGCCAGGCATTCCTCAGCCGTGATCCCGCGAAGATCGAAGAGGTGTTCTACGGGGCTCTCGGCCGGATCGCCGGCGCTGGATGAAGTAGACGGCGAGGATCACCGCCAGGCTGATCAGGCTCAGGTAGAGCTGGGCCCGCGTGTCGTCGTCCACGAACAACATCGACGTGACCACGGCCAGCGTTCCGGCGAGGGTGAGCCAGCTCAGCCAGGGGTAGCCCCACATGCGCAGTTTCAGCCGTTCCGGCGCTTCGGCCTCCAGACGGCGCCGCATCCGCAGCTGCGATCCGGCGATGATCGCGTACACGAACAACGCGACCGCGCCGGCGGAGTTGATGATGAAGTAGAAGATCTTGTCCGGGGACACGAAGTTCATCACCACGGCCACGTAACCGACCGAAGTGGACACCAGGATCGCCTTCCACGGGACACCGCGCCGGTTCGTGTCCGCGATCCACTTCGGAGCCCAGCCGTTGCCGCGCAACGCGAACAGCATCCGGGAAGCGGTGTACAGCCCCGAATTCAGCACCGACAGCACGGCTGTCAGCACCACCGCGCTGACCACCGTCTCGGCGGCGGGGATGCCGAACCGGCCGAACGCGGCGGCGAACGGGCTGGTCGTGGTCGGGATGTCACGCCAGCCGGTGATCATCACCAGCAGGGTCACGGAGCCGACGTAGAACACGATGACCCGCCACACGATCGACGAGGTCGCCTTGCGCACGGCGGTCTCGGGCTCTTGCGATTCGGCGGCGGCGATGGTGACGATCTCCGCGCCGAAGTAGGAGAAGATCACGATCACCACCCCGTGCACCACCGAGAACGGGCCGTTGGCCAGGAAACCGTCCTGCGCGATGTTGCCGACCGAGAACGATCCGCCGGGCCAGGCGCCGAGCACGAACAGGATGCCCACCACCAGGAACACCACGATCGTGGCGATCTTGACCGAAGCGAGCCAGAACTCCGTCTCCCCGAACGAACGGGCGGAGGCGAGGTTCGTCGCGGTCAGCAGCAGCATCAGCACCAGCGAGAAGATCCATTGCGGCACAACGGGAATCCAGGTCTGGAGGATCTTCGCCCCGGCGACGGCCTCGAACGCGACCACGCCGACCCAGAAGTACCAGTACAGCCAGCCGACGGTGAAGCCCGCCCAGCCGCCGAGTGACGTCCGCGCGTACTCCATGAAGGACCCTTGCGACGGCGAAGCGGTCGCCATCTCGCCGAGCATCCGCATCACCAGCACGACGATGAGACCGCCGATGGCGTAGGAGAGGACGGCCGCCGGGCCGACGGTGTGGATGACCGCACCGCTGCCGATGAACAGGCTCGCGCCGATGATGCCGCCGAGGGCGATCATCCGGACGTGGCGTTGCCGCAGGTCCGGGCGCAGACCCGGCCGTTCGCGCGTGGGTTCGGAGCCCATGTCCCGGTTACCTCCTGTCGGAGCGGCGGCGGATCGCGGGATTGTCGCACCGCGGACCGGGGAGGAAAAGTGTTTGCGCAACCCCAGGTGAACCGGCCGATGTGGACTCTGCCAACCTAGGCACCTCCACCGCGCGTTCCGAGGAGCTCTTCGATGCCCCACGCCGTCCTCCGGTTCCTGCCCGCCGTCGCCCTGGCCGCCGTCGTGCTCGCGGGCTGCTCGGACGAGGCGCCCCAGTCGCAGACGGCGCCTCCCGGGTCGTCCCCGGTGGCGCAGCAGGCCGCCGTTCCGTTCAACGACGCGGATCTCGCCTTCGCGCGGCAGGCCCTCGCGCACCACCAGCAGGGCATGGATCTGGCTTCCCTGGCCGAATCCCGCGCGGCGAACGATCAGCTGAAGGCGCTCGCGAAGCGGATCATCGACACGCACGAACCGGAGATCGCGCGGCTCTCCAAGCTCATCGAGGCGTGGGGACAGCCCGCGCCGGACGACCCGAACCTCGAACACGTGCAGCGCGACGGATACGTCAGCCCCGGCGACATGGCGCAACTGGCCGGACTGTCCGGAAAGGACTTCGACCGCCAGTTCGTCGCGCGGTTGCTGCGCCAGCGCGAGGCGGGCGTCCGCATCGCCGACACCGAGACCCAGCACGGCCGCAACCCCGACGCCCGCGACCTCGCCGCGACGACTTCGCGTTCGCAGCAGCAGGAGATCGGGGAACTACGGGGCTTCCAGCAGGGTTGAGTCCGTCTGGACCACGTTCGAATTCAGCTGGACGATGTAAGCGCCGGTCAGCAGCACCACCGCGCCGGCGGCCTGGATCCAGCTGAGCGCCTCGTCCAGCAGCAGCCAGGCCGCGGCGGCGGCGATCAACGGCTCGACCAGCCCGACGACGCTCGCCACCGACGCCGGGAGATGACGCAGCGCCGCCATACCCGTCGCGTAGGCGAGGACGGTCGCGATCAGCACCAGGGCGATCAGCAACGACCACACCGGCGGCTCCCACGGCCCGAAGTTCGTCGGCGCGCCGAGGACCCCCCACGGGATCGTCCACGGCGGGGCGACCGCGCACACCAGGACCGCGCCGATCGTCATCCCCCAGGTGACCATGCCGAGCGGATCCCGGTCCGCGACGCCGCGCTCGCCGAGGAGGAAGTAGCCCGCCGAACAGACGGCCGCGCCGAGCCCGGCGAGCAACCCGAGGACGTCCAGGCTGAGCCCCTCCCAGACCTGGGCGACCAGCACGAGCCCCGTCATCGCCAGCGCGATCCCCGCCCACATCGCCCTCGGCAGCCGCACGCGGCGCACGAACCGCACCCACAGCGCGATCAGCACCGGCGAGGTGAACTCGAGCAGGATCGCGATCCCGACCGGGATCCGGCCCGCCGCCAGGAAGTACATGAGCTGGACGCCCGCGACGCCGAGCGAGCCGTACGCGAGCAGCAGCGGCCACTCGTTCTTCGTGACTTTGAGGAGCTTCGGCCGGAAAACGGCGACCAGGGTGAGCAACACGATCGCCGACAGCCCGATGCGGATCGCCGCGACCTGCTCCGGCGACATCCCGGCCTGCATCGCCGGTTTGCCCAGCACGCCCGAGGTGCCGAAGAAGAGCGCGGCGAGCAGGATCAGCATGATGCCCCGGCCGCGGTGCGCGACGTGCTGGCTGGGGGCGGCGGCGAGTTCGGCGGTCACGGCCGGAGGGTAGAGGCCGGGTGACGGTGGGGCGACCCGTTTTCCCACCGGCTGGTCTCCGGCCGGTCATCGGCCGGTCCGTGAAGGCCTCCTTGAGGGACTCTGGGTCCCTCAAGGAGGCCTTCACGGACTTGACGATTGCCACGTGCGTCCCATATGCACCAGCAGTCACAACGGTGGCGCGTGAAGGCCCCCTTCC
>NZ_LQMT02000012.1:139027-202042 GCF_001620365.2 Amycolatopsis keratiniphila subsp. keratiniphila
AAGGGGGCCTTCACGTACTGGGGAGCTGGGGCGGTCAGAAGGAGGTGCCGCCGTCGGTCCAGTTCGTCTGGGCGAAGTCCTCGTCGTCCACGGGGGCGCGACGCGGTTTGCGCACGGGCTCCGGCTCCGGGGGAGCGGCGACCGGCTGCTCGGGCTCGGTGGCTTCGAGGGCCTGGGGTTCGGGGGTGCCGTTCGGCCAGACGCAGGGGGAAGTGGCACCGATGTAGAACTTGCCGAGATCGTTCGCCTTGATCGACATGTCGAAGGCATCGCCGGTGTTGCGGGCGAAGACGTACTGATCCGTCGGCCGGGAGTCGGTCAGGATCTTGAACGCGTGCGACTCCCACCACTGGGTGATCGCCGTGAAGTGCTCGGCGAACCGCGCGGAGTCCAGGCCGATGATCTCGTAGGTCGCGGAGATCTCGAAGCGTCCCAGCGGGCCTTTGTCCGTCGGGTCCGTGCATTCCGAACGGTTCCGCGTGAACGGCTTCAACTCGGCACCGGCGGGCAACGCCGACAGCGCGCCTTGGATGTACTGCTCGACCTTGTCGCGAGCCTGCTGTTCGGTGATCGTCGATTCCATGTCGTCCCCACCTCCAGGGGAACAGGCCGCCGAGAACATCAGCGAGGCGAGGATGAATGTGAAGGCCCGGTTCACGTCGTCGGTTTCCCGGCGATGATCTGGCCGAGATTGTTCAACGACGGGTTGTTGTCTTCCCAGTATTCGCTGTGCGCTTCCTTGCTGTACCCACCCCACCCGTCCGTGCCAGGCGCAGACGTGAACACCTGCCCGCCGAAGTCCGCTTCGGCCGGGTCCTGGCCGAGGATCGGGTCGTACCCGGCGATCTCCAGGTTCGCCAGGTTGATCATGTCGTGTTCGGCCACCGTCGCGTGCACGTGCTTGCCGATCTCGTCCTGATTCACCCCGTCGAGATGCAGTTCGCTCACGTCGTGCGCACCGACGCCGGGGCTCGCCACGAAGACGAGTTCGTCCGCGGCGAGGCCGCCGTCGACGGCGGCGTGCCCGACGACGGTGGTGCCGTAGCTGTGTCCCATCACCGTGTTGTGCGAGGGCGGTCCTTGATGCGTTTCCCGTAGCCCGTCTTGGAATTGCGCGAGCGCCGCCTTGCCGCCGTCGGCGTACTCGGCGCTCGCGGCATCGGTGATCTCGTTCGGCGCGTCATAGCCGAGCCAGGTGATCACGGCGGTCGACGGGGAACCCGAAGTGGTCGCCGCGGCCCACATCTTGTCGGACCGATTGAGGTCGCCGCCGATCTTCGACAGCTCCGAGCCGGTCCCCGGCACGTACGTCGCCACGTTCACCGCGGTGTCGGGATTCCCCGCGGAAACGATCGCCTTCCCGTCGCCGCCGGTGTCCAGCCCCAGCAGGAACGCCTGCGGGTCCGACCGGTCCAGCCGCTGTCGGATGGCTTCCAGACCCCTGAGTTTGGGATCGCCTTGGAGCCGCGCGATCTCGCGGGCGAGGACGGCGCGGTTGGCGGCGTCGCGGTCGGCCGCCGGGATACCGTCGAGATTCCCGATGAGACCTGGATTTCCTTGCAGCAGAGCGACTTTCGCCGTGTCCGACAGGCTCGCCCACCACGCCTTGTTGTCACCAGGGGTGCCGTTCTCCGGCGGCCCGATGATCGACAGGCCGCTTTGCGCGGCTCCGGCGTCGGCCGCTTGGGCGAGCGTGCCGCCACCCTGTTCGGTGATCTCGCCACGAAGGGCCCGCCGCAGGATCTCGGCGAAATCGGCGTCGACGTCGGTCGCGCGGCGCAGGCCCTGTTCGACCCGGTCCGCCAGTTCCGCCAGCACGCGGGGCTGGTCGGGCGACGGAGTACCCGCCGGCGTGATCTCGCCGCCGGGACCTATGGCCAGTCCGTTCCGCCGCGCCAGTTCGTCGGTCTCCCGCACGAACGCGACGATCCGGTCCAGCGCGATCTGCACCTCGTGCGCGCCCCGCCGGACCGCGGCCGCCTGGGCGACGAGCCCCTCCAGGGTGGAGGTCAGCGATTCGCCCCGCGTCGACGCGGCGATGGCCGCGTCACCGGTCCAGCCGGTGAAGCGCGCCATGGCTTCGACGTCGTCGTTCGCGGCGATGATCCGGGTGCAACCGTCGTTGAGCGCGTCGGCGACCTGGCCGATCGCGGCCGGATCCCACCGGCGCACCTCGCCCCAGGTGAGCATCAGACGGCGAGTTCCCGTGACGCCGCCAGTTCGTCGGCGCGGTAGCGGACGGCCGCCGCGTCGAGCCGTTCGGCGTAGTCCGCGGTGTTCCGCGCCCACCCGGGCACCGCGCGCCCCCAGGCGTCCGCGAGCAGCCGGGCCGCTTCACCGGAGACGCCACCCGGCAAACCGGTCGCGACACCGGCGAGTGTGGCCGCGAGGTCCACCTTCCCGACGTCGGCCGAAGCCCGTTTCGCCGCGCCTGACGCCGCGCCGATCGACGCCAAGGCCACCTCGTACCCGCCGGTCATCCCGCTTCCTCCCCGTAGCGTGACGCTGTGTGACCACACTACGACGCGGGAGACGGACGCGCGGTTCCCTTCACCCGTCCTTGTAAAGCCCGTCGGCGATGTAGCGCGAGACGGTGGCGAGCCGTCGCCCCTGCAGCCGGAGGGCGTCCAGGGCGAGGTCGTCGGGTTCGGCGGACTTGCGCGACACGAACGAGCCGCCGTACGGATTGCCCGATTCGAGCAGGTGGGGTTCGGTGTAGCCGAGCGGCAGGACGATGGCGCCCCAGTGGTAGAAGATGTTGTTCGTCGCCAGCACGGTCGATTCGAGCCCGCCGTGCGCGGTGGACGCGGTGGTGAACGACGTCGCGACCTTGTTCACGAGCTTTCCCTTGGCCCACAGGCCACCGGTGCTGTCCAAAAAGGACTTCAGCTGCGCGGCCGGGCCGCCGAACCGGGTCGGGCTGCCCGCCGCGAAACCGTCGGCCCACTCCAGGTCTTCCAGCGTCGCCGTCTCGTGGTGCGGCCCCGCGTCCACCCACGCCTGCCAGCGCGGATTGCTCGCCACCGCACCGGGCGGGGCGGTTTCGGGAACCGTGCGGACGCGGACGTCGGCTTCGGCCTCGCGGGCGCCGTCGGCCAGCGCCGACGCCAGTTTCGCGGTGTTGCCGGTCGCGCTGTAGTAGACGACGAGGATGCGGGTGCTCACGTCCGCCGACCCTAGGCGAGCGTGAGCCCCCGTCTCAGGATCCGGGACTCAGTGCTTCTTCCAGGGGCTGACGGTGTCCGTCGGCCGCGTCGGGTCGTGGAATCGCGGCTTGTCCAGTTCGTCGCGGCGCAGCGGGACCAGGCCGTCGGTGATCGCCTGCATGATCTTGGCGTGCGCGCGGACACCGGCGCCCGGCCGCTCCGGCTCGACCTCCGACAGGTCCACCGGCTCGCCGAAATGCACCTTGAACCGCGGCCGCCGCATGGGCGCGCTCAGCCCGGACTTGGCGAGCGGCACCAGATCGGCGGGGCCGTTGACGGTCTCCGTCCCCCAATAGACGGCTTCGTGCGCGCCCCACTGGCTGATCGGGATCACCGGCACCCCGGCGGCCAGCGCCAGCCGCGCCGCGCCGGTCTTGCCGCGCTCCGGCCACAGGCCGGGATCGTGGCTGATCCGGCCCTCGGGGTAGACGATCAGCGGGTCGCGCGTGGTCCGCAGCGCTTCGGCGGCTTCGGCGAACTGGCCGATGGCCGTCGACGCCTGTTTGCGGTCGACCCGCAGGTGACCGCTGACCCGCAGCGCCGGCCCGATGACCGGCGCGTCGAGGATGCCGCCCGCCAGCATGAACCGCGGGTTGATGCCGATCCGTTTGCAGGCCGCCATCAGCACGAACGCGTCGAACACGCCGATGTGGTTGGCCGTCATGAGCAGGGGCCGCCGTCGCAGTTCCGCCGAAACACCGCCGGTCACGGTCAGTTTGCCGACGAAGTTGACCAGCCCCCGGTCGATGTTCAGCATCGTGCGCCAGATGGCCGGGGCGCGGCGAGCCGAATTCTCATCCTGATGCAGCGCGAACATGGGCAGAGCATGTCATGAACCGCTTTTCACCCGGATGGCCGCTCAAGCTGTGACCTGAGACGAATGTTCCGGATGTGCTCCGAGTGGCGGCCGGGGCTGGAGGGTCACGGCGGCTACCGTGGAGACATGGCTAGCGGGTCGACGACCAGGAAGCGGAGTACGGCGCGAAGCGGCGGCAGCAAGGGGCCGGCGCGAAAGCCGCGTACCCCGGCGAAGCCCAGGTCAACGGCTGCGAGGAAGCCCGCTCCACGACGTCCCGCGCCACGGAAGCGCTCGTCCGGCACGTTCGCCAAAGGCGTGCGCGGCACCTGGAACCTGCTCGCGAAGGGCCTCGGCACCCTCGCGCGGACGGTCGGCCGCGGCCGCGAACTGGAACCCGAGCACCGTCGCGACGGTCTCGCCCTCGGTCTCATCGCGCTGGCGCTGGTGATCGCGTTCGGCGTGTGGTGGCGGGCCGCCGGCCCGATCGGCGGCTGGGTGGAGGTCGGCACCCGCTCGCTGCTGGGCGCGGGAGCGGTGACGCTCCCGCTCGTCCTCACCGTGGTGGCCGTCGCGCTGATGCGGTCGGAACCGGTGCCCGAGGCCCGGCCGCGGATGGTCATCGGCACCCTGCTGGTGGTGCTGGCGGTGCTCGGCCTGCTGCACATCTTCACCGCGCTGCCCGAGACCAACGACGGCCGCATGTACGCCGGTGGCGTGATCGGCGCGTTCTCCGGCGGCCTGCTGACCATGGGGGTCACCACCTGGGTCGCGGTGCCGCTGCTGGTGCTGGCGCTGCTGTTCGGCACGCTCGTGTTCACCGGGACCCCGGTCCGTGAGATCCCGCACCGCCTGCGCACCTGGGGCCTCGACCCCGAGGAGATCGAGGAGGCCGAGGCCGAGCGCAAGGCCATCCACGAGGAACGCGACGCCGTCACCGAAGCCGACCCGAAATCGGTCCGCCTGCGGAAGCCGTCGCGGCGCCGCCAGGCCTCGGGCGACCACGAGGGCGAGCAACTCGACATCGAAGCCGCGCTGGCCGAGGCGCCGACGCCGCTGCGTGCGCCGAAGCCCGCACCCAAGCCTGTCGAAGAGAAGAAGCCGAAGAAGGCCGAGGCTCCGCTGTCGGTCACCAGGACCGTCGAGGGCGACTACAAACTCCCGCCGCCGGACCTGCTGAAGCTCGGCGACGCACCGAAGTCCCGCAGCAAGGCCAACGACGCCATGATCGAGGCGATCACCGGCGTGCTGGAGCAGTTCAACGTCGACGCGCAGGTCACCGGCTTCACACGGGGCCCGACGGTCACCCGGTACGAGGTCGAACTCGGCCCCGGCGTGAAGGTCGAGAAGATCACCGCGCTGACCAAGAACATCGCCTACGCGGTGGCGACCGACAACGTCCGGCTGCTGGCGCCGATCCCCGGCAAATCCGCGGTCGGCATCGAGGTGCCGAACTCCGACCGCGAGATGGTGCGCCTCGGCGACGTGCTGCGCGCGCCGTCGACGGTCAAGGACAACCACCCGATGGTCATCGGGCTCGGCAAGGACATCGAAGGCCACTTCGTCACCGCGAACCTGACGAAGATGCCGCACCTGCTGGTGGCGGGGTCCACCGGTTCCGGTAAGTCGAGCTTCGTGAACTCGATGCTGGTGTCGCTGCTCGCGCGGTCGACGCCGGAAGAATGCCGGATGATCCTGATCGACCCGAAGATGGTCGAGCTCACCCCGTACGAGGGCATCCCGCACCTGATCACGCCCATCATCACCCAGCCGAAGAAGGCCGCCGCCGCGCTGGCCTGGCTGGTGGAGGAGATGGAGCAGCGGTATCAGGACATGCAGGTCAACAAGGTCCGGCACATCGACGACTACAACAAGAAGGTGCGCTCGGGCGAGATCACCGCGCCGCCGGGCAGCGAGCGCGTGTACGCGCCGTACCCGTACATCATGGCGATCGTCGACGAGCTCGCCGACCTGATGATGACCGCCCCGCGCGACGTCGAGGACGCGATCGTCCGGATCACCCAGAAGGCGCGTGCCGCCGGTATCCACCTGGTGCTCGCGACCCAGCGCCCGTCGGTCGACGTCGTGACCGGCCTGATCAAGACCAACGTGCCGTCGCGGCTGGCGTTCGCGACGTCGTCGCTCACCGACTCGCGGGTCATCCTCGACCAGCCGGGCGCGGAGAAGCTCATCGGTATGGGTGACGCGCTGTACCTGCCGATGGGGGCCGGGAAGCCGGTCCGTATCCAGGGGGCCTTCGTCGGCGACGAAGAGATCGCCGCGGTGGTGAACTTCGCCAAGGAGCAGGCGCAGCCGGACTACACCGACGGCGTCACCGCGGCGAAGGCGGGCGAAAAGAAGGAGATCGACTCCGACATCGGCGACGATCTCGACGTGCTGTTGCAGGCCGCCGAGCTGATCGTCACCTCGCAGTTCGGCTCGACGTCGATGCTCCAGCGGAAGCTGCGGGTCGGTTTCGCCAAGGCCGGGCGCCTGATGGACCTGCTGGAAAGCCGGGGGGTCGTCGGTCCTTCGGAGGGCTCGAAGGCGCGGGACGTGCTGATCAAGCCGGAGGAGCTGGAGTCGGTGCTGTTCATGATCCGCGGCGGCGGGGATGGAGGAGGCGGCGACGTCTCCGACGACTGAACCAGACCGTGGATGATGCTTCAGGCCGTTCTGTGCGGTTTACTGGCACAGAACGGCCTGAAACTTTGCCAGGGAGGTGATCAGGGTGCTTCGAAGCTTCCGGTTGGGCAACCATCGCTCTTTTCGCGACGAGCAGGAGTTGCTCCTGATGCCCGCTATGCCGGGGGACGAGCGCGCGGCGGTTCCCGTGGCGGCCATCTACGGGGCGAACGCCTCCGGAAAGTCGAACTTGCTCGACGGCCTCGCATTCATGTGCGGACTCGTCGTCGCGCCGGAATCCTGTGGCCTCGCCGACCGGGAAGGCTTCCGGCTGGGTGAGCACGACGCGGAGCGGGCGTCGACCTTCGTGATCGAACTCGTCACGGAAGGCGTCCGCTACACCTACGGTTTCTCGATCGACGACGGCGCGATCTCGGAAGAATGGCTCTACTCCTATCCGGAGAAGCGTCGGCGAGTGGTGTTCGAGCGGCTCCGTGAAGGCGTCAAGTTCGGCTCCACCACGACCGAGCTGGCGAGCAAACTGGGGGCCTTGGAAGAACTCATCCGCCCGAGTGTGCTCCTGCTGAGCTTCGGTTCCAGTCTGGACCTGGGACCGCTGATGCCCGTATTCCGATGGTTCGAGGCGGAGTTGTGGATCATGCAGTCCGATCTGTCCTGGTCGACGGACGGCCTCGCGGATCGGGTCGGTGAGTACCTCCAGCGCGATCCACGCAATGCCCAGCGGCTGGTGACCTTGTTGTCGGTTGCGGATGTCGGGATCACAGACCTCTCCGCTGAGCTGGTACAGGGGGGTATCCGTGGCGAGTTTCAGCTCCGCCGGGGAAGGCCCGTCCTCCGCCGCCCGTCTCAACCTCCACGGGGAAAGCGGTGGCGACTGACGTTCCAGCACCACGGCAGCCGCACTCTGTTCGAACTGGATGACGAGTCCGCGGGCACGCGTAACTGGCTTGAGCTCATCCCTTCCGTTCTGGACGTGCTCGACGGAGGTCAGGTGCTTCTGGTCGACGAGATCGACTCGAGCCTGCACCCGATGTTGACCGCGAAGCTCGTCGGTCTGTTCCAGTCCGAGGAGACCAATCCCCACGGCGCCCAGCTCATCTTCACCACGCACGACACGAGCCTTTTGGGAACCATGCTCGGCGACAACGTGCTGGACCGGGACCAAGTCTGGTTCGTCGACAAGAACGCCGAGGGCGCCAGCGAGCTCTACCCGCTCACGGACTTCAAACCGCGCAAAGACCAGAACACCGAACGGCGTTATCTCGCCGGTAGCTATGGGGCTGTTCCGGTTCTGGGTGATTTCACCGAGGCAGTGCTGGGCAGATGACTCGCCGGGAGAACAGTGGCCGACGGCGGTCGGCGTTCAGGGAGGAGCGAACGTCGATCCTCGTCGTCTGCGGTGCCGAGGCCACGGAGCCCGCGTATTTCGAGGGGCTCAAACGGGCACGACGTAATCCGGCCGTCACCATCAAGATCAAGGCGAAGCGCGGCGACCCGGACACGGTGGTCAGGTACGCGGCGGGAATGCGCGATCGTGCTGAGGGAACGCACGACGAGGTGTGGTGCGTGGTCGACGTCGACGAGTTCGACCTCGACAAGGCCGCGGCGACGGCCGGCAGGCTCCGGATCAATCTGGCGATCTCGAATCCGTGCTTCGAGTTCTGGTTGCTGCTTCATTTCGAGGCTTGTTCGGCGCCGTTGACCTGTTACGGGGACGTGGCGAAACGCCTGGTCAAGCACGTGCCTGGCTTCAGCAAGTCGGCCCTGCGGTTCGCGGACTACGAGAGCGGGATCGAGGCTGCTGTCTTGCGCGCGAAGAAGCACAACGTCGAGTTGGGCTTCGAGCACGGTCGGAACCCGTCCACCGGCGTCTGGGCCTTGGTCGAAAAGATCAATTGAACGACCGGTGCAACGGACCGGAGCCTCCGCTACGTCCATGACCCGTGGACCTCAAGAAGCTGCTCGTCGTCCTCTGCGCATTGGTCGGCCTCGCCTGCGGGGCCGGCAGCTCCGCCGCGCGCGAACAACCCGCGCCTGCCCAGTCCGCGCCGGTGCAACGGCCCCAGCCCGCCCGCGACGCCCAGAACAGCGTCGAGCTGGGGGAGACCGTCGTCCTCAAGACCGGTGACACGACCGAGGTCGCGTCGAAGGACGTCAGCATCCGCTTCGCTCGACTGGTGTCCGATTCCCGTTGCGCCACGGGAATGGTCTGCGTCTGGGAAGGGGAGGCCGTGGTCGAGCTGACCTTGGCCGAACCGGGACGCGGTGAGCGGACGACGGCGCCCCTCGCCTCCACCGGACGTGGTGGCAGGCAGTCCGTCGAGTTCGCCGCCTGCCGGGTGGACCTGGTCGCCGTGAGTTCGGGGGGGGGCGACCAGGTCACCCTGCGGGTGTCCAAGGCTTAGGCGCTGTCCTGCAAGTCTTGTTCGCNNCGGCCGAGTACGACCCGGTACGAGGCCGATCCGCCCGCACCGTCAGGGACCACCTGGATCACGAAGCCCATCGAACAGACTCACAGGACAGCGCCTAGAGCGCGTTGCCCCACCCGTCGAGATACGCGACTTCGGACAGCGGCACCCGCGCCGCGGGTTTGAAATCCGGCACCGTCGTGTAGGCGACCGGCAGCAGCCCGACCTGCGTGACGTCGGCGGGGATGCCGAGGATTTCGGCCGCCTCCGCCTCGTGGGTCAGGTGGTACGTCGTGAGCGTCGAGCCGAGGCCGCGTGACCGCAGCGCCAGCTGGAAGTTCCACACCGCCGGGAAGATCCCGCCGTAGAAGGCGGCGTCGGCCGCGTTGTCGCCGCTCGGCCTGCCGGTCAGGCACGGGATGACGAACACGGGCACCCGGTCGATCACGTCGATCAGGTGCTGTCCCGAAGCGAACGCCCGCGCCACCGAAGGCTCGGTGATCGCCTCGCCCAGCGCCGCGGCGTTCGTCTCCAGGTACGCCTTCCCGACCCGCCGGAACAGCTCGGACAGCCGGTCCTTCACGCCCTGATCCCGCACGACGAGCCATCGCCACGCCTGCTGGTTGCCCGGTGTGGGCGCCTGCAGCGCGAGCCGCAGGCACTCGTCGAGCACCTCGGGTTCCACCGGCCGGTCCAGGTCGAGCTTGCGGCGGACCGCTCGCGTCGTGCTGAGCAGATGATCGGTGACCGAGGTGTCCATATGCCGCCCTTCTACAGATGCTTCGCCAGGAAGCGGTCGATCAGCTCGCTGATCGGTTCGAGGTCCTCTTCCAGCGCGAAATGCCCGGTGTCGAAGAGGTGAACCTCCGCCGAGGGGACATCATTCCGGAAAGCCTCGGCCCCCGCCGGGACGAAGAACGGGTCGTTGCGACCCCAGACGGCGAGCACGGGCGGCTGGGCTTCACGCAGCCACGCCTGGAACTTCGGATACGCGGGCGGGTTGTTCCGGTAGTCCCAGAACAGGTCCAGCATCGCCTCCGCCCGGCCGGGCAGGCCGAGGAAGTACTCGTCCAGCAGGTAGTTCGCGGGATCGATGGCCTCCGGATCGCGCGCGCCGGTGTACTGGTACCGGATCTGCTCCGGTTCGAGGATCGCCTCGAATCCGCGCCGCGCCTCGGTTTCGTCGGTCAGGGAAGGGAAGTCCGGCATCGCCGGGCCGAGCCCCTCGACGTAGGCGTTGCCGTTCTGCGTGATGAGCGCCGTGATCTGGGACGGCCGCGAGACGGCCAGCCGAAGACCCGTCGGAGCGCCGAAATCGAAGACGTAGAGCGCGTACCGCCGCAGTTCCAGCGCGTCCACGAAGTCTCCGACGACCTCCGCGAGCCGGTCGAAGGTGAACGTGAAGCCTTCGGGAGTGACGGTCTGCCCGAATCCGGGCAGGTCCGGGGCGATGAGCCGCCAACGTCCGGCAAGACGGCGCATCAGCCGCACGAACTGGTGCGAAGACGTCGGGTAGCCGTGCAGCAGGAGCAGCACGGGCGCGTCGGGGTCGCCGGCTTCGCGATAGAAGACCTCGACGTCGCCGAGCTTGACGGAACGGTGCCGGATGGTCGCCATGAGCACTCCCTAATGGTTAAAACTGTCTCAAACCATTAGTACCTGATAGTGTCGAGGCATGCTCGATCTCGACTCGCTTCCCGGTGACGATCTCGCGGTGAACCTCGCCGACACGGTCATGCTGGCCGTCTCGCCGTCGATCGACCTGCTCGACGACGGGCACGCGAAGTTCTGGGCGACTCAAGCTTTGCCCGAAGGTGCCCGGGCGCCTTCGGCCGAGCAGACGAGGCGGCTGCGTTCGGCGGTGCGTGAACTGCTGGAGGCGACAGTGGCCGCGCGGGAGCCCGAGGCTTGGGCGGTCGAGCGGGTGAACGCGGCCGCCGCGGCCGTCCCGACCAGTCCACGGCTTACCGCCGGGGGAGCGGAGACGTGCTGGCACGGCGAGGACGGCGGCGAGATCGCGCTCGCCGCCGTCGCGGTCGCGGCGATCGACCTCGTGTCCGGACCGCGCGCGGCCCGGCTGCGGCGATGCGGCGCGCACGACTGCTCGATGCTGTTCGTGGCGGCCAACAGCCGCCGGGTGTGGTGCACGCCGTCGCTGTGCGGCAACCGCGTCCGGGTCGCGCGCCACGCCGCGAAGGGCTAAAGCTCCAGCAGCATCCGACTGTTGCCCAAGGTGTTCGGCTTCACGTACGGCAGGTCCAGGAACTCCGCGACCCCCGGATCGGCCGAGCGCCGCATCTCCTCGTAGACCTCCTGGGTCACCGGCGTCCCGTCGATCTCGACGAACCCGTGCCCGGCGAAGAAGTGCGTCTCGAAGGTCAGCACGAACAGCCGCTTCAGCCCGATCTCGCGCGCGAAGTCGATCAGCTGCCCCACCAGCGCGTGCCCGATGCCACGGCCCCGGGAGTCCTTGTCGACCGCGATGGTGCGCAGCTCCGCGATGTCCTCCCACAGCACGTGCAGCGCGCCGCAGCCGAGCACGTCGTCGCCGTCCTCGACCACCCAGAACTCCTGGACGCTCTCGTAGAGGGTGACGAGTTCCTTCTCCAGCAGCACCGTCCCGGCGTCGGAGTCGACCAGCGCCTTGATCTTGCGGACGTCCGCGATCCTGGCCCGGCGGACGGTGGGGCGGCGGCGCGGGAGAGGGTCTGAGGGCACGTCCACCATTAAGCCATCCCCGGCGCCCGGCCCGGTCGAGGGCTCGCCCGAGCGAGCGATCGCCGACCCCGCGAACAGGCCAGCTACCCTAAGGCACGTGCCTTCTCCCACCACTGATCCTGTCGCCACCCGTCGCGTTTCCCTGTTGACCCTCGGTTGCGCCCGCAACGAGGTCGATTCCGAGGAACTCGCCGGACGGCTGGCGGCGGGCGGCTGGGAGCTCGCCGCCGAGCCCGAGGACTCCGACGTCGTGGTCGTCAACACCTGCGGCTTCGTCGAGTCCGCGAAGAAGGACTCCGTCGACACGCTGCTCGCGGCCTCCGACACCGGCAAGAAGGTCGTCGCGGTCGGCTGCATGGCCGAGCGTTACGGCAACGAGCTGGCCGAGAGCCTGCCCGAGGCCGACGCGGTCCTGGGCTTCGATCACTACGCAGACCTCGCGGAGCGTCTCGACGACGTCGTGGCCGGCCGCAAGGTCGAGTCGCACACGCCGTCCGACCGCCGCAAGCTGCTGCCGATCAGCCCGGTCCAGCGCCCGACCGCCGCCGAGTCGGTCGAGGTGCCGGGGCACGCGCAGCACGGCTGGGGCCCGCGCGTGCTGCGGACGCGGCTCGACACCTCGCCGGTGGCCGCGCTGAAGATCGCCTCCGGCTGCGACCGTCGCTGCTCGTTCTGCGCGATCCCGTCCTTCCGGGGCTCCTTCGTGTCGCGGCAGCCGGACGAGATCGTCGCCGAGGCGATGTGGCTCGCGGAGAACGGGGTCAAGGAGGTCTTCCTCGTCTCGGAGAACTCCACCTCGTACGGCAAGGACTTCGGCCGTGACGGCGCCCGCGCGCTGGAGCTGCTGGTGCCGCGCCTGGCCGCGGTGCCCGGTATCGAACGCGTCCGCGTCTCGTACCTGCAGCCCGCCGAGACGCGCCCCGGCCTGGTCAAGGCCATCGCGACCACCCAGGGCGTCGCCGACTACTTCGACCTGTCCTTCCAGCACTCCAGCGAGACCGTGCTGCGCCGTATGCGCCGTTTCGGCTCCACGGACTCGTTCCTCGCGCTGTGCGATCAGATCCGGGAGCTCTCGCCCAACGCCGGCATCCGCACCAACGTCATCGTCGGGTTCCCCGGCGAGACCGAGGAGGACCTCGCCGAGCTGGAGCGCTTCCTCAATGGCGCGCGGCTCGACGCGGTGGGCGTCTTCGGGTACTCCGACGAGGACGGCACCGAGGCCGAGACCTTCGACGGCAAACTCGACGAGTCCGTGGTCGCCGAGCGGGTCGCGCGGATCTCCGCGCTGGTCGAGGAGCTGACCTCGCAGCGGGCCGAAGACCGGATCGGCGACTTCGTCGACGTCCTGATCGAGCAGGCGGAGGACGGCGAGGACCCGATCGGCCGCGCCGCGCACCAGGCCCCCGAGGTCGACGGCGAATGCGTCCTCATCGAGACCGAAGACCTGCCCAAGCTCGCGGTGGGCGACTTCGTCCGCTGCGAGGTCGTCGACTCCGAGGGCGTCGACCTGATCGTGCGGCCCGCGCCGCCCGAGGCCGACCGGTGAATGCCGCCCCGAGCGACGCCGGGGCCGGTGAGGGGACGGGCGGTGAGTCCGCCCGGGTGCCCGAGGCCACCCCGGTCCCGACCCTGAACCTGGCGAACCTGCTGACGATGTCGCGGCTGGTGCTGGTGCCGCTGTTCGTGCTGGCGCTGTTCGCCGGGGACGGGGAGGACACGTTCTGGCGGGCGATCGCCACCGCGCTGTTCGCGATCGCGTCGTTCACCGACCAGGTCGACGGCTGGGTCGCGCGCAAGTACGGGCTGATCACCGACTTCGGCAAGATCGCCGACCCGATCGCCGACAAGGCGCTGATCGGCGCCGCGCTGATCGGGCTGAGCGTGCTCGGCGAACTGGGCTGGTGGGTCACCATCGTCATCGCGGTCCGCGAGATCGGCGTGACGCTGCTGCGGTTCTGGGTGATCCGGCACGGCGTCATCCCGGCCAGCCGGGGCGGCAAGGCGAAGACGCTCGCGCAGATCGCGGCCATCACCGCATACCTGCTGCCACTGCCCGCGTCGGCCGAGCCGGTGCGCTGGGTGCTGATGGGGCTCGCGCTCGCGCTGACCGTCGTGACCGGGCTCGACTACGTCGTGCGCGCGGTCCGGCTGCGCGCGGCCGGAAGGCGTGCCGCCGGAGCATGAAACCTGAGACCTTGATCACTCACCTGATCGAGCGCGGGGAGACGGTGGCGACGGCCGAGTCGCTGACCGCCGGTCTGGTCTGCGCGACGCTGACCGAGGTCCCCGGATCGAGTGCCGTCGTGCGAGGCGGGCTGGTGGTCTACGCCACCGACCTCAAGGCGAAGCTGGCCGGGGTCGACGAAGACCTCCTCGCCGCCCACGGCGCCGTGCATCCCGAGGTCGCGGCGCAGTTGGCCGCCGGCGCGAGGGATCGGTGCGGCGCCACCTGGGGCCTCGGCCTCACCGGCGTCGCGGGTCCGGACGGACAGGACGGCGTCGCGCCCGGCGTCGTCCACGTCGGGCTCGCCGGGACGGACGTCCTCACCGTCCGTACGCTGGGCTTGAGCGGTGATCGAGCCTCGGTCAGGGCCGGTGCCGTCTCCGGCGCGTTCGCCCTGCTGGGGGAACATCTCGCATGATCGCCGCGTTCGCCCTTGGCGTATTGCCGTGTCAACACCTGCGCCCAGGGCACCGCTCTGGGTAACGTAGGGGGTAGTCAGTCCTGGAAGGGAGGCGCGTGATGACCGTGCTGTTGCGCGAGGCGATCGGCGACCGGCTCCGACACGCCCGCACGAACCAGCGTCGAACGCTGCGGGACATCTCCCGCGCCGCCAGGGTGAGCCTCGGATACCTGTCCGAGGTCGAGCGCGGGCAGAAGGAGGCGTCCAGCGAGCTGCTGGCGTCCATTTGCGAGGCCCTGGACCTTCCGCTGGGTGAACTCTTGCACAAGGTCGCGGCGGACGTCTCGGCGATGGACAACGTCGAGGTCGCCCCGGTGGACGAGAAGGTCGAAGCGGGCAAGAGGCGCGCTCCGGAGCGGGAAAGCGCCGAAGCGGGCGAGCTCGAAGGCGGCCGTCTCGTGTCCGAGCTGATCGGCAACGATCTGGCCGACCTGCGGATCTCGCCGCCGCCGCGGATGAGCCCCACGCTGCGGACGACGATCTCCGCACCGAAGATGGTCGCCGCCTAGCAAAGGTCGTGAACGCCGAAGAGGCCCCAGGCAGTCCGCCTGGGGCCTTTTCGGCGTCAGTTCGCGTCGAACGTGCCCGCCTGGTAGGAGCCGCCCTTGGTGTGCGTGATCACGAGCAGCCGGTTGGCGGCATTGATCATCGCGACCAGGTAGATCAGCGCGACGACCTGATCGTCGTCGTAGTGCTTCCGCACCAGCGCCCAGGTCTCGTCGGAGACGCCCGGGTGCGCGTCGGCGATCCGGCTGCCCTCCTCCGCGAGCGCCAGCGCGGCCTGCTCGGCCTCGGTGAACACCGTCGACTCGCGCCAGGCGGCGACCAGGTTGACCCGGACCGCGGGTTCCCCGGCGGCCGCCAGGTCCTTGGCGTGGGCGTCGACGCAGAAACCGCAGCCGTTGAGCTGGCTGGCCCGCAACGACACCAGCTCCTGGGTGACCTTGGGCAGGGGCGAACCCTTGATGCCCACACTCACGTTGGCGAAGCGCTTGCCGAGCTTGGCGCCGAGCTCGGTGCCGTTCAGGTCGAAACGGGAATCCATGATGTCGTCCTCTTTCGTGGTCGTGTGCCGGACTTGACGACCACCAGATGCCGGCGGCCCGGCCCCGCTGACAGGCCCGGGGCGTGACGAGCGCCACGGCGTCGACGTGTCAGAAAGCGACGGGACGCGGCGTCTGGTGTGGACCACGCCGTCGCCGAGAACAGGAGCGAGTCCATGTCCGACATCGCCACGGAGGCGTTCGTCGCCCACCGGAACCTGCTGTTCACCGTCGCCTACGAGATGCTCGGTTCGGCCGCCGACGCGGAGGACGTCCTCCAGGAGACCTGGCTGCGCTGGTCGGGCGTCGACCTCGGCACCGTGGAAAACCCGCGTGCCTACCTCGTCCGCATCACCACCCGCCAGGCGCTCGGCAGGCTGCGCACACTCGGCCGCCGCAAGGAGTCCTACGTCGGTCCTTGGCTGCCCGAACCCCTGCTGACCAGCCCCGACGTGGCCGACGACGTCGAGCTGGCCGACAGCGTCTCGATGGCGATGCTGCTGGTGCTGGAGACCCTCACTCCGACCGAGCGCGCGGTGTTCGTGCTGCGTGAGGTGTTCGACGTGCCCTACGGCGAGATCGCCGAAGCCGTCGGCAAGACCCAGGCGGCGGTCCACCAGATCGCCCACCGGGCGCGGGCGCACGTCGCCGCCCGGCGGCCGCGCGGTGCCGCGTCCCCCGGCGAGACCAAGGACGTGCTAGACGCGTTCCACCGCGCGGTCCGGACCGGTGACCTGCAGGGACTGCTCGACGTGCTGTCACCGGACGTCGTCTTCCTCGGCGACGGCGGCGGAATGGTGCAGGCCGTGCTGGAGCCGGTGGTGGGTGCCGCGCTGGTCGCGCCGTTGCTGGCCGCGAGCCGCCCGGTCCGCGACGAGGCGGCGACGATGGCCACGGCGCAGGTCAACGGCCATCCCGCGCTGATCCTCCGGCTCGGCGGGGAGGTCGACACGGTCGTCGCGTTGCGAGTGGAAGACGGACTCATCGCCGGGCTCTACGCGGTGCGCAACCCCGAGAAGTTGTCACGCCTGCACGAGGAGACCGCGCTGCGCCGCTGACGGAGGGTGAACCCGAAACGTCGTGGACATCACAGTCAGGGGGATCCCTGAATTCCGTCGGGGTCGCCTGGAACGCGGGACGCCGACCTGACACGATGGAACTCAACGCCGGGGTCGGGACGTTGCAACATCACAGAGGGGACGCCCCACCTCGAGGTAACAGCCCGTGGGATGCGAGAAGGCAGGCGGAGGAGATGGCCAACCCGTTCGTGAAGTTCTGGAAGTACATGATGGCGGCGTTCTCGTCGAAGATCGACGAGCACGCCGACCCGAAGGTACAGATCCAGCAGGCCATCGAGGAGGCGCAGCGCAACCACCAGGCGCTGACCCAGCAAGCCGCCTCGGTGATCGGTAACCAGCGTCAGCTGGAGATGAAGCTGAACCGCCAGCTCGGCGACGTGGAGAAGCTGCAGGCTTCGACCCGCCAGGCGCTGGTGCTCGCCGACGAGGCGCGTGCCAAGGGCGACGAGCAGAAGGCGACCGAGTTCGAGAACGCGGCGGAGAGCTTCGCCGCGCAGCTCGTCACCGCCGAGCAGAGCATCGAGGACCTCAAGACCCTGCACGACCAGTCGCTTCAGGCGGCGGAGCAGGCGAAGAAGGCCGTCGAGCGCAACGCGACCATGCTGCAGCAGAAGCTGGCCGAGCGCACCAAGCTGCTCTCGCAGCTGGAGCAGGCGAAGATGCAGGAGCAGGTCTCCGCTTCGCTGAACCAGATGAGCCAGCTGGCCGCGCCGGGCAACACGCCGTCGCTGGAAGACGTTCGCGACAAGATCGAGAAGCGCTACACCACCGCGCTCGGCTCGGCCGAACTCGCACAGAACTCCGTCCAGGGCCGGATGATGGAGGTCCAGGCCTCCACTACGCAGCTCGCGGGGCACTCGCGCCTCGAGCAGATCCGCGCGTCCATGAAGGGTGACTCCGTCGCTCAGGTGACCGACGGCAAGACCGCCGCCGCGCCGAAGGCGTCGAGCTCCGCGGACATCCAGCGTGAGATCCAGGCACGGGTTCAGGCCGAACAGGGCAAGAACCCCGCCTGACACACCAACTGGAGCCGGTCCCGCACCCCGCGCGGGTGCGGGACCGGTCTCACCAGAAGACAGGGGAGAGGGCATGGGGCAGGGCAGGCGCAAGGACTTCGGGGAGTTCACCGCCAAGCTTGAGAAGCACATCGAGAAGCTGCCCGACTACGCCCAGCGCGCGCAGGAGAAGCTGCAGCGCTACATCCCGCCTTCCGAGCAGGGTTCCTCGCGGCCCGCTCAGCCGGCGCCGCCGCGGCCCCGCCCGCAGATGCCGCAGATGCCCGCAATGCCGAAGATCTCGCAGCAGCTGACGTCGATGGCCGCGGGGCAGATCCCGGTCGTGGCCGACGCGAAGGCCAAATGGGCGCGCTGGAACGAACCTGCCGCCAAACTGGAGCGACGCAAACGCCGGGCCTCGCGGGCACTGACGTTCTGGATCCTCCTCACCTTCCTTTGTGGACTGTTCGCCGTCGTCGCGGGCACCGGCCTGTTGAAGGACGGTCAGGCCGAAGTCCTCCAGGCCATCGCGGGCGGCGCCTTCGCCGTCATCTTCGGGACTTTCGGGGTGAAGTCGGGGCTGCGGCTGCGGACGCTCAACCGCACCGTGCTGCCCGCCGCCCCTGCCGCTCCGCCGCCGCTGCCCCCGGCGCGGTCGGTCGCGCGGGAGCCGATGGAACGCCTCGCCGAGAGCGAGGCTTCGCTGGCGGAGCTGCTTCGCCAGCTTTCGCAGCCGACGTCGCTCGGCACCATGCCGGTTTCGGAGATCGCGGTCGCGGACGCTCGCACCACGGCCGCCGAGGCGGCGCAGGCCTTGCGCGGCCTCGCGGGCCGGATCCAAGCCATCGAACGCGGCCGCGACGCCGCGCCCGAGCGGGAACGCGGCGCCCTCGACGCCGCCATCAAGCAACTGCGCGAGCAACTCGAAGACGGCCTCGACGGCTACGGCGGTCTCGTCGCGGCCGCCGGGCACACCGTCGCGGCGAGCTCGGACGGCATGACGTCGTCCAAGGAGTCCCTGTCCGACGCGACTGACAAGCTCGCCGGCCTCGCCATGGCCCTGCGCGAACTCTCCTGAACCCGAAACTCGCGTGATTGGAGGCGTAACTCGCGTGATTGAAGGCGGATCATGGAGTTCCGTCTCCAATCACGCGAGATCGGCGTTCAATCACGCGAGTCACGCCCAGCCGCACGGTGCCTGAGCAGGCGCTTTCCTGGACCATCGTCTCATTCGTCGTCGCTAATACTCCATTGCGTAACGACCTGCTCACTGTGTGGTACCGAAACGCTCGCGTGACCCGAATCCGCTGGTGACGGCGACCCGCGGTGCTTAACGTTCCTTACATGCACGCAGTGCTCATCCCAGCCCGGGCCTGAACCCAGCCCGCGTGAGCGGGCGTCCCAGGGTGGCGGACCGGACACAGTGGATCTCGCGCAGTGGTCTTTCTCGTCCCCACCGAGGAAAGGACGCCCAGTGACGACGCTCCCCCCGGAACCAGAGCCGACCCCCGTCCCGCCTCCCAGCTCGTACCAGCGCGTCATAGCCGCCTACGACCGGATTTCCGAAGTCGACCGCCCCGACGTCTGGATCACCCTCCGCCCGGTCGAAGACGCCCTCGTGGACGCGAAAGCCGTCGACGAGCGGCTGCGCGCGGGCGCGGACCTGCCGCTCGCGGGCACCTTGGTCGCGGTCGCGGACGTGATCGACGTCGCCGGTCTTCCCACGGCGGGGGAAGAGATCCGCGCCACCGGCGCCACGTCGGTGTCCCGGCTGACCGCGGCCGGGGCGGTCGTGCTCGGCAAGACCAACTGCGACCGGTTCGGCAGCGATCTCCAGCACGCCAGCAGCCCGTACGGCGCCGTGAGCGCGGCGCTGAACACCGCCCGGGTCTCCGGGAGCGCGAGCAGCGGTGCGGCCGTCGCCGTCGCGCTCGGTCTCGTCGATCTGGGCGTCGGCACGGACACCGCCGGCGCGGGCCGGGTTCCCGCTTCGCTCAACGGGATCGTCGGGCTGAAGCCGACGCTGGGGCTCGTGCCGAAGACCGGTGCCGCGCCGTGCGGCGGGATCGCCCTGTTCGCCCGCAGCCTGACCCTGGGGCAGCGCGCGCTGGGGCTGATGACCGGTCCCGACGGGATCGACCCGCTCGCCCGCGACTGGCCCCCGGACGTCCGGCTGTCGGCGGGCGACCGGCCGCGGGTGGCGATCCCGGGCTCCGACACGCTCACCGGCCTTTCGCTGCAGTCCCGATCCGCCTTCCTCGGCGCGGTTTCGGCGCTGAGGGCGTCCGGCGCCCTCGTGGAGACCGTGGAGGTCTCGGCTCTGCTGAAGGTGGGCGAGCTGATCCACGACGACGGCTTCACCGCCGACAGGCATCGTGTCGCCGAGGCCGGGATGCTCGCGCTCCGGATGCTGTCCGAGTACGACGCCCTCGTGCTCCCGACCGTCGCTGACCATCCCGACGTCGCCGAGGCGTTGTCCGATCCGGACGGTGTCTCGAAGCGGCTGGAACGCTTCACGGCGTTCGTCAACCTGCTCGATCTCGCCGCTGTCACGGTTCCGGCGTCGCCGTCGGATCTCGGGCCGTACGGGGTTTCGGTGGTGGTGCGGCCGTTCGACGACCAGGTCGCCATCGACCTGGCCGCCGTGCTCACCGACGAACAGGCCGATTTCCCTTATCCCGCACCGGGTGCGGATCTCGTGGTGTTCGGTGCGCATCTGCGCGGGCAGCCGTTGAACGGAAGCCTGGTCCGTGCCGGGGCGCGGTTCACCGGACCGGTCCAGACCGGTGAGGGCTACCGGATGGTGTTGCTGCCCACCGATCCGCCCCAGCCGGGGGTGGTGCCGGTGAGCGCCACGGGCGAGCACACGATGCTTTCGGGTGAACGCTGGCGGCTTTCGCCCGCCGCTCTCGGCGCCTTCGCCGCCACGCTGCCCGCCCCGTTCGTCCTGGGCCGGATCCGGCTGGAGAACGGGGAAACGCCGCTGGCCGTCCTGTGCGACCAGGCCGCCACGGCGACGGCGCCGGAGCTGACGCGGTACCAGTGCTGGCGTGCCTACCTCAGGTTCGTCAGTACGGCCGGGCCGCGAGACCTCGGGCGACCCGCTTGACCAGACCGGGACCGTGCAGGGCGAACCCGGTGTAGAGCTGGACGAGACCGGCGCCGGCGTCGAGCATCCGTGCGGCGGCGCCGGCGTCGAAGATCCCGCCGACGCCGATGATCGGCAGCTTGCCGCCGGTTTCGCCGTGCACGAACCGCACCACCTCGACCGAGCGCGCGGTGAGCGGGCGGCCGGACAACCCGCCCGCCTGCTCGCCGATCGCGGCCTCGGGCGGCGCGATCCCTTCGCGCGACAGCGTCGTGTTGGTCGCGATCAGCCCGGCGACGCCGTGGTCGAGGCAGACCTCCAGCAGTTCCGCGAGGGCTTCGTCGGTGAGGTCGGGCGCGACCTTCACCAGCACCGGCGTCGGCTTCGCGTCGCCGGCGAGCTCGGCCGAGGTCTTGCGCAGCTCGGCGAGCAGTTCGGCCAGCGCGGACTTGTCCTGCAGCGCGCGCAATCCCGGGGTGTTCGGAGAACTGACGTTGATCGCGAAGTAGTCGGCGTACGGGTACAAAGCCCTCAAAGAGAACCGGTAGTCCTCGACGGCTTCGTCGAGCGGGGTCACCTTGGACTTGCCGATGCTGACGCCGAGCGGCACCGGCGGCTTCCCGGTCGCGGCGAGCCGGGCGGCGAGTGCTTCGGCGCCTTCGTTGTTGAAGCCCATCCGGTTGATCACCGCGTCGGTCTCGGCGAGGGTGAACAGCCGCGGTTTGTCGTTGCCCGGCTGCGGATACCGGGTGACCGTGCCGACCTCGACGAAGCCGAAGCCGAGCGCGGGCCAGGCGTGCAGCGCGCGGCCGTTCTTGTCCATCCCGGCGGCGAGGCCGACCCGGTTCGGGAAACGCAGGCCGAGGAAGGTGACCGGATCGTCCGTCCGGTAGACGCGGCCGAGCGCGGCGAGCGCGGGGGAGACCCGGCTCAGCCTGGCGAGCGAACCGATGGTGCGTTCGTGCACGGTTTCGGGGTCGCTGCCGGAGACCCGGTAGAGAGCGGGGCGGACGATCTTGTCGAAGAGCACGGCCCCATCATGCCTGGTGGATCCCGGAGTCAGTCGCCGAGTTCGACGAGCCGGACGCGGGCCAGGGAGAATCCCCGGTCCAGCAGGGTGACGCGGTCCGCCGTGCCCCCGGATCGCAGCCATTCGGCCGACACGGCGTCGAGTACGGCGGTGGCGGCGTTGGTGAGCAGGTCCGCGGTGAACGCGTCCAAACCGGCACCCGGCCGGTCGCGGAGGGCGTCGCTCACCCGCCTCCGCCATTCGGTCCGCCGCTGATGCAGTCGTCCGCCGAGCGCCGGAGTCGTTTCGATGAGCCGGTGCGTCGCCAGTGTTCGTTCACTCGCGTGGATCTCTTCCTGCCAGTGCCGGAGGACGTGCTGGAGAGAGGTCCATGGATCTTCCTCGGCGGGGCGAGCGCCGATGGCGGCGACCACGTTTTCGCCGGTGACGTCGATGCTGTCGAAGACGGCGTCTTCCTTCGTGGGGAAGTAGCGGAAGAAGCTGCGTTTGGTCAGCCCCGCCGCGCGGGCGATCTCGTCGACGGTCGTCTCTTCGAAGCCTTGACGGGCGAACAGGTCGATGGCCACTTCGGCGAGTTCGGCCCGCACCGCGCGGCGTGTTCGTTCGCGTAGTCCTTCCGGCATGCACCGCAGTCTACTTTGCGTCATGTAGTGTCTATTCTGACACCAGGTGACATTTTGGAGGCGGATGATGACGATGGACGGCAAGACGGTGCTCGTGACCGGGAGTACCGGTGGCATCGGCAAGGAGAGCGCCAGGCGGCTCGCCTCGCTCGGGGCACGGGTGATCCTCGTCGGCCGCGACAAGGCGCGAGCCGAGGCCGCCGCGAAGGAACTACGCCGATCGAGCGGGCACACGAAGGTCGACGCGATCACCGCGGACCTGTCCCGGCTCCGTGACGTGCGCGAGCTCGCCGAAGAGGTCGCCGGCCGGGTGGATCGCCTGGACGTGCTGATCAACAACGCCGGGGCCGCCCGGGCCCGGCGTGAACTGACCGAGGACGGAATCGAAACCGCCTTCGCGGTCAACGTCGTGGCGCCGTTCAGCCTGACGCATGGGCTGCTGCCCGCGTTGAAACGGTCGGAGGCGGCTCGCGTCGTCAACATCACGGGGGGCATCCCGCGCGGACGGATCGACCTCGACAACCTGCAGGGAGAGAAATCGTATGTGGGACTGTCGTTCTACAACCAGACCAAGCTGGCCCAGATGGCGATGAGTCATACCTTCGCGAAGCGGCTCGAAGGGACCGGCGTGACACTGAACGTCGCGTATCCCGGTCATGCCCACACCTCGATGAACAAGGACCTCGGCGCCGACGCCTACCCGCCGCCCGCCCGCCCGATCGTGCCGCTGCTCCGGCTGCTCATGCCCGTCTTCTACGGCCACCGCGCGGTGCGCAAGGCGACGAGGTCGAGTGTCCATCTCGCCTCCAGCCCCGAGGTCCGAGAAGTCACCGGGGCCTATTTCAGCAGCAAGGCCGTTCGTGTTCCTTGGCCCGAGGCCGTCCAGGACGAAACCACTCGTGGGGTGATCTGGGATCTCTGCGAAAAGGTGTGCGGTGACCGGCTCTAGCGCCTCGCCTTCCACTCGTCTTCGAGCATCGCGAAGACGAGTTCGTCGGTCCATTCGCCCTTGACGACCTCGTTCTCGCGCAGATGCGCCTCCTTGCGCATGCCGAGCCGCTCCATCAGCGCTGCCGACGCGGTGTTGCGTCCGTCACAGCGGCCGATGATCCGGTGCAGGCCCAGTTCTTCGAAGCCGAGCCGCAGCAGTTCGGTGGCGGCCTCCGCGGCGAAGCCCTTGCCGTGGTGATCGGGATGGAAGACGAACCCGATCTCGCCCTGGCGGTGCTCGCTGCTGAGGTATTCGAGGTTCAGGTCGCCGATCAGCTGCCCGGTCTCGGTCAGCTCCACGGCCACCGCGAGGAGCTGGCCTTCCTTCGACAGGCTGCTGCTGTGCACCCGTTTGGCGAGGGCGGCGGCGGATTCGGCCCGGCTGCGCGGCCCCCAGTAGAGGTAGCGGGCGACGTCGGCACGGGACTGGAAGGAGTTGAGTTCGTCGAGATCCGCGGGAGTGAAGGCGCGGAGGGTCAGTCGCTGGGTGATGATCGGGAAATCGGGCCTCAGCATGGCGTCAGGCTATCCAGTCTGCGGGGTTCCCGGGGCGGAACTGCGGCGGACGGTCCTTCGGGGCGGCGGATGGTCCTCCTGCCCCGGAAATAGGGGTACCCCCGAGGCGGCTCCCGGACGCCGGGAATCGGCGTCCGGGCCCGAGCCGGACCGGTGCTCGGGAACCTCGGGGGCCCGGTGACTGCCTGGTATTCGCTAGCAGGCATCACGCGAAGCAGAGACGACGAGCCGAAGGTGGCTCCAACTTGCGTTGTATCGCTGCTCTGAAGTCCTACGCGTGGGGTCCGCTAGCGGACAGCCACCTCACGAGTCCTGTTGGAATACAACTTTGGACCACCTCCTCTCTCGTGTACCGCCACGCTATGCGAGGAGTTCGGGGTCCTGCAACAAGATTTCGTCGATCTCCCGCAGCAGGACGATCTTGTCCGCCGAGGGCAGAAAAGAGGCTTCCACGGCGTTCTTCGCGAACAGGGCGATTTCGGCCGCCGTCAGGCCCAGGGCTTCGGCCACCGCCGCGTACTCGCCGTCGAGGGTGGCGCCGAACATCGGCGGGTCGTCGGTGTTGAGCGTGACCAGCACGCCGTGGTCGAGCAGCCGTCGCACGGGATGCGCCGCGATCGAGGGGAACTGGCCGGTCCGGATATTGGAAGTCGGGCAGACCTCCAGCGGGATCCGTTGCACGGCAAGGTATTCCAGTAGCGCCGGATCGGTGTGCGCGCCGACACCGTGCCCGATCCGCTCGGCGCCGAGATCGTGCACCGCCGACCAGACGGTGGCGGGCCCGGTGGTCTCGCCCGCGTGCGGGACGCTGTGCAGCCCCGCCTCCCTCGCCGTGGTGAAGAACGGGGCGAACTGCGCACGGCCGACACCGACCTCGGGGCCGCCGAGACCGAAGGACACCAGGCCTTCGGGGCGTTCGCGCAGCGCGAACACGACCGTCTCGCGGCCGGCGACGACCCCTTTCTCGCCGGGAATGTCGAAGCACCAGGCCAGTTCCACCCCGTGGTCGCTCCGTGCCGCCGCCCGTCCGGTGGCGAGCCCGGTGAGGAGATCGTCGGACGGCATCCCGTCGAGGACATGGTTGTACGGCGTCACGGTCACTTCGGCGTACCGGGCGTTCTGCGCGGCCAGGTCGGCCGCCAGCCCGGTGACGAGGGTGTGGATGTCGCGGGCGTCGCGCACGAGCGACGTCACCGCCAGGTAGTTGCGGAGGAAATGCGGGAAATCGCGGAAGGTGAAGAACTCGGCGAGCGCCGCGGGTTCGGTGGGCACGCCCGCGGACGGGCGGCGGCGGGCCAGTTCCAGCACCGTGGGCAGGCTCGCCGAGCCGACGAGGTGGACGTGCAGTTCGACCTTGGGCAGGGCGTGCACGAACGCGCGCAGCGCCTCGCCCGTGAGGATTCCGGGCATGACAAAGCTCCCTGGGAGAAGTGAAGGGTGACGTGCGGAGGAGCGGGCGGCTCAGGGAGCGAGGTCGCCGCGTTCGGTGTCGGCCCCGTAGAGCGGGAGCTTGAACAGCGTCACGAGGTCAGCTTAGCCGCTCGGGGCAGGCCCGGACTGGCATTTCGGGCAGAACCAGGTCGGTCTCGCCTGGTGCCCGGCGCCCTGGGGTGCGACGCGAAGCCGTCCGCCGCACCGGAAGCAGCCCTGTTTGGTCCGCTCGTAGACCCAGTGCTCGCGGCCGCGCCGGAGATCGCCGGTGGTGGTCTGGGAGGTGCGCCAAGCGTTGCTCTTCAGCAGTTTGCGGCCGAGCGCGACCGCTTTCGCCGTGTCCACTTCGGACACCGGTGTCCACGGCGTGACGCCGAGCAGGAAACACATCTCGACCTTGTACATGTTCCCGATCCCGGCCATGATCCGCTGATCCAGCAAGGCGTCGCCCAGTTCGCGCTCCGGATCCGCGGCCAGCGCGGCCGCCGCCCGCCCCGCCAGCTCGTCCGTCCACTGTGGATCGAGCAGATCCGGCCCGAGATGGCCGACCAGACGGTCTTCCTCGTCCGTGGGCACGAGTTCGAGGTCGTGCACGCGGAAGCCGATCGCCTGCAGTTCCTCGGTGGCCAGGATGACCCGCGCCTGATGCGCCGGATGCCGCCAGCGCGCGCCCGCCCGGTAGACGTCCCACTTGCCGTCCATCCGCAGATGGCTGTGCAGGGTGAGCTCGCCGGAAAGGCGGGTCAGCAGATGTTTGCCGACCGTGCCGACGCCGAGCACGTCACGTCCGGCGAGATCCGTCGTGGCCAGTTGTGGGACCCGGAACTCGCCGCGCAGCAAGGTCTTGCCCGCCAACGCCTTGTCGAGGACCTTGCCGGCGAGGAAGACGGTGTCGCCTTCGGGCATCGGAGGTCAGCCTGTGCCGGTGTCGCTCAGCTTGGCGGGTGTTTCGGGTTCTTCCTCGCCGCGGACGCGATGCCGCCCCGCCCGGCTCGACCGCAGGACCTTCGCGAGCACCATGTTGAAGGTGAGCGCGATCTCCTGCGCGCCGGGGGAGTGCCACTCGTGGATCGGGCTGCACGCGCCCTGCGCCTGCTGCACGGCGAGCCGGTCCGGGATGGCCGTCGGCATCACCAGCGGGCCGAAGTTCTCCCGCAGCTCGGCCACCCGGAACTGGTGCTCGTAGGAGCGCACGCGGAGCTTGTTGACCACGACACCGATCGGCCGCAGCCCCGGGTTCTGCTCTTCGCGGATCTTCTCGATCGCGTCGAGCGCGCGGCGGGCACCGGAGACGGCGTACATCGTCGGCTCGGTGACGATCAGGGCGCTGTCCGCGGCCACCAGCGCGGAACGGGTCAGCCTGCCCAGCGACGGCGGGCAGTCGAGGATCACCAGCTCGTAGGGTTCCTCGCGCAGCGGGTTCGTGTGCAGCTCGTCGAGCGCCCGGGAGAGGTTCTCCAGGCGGCGGCTGTCGGCGTCGGGCTCGTTGAGCATCTCCAGCTCTTCGGCGCCGACCAGGACGTCGATCTGGTCGCTCCACACGCTGGGCGCGATCGCGCGTTCGAGCACCGAACGCACCGGCGTCTCGAGAACGTCGGCCAGCGTGCGATCGGTGAAGGGCGGATCCAGCGAGGTGGTGGCGTTGCCTTGCGGGTCGAGGTCGGCCACGAGGGTCCGGGCGCCCCTACGCAGCGCGGCGGACGCGACACCGAGGGCGACCGTCGTTTTACCGACGCCACCCTTCAGGCTGAGAACAGCGACCGTGTGCACTCGATACAGCCTACGGGCAGCCGGCGGGGCAGCCCCGTGGCAAGGTGTCGAACACCGCATCGGACTACACCCGACGGGCCGGCGAAGGCGGGCATTACCCTGTGCGTTTATGAAGACGGACACCGTGGCCACGCGGGGATCGGGGGCGGTTCGCCGGGTTCTCGAAGCAGAACTCCGGGCCGCACGGGCGCGAGGCGCACAACAGCCGCACGTCGTCGACGTCGGCGGCGGCAGCGGCGGCTGGGCGGTGCCGCTGGCCTCGGCGGGCTGCCTGGTGACCGTGGTCGAACCGAACCCCAACGCGCTGGCGACCCTGCGCCGCCGCGCCGAGGAAGAGGGCGTCTCCGGCAGCATCACGGTGATCGCCGACGACTCCGACGCGCTCGGCGCCCACGTCGCCGCCGGATCGGCCGACCTCGTCCTCGCGCACGGCCTGCTGGAGGTCGTCGACGACCCGGCGCTCGTGCTCGCAGCTTTGGCCGCCGCGGTCAAACCCGGCGGCGCGGTCTCGGTGCTGGTGGCGAACCGGAACGCCGCGATCCTGCAGCGCGCGCTGGCCGGACGCCTCGGCGAGGCCCGGGAGCTGCTCGCGGCCGAAAGCGGCGTGCTCGGCGGCGGCCGGGAGACCGTGCTGCGGCGCTTCGACGCCGAGGCCCTCCGTGCCCAGCTGATCGAGGTGGGTCTCGAGGTGACCTTGCTGCAGGGCGACGGCGTCGTCGCCGACTTCGTGCCCGGCGGGGTGCGGGAAGAGGACCTGGCCGAGTTCGAGCTGGCGGCGGCGTCGGTCCCGCCGTTGCGGGACATCTCCAGCCGGCTGCACCTGCTGGCCCACCGGCCGGCCTGATCGTCGCGGAGCCCTTCCGGATGTCATGAAAGGGTCGTTCAGGACGAAAAATGTCCTGAACGACCCTTTCATGACACTCGAAGCGGGAAACTGTCGGTGGGCCGGGCTAGCGTCTGCCCGTGGGACGAAACGCCGAACTGCCCGGAGGGATGGCCCGCTACCGCGTGACGACCGGGGCCACCACCTGGCCCGACGACACCGGCTGCGGCCTGCTGCACGTCGACATGGACGCCTTCTTCGTGTCGTGTGAGCTGCGCACCCGCCCGGAGCTGGCGGGCAAGCCGGTGGTCGTCTCCGGTGGCGGCCCGAGGTCGGTCGTCGCGGCCGCGAGCTACGCGGCGCGCGAGTTCGGCGTCCGGTCGGCCATGCCGTTCTCGACGGCGAAACGGCTCTGCCCGCAGCTGATCTGCATCACCCCGACGCCGGGGCTCTACGGCGAGGTGTCCCAGGGCGTCATGGGGATCTTCCGCGAGCTGACGCCACTGGTGGAGCCGCTGAGCCTGGACGAGGCCTTCCTGGACGTCAGCGGGGCGCTCAAACGGCTGGACTCCTCACCCGCGCGGCTCGGCGCCTGGATCCGGGAGCGGGTGTCCGCCGACTTCGGGATCAGCTGCTCGGTCGGCGTCGCGAAGGTCAAGTTCGTCGCGAAGCTGGCGTCCGGGATGGCGAAACCGGACGGCATGGTCGTCGTCCCGGCGGCCGAGACGCTCGCGTTCCTGCACCCGCTGCCCGTCTCGGCGCTGTGGGGCGTCGGCAAGCGCACCGAGGAGCACCTGCGGCAGCAGGGGCTCCACACCATCGCCGACGTCGCCGCCGCTCCGCTGGCGAGGCTGAGGCGGTCGCTCGGGCGGGCACTGGGGGAGCATCTGTACGCGCTCGCGAACGGGCACGACGACCGCAAGGTCGTCCCGGAGTCGCCGGACAAGTCGATCGGCGCCGAAGTGACCTTCGACGTCGATCTCCACGACCGCGCGGCGCTCGGGCTGGAACTGCTCCGGCTGTCGGAGCGCGTCGCCGCCACACTGCGCCGACGGGGCCTTCGCGGGCGGACGGTGTCGATCAAGGTCCGGTTCGCGGACTTCAAGACCATCACCCGCGCGAGGACAACCGCCGTAGGAGTGGATGTGGCCCGCGACATCCACCGCACGGCCGTCGAGCTCCTCGCCGAGCACGCGCCGACGGGCGCAGTCCGCCTGATCGGCGTAAGAGTCGAGGGTTTGGACACGGAGAGTAGTGGAGAACAACTGCTTTTCGCATCTTCCGAACCCCGTTGGCGGGATGCGGAAGTCGCTGCCGACGTCGCGAGGTCGAAGTTCGGTGCCGCCGCGGTGCGGCCCGCGTCACTGCTGACCCCCCGTGACCAGTGACATCGCCGGCTCGGTCGTCTTCGAGAGAGCCGAGTCGGGTGGTTTCGGCCAATTCGATCCCTTCTGGATACGGGATCGGGTAGTCGGACGAGCGCGGGGCTCGTATCCTGGACAGAGACACCCCGCCTGGGGTTGTCTGTTGGGTCCATGACGTTGCGCGGCCCGGCGCCCGCGACAGCTGTGCCGGAGGAGGAAAGATGCCACTCTCCGAGCATGAGCAGCGGCTGCTCGATCAGATCGAGCGCGAGCTCTATGCCGAGGACCCCAAGTTCGCATCCACGGTGCGAGGCACCCGGTTGCGCCGCCCCGCCCGCCGACGGCGTTTGCAGGGCATCGCCCTGTTCGTAGTGGGCGTCGCACTGTTGGTGCTCGGCGTGGTGGTCAACATCCGGGTGGCCGAGATCCCAGTGATCAGCGTGCTCGGGTTCCTCGTGATGTTCTTCGGAGTCATGATGGCCGTCACATCGATTCGGCAAGGAGCCGAAGCGGAGGGCGGTAAGGACAGCGGTGGCCCGGGGGCCGGCGGGGGTGGCGGCGGCAAGTCGTCCACGCGCCGGAGCTCGTTCACCCAGCGCATGGAAGAGCGCTTCCGCCAGCGCTTCGAGGAGCAATAGCTCTCACACACGCGAACATGCCGGCAGGGCGACGCCCTGCCGGCATGTTCGCGTTGTCCTGCCCCGGCGGGCTCTCTAGCGCGTGAAGGCCTCCTTCCCTCGGCTCAGCCGAGGGAAGGAGGCCTTCACGCGCACACGAGCGCTACTTGTCCCGCCGCCGCAGCGACCGCGGGAACAGGCGGCCCTTCCACGACATCGGCGCGTTCCGCTTCAGGCTCTTGCGGACCTCGTCGAAGGCCGGGCCCAGCGTCCGGTCGTCCGCGGGCTTGTCCGAGTACCAGGACCGCTCCACGACACCGATGACCGTCCGCAGGCCGGAGCGGCCCTCCTCGTCCAGCCGGTGCTTCTCGACGACCTTCCGGCCCGCCACGCGCACCGTGTCGCCGCCGGACAGCGGCAGGCCGCGGTCCGCGCACTCGTCCATCAGCTCGCGCCACGCCGCGTCCGCCGCGGCGGGGGAGCGGGACGCGATCTTCTGCAGCCTCAGCCGTCGCTTGATCTCCCGGATCGCCGTCGGCGTGCCGAGCCCGCCGAGGACGACCACGAGCGCCAGCGCGAACCACCACGACACCCACGCCGCCAGGAACGCGAACGCCGCCACCCACAGCGCGATCGCGATCAGCGGCAGCCAGTTCGTCACGTTCTGGTTGTCCAGGAACCCGTGTTCCGGTGCGGGCGAGTCCGGGGAACGCGACGAAGGCCGCATCAGCGCCCGGTATCTCAACCGCGACCGCACGATCGCGACCACGGTCAGCGCGGCCGCCAGCCCACCGAGGATCCCGGCGAGGATCGCGGGCCACAGCGGCTCTTCCTCCTGCTGGCCGGTGCTGCCGTCGGCACCGAGGTCCTCGCCCTGGTCACGGGGGGTACCGGTGGCGGGGGCGCTCGACGCGGGCGCGCTCGGCACTTCCTGGGTGTCGTTGGTCGTGGAGCTGCCCGCGTCGTTCTGCAGGTACGGCGGGACGACCGCGCGGCCGTCGACCAGCGGGGTCGGGTCGAAGCTGACCCAGCCCTTCGTCTGGAAGTAGACCTCGACCCACGCGTGCGCGTCTTCGGAACTGATCGAGACGTGATCGCCCTTCGGCGTCCCGGACGTGAAGCCGATGGCGACCCGCGACGGGATGCCGACCGACCGCAGCATCACGGCCATCGCGGACGCGAACTGCTCGCAGAACCCGCGTTTGCCGTTGAGGATGAAGTCGGCGAGCGCGTCGGAGTCGGTGGCGTCGGCGGTCTTGGTGTCGTAGACGAAGCCGTTCTGCGCGGTGAAGAACGACCAGAGCGCCTGCGCCTTGTCGAAGTTGTTGGACTCGTTCTCCGTCAGCTGCTTGGCCTTCGCGACCACGCGGGGATCGACCCGGTCGACCTGGGTGAACTGCGGCGGCACCTCGGCCAGGCGGGCGTCGTCGAGGCGGAGTTCGTCCTTCGACGGTTCCTTGATGGACGCGGTCTCGGTGTAGGCGGGCGCGTTCTGCTTGGTCGTGGTGAACACGGCCCCGCCGACCGGGTCGTACAGCCAGTTGTCGGCCAGCCCGTTGAGCGCCCTCGGCGCGCCGTAGATCGGCAGCCAGTTGTCGACCCAGTTCGTCGGCTCGATCCGGATCTCGCGTCCGGGCCCGGCGCCGTCGTCACCCGGAGCGGGCGGAAGCCCCTTGTTGGCCTGCACCCCCTGCTGGGCGCGGCCGTTCTGCGCCAGCCCCCAGCCCTTGTTCGGGGTGTAGGTGTCCAGGGTGAACGCGCGCAACAGCCGCTTGTCCGCGCCCAGCCCGTAGACCTTGAACAGCTCCACGTTCTCGCCCCGGTCGAGCAGGCCACGCAGCTGGGTGAACGGCTCGACGCCGAAGCCGCCCGCGCCACCGCGGCCCGAACCCTGGCCGCCGGGAAGGCTGCCTACGGTGCCGATACCGGTGACGGCGGTGCCGATCACCAGGCCCATCGCGATCGCGGCGGCCACCACGCCGACGGGGGCCGACAACGTGCTCGCCGAGTTGCCCAGCCCGGGCGCGTCCCGGTTGCGCCAGCGGCGATGCCGGTGGTTGCCGTCGACGGCGAGCAGCCCGGCGAACGCGGCCGCGCCGAGCAGGAACGTCCACCACGGCAGCATGTCCTCGGCCAGCGCGGCCGGGACGGCGTACACGCACAGCAGGACCAGACCGGTCGCGGCGGGCGCGGCGGCGGCCACGGCCAGCGTGTCGACCAGGACCGCGACCAAGCCGATCGCGATGGTGATCAGGCAGAGGATCGGCGGGGTGCCCTCGACCGGGGGCAGGCCGACGCGGATCTGCTCGGCCGCCGCGGCGAGGACACCGCGCAGTTCGTCGAGCGCGTCCGGGCCGGGGAAGATCTTCAGGATCCCGCTGGTGGTGAACGCCCCGGTGACCAGGAACAGCAGCACCAGCAGCTGTGCCAGCCCGACGACGATGGTCGGCGCGCGCAGCGAGCGCAGGGCCAGGCCGGTCGAGGCGATCAGCACGACGGCGACCAGCAGATAGCCGAACCACGCCCAGCCGGAGACCACGCCGGTGAGCGAGGTCGAGGCGAACAACGTGGCGAGCCCGGCGGCGATCGGCGCGAGCACGCTGCTCGTCCAGACGGGTGGCGGGGCGGCGGGACGCGGTTTGGGGGTGTGCGGCAGGGGCGGCGCGGTCGCGGTCACAGGCCGCCTCCGATCAGCGTGCCCCGGCGGGTGGCCGTCTGGCAGAGCTCGGCCCAGACCTGCGGCATGGGCGAACCGGGACCGGCGACGACGACGCCCCAGCCCGCGGCTCGCAGCAGCGCCACCGACTCCTCGGTGGCGGCGGCCCGGTTCTCGGGACGGTTGACGCCGGACGACCAGCCGGGGGTGTCGAGCAGCACGGCGAGGCTCCGGATCCCGCGCGGGCGGTACCGGGACAGCTCGTGCACGGATTCGTTGCTGACGGTGCCGAGCACCGCGATGAGTTCCTGTCCCTCGGCCGGGTCGTGGCCGAGGGTGATGTCGCGCTGATGCGCGGGCTGGAGCGCGGCGAGGACGTCGAGCACGACGTTGTCGTAGTGCTCGCCACCCTCGCCGGGGGTGTCGGCCAGGGTCTGGCCGTGTTCGGTGATCAGGCGGACCCGGTGGCCGGAGCGGCGCAGATGCAGCGCCACGGAAGCGGCGAACGAGACGGCCCATTCGAGGCTCGCCGCGGGGCCCGTGCCGTGGTGCGCCGCCGCGCGGTGGTCCAGCAGCACCGTGGTGCCGCCGCGCCACGGCCGTTCCTCGACGCGGACCATGATCTCGTCGCGGCGCGCGGTCGAGCGCCAGTGGACCTTCCGCAGGTCGTCGCCCTGGCGGTACTGCCGGACGATCACGTCCGACTCGCCCTGCCCGGCGTGCAGGCGGATGCTGCCGTCGTCGCCCGCGCCGATCCCGGCGCCGCTGGGCAGACCCCAGAGGCCTGCCACCTTCGGCACGACGACCAGCCGGGAATGCCCGATCAGCTCGCGTTCGAACTCGCACAGCCCGAACGGGTCGGTGATCGTCGCCCGCAGCGGGCCGACCTGCTGGATCCCGCGCAGCACCGGCTGGAGCGGATACCGCAGCGCGACCCGGCGGTCGTGGGGGAGACGTTCGACGACGAACCGCGGCCGCGAACCGAGCGCGTAGGGCACGCCGTCTTCGAGCAGCACCTCGCCCGCCGGGAGCCTGCCGTTGCGCCAGAGTTCGAGCTGGACCTCACCCGGCGAGCCGACCGAGACCCGCTCGGGGCGCAGTGAACGGGCCGCGCCCAGCCGCAGCCGGGTCGCCGAGATGAAGAAGGCGACCAGCAGCGGCAGGGCGATCACGAACACCGCGACCCGCAGCAGATCCCGTTCGTTGAGCACGAACGAGCACGCCGCCGCGGCGACGCCGGCGGCGAGGAGGCAGCGGCCGCGTGTGGTCAGGCCGGACAGCGCACGCAGCATGGCTGTTCCCTATTTCCTTCGTCAGCGGTGGTTCGAGCCCTGCGGAACGGGAACGCGGTGCAGGATCGCGCGGACCACGTCGGTGGCCGACCGGCGGGCGGCGTGCGCCTCGGTGGTGAGCACCATGCGGTGGGCCAGCACCGGGACCGCGACCGTGTGCAGGTCGTCCGGGACGACGAACTCGCGGCCGGAGAGCGCGGCCTGCGCGCGGGCGGCGCGGACCAGCTGCAGGGTCGCCCGCGGCGAGGCGCCGAGGCGGATCTCCGGCATCTGGCGGGTCGCGGCCACCAGATCGACGGCGTACCGGCGGATCTCCGGCGACATGTGCACCGAGCGCACCGTCTCGATCAGCCGCTGCACCGACTCGCGGTCGGAGACGGGCTCGAGATCGGCCAGCGGGTTGTGCCCGGCGTGCTCGTCGACCATGGCCAGCTCGGCCTGCTGGTCGGGGTAGCCGATGGACACCCGCGCGGTGAACCGGTCCCGTTGGGCCTCGGGCAGCGCGTAGGTGCCCTCCATCTCGATGGGGTTCTGGGTGGCGATCACCATGAACGGCTCTTCGAGGTGGTACGTCGAGGTGTCGACGGTGACCTGGTGCTCTTCCATGCATTCGAGCAGGGCCGACTGCGTTTTCGGCGAGGCGCGGTTGATCTCGTCGCCGACCACGATGTTCGCGAACACCGGACCGGGACGGAACTCGAACTCGCCGCTCTGCCGGTTGTAGATGGACACCCCGGTGACGTCGCTGGGCAACAGGTCGGGGGTGAACTGGATCCGGCTGACGGTGCAGTCGATGGAGCGGGCCAGCGCCTTCGCCAGCGAGGTCTTGCCGACCCCGGGGACGTCTTCGACGAGGAGGTGGCCTTCGGCGAGCAGGGTCACGAGCGCGATGCGGATGACGTCGGGTTTGCCGACCAGTACCCGCTCCACGTTGGCGGCGATCCGCCGCGCGGTCTCGTGCAGTTCGTCCAGCGACGCTGGGGCTTCACGGCCGTTCTGCCGGCCGCTGACCGAGGCGGCGCCCGTGGGGTACGGGGCTTGCCCGGTTGCCTGCTCGCCCTGGTGTTCGCCGGGCGTCGCAGACTGGATTCTCGACGTCACTCGACCTCCTGATGCCGCGTGGCTGGATTTCCGCTGGGTCCTCTGCCGGACCGTTCAGTCCCCCGGGCAGCGGTCAGCCTCCCACGAAGTGTGTCAAACTCGGGCGAACTCGTGGGGGGAACCCCGCCAACCCCAGTCGATGACTCTGTGCAACCGGAGACCTTACCTCGATCGGGTGAGGTGAGCGCGTTTTCGGGTGCTCCCGCTGACACCTTGTTTTGTCGTATGCTCCGGTGCGAGGTCGCTCGACTACGGAGAGGCGTAATCGCATATGAGCGAGGTGAGTACCGCCAAACCCCGGTTCGATCTGAGCGGGTTCGCGGTCGCGCCGGAGCTGGCCGCCGACGCCCACGTGAAGATCTCCGCCCTGCAAGACGTGGTCGGCCAGATGGTCCGCGAGGCCAAGGTCCTCGGCCGCACGGTTCCCCTCGGCGGGGGATACGCGGACGAGGTCGGCAAGTTCATGGCGCAGTACGGGATCGGCGCCGAAGGCTCCGCGGTCGAGGCGCTCACCGCCTTCGGCAAGGAACTCGAGGCGCTCAAGAACCGGATCGAGAAGGCGCTGGCGAAGTACACCCGACAGGATGAACAAGCGGCGGCGGACGTGGACTGTGTCGGCGGCTGATCCCATGAAGTCCCGCCTGGTCGCGCTCGGCCTCCTCGTCGTCCTCGCGGTGTCCGCCTGCGGGCAAGGGGCCGCGGGGCAGGCGCGGATGCCGGCCGCCGACGGTCCGGCTCCAGCGCCCTCGTCCTCGGCGCCCGCGCCGGATCGCGGCGTTGATCCGTGCACGCTGCTCGACCCGAACGACCGGTCGACGGCGGGGATCAACGTGCTCGGCGTCGCGAAGGAGATCAACGGCGCCCGCGCCTGCGACTGGACGGTGCCCGCGACCTTCGGCGTCACCATCACCGTGGACGAGAAGAACGGCCTGGCCGATCTCGAGGTCGCGCGCAAGACCGCCACCAAGACCGAGGTCGGCGGCCGGGAGGCGCTCAAGGTCGCCGACAAGAAGGCCGCCGACGGGACCTGCGCGGTCCTGCTCGGCATGGGGGAGAAGGCGAGCGTCCAGATCGACGTGAGCAACACGAACTTCACCGACACCCCGCTCGCCTGCGAGCGCGCGGTGACGGTGGCGGGATTGGCCGAACCCAAGCTGCCTTAGGAGAAACAGTGCCTGAAGGAGAGACGCCGGGACGCGAGGTCCCGGTCGCGGCCACGCGATACGAGGCGTACAGCCACGAGGCGCTGGCCGCCGAGGTCGAAGCGGGTAACGACCCCGAGACCGCGGGCGGCATCGGCGCCGGCTGGGAAGCGCTCGCGCGGCGTATGCAGGACGCGACGTCCGAACTGGCCGGGCTGATCGGCAGCAGCGAAGAGAACTGGCGCGGGGAAGCGGGCGACGCGCTGCGCGGGGTGCTGACCACGGCGTCCGGCTGGCTGGCCTGGTCCGCCGACCTCTCGTCCTCGCTCGGGAAGGCCGTGTCCGGGCAGGCCGAGGCGGCGGCGCGGGCCCGTGCCGACATGCCGCCGCCGGTGCACTACGACCCGGGCGCGATGATCCGCGGCGCCGCGGCGGGCGGGAACCTCGCGTTCCTGGCCGCGCTCGCCGACGAGATGGAGGCCAAGCACGCGGAAGCCGAGGAGGCCCGCCGCAAGGCCGTCGACGTCATGAACACCCGCGATGCCTCACTGCGTTCGCTGACCCCGCGGGTCTCCTTCGGGAAGCCGCCCGAGCTGGGGCGGTCTTGATCCGCGTTTCCGCGTCGGCGTTCGACGTCCTCTGGTCCGATCTGGGCCACGCGGCCCCGCCATGGCCGCTGTCCGTGCGCAGTGTCGGCGTCACGGAAGCGGAACGCGCCGAGATCCGCGACGCGGTCTACGAAAACCTCGCCGAACGAGGCCTTTATGACGGGGACCGGCTCGACGCCGCCTTGGAAGCGCGGCTGGACCTGCTCGCGCGAGCCGAGGTCTACGTCGAATGCGAGGCGCTGGCCGACATGACGGCTCAGGCCCCGTTCCGCGCGGTCGCGGCCGCGCGAGGGCGGCACGGCGTGCTGGCCACACAGCCCGAGCAGACCATCGCGCTCTCCGGGATCGGCGACGGCGAGGTGTTCGCGGCGATCGTCGACGTCCTGCCGGAACTGCGGCCGGGCCCGGGTTACGGCATCAGCCTGCCCGCGGCGCGCTTCGGCGACGCGCTGGAGGATCCGGTGTTCGGCGACGGCGGGCGATCGTCGGCTTCGGACAGTCAGCTGCGCGAGGTGCTCGCGATCCAGGCTCGGCCCGTCTACAGCGCGGGGCAGTTCACCGTGCGGACCCGCGACCGCGACGGCCGGGCGCACCGGGCCGGTGGGCTGACCTGGTTCGACACCGACGTCGGCGCGTACTGCGCGGCGCGGACCGAGGGGCGCGGCGGGCAGGCGTGGGTGAATGTGTCCCCTGTGGACGGTCCCCGGCTGGCCGCGCGGCTGGCCTCGTTGCTGGACCCGGACCGCTAGGTTGTGACGAGTCGAAAGCCTGAGGGGGCCTTCGGGAATGGGGGTTTCGGAATGACCGTGCCGTTCGGTGGTCAAGTGCGGGATCCGCGGGAGTGGATGCGTGAACAAGAGCGGCGCAGCGCCGCCCTGCTCGCCAAGGCGGAGCAGGCGAAGGCCGATCTGGAGAACAACGTCGTCACGCTGAGCAGCCCGGATCGGCTGGTGACCGTGACGGTCAACCCCGGTGGGGGACTGACGTCGCTCTCGTTGTCACCGCAGGCGCAGGAACGGCCGCCTGCCCAGCTTGCGTCGCTGATCATGAGCACTTACCGCAAGGCGACGACGCGGGCGGCCGACCGGACGCTGGAGATCATGGCCGGGCTGACCGGCCAAGACTCCGAAGCGGTGGATTTCATCAAGAGCACCCTGCCGCCGCGGGAAGAAACGCAGCCCGCTCCGGAATCGGACGATTCCGCACGCTTCGGCGTCCCGGCCGAACCGCCGCCCGCCAAACCCCGGCCACCCCGTCCTGTGTCCGATGAGGATGACGGCGAGGACTTCCAGCACGTCGACTGGACCGGCCGCTCGTGAGCGGGCCGGGATACGGCGTCTCGCCCGAGCGTCTCAAAGCGCACGCGGACCAGATCTCCGACCTTGCCGACCGCATCCGCGGCGCGGCCTCTGCTGCGAACCAGGTCGGGATGGGTGGCTTCCAGGGCTATGGCCTGCTGTGCGCGGTGCCCGTCGGCGGGGTCCTGCAGCTGGCCCAGGGCGACGCGGACGAGCTGATGACCAGCGCGGCGAATCTCGGCGACGCGTTGTCCGACGCGCTGAGGAAGGCGGCCACGGACTACACGAAGGTCGACGACGACGCGGCGCAGCTCAGCCGGGACCTGGGGAAGAAGCTGTGAGCGAAGACCTGATCGCGAAGAAGGAGGACAAGTCCGAGCCGTTCAAGGGTGGGGGCGTTTTCGACAGCGGTTCGAGCATGGTCGGTGACATCTTCAAGGGGGCGAAGGGCGAAGATCTCGACGCGTTCGCGGTCGCGATGGACGGGGTCTCCTTCGGACTGGACGTCCTTTCGATGGTCCTGAACCCGCTCGGTGAGCTGGTGAAGGCCGGCGTCGGCTGGCTGATGGAGAATCTCGACTTCATCCGCGAACCGCTGGAGATCTTGACGGGTGATCCCGATCTGGTCCAGCAGGCGGCGCAGACCTGGAACAACATCGCCGCCGAGCTCGAAGCCGTGGCCGGTGACTACGAGGGCGCGCTCTCCACGACGTCCGGCTGGGATGGCGACGCGGCCATCGCCTACCGCAGTATCGCACTGCAATACACGCAGTCGCTGCGTGACGTCGCAGCCGAAGCGAAAGACTCGGCGCAATGGATCACGACCGGCGGCATGGTGGTGGCCACCGCGCGGGCACTGATCTTCGACATCATCGCGACCTTCATCAGCGATGTGATCACCCGTGCGCTGCTCGCGCTCGCGTCGTCGTGGTTCACCTTGGGTGGCTCGGTGGCGGCCTTCACCGCGAGCGTCTTCGCCGACGCCGTGAAGGTGATGGCGAAGATCCAGAAGAAGCTCGGCAAACTGCTCGCCGCGATCCAAAGGTTCGTGAAACGGTTCGAAGGATCGAGTGGGCGTGCCCGCGAGGCGGCGCGGGCGCTGGGCCGGAAGTCTTCCGAACTGGGGCGGGAGGCGAACAAGGCGATCAAGTCGAGCGACAAGGCACTGGACGGTCTCCAAGGCGACAACCTCAAGTACCTGCGTGGCGCGAAAGACCGCATGGAGAACACGACGTTGGGCAAGATCGCCGACAACACCGGCATCAAGGTCGCCAAAGAAGCGGGAAAGGCGGCCGCCGCGGACTTCAACCAGTACAGTGGCGGCTCTTCCGAACGCGGCCGGATCACACCGTCCGCCAGTGGCCGGATCAGCGGCTCGCTCGACGACGATGACTGATCGCTCGGCGAGTACCGGCCGGACGCGGTGGTGGCCCCGGGGCGTGATGGGCGCCGTCGGCGTGATCCTCACGGTGTGGTCGATGTTCTCCCTGCAGTGGGTGGTCGGGTTCGAGCCCTGGGGCACGCTCACCCGAGCCGGTACCGCTCAGGTCGAGCGATGCGAGCGGAACGCGATCCACCTGTGGATGACGTACTCGTGCGAGGCGGAAGTCCGGTGGCACAACGTTCCCGAGGGTGGAGAACAGGTCTCCGCCACGGTGATCACCTCCATTTCGGCACTTTCGGGCAGCGTGCCGGTGGAGGAGTACAAGTACCGGAAGAAGAACAGCTCACGAGGCGGGTCTTCAGTGGTCCCGGTCGACCGGCCGATGTGGCCGGTGGCCGACGGCTGGTGGATCCTTCTCGTCTTCGTCAGCGTGATCCCCGGCTGGGTCGCGGGGTTCTGGGTGGGCGGCCGTCTCGGCAGGCTCCTGCCCGAACCGACCGGGCAACCCAAGGATTGGCGCGGTGTCAGCCGTCGGGCCGCGTCGGGGATGAACGGCCGCCGCCGCAAGCGCGGCCGCCGCTGACCTACGTTCTGCCGGTGCGCGGGTGACGCTTTCGCATGACTGGACGGACGACACACGTGATTGGAGGGACGACACGCGTGATCCGGCGGACGGCTCTCGGCGAAACCCGGCCGCGCTCGTGTCATCCATCCAATCACGCGTGTCGTCCGGTCGGTCACGTGACATCGCCCGGTGCTGTCCTCGTGAGTGGTCAGAACCCGAATCGCCGAGCCCACGGGAGCCAAGACGGCCGTCCTTTGTCGACCCCGATCATGGGATGACCCGACGCCACCCTCCACTGTGTCCTTCGGGCGTCCCACCCGTCCCCACCGGATTCCCCACTTTCACCCCCATATCGCCCCACAACAGGGTTCCGGCGGCCGATATCCGGACGTGTCAGGCATGGATGAGGTTGCTTCGATACCCGCCCAGGGGGATCTTGGCCACCGTCCCCCACCGAGCCCCCACCAGGCCCTACCTGGCTGACCAGCGAAAACGCCTGACACGACGGAGTGGTGGCGGCTTTTGCCGCGTTGACTGTGGTGAAAAGTGGGGTACGGTGGTGCGCAGTGGGGCAGAAGGGAGCCCCGTGGCCGGGCTTGGTTGTTCGCAGCCAGGATCGGTAGGGAGGTGGAGCCGGTGTTCCTCGGCACCCACACCCCGAAACTGGATGACAAGGGGCGGCTCACGCTGCCCGCGAAGTTCCGCGACGCGCTCGCCGGTGGGCTGATGGTCACCAAGGGACAGGACCACTGTCTCTTCGTCTTTCCCCGGGCCGAGTTCGAGCAGATGGCGAGGAAGGTCGCCGACGCCCCGTTCACGAACGAGGCGGTCCGGGCCTATCAGCGTTATCTCTTCGCCGGGACGGACGAACAACGCCCGGACGGGCAAGGACGTATCGCGATCGCGTCCGAGCTCCGGCGCTACGCCGGGTTGAACAAGGAGTGCGTGGTGATCGGGGCGATCACCAGGCTGGAGATCTGGGACGCCCAAGCGTGGCAGGGCTACCTGGACGAACACGAGGACAGCTACGCGAAGGCTCGAGAGGAAGTTCTGCCGGGCGTCTTCTAGACGTGGCCGAGGAAGCACCCACGCCGTCGGGGGGCGCGGGTTCACGCTTCGGGCACGCCGGGAACCGTCCACACGGATGCCGTGAGGCCTCTGTCCGCTCAGTGGCCCTGGTACACCTTCCCCGGTACCAGGTCAGCAGGCGGGCGGACAGGGACCTGACGGCATCCGGCATCTTCCCCGGCACTACAGGAAAGGGGGAAGACATGGCAGACGAACACGAGCACGTCCCGGTGCTGCTGGAGCGCATCGTCGAACTGTTCGTGCCGGTCTTCTCCGACCGCGAGGCCGTGCTGGTCGACGCGACCGTCGGGCTCGGCGGTCATTCCGACGCGCTGCTCACCGCGTTCCCCTCGTTGCGCCTGGTCGCCCTCGACCGTGACCCCAACGCGCTGGAACTTTCCGCGAAACGGCTTGCGCGGCACGGTGATCGTGTCGATTTCGTGCACGCCGTCTACGACGAGATGCCGTCCGCGCTGGCGGGCCTCGGTCTGTCCAGAGTGGACGGAATCCTGTTCGACCTCGGGGTCTCCTCGATGCAGCTCGACCGTGCCGAGCGCGGATTCGCCTACTCCAAGGACTCCCCGCTCGACATGCGGATGGACCCGACCACCGGGTTCACCGCGGCCGACGTGCTCAACACCTACGCCCCCGGCGAGCTGATCCGGATCCTGCGCGACTACGGCGAGGAACGCTTCGCCCAGCGGATCGTCAAAGCCGTTGTGGCGGAACGGGAGAAGGAACCCTTCACGCGCAGCGGGCGGCTGGTGGAACTGCTGTACGACGCCGTCCCCGCGGCGAGCAGGCGCACCGGCGGGCATCCGGCGAAGCGCACCTTCCAGGCGTTGCGGATCGAGGTCAACGGCGAACTGGAGGTGCTGCGGCGCGCGATGCCGAGGGCGCTGTCCTGCCTCGCCGTCGGCGGCCGCATCGTCGTGGAGTCCTATCAGTCCCTCGAAGACAGGCTGGTCAAGCAGGCCTTCGCGGAACTGGCGAAATCCCGGACGCCGGAAGGGCTTCCGGTGGAACTGCCGGGCCACGGCCCGGAACTGAAACTGCTCACCAGAGGGGCCGAGAAGGCCGGCGAGGCGGAGACCGAACAGAACACGCGGGCCGCCTCCGTGCGGCTACGGGCCGCCGAACGGATCGGAGACCGAGCACGATGACCGCTCCCGCGAAGTCCCGCGGCCGCCGGACACCGCCGCCCGGACGGCGTGCCCGTGCGGCCGCCACGGCCGACCAGGCACCCGACACCACCGAGACCACGACGTCCCGCGCCTCCCGTGGCCGGACGTCGGCGGCCGAGCGTGCCTACGCCCGCCGTGCCCAGCGCGCCGACCTGCTGCAGCGAGACCAGCAGCGCAACCGTCCCGACGCGGAAGGCGGCGCGGGCAAGGAAGAGCCGAAGAAGAAGCTCAAGCTGCGCTGGCCGCGTTCGCGCGCGTCGTTCGTGCTGATGATGATGGGCATGCTGGCCGTCGGCGTGGCGTGCACGCTGTGGCTGACCACGCAGGCCATCGCCGATTCGTACCGGCTCGAACAGCTCCGCACGACCAATGCCGGGCTCGCCGAGGCGAAGGAGCGGCTGCAGCGCGAGGTCGCGAAGGCCGAGTCGCCCGCTTCGCTGGCGCCCAAGGCCAGGGAACTGGGCATGGTGCCCGGCGGCGACCCCGCGCATATCGTGGTCGGCCCGGATGGACAGTCCACTGTGGTCGGTGAGCCGAAGAAGGCCGAAGCCGAGGCGCCCGCCGCCCCGGCCGAATCGACGGCGCCTCCGCCCGCCGAGGGCACGCAGCAGGGCACGCCGTACGAGGGCGACCAGCCCGCGGTGCCCCAGGAGAACACGGCCCCGGCGCAGGGAGGTCAGTGATGTCACCCGGCCGTCCGGCGCAGGCCAGGGCCCGGTCGGCGGGGAGCGCGCGGCGGACCTACGCCGCCGGGACCCGCCGTGCCACCGCCCGCCGGGGCAACGGCGGGAACCGGAGCCGGTTCACCGGCGTCCGGATCCTGCTGATCGTCGTGATGGTGCTCGCCGGCCTCAAACTGGTGCAGGTGCAGTGGTTCGAGGCCGGTGCGCTGTCCGAGGCGGCGGAACGGCAGCGGACGTCGGTGATCGAAAGTCCCGCGCAGCGCGGCTCCATCCTGGACCGCAACGGGACGAAGATCGCGTTCAGCGTCGAAGTGCGGACGCTCGCGGTGAGCCTGAACTGGCTCCACAAGACGATGGACGACTTCGCCGCGAAGAACCCGACCAAGGGCAAGAACTTCGAGTCCGAGGTGGCGGGCGCGGCGAAGCTGATCGCGGCCAAGCTGCCCGGGGTGATCACCGAGCAGGAACTGCTGGACAAGTTCCACAAGCCGGACGGCTTCACCTACCTCGTCCACGACATCGAACCGTCGGTCGCCGAGGCGATCGTGAAGGAATACCCGTGGATCAGCGTCGAGAAGCGCTCGAAGCGCGAGTATCCCGGTGACTCGGTCGGCGCGAACATCGTCGGCTACGCGAACTGGCGCACCGACGACAAGGACGTCTCCAAGCACAACCTGCACGGTGGCTACGGTCTCGAAGCCTCGCGGGACAACGACCTCGCCGGAACGCCTGGCCGCAAGATCGTCAACACCCGGAACGGCAACGACAACCTCGTCATCCCGGGTACCGAACGGGACATCCAGAACGCCGTCCCCGGTTCGGATCTGCAGCTCACGATCGACACCGACCTGCAGTACGAACTGCAGCGGCAGCTGAGCGAGTACGTCGCCAAGTCGAAGGCCAAGGGCGGCCAGGCGGTCATCCTGGACTCGAAGACCGGCGAGGTCTACGCGCTGGCCAACGACAAGACCGTCAACCTCAACGACCCCGCTTCCCGCAGCGAGACGGAGAACCTGAACAACCGCGCGGTGACCACGCCGTTCGAACCCGGTTCGGTGAACAAGATCGTCACCGCCGCGGGCGCGATCGACGCGGGTATCACCACGCCGGAGGCCTCCCTGCCGGTGCCGGGTTCGTTGCAGGTCGCGGACAAGATCGTCAAGGACGCCTGGCACCACGGCACCCAGCAGTTCACCACCACCGGCATCTTCGCGAAGTCGTCGAACGTCGGCACCCTGTTGCTGGCGCAGAAACTCGGCGAGGACCGGTACGCGGATCTGCTCAAGAAGTTCGGTCTCGGCCAGCGGACGGGGCTCGGTCTCCCCGGTGAGAGCCCGGGTGTCGTGCCGCCGCGCAACCAGTGGTCGGCCACGACCTTCGGAAACCTGCCGATCGGGCAGGGACTTTCGATGACGGTCGTGCAGATGGCCGGGATGTACCAGGCCATCGCGAACGACGGCCTGCGGGTGGAACCCCGCGTGGTCAAGGCGAAGATCAATCCGGACGGGACCCTCGTCCCGGAACCGGCGCCGAAGACCGTCCAGGTCATCAGCCCGCAGGCGGCGAAGACCGTACGCGAGATGATGCGCGCGGTGACGCAGAAGGGCCGCGGGCAGCAGAGCGGCACCGGGCCGAAGGCGGCGCTGGAGGGCTATCAGATCTCGGGCAAGACGGGCACCGGCCAGCAGGTCGACCCGAAGACGAAGACGTACAGTGACCATCTGTACAACATCACCTTCGCCGGGATCCTGCCCGCCGACAACCCGCGTTTCGTGGTCGGCATCCGCCTCGACGCGCCGGACGCGACCCTGCAGCAAGGACTCTCGGCCGCGCCGCTGTTCCACTCGGTGGCCGCGTACCTGGCGCAGCGGTTCCAGATCCCGCTGTCGGACGGTCCTTCGCCTCAGGTGCCGCTGGTGCTTTCCTGACGTCACACGCGTGCTTGGAGCCGGAACTCGCGTGATTCAAGGCGTAACTCGCGTGATTTAAGGCGTAACTCGCGTGATTTAAGGCGTAACTCGCACATCCGCCCGGAGTCACGTGAGTTCCGGCTTCAATCACGCGAGTTACGGCCCCGGGCACGCGAGTTCCGGCTTCGGTCACCACGGCGCCGCACCGGACCGCAGTCGTCGCTGTGCGTGAACGGGTCTGCGCGCCGGGCGCCGTCCGGAATCGCCGGTCCCGTGGGGTCCGAAGTCCTCAAGCGACAGTCGGAAGCCCTTGCGTGCCAAGGAGAGCCCGCGAAACCCATTACCACGAGCATGATCGCCGCGCTCACACCCCGCACCGCTTCAGTCACCCGAATGCCGCGCCGGTAACCTCCTTGGCTGTGTCGGTGCCTACTTCAGATCCCCGCAGCGGTCCCGCCGTCGAAAGCGGGTCCGGCGCGACGGCTGCCCAGGTCCCGGACAGCCCGGTCAAGGCCGTCGCCGCACCCCCTCGTCCGGCCAGGATCGAGCCGATGCCGCTGGGCACGCTGCTCGCCAGGGCGGGCGCCCGGCTCGTGGTGGGTGGCGACGACTACCCGGCCGCGGCCGAGCTGACGGTCACGGGCAGCACGCTCCGCGCCCAGCATGTCCTCCCCGGTGACCTCTTCGCCGCGCTTCCCGGTGCCCGCGCCCACGGCGCGGACTTCAGCGACCAGGCCATCGCGGCCGGCGCGGCCGCCGTGCTCACCGACGAGGCCGGTGCCGAGCGCCCGGTGCTCCGCGACGCCGGCGTGCCGATCCTGGTGCACCCCGACCCGCGGGCCGCCCTCGGCGAGATCGCCGCCTGGATCTACGGCGAGCCGTCGCTGGAGCTGTCCGTCCTCGGGATCACCGGGACGTCCGGCAAGACCACGACGTCGTACCTGGTCGACGCCGGGCTCAAGGCGGCCGGGCTCACCACCGGGCTGATCGGCACGGTCGAGACCCGGATCGCGGGCGAGCGGCTGGCCAGCGGGTTCACCACCCCCGAGGCGCCGGATCTGCAGGCGCTCCTGGCGGTGATGGTGGAGCGCGGAGTCACGCACGTCCCGATGGAGGTCTCCAGCCACGCGCTGTCGCTGGGCCGCGTCAACGGCACGCGTTTCGCCGTCGGCGCCTTCACCAACCTCTCCCAGGACCACCTGGACTTCCACAAGGACATGGAGGAGTACTTCGCCGCCAAGTCGCTGCTGTTCGACGGCCGGTCCACCGCCGAGGTGGTCGTCGTCGACAGCGCCTGGGGCCAGGCACTCCTCACCCCGCACACGGTGACCGTGTCCACCGAGCCGGGGACGGACGCGCTGTGGCGCGCCACCGACCTCAGCCCCACCCCGGCGGGGGAGCAGACCTTCACCCTGCACGGCCCCGACGGCCTCACCGCCGCGGCGAAGATCCCGTTGCCGGGTGAGTTCAACGTGGCGAACGCCGTGCTCGCGGCCGCGATCCTGAACACCGCCGGTGTCCCGCTCGACGCCATCGTCGCCGGGCTCGCCGCGGTCGAGGTGCCGGGCCGGATGGAGCGGGTCTACCTCGGCCAGCCGTTCACCGCCGTCGTCGACTACGCGCACAAGCCCGCCGCCGTCGCGCAGGGGCTCGACGCGCTGCGTGCCCGTACCGAGGGCCGGATCATCACCGTCCTCGGCTGCGGCGGGGACCGCGACACCGCCAAGCGCCCGGTCATGGGCGAGGCGGCGGTCCGCCGCAGCGAGGTGCTGATCGTGACCGACGACAACCCGCGGTCGGAGGATCCGGCCGCGATCCGGGCGGCGATGCTGGCCGGTGCCCGCAACGCCGGGCCGGCCTTGGGCGGCGAGATCCTCGAGATCGCCGACCGCCGGGAAGCCATCGTCCACGCCGTCGAGCTGGCCCGGCCCGGCGACATCGTGCTCATCGCGGGCAAGGGCCACGAGACCGGCCAGGAGGTCCAGGGTGTCGTGCACCCGTTCTCCGACGCCGAAGAGCTGGCCTCCGCCATCCGCAGACGTCTGGAGACAGAGTGATCGTGCTCAGCCTGGCCGAGATCGCCGCCATCGTCGGCGGGCGGCTGCATCGGACCGACGGGACCGCCCAGGTCACCGGAAGCGTCGAATTCGACACCCGTGAGGTCACTCCCGGCGGGCTGTTCATCGCGCTGCCCGGCGCGAAGGTCGACGGCCACGACTTCGCCGCGCGAGCCGTCGAGGCGGGCGCCGTCGCGGTGCTCGCGGCCCGCGAGGTCGACGCGCCGGCCGTGATCGTGCCGCCGCTGGCGGCCGGCGAGGGGCACGAGCGGGCGTTCGCGCTGGTCTCGGACAAGGACGGCGCGGGCGCCGCGGTGCTGGCCGCGCTCGCCAAGATCGCCCGGCACGTGATCCAGAAGCTCGCCGGTGACCACCTGACCGTCGTCGGGGTCACCGGTTCGGCGGGCAAGACCTCCACCAAGGACATCATCGCCCAGCTGCTGGAGCCGCTCGGCCCGACGGTGGCGCCGCCGGGCTCGTTCAACAACGAGCTGGGCCACCCCTGGACGGCGCTGCGGGCCGACGACTCGACGCGGCAGCTCGTGCTGGAGCTCTCCGCCCGCGGGCCAGGCCACATCGCCGAACTGGCGGCCATCGCGCCGCCGCGGATCGGGGTCGTGCTCAACGTCGGCACCGCGCACGTCGGCGAGTTCGGCTCGCGCGAGGGCATCGCCAAGGGCAAGGGCGAACTCGTCGAGGCGCTGCCGAGCGCCGAGGACGGCGGTGTCGCGATCCTGAACCTCGACGACCCGTACGTCGCGGCCATGGCGAGCCGGACGAAGGCCCGCGTGGTGTTCGTCGGTGAGAGCGAGTCCGCGCAGGTCCGCGCCGCCGACATCACCCTCGACGGTGAAGCGCGCGCGTCGTTCCGCCTGGTCACCCCGGACGGCGAGGCACCGGTGAAGCTGCCGCTCTACGGCGAGCACCACGTCGCGAACGCGCTCAGCGCGGCCGCCGTGGCACTGGAGATGGGCTCGACGGTCGAAGAGGTCGCCGCCCGCCTGTCGAGCCTCGAACGGCGCTCCGAACGCCGTATGGAGGTCACGACCCGGGCCGACGGCGTCACGGTCCTCAACGACTCCTTCAACGCCAGCCCCGAGTCGATGCGGGCCGCGCTCAAGGCGCTCGCGTCGATGAGCGCGAACCGCCGCTCCTGGGCCGTGCTCGGCGTGATGGGCGACCTCGGCGAGAACTCGGTCGAGGCGCACGACGGCATCGGCAGGCTCGTCGTCCGGCTCAACATCGACAAGCTCGTGGTCATCGGCGAGGCGGCCGCGGCCACCCATCAGGGCGCGCAGCAGGAGGGTTCCTGGGGCGAGGAGTCGGTACTGGTACCCGACGTCGACGCCGCCATCGCCCTGCTGCATGATCAGCTCCGCGCGGGAGACGTGGTGCTGGTGAAGGCGTCCAAGGCCGCCGCTCTGTGGCGGGTGGCCGACGCCGTGCTCGCCGCTCCCGTAACCGACGCTGAATCCCTTTCCCCCTCTCACGAACGCTCGAACGGTGGTGACGCGTGATCAGCATCCTGATCGCGGCCGCGGCGGGCCTGCTGGTCTCCATCCTCCTCACTCCCTATCTGATCCGGGTGTTCTCCCGGCAGGGCTTCGGCCAGGAGATCCGGGAGGAAGGACCGCAGGGACACAAATCCAAACGCGGTACCCCGACGATGGGTGGTGTCGCGATCATCGTCGCGATGGTCGTCGGGTATTTCGTGGCGCATCTGATCAGCGCGCTCAGCGGCGGCAACGGCACCGGCGGCCCGTCCGCCTCGGGGCTGCTGGTCCTCCTGCTGGCCGTCGGCCTCGGGCTCGTCGGGTTCCTCGACGACTTCATCAAGATCCGCAAGCAGCGCAACCTCGGGCTGAACAAGACCGCGAAACTGGTCGGCCAGCTCGTGGTCACGATCGCCTTCGCGATCCTGGCGCTGCAGTTCGCCGACGAACGCGGGCTGACCCCGGCGTCGGAGAGCCTGTCCTACGTGCGGGACCTCGCGCTGATCACCTTCCCGTCGGTGTTCTTCGTGATCTTCTGCTACATCGTGATCTCCGGCTGGTCGAACGCGGTGAACTTCACCGACGGCCTCGACGGCCTCGCCGGCGGCACCGCGGCGATGGTGCTGGCGACCTACGTCGTCATCGCCTTCTGGCAGACCCGCCTCTCGTGCGCGGTCACCCCGCAGGCCGCCTGCTACGACGTCCGTGACCCGCTGGACCTGGCCGTGGTGGCCGCCGCGGCGACCGGCGCCTGTGTCGGCTTCCTGTGGTGGAACGCGGCCCCGGCGAAGATCTTCATGGGTGACACCGGTTCGCTGGCCCTCGGTGGCCTCGTCGCCGGGCTGTCGATGACCACCCGCACCGAACTGCTCGCCATCGTCATCGGCGGTCTGTTCATGGTCGAGATGATCTCGGTGGTCGCACAGATCGCCGTGTTCCGCACGACCAGGCGGCGGCTGTTCCGGATGGCCCCGTTCCATCACCACTTCGAGCTCGCGGGCTGGGCCGAAACCACCGTCATCATCCGCTTCTGGCTGCTTTCGGCCATCTGCTGCATGTTCGGTCTCGGCCTGTTCTACAGCGAGCAGCTCGGTCTCGGGGGTTAAGCGGTGGAGCTGGCCGGGCGTCACGTCCTCGTCGCCGGTGCCGGGGTCACCGGCAAGTCCATCGTCCCGGTCCTGAAGGACCTGGGCGCGCGGGTCACCGTCACCGACGGCAACGCCGAGCGGCTGGCGGAGCTCGAAGGGCTCGGCGCCGACCTGGTGGCGGGCCTGACCGAGCCGCCCGGAGACGTCGAGCTGGTCGTCACCAGCCCCGGCTGGAAGCCGACGTCGCCGCTGCTGGTGGCGGCGGCCGAAGCCGGTGTCGAGGTGATCGGCGACGTCGAGCTGGCGTGGCGCGTCGGACAGCTGCGCGACAAGCCGCCGGTGTGGCTCGCGATCACCGGCACCAACGGCAAGACGACCACGGTCGGGATGCTGGAGTCGATCCTGCGTTCCGCCGGGGTCGACGCCGTGGCCTGCGGGAACGTCGGTTTCGCGGTACTCGACGCGGTGCGCGCCGGGCACGAGGTGCTCGCCGTGGAGCTGTCGAGCTTCCAGCTGCACTGGTCGTCGACACTGGCCCCGCTCGCGTCGGTGGTGCTGAACCTGGCCGAGGATCACCTCGATTGGCACGGCTCGATGGAGGAGTACGCGGCCGCGAAGGGCCGGGTCCACACCCACTCCCGGAACGTCGTGCACAACCTCCACGAGGAGTGGTCCATCCGCCTCGCCGACGAGCACGCGCCCGCGGACGCCCGCCGCGTCGCCTTCGGGATGGACACCCCGCGTCCCGGCGAACTCGGGATCGTGGAAGACCTGCTGGTCGATCGCGCCTTCGTGGCCGACCCGGCGACCAGCGCCGACGAACTCGGCACGCTGGCCGACGTGCGGCCCGCCGGTCCGCACAACGTCTCGAACGCGCTCGCCGCGGCCGCGCTGGCCCGCGCGTACGGCGTCACCGGCGAGGACGTCGCCAAGGGCCTGCGCGAATACCGGCCCGCCCCGCACCGGGCCGAGGAGATCGGCGAGATCGACGGCGTCCGCTACATCAACGACTCCAAGGCGACCAACCCGCACGCGGCGAGCGGTTCGCTGCGCGCGCATCTGAACGTCGTCTGGATCGCCGGTGGCCAGCTCAAGGGCGCTTCCGTGGACGAACTCGTCGGCTCGATCGCCGGAAGGCTGCGCGGAGTCGTGCTGTTCGGCGTGGATTCACCCGTGATCGCCGCCGCTGTCGCGCGACACGCGCCGGATGTCCCGGTGAACAGCCTCCCTTCGGGTGACGATGACACCATGACTGCGGCGGTGAAGGCGGCCCGCGCCCTGGCGCGCCCTGGAGATGTGGTGCTGCTGGCCCCCGCCGCGGCGTCGTTGGACATGTACTCGAGCTATGGCGCACGCGGCGACGCGTTCGCGAGCGCGGTCCGTGTCCTGCGCGACGGTGCGGAGGAGACCAGTGACGGCGGTTGAGGAAAGAAAGCGCGAGCCCGCGCCCCGCAAGCGTCGTGAACGCAAGGAAAGCCCGTTCGTCGCCTTCCGCACCGCGCTGACGGCCTGGCTTTCGCGGCCGCTCGCTTCGTTCCACCTGGTCTTGGCGCTCACCGGCGTGCTGACCGTGATCGGCATCGTGATGGTGCTGTCCGCGTCTTCGGTCGCCTCGTACAACCCCAAGACCGGCACCGGCGTGTACGCCCAGTTCAGCAAGCACCTCATGTTCGTCGCGATCGGCGCCGTGGTGTTCTGGATCGGGCTGCGGGTGCCGCTGGAACGCGTCCGGCGGCTGTCGGCGACGGTGACGGTGATCTGCCTCGGGCTGCTCGTGCTGGTGCTGACCCCGCTCGGCTCGGAGGTCAACGGTTCGCAGGGCTGGTTCCGGCTCGGCGGGTTCGCCTTCCAGCCGGTCGAGGCGGCCAAGGTCGCGCTGGCCTTCTGGGGCGCGCACATCCTGGTGATCAAGTACAACATCATCAATCAGTGGCGCCATCTGCTCGTCCCGGTCGTGCCGATCGCGCTGCTGATGTTCGCGCTGGTCATGATGCAACCCGACCTCGGCGGCACGATCACCCTCGCGGTCGTGCTGATGGCCCTGCTGTGGTTCGCGGGCGCGCCGAAACGGCTGTTCGGCGTCATCCTCGCGGGTGGCCTGGCCGGGATCCTGGTGCTGGCGATCATCGCCCCGTACCGGCTGGCGCGGGTCATGTCGTTCGTCTCCGGCGACCCGGACACCAGCGCGGACGGCTTCCAGGCCAACCAGGCGAAACTCGCGCTCGCCGACGGCGGGTTCCTCGGCAAGGGCCTCGGCCAGGGCCAGTCCAACTGGGGCTACCTGCCCAACGTGCAGAACGACTTCATCTTCGCCCTGATCGGCGAGGAACTCGGCTTCATCGGCTGCGCGGTGGTGCTCGGGCTGTTCGCCGGGGTCGCCGTCGTCGGCCTGCGGATCGCCACCCGCAACCTCGACCCGTGGATCCGCATCGTGGCCGGCACGCTGACCGTGTTCCTGGTCGCGCAGGCCGGGATCAACATCGGCTACGTCGTCGGCCTGCTGCCGGTCACCGGGGTCACGCTGCCGTTGATCTCCTACGGCGGGACGTCGCTGGTGATCACCATGCTCATCATGGGGATCCTGGCCAACGCCGCCCGGCACGAACCGGAGGCGGTGGCCGCACTGCGCTCGCAGGGGCCAGGTAAATTCGGACGCCTGCTGAGGCTTCCCGCGCCCGAGCCGTACCGCCCGCCAGCCAAGCGCAAGGGCGGCGCGGCCAGGGGAGGCGCCGCCAAGGCGGCGAGGCCCGCGCCGAGGACGGCGAGGCCTTCGCCCGCACAGGAGCGGCGCCGTTCGGTACGGGAGCCCGGCAGGAGGACGGCCGCGCGAACGGCGGTGAACCGCGGTACCGCGAAACGGGGTACCGCAAACCGGAGAGGTCATAGGTGAACAACCCCGTCAGAGGTGGCGCTTCAGGCGAGGTCGCCGGCAAAGCGCCGGTGGTCGTGGTCGCCGGCGGTGGGACCGCCGGGCATATCGAACCGGCACTCGCCCTCGCCGACGCGGTGATGCGCCTGCGTCCCGACGCGAAGGTGATCGCGCTGGGGACCCAGCGCGGTCTGGAGAACAAGCTCGTCCCGGCGCGGGGCTACCCGCTGGAGCTGATCCCGCCGGTGCCGATGCCACGCAAGCCGACGCCCGAGCTGCTGAAGATGCCGCTGAAGGTCCGCGACGCGGTCAAGCGCACCCGTGAGGTCCTGGACCGGGTCGGCGCGGACGTCGTCGTCGGCTTCGGTGGCTACGTCGCGCTTCCGGCGTACCTCGCCGCGCGCGGCCGCACGCCGATCGTGGTGCACGAGGCCAACGAGAAGCCGGGTCTGGCGAACAAGGTCGGCGCGCGGTTCGCCGTCCGCGTCGCCGTCGCCGTCCCAGGGACGCCGCTGGCGAAGGCCGAGGTCATCGGCATCCCGCTGCGCCGCTCCATCACCTCGCTCGACCGGGCCGCGCTGCGCGCCGAAGCCCGCGAGCACTTCGGGCTCGACCCCGACGCCCCGACGCTGCTGGTCTTCGGTGGCTCTCAGGGCGCGGTGTCGATCAACGGCGCAGTCTCCGGCGCGGCCAAGGAGTTCGCGGACGCCGGCGTCGGGGTCCTGCACGCCCACGGGCCGAAGAACACTCTGGTCGTCCAGGAGTTCCCGGGGCGGCCCGCGTACGTGCCGGTGCCGTATCTGGAGCGCATGGACCTCGCATACGCCGCCGCCGACGCGGTGCTGTGCCGTTCCGGCGCGATGACCGTCGCCGAGGTGTCCGCCGTCGGCCTGCCCGCGGTGTTCGTCCCGCTGCCCTACGGCAACGGCGAGCAGGCGGTCAACGCCCGGCCCGCGGTCGACGCCGGTGCCGGGCTGATGGTCGACGACGCCGACCTCACCCCCGCCAAGGTCGCGGAGCTGGTGATCCCGCTGGTGTCCGACGCCGACCGGATCGCGAAGATGAGCGCGGCCGCGGTCGGCCTCGGTCACCGCGAGGCCGACGAGACCCTTGCCAAGATCGTGCTGGAGGCCGCAGGTGCCTGATCAACTCCCCGACACGCTGACGCGTGCCCATCTGATCGGGATCGGCGGCGCCGGGATGAGCGGCATCGCCCGTATCCTGCTCGCCCGCGGTGCCCAGGTGTCCGGCTCCGACGCCAAGGAGTCGCGCGCGTTCCTCTCGCTGCGCGCCCAGGGCGCCGAGATCGCCGTCGGCCAGCGCGCCGAGAACCTCGACGCCTTCCCCGAGGGGCCGTCCTCGGTGATCGTGTCGACCGCGATCAAGGACGACAACCCGGAACTGATGGCCGCGCGGGAACGCGGGATCACCGTGCTGCACCGCGCGCAGGCGCTGGCCGGGCTGATGGAGGGGCACCGCGTCGCCTGTATCGCCGGGACGCACGGCAAGACGTCGACGACGTCGATGCTGACCGTCGCGCTGCAGCAGTGCCGTCTCGACCCGTCGTTCGCCATCGGCGGCGACCTCAACGAATCGGGCGCGAACGCGCACCACGGCGAGGGCGGCGTCTTCGTCGCCGAGGCCGACGAGAGCGACGGGTCGTTCCTGGCGTACTCGCCGTCGGTGGCCGTGGTGACCAACGTCGAGCCGGACCACCTGGACCACCACGGCACGGCCGAGGCGTACGTCTCGGTGTTCGCCGACTTCCTCGGCCGGATCGTGCCGGGCGGGCTGCTCATCGTCTGCGGTGACGACGAGGGCGCCTCGGATCTGGGAGCAAGGGCGTCGGAACAGGGCATCCGTGTCCGCCGCTACGGGCGTTCGGTCACCGGCGCCGACGACGCGAAGGTGCTCGACTACGCCCCCGCGCCGGACGGCGGCGTCGTCCGGATCTCGTTGCAGGGCGAGGAGATCGTCCTCCGGGTCGCGGTGCCGGGCGAGCACATGGCGCTGAACGCGATCGCCGCGCTGCTGGCCGGGATCGAGCTCGGCGCGCCGGTCGAGGGACTGGCCGAGGGGCTCGCCGCGTTCGGCGGCGTCCGGCGACGGTTCGAGTTCAAGGGCCGGGCGGGCGACGTCCGCGTGTACGACGACTACGCGCACCACCCGACCGAGGTCGACGCGCAGCTGCGCGCGGTGCGGACAGCCGCGGGCTCCGGCCGGGTCGTCGTGGTCTTCCAGCCGCATCTGTACTCGCGCACGAAGGCGTTCTCGAAGGAGTTCGCGGCCGCACTGTCGCTGGCCGACGAGGTCGTCGTGCTGGACGTCTTCGGGGCGCGCGAGAAGCCGGAGCCCGGCGTGAGCGGCGCGCTCATCGCCGAGGGGATCTCCGGTGTCCCCGTGCACTACCAGCCCGCGTTCGACGTCGCGGCGAAGCTCGCGGCGGATCTGGTCGAACCCGGCGACCTGCTGGTGACCATGGGCGCCGGCGACGTCACGCAGCTCGGCCCGGAGATCCTGGCCGAACTGGACCGGCGGGCAGGCTAGTCATGACGCAGACCGGGGAACGCCGCCGCCCGGCCGAACCCGGTCGGCGTCCGCGCACCGAACGGGTCAAGCGGACTCCGAGGGCCGAACGGACTCAGCGCTTGAAGGAACGGCGCGGCAGGCGGTCGGTGTACGACCGCCGCCGCACCGCCCGGCCGAACCGGCACAAGGAGCTGCGGCGGCGCTGGGTCGCGCTGCTCTCGGTGCTGACCGCCGTCGCCCTCGTCTACCTGCTGTGGTTCAGCTCGATGCTGGGGGTGCGGCAGGTCGACGTCGTCGGGTCGAACTCCGTGCCCGCGGACCAGATCCGCGCCGCGGCGGCGGTGCCGGACCAGAAGCCGATGCTGCGCCTGGACACCGACGAGATCCGGGACAAGGTGGCACAGATGCCCGGCATCGCCACCGTCGACGTCTCGCGGTCGTGGCCGAGCACCCTCGAGATCACCGTGACCGAACGGAACGCGATCGCGTTCTTCGACAGCGGGCCCGGCGGCGACGGCGTGCACCTCGTCGACGGCGGGGGAGTGGTGTTCAAGACCGTCAAGGAACGGCCCGCCGGGCTGCCCGAGCTCAAGCTGCCGCTGGTGTCGGCCGACGACCCGGTGACCCGCGCGGTGACCGGCGTCCTCGGTGTGATCCCGCAGCAGCTGCTCAAGCAGGTCACCACCGCGACGGCGAAGACCCCCGGCAGCGTCGAGTTCGTGCTGGCCGACGGGAAGACCGTGCGGTGGGGGACCTCGGCCGACACCGAGCGCAAGGCGAAGGTCCTGGCCGCGCTGCTCACCCGCGAGGGCAAGGTCTTCGACGTCTCGGCCCCCGATCTGCCCACCGTCTCCTGACTCCCTGTCGCGCGAGTGTCATGAAAGGGTCGTTCAGGACATCTTTTGTCCTGAACGACCCTTTCATGACACTTCGGGGCGCGCTCAGCGGGTGACGAGGGCTTCGATACCGTCCAGCATGCGTTCCAGGCCGAACGCGAAGGTCTCGTCGGCGGCTTCGCAGGTGTCCGCGTCGTAGCCGCCGCTCTCCCAGATCCGGGTCATCGCCGGATGGCGCGCCACGTCGAAGTACTTCTCCCAGAACACCGACCGCTGCCCCCACCAGGCGTCCGTCGACTCCCCGGTCTCCTGCTCGACCTGCGCCGTCTCGGCGAAGAGTGTCGCGTTGGCCTGCACGTAGATCTCGATGCTGTTCGCGGCCGCGGCCGCCTTGCGCGGCTCCAGCCCGATATCCGACACCGCCGCGATCACGTACTCCTGGCCCGCCATCAGCCCGGGGCCGAGCACCGGCCGCACCATCGACGTCGAACGCAGCCACGGATGCGCCCGGAACACGGCCAGGGTGCGCTCGGCGTAGAGCCGCACCTGCTCGCGCCAGCCGTCCGGCCGCGGATCGCCGGGGCCGGGAAGGTTCCGTTCGGCGAGCACGGAATCGACCATGAGATCGAGCAGTTCCGTCTTGCCGGGGACGTAGGTGTAGAGCGTCATCGTGCCGGCGCCGAGTTCCTTGGCGATCTGGCTCATCGACACGGTCGCCTCGCCCGCCCGGTCGGCGAGCGCGACAGCGGTGGCGATCACCTGGTCGAGGGTCAGTTTGGGCTTACGTCCCCTGGTCGGCTGCCGGGCTTCGCCGCGGTCACGCCACAACAGATCGAGGCTGCGCTCGAAGTCCATCCACACTCCACTCGGCCGTGAAGCTGGATTCTACATTCTCGTATGCGGTACGGTTAAACTGATCCCGTAGGGCGTACGAAAAGGAGTGGGGAATCGTGACGATCCTGGTGACCGGTGCGACCGGAAGCGTCGGCAGGCTGCTCGTCGACGAACTGGTGGAGGCCGGGGCTCCGGTGCGGGCGCTGACCGTCAACCCGGCGAAGGCGGCGCTGCCCGAGCAGGTGGAGGTCGCCAAGGGCTACCTGGGCAAACCGGAGACGTTGCCGGAAGCCCTCGAAGGCATCGAGACCGTGTACCTGGCGCCGCTCGCGGCCAAGGTGGACGACTTCGTGAAGCTGGCGAAGGAGGCCGGAGTGCGCCGTGTGGTGGCGCTGTCGGGCAGCAACGCCGACGACCCGGCGGAGAATTCGAGCGGCGTGGACTACGCGATCATCGAGAAGGCCGTCCAGGCGGCGGGTTTCGACTGGACCTTCCTGCGGCCGGGCGCGTTCATGAACAACACGCTCGGCTGGGCGGAGACGATCAAGGCCGAGCGGGTGGTCCGCGAGGCCTACCCCGAGTCGCGGATGACGCCGATCGACCTCGCGGACATCGCCGCCGTCGCGGCGCACGTCATCCTGACCGAGGGGCACGTCGGCAAGAAGCACACGCTGAGCGGGCCGACGGCGATCAGCCAGCGCGAACAGGTCGCCGCCATCTCGGCCGCGCTCGGCGAAGAGGTGGTCTTCCAGGAACTCACCAGGGAAGAGGCGAACCAGCAGTGGGCCGCCGCCGGGATCCCGGCGGAGATCGCCGAGTGGCTGCTCGACGGCTTCGCGTACTTCACCGAGAACCCCGACAAGCCGACCGGCGTCGTCCAGGAACTCACCGGTCGGCCCGGCGTCACCTACGCGGAGTGGGCGGTGGCGAACGTCGAAGCCTTCCGCTGATAAGGCCAGTTGAGCAAAGTTGTTTTTGCGTACCTATGGTCGGGTGCTTTCGCGTGACCGGTGGGACGCCATACCTGTTCGGGTGGACGACGCTCGGCAGGGTTCGGCCGCCGCCGAGTGTCGTCCATCTGATCACATGTGTCGTCCGTGCCCGACCCACTCTGTGGCGGCGTTTCTTACTCGCCGTGGTTTTGCCGGGTGCCGAACTTGACCGGAACGGGTTGCGAAAGCCACTTTCGCAACCTTCAACGTTGCGAAAGTGGCTTTCGCAACGTCGGCTGTGGTCGGGCTCGGTACCGCCTTGGCGATCATGTCGCGAAAGCCACTTTCGGGACATCAGACGTCTCGAAAGTGGCTTTCGCGACACGCCTCCACAGCCCTAGGTAAAACCGTCCTTACCACTCAAGGGTTTCAGCGCGCTCGGCGTGGGAGGCGGGTCGGCAGGGGAGCGCCCCGCGGCTGGTCCGAAGCGGGCGGCGGGGACGATGGCTGAGGCAGGGGCGGCGGGACCTGAGCGGGCCAGGCCGGGGTGATCATCGCCTGCGCCCCGACCCGGCGGACGGGCAGCCCGTGCGACTTCCGCGCGGGCAGCCCCGGCCAGATCTCGCCCGCCTCCTTGGCGGCGTCGCGGATGGCGGTGCCGTCGAGCGAGGTGCGCGACTCCTCGATGTCGCGGTCGAGCCACTGGACGATGAACTCCAGCGGCCCGTCGGGCGGCAGCGGCCACAGGAAGATCTCGTGGTCGACGTGGAAAGCCGAACCGCCCAGCCCCTGCGCGCGCAGCACCGGCTGGTCCGGTTTGGTGGCCGACGGCACGGAGATGGTCTCCGAACTGGCCCGCCTCCCGTCGGGGAACAGCACCCCGACCAGCAGCGCGTTGTAGTCCGGGACCCGGCGGTGGTCGATCAGGCCTTCGCCGGGTTCGTCGAGCAGGAGATCCCGCGAGTACACCGACAGCTGGAAGGACACCGACTCCGGCCACACCTCGATGCCGCGCAGCGCCACGATGGTCCGTTCGGCCCGGCCCAGCGGCATCGACCAGGGCAGGATCGCCGGGACGATGTACTCGTGCGGCGTCTCCACCCAGGGACGGCCGTTGTAGCCGAACAGCTCCTGCTCCGGCACCGGGAACAGGGGGCGGCTGCGCGGACCGTCCGTGAAGAAGCTCATCGCGGCGCGGCGGAACGCGGGGTGAAGCTGTCCGACCTGCCGTTCACTCCGTCGACGACCACCATGCGCTCACGGTAGCCGATGACCATGCCGGTACTGAACGGTTTCAAAGCACCTTTCGCGTCACCCGAAGCCCTTGATCTTCACTTTCGTGCCCTTGGGCACCTTGGTGCCCGGCTGCGGATCCTGCTCCAGGACGAAGTCGAAACCACCGTTTCCGCCGCCGTGACCGTTCCCGTTTCCGCGACCCTGACGGTCCGGCTCCAGACCCGCCTGTTTCAGGATCTGGATCGCCTCCTCCATCCGCTTGAAGGTCACGTTCGGTACTTCGACGGCGTTCGAAACGAACACGCCGATCCGGCGGTTGCTCGCCTTGCCGCCGCCCTTCGGGTCGGTGCGGATCACCTGACCGGCGGCGAATTGGTCGGAGAACTCCTCACCGGCCTGGAACGGCTGGAAGCCCGCCTGCTGCAGGATCTGGAACGCCGCGTCCTTGGTCTGGCCGGTGACGTCCGGGACCGGCGGCAGCGGCTCGGGGCCCTTGGACAGGATGATCGTGACCTGCCCGCCGATGTTCAGCTGCGAACCGGGGCCCGGGTCGACGCGGATCACCTTGTTCTTGGCGACGTCGCTGTACTCCTGCTCGCCCTGGACCGGGGTCAGCTGCGCGGCCTTGATCGCCGTCTCCGCGTCCTGCTGGCTCGTCCCGGCCTGGATGTCCGGCACGATCGGACGCCCCTTCGACAGCACGACGTTGACCGTGGCGCCCGGCGCGAGCGACGTGCCCTCCGCCGGGTCGGACCGGATCACCGTGTGCTGCGCGGCGGTGTCGCTGTACTCCTCGGTGTAGGCCGGGGTCAGCTTCGCCGACCGGAGCGCGTCACCGGCGGCGGCCTGGTTCATCCCGGCCAGCTTCGGCACCGACGACGACGTCGGGCCGGAGTCGTTGAGGATGAAGGCGAACGCGCCGATCAGGCCGCCGAGGACCAGTACCGCGGCCGCGATCATCAGGTAGAGCCGCTTGCGCGACCCCGGCTGCTCGTCGCCGGCCGCCGGTTTGGGGCGCGGGGGAGGCGTGCGGGGCGGCTGCGGGGCCGGGATCTGCGGCTCGCGGTGCAGCGCCTGCGTTCCGCGCGGCCCGGTGACCGGAAGGGTCGCCTCGGCGACCGGGGGCAACACGGTCGTCGCGGCGGCGGCCGGAGCCACCGCGGGGACGGCGGGGATGCCGGGGGTGGTGCGCTCGGCGTCGGTCTCCCGGTCGGCGTCGGCAGGGAGCGGGACGGGCACCGGGACCGCCGGGACACCGAGGACGGTGCGCAGATGGTTCAGCTCGGCGAGGAAAGCCGCGGCGTCGGCGGGCCGTTGCTCGGGGTCGCGGCGCGTGGCGCGCAGGATCAGCTCGTCCAGCTGCGGCGGGATACCGGGCCGCAGCTCGCTCGGACGTGGGACGTCGTCGTTGACGTGCCGGTACGCCACCGAGAGCGCGGTGTCGCCGGTGTACGGCGGACGTCCGGTGAGCATTTCGTACAGCAGGATCCCGGCCGAGTAGACGTCCCCGCGCGAGGTGGTCGCGCCGGTCGCGACCTGCTCGGGCGAGACGTAGGCGACGGTGCCGAGGATGACGCTCGAACTCGTGGTGCCCGCGCTCGCGACCGCGCGGACCAGCCCGAAGTCGCCGACCTTGACCACGCCGCCCGAGAGCGCGGTCCCGCCGCGGCCGATGAGGACGTTCTCCGGTTTGACGTCGCGGTGCACCAGACCGGCGGCGTGCGCCGCGGCCAGCGCGGAGAGGACCGGTTCGGTGATGCTCAGCGCGAGCGCGACGTCCAGTGGACCGCGTTCGGCGAGCAGCTCGCGCAGGGTCCCGCCGTCGACGAGTTCCATCACCAGGAACGCGCGGCCGGACTCCTCGCCGCCGGGGGTGTCGAAGCCCTGGTCGTGCACCGCCACCACGTGCGGGTGGTGCAGCCGGGCCGCCGAACGGGCTTCCCGTTCGAAGCGTTCGACGAAGGACCTGTCGTCGGCGAACCGCGGGTCCATGATCTTGATGGCGACCTGGCGGTCCAGGCGGGTGTCGACGCCGCGGTACACCGACGACATCCCACCGCGTGCGAGCAGCTTGTCCACCCGGTAGCGGCCCTCGAGCAGAGTGCCCACCAGCGTGGGGTCCGTGCGTGTCACGGCTATGGATCGTACGGAAGTACCCATGTTCTGGTGTACGGGACCTGGGTCGCCGGGGATCACGATTCCCGTCATTTCGTCGGATCGGCGGTATCCGTGACCGGGTGGGTACTTTCCGTCAACGCCCGGCTCGTCACCCGTGCGCACTAACGGAGGGGGAGACGGAATGTGGCACAGTGTCACCTGTGAGTGGTATTCCCGTCGCCGACGACGTTCTCGATGCCGATGTGGCCGTTCTCCCGCTTCCGGAGGTCGCGACCGCGCTGAACGTTTCGGCCAACAAGGTCCGCCAGATGCTGCGCGACGGCCACCTGATCGCCGTCCGGCGCAAGGGCGAGCTGTACGTCCCGGTCGCGTTCCTGGTGAAGGACGGCGTGGTCAAGGGCCTGGCGGGCACCATCACCGTGCTCGCGGACGCCGGGTTCAGCCGGACGGAGATGCTGCGCTGGCTCTTCGCCGAAGACGAGACCCTGCCCGGGATCACCCCGGTCAACGCGCTCCGCACGAGCCACGGCACCGAGGTCAAGCGGCGCGCGCAGGCGATGGCCTTCTAGCTCGCACCAGCGCATATGTGACGGCCGCGAGAAGCTGGAACCCCGCCGCGGCACTCAGCGCGGCGGTTACGGAGAGTGCGCTCAACGGCCCCGCGGCCGCGGCTCCGACCGCGAGTCCGGTGATCTTCACGCTCGCCGCCGTCGTGAAGACCTGAGCCCGCACCGCCGCGGGTGCTTCGCGATGCCGGATGGCGAACAGCGCCGAAAGCTGCGGGCCTTCCGCGAAACCGGCGAGTACGGCGGCGGCCAGCAGGGGCACCACGCCGTGTCCGGCGGCCGCGAGCAGGAAACTCGCGCCGAGCAGGACGGTGCTGGCGAGCACGGTGCGATCCGGCGGGGGCGGTCTGCGGGCCAGCACGGCGTTCGCGACCAGTGACGCGGCGGCCATCACGGTGAGCAGGAGCGCGCCGAACCCCGGATTCCCCAGTCGCTGGGCGCCGAGCAGCGGGTAGCAGACCACGGCGATCCCGATGCCGACGAAGGACACGGTGGACGTCGCGGTGGCCCGCAGCAGCGCGCGGTTGCGGAAAAGGACCGCGAACCCGTCGGCGAGCTGACGGCGGATCGGTCTCGTGGGCTTCGCTTCGGTGGCGGGCAGCGACCATGCGGCGGGGAAGGCGGCCGCGACCAGCGTGATCGCGAGCGCGACCGCGGCCGGTGCGCCGGCGTATGCGGCCACGAGCCCGGCGAGTCCCGGCCCGGCGAGGCTCGCGGCGGTGAACGTCATCGCGTCCAGCGTGCTCGCCCGCTCCAGCGGTGTCGTGCCGCGGACCTGCGGCAGCTGTGCCGTCCATCCGCCCGCCAACGCGGGGTTGAGCAGGCCGGCCGCGACGGCCACCGCGATCGCCGCGGGGACTTCGACCAGCGCGAGCACCGCGCCGAGCCCGCCCGCGTACGCGAGCAGCGCCCACGCCAGCAGCCGTCCCGGCCGGGGACTGCGGTCGAGCAGGGCGCCGAGCAGCGGCCCGCCCGCCGCCGCGGAGATCGTCAGGCCCGCGAGCAGCGCGGATCCGGTGGCGGCCGAGCCGTCGATACTCACGCCGAGCAGGAGCAAAGCCGGCCCGGACAACTCGTCGCCGGTTCTGGCGACCGTCGCGCCGGCCAGGTAGACGGCGAGACTGTAACGGCCTCTCATGACTGAGACGTTACAGTGGGGTATGACTTCAGCGCAGCGGGATTTCCTGCCCGGCCGGTCGGCGCGGGCGGCGGCACAGCGGGCGGTGGATCTGCTGGTTGTGCTGCTTTCGCCGGATCCGTCGGCTTCGTCGGTGCGTTCCGTGCTGGAAGCGCACGGCGAGACGTCGGTCGAGTTGGCGCCGTCGGACGTGACGTCGTTGCGGGCGGCGGCCGCGGAACTGCGGGAGGTGTTCGCGGCGCGGGATGTCGCGGAGGCGGCCGATGTGCTCAACCGGCTGCTTGCGCGCTACGCGCATCCGCCGCGGCTGACCGATCACGCGGACGGGTTCGGCTGGCATCTCCACGTGGACGCCGACGACGACGGGCCGTGGGGCGCGTGGCTGGTGACGTCGTCCGCGCTGGCGCTGGCCGTGCTGCTGTCGGACCGTCAGGCGCCGCCGGGTGGGCTGTGTGCCGCTTCGGGCTGCGGGAAGCCCTTCGCGCACTTGGGTGGGGGGAGTCCGCGTCGGTACTGCTCGACGCGGTGCGCCACTCGGGAGCGGGTGGCGGCTCACCGTCGCGATCGGTCCCGGACGCCATGAACGGTCCGTTCCTTGCAA
>NZ_LQMT02000012.1:202059-246093 GCF_001620365.2 Amycolatopsis keratiniphila subsp. keratiniphila
TAGCGCTTGAAAGCGGGTCAGGACTGCTGCTTGTCCCGCCACTCGATCCAGGACCGCAGCTTGTCCAGGTTGTAGTCGGGCCCGCCGGTCGCCACGGTGAACAGCGAGACACCCAGCTCCAGCAGCTTCGGGCCCAGCTCCTCGGGCTCACCGTCGACGGCGACCGAACGCTCGATCTCCTTCGGGTCGCGCCCGACGTCGGCGCAGTGCTGGTCGAGGATCTTGACCTTGCGCTCCACCACCTCCGGGTCGCCGAAGCCGTGCCAGATGTCGGCGTGCTTCGCGACCAGGCGCAGTGTCTTCTTCTCGCCGCCGCCACCGATCAGCACCGGGATCTTCCGGGTCGGCGCCGGGTTCAGCTTGCCGAACCGGCTCTCGATACGCGGGAGCGCCTCGGCCAGATCGTCGAGCCTGCCGCCCGCGGTGCCGAACTCGTAGCCGTATTCGTCGTAGTCCTTCTCGAACCAGCCGGAGCCGATGCCGAGGATCAGCCGTCCGTCGGAGATGTGGTCGACGGTGCGGGCCATGTCGGCGAGCAGCTCGGGATTGCGGTAGCTGTTGCACGTCACCAGCGCGCCGATCTCGACCCGCGACGTCGATTCCGCCCAGGCGCCCAGCATGGTCCAGCACTCGTAGTGCAGTCCTTCGGGCTCGCCGTAGAGCGGGTAGAAGTGGTCCCAGTTGAAGACGATGTCCACACCGAGCTCTTCGGCCTCCGAAGCCGCCCGGCGGATCGCCTTGTATTCGGCGTGCTGGGGCTGAAGCTGGACGCCGATCCGGATCTTCCTGTTCGAAGCAGAGGTCATGACCGCAGCCTAAGCCTGGAGTTGCTCCACGTGCTCGCCAGCAGCCTCGGCAGAGCGACCCCCAGCCGACGGCGGCGGGGGACGACCGCGCGGGTGTTCAGCACGTCGTACCCGAGGGCCACGATCTCGTCGAGGATGCCTTTGTAGAGCACGAGCGCGGTCCGCACGCATTCGCGGGATTCCGCGCGCAGCAACGGGATGCCCGCTTCGGCGCGGCGGTACACGGCGCGGTTGCGCGCCACCGCGACGGCGAGCGCGCGCCGGACGCGACGATCGGGCAGGCCGCGGGCGCGGGAGAATTCGAGCAGCTCGCGGTCGACGCCGAACGCGGCCAATTCGTCGGTCGGCAGGTACAGCCGCCCACGGTCGAGGTCCTCGCCGACGTCGCGCAGGAAGTTGGTCAGCTGGAACGCCTCGCCCAGCGCGGCGGCACCGGGCACCGCCTCCTCGGCCGGGACGACCGTGCCGAAGATCGGCAGCATCTGCAGGCCGATCACCTCGGCCGAACCGTGGATGTACTCCTTGAGGTCGGCGTAGGTCGCGTACTCGGTGATCTTGAGGTCCATCGCCATGGACCGCAGGAACGCGTCGAACAGGCCGCGGTCGAGGTCGTGGCGCCGCACGGTGTCGGCGAGCGCGGTCAGCACCGGATCGGCGGGCGTGCCGCCCTCGAAGACCCGCGCGACCATGGCGGCGACCTCGTCCAGCGCGACCGCGGGATCGGTGCCGGGGGCGGGATTGTCGACCACTTCGTCCGCCATCCGAGCGAAGCCGTACAGCGCGTGCGCGAACGGCCGCGTCCGCGACGGCAGCAGCCGGGTCGCGAGGAAGAAGGTGCGGCCGTAGTGCGCGTTGATGCGGCGGCATTCGGTGTACGCGGCCCGCAACGCCGGCTCGGTGATGCCCGCGGCGTCGAGTTCGCTCATCGGCCGGTGACCCTTCCCGCCGCGAGCCTGCCGGAGATCACCACCGGCGGGATGCCGACGCCCGGCGTGGTCCCGCAGCCGGCCAGGACGACGTTGTCCACCGCCCGCATCAGGTTCCCCGGCCGGAACGGGCCGGTCTGGGCGAAGGTGTGCGCGAGCGAGAACGGCGTGCCCGCGGTGAGCCCGCGTTCCGCCCAGCCCGCGGGGGTGATCATCTCGTCGACGGAGAAGTCGTCGGCGAAACCGGTGAGGCCGCGGTTTTCCAGCGTGCGCAGGAGTTCCGCGCGATACGCGGGGCCGACGCGGTCCCAGTCGATCTTGCCGCGGCCGAGGTTCGGCGCGGGGGCCAGTACCGAGATCACCTGGTCGCCGCCGGGGGCGAGGGCCGGTTCGGTCGCCGTCGGCCGGGTCACCAGCAGCGAGGGATCGCTCATCAGCTTGCCTTCGCGGATGATCTCGGAGAACGTCTTCTCCCAGGCGCGGCCGAAGAAGATCGTGTGGTGGCCCAGATCCGGCCACGACTTCGGCGCGTGCCCGTGCAGGACGACGGCCGACGGCGAGTACCGCAGCGGCAGCGGACGCCGGGGACGGGCGCCGAGCAGCCGGTACGCGGTGCCGAGTTCGGTCGCGAGAACCACCGTGTCGCAAGGAATCCGCTCACCCGTGCGGGTCCGCACCGCGCGCACCCGCGAGGAAACCCTTTCCAGCCAAGCGGCTTCGGTGCCGAAGCGCAGCTCCGCGCCGGCGCGTTCGGCCGCGTTCGCCATCGCCCGCGCGATCTCGCCCATGCCGCCCGACGGGTAGTAGACCCCGCCGACGGTGTCCATGTAGGAGATGACGCCGTACGCGCCGATCGCGCGCGCCGGATCGAGTCCCGCGTAGAGCGCCTGGAAGGAGAACAGCCGGCGCACCCGGTCGTCGCGCAGGAAACCGCCGATCTTCGGGCCGAGCCGTCCGAAACCGCCCAGTACGGCCAGTTTCGCCAGCTCCGGGCGCACGAGATCGAGCGGCGAATCGAAGTTCGCGCCGATGAAGTGGTCCTTCTGCGCCGCGTACAGCTCGGTCAGCCAGCGGCGAAGCCGCCGGTAGCCCTCGGCCTCGGCCGGACCGGCGGCTTCGCGGATCTCGGCCTCCATCGCCGCCGCCTCGGTGTGCACGGCGATCGTGCTGCCGTCGGCGAACCTCGCGCGATAGGCCGGGTCGAGCCGGGTCAGCGTCAGGTTGTCCGCCAGGGACTCGCCGACGGCGGAAAAGGCTTCGTCGAGCAGCTCGGGCATGGTCAGCACGCTGGCGCCGGTGTCGACGGTGTTGCCGCCGAAATCCGCCTGTCCGGCTCGGCCACCGGGGGTCTTGTCCTGCTCCAGCAAGGTCACCCGGCGTCCGGCGCCGAGCAGGTGCAGCGCCGCCGACAGCCCGGCGAGCCCGCCACCGATCACCACCACGTGGTCACTCGGACCGGTGACAGTGCGCATCAGTACGTCCGCTGGGTCGCCTTGACGACCAGTCCGGTCAGCGCGGCGGGAGCGGGTTCGGCCAGGTGGGCGCGGTCGAGCGCGGCCATCGCGGAGTCGGTGAGCTCGTCGATACGGCGTTCCACCGCGTCGACGGCGCCCACGTCCTGCAGCGCCTCACGCACGGTCTCGACGGCGTCTTCGGACAGGTGCGCATCGCCGATGGCGTCGGAGATGACCTTCGCCGCCGCGTCCTTGCCCTGTTCGGCCGCGCGCTGGAGACCCAGCGCGACCAGCAGCGTCCGCTTGCCCTCACGCAGGTCGTCGCCCGCGGGTTTGCCGGTGACCGACGGGTCGCCGAACACGCCGAGCAGGTCGTCCCGCAACTGGAACGCCACGCCGACCTCGTCGCCGAACTCGCGCAGCGTCGCGATCAGCGCCTCGTCGGCACCGCCGAGCGCGGCACCGAGGTGCAGCGGGCGCTGGACGGTGTACGCGGCCGTCTTGAGCTTGCAGATGTGCAGCGCCGCCTCGGGGGAGGCGTCGCCGGTGGCCTGGGTGCGGACGTCGAGGTACTGACCGGCGAGCACCTCGGTGCGCATCGCGCGCCACGCCGGCCGCGCCGCCGCGAGGGCCGCGGGCGGGAGCGGGGCCTCGCCGAACATGTCGTCGGCCCAGGCCAGCGCGAGGTCGCCGACCAGGACGGCGGTCGCGAGCCCGAACGTGCTCGGCGAACCCAGCCAGCCGCTGTCGGCGTGCAGTTTCGCGCCCGCGATGTGCACCGTCGGCGAACCGCGGCGCGAATCGGAGGAGTCGATGAGGTCGTCGTGGATCAGCGCGCACGCCTGGATCAGCTCCAGGCTCGCCACCGCCTGCAGCACGCCTTCGACGTCCGGCCCGCCCGGGTCGCCGCCCGCGCCGCGCCAGCCCCACCAGGCGAACGTCGGGCGCAGGCGTTTGCCGCCGCCCAGCACGAAACCGGCCAGCGCGTCGATCCCGGCCCCGACCGTCGGCTCGGTGCGGCGGATTTCGGCACCGGCGCGCTCGAGGAACCCGGCCAGCGCCCGCTCGACGTGGGCGGGCAGATCGGCGTCGTAGGCGGACGTGTCCATGAGCACATCCTCCGGGAAGGATGTCGTCGTGACCCAGTCGGGTGCCTTCGAATGTGGCGAACGAGACGTCAGCCGCGGGTCTTGTCGTAGTGCCGCTTCGCCCGCGCCCGGTTCCCGCAGTCCGACGAACTGCACCAGCGCCGCGACCGGTTGCGCGTGTGGTCGGTGAAGATCCAGCCGCAGCCGGGGCCCTCGCACTCCCGGATCCGCTCCAGCTCCCCGGACCGGAGCAGCTCTTCGGCCGCCAGGGCGAGGAAGTGCGGCAACGCGGTGCCGTCGACCAGCGGCACCGTCCACCGCAGTGGCAGGGACGGCGCGAGTTCGGCGTGCCGGTACGCCGCCAGCAACGGTTTGCGCAACGCCGTGACGTCCGGCGGATCCGACACCAGCACGCGGTACAGCGTCTCGCGGAAGTCCTTCACCACATCGAGGACGGCCTCGGAGATCTCCAGCCGCTCGGTGCCCGCGCCGACCAGGACGACCCACTCGGACAGCCGTTCCGGGGCCGAAAGCCGGTCTTCCCGCCGGGCCGGATCGCGCCGCCAGGAAACGGTGTTGACCAGGTCCAACGGCACGCTCCCGCCGATGCTGTCGTACCCGTCCCAATGGCCGTCCACGCGTCCTCCTAATGGTCAAAACGAGTTTAGCTTGTTAGGGTCGAACCATGACAACGCTCCGGCGCAACTATCTGGCCGGCGCCCGTGTCGGGCTCGGACTGGGTGTCGCGACCTTCGTCCTCGGTGTCACCTTCGGCGCGTACAGCCAGACCCTCGGCTGGGGGATCGCCGCCCCGATCGTCGCTTCGATCGTGGTGTTCTCCGGCTCGGCCCAGTTCGCGATGGCCACCGCGCTCGCGGGCGGCGGCAACCTCGCGGTCGCGGTCGGCGCCGCGGCCCTGATCAACGCCCGGTTCCTGCCGATGGGCGCCGCCGTCGCCGCCGACCTGCGCGGCGGACGCCTGCGGCGCGCGTGGGAAGGCCAAGCCGTCGTCGACGGTTCGTGGGTGGCCGCACACCTCGGCGAAGGGCGCTTCGACCGCGAGAAACTCATCGGCTGCACGCTCGTCCAGCTGCCCGCGTGGGTGCTGGGGACGGTGCTCGGGGTCCTGGCCGCGCCGCCACCGGACGTCGTCTCGCGGTTCGGGCTCGACGTCGTGTTCCCCGGCTTCTTCCTGGTCCTGCTCATCGACGAACTGCGCCGTTCGCGCCAGGCGGTGCTGACCGCGGCGCTCGCCGCCTGCCTCGCCGGGATCCTGGTGCTGTTCGTCCCGGTCGGGCTCGCGCTGATCGGCGCTTCGGCCGCCGCGCTGCTCGGACTGGGGGTGCGGCGATGACGCTCTGGCTCGCGATCGTCCTGGTGGCGCTGGTCAGCATCGGGTTCAAGGCGGCGGGGCCGGTCCTGCTCGGCGACCGGACGCTGCCGCCGCGGCTCGCGGGGGTGATCGCGTTGCTCGCGCCCGCGCTGCTGGCCGGGCTCGTGCTCACGGACGTGACCGGTCCGGCCTGGTCCGGGCTCGACTGGACGCTCTGCGCCGGACTCGCCGCGATCGCGGTGACCTACGTGCTGCGCGTGCCGGTGCTCGCCGCGATCCTCTGCGGGGTGGTCGTCACGGCCGTGCTGCGGTTCCTCGTCTAACGCCAGAACGGGCCGCTCAGCCCGGCCTGTTCGAAGTACGCGGCCGCGGCGGCCGGGTCCCGGCGGGTGTAGCCGTGGTCGAGCCTGCCGTCGTACCAGCCGGCCGCGAGCCGCCACAGCGTCGCCAGATCCATGACGTAACCCTTGTCCTGCCCCGTTTCCGCCAGCCATTCGTCCACACAGGACTCGCCGCAGAACAGGCGCTGGTTGGCGCAGGTGTGCACGACGTCGTCCCACATCCGCGCCACAGGGACCAGGAAGTGCGCGACCAGGTCACCCTTCGGCGGGGTCCGGTCGTTCACCATCAGCGCCTCGGGTTCGCCGCAGCCGCGGCAGCGGGTCGACACCAGCACCTCGGGCTCGGCCTTGACCAGATGCGGGATCGCGAACGCGTCCCACGCGCAGCCGCCCCACCACAACGTGCGCTCGCCCATCACCGAGAACCCGAGCGGGATCGCCGCGAACGGATGCGCCAGCACGACGTGCTCGCATTCGTCGAGCACGAGATGCCGCCGCTCCGCGAGCCGGTGCAAGGCCTGTTTCGCCACCGCGAGCGAGCCGTGGGCGGCGTCGGCCAGTTCCGGCGCCGTCGGCGGCCTCCCGTGCTCGGCGAACGCGCGGTAGACCGCCACGCGGACGTCCTCATCCCAGCTGGTGTCGGTTTCGGCGCTCATGGCGGCTCCCTGTGCTCACCACCGAGTCTCCCCAGCCGGGCACCGCTCGGCAACCGCTCGTACGTGGCTCAGATCGCACGTCCATAGCCTGAGAGGGGGCTCCCGACCAGCGGACAATCCCCCCTAACATGGCCGTATGACGTCGGTGGTCGAGCGGTTGCAGGGTGATGGACCCGTGTTCTCCATCGAGTTCTTCCCGCCCCGGGACGCGGCCGACGAGGCCGTGCTGTGGAAGTCGATCCGGGAACTCGAGCCGCTGGACCCGGCGTACATGTCGATCACCTACGGCGCCGGCGGCTCCAGCCGGGACGGCACGATCCGCAGCATCGCCCGCGTCGCCACCGAAACCACGCTCGTGCCGATGGCGCACCTCACCGCCGTCAATCACTCGGTGGCGGAACTGCGCAACGTCATCGGCTGGTACGCCGCCGTCGGCGTGCGGAACATCCTCGCGCTGCGTGGCGACCCGCCGGGCGACGTCTACGGCGACTGGGTCCCGCATCCGGACGGGCTGAACTACGCCGAGGAGCTCGTCGAACTGGTGCGTTCGCTCGGCGACTTCTGCGTCGGCGTCTCGGCCTTCCCCTATGGCCACCCGCGGTCGGCGAACCTCGAAGCCGACACCGAGTACCTCGTGCGCAAGCTCCGCGCGGGCGCGGATTTCGCGATCGCGCAGCTGTTCTTCGAGCCGGAGGACTTCCTCCGCCTGCGTGACCGGGTGGCGGCCACCGGCTGTGAGGCCCTGGTCATCCCCGGCATCATGCCGCTGACCACGCCGCGGACGCTGCACACGTCCATCAAGCTGTCCGGCGCGCCCGCGCCGCGGCGGCTGCTGGACCGGCTGGAGCCGCTGGCCGACGACCCGAAGGCCTTCCGCGCCGCAGGTATCGACGCGGTGACCGAACTGGGCGAACGGCTCATCGCCGAAGGCGTCCCCGACCTGCACTTCTACACGTTCAACCGGTCCAAGGCCACGCGTGAAGTGGTCAGCAGGCTCGGGCTGGTCCCCGCCCGGGCGTAACTCCGTACCGAAGTCGCCTTCGATCCCGGTAGCGTGCCGGTCATGGCTTCAACCGCGCGAAGTGTGCACGAGATCTGTGACCGGTACGTCGACGAGTACGCCGCGGCCGACCCGGTCGCCGCGACGACTTTCGGTATCTCCGGATACGACGACCAGCTGACCGACTATTCGCCCGCCGGGCACGCGGCCAGGGCCGCGATCGCCACGCGCGCACTGGCCGAGATCACCGCGGCCGAACCGGTCGACGACGGTGAACGCGCGGCCAAGGCCGTGTTCATCGAGCGGATCGCGCTGAATCTCGAGATCCACGAAGCCGGCCTCGACCTCGCGGCGCTGAACGTGATCGAAAGCCCCGTGCAGGAACTGCGCATGGTCTTCGACTACATGCCCACCGAGACCGCGGAGGACTGGGCGACGATCGCCGCTCGGATGGCGAGGGTGCCCGAAGCACTCGACGGCCTCCGTACTTCGCTGCTCGCGGCCGCCGACGCGGGCCGGGTGTCGGCGTTGCGGCAGGTCGGCAAGGTCGCCGAACAGGCCGAAACCTGGGCCGGGCTGAAGGACGAGACCGGTTTCTTCGAGACCCTCGTCTCCGACGCGAAGGACGTCGACGACAAGCTCCGCACCGAACTCGGCCAGGCCGCTCACGCCGCCCAGGAGGCGTACGCGGAGTTCGCCGGGTTCCTCCGCGCCGAGCTCGCCCCGCTGGCACCGGTCAAGGACGCCGTCGGCGCCGAGGTCTACCAGCTGTGGTCCCGGGTGTTCACCGGCGCCACCCTCGACCTGGACGAGGCCTACGCCTGGGGCTGGGCCGAGTTCACCCGCCTCGAAACGGAGATGCGCGAGGTCGCCGGCCGGATCAAGCCCGGCGCCACCCTCGCCGAGGCGGCCGCCGCCCTCGACGCCGATCCCAAGTACCTCGTCCGCGGCCGGGCGGAATTCCAGGCCTGGATGCAGAACCTGTCCGACAACGCGCTGAAGTCGTTGCGCGGCAAGCACTTCGACATCTCCGACCGGGTGATGGCGCTGGAGTGCAAGATCGCCCCGCCCGGCGGCACCGTCGGCGCGTACTACACCGGCCCGAGCGAGGACTTCTCCCGCCCCGGCCGCATGTGGTGGTCGCTGCCGCAGGGCCGGGACGAGTTCACCACCTGGCGCGAGGTCAGCACCGTCTACCACGAGGGCGCGCCGGGTCACCATCTGCAGATCGCGACCGCGGTCGACCAGTCGGAGTCGCTGAACAAGTACCAGCGGCTGCTCGCGTTCACCTCCGGGCACGCCGAGGGCTGGGCGCTGTACTCCGAGCGGCTCATGGAGGACCTCGGGTTCCTCACCGACGACGGCGAACTGTTCGGCATGCTGTCCGAGCAGCTGTTCCGCGCCGCGCGGGTGATCGTCGACATCGGCATGCACCTGGAACTGGAGATCCCGGCGGGCACCGGTTTCCACGAGGGTGAGCGGTGGACGCCCGAGCTGGGCCTGGAGTTCATGCTCACCCGGACCGTCACCGACCCGGCCCACGTGCACGACGAGATCGACCGCTACCTGGGCTGGCCGGGGCAGGCGCCGTCGTACAAGCTCGGCGAACGGCTCTGGCTCACCGCCCGCGAGGAGGCCCGCGCGCGGCAGGGCGACGCGTTCGACATCAAGCAGTTCCACACGCGGGCGCTGGCGCTCGGCGGGATGGGGCTGGACACGCTGCGGGAGATGCTGGCCGCCCTGGACTGACCCCGGCCCGTGCCAGGAACGGTCCTTTCCTTGCGAAATTTGCAAGGAAAGGACCGTTCATTGCATCCGGAGGGGCCCTCCGCGTGCCGTAATTCACGTGCCCCCGCTACGGCGAGCTTGATACGTTCCCTCCCGTGCACCGGATCTTTCTCGTCACCCCACCGCCCGCCTCCTGAGCGGGGTGTCTCCGGCCGCGCGGCGTTCCAGCCGCCCGGCCGATCCGTGCTGCACTGAAGCACCCCGCGTCGTCGACGTCCTTTCCGACAGACACAGACGCAGGAGCGTTTCCCCATGTCCGTTGCCGTACCCACGCGCGCCCGATCGTCGGCCGCGCTCGTCCTCGCCGGAGTCCTCTGGGGGACCGGCGGCCTCGCCGGATCCCTGCTCGCCTCCCGCGCGGGACTGCATCCCCTGAGCGTCGCCGCGTACCGGCTGCTCATCGGCGGCGTGATCGCCACCGGCTATCTCTGGCTCACTGGAGGCCTTCGCGGCTTTCCCCGCACGCCCCAGGTCCGCCGTCGCCTCCTGGCGGTCGGCGGCTTGTTCGCCCTCTTCCAGACCAGCTACTTCGCCTCGGTCTCGCTGAGTTCGGTGAGCGTCGCGACGATGACCACCATCGGCAGCGCGCCCGTCCTGCTCGCCGTCGCGACGGCCGTCAAGACCCGCCGCCTTCCCGGAGCGTGGACGGCGGTGTCCGTGGCCGGGTCCCTCGTCGGGCTCGCGCTGCTGCAGTGGACGCCCGGCCAGGAGGTCGACGTCGCCGGAGTGCTGTTCGCCCTGCTCGCCGCGGCCGGGTTCGCCGCGCTGACACTGGTGACCGCGACCCGTGTCGAAGGCCTCGATCCCTTGCCCACCACGGCTTTCGGCTGCCTGATCGGCGGTGCGGCGCTCACTCCCGCCGCCTTGTGGTTCGGGATGGCCGTGCCGCTTCAGGCCGACGTGCTCGCGCTCGTCGTCTACTTCGGCGTCGTGCCCACGGCGCTGGCGTACGCCGCGTACTTCCGCGGCCTCGAAAGCGCGCATCCCGTACTGGCGGCGTTGTCCGCCCTGCTCGAACCGCTGACCGCCGCGCTGCTGTCCATGGCCGTGCTCGGGGATCGGCTCGGCGCCGTGGGCTGGTGCGGCGCGGTGGTGCTCATCGCCGCGCTCGCCGTCGCCTATTCGAAACCCTAGAGCGGCAGCGTCCGGCCGAGGATCGCGAAGGGCCGCGGATCCCCGGCGAAGTGGTAGTCCCGCAGCACATCGACGAATCCGACGCGCCGGTACAGGTTCCAGGCCCGGCTGGTGCCTTCCGGCGTGGAAAGGAGGACATGCGCGCTGGGCACGCCGTCGAGCAGCCGTCGCAGGAGGTCCTCGCCGATCCGCTTCCCCTGGCTTTCGGGGCTGACGTGGATCTCGGTGAGCTCGAAGTAGTCGGACATCCAGTGCTCGGCGGCGGCCTGGCCCTCACGCCGGGTCAGGCCGTGGCGGACCTGTTCGTGCCACCACTGGCCGCCGCGGCCCTTGTAGCCGTAGGCGAGCCCGAGCAGGACGCCGTCCGCGTCGAGCGCGGCCATGCAGCGCCAGCCTTCGCGCAGCGCGTGCGTGAGCCACATCGGCGCGCGTTGCTCGGCCGTGCCTTCGGGATATCGCATGGCGTTGACGTAGATGGTCAGCGCCTCGGGGAGCCGGGCGCGGAACTCGTCCGCGGACAGCTGGACGTAGCGGGTGCATTCCGAGGACATCGCGGTCACGGGCGCCCATCCTGCCCGTCGCCCGCGACGTCCGCGGGAGTGCCCCCGGTCAGCGCGACGAGGCCGTCGAACGTCGTGGGGTACACCGACTTCGGATGCCCGGCGGCCGCCCAGACGACCTCGTGGGCGCGTAACGCGGTGTCGACCAGGGTGGTCAACGCCTTCGGGTGACCGACCGGGGCGACGCCGCCGATCGGCTGCCCGGTGTGCGCGCGGACGAAATCCGCGTCCGCCTTGCCGATCTCGTCGGCGCCGGTCAGCGAAGCGAGGAGGCCCGTGTCGGCGCGGTGCGCGCCGGAGGTCAGGGTGAGCAGGGCCTTTTCGGCGTCGCCGGTGCGGCTTCGGAAGACGAGGCTGTTCGCGATCGCGCCGACCTCGACACCGAGCGCTTCGGCGGCCTGGGCGGCCGTGCGGACTTCGGCGGGGAGGATCCGGATCCCGTCCGCCGCGGCCTGCTGGCCCGCCTCGGCGAGCGCGGCCGCGACCTTGGCCACCGAGGGATGGTCGATGGTGCTCATACGCCTATGAGATCACGTGGCCGATGCCGTGTCCCGCACCACATGCGGCGATCACCCCGCTACAGGGTTGAAGAAGTGGGCACTTCAGGGTTACATTGGACTTGTTCGAACAGACGTTCGACATTCGGTGAGCGCGCACCGGTAGGTGCCCGGCGCGGGGGCGGGGGAAGCGCCTCGGCGCCGGGCACCGGCCGTCGCTCACGTACAGGAGGAGGGTCGTCATGTCCGTTTCGGTCGTGTCCCCCGACGAAGCCGAGAGGCCGGGGGGCACCGCGCAGCCCGCCCTGCCCATGTCGTTGCGCCCGCCGGCACCACCCGCGGCGGTCTCCTTGTACGCACAGGCGAGGCGGGGGCTCGCCGAAGCAGAGCGGGAAAGCGATCCCGCGGAGCGGTTCATCGGGGCCTATCTCGCCGCGCTGCGGGGCGCCGCGGCGGTACTGGAGGCCCGCGGCCGTCCGCACCGGGGCCGTGCCCGGCCGGCGAGCGGCTGGGTGCTGCTCGACTCCGTCGCGCCCGAGCTGAAGGAATGGGCGGCGTTCTTCGCGGCCAACTCGGCGACGCGGGCCGCCGCGCAGGCGGGTATCACCGGCAAGGTCACCGTCGAATTGGCGGACGAGCTGACGCGGGCCGCCACGGTGTTCCTGGAACTGGTGCGACGGGTGGTGCACGGGCTGCCGATGGGTGATTCGGCGTATGTGGCCTGAGCGGCCGGGGAGAGGGGGTGCCCGATGGCCGGGCAGGCCATGATCGACCAGGGCAGGTTCCTGGAGGTGATCGGCGCCGAAACCGAGCTGATGGCTCAGGTGGCGCACACCGCGTCCGCCGACGCGCCGGTCCCGACCTGCCCCGGCTGGACACTCGGTGAGGTCCTCCGGCACGTGGGCAGCGTGTACCGGGTCACCCGCCGCTGGATCACCGACGGGCGGCGTCCCGAGCACTGGCAGCGCAAACCGGGGCCGGGGCAGGGCCTGGAGGAGTACTTCCGCGAGGGCCGGGACGAGCTCGTCGCCGAACTGTCCGCGCACGATCCGGACGAACTGGCGCCGACCTGGTGGCCCGCGGACCGCAGTTACGGGTTCTGGCGGCGCCGGATGGCGCACGAGACGACGATCCACCGGATCGACGCGGAAAGCGCGGCCGGCCGGGAGGTCTCGGAGATCCCCGAAGACGTGGCGGTCGACGGGATCGACGAGGCCCTGGTGCTGTGGTTCGGCCAGCGGCTGCCGTTGCTCGGATTGTCCGGCACCAAGACCGGATCGGTCGGTGTCCGCACCGCGGGCCACGCCTGGATCGCCAGGGCCGGGCCCTCGGAGACGGTCGCCTGGCGGTGCTCGGCCGAGGAAGCCCAGCGTGCGGACGATCTGATCACCGGGAAGCCGGACAAGATCTACCGCTGGCTCTGGGGCCGGGCGGGTCCGACGGCGGTGACGGTCAGCGGAGACCAGGACATGGCGGGACAACTCTGGGCCCTTCTGCGGCTCGCGACCCGATGACCGGTCGGTGGGGAAGCCAAACCGGTCAGAGTCGGTCGACGGAGCTGAAGATGTGCCTGCAGAGCGACCGAACACGTGAACCCCCGGCTGCCGTTGATCGCGGGTTCACCTACGGCAGGGAAAGTGTCGGTGGTGCCGTCTAGGTTCGCCGGTGTGGTGGCACAACTGGTGAACCTGGTCTTCGACTCGGCCCTTCCCAGAGATCTGGCGGGTTTCTGGGAAGGGCTGTTCAGCTGGGACGCCCCGTTCGAGCCGGCGTTCCGTTCCGAGGCGGGCCCGAAACGGGGCAAGAACCGGTTGCATCTGGATCTGGCGAGCCGCTCGCCCGGGCACCAGGCCGAGTTGGTGGACCGTGCGCTGTCCCTCGGCGCACGGCACATTGACATCGGTCAGGGGCCGCCGGAGGAGAAGCGGGTGCCGTGGGTGGTGCTCGCGGACCCCGAGGGCAACGAGTTCTGCGTCCTCAATCCCCGCGAGCGGTACCAGGGCACGGGCGCGGTCGCGTCGGTCGTCACCGACGCGATCGACCCGGAGCGGCTCGCGCGGTTCTGGGCGGCCGCACTGGGCTGGGAGATCGGTGTACGGGACAAGGCGATCGTCGGTCTGCGGCCATCGGACGGTCGCGGCCCGTGGGTGGAGTTCCTCCGCACGAAAGAGGAGAAGCGGCACCCGAACCGGCAGCGGTTCGAGATCGCGCCACGGCGGGGTGGAAGCCGGGCGGCCGAGGTCCGGCGCCTGAGGGAGCTGGGCGCGACAGGGCGGAACGGCGACTTGATGGTGGATCCGGAGGGCAACGAGTTCAGCGTGCTCCCGCCCCGCTGAGTGTTTCGCCCCCGTTGCGCGGCGGCGTCGAACGCTGACCTGAGCGAAACACCCGCGCCGTGGGCAGGCAACAACCGGCCGGGACCGTTGACGTCATGGAGACCTATCGAGCCCGCCCCACCCTGGTCCATCCCGGCGAAGAGACGGCGGCCGCTTCGGCCTGGCGTGTCCGGATCCGCGTGGACGACCGGCCAGGCACGCTGGCCAGGATCGCGATCCGGCTGGCCGACCTCGAGTGCAACATCCTCGGGCTGTCGGTGCTGCCGGTGCCCGGCGGCGTGCTCGACGAGATCGTCCTGCGTCCGGCCACCGGCCTGCCGCGGCAGCTGCTCATCGACGCGATCCGCGACGAAGGATGCGAATGCTCCGCGGTCGTCGACGCGGACCTGGCGGAACTGGTCGATCCGGCCACCGCGACGCTCACCGCGGCCAAACGAGCCGTCGAGGAACCAGGTGGCCTCGCGGAGGTGCTGCGCGGCATCCTGGCGGCCGACGTCGTCACGAAGGTCCCCTCGATCGAGTCGAACCCGGCTCGTACGGAAGGCGGGCACCGCGCGGTCTTCCCCGCGGGGGACGGCGCCGCGTTCGTCGCCCGCCGGCGGTGGTCGCCGTTCGTCGAGCTGGAACTCAGCCGTGCCGTCGCGCTGACCGGCCTGGTCGCCGCCGTCCGCGACAACGTGACCGGTCCGATCGTGCTCGACCGGGCCGACGGCGCCGCCATCGTCCTGCGCAAGGGTGTCCCCGGTGACGCGGAAGCGGTGTCCGCGCTGCACCAGAGATGCTCGATGACGACGCTCTTCCACCGCTATCACACCGGAATGCGTGCCGTGCCACGTCGCTGGCTGCACCGGCTCCTGATGCCGCCGCGCGGGATCAGCCTGCTCGCGGTCTGCGGCCGCGACGTGATCGGCCTCGGTCAGCTGATCCCGTCGGCCGACGGCGGCGCGGCCGAAGTCTCGCTCCTGGTCGAGGATTCCTGGCAGCGCCAAGGCATCGGCACGGCTTTGCTGACCCGGCTCGCCACACTCGCCACGGCCAAGGGAGAGCGCGAACTCACCGCCGTCTGCCTGCCTGGCGACGATTCCCTGTACCGCACCGCCGTCCGCGTGGGGCTCCGCCCCGAACGCGTCGCCGGCGACTCCGGCACCCTGCGCTTCACGCTCCCCGACCCCCGCGTTTAGTCCTCTGGATACGGAGGACTAAACGCGGTTCCAGAACCAGTCTTTGCCCCGGGCCTCGCCCAGCGCGCGCTTCTTGCGCTCGGGTGTGAGCCGCTCCAGGTACAGCTTGCCGTCGAGGTGATCGGTCTCGTGCTGCAGGCACTGGGCGAGCACGTCGACACCCTCGACCTCGACCGGCTCGTTGCGCAGGTCGACACCGCGCACAACGGCGTGCTTCGCGCGCACGACCGGGAACCACAGCTCCGGAACCGAGAGGCAGCCCTCGCCGATCTCGTGTGTCTCCTCGGACAGTTCGACGATCTCCGGGTTGATCACGTACCCGCTCAGCCCGCCGACGTCGTAGCTGAACACCCGCAGCCCGACCCCGATCTGCGGCGCCGCGAGCCCGGCGCGCCCGGCCGGTTTCACCCCGTCCATCAGATCGGTCACCAGCGACTCGATCTTCTTGTCGAAGGTCGTGACCGGGTCGCATACGGTCTTGAGCACGGGATCCCCGAAATAGCGCAGGTCGCGCATCACCATGTTCGAACGTCCTTTTCCGCAGGCCTGAGCGGTGATTCTAGGCCCGCAGGCGCAGACCCTTGGGAGTCGCCCGGAATCCCGCCTCCTGGAGGACGGCCGAAAGCTCCGAGGTGAGCGCCACCTCGCCGTCGGCCTTCTGCACCGCGAGCTGCCCGAGCCAGCCCTCCCGCACCGCCGTGGACAGCGCCCGCGCGGCCGACCGCAACGTCTCCTGATCCTCGGTGAAGCTCAGCAGCGACCGGCCGCCGCGTTCGACGTACATCGCCGGGACACCGTCCACGAGCACCGCCAGCGCGCCCGCTTTCCTTGCCGGACGGTGCTTCGTGTCACCCGTCGCGGCAGGCCACGGCAACGCCGCACCGTAAGGCTGGGCCGGATCCGCGGCGGCGAGTACGACGGCGCCTTCGGTGGTCGTGCGCTGATTCCCGGATTGCGCGCGCAGCCTGTCGACGGCGCCCTTCGCCGCGAACTGCGCCGCGCCGAGCCCTTCGACCACGTACCCCCGGACGACCTGGCCCGAATCCTCCATCCCGCGCAAAACCTTGTAGATCCCGGAAAAGCCGCCCGTCACGCGCTCGGTGTCGAGAGCTCCGCGGGTGAGGACGCCGTGCCGCTCCAGGAAGGCCTCGGTCCGCGCGTGCGCGCGCCTGGTCGGATCCGGTTCGCGAGCGGGGGTCAGGGCCCAGCGTCCCGCGACCGTCGGCGGCCCGGTGCGCGAAGGCATCGCCGGGCGCCCTGCCCGAAGCCGCGCGTACCGCCCGCGAGGAGCCTGCCGCCGTGGTTTGTGCGCCGCGCCGGAACCGGAGACCTGTGCCCGCAGCGGGCCCAGCGTGTCCCCGGTGACCAGCCCGGCCCACACGAGATCCCACAGCGCCGCCACGACTTCGCCGTCGTTGGGCGGGGTCTCGACCAACGGCGACGCCCGGTCCACGAGCTGGCGGAAGAACTGCGCGCCACCCTCCAAAGTGGACAGAATGGCTTCGTGGAGCGGACCGGACGGCAGATCGTCGTCGAGATCCGGCAACAGCAGATCGGCGACGTCCGTGGGTGCGAGCGCCAGCCAGCCGTCCCCACCGGACAGGGAACCGCAGCCGCACCAGGTGACCTCGCCCGCCGTGGTGAGCTCGTCCAGCAGCGAGGGGGTGTAGCCGGGCAGCCTGCTCGGCAGGATCAGCGACTCGACCGCACTCGCCGGGAGCGGGGCGCCGGCCAGTTGCTCGACCACGGACAGCACGTCGTCCGCCGTCGGCGCCGACCGCACCCGTGCGCCGATGCCATGCCACGACGGCAGGAAACGGCCCAGCGCCGCCGGTTCGACCGGCTCGACCTCGGCCCGCAGCCGGGCCAGCGACGCCCGCCGGAGCCTGCGCAGCACCGACGCGTCGCAGAACTCGATGCCGACGCCGTGGGTCTCCGGATGCCCGACCGGGCTCAGCTCGCCCCGGACCAGCCTGCCCTGCGCGGTCAGCCTGTCCAGCACGCCGGTGACCACGGCCGTCCCGAGCCCGAACCGCTCGGCGGCCTGACGGGCGCTGAACGGGCCACGGCTTCGCGAATAGCGGGAAAGCAGATCTCCGACCGGATCCTCGACCGGTTCGGTGAACGCCTCCGGCACGCCGACCGGCAGCGCGGTGCCCAGCGCGTCCCGCACCCGGCCCGCGTCCTCGATGGCGATGAACCGCTCACCGCCACCGATGCGGACCCGGATCACCCGCCTGGCGGCTTCCAGCTCCTCCAGCCATTCCCGCTGGATACCGCGCGCGGCGGCCTCCTCGATCGAGAGATCACCGAGGAACCGCAACAGATCCGCGGCGTCCTCGGCGTTGCGGGCGTGCCTGTCCGGGTCGAGGCGTTGCAGGGAGCGCTCGACCTCGGCGACGACCTCGGCGTCCAGCAGTTCCCGGATCGCCTCGGTGCCGAGCAGTTCGGCGAGCAGTGTCGAATCCAGCGCCAGCGCCGCCGCGCGCCGTTCCGCGAGCGGGGCGTCCGTCTCGTACAGGAACATCCCGACGTAGCCGAAGAGCAGGCTGCGCGCGAACGGGGACGCGGACGGCGTCTCGACCTCGACCAGCTTGACCTTCCGCGACCGGACGTCGGTCATCAGTTCGCGCAGCCCGCCGACGTCGTACACGTCCTGCAGCACTTCCCGCATCGCTTCGAGCACCACGGGGAACCGCTCGTACTTGGCCGCGACCGAAAGCAGCTGGGACGCGCGCTGCCGTTGCTGCCACAGCGGGGTGCGGCGGCGCGGATCCCGGCGGGGGAGCAGCAGCGACCGCGCCGCGCATTCCCGGAACCGTGCGGCGAACAGCGCGGAGCCACCGACCTCGGCGACGATCAGCTGCTCGACCTCCTCCGGATCGAGCAGCACGTCTTCGACTCCGATGGTGACCTCGGCGCCGTCCATGTCCAGCGCCTCGGGCAGCCGCAGCACGATGCCGTCGTCGGAATGCGCCACCTGGGCGTCGACCCCGCGGTTCTCCCGCAACCGGGCCGCGATCGCGAGCGCCCACGGCGCGTTGACCTGCGCGCCGAACGGCGAGTGCAGGATGACGCGCCAGTCGCCCAGCTCGTCGCGGAACCGTTCCAGGAGCACGGTTTTGTCGTTCGGCACATGGCGGGTGGCCGACTTCTGCTCTTCGAGGTACGCCAGCAGGTTGTCGCACGCGTACTCGTCCAGCCCGGCGACGGCGGCGCGTTCCCTGGCCGCCGACGGCTCCGAAGTGGACAGTTCACGGACGAACGCGCCCAGCGCCCGCCCCAGTTCCAGCGGACGGCCGGGGGCGTCGCCCTTCCAGAACGGCATCCGGGCGGGCTCACCCGGCGCGGGGACCACGATCACCCGGTCATGGGTGATGTCGGTGACCCGCCAGGAAGAGGTGCCGAGCAGGATCGTGTCCCCGACGCGGGACTCGTAGACCATCTCCTCGTCGAGCTCGCCCACCCGCGACCCGGGTTTGTCGTCGCCGCCCGGCGTCATGACGGTGAACAGGCCGCGATCGGGGATCGTGCCGCCCGACGTCACCGCCAGCCGCTGCGAACCCGGGCGGCCGTGCAGCTCGCCGGTGACCCTGTCCCAGGTGATCCGGGCGCGCAGCTCGCCGAACTCCTCGCTGGGGTACCGGCCGGCGAGCATGTCGAGCACGGCCAGCAACGCGTCGTCCGGCAGGGACGCGAACGGCGCCGCGCGACGGGCCAGGGCGGCCAGTTCGTCGACCGTCCACGATTCGAGCGCCACCATCGCCACGACCTGCTGCGCGAGCACGTCCAGCGGATTCCGCGGATACCGCACCGCCTCGATCGCCCCGGACGCCATCCGCTCCGCCACCACCGCGCAGGAGACGAGGTCGCCCCGGAACTTCGGGAACATCACCCCGCTCGACACCGCGCCGACCTGGTGCCCGGCCCGGCCGACCCGCTGCAGCCCCGAGGCGACCGTCGGCGGTGCCTCGATCTGTACGACGAGATCGACCGCGCCCATGTCGATGCCCAGTTCCAAAGAGGACGTCGCCACGACGCACGCCAGCCGCCCGGACTTGAGCTCCTCTTCCACGTGGGTGCGCTGCTCACGCGACATCGAGCCGTGGTGGGCCCGCGCGATCACCGGCGCCGCGCCCGTGGTGAGCCCGGACTGGCCGATCGCCTCGGCCGGATACCGCTGATCCGGCTCCAGCTCGCTCTGTTCCGCGACGAGTTCGTTGAGCCGGGCCGTCATCCGCTCGGTGAGCCGCCGCGAGTTGGCGAACACGATCGTCGACCGGTGCGCCTGGATCAGTTCGAGGACCCGCTCCTCCACCGCGGGCCAGATCGACGGCCGCCGCGGCGCGCCGTCGATGTCCTCCAGCGAGCCGGGCAAACGCGCGAGGCCCGCGTCGAGGTCTTCGTTCTGCTTCGGCCCCTGAGGACCGTCGAGATTGGACATGTCCTCGACAGGGACCTCGACGCGGACCTCGATCGTCTTCGCGAGCTTCGGCTGGACGATGGTGACCGGTCTGCCGCCCGCCAGGAACGAGGCGACCTCGTCGATCGGCCGGACCGTCGCCGACAGCCCGATCCGCTGGGCTGGCTTTTCCAGAAGGGCGTCGAGCCGCTCCAGGGACAAGGCCAGATGCGCGCCGCGTTTGCCGCCCGCGACCGCGTGCACCTCGTCGATGATCACCGTCTCCACGCCGCGCAGCGAATCGCGGGCGGAGGAGGTGAGGATCAGGAAGAGCGACTCCGGCGTGGTGACCAGCACGTCCGGCGGGGTCTTGCCGAACGAGCGCCGCTCGGCGGCCGTGGTGTCGCCCGTGCGCATGCCGACGCCGATGTCCGGCACCGGCAAGCCCAGCCGTCGCGACGCCTGCGAGATGCCCGCCAGCGGCGCCCGCAGGTTGCGCTGGACGTCGACCGCCAGCGCCTTCAGCGGCGAGACGTAGAGGACGCGGCAGCGTTTCCGCGGCTCGGACGGCGGCGGCTCGACCGACAGCCTGTCCAGCGCCCAGAGGAAGGCCGACAGCGTCTTGCCCGAGCCCGTCGGGGCCACGACCAGCGCGTGTTCCCCGGCGTGCGCGGCACGCCACGCCCCTTCCTGCGCGCGGGTGGGCGCGGCGAAGGCCCCGGTGAACCAGTCCCTGGTCGCGGGGGAGAAGAGGTCGAGTACGTCTGCCACGCCCTCCATAGTGCGCCGGACCACCGACAGTTTCGCTCCGAGGGCTGTGACGAGGCACCCGGTCGGGACGAGATCGGCGGGTTCCGCACGTGCGGTGACCTCGCTCATGGGAGCATCACGGCCAGCGCGGCCGGATCGGTACTTGGGGCGGTCGCCGTTCGTCTGTGAAGGGGTATGAGCTGTGCGGATCCTGTCGGTGGACCTCGGGACTTCCAACACCGTGGCCGTCCTATCGGCGCACGGGAGGCCGCCGCGGGTGGTCGAGGTCGACGGTTCGGCCAACATGCCGTCCGCGGTGTTCGCCACCGAGGACGGCACGATCATGGTCGGCCGCGACGCCGAACGCCGGGCCCGGCTCGACCCGACCCGCTTCGAGCCCAACCCCAAACGCCGTATCGACGAGCAGACGCTCCTGCTGGGCACGGACGTCATCCCGGTCACCGAGGTGCTGGCCGCGATCCTGCGCCGCGTCCTCGACGAGACCACCCGCCAGCTCGGCGGCGAACTGCCCGACGAGGTCCGGCTCACCCACCCCGCGCAGTGGGGGCAGACCCGCCGCAACGTGCTGCTGTCCGCCGCCCGGCTCGCCGGGATGGGCGGCAACATCGTGCTCGTCCCCGAGCCGGTCGCCGCGGCCGCGCATTTCGCGTCGTTCCCCGGCAAGACGCTCGCGCCGGGCCAGGCGCTCGCCGTGTACGACCTCGGCGCCGGCACCTTCGACGTCGCCATCGTCGGCGCCACCCCGAACGGCGGCTTCACCGTCGTCGCCGAAGACGGCCTTCCCGACCTCGGTGGTCTCGACGTCGACCAGGCGCTGCTGGTGCACGTCGGCCGCGAGGTCTCGCACCGGGACCCTCAGCGCTGGCAGCGGGTCCTGCGGCCCGAGTCCACTCCGGACCGTCGTACGCGGCGCGCGCTGCAGGAGGACGTGAAGGCGGCGAAGGAAGCCCTTTCGCGGCACCCGCAGACCGAGGTCCCGATGCCGGAGCCGTTCGAGGACGTCCTCGTCACGCGAGGCGAACTCGAAGCGCTGGTGCGGCCGTCGATGCTGCGCAGTGTCGAGCTGATGTCGCGGGTGGTCCGCTCGGCCGGGATGACCCCGGACCGGCTCGCCGGTATCTACCTCGTCGGCGGTTCGAGCCGTCTCCCGCTGGTCGGCAGCCTGATCGCGGAGAAGCTCGGCGTCGTCCCCGGCAGCCTCGACCAGCCCGAGACCGCGGTCGCGCTCGGCGCCCAGCACGTCGCTTCCGACGGCATCAGCTCGCGTACACAGGGCGTCGAAGGGCAGGTCGCGGCGGGAACCGGGGCGCATCAGGTCGGCCCCGGCGCGACGGGCCCGTACGCGCCGCCGCAGCAGGTCGCGTCGATCCCCGGCTACTCGGGCGGGGCCCCCGGCCAGTCCGGCGGTTTCCCTCAGTCGGGTTATCCGAACAGCGGCCCGCAGCCGGCGCAGCAGCCCGCGCCGACGAATTTCCCGACGTACTCCCTCGCCGGGCAGACCACCGCCGAGAAGGCGCCCGCGAGCAAGAAGAAGCCGCTCGTCATCGGCGCCATCGTGGCCGTCGTCGTGCTGCTCGCCGCCGGGCTCACGTTCTTCCTGACGTCCTCTTCGTCGACGACCTACACGGCCGACGAGTGCAAGGTGCCCGGCGCGGCCGACGACAAGGGCCTCACCGGCTGCCTTCGCCAGCTCGCGGGGAAGATCGCCGACACCGGGGACTGCAAACCCGGCATGGGCAACGGGCCGGCGAAACCGGCGGAAGACCTCGGCGTGACGTCGACCTGCTCCGCGCCGGGCCGCGCCGGGACCCAGGTGACCTATCTGCAGAGCGACTCGGCGGAGAAGCTCAAGGCCTACACCGACGGACTGCTCAAAGCGGCCGGCGGGGACCGCACCGAGGCCAAATGGGGCGGCAACGCGCTGGAAGGCCAGTACTCCTCGGCCGCCGGGCGGAACGCCGCCGTGCTGGTGTTCACCGTGACCGACCGGCCGCTGGTCGGCTTCATCTACCAGGTGCCCGCCGAAGGACAGACCCCGACGCCTGGTGAGCTGGCCGATTACTTCGAGAAGAGCGTCCAGCCGGGCGAGTAGCCCTTTTCGCGCGTGAAGGCCCCCTTCCCTCGGCTCAGCCGCGTGAAGGGGGCCTTCACGCGTTTCCCGCCTGGTGCCCGGGCTAGACTCCGCCCGATGCGTATCACGGTCTTCCGGCGGCTGATGGCCGACGAATTCGGTCCCGGACGTGCGGAAACCCTCTCCAGGGATCACGTCTTCGGCGAACTCGGGGGCCGGACCGTCGAACAAGCCCTCGACGCGGGAACCTCGGCCAAGGACGTCTGGCGGGCGGTCTGCGACGCCTTCGAGATCCCACCCGAGCGGCGCTGACCTCGAAGAACGGGCAAGAACCCTAGCGCAACGGCGTGTCGGCGACGGCCTCGAACACACGTTCGTCTATGGTGTTGTCCACAACGGGGTCAGCGATCCACAGCTTGGGCGCGAGGCCTGGAATTGTCGGTGGTCGCCCGTAGCGTCGGACCCGACAGCTCAGAACTGAATCAAGCCCTACCCGGCTCAACCAACGAGGTGGACTCCATGGCACCAGCAGCACCCGACAAGGACAAGGCGCTCGAACTGGCCCTCGCCCAGATCGACAAGCAGTACGGCAAGGGCTCGGTCATGCGCCTCGGCGAAGAGGGCCGCGCGCCGATCGAGGTCATCCCCACCGGCGCCATCGCGCTCGACGTCGCGCTCGGGATCGGCGGCCTGCCCCGCGGCCGCGTCATCGAGATCTACGGTCCGGAGTCCTCCGGTAAGACCACCGTCGCCCTGCACGCGGTCGCCAACGCGCAGAAGAACGGCGGCATCGCCGCGTTCATCGACGCGGAGCACGCGCTGGACCCGGAGTACGCCAAGAAGCTCGGCGTCGACACCGACGCGCTGCTGGTCTCCCAGCCGGACACCGGTGAGCAGGCGCTCGAGATCGCGGACATGCTGATCCGTTCGGGCGCGCTCGACATCCTGGTCATCGACTCGGTCGCCGCGCTCGTGCCGCGCGCCGAGATCGAGGGCGAGATGGGTGACAACCACGTCGGTCTGCAGGCCCGCCTGATGAGCCAGGCGCTGCGGAAGATGACCGGTGCGATGAACAACTCCGGCACCACCGCGATCTTCATCAACCAGCTGCGCGAGAAGATCGGCGTCATGTTCGGCTCCCCGGAGACCACGACCGGTGGTAAGGCGCTGAAGTTCTACGCGTCGGTCCGCCTGGACGTCCGCCGGATCGAGACGCTGAAGGACGGCGGCGAGCCCGTCGGCAACCGCACCCGCGTCAAGGTCGTGAAGAACAAGGTCGCGCCGCCCTTCAAACAGGCCGAGTTCGACATCCTCTACGGCAAGGGTGTCTCCCGCGAGGGTTCGTTGATCGACATGGGTGTCGACCAGGGCATCCTGCGCAAGTCCGGCGCCTGGTACACCTACGAGGGCGACCAGCTGGGCCAGGGCAAGGAGAACGCCCGCAAGTTCCTGCTGGACAACCCGGACATCGCCAACGAGATCGAGAAGCGCATCAAGGAGAAGCTCGGCATCGGTGCCGCCGTCGACGCCGAAGCCGCCCCCGCGCCGGTCGACTTCTGAGTTCCTCACAGCCCCGCCAGGGGTGAAGTCACCGATCGACCGTTTCGACTGGAGTGAGAGCTGAATGCGTGCGCCCAAAGTGGATCCGGCGGAGCTGCCGCCGGACGAGCGGAGGAAGAAGGCCAAGGAGATCTGCTTCGATCTCCTGGCCGCGCGCCCGCGTTCCACGGAGGAACTGCGTCAGGCCCTCAAGCGCAAGGGCTTCGACGAGGAGACGATCGAGACCCTGCTCGGTAAGCTGGACAAGGCAGGGCTCATCAACGACGCCGAGTTCGCCGAGATGTGGGTGCGTTCCCGTCATGCCAACATGGGCCTGGCACGGAACGCCCTCGTGGCCGAACTCAAACGCAAAGGAATCGATGGGGATATCGCCGTCCAGGCCGCCGAAGAGGTGGATCGAGAGGCAGAGGAGCAGCGCGCCCGAGAGCTGGTACGGAAGCGCATGCGCTCCTTGGGCAACGTCGACGAGCAGACGGCGATCCGCCGCCTGCTGGGCTTCCTCGCCCGCAAGGGCTATCCCCAAGGGCTGGCCTACACCGTGATCCGCGACGAACTCCGCGAGTTCGGCGCCGAGTCTGCACTGCTGGACGACGCCACCCTCGACTGAGCTTCCTCACCTGAGCCGCTCGCCGGCCGCGCAGGCACCCTTGCCCGCGCGGCCGGCGTTTCGCGTTCCCTGGCAGTGCCGGGCACTTTCGCGTGACCAGACGGACGGCTCGGGACAGAGCCCGGCTACGCGCGTGTCGTCCGTCCAGTCACGCGTGTCGGCCACCTGATCACACGCGCCGTCCGCCCAGTCACGCGAAGGTGCCGCCTAGGCGCCGCACTCGGTGTTCCGCCTCCGATCACGCGAGTTCCGGCCTCAATCACGTGAGTGCGGTGCTGCGTCACCAACGCGCCTGAAGCACCGTCGAGTTTCAACCGAGATCACCGCGCAAGCCGAGCCCCGGCCCTGCAAACCTCGTGAGTGGCGTTTCGGGTTCTAACGAGAGGTAAGTCAAGCATGGCGTGATGGAGTTGGTGGCGAGAGCATGCTCACCACGGAGACCTGGCGCGCCCTTGACTGTCCACAAGAGACACATTCGGAGGTAAAATGCCCGATTTGGTCACTTTGCGCAGGGGTCGTGAGTGATTTGGGCGGTTCTAACCCTCATTATCACTCACGACCCCGTCCGGAAACGGACATAAAGGTATCAATTGGATGCCCGATCAGGAGTGTCTGCATCGCCAGTCCGGACTCACGTCGCATGGGCTTTCTTTCCCGTCTGAAGCTGGCGAAGAACGTCTAGTGGCAAACGCCACTCACGACCCCGGTGACTACGCGCCGTCCCCTGCCGCCACGGCAGCCTGGGCCGAGTGCCCCCGAACGACCCGGATCGCCCTCCGGCAGGCCGCTGAACAGTGCCGATACGACCGATCAGGAATCGAGAAGCGCCGGAAGCCCGCCGGGAAATAGCGTTACCGGCATGAACTTCATCGACGCCATCACCCTCGAAGTGGCCGACACCGAGGCCGCCGAACGCTTCTACACCACCGCCTTCGGGCTCGGCTCGGAACTGCGCTTCCGGGCGTCGCAGGAGCCGTCCACCGGCTTTCGCGGCTACACCCTTTCCCTCACGGTTTCCCAGCCCGCCAACGCCGACGCGCTCATCGAGGCCGCCGTCGCCGCCGGGGCGACCGTGATCAAGCCCGCCGCGAAGTCGATGTGGGGTTACGGCGGAACAGTCCAGGCGCCGGACGGCGCGATCTGGAAGATCGCCACCTCGGCGAAGAAGAACACCGCGCCCGCCTCCCGCGAGATCGACGACATCGTCCTCCTGCTGGGCGTCGCCGATGTGGCCGCGAGCAAGAAGTTCTACGTCGAGCACGGCCTCGCCGTCGGGAAGAGCTTCGGCCGCGTGTACGTCGAGTTCGATGCCGGTACCAGCCCGGTGAAGCTGGCGCTGTACAAGCGCAAGTCGCTGGCGAAGGACGCCGGCGTGGCCCCTGAGGGCACCGGCTCGCACCGCATCGCGATCTGCGGCGCCGCCCCGTTCACCGACCCGGACGGGTTCGCCTGGGAGACCTCGGCGCTCGCCGCCCAGTCCTGATGTGCCACTTCCGGATGCCCCCGCTCGCCGCTTACCAAGGAGAAACCACGATGAGCACCACGTACGAAGGATTCACGGCCGAAGAGAAGGCCGCGATGAAGGAACATGCCCAGGACATGAAGAAGGCCGCGCGCCGCGGCTCGGCCGCCGACAAGGCCGCGGCGGCGGAGCAGGACGTGGTCGCGAAGATCGCCGAGATGTCCGATGAGGACCGCGTGCTGGCCGAGCTGGTCCACGCCGTCGTGAAGACCAACGCGCCGATGCTCGCGCCGAAGCTCTGGTACGGCCAGCCCGCCTACGCGCTGGACGGCAAGGTCGTCTGCTTCTTCCAGGCGGCGGCCAAGTTCAAGACGCGGTACGCGACGCTCGGTTTCAACGAGGAAGCCCGGCTTGACGACGGCGCGATGTGGGCGACCGCGTTCGCGCTGACCGCGGCCACCCCCGCGGTGAAGAAGCGCGTCGCCGCTTTGGTGAAGCAAGCCGTCAGCTGACCGGAGTGGCAGCCCGTTTTACCGCGTGAGTGGCCACACGCGGGACGGCGGAGAAACTCTAGGCTCGGGTGATCACCGGGAGGACGGACATGATCACCATCGAGCCCTTGAAGCCCGAAGACCGCGAAGCCTGGGAACACCTGTTCCGCGCGTACATCGCCTTCTACGAACGTGTTGCGCCGCAAGAGGTCTACGACCGGGCTTGGCGCGAGTTCCGAACAGGGGAGCGGATGCACGCGCTCGGTGCCCACGTGGGCGGCGAGCTCGCCGGGATCGTGCATTTCCTGGTGCACCCCAGCACTTCCGCGCTCACCGATGTCTGCTACCTGCAAGATCTGTTCACCGCGCCGGAAGCCCGCGGCAAGGGGGTCGCGCGGGCGTTGATCGAGGCCGTCGCGGACTGGGCCCGCACCCGCGAATGCGGCAGGGTCTACTGGCACACCAAGGAATCCAACGCGACCGCGCGCCGCCTGTACGACCAGGTCGCGGTGAACAGGGGCTTCATCCAGTACCAGCTCCCGCTCTGAAAGCAGTGAAGGCCACCTTCGCGAAGGTGGCCTTCACAACACGGATCAGAGCTTCGAAGCCTCCGCCGCGAAGGCTTCGATCTTCCCGAAGTCCTTGGCGGCCAAGGCATCCTTCGGCGTCAGCCACGAACCGCCGATGCAGCCCACATTGGACAGCGCGAGATAGTCCGGTGCGGTCTTCACGGTGATGCCGCCGGTCGGGCAGAACTTCAGCCCGGGCAGCGGCCCGCCGATCGACTTCAGGTACGCCACGCCGCCGCTGGCCTCGGCGGGGAAGAACTTCAGCGCGGTCAGCCCGCGTTCGGCCAGCCGCATCGCCTCCGAAACCGTGCTCGCACCTGGCAGGAACGGCAGGCCGGTGTCGAACGCGGCGTCCAGCACGGCGTCCGTGCAGCCCGGGGTCACCAGGAACTTCGCGCCGGCGTCGGCCGCCTGCTTGGCGTGTTCGGGCGCCGTGACGGTCCCGGCGCCGATGACGATCTCCGGGACCTCCGCGGCGATCCGCTCGATGGAGGCGAGTGCCGCCGGGGTGCGCAGGGTCAGCTCGATCACGCCGATCCCGCCCGCGAGCAGGGCCCGCGCGGTGGGCACGGCGTCGGCGGCGTCGTCGAGCACGACGACGGGCATCACGGGGGACAGGCCGAGCAGGTCGGCGCCGGTGGTCACTGGGTTACCTCCACAGGGGTCAACGTGTGCGCCGGAGCGCCGAAGTGTTCCGGCGTGAGCGGTCCGAACACGCTCGCGCCCTGATCGGCGGGGCCGACCGCGCGGCGCAGCGCCGCGAACAGCTCCCGGCCGGTGCCGGTCCAGGATGCCTCCGAAGGCGGGGAGTCCACCAGTTCACGACGGGCGAGTTCTTCGTCACCCACGAGGACGTCGAGCGTCCCGGCCTTGGCGTCGAGGCGGACGACGTCGCCGTCGGCGATCCGTGCGATCGGGCCTCCCGCAGCGGCTTCCGGGGTCACCTGGATCGCCGCGGGGATCTTGCCGGACGCGCCGGACATCCGGCCGTCGGTGAGCAACGCCACCTGGTGCCCGCGGTCCATCAGCACTCCCAGCGCCGGGGTGAGCCCGTGCAGTTCCGGCATGCCGTTGGCCTGGGGACCCTGCTGGCGGATGACCACGACGACGTCGCGGTCCAGCTCGCCGGCCTCGAAAGCGTCCTTGAAGGACTTCTGGTCAGTGAACACCCGCGCCGGGGCCTGCACGATCCGGTGCTCCGGCGCCACCGCGGACACCTTGATCACCGCGCGCCCGAGGTTGCCCGCGACCATCCGCAGCCCGCCGTCGGCGGCGAACGGCCGCCACACGGGGCGCAGGACGTCCTCGTCGAGGCTGCGCGTCGGGACGTCACGCCAGACCAGTTCGCCCTCGGAGAGGATCGGCTCCTGCCGGTAGCGGTGCAGGCCCGGACCGGCGACGGTCTGGACGTCCTCGTGCAGCAGGCCGGCGTCGAGCAGCGTGCCGACCAGGAACTGGATGCCGCCGGCGGCGTGGAAGTGGTTGATGTCCGCGCTGCCGTTCGGGTACACGCGGGCGAGCAGCGGGATCACCGAGGACAGATCGGAGAAGTCGTCCCAGGTCAGCTGGATGCCCGCGGCGGCGGCGATCGCGACGAGGTGCATCGTGTGGTTGGTCGAGCCGCCCGTCGCGAGCAGCGCGATGACGCCGTTGACGACGGCCTTCTCGTCGATCACGCGCGAGACCGGGGTGTACTCCTCGCCGCGCGAGAGCTTCACGACGCGACGTCCGGCCTCTTCGGTGAGCACCCGCCGCAGCGGCGAGTTCGGCTGCACGAAGCTGGCCCCCGGCAGGTGCAGGCCCATCACCTCGACGACCATCTGGTTCGAGTTGGCGGTGCCGTAGAAGGTGCACGTTCCCGCCGAGTGATACGAAGCCGCTTCGGCGTCCAGCAAGTCTTCGCGGGTCGCCTTGCCCTCGGCGTAGAGCTGGCGCACGCGCGCCTTCTCCTTGTTCGGCAGGCCCGAGTTCATCGGCCCGGCCGGCACGAGGATCGCCGGGAGATGCCCGAACGACAGCGCCCCGATCAGCAGGCCGGGCACGATCTTGTCGCACACGCCGAGCAGCAGCGCCGCGTCGAACATGTCGTGGGACAGCGCGATCGCGGTCGACATCGCGATCACCTCGCGGCTGAACAGCGACAGCTCCATCCCCGGGCGGCCCTGGGTGACGCCGTCGCACATCGCGGGCACGCCGCCGGCGAACTGGGCGACGCCGCCCGCCTGGCGGACCGAGCCCTTCAGCAGCGCGGGGTACTCCTGCATCGGCTGGTGCGCCGAAAGCATGTCGTTGTAGGACGAGACGATCGCGACGCCCGGCGCCCGCGCGGCGCGCAGTGCCGCTTTGTCGACACCTTCCATCGCGGCGAAGCCGTGGGCGAGGTTGCTGCAGTCGAGGCCGCGCCGCACCGGTCCTTCTTCGTGGGCGGCGGCGACGCGCTCGAGATACGCGGCGCGGGTTTCGGCACTGCGGGCGGCGATGCGCTCGGTGACTTCGGCGATGATGGGGTGGACGTTCGGGGCGGTGCTCATTGTCCGGCTCCGGATCACTGGTCGTGGTGGTCCGCGGGACGGCAACGCTGACGTCGCTGGGTCGTGACAGTGGCCACAGTAACCCAGGGGAAAGCCCGAATCAAAATCGATACAGAAGATCGACTCGCGTGACCTCCGTCACGCCCCTAGGTTCTACTGTGCTACTTGTCACATTGCACAACGCGCGGCAGAGTCGGGATGGCGAGGAATCGCTTGCCCTCGAAGGCTCAAGCGGCCAACCGAACCGACCATCGGGAGGTACCGATGTCCACCACAGAGATCGCCGAGCTTCGGCGAGCCATCGGTCAGCTGAGGCAGTGCGTCGGCGCGCTGCGGTCCCGATACGGCGACGCCTCGGCGGTACGGCGCCTGGCGAACGACGTCGAGCGGCTCGACATCGACGCGACGGACCTCGACACGACCCCGAACGCGGTGCCCGCCCAGGCGAAGGCAGCCGACCGGGTCCAAGTTCCCGATACGCCCTACGACCCGGCGCTGTGGCAAGGCGCCGATGACGAAGGCGTCGGCGGCTACAAGCGCGACCAGCGGTGAGCGCCCCCGCCGGCAAAGAGGCCGGACGGGGTACGGGGGTCCGCGCGCCGTCGCGGGCCCTCATCGTCGAGAAAACGCTGCGCACCGACCGATGGTGGCTGTCCCCGCTGCTGACCGTCCTCGGCCTCTCCGCCTTCATCATCTACGCGACGATCAGGTCCTTCGTGCGCACCGCCTACTGGGTGCCCGAGTACCACTACCTGACGCCGTTCTATTCGCCCTGCGTCTCGGAATCCTGCGTCGAAGGCTCCCGGCATTTCGGGGCCTGGATCGGCGAACTGCCGGGCTTCATCCCGCTCGGCTTCCTGGTCCTGCCGTTCCTGCTGGGCTTCCGGCTGACCTGCTACTACTACCGCAAGGCCTACTACCGGGCCGTCTGGTTCTCGCCGCCCGCCTGCGCGGTCGCCGAACCGCACACGAAGTACACCGGGGAGACCCGGCTGCCGCTGATCATCCAGAACGCCCACCGCTACTTCTTCTACGTGGCCGTGGTCGTCTCGCTGGTCAACACCTACGACGCGATCACCGCGTTCCACGGCAAGACCGGCGGATTCGGTTTCGGGCTCGGCAACATCGTGCTGCTCGGCAACGTGATCCTGTTGTGGGCGTACACGTTGTCGTGCCACTCGTGTCGTCACGTGACCGGTGGCAGGCTCAAGCATTTCTCCAAACATCCGGTGCGCTACTGGATCTGGACCCAGGTGACGAAGCTCAACACCCGGCACATGGCGCTGGCGTGGACGACGCTCGGCACGCTCGTGCTGACCGATCTCTACGTGATGCTCGTGGCGAGCGGGGCGATTTCGGATCTGCGGTTCATCAACTAGCGGCGCGGGAATCTCCCGTCCCCGGCGACAAGCTTCGAGGTGGCTCTTTTCATGACCGAGGTCGAACGGCTCAACTACGACGTGGTGGTGATCGGTGCCGGCGGTGCCGGTCTCCGCGCGGTCATCGAAGCCCGTGAACGCGGCTTCAGCGTCGCGGTGGTGTGCAAATCGCTCTTCGGCAAGGCGCATACCGTGATGGCCGAAGGCGGCTGCGCGGCGTCGATGGGCAACGCGAACTCGAACGACAACTGGCAGGTGCACTTCCGCGACACCATGCGTGGCGGGAAGTTCCTCAACAACTGGCGCATGGCCGAACTCCACGCCAAGGAGGCGCCGGACCGGGTCTGGGAACTGGAGACCTACGGCGCGCTGTTCGACCGCACCGCCGACGGCCGGATCAGCCAGCGCAACTTCGGCGGGCACACGTACCCGCGGCTGGCGCACGTCGGCGACCGCACCGGGCTCGAACTGATCCGCACGATGCAGCAGAAAATCGTTTCGCTGCAACAAGAGGACTTCAAGGAGACCGGTGACTACGAGGCGAGGATCAAGGTCTTCGCCGAGTGCACGATCACCGAATTGCTGACCGAGGACGGCCGGATCTCCGGCGCTTTCGGGTATTGGCGCGAGAGCGGCCGGTTCATCCTGTTCGAGGCGCCGGCGGTGGTGCTGGCGACCGGCGGCATCGGGAAATCCTTCAAGGTCACCTCGAACTCGTGGGAGTACACCGGTGACGGGCACGCGCTGGCGCTGCGAGCCGGGGCGAAGCTCATCAACATGGAGTTCGTCCAGTTCCACCCGACGGGCATGGTCTGGCCGCCGAGTGTGAAGGGGATCCTGGTCACCGAAGGCGTCCGCGGTGACGGTGGGGTGCTCAAGAACACCGAGGACAAGCGGTTCATGTTCGAGTACGTCCCCGAGGTCTTCAAGGGGCAGTACGCGGACAGCGAGGAAGAAGCCGACCGCTGGTACACCGACGCCGACAACAACCGGCGCACCCCGGATCTCCTGCCGCGGGACGAGGTGGCTCGCGCGATCAACTCCGAGGTCAAGGCCGGCCGGGGATCGCCGCACGGCGGGGTCTTCCTCGACATCGCCAGCAGGCTGCCCGCGGAGGAGATCCGCAAACGGCTGCCGTCGATGTACCACCAGTTCAAGGAACTCGCCGACGTCGACATCACGAAGGAGCCGATGGAGGTCGGCCCCACCTGTCACTACGTGATGGGCGGGATCGAGGTCGACCCGGACACCGCGTCGTCGAGCGTGCCGGGGCTGTTCGCCGCCGGCGAGTGCTCGGGCGGGATGCACGGCTCGAACCGGCTCGGCGGCAACTCGCTGTCGGACCTGCTCGTCTTCGGCCGCCGCGCGGGCCTCGGCGCCGCGTCCTACGTCGCGGACCTGAAGGACCGCCCGAAGGTCAGTCAGTCCGATGTGGACGCCGCCGCGGCGATGGCGCTCGCGCCGTTCGACTCGCCGGGTGACGGCGTCGAGGAGAACCCGTACAGCCTGCACACCGAACTGCAGCAGTCGATGAACGACCTGGTCGGTATCATCCGCAAGGCGGAGGAGATCGAGCGGGCGCTGGAGAAACTCGGCGAGCTGCGCGAGCGGATCAAGCGGGTCACCGTCGAAGGGCACCGGCAGTTCAACCCCGGCTGGCATCTCGCCGTCGACCTGCGGAACATGCTGATGGTCAGCGAATGCGTCGCCAGGGCCGCGCTGATGCGGACCGAAAGCCGGGGCGGGCACACCCGCGACGATCACCCGGGCATGGATTCCCAGTGGCGCAACAAACTCCTGGTCTGCGCGGCCACGCCGGGCGACAACCCGGTGGTGCCGGAGATCGGCATCGAGGTCAAGGCCCAGGTCCCGTTGCGGCAGGACCTGCTGGAGCTGTTCGAACTGTCCGAGCTGGGGAAGTACTACACCGACGAGGAACTGGCTTCGCACCCCGGGAGTCCGGCATGAGCTACAAGGCGAGTTTCCGGGTCTGGCGCGGCGACGCCGATTCAGGTGAGCTGCAGGACTACAGCGTCGAGGTCAACGAAGGCGAGGTGGTCCTCGACATCATCCACCGGTTGCAGGCCACCCAGGCCTCGGATCTGGCGGTGCGGTGGAACTGCAAGGCGGGCAAATGCGGCTCGTGCTCGGCGGAGATCAACGGCAAACCGCGGTTGCTGTGCATGACGCGGATGTCGACCTTCACCGAGGACGAGGTCATCACCGTGACGCCGATGCGGACGTTCCCGGTGATCCGCGACCTGGTGACCGACGTGTCGTTCAACTACACCAAGGCCCGCGAGATCCCGTCGTTCACGCCGCCCCCGGAACTCAAACCGGGGGAGTACCGGATGCAGCAGGTGGACGTCGAACGCTCGCAGGAGTTCCGCAAGTGCATCGAGTGCTTCCTGTGCCAGAACACCTGCCACGTGGTGCGTGACCACGAGGAGAACAAGGAGGCCTTCGCCGGGCCTCGGTACCTGATGCGGATCGCCGAACTCGAAATGCACCCCCTCGACGTCGCCGACCGGCGTGACGAGGCGCAGGAGGAGCACGGGCTCGGGTACTGCAACATCACCAAGTGCTGCTCGGACGTGTGCCCGGAGGGCATCCACATCACCGACAACGCGCTGATCCCGATGAAGGAACGCGTCGCCGACCGGAAGTACGACCCCATCGTGTGGCTGGGGAACAAACTGTTCCGGCGGGACAAGTAGTCACGAGGAAGTCCGTGAAGGCCTCCTTCCCTACCCTGAGGGTAGGGAAGGAGGCCTTCACGACTCTTAATCGGTTGCCCCGACTCACTCGCCTGTCGCACACTTACCGCACACCGACCAAGGAGGACACATGACGCGACGTTGTTACGCTATGTTCCTTGGCATGGAAGAGAAACGTGGCTCCACGCCGCTGTCCTAACCGGATGTCGCGTACGTGGAGCCGCCCTTCGGGAAACCGAACCGGGCGGCTTTTTCTTTGCGGTGACCCTGACTTCTGGAACGAAGCAGTCCGGTGCGCATGCGTGCCGGACTGTGTTCCAGGCCAAGGCGCGTTGGTCCAGCGGAAGGGATACCGGGTTTTCACCCCGGTGACGTGGGTTCGACTCCCACACGCGCTACGCCCCGGCACGGCGGGGAAACCTGTTCCGTCGTACCGGTGCGGCGGTGTGGGGTCCGTGTGTCCCATACCGCCAGACGCGCACGGTCCGGCGACCGGCCGGGATTCATAGCCCCGGCCAGCCTGGCTCGACACCAGGGTGCGCGACTCAGCCCGTCTTGCGGGCGCTGTGCACGTCGCCGCTCTCGTGGCGGCGCAGAACGAGGTCCTGGAAACCGTTGTCCCGCAGTCCTTCTTCCAGGTTGAGCCCGTTCGTGGCGACGACCACCAGCAGCCCGCCCGTCACCAGGCTCGCGGCGACGCGACCGAGATGGGCGGCGGAGTCCAGGAAAGCCAGCACGATGTCGAAGGCGCCCATCACCGGCAGCCGGGCGAGCTGGTGGACCTCGTAGGAGATCCCGACGGGGTCGCGTTCCTCTTCGCGTTGGGCGGCCGCGATCATGGCCTGGTCGGCGTCGACGCCGACCACGCGGCGCGCGCCCTTGCTGCGGAGCAAGCGGGGATAGCGGCCATCGCCGCACCCGACGACCAGGACCGCCCTGCCCGCCAGGTCCGGCAGCGCTTCGAGCAGCGTCGCGGCCTGGTCCGCCATACGGCCGACGCTAGCCGAGCGGCCGCTGTCCCGACAGGACCAAGAGGCCTATCCCGAAGTACATGAAGGCCCCCTTCCTGTACCTGGGCGCAAGGAAGGGGGCCTTCATGTACTTACGGAGCTACAGCGACCGACCGGTGTTGAAGTCGGTGGCGTCGACGACGGACGCGGGCGCGTCGTGCACCGGCTTGGCGCCCTTGGGCGCCTTCTTCCGCCGCGCCAGCTTGTTCTCCAGCCACGACGCGAACCAGCTCAGGAGCAGGTTCAGCACGATGAAGATGATCGCGACGACGATCAGCGTCGGGATCGTGTTGCCGTAGAGACCGGTGAGCGGCCCGGTACTCCGGATCAGCTCGTTGAAGCCGATGGTCAGCTGACCGGCCAGCGCGGTGTCCTTCAGGATGACCACCAGCTGGCTCACCAGCGCGGGCAGCATCAGGGTGACCGCCTGCGGCAGCAGGACGGTCATCATGATCTGGGTCTTGCGCATGCCCAGCGCGGACGCGGCCTCACCCTGCCCCTTGGGCAGCGAAAGAATGCCCGCCCGGAACACCTCGGCCATGACCGAACCGTTGTAGAGCACCAGACCGGTCACCGCGGCGAACAGGGGCCGGATGTCGGCGTCGATGTCGGTGTAGAACGCGTAGAACGCCGCGGCGAAGACCATCAGCAGCAGCACCGGGATCGCCCGGAAGAACTCGACGACCGCGCCGACCGGGACCCGGATCCACTTGTGGTCCGACAACCGGCCGATGCCCAGCAGGGCACCGATCGGCAACGCGATCACGATCGACAGCGCCGCGGCCTTCAGGGTGTTGAGCAGGCCGGGCACGATGAACTCGGACCAGGTGGAGCCCTTGAGGAAGGGATCCCACAGTGCGCCGGCCCACTGGTTCTTCTCGTCGAAACCCACGTAGACGTAGTACGCGGCCAGTGCCAGGACGAGGATGAAAAGAACCGTGTAGAGCCAGTTCCGTGCCCGCGCCTTCGGCCCGGGGATGTCATAGAGAACGGTCTGCGCGCTCATCGCTTGACCTCGACCTTCTTGGCGACCCAGCCCAGCAGCAGGCCGAGGGGGAGGACCAGGACGACGAACCCGACGGCGAACAGGAGGAAGACCAGCAGCAGAGAGTCGGACTCGTTCTCTACCATGTCCGACATCAGCAGTGACGCTTCGGCGACACCGATGATCGACGCGACCGTGGTGTTCTTCAGCAACGCGATCATCACGTTGGTCAGCGGTGCGATCACCGATCGGAACGCCTGCGGCAGCACGATCAGCGTCAGCACCTGGAAGAAGCCGAGGCCCAGCGCGCGGGCCGCCTCCGCCTGGCCTACCGGGACGGTGTTGATACCCGATCGCAGCGATTCACAGACGAACGTGGCGGTGTAGGCGACGAAGCCGAGGATCGCGAGCCGGAAGGCGTTGTCGTCCAACGACGTCGTCGAGTCCGCCGAGGCCAGGTTGATCCCCAGGGTGGAGGACAGTCCCAGCGACGTGAAGACGATGATCACCGTCAGCGGGGTGTTCCGGAAGATGTTGACGTAGGCGGTGCCGAACGCCCGCATGATCGGAACCGGGCTGACCCGCATCCCCACCAGGATGGTGCCCCAGATCAGGGAACCGATGGCGGAGAAGAAGGTCAGCTTGATCGTCATCCAGAAGGCGCCGAGCAAGTCGTAATTGGGATTGTCGAGGAAATCGAACAAGGTGCTCAACCCAGCCTCGGTATGGGAACGGTGCGCCGCGGTACACGGCGCACCGTTCGATTCCTTCAGTTCAGCGGCTCAGCGAGCCTGGGGTCAGGAGATGGCCGGGGGCTCCGGGATCTTGTAGCCCGACGGACCGACGTTCTTCTCCAGGGCGGCCTTCCAGGCGCCGTCCTGCTGCATCTTCTTGATCGCGTTGTTGATCGCGGTGATGCTCTCGGCGTCGTCCTTCTTCAGGCCGACACCGTACTTCTCGTCGGTGAAGCCCTTGCCGACCAGCTTCAGCTTGCCGGGCTGCTGCGCGGCGTAGCCACCGAGGATGACGTCGTCGGTGGTCATCGCGTCGACGGTCTTGTTCAGCAGCGAGGTGACGCAGTCGGTGTACTTGCCGACTTCCTGGAGCTGAACGTCCTTGGCGTACTTCTCCTTGACGTTCTGCGCCGGGGTCGAACCCTTGACCGAGCAGAGCTTCTTGTTGCCGGTCAGCGACTCCGGGCCGGTGATGTCGGTGGAGTCGGCGCGCACCAGCAGGTCCTGGTGGGCGATGAAGTACGGGCCCGCGAAGGAGACCTCGTTCTTGCGCTTGTCGGTGATCGAGTAGGTGGCGACGATGAAGTCGACCTCACCCTTCTTGATCAGGTCCTCGCGCTGCGCGGACTGCGCTTCCTTCCAGGTGATCCCCGACTCTTCGACGCCGAGCTCCTTGGCGATGTACTTCGCCACGTCGACGTCGAATCCGGCGTAGGTGCCGTCCGCCTGCTTCTGGCCGAGACCGGGCTGGTCGAACTTGATGCCGATGGTCAGCTTCTTGTCGTTCTTGGCCTTCGCCACCACGTTCTTGGCGCCGCTGGAGCCGCTGCCGGCGTCCGACCCGCCGCCGCCACAGGCGGAGAGGGCGAGACCGGCCGCCACGACGGCCGCGCTCATTCGCAGAACTCGGTTCAACCGCATTGTTCTCAGTTTCCTTCCGAATCTTGTCCAGCCATACCGGCCGGCGGGGAAGACCTCAGTGGGTCAGGATCTTGCCGAGGAAGTCCTTGGCGCGATCCGTCTTCGGCTTGGTGAAGAAGTCGTCCGGGGTGGAGTCCTCGACGATCTCGCCGTCGGACATGAACACCACCCGGTTCGCCGCGCGCCGCGCGAAGCCCATCTCGTGGGTGACGACGAGCATCGTCATCCCGTCCTTGGCGAGCGTGGTCATCACGTCGAGGACCTCCTGGACCATCTCCGGGTCCAGCGCCGAGGTCGGCTCGTCGAACAGCATCACCTTGGGGCGCATGGCCAGCGCGCGGGCGATCGCCACCCGCTGCTGCTGCCCGCCGGAGAGCTGGGCGGGGTACTTGTCGGCCTGGTTGGCGATGCCGACACGTTCGAGCAGGTCCATCGCGGTCTTGCGGGCCTCGGCCGAGTTGACCTTGCGGACCTTCATCGGCGCGAGCATGACGTTCTCGACGATCGTCTTGTGCGCGAACAGGTTGAACGACTGGAACACCATGCCGACGTCGGCGCGCAGCGCGGCCAGCGCCTTTCCTTCGGCGGGCAGCGGAACGCCGTCCACCGCGATCTCACCCGAGTTGATGGGTTCCAGCCGGTTGATCGCCCGGCACAGCGTCGACTTGCCAGACCCGGACGGCCCGAGCACGACCACGACCTGCCCACGCGGCACCTCGAGGTTGATCTCCTTGAGCACGTGCAGGTCGCCGAAGTACTTGTTCACGGCGGCCGCCTTGATCATCGGCGCCGCCACCTCCGCGGTCATCTGGCCTCCAGGAGCGTTCGTTTGCAGGGGACTGCGGGGTCAGGCACCACGCGATGGCGGAAACCTACTCCCGTCGGACCGCTTGTAAAGGCGGCTTGACCAATACTTAGGGTTTCAAGTCCGTATCGTTCTCAAGCCACCGGACGGCCCGATCCGCCGCCGTCCGGCGCTGATCAGCCTAGACAAAGCGGGGGTGGCTCGTAACCGGGGTCACAGCAGATCTGTGACGCATCGTGACCATTACCGCCTGCGGCCGGTCGCTCACAGGGCCATCCGGCCCAGCGGTACGGGCAGCGCGAGAGGTGACTCACCCCATAGAGTCGTTCTTCACCTCGTCGCGGTGCGGGGACGGCGTGAAAGGGAAAACACGGGTGCGGGTACTGCTGGTGGAGGACGACGACCGGGTCGCGGGCGCCTTGACGCCCGCGCTGACCCGGCGCGGCCTGACGATCAAACGCCTGGCCTCCGGCGCCGGGGTGCTCGATCTGGTGCACGAGGTCGACGTCGTGCTGCTCGACCTTGGGCTCCCCGATATCGACGGGATCGTGCTGTGCCGCCGGATCCGCGCGGTCAGCGACGTCGCGGTGATCGTCGTTTCGGCGCGGGGCGAGGTCGACGACCGGATCCAGGGGCTGCGGTCCGGCGCCGACGACTATCTGGTGAAGCCCTACGACGTCGACGAACTGGTCGCCCGCGTCGAGGCCGTGCGCCGTCGCCGCGGGGAGCGGCCTGCCGCGCCCGAACCGGCCGGTGTCATCCGGGCGGGTGACGTCTCGGTCGATATCGGGCGGCATGAGGTGCAGGTCGACGGGCAGCCGGTTTCGTTGTCCCGCAAGGAATTCCAGGTGCTCGCGCTGGTGGTCACCGCCCGCGGCGCGGTCTGCGCCCGTGACCACGTGCTGACCGAGGTCTGGGGGCATCGCGGCCCGGCGGAGAGCCGGTCGCTCGACGTCCACGTCGCCACCCTGCGGACCAAACTGGGCAGGCCCGCGCTGATCGAGACGGTCCGCGGCGTCGGGTACCGCCTCGGCGGCGCCTACGGCCCGGCCGAGGAGGGCTGAGCCGGTGCGCGTCCGGCTCCAGGCGATCGTGCTGACGCTGGTCGCGGCGCTCGTGTTCGGCCTCGGCATCCCGCTCTCGCTCAGCGTGGCGGCCAGCGCGCAGCTCGACCTCTTCCTCGACCGGCTCACCGACACCTCCCGGTTCGCGTCGCTGGCCCAGCGCCCGCTGGTGGAGAACCGGCCGGACCTGATCGAGGACGAGCTCCGCCGCTACACCGAGGTGTACGGGGTGCCGGTGGCGATCGTCGACCAGGACGGCGAATCCGTCGCCAGGGGGCCGGGGGAAACGGACGGGATCGACCTCAAGGATCCCGTCATCGCCTCGCATCTGCAGCAGGCGCTGGCCGGGCGGCGTTCGGAACCCGGGCCGCTGCTGATGCCGTGGGCCACCGAGCCCCTGGTGCTGGCCGAGCCGATCCTGATCGACGGCGAGGTGCGGGGCGCGGTGATCACCGTGTCCTCGACGGACAAGGCGCGTACCGAACTGCTGTGGTGGTGGCTGCTCATCGCGGCTGGCGCGGTGCTGGCGTTCGGCCTCGCGCTGCTGGTCGCGGTGCCGGTGGTGCGCTGGATCCTGCGCCCGGTCCGGCGGCTCGACGACGCCACCGGCGAGCTGGTCGCCGCCGTGGTCAGCGGCCGCGAGGTCAAACGGGTGGGGGAGACGGGCGGCCCGCCGGAACTGCGGCAGCTCGAACGCTCCTTCGACCGGATGGCCGCCAGCGTCGACGAGGCGCTGTCGGCGCAGCGCGCGTTCGTCGCCGACGCCTCCCACCAGCTGCGGAACCCGTTGACCGCGTTGAAGATCCGGCTCGGCAACCTCGACGGGCACGTCGACGACGACCTGGCCGCGGCGGATCTCGAAGCCGCCCTCGTCGACGCGCGACGGCTCAACCAGATCCTCGACGAGCTCCTTTCGCTGGCCAGGGCCGAATCCTCGGGCGGCGAGCTGGTCCCGGTCGGCCTCGACGAGATGGTGGGCGCCCGGGTCGCCGACTGGACCGTCGTCGGCGCGGCACGCGACATCACGCTGGTCGCGTCCGGGCTGGGCGGCGGGCTGAGGGTGCTCACGCCCGCGCGCGGCCTCGAAGTGGTCCTCGACGCGCTGCTGGACAACGCGCTCAAATTCACCGAGCCGGGGACCGAGGTGCGGGTCGACGTCACCACGGCGGACGGGAAGGTGGACATCGCCGTCCGCGACCACGGCCCCGGCCTGCGTGACGACGAACTGGACCGCGCGGCGGACCGGTTCTGGCGCAGCACCGCGCATCAGAACGTGCCCGGCTCCGGCCTCGGCCTGGCGATCGTCACCGAGATCCTGGCCCGGTCGGACGGTTCGCTGCGGCTCGGTTCACCCGAAGGCGGCGGCCTTCAGGTGACCGTGACCCTGCCCCTAATCCTTGAGTGACCGGAAGTAACGCAACGCGCCCGGGTGCAGCGGCAGTGGAGCGGTCTCGATGGCGGGATGGACGTCGATCGACAACGCCGCCCCGGCCGCCTTGACCAGCTGATCCCGCGCGTCGAACAGCCCGCGCACCAGCGCCTCGGCGACGTCGTCACCCATCGACGTGGGCACCACCAGGAAGTTCGGCAGCACGAGCGTCGTCACCGGCGACGGCAGGTTGTAGGCGGTCACCGGGATGGTCGCGGTCCGGTACACCGGGCTGGTGGCCCGCAGCGCGTCCGCGAGATCGGTGATGTCGAGCAGCCGCAGGCCGACCGTGTGCACCTTCTCGGTGATCGACGGCGTCGGCAGGCCACCCGACCAGATGACGGCGTCGATCTGCCGGTTCTCCAGCGCGGGCAGCGCCTCGGGAAGGCCCAGGTTGCGCCGGTCGATCGCGCCGGTCAGCCCGGCCGCCTTCAGCAACTGCTTCGACAGGAACTCGACCCCCGAGTCCGGCGAACCGATCGCGACCTTGTGGCCGCGCAACTGCGCGAACGACTTGATCGACGAGTCGGCCCGCACGATGACGTGCAGGTAGTCGTCGTGCACGCGGGCCAGCGCGGCCAGCCCGGCGGTGTCGTCGGCGGCCACGTCGGCCGCCACGAACGCGACGTCGGCCTTCCCCGCCCGCACCCGTCCGACGTTGTCCGGCGAGCCCTGGGTCTCCTGGATCACGGGCCGCTCGGTGTTCAGCTGCACGGCCCACGCGTCGGCCAGCGCCTCGGCCAGTTTGTCGTAGACGCCCCCGTTGAGGCCCGCCGCGATCCGCACCTTCGTCCCGGACAGATCCGGCCCGCACCCGGTGACCAGGGCACAGACCACGGCGATCACCGCCGCGAGCACCCCTGGTCTCCTCATGAGGGTCGATCGTGCCATGGAACCCCGCCCGCGTACCCTCGAAGGCGAGATGAGCGCGCGCACTTACCAGATCCGCACCTTCGGCTGCCAGATGAACGTGCATGACTCCGAACGTCTTGCCGGGCAGCTCGAGGACGCCGGCTACGTTCCGGGTGACGGCGAGGCCACACCCGACCTGATCGTGTTCAACACCTGCGCGGTGCGGGAGAACGCGGACAACAAGCTGTACGGCACCCTCGGCCATCTGCGCCCGCAGAAGACCGCGAAGCCGGACATGCAGATCGCCGTCGGCGGCTGCCTCGCGCAGAAGGACCGCGGCGAGATCGTCAAGCGCGCGCCCTGGGTGGACGTCGTCTTCGGCACGCACAACATCGGTTCGCTGCCGACGCTGCTCGAGCGCGCGCGGCACAACGCCGAGGCCGAGGTCGAGATCCTCGAATCGCTCGAGACCTTCCCTTCGACGCTCCCGGCGAAACGCGACTCGGCGTACGCGGGCTGGGTGTCGATTTCGGTCGGCTGCAACAACACCTGCACCTTCTGCATCGTCCCGGCGCTGCGCGGCAAGGAACGCGACCGCCGTCCCGGCGAGATCCTGGCCGAGGTCGAGGCGCTCGTCGCCGAAGGCGTGCTGGAAGTGACCCTGCTCGGCCAGAACGTGAACTCCTACGGCGTCGAATTCGGCGACCGGCTCGCGTTCGGGAAGCTGCTGCGCGCCTGCGGTTCGGTGGACGGGCTGGAGCGCGTCCGGTTCACCTCGCCGCATCCGGCGGCGTTCACCGAGGACGTCATCGACGCGATGGCCGAGACGCCGAACGTGTGCCACCAGCTGCACATGCCGCTGCAGTCCGGTTCGGACCGGGTGCTGCGCGAGATGAAGCGGTCGTACCGGTCGGCGCGCTACCTCAAGCTCCTCGACCGCGTGCGCGAGTCCATGCCCGACGCCGCGATCACCACCGACATCATCGTCGGCTTCCCCGGTGAGACCGAGGAAGACTTCCAGGCGACGCTCGACGTCGTCGCGCAGGCGCGGTTCTCCAGCGCGTTCACCTTCCAGTACTCGATCCGGCCGGGCACGCCCGCCGCCGAGATGGACGGGCAGCTGCCGAAGGAGGTCGTGCAGGAGCGCTACGAGCGGCTCGTGAAACTGCAGAACGACATCTCCTGGGACGAGAACAAGAAGATCGTCGGACGGCGGGTCGAGCTGCTGGTGGCCTCCGGCGAAGGCCGCAAGGACACCGAGACCCAGCGCATGAGCGGCCGCGCCCGGGACGGCAGGCTCGTCCACTTCACGCCGACCGGACCGCTCGTGGACCGGTCGGTGCGGCCCGGCGACGTCGTCGAGACCGTGGTGACCTACGGCGCTCCGCACCATCTCGTCGCCGACGGCGACCTGCTGTCGCATCGCCGCACCAAGGCGGGCGACAACTCCGAGGCCGGGCTGCGGCCGAAGACCAACGGCGTGACGCTGGGCCTGCCGGGCTTCGGTGCCCCGGCCGTCACGCCGGAACCGGTGAGCGGGTGTGCACTGTGACCGAACCGAAGATCGACGAACTCGCCGCCGAGATCGACGAGGTCGGTGAGCGCGCGGCCAAGACGATCGAGCTCGGCAGGCGTGGATTCACCATCGCCGTGCTGGTGTTCGTGCTGCTGATCGCCCAGCTGCTGCCCTGGGTCGGCGAGCACGCCGGCTGGGAGGTGCTGCTCGGCCGGGGCGGCGGGATCCCGCAGCTGTTCGCCGCGACCTCCACCGGGATCGGGGTGTTCGTCGGCGCCGTCACGCTGGTGACCCGGCGCTGGTGGCTGGCCTGGGTCTGCGCCGCGGGCGGCTGGTTCGCCTCCGTCGACGGCATGCTCGCGATCTGGTCACAGCAGTCCTCGAACGCGACCGGCGCGGCCGGTGGCGGTCCGGGCTTCGGGCTGATCGTCGCCTGGATCGCCACCGTCGCGCTGGCCATCTACTGGATGCGTGCGGCCTTCTCCCGCAGCTAGCCGACCCGCAGGGTGAGGTTGCTGGACGTGTACGCGCTCGCGTAGAGCGTCGTTTCCGGGTGGTAGGCCCTCAGCGTGACCACCGCGCTGAGGGAGAAGCTCAGCTTCAGGGAGAACGTCGAGTTGGGCCGGCAGGTCGTGTCGGCGATGTTCACCCACACGCTGCCCTGAAGCTGCTGCACGATGATCGCTTCGAGGCTGTCGGCCGCGTCGCCGCCTTCTTGAGCCTGCAGAGTCCCCTTGAGGGTGACCTTTTCGTTGACCTTGACCTGCTTCTTGCTGAGCGAGGCGTCGAGTTTGACCTTCTTCTTGCCCGCTTCGGCGGAGACCGGGGCCGGTGCCGGTGCGGCCGTCGCCGACGCGGCCGGGGCGAGCCCGGCCACCAGAGCACAACTGATCGCCAGGGCGGCGAACGCCCGGCGTACTGGGGGAATCAGTGTCTGGTTCATGATCGAAGTCGACCACGGCCGAGCGCGGAGAGCGCTCGAATACGCACGAAGGTGCTAGCCATCCCTCCACAGTGGAGTGACGCGCGTGCCCGCCCCCGAACGCCATGAACGGTCC
>NZ_LQMT02000012.1:246111-294308 GCF_001620365.2 Amycolatopsis keratiniphila subsp. keratiniphila
TTGCAAGGAACGGACCGTTCATGGCACTACAGAACGCCGAAGACCTACCGGTCCGCGATGGCCGCTTCCGCCGCCTCGAGCCACTCACGCCACTGCGCGGCCTGCTCGTCCGCCTTCTTCGCGCGCCGCTCGTCACCCGCCGCACGGGCCTTGGCCGCCTGCGACTCGAACTGCTCGACCCGCTCGCGGAACTGCGCCGCCCTGGCCTGAGCCTCCGGGTCGGTCCGCCGCCACTTGCTGTCCTCGGCCGACTTGATCGCGTCCTGCACGGCCTTCAGGCGCCCGTCCAGCTCGCGGATGCGCTCGCGCGGGACCTTGCCGATCTCGTCCCACTGGTCCTGGATGCGGCGCATGTGCTGCTTCGCCGCCTCCAGGTTCGCCGCGGGATCGATCTTCTCGGCCTCGACGAGGAGTTCTTCCTTCTGCTGCGCGTTGGTCGCGAACTCGGCGTCCCGCTCGGAGAACACCGCGGACCGCCGGGCGAAGAACTTGTCCTGCGCGGCGCGGAACCGCTGCCAGAGCGCCTCGTCGCTGTCCTTGGGAGCGCGTCCGGCGGCCTTCCACTCGGTCATCAGGTCCTTGTAGCGGCCCGCCGTCTCGCCCCAGTCCGACGACTCCGAGAGCGATTCCGCCTCGGCGATCAGCTCTTCCTTGCGGTGCTTGGCGCCCGCGCGCTGCTTGTCGAGCTCGGCGAAATGCGAGCCGCGGCGGCGGTTGAACGCCTCACGGGCCTTGGAGAACCGCTTCCACAGCTCGTCGTCGGTCTTGCGGTCGACGCCCTTGACGGTCTTCCACTCGTCCAGGATCGCGCGCAGCCGGTCGCCGGCGGCCTTCCACTGCGTCGACTCGGCGGCGAGCTTCTCGGCCTCGTCGGCGAGGGCCTGCTTGCGGACGACGGCGGCCGCGCGGGCCTCCTCGCGCTCCTGCTTGGCCGAGGCCAGCGCCTTCTCGGCGTGGGCGATGACCTGCTCGATGCGACCGCTCAGCGCGGCGATGTCGCCGACGACGGCGGCTTCGGCGAGGCCGTCACGCAGCTGCGTGGCCGTCGCCAGCGCGTGCTTCGGGTCGCCCGCGCCGGACTCCAGCCGGGTTTCGAGCAGCTCGACCTCGGTGCGCAGGTCGTCGAAGCGGCGCGCGTAGTGGAGCAGACCCTCGTCCGGGCTCCCGGCCTGCCAGACACCGACCGCGCGCTCGCCGTCGGGTGTGGTGACGTAGACCGTTCCTTCTTCGTCGACCCTGCCCCAAGCGGACGGGCTGGGCTCGGCGGGCGGCACGGGGGGTGCGGGATGCCCGCCACCGAGCGCGTGCGGTACCGGGTGCGGTGCCGGGGTACCGGTGGACGTGTTCTCCTGGGCCATCGCAGGCTCCTTATCGCCTGTACGCCCGCTGGCGCGGGCGCCCCGCCTAGCGGCGGGGCCGGGTAATGCGTTGCCGTCTTGCTTCCGGGGCATCAGCCCCTTGCGGCATTCAAGCAGCTCAGCGTCCACCGTGGAACCGGATGAACCACCAGAGGGCAGTGATCCTACTTCCGGAGGACCCTCCGTGTCGGTCGGTTGCGGGTCGTGGATGGCGGGGAAGGTAACGTCGGCGGCCGTGATCCGCCGTGTCGCCGTGCTCCCGCAACCCCCGCTGCTCATCCCCGAACTGGCCGCCGGAGCGGCCGACGAGTGCGCCGAGCTGCGCGAAGCCTGCCTCGCCGCGGCTAGGCGCCTGACCAGCGCCTCACCGGACTGGGTCGTCATCGGCGCGGCCGCCGGTGCGCCCGAAGTGCCGGAACACGCGAGCGGCTCTTTCCGCGGTTTCGGCGTCGACCTCGGAGTCTCACTCAGCCGGGTGATGGCGCCCGAAACCGAGCTGCCGTTGCCCGCGCTCGTCGCCGGCTGGCTTCGTGAGCAGGGCGGCGCGTCGTCCGTCCGCGTCCACCTCGTCGATCCCGCCACTCCCGCCGACCAGTGCGAACAGTTCGCCCGCGCGGTGGGGGACCACGCCGCCGTGCTCGTTCTCGGCGACGGTTCGAGCAGGCACGGTCCCCGTTCCCCCGGTGGCGAGGACGCGCGCGCGGAAGGGTTCGACGCCGGGATCCGCGACGCGCTGGCCAAGGCCGACACGGGGGCGCTGGCCGCGCTCGACCCCGCCTTGGCCGCCGAACTCGGGGCCGGCGGCCGCGCGCCCTGGCAGGTCCTCGCCGGTCTTGCCGACGGGGATTGGACCGCCGAGGTCCTCTACTCGGCCGCGCCGTTCGGCGTCGGCTACCACGTCGCGGTCTGGGAACGCGCGTGATCCGGCCGGTCGCGGTCGTCGGACCCACGGCGACCGGGAAGACCGCGCTGGCGGTCGAACTCGCCCTCACCCTCGGGGGCGAGGTGGTCAACGCCGACGCTCTGCAGCTCTACCGCGGGATGGACATCGGGACGGCCAAGGCGACCGTCGAGGAGCGGCGCGGCGTGCCGCATCACCTGCTCGACGTCCTCGACGTCACCGAGACGGCGTCCGTCGCCGCGTACCAGCGCGACGCACGTCAGCGCGTCGAAGAACTACTCGACGCCGGCCGCGTCCCGATCCTCACCGGCGGCTCGGGCCTCTACGTCCAAGCCGTGCTCGACGACCTCAAGTTCCCGGGCACCGATCCGGACGTGCGCGCCCGGCTGACCGCCGAGACCGACGAAATCGGCGTCGCCGCGATGCACGCCCGGCTCACGGAGCTGGACCCCGTCGCCGCCACGGCCATCCTGCCGACCAACAGCCGCCGGATCGTGCGCGCGCTGGAGGTCATCGAGATCACCGGCGAACCGTTCTCGGCGAACCTGCCGAAACCGGGTCCCGCGCGCTACGACACGGTTTTGATCGGCATCGACCGCGAACCGGCGGAACTCGACGCCCGCGTCGACCGCCGCGTGGAGCTCATGTTCGAAGCCGGGCTCGTCGACGAGGTCCGGACGTTGCTGGGCCAGGGACTCCGTGACGGGCTCACCGCTTCGAGGGCGCTGGGCTACCAACAAGTGATCGCCGCGCTCGACGGCGACGGCGACTTCTCGGCCGCCTCGGCGGCCACCGCACAGGCCACCCGGAGGTTCGTGCGGAGGCAACGTTCCTGGTTCCGGCGGGACAAGCGCATCCAGTGGTTCGACGGCGGTTCGGAGCGGCTGGCCGAGCGCGTCCTCGAAGCGGTGGCCCAGTAATCTTGGGGCCATGGGCGGCATCGAATTCCTCAAGGGACACGGCACACAGAACGATTTCGTGCTGCTTCCCGACCCCGACGGCCGCCTCGATCTGACCGAAGCGCGGGTGGCCGCGTTGTGCGACCGCCAGCGTGGTCTCGGTGCCGACGGTGTGCTCCGGATCGTGCGGTCGGCCGCACTGGGTGCCGAGTCCGGCGGCGAATGGTTCATGGACTACCGCAACGCCGACGGGTCCATCGCGGAGATGTGCGGCAACGGCGTCCGGGTCTTCGTCCGCCACCTCGTCGATTCCGGGCTCGTGCCCGAACGCGACTTCGTCATCGGCACCCGCGCCGGTGACCGTCCGGTGCGGATGCACGCCGACGGATCGGTGACCGTGCAGATGGGCCCGGCCACGATCACCGGCACGTCGGTCACCGTGGTCGCGGGCAAGCCGTTCTCCGGGGTCGCCGTGAACGTCGGCAACCCGCACCTGGTGTCGGTCGTCGACGACGACGTCGACGTGCTCGACCTGCGCGACCAGCCCGACTTCGACTCCGACGTGTTCCCCGACGGCGTGAACCTCGAGTTCATCAACCTCCTGGGCGAGGACGCGCTGAAGATGCGCGTGCACGAACGCGGTGTCGGCGAGACGCGGTCCTGCGGCACCGGCACGGTCGCCGCGGTCGCCGCCGCCCTGCACCTCGCGGGCACCGACACCGGTGAGGCGACCGTCGACATCCCCGGCGGCCGCGTGGTGGTCGAGGTCCGCCGCGGCGGGTCCACGCTGACCGGCCCGGCGGAGATCGTCGCCCGCGGGGAACTCGACGAAACCTGGTGGGCCGGGCTCGGTTAGCCGACCGCGATCGGCTCCTTCGGAAGGTCGCGAAGCTTCCGGATCGGTGAGAAGACCACCCACAGCACCGCGGCCGACTCGCCGATGATCGCGAACCACACGGTGGCGCGGATCCCGATCGCCTCCCCGAGCGCGCCGCCGAGCAGCCCGCCCAGCGGCAGCATGCCCCAGACGATGAACCGCACGCTCGCGTTCATCCGCCCGAGCAGCCGGTCCGGGCAGACGGCCTGCCGGTAGGACACCTGCGCGACGTTGTAGATGATGATCCCGAAGCCCGTGAAGAGCAGCGCCCCGGGAATCAGCGCGACCATCCAGCCGGGCTCCGCCAGCGGGATCAGCAGTTGCAGCGGCCAGGTCAGCAGCGGTACCAGCCAGATCGACCGTGCCTGCCCGAGCCGCGCCGTGATCCTGCCCGCGACGACGGCGCCGACGATCCCGCCGACGCCACCGATCGCGAGAACGATGCCGACGGCGGCCGGCGGCAGCCCGAGCGTCCGGTTCAGGAACAGGATCTGCACCGCGGTGAAGGCGCCGTTGAACAGGTTGCACGTCCCGGTGCAGGCGACGATCGAACGCAGCGCGGGGTCTTTGAAGACGAATCGCAGTCCCTCGGCGATCTGGGGAAGCAGCTTCGCATCCTCGTTTCGCTCAGGAACCTCCTCGACGGTGCGGATCCGCAGCAGGCACAGCGCCGAGGTCAGGAAGCCCACGCCGGTCATCAGCACGGCGTTGGCCGCGCCCGCCAGCTGCACGAGCCCGCCGCCGATGCCCGGCCCGGTCAGGAACGCGACCGACTGGCTCGCCTGGAGTTTCGCGTTGCCTTCGAGGAGGTGCTCGCGGCCGACCAGCGACGGCAGATACGACTGGTAGGCGACGTCGAAGAACACCGTCGCGACGCCGACGAGCGTGGCGACGATGATCAGCTGCGTCAGCGACAGGATCCCCGCCCACCACGCCAGCGGAATGCTGAAGAGCAGCGCGGCGCGCACGAAGTCGGCCCGCAGCATCAAGACCCGGCGTCGCATCCGGTCGACCCACACCCCGGCGGGCAGCCCGATGATCAGGAACGCGATGGTCTCGGCGGCGGTCAGCAGCCCCATCTGGAACGGCGTCGCGGCCAGCACGGTGGCCGCGAGCAGGGGAATCACGGTGTGACCGGCGAAGGCGCCCACCTGGCTGGCCGTGTCACCCGCCCAGAGCCGCCGGAAGTCCGCGTGGAAGAAGAGGGAGTCTCTGCGCACGACGCCACCTTGGCGCGAGTGATTGGAAACTGTCAATCACTTATCGCTCTAGGCTGTCCCGGTGCCCACTCCACGACGTGCCGCCACCGAGGCCGAGATCGCCGCGATGGCCTCCGGAATAAGGCTGCGCATCATCCGGTTGACCTATTCCGAGGCGCTGACCAACAAGGAACTCGCCGAACGGCTCGATCGCGACCCGGCGACGACGCTGCACCACGTGCGCAAGCTCGTCGACACAGGGTTTCTCGAAGCGCTCCCGCCGCGACGCGGCACGCGCGGTGCGAAAGAAATTCCGTATCGCTCGACCGGGTTGTCATGGCATCTTGATTCCCGCGACAGGGGGATCGATCAGGCGATCTTCGAGGCTTATCTGGCCGAGATCGCCGACGTGGGATTCGACGAGGTGCAGCAGACGCGCCTGGTCGTCCAGGTGCCTGACGAGCAGATCACCGAGTTCGAAACGCGGCTGATGGAGCTCGTCGACGACTTCATGGCACGGCCGGTCGACCCGGAAGCGAAACGCACGGCCATCTACCTGTCGAAGTATCCCAGCAGGTAATGAATTCGGTCCCGCCGCCGAAACGTGGGACCATGGAGGCACGATGACGGAACTGACACACAACGATCTGAACGACATGGACCCTTCGACCGGCGAACTGGAGCTCGAGGACCGCGCCTCGCTCCGCCGGGTAGCGGGCCTGTCCACCGAACTCGCGGATGTCACCGAGGTCGAATACCGGCAGTTGCGCCTGGAGCGCGTCGTTCTGGTCGGTGTGTGGACCGAGGGCAGCGCCCTCCAGTCCGAGGCCTCGCTCGCCGAACTCGCGCGGCTCGCCGAAACGGCGGGCTCCGAGGTGCTGGAAGGTCTGGTGCAGCGGCGGATCCGCCCGGATCCCGCCACCTACATCGGCTCGGGCAAGGTCAAGGAACTGCGCGGGATCGTGGCGGCCACCGGTGCCGACACGGTGATCTGCGACGGTGAACTCTCGCCGGGCCAGCTGCGCCAACTGGAGGAGAAGGTCAAGGTGAAGGTCATCGACCGCACCGCCCTGATCCTCGACATCTTCGCGCAGCACGCCCGCTCCAAGGAGGGCAAGGCGCAGGTCGAGCTGGCCCAGCTGCAGTATCTGATCCCGCGGCTTCGCGGGTGGGGTGCGGCGCTGTCCCGGCAGGCCGGTGGCCGGGCGGGCGGCGCCAACGGTGGTGTGGGTCTGCGCGGTCCCGGTGAGACGAAGCTCGAAACCGACCGCCGCCGGATCAACAAGCGCGTGGCCAAGCTGCGCCGCGAGATCGCCGCGATGGACACCATCCGCGAGACCAAACGCGGTCGCCGGGTGGCCAACGAGGTGCCGAGCGTCGCGATCGTCGGCTACACCAACGCCGGCAAGTCGAGCCTGCTCAACGCGCTGACCGGCGCGGGGGTGCTCGTGGAGGACGCGCTGTTCGCCACGCTGGATCCGACGACCCGGCGGGCGCAGACGCCCGACGGCCGCACCTACACGCTGACCGACACCGTCGGTTTCGTCCGGCACCTGCCGCACCAGCTGGTGGACGCGTTCCGGTCGACGCTGGAGGAGGCGGCGAGCGCCGACCTGCTCGTGCACGTCGTCGACGGTTCCGACCCGACGCCGGAAGAGCAGGTCAACGCGGTGCGTGAAGTGCTCGCCGAGATCACGAAGCGCCGTTCCGAGCCGCTCCCGCCGGAGCTGCTGGTGATCAACAAGGCCGACGCCGCCGACGAGGTGTCGCTGGCCCGGTTGCGGCACCAGATGGCCGGTTCGGTGCAGGTGTCGGCGCGGACCGGTACCGGCATCACGGAGCTGGCGGAGGTGATCGCGGAGCGGCTGCCGAGGCCGGAGGTCGTGGTCGAGGTGCTGATCCCGTACTCGCGGGGCGAACTCGTCTCCCGCGCCCACGCCGACGGCGAGGTGCTGGAGGAAGAGCACGTCGAGACCGGTACCCGGCTGGTCGTCCGCGGCAGGCCCGAGCTGGCCGCGGCGCTGAGCGACTTCCAGACGAACGGTTCGGCTCTGTAGGCAAGTACGTGAAGGCCCCCCCTTCACTGCGCTGGACGCAGTGAAGGGGGCCTTCACGTACCTTTCTGACGGTGGTGGTGGATCGGTGACCGTGCCGACCCGCACTGAGGTTCGCGAAATGCTGCAGGCTCTCGTCGACGGCGCGATCACGCCTGCGCAAGCCGACGACTGGGCGCGTCGCTGGATGGTCGAGGGCGGCATCCGGATCGAGGACGAGCTGGTCCTGCAGGGACTCGGCTGGCTGTTCGGTGCCGACCTGATGGCCTCGCCGTCGAGTTACCTGCATGGCCCGGCCGACTTCCGGGCATGGCTGGAGGAGTTCGACGCTCACCGCTGAAAGTGGTCTTCGCGACATTCCGCCCCATCTCGGCGTCCGCACCGAACTGCGCGCCGTCCCGCACGTCTCCGTAGTGTGGGGCTTCAGGGGTTCCACGGTACGGAGGTGGATGTGCGGGGGATTGTCGCGGCGGCGGTCGTGCTGGCGGCGTTCATCGGCGGGACGGCTCCCGCCCTGGCGCAGGAGGTCCCGGCGCCGCAGCCGGTGTGCAAGAACGGCGAATCCCGGCTCAGCGAGCTCTCCGGCCTGGTTTCCGACGGCGAGCACCTGTACGCCCTCAACGACGGCGGGACCAAGACGCAGGTCTTCGTGCTCGGCCGCGACTGCAAGGTCCAGAAGGTCATCTCGGCGGCCACGGACCCGTACGACCCCGAAGACCTCGCCCGGACGGCGGACGGCACCTTCTGGCTTTCCGACACCGGCGACAACCGCAAGCGGCGGGACACGGTCGCGCTGATCTCGCTGACGCCGCAAGGCAAAGCGACACTGCACCGGCTCACCTACCCCGACGGGCAGCACGACGTCGAGGCGCTGATCATGGACCGCTCCGGCACGCCGTACCTGATCACCAAAGACTTCTTCGGCAACTCGAAGGTGTACCGGCCGACGGGGCCGCTCGCCAGTCCCGGGCCGACCCCGCTGGAGAGCGTGGGGTCATTGCAGATCAAAGAGACCTCGACACCCGGCGGCCCCGCCGGATCGATCGGCTCGATGACCGTCACCGGCGCGGCGTCGACGGCCGACGGCTCGGTGGTCGCGTTGCGCACCTACACCGACGCCTACCTCTACGCCGTCACCGACGGAGACCTCAAGAGCGCGTTGCAGCGCGAGCCCGTGCGCGTGCCTCTGCCGAACGAGAAGCAGGGAGAGGCGATCGCCTTCGACCCGGACGGGACGCTGCTGTCCGGCGGGGAGGGCGTCGGCGAGCAGATCCGGGCGGTGAAGGGCGCGGCGGCGCTCGCGGTGGAGGCGGCGAAATCCGAGGGCAGCACGTCGGGCGGGACCTCCGCGGCCGGTGGCACGGGCCAGGGGTCCGACTTCCCGTACGTGCAGGTCGGTATCGCCGCGGTCGTCGTGATCGGCGGCCTTCTGCTGGTCGGCAGGCTGCGCAAGCGGCGTGCTTGACCGAGAAGCGGAAGGGCTGCCGAAGCTGCCGAGCCTGACCCGGGTCGGCTGACCCGGGATCCCGGCGTGCTCCGGCTTGGGGCTACAGCCTGCGAAGAACGGCGACGACCTTGCCGAGGATCGTGGCGTCGTCACCCGGGATGGGCTCGTACGCCTCGTTGTGCGGCATCAGCCAGATGTGGCCGTCCTTGCGCTTGAACGTCTTGACCGTCGCTTCGCCGTCGATCATCGCCGCCACGATCTCGCCCGGGTCCGCCGTGGGCTGCTGGCGTACGACGACCCAGTCGCCGTCGGTGATGGCGGCGTCGACCATCGAGTCACCGGTGACGCTGAGCAGGAACAGCTCACCCTCGCCGACGATCTCCCTCGGCAACGGGAAGACGTCTTCGATCGCCTGCTCCGCCAGCACCGGGCCACCGGCCGCGATCCGGCCGACGAGCGGTACGTACGCGGCCTTCGCGGCCGACTGCGGCTGCTCGACGTCGATGCCCATCGGGTTGTCGTCCGTCGTGGCGAGCACCCCCACCGCACGCGGGCGGTTCGGGTCGCGTCGCAGATAACCCTTGCGCTGCAGGGCCTGCAACTGGTGCGACACCGACGAAGTGGAGGTCAGCCCGACCGCCTCGCCGATCTCACGCACACTCGGCGGGTAGCCGAACCGGCTCACCCACAGTTTGATCACGTCGAGCACCTGCTGCTGCCGCACGGTCAGGGTCTCGTCCACCTCGTAGACCTCGGGCAAGGCGCGCACCTTGCCCGAGCCCCTAGGCGCGTTCCCCGCCTTGCTCTCCTTAGCCACCGTCTCGCTCCTTCATCTCCTGCGTCGCCTCCCAGCACGTCCGGTCGCCCGGACCGACTTCGCGTGTCTTCGCCGGTGGCGGACGATCTTCCCCGCCCACGGCACCGGCGGCGTCCGCGCAGCAGACGCCCTGGTCAACGACGTTAGCCCGCCGGGACGACGATTTCAAACATCTGTTCGATGGACACGCCGTGTCGCTCGATTTTTGTCGGTGGGAGGTGGTACACATTCGCACGGGCGTTCGATAGAACGCGTGTTCGATCTTGATGCCGGGTCCCGGCCCGGCGGCGAGTGCAGCAGGACTGCGAGGAGGTTCCGATGTCGATTCTGGCCGATCGAGGACTGGTGCGGCCCAGTTCCCCCGGGCCCGTTCCGGCAAGGGCGACCAGGCCCGTGCGGGTGGTACGGGGCAGGCGTGCCGAGCCCCTGCGTCCGCCGACCAGGGCGCGGGTCGTGGCGGGCCGCCGCCCCGGCGTCGCCACCGTCGCCCCGGCGTGCCCGGCGCCGCGGCGGCTCCCGCTCAGGTGGCCGTCGCTCGCCGGGATGGCCTTGCTCGTCGCCGGGGTCATCACCGGATTGGGTCTGTTCTTGGCCGGTGTTCCCGGCGCCGCGGTGCCCGAACGGACCACCACGGTGTCGGTTTCCGCGGGCGAAACGCTGACGGATCTCGCGGCGCGATTCGCGCCAGGCAGTGACACCGGCGCGGTCGTCGCCAGGATCAAGGAGCTCAACTCCCTGGAAAACGCCGTCCTCGTGCCCGGGCTGCCGCTCACGGTCCCCGTCGCGGCCGAGGTCGCGGAAGGTGGGAGGTGATCCCGGAGGGTGCTCTCACCCGTCGTGGGTGAGCTCCTCTTTCGTGTCTGATCGACCCGCCCGTAGCGCTTGCGTGCGTCCGACCAGCGATCTAGTCTCCACCGCTATATGTAGTAGTTACATGGCTGTAGTTGGTCCATAGCTTGGGGTAGACTCGGTACCAGTTGTCCACAGCTGGCCGGTGTTCACCCACCGGATGTCCACAGATCGATCCACATGTCGATCTTTCCGTCGTTGCGTGGCGACGGGGGCGGACGTCCACTCGGGCCCGGCCGGCGCGGAGGGGAAGGTGATCGGCGGATGAGGTGCCCGTTCTGCCGGCATGCGGACTCTCGGGTCGTCGACTCCCGAGAGGTGGATGAGGGTCAGGCGATCCGGCGGAGGCGCTCCTGCGCCGCTTGCGGCCGGCGCTTCACCACTTCGGAGACGATGGTGCTCGCCGTCGTCAAACGATCCGGGGTCACCGAGCAGTTCAGCCGGGACAAGGTGGTCCGGGGGGTGCGCCGCGCCTGCCAGGGCAGGCCGGTCGACGACGACGCGTTGCAGCAGCTCGCGCAGCGAGTCGAGGAGTCGATCCGGTCGGCGGGGCTGGCGGAGATCCCGAGTCACGAGGTCGGCCTGGCGATCCTGGGCCCCCTGCGCGAACTCGACGGCGTCGCCTATCTCCGGTTCGCCAGTGTCTACCGCTCCTTCTCCTCGGTCGAGGACTTCGAGAAGGAGATCTCGGACCTCCGCGAGGCCATGGCTGCCACACCGGACGAGAGCGATCAAGACGCGAAAGACGGCTGATGCCGCCTCCCGCGTGGGAGTGAGGGAAAGACCCATGACCGAAACCGTGGGAACAGGCAACCCGGCCACAGCGCGGACGAACGGGAAGAAGAAGCAGGTGGGCGGGCTCACCGTGCGCCGCGTCTTCACCACCGAGGGCGTCCACCCGTACGACCAGGTCACCTGGGAGAACCGGGACGTCGTGATGACGAACTGGCGCGACGGCACGGTCAACTTCGAGCAACGCGGTGTCGAGTTCCCCGGCTTCTGGTCGGTCAACGCGACGAACATCGTCACGAGCAAGTACTTCCGCGGTGCCGTGGGCACGCCGCAGCGCGAGCAGAGCCTGAAGCAGCTGATCGACCGCGTCGTCCACTCCTACGTCAACGCCGGCCGCGAACACGGCTACTTCGCGAGCCCCGCCGACGCCGAGGTCTTCGAGCACGAGCTGACCTGGATGCTGTTGCACCAGGTGTTCAGCTTCAACTCGCCGGTGTGGTTCAACGTCGGCACGACGTCGAAGCAGCAGGTCAGCGCCTGCTTCATCCTCGCGGTCGACGACACCATGGAGTCGATCCTCAACTGGTACCGCGAAGAGGGCCTGATCTTCAAGGGCGGCTCCGGTGCCGGCTTGAACCTCTCCCGCATCCGGTCCTCGCGTGAGCTGCTGTCCTCCGGCGGCACCGCGTCCGGCCCGGTCTCCTTCATGCGCGGCGCCGACGCCTCCGCGGGCACCATCAAATCCGGCGGTGCCACCCGTCGCGCGGCGAAGATGGTCGTGCTCGACGTCGACCACCCGGACGTCGAGGAGTTCGTGCAGACCAAGGCTCGCGAAGAGGAGAAGATCAAGGTCCTCCGCGACGCCGGGTTCGACATGGACCTTTCCGGCTCGGACATCGCCTCCGTCCAGTACCAGAACGCGAACAACTCGGTCCGCGTCTCCGACGAGTTCATGCAGGCCGTCGAGACCGAGGGCGACTTCGGCCTGCGGTCCCGGACCACCGGCGAGGTCATCGACCGGGTCGACGCCAAGAAGCTGTTCCGCACCATCGCGCAGGCCGCCTGGGAATGCGCCGACCCGGGGCTGCAGTACGACGACACGATCAACGACTGGCACACCTGCCCCGAATCGGGCCGGATCACCGCGTCCAACCCGTGTTCGGAGTACATGCACCTGGACAACTCCAGCTGCAACCTCGCCTCGCTGAACCTGCTCAAGTTCGCCACCGAGGACGGCGGTTTCGACGCGCCGCTGTTCGCGAAGGCCGTCGAGCTGGTCATCACCGCGATGGACATCTCGATCTGCTTCGCCGACTTCCCGACCGAGGCGATCGGCGACACCACCCGCAAGTTCCGCCAGCTGGGCATCGGGTACGCGAACCTCGGCGCGCTGCTGATGGCGCTCGGGCACGCGTACGACTCCGACGGCGGCCGCGCGCTCGCCGCCGCGATCACGTCGCTGATGACCGGTGTCTCGTACCGGCGTTCCGCGGAACTCGCCGCGGTCGTCGGGCCGTACGAGGGCTACGCGCGCAACGCCGAGGCGCACCAGCGGGTCATGCGCAAGCACGCCGCCGCCAACGAACTGGTGCGGACCTACCACTCGAACGACGCCGCGGTCCGCGCGCTCGCGACCCAGGAATGGAAGCACGGCATCGAGCTGGGCGAGAAGAGCGGCTGGCGTAACGCGCAGGCCTCCGTGCTCGCGCCCACCGGCACCATCGGTTTCATGATGGACTGCGACACGACCGGCATCGAGCCGGACTTCTCGCTGGTCAAGTTCAAGAAGCTGGTCGGCGGCGGCTCGATGCAGATCGTGAACCAGACGATCCCGCGCGCGCTGGCCGCACTCGGCTACCAGGGCGAGCAGATCGAAGCGATCGTCGAGTACATCGCCCAGCACGGCCACGTCGTCGACGCCCCCGGCCTGCGCCAGGAGCACTACGAGGTGTTCGATTGCGCGGTGGGGGAGCGGTCCATCGCGCCGATGGGGCACGTCCGGATGATGGCCGCGGTGCAGCCGTTCCTGTCGGGCGCGATCTCGAAGACGGTCAACATGCCGGAGTCGGCGACCGTCGAAGAGGTCGAGGAGATCTACTTCCAGGGCTGGAAGTACGGCCTCAAGGCGCTCGCGATCTATCGCGACAACTGCAAGGTCGGCCAGCCGCTGTCCAGCGGCAAGAAGGAGAAGGCCGAGCCCGAGGCCGAAAAGGTCGTCGAGTACCGGCCGGTCCGCAAGCGCCTGCCGAAGAAGCGCCCGAGCCAGACGGTGTCGTTCACCGTCGGCGGTGCCGAGGGCTACCTGCACGCCGGTTCGTACCCGGACGACGGCCTCGGCGAGATCTTCGTGAAGCTCGGCAAACAGGGATCGACCCTCTCGGGCGTGATGGACGCGTTCTCGATGTCGATCTCCGTCGGCCTGCAGCACGGGATCCCGCTGGAGTTCTACGTTTCGAAGTTCTCCAACCTGCGCTTCGAGCCCGCCGGCATGACCGACGACCCGGACATCCGGATCGCCACCAGCGTCATGGACTATCTGTTCCGCAGGCTGGCGCTGGACTACCTGCCGTACGAGAAGCGTTCGCAGCTGGGCATCTTCACCGCCGACGAACGTTCGGCACAGGTCGAGGCGAGCTACGGCGGTGCGCCCGTCGCGGAACCGGAGAACGTCGACATCGACGCCCTCCGGTCCACTGTGGACTCTTCGTCCGCGGAGCCCGCCAAGGTCGCGCACTCGACGGCGGAACTCGTGGAGCTGAACCTCGGCACCGCTTCCGACGCGCCGCTCTGCATGACCTGCGGCACGAAGATGCGGCCCGCCGGTTCGTGCTACGCCTGTGAAGGATGCGGAGCGACCTCCGGCTGCAGCTAGGTCAGAGCGAATGTCATGAAAGGGTCGTTCAGGACGATATATGTCCTGAACGACCCTTTTCATGACACCGGAGGCGCGTGCGTGACCATCGTTGATCCTTTCGGCACACTCGGCCAGGCGCTCTGGATCTGCGGCGGTCAATGGGCGGGCAAGTCCACCGCCTCCCGTCTGCTCGCACGCCGCCACGGCATCACCGTCTACCACTACGACTTCCACGACGCCCGCGCCCATCAGGACCGCCGCGTCGCCCACCGCGTCCGGAACGGTTCGCCCGCCGAGGATCCCGACCCCGACACCGTGTGGGTCGAGCCCACACCCGAGCGGATGGCCGCCGACACGATCGCCGGTTTCCCGCTGCGGTTCGAGTGGGCTCTGGACGACCTGCGCGCGCTGGTGTCCGGGCGCCCCATCCTCGCTGAGGGCTGGGGGTTGCGCCCGGAACTGGTCGCACCTCTCCTGGATTCACCCCGGCGGATGATCGTGCTGGTGCCCACGGACGAGTTCCGCGAGCACCAGCTTCGGGTGCTGCCCCGTGCCGCCGCGATGGCGCAACGGGTCAGCGATCCCGAGCGCGCGCAGCGCAACCGGATCGCGCGAGACCGTCTTGTCGCCGAAGACGCCGTCCGCACGGCGAAGAGTCTCGGTATCCGCGTACTGGAAATCGATGGCTCAAGAGACGCCGAAGTGGTCGCGGACGTCGTCGCCGAACACTTCGGTCCCTACCTGGTCTGAGCGAGATCGAGGACGAAGGCCGCCACCGCCAGCGCGAGGAATCCACCGGGGAAGGCGATGTTGTAGAGGACGCGCGCCCGCAAATGGGTGATGACGGCGCCGAGGTAGAACAGCACGAGCCCGGCGGCCGCCGCGGTCCCGATGTACGGCACCCCGAACAGGCCGAGCAGCAGCCCGGCCGCGCCCGCGGCCTTCAGCGAGGCCAGCGGCGGGATCCAGGACGGTGGGACGTCGACCTCGGCGGAGTTCTTGAGCACGAATGGGATCCGTGCGAAGTCGGCGGCGGCGATCCCGGCGTTGATCGCGATCGTCACGATGGTCACGATGAGGTATGCGGTGAACATGCCCCGTGGACGAGGCCCGGGCCCGGAACGTGACAGCGGTCAGGAACGCCAGCGTTCGAGTACCGCGTCGATGGTCGGCCGGATGCGGTCGCGGGCGGCCTGGCGTTCCACGCCCGCCATGAGGAGGTCGTCGTACTCGGTGTCCAGATGCCGGATCGAGGCGACGACGGCGAGGAACACCGCTCGTTCGGCCAGTTCCCGTCCCGCGGCGGACCGGCCCACCCGGCCGCTGCCGCGCAGACCGGCGTGTTCGGCGATGGCGCGGGCCCGCTCCGGCGGGCAGCCGGGGAACAACTCGACGATCGCGGTGTGGAACCGGGCGGTGAACTCGACGTCTTCGTGAGCGCGGCGTTCGCGGTCGCGGCCGCGGCGCCGTTCCCGGACGTCCTCGTCGGCGAGGCACTGCTCCTCGGCGTCGCGCAGTGCCGCTTCTTCGACCAGGATCCCTTGCCGCTCATGACGTTTCCGGGACCGGTTGAACTTGGTGACGACGGCGGAAAGCCGGCTCGCCTTCTTCGCCCGGCGGGTCAGGGTGGCGTCGCCGGAGGGCAGGAAGACCAGGTGGCCGAGGTCGGCGCAGTCGAGGCAATGGGGCTTTTCGTTCTCCAGGAACCGCAGATCGCCGGTGCCGCCGCAGTCGGCGCAGGTCCAGTCCTGGAGTGCCACCGAGACGACGAGGTCGGGTGCTTTCCGTTGCCTGGCCTCGACTTGCGCTCGTTTGGCTTCGGACAGCCCCGGCATGATCCAGTGCGTCCGGAACAGCGGTTCGAGACCGGCGAGTTCGCCGGAGGTCACTCGCAGGGCCGCCCGGTCCCGGGTCGCGCCGACGTGCTCGATCTCCGACCCTTCGAGGTTGTTCGCCGCGACCCAGCGTTGCAGGGCCCCGAGCGCGAAGGTCAGCTTCTCCGGCGTCACCGGCAGCGCCGTCGACAGGTCGGGGATCCGGCCGCGCTGCCAGGCGTCGACGACGTTCTCCGATAGCCAGCCGATGCCGGTGAGGATGCCGAGCGCGGTCACCGACTTCTTTTTGGCCAGCAGCTTTTCCGCCGTCTCGACGACGCGTTGCTCCAGTTTCGCTTCACCCTGCATCGCCGGGAATCCTAGCGATCACGCGGTTTCGGTGCGGGCCCGGTACGCCCGGATCTTGGCGCGGTTGCCGCAGCGCTCCATCGAGCACCAGCGGCGGTTGCCCGACCGCGAGGTGTCGAAGAACAGCAGGTAGCAGTCGCTCGCGGAACATTCGCGGACGCGGCCGGAGCGTTCGCCCGCGACCAGGCCGATGGCGTCGCGGGCGACGGCGCCGAGGAGTTGCTTCCCGGTGACGGGCGGCGCCCAGGCGAGCCGACGCGTCTCCGGGTCGACGAGTGGCCTCGGGGTGGCTTCGGTCGCGCTGTTCAGCACGGCGAGGTCGCCGGCCGTCGGTGCTTCGCCCCGGGCGAGGGTGGGTGCGACGCGGTAGAGCGTGTCCCGCAGTTCCTTGAGCGCGGTGAGCTCGGCGGGCCGGATCCGGACATCGGTCAGGGGAGCGGTCAGCGCCAGCCGGGAGCCGGTGAACCAGTCGGCGAGGGCGGACGGCGTATGCGCGATCTCGTAGCGCTCGTACGGGCCGGGCCCGCCGGTCAGCATGAGTTCGAGGCTGAGGCTGCCCGGATCGAAGCGGTACCGCTCGCCCTGGGCGTTGACGAGCAGTCTTGTTCCCGGAGTCATGTAACCACTATAGTCGGTTTCGGAAACCAGGTAAGACGGTTACAGCGGAGGCGTGATGATCGGCAAGACGAAGGACGCGGGCTGGGAGATCGGCGTGTCCAAGACGGTGGCGTATCCGCTGGAGGAGGTTTGGGAGTACCTCTCGGGTCCGGGCCTGGTGGCCTGGCTGGGCGAAGTGTCGCTGGAGCCGGAGAAGGGTGCGCCGTACGAGACGGCCGAGGGCACCGTCGGCGAGGTCCGCGGGTACCGCGAACGCGAGAAGATCCGCCTCACCTGGCGGCCGAAGGACTGGGACCACGAGAGCACGGTCCAGGTCGGCCTCCGTCCGGCCGGACCGGGCAAGACGACCGTGGTCTTCCATCAGGAGCGGCTCACCGGTCCGGAAGAGCGGGCCGCGCAGCGCGAGCACTGGCAGGCCGTGATGAAGCTGGTCGTCGACGGCCTCGCCGGCTGATCAGGAGAACGTTCGCCGGGCGAGCTCGGCCAGGGTGTCGGTGATCCGTTCGACGCTCAGGCCGAGCTCGCCTGTTTGATGCAGGAACACCTCGACGGCGAGCGGCGCCAGCAGGACGTCGGCGAGCACGTCCGGATCCGGGGCGCTCGCCTGCTCGGCGAGATGGCGGACATGGGTACGCCACAGCCGGTACGGCCCGGTCGTGAACCGCGAGTGCCCGACCTCGGTGCCGAGGACGAGATGCGCGTGCCGGGCGAGCAGGCCGGTCATCGCCGCGTAGAACGCGGCCAGCCGCTCGGCGGGCGCAGCGCCGGGGCCCAGCGGGGGAGGGCCGGTGAGCAGCCGCTCCTGGAGTTCCCGCTCGTGCTCGTCCAGCAGGGCGACGGCGATCGCCGAGCGGTCCGGGTAGCGGCGGTACAACGTGGCGCGGCCGACTCCGGCCGCCTTGGCGATGTCCTCCATGGTGACGTCGGCCGCCGGACGTGCGGCGAAGAGCTCTTCGGCTGCCTTCAGGATCTTCGCGCGGTTACGGGCGGCGTCCGAGCGTTCCCGTCCCGGGCCGTTCGCGAGCAGATCTTCCGGCATGGTCCGCAGCCTAGGGAATATCCGGACGCGGCGTCCACTTGTACCCGGCGAAGCAAGTGGACGACGTGTCCACTTCCTGGTCCGGGAGGCCCCGATGAGCCACCTTCTCCACCTCGACTCCAGTGCCCGCAGCGCGTCGTTCTCCCGCGAGCTGAGCGCTCGGTTCGCCGGCGCCTGGCGCGCCGCGAACCCGGGCGCGGGCTACACCTACCGCGACGTGGCCGCCGACCCGGTGCCGCCGATCGGCCAGGCCTGGACCGAGATCTGCGACGCCCTCCTTCAGACGGGGATCACGGATCCGGCCGGGTACGCCTCCGTCGTGAAGACGCCGGAACAGCGCGAGGCATGGGCGGTCATCGAGCCGTTGCTGGCCGAACTGCTCGCCGCCGACGTCGTGCTGATCGGCGCGCCGATGTACAACTTTTCGATCCCCGCGACGCTCAAGCTGTGGATCGACCAGGTGACGTTCCCGAAGATGTCGTTGGCGGGCAAGGCTTTCGTGGTCGCGGGAGCGCGTGGCGGCACCTACCTGCCGGGCACGCCGCGCGAGCCGGTCGACCACCACGAGCGCTACCTGCGCGACTTCTTCGCCGGGCATTACGACGTCCGGGACGTCACGTTCCTGCACTCCGAACTGACGAACGCCCTGGTCGACCCTCGGCTGAGCCCGCGTGATCCCGACCGGATCGCGTCGCGGGAACAGGCGCTCCTCGGCGCCGAAAAAGCCGGAAGGGAGGTCTGATGGGCTGGGGAATCCTGCTGCTGGCGGGAGCCGTCGAGGTCGCCTGGTCGCAGAGCATCAAGCCGACGGAGAACTTCACCCGGTTCTGGCCGACCGTGCTGTGCTTCGTGCTCGGCGTCGCCGCGGTGTACCTGCTGTCGAAGGCGATGGACTCGATCCCGGTGGGGACCGCGTACGCCGTCTTCACCGGAATCGGGGCGGTGGGCGCGATCGTGTTCGGCATCGTGATCCACAAGGACCCGCTCAGCCTCGGCCGGTTCGCCGCGATGGCGCTGATCGTGGGAGGGGTGGTGCTCGCCAAGGTGACCGAGTGAGCCCCGGATGTCATGAAAGGGTCGTTCAGGACGAAAGATGTCCTGAACGACCCTTTCATGACACGTCAGGCGAGCTTCTCCCACAGGAATTCGAACATCAGCGCCCATTTGAACGCCAGCTGCTCGTTGTCGGCGGCCGCGCCGTGGCCGCCCTCGATGTTCTCGTGGTATCGCACGTCGTGCCCCTGCTCCACCATCCGCGCGACCATCTTGCGGGCGTGCGCGGGATGCACCCGGTCGTCCCGGGTGGAGGTGACGAACAGGACCGGCGGGTACTCACGGCCGGCGTGGACGTTCTGGTACGGCGAGTACTTCCCGATGAAGTCCCATTCCGCCGGATCGTCGGGGTCGCCGTACTCGGCCATCCACGACGCGCCCGCGAGGAGCTTGTGATACCGCTTCATGTCCAGTAGCGGCACCTGGCTCACGATCGCACCGAAGAGGTGCGGGTAGCGCGTCAGCATGACACCCATCAGCAGCCCGCCGTTGCTGCCGCCCTGGATCCCGAGCCGGGACGGCTCGCTGATCCCGCGCTCGACGAGGTCGGCGGCGACGGCCGAGAAGTCCTCGTAGACCTTGTACCGCTTGGCTTTCGTCACCGACGTGTGCCAGTCCGGCCCGTATTCGCCGCCACCGCGGATGTTCGCGACGACGTAGGTGCCGCCCCGCGCGAGCCAGCCGCGGCCGATGACTCCGCTGTAGCCGGGGGTCAGTGAGACCTCGAAGCCGCCGTAGCCGGTCAGCAGCGTCGGGCCGCCTTCGGCACCGGAGGGGCGTACGACGAAGTACGGGATCTTCGTGCCGTCTTCGGACGTCGCGAAGTACTGCGAGACGGTCATTTCTTCGCTGTCGAAGAACGACGGAGCGCGCTTGAGAACCTCGACGTCACCGCCGACGTGCCCGTAGCTCAGCGTCGACGGCTGGGTGTAACCGCTGGAGTCGAGCAGGTATTCGTCGCTGACGTCGGGGTCGGTGCCGGTGATCTGGGCGGTGCCCAGTTCGGGGGCGCCGGCGAGCGGCCGCGAGGTCCAGCCGTCGGACGGCGTGAGCACACGCAGTTCCGTCCGGACGTCGGACAGCGTGGAGAGCAGCAGGTGGTTGTGCGTCCACACCCAGTACTCCAGCGACGTGTGCGCGTCCGGGGTGAAGAGGGTCGTGAAGGTGCGCTCGCCCGCCATGAACGCGTCGAAACCGGAGGCGAGCAGGGTGCCGGAGGGGTACGTCGTGCCTTCGACGGTCCAGTCCGAGCGAAGCCGGATCAGCAGCCACTCGCGGTGCGAGGACGTCTGGGCGTCTTCGGGGACCTCGATGCGGTCGAGACCGGCGGCCGTCCGGACGTACCTTTCCGTGCGGTAGAAGTCGATCGACCGGTAGACGAAGTCGCGTTCCCAGCCCTCGGTCGGGTCGTGGTGCGCGGACACCGAGACGTCGTCCGGTTTGCCCTCGAAGACCACCGTCGCCTCTTCGAGCGGCGTGCCGCGGCGCCATTCCTTCGCCAGCCTCGGATAGCCCGAACTGGTCAGCGTCCCCGGACCGAAATCGGTGCCGATGTACACGCGGTCCTGGTCGATCCAGCCGATCCTGGTCTTGGCCTCGGGGACGTAGAACCCGTCGTCGACGAAACGGCGCTCGTCGAGGTCGTACTCGCGGACGACGGTCGCGTCGGCGCCCCCGCGCGACAGCTCGACCAGCGCGCGGTGATACCCCGGACGGAGGACGGCCGCGCCCTGCCACACCCAGTTCTCGCCGTCGGCCTCGGCCAGGGCGTCGACGTCGAGCAGCAGTTCCCACTCCGGCGTGTCGAGCCGGTACTGCTCCAGGGTGGTGCGGCGCCACAGGCCGCGAGGGTTGGCCGAGTCCTGCCAGAAGTTGTACAGGTACTCGCCGCGGCGGCGGACGTACGGGATGCGGTCGTCGGCGTCGAGGACCTCGCGGACCTCGTCGCGGATCCCGGCGAACCGCTCACCGCCTGCCAGTTCCGCCAGCGCCTCGGCGTTGCGGGCTCGCACCCAGTCCAGCGGTTCGTCGCCGGTCACGTCTTCCAACCACAGGTACGGGTCCTCGTCACTCATGCCCACAGTCTCGCCGGGCACTCCGTCCCGGCGCCACCAGGTGTGGCATTCCGTATGCTGTTGGCTCGCACGTTTGGGGGACACCATGACCGGCACCGACGAGGTACCCAGACCGTTCGCGCCTTCGCCGCCTCGCCGGAACCCCGGGGCGGCCGTGGTCGGTGTGCTCATCGTCGCCGCCTTGACCACCACCGGGATGGCGATGGCGGGCGGACCGCGGCAGATCGACGGCCAGGCACTCCCGGCGTCCGGCGCGTACGCCTCCGAAGGGGCCAAAGCGCCCGCCGGGAACGCGAAACCCGCGCCGAAGGAGGTGCGGGAGCTGGAGACGAACCCGCTGCTGGCGGAGGGGATCGCACTCGGCGCCGTCACCTGCCGCCTGCCCGCGATCAGCCGCGAACCCGCGAAACTGGAGACGTACTACAAGACCTTGGTGTCCTGCCTCGCCGAATCCTGGAAACCCGCCTTGGAACAGGCGAACGAGCCCACGCTGACGGCGACCGTGCAGGTGACGCTGCCCGAGACCAGCGCGTGCGGGAAGGCGCCGAGCGAGAACGAGGCCGTCGCCTACTACTGCGGCGGCGACACGACGATCTACGCGCCGACCGAGTGGATGCTGGGCGACGCGGGCCTCGAACGGTCTCGTCACCTCGCGACGATGGCCCACGAGTACGGGCACCACGTCCAGCGGTCCAGCGGGATCCTGTCGGCGGCCGCGGAGAAGATGTCGTCGCCGGGTGAGGACAGCCCGGCCGACAAGGAACTGGTCCGCCGCATCGAACTGCAGGCGAACTGTTTCGGCGCGCTCGCCCTAGCGGCCGCCGCCGGGCGCGGCTCGATCAGCAAGTCGCTGGCCAACGCGGCCCTCGACGACTACGGCCGCGCCGACGACAGCGACACCCACGGCAGCCGTCGCAACCAGCTGAAATGGGCGAAGGCCGGGTTCTCCGGGAAGACGACGTCGGCGTGCAACACCTGGGCGGCGCCTGCCTCGGACGTCAAATGACCGACGAGGTGATGGCCGAGATCAATACCGGCCTCCAGCTGCACATCTCCGGCGACCGGGCAGGCGCGCGCGAGAAGTTCGCGGCGTTGTGGGAACGGATCGGCGAGGACGGCGACCCGCTGCACCGGTGCGCGCTCGCCCACTACATGGCCGACGTCCAGGACGATCCGGCCGACGAACTCGCCTGGGATCTCCGCGCGCTCGCCGCGGCCGATTCCCTCACCGACGAACGCGCCAAGGAGTACCACGCGACGCTCGCCGTGCGCGGGTTCTACCCCTCGCTGCACCTCAACCTCGCCGAGGACTACCGCAAACTCGGCGATCACGAGTCCGCGAAGAAGCACTGGGAGATCGGGCGGGGGGCACTCGGCGCGCTCGGCGACGACCCCTACGGCCTCGGGATCATCGAGGCGTACGACGCGCTCGCCGAACGGCTCGGTCTCGAACCGGACTCTCCGGACTTTCGCGCTCGGCGGCGAGGCCATAACCTGGAGTGACTCAGGTCACCCATCCGGGAGGAGCGCGTATGCGGATTTCCGATCTGTTGCGGAACAAGGGGGCGGCCGTCGCGACCGTCTCGCCGGAGACGAACGTAACCGAACTGCTCGAGAGACTGGCGGAGCACAACGTCGGCGCCTTGGTGGTGGTCGACCCCGAGGGCGGGATCGTCGGGATCGTCTCCGAACGGGACGTGGTGCGACGGCTCAACGAGCGCGGGCCCCAGCTGCTCGACGGATCGGTGTCCGCGATCATGACCAAGATGGTCGCGAGCTGCACCCCCGAGGACTCGGTGGACCAGCTGTCGGTCCTGATGACCGAACGCCGCATCCGGCACGTCCCGGTGGTGGTGGACGGCAGGCTCGCGGGGATCGTGAGCATCGGCGACGTCGTGAAGACCCGGATGGAACAGCTGGAGAAGAGTCAGGAACAGCTGGAGGCGTACATCTCGCAGGGCTGATCCCGGTCCGCCAAATGTCATGAAAGGGTCGTTCAGGACGGAAGATGTCCTGAACGACCCTTTCATGACATCCGGAGGCGGCTACTCGCGCCACCCCGACAGCTCGACCCCCTTCGCGACGTCCACCCGGTACCCGAGCGTCACAACGCCCTTCGCGCCCGAAGCGAGCGTCAGCCGCCAGGTGAACTCGCCCAGCTCGGTCCGCTCCACCGGCTCCGGCGTGGTGCGCACGTCCCGGACGGTGATCGCGTCGTCCCGGGAGACCGGCGCCTGGTCCAACACGGTCACGACGGCTTCGCGCGGACTGTGGTTGACGATCGTCGTGGTGTAGGCGGCTTCCCGCTTGCGCACGCCGGACAGCGTCGCCTTGCTCGCCGTGCGGTGCGTGAGCTCGCGCTCGATCCGGATCCGGTCGTCCACGCCGAGGGCGAGTTCGAGTTCCTCGCCCGGCGCCCAGACGTCCAGCCGCGTGGTGCCGACGAACTCCGTCTCGTGGAACACCGACGCCTTCCCCGGCCGCAGTGTGTGCTCCGAAGTGTTGACCACGGTCGCCCGCAGGAACGCCTCCGGGGACACCGCCGGAGCGGTGACGTAGCCCAGTTTCGCCGTCAGCTCCAGCTGCGCGAGCGTCGTGCGGTGGCCCTGCGCTCCCGACGGCACCGCCACCGGGCGGCCCGGCCGGTAGGTGACCGCGGTGGTGCCCTGTTCGACGGACGCGGTCCGCACGGCCATCGCCGGAGCGGCCGGGGCAGGCAGGCCCGCCGCCTCCGGCATCCCGCCACCCGCGGGTGCCGCGCTGCCGTACGCCGCGCGCGCCATCAGCGGCTGGACCGGACGCACGCGGTCGAGGAACCAGGGTTCGAGTTCCGGTACCTCGACGGTGTTCGCCGGCCGCGCGGTCGAGAGGGCCAGTTCGCATTCCGGCCAGTCCTCGCCGGTGTGCTGGGTGATCCGCCCGTACCAGGTCAGCGAGACGTCCTCGCCGCGGACACGCACGTCGTAGCCTGGTTCCCAGCTCGCGTTCGCGACCACATAGGACAGTTCGAGGCCGATCTCCGCGCCGTCCTCCCCGGGCTCCAGCTCGACCGTGACCGTCGCGCTGTCCACTTCGGACGCCCCTCGTTTCGTCTCGATCTCGCGGTCCAGGGCCTTGAGGTCGTCACGGAGCCGGGCGAGGCGGATGCCGAGTTCGCGGCGCTTGCCCAGCGCCTCGGCCAGTTGCGCGCCGAGCGCGTCGGTGACCTCGGCGACGCGGGGCGGCTCCGCCGTGCCCGCCGCGAGCGCTTTCGCGAAACTCCTGCCGCTGCGCGTCGCCAGGCCGGTCAGCAGGTCGACCTTCGCCGTCTCGGCGGAGACCGCGTCCGCGACCTCGTCGATCACCGCCTGATCGGCCTTGCGCTGTTCGGCCAGCGCGCGCAGTGAAGCGTCCGCCGGCGCGGGATGGCGCTCGACGGCGACGTCGACCCCGGCGATGACCGCCGGACCTGAACCGGTGACGCGGACCGAATCCGTGTCCAGGTTCCACGGCAGGCCCGCGAAGGCGAAACGCGTTTCCCCGTCGAGGGCCGCCGAAGCCCGCCTCGTGATCCGGGCGTGGTGCGGGTAGACGGTGACGGCGACGATCGGTGCTTCCAGGGTGCTCGGCATGCCTCCGACGTTAGTCTCTTGACACCCGTTCGGGTGGCCGGAAGCCTCAGCTTCGTCTTGCCCACCAGCCTTTTGGGGGTCTTGTGAGAGTCGCCAGGCTCGCCGCCCTGTTCACCGCCGTCCTGGTCCTTCCGGCGACGGCGTTGCCCGCCCAAGCCGACGCGCCGCCGGCGCCGGTCTTCAAGGACGGCCAAGCCCAGCCGGTGTTCGATCCGGCGGACGTCATCCGGGAGAACGTCTGGGTCACCGCGCCGGTCGACAGTGACCACGACGGCAAGGACGACCTCGTGCACGCGGAGGTCGTGCGGCCCCGCGCGACGCAACAGGGCATGAAGGTCCCGGTCGTCTACCAGGCCAGCCCCTACTACGCGGGTGGCAACGACGTCGCGAACCACAACGTCGACGTGGAGCTGTACGTGCCCGGCGCGAAGCGCGCCCCGGCGGGACCGCGGATCGCGACGAAGACCGTCGGCCCCAACGCGGCCCCGATCAGCTGGCGTTACCAGGACTACTTCACCGCCCGCGGGTTCGCCGTGGTGTACGGGGAGTCGCTCGGCAGCGGTCAGTCCACCGGCTGCCCGAGCACCGGCGACGTCAACGAGACCATCGGCGCGAAGTCCATTGTGGACTGGCTGAACGGCCGCGCGACGGCGCGCGACGCGGCGGGCAAGGCCGCGGTCGCGGACTGGAGCACCGGCAAGACCGGCATGACGGGCGTCTCCTACAACGGCACGCTGCCCAACGCGGTGGCCAGCACCGGGGTCGAGGGGCTGGAGACGATCGTCCCGATCGCGGCGATCTCCAGCTGGTACGACTACTACCGCAACGACGGCGCCGTCGTCGCGGCCGGCGGTTTCCAGGGCGAGGACGCCGACGTGCTCGCGGACTACGTCTACACGCGCCAGGACCGCGCCGTCTGCCGCCCGCTGATCGACCGGATCGGGGTGGACCAGGACCGGGTGACCGGTGACTACAGCCGCTTCTGGGACGTGCGGAACTACCGCAACGACGTGAACAAGGTGCGGGCCTCGGTGCTCGTGGTGCACGGCCTCGGCGACTGGAACGTCAAGACCGACCAGGGCACCCGCTGGTACGAAATGCTCAAGGCGCGCGGGGTCGAGCACAAGATCTGGCTGCACCAGGCCGGGCACGCCGACCCGTACAGCCTCCGCCGCGACGTCTGGCTCGCCACGCTGAACAAGTGGATGTCGCACTACCTCTACGGCATCGACAACGGCATCGAGCGCGAGCCGAAGGCCACCATCCAGCGTGAGGACAAGTCGTGGGTGGACGAGCCGGAGTGGCCGCTGCCCGGCACCCAGGACGTCAAGCTCTACCCGTGGCCCGGCGGTTCTTCGAAGGGCAAGCTCGACACGCGTAACCCCGTCCCGGGCAAGGCCGCCGTCGAGACGCTGGCGGACGACGCGAGCAAGACGATCGAACAGCTGGCGGCCGCCGCGTCGTCGGGCAACCGCCTGCTGTACTCGACCACCGCGGCGAAGCAGCCCGTGCGGCTTTCCGGAACCGTGAAGACCGACCTGTCGCTGTCCTTCGACAAGCCGGCCGCGAACGTGACCGCCGTGCTCCTCGACCGCGCTCCGGACGGGACGGCGAAGGTGATCACCCGGGGCTGGACCGACCCGCAGAACCGGCGCGACCCCGCCCGCACCGACCCGATCACCCCCGGGGAGAACTACAAGGTCGAGGTGGAACTGGTCGCGAAGGACTACCTGCTCGCGGCCGGGCACAAGATCGAGTTCCTGGTGGCGTCCAGCGACCACGACTACACGCTCCGCCCGAAGCCGGGCGCCGGTGTCTCGGTCGAACTGAACCGCACTTCGCTGGTGTTGCCGGTGGCGGGCGGCAAGCCCGCGCTGCGTGCCGCCTTCGGCTGAGCGAGGCGACTTCCGTGAAGGCCTCCTTCCCTACCCTCAAGGTAAGGAAGGAGGCCTTCACTACGTCGCCGATGTGCCGTTGGCGGCGCTGAGGCTGAGGGCGTGTTGCGAAAGCCACTTTCGCAACCTCCAACGTTGCGAAAGTGGCTTTCGCAACGTCACACCGTGGCCATCGACCACCGCCGGAATCCGGTGGGAAAACGCCGACCCGACCTCGGGCTTGTACGGAAAATGTATTTCCCCCGGCTTTGCTCCGTCCTGTCCGGCTTCCCCACCTGATGGAGGTCTCCATGTCCAGGTTGCGCCGTTTCGCAGTGCTCGCCGCGGCCGCCGTTCTCCCCGCGCTCGGCCTGACCCTCGCCGGTACGACGCAGGCATCGGCCGCCCCGAACTTCCAGGTCCCCTTCAAATGCGGCGTCACGGTCACGGCGGCGACGTTCAGCGGGCACAGCCCGGCGAACTCGGTCGACTTCCAGAAGTCGGGGATCACCGGGATGCCGGTGCTGGCGTCGGCGGGCGGCACCGTCACCCGGGTCGCGAACGAAGGCAGCACGAGCTACGGGCGCTGGGTCGAGATCGACCACGGCGGCGGCTGGCGTACCCGGTACGCCCACCTTTCGACGCAGTCCGTCTCGGTCGGCCAGGCCGTCAGCCTCGGCAAGCAGATCGGCACGGCCGGCGCGACCGGTGGCGTCACCGGCCCCCACCTGCACTTCGAAGAGCGGCTCAACGGGGTGGCACAGAAGGCGGTGCTGAACGGGGTCGCGGTGCCGTACTACGGCCACACGAACTTCACCAGCAAGAACTCGTGCGGCGGCAACCCCTACGAGGCCACCGAGGTGTGCGGCAGCGGCTTCTCGGTCGTCGACTCCCAGGGCCTCGCGAACGGTTCGGGGACCGCGTACCTGCTGTACAACGCCTCGACCAAGGCCAACTGCGTCACCACGCTGAAGGCCGTTTCGCTCGGCACCGCTTCGCCGGTTTCGGCGTTCCTCGAGGTGCAGGGCTCGGCTCGTGTGACCGACTCCGGCAGCTTCACCTACTACGCCGGGCCGGTGAAGAAGACGGCCGCCTCGACCTGCGTCAAGTGGGGCGGTTCGGTCGGGTCGAACGCCTACGAGAGCCCGTTCGAACACTGCGACTGATCCCGTGGGGCCGGGCACTGTAGGGCAACCCACCGACAGGATCGGCGTCCCTCGATCGGTCCCGCGGCGGTTGTCCACAACGGTCCCGGCTGTCCACAGATCTGTCCTGCCCCCACCCAGCGGCCCCATTCCCGCCGCAGGGTGGGGGCATGACCACTTCCACCCCGACCGGCAGGACCAAGGTCGATCTCACGGATCCGGCGGACCTGCTCGCCGCGATCCCGTACCTCCTCGGATTCCACCCCGAGGATTCCGTCGTCGTCTTCGGCCTGCGCGGCCCGGGACGGATGAAACAAGGCCTCGTCATGCGCGTGGACCTGCCGCCGCCCGGCCTGGAACAAGACCAGGCGCGTGACCTGGCGATCAGGCTCGCCGTGTCCGGTCACACCGGTGCCACCCTCGCGGTGGTCGGCGGTGGCACCGCGAACAAGGCGGGACGGCCCCCGCGCCGCCGGTTCGTCCGCCGCCTGGAAGCCGCGCTGGCCGAGTACGAGATCTCGGTGACGCATTCGGTGTGGGCGCCCCGGATCGCCGCCGACGTGCGCTGGGGCTGCTACCGGGAAAGAACCTGTGGCGGTCTCCTGCCGGATCCTCGTGACTCGGTGGCCGCCGCGGTCGTCACCGGTGCCGGGCACGTCACCCATACGAGCCGGGACGAGGTCGAGCGGCTCTTCGACCCCGTCGAGCCGGAGACCCTCGCCAGACGGGCCGATCTCCTCACCAGGATGGCCGATCCGCCGTGGCGAGGGGCAGATCCCGTCCCGGCCGGAGTCGCCGAGGTGAACGCCGCCCTCACCCGTGCCGACGGCGGGGACCGGGTGATCACCGACGACCAGGCCGTCCGGCTGGCCTGGGCGCTTTCCCTGGTCGAGGTCCGTGGCGCCTGCCTGCTCACGGCCGTCCCGGCGGATTCGGCGCTCGCCCGCGCGGCGGAGGACCTCTGGCTCACCCTGGCCCGGGAGCTCCCGGCACCCGAAGCGGCCGAGGCGCTCGTCCTGAAGGCGCACGCCGCCTATGTCCGAGGCGACCTGGCGACCGCCGGGATGGCCTTGGCCAGGGCCGGTGAGGCCGACCCCGGGCACGGGCTGGCGAAGCTGCTGAGCACGGCCCTCAACGCGATGGTGCCGCCGGCCGACCTGATCGAGGTGGTCCTGCGGCAGCAGGCCGAAGGGCCACCGGAGATCAGGCTCAGAGCCTGATGGCGGAGCTGAGGTTACGTCCGGAAAGTCGCCAGACGCGTGAACCCGCCCGGCCGAAGGCCCCGCTATCGCGGTGGCAGGGCGCCTCGTACGCATCCGTGACGTGGACGACCAGGTCGCGCCCTGCCGACGTCGATCGCGGACGCGGGTTCACCAACAGGCACTCAGACGTTCCGGCGGGACCGGGTGAACGCCCACGCGTCGGCCACGATGCCGTCGAGGTCGGTGCGCTCGGGCTTCCAGCCGAGTTCGTCACCGGCCCGCTCGCTGGAGGCCACGAGCACCGACGGGTCGCCCGCGCGGCGCGGCGCGACCGCGGCGGGGATCTCGTGACCGGTGGTCCGGCGGCAGGCCTCGATCACCTCGAGCACCGAGAAACCGGTGCCGCTGCCGAGGTTGTAGATGCGGTGTTCGCCGTCAGCCGCGTGCCGCAGGGCCAGCAGGTGCGCGTCGGCGAGGTCGACCACGTGGATGTAGTCGCGGATGGCGGTGCCGTCCGCGGTCGGGTAGTCGTCACCGAAGATCTGGATCCGCTCGCGGTCCCCGGTGGCGACCTGGAGCACGAGGGGGATCAGGTGGGTTTCGGTGGTGTGCCGCTCGCCGAAGGAGCCGTAGGCACCGGCGACGTTGAAGTACCGGAGGCTGACCGCGGCGATGCCGTGGGCGCGCGAGAACGACGTGATCGCGTGGTCGATGGCCAGCTTCGTCGCGCCGTAGGTGTTGGTCGGCTGGGTCGGCGCCGTCTCCGGGATGGGGGAGGACTCGGGTTCGCCGTAGGTGGCCGCGGTGGAGGAGAACACCAGCCGCTTCGTGCCGTGGTCGCGCATCGCTTCGAGCAGGCGGAGCGAGGTCAGGACGTTGCCTTCCCAGTACTTCGCCGGATCCGTCATCGATTCGCCGACCAGCGACTTGGCGGCGAAGTGGAGGACACCGTCGAAGCCGTCGCCGAGCAGGCGCCCGGCGACCTCGGCGGCGTCGCCCTCGACGAAGGTCGCGTCCGGGTGCACCGCGTCGGCGTGCCCGGTGGAGAGGTCGTCGACCACGGTGACGTCGTGCCCGGCCTCGATGAGGCGGGCCGCGCAGACACTGCCCACATAACCGGCTCCGCCCGTCACCATCAGCTTCAGGGTCTTGGTCGGTTCGTCGGTCACGTTCGCGCCTTTCTGCTGCGGATGCGGTCGCGGCCCAGTGTCCTCGCCCCCGGGCACGCTGCGCGCCCGGGGGTGGTGCGGCGGCTAAAGCCCGTCGCGGCCCGCGCCACGCGACGGCACGGCGGTGAACAGCCTGGGGTGGCGCAGATCCGCGGCTTCGTACGCGGCCTTCACCGCTCGGCCCACGGTGTCCACATCGGACTCCCGGACCAGTGCGATCGCCGATCCGCCGAAGCCGCCGCCGGTCATCCGCGCGCCGAGCGCCCCGGCCTCGCGGGCCGAATCGACGGCGAGGTCGAGCTCGCGGGTGGAGATCCGGTAGTCGTCGCGCATGCTCATGTGCGAGGCGTCCAGCTGAGGGCCGATCTCGGTGATCCGGCCCGCGCGCAACAGGTCCACGGTGTCGAGGACGCGCTGGTTCTCCGTCACCACGTGGCGCACCAGCGGCACGAGCTCGTCCGGCAGCTTGGCGAGCGCGGTGTCCAGCCCGTCGACGCCGATGTCCCTCAGCGCCTTCACCCCGAGCAGTTCCGCGGCGCGTTCACAGCCCCTGCGACGTTCGCCGTAGCCGCCTTCGGCGTGCGAATGTTTCGTGCGGCTGTCCATGATCAGGATCCGGACGCCGGATTCCTCCAGTGGGAACGGCACCTGCTCCATCTCGCCGGAGCGGACGTCGAGGAACAGCACGTTCGATTCCGTGCAGCACAGGGAAGCGGTCTGGTCGAGCAGGCCGGTCGGCGCCCCGACGAAGTCGTTCTCCGAACGCTGCACCCAGCGGGCCACCTCGTGCAGGGTCGGCGCGCCCGCGCCGGTCCCCGGGGTGATGCCCGCCAGCCCCAGGAGGGCGAGCGCGACCGCGCATTCGAGCGCGTGGGAGGAGGACAGGCCCGCCCCCGAGGGCACGTCCCCCGCGATCACCACGTCCGCGCCGCCGCCGAGGCCCTGGTCCCGCAGGACCCACGCGACCCCGGCCGGGTACGCGGCCCACCCCTCGACCGAGCCGGGCCGCAGATCTGCGATGGTGAGCGGGCCGGATTCCTGCACCCGGCCGTCCGAGCCGAGGGTGGCCACGGTCAGCACACCGTCCTCGCGCGGCGTCGCCGCAGCGGCGAGCCGGTGCGGGAGGGCGAACGGCAGCACGAAACCGTCGTTGTAGTCGGTGTGCTCACCGATCAGGTTCACCCGGCCCGGTGCGGACCAGACGCCGGCCGGAGCCCGGCCGTGGAGGGCCTGGAAGGTCTCCGCGGCGTCGGACGCGGCGCTCACCTGGCCTGCGCCAGCACGGCGTGCAACGCCGAGACGGGCACCTGCGCGGTGCTGGTCCCGCCGGTGACCTCGATGGTCCCGCCGGGCGCCGTCTTGCCGACCTTCACCCGGCTGCCGGGCACGATGCCGACCGACTTGAGCTCCGTCATCAGCGTCTCGTCCAGCTGCACGTGCTCGGCGATACGGCGGATCTCGACCTCGCCGCCACCCATGCGGGCGAACTCGTCGAGCCGCACGAGGTCGGCCTCGGCGGGCGGGGCGGGATCGCCGTCACCGAGCTTGTCCAGCCCCGGGATCGGGTTGCCGTAGGGCGACGTGGTGGGGTGGTCGAGCAGCTTGACCAGCTTGCGCTCGACGGCCTCGCTCATCACGTGTTCCCAGCGGCAGGCCTCGTTGTGGACGTGCTCCCATTCCAGGCCGATGACATCGACCAGGAGGCGCTCGGCCAGCCGGTGCTTGCGCATGACCGCGATGGCGAGTTCGCGACCGTGCTCGGTCAGCTGCAGGTGCCTGTCGTCCGCGACCACGACCAGTCCGTCGCGCTCCATCCTGGCGACGGTCTGGCTCACGGTCGGGCCGCTCTGCTGCAGCCGCTCCGCGATCCGGGCCCGCAGCGGGACGACACCTTCTTCTTCGAGCTCGTAGATGGTACGCAAGTACATCTCTGTGGTGTCGATGAGATCGTTCACGCTGTCCCCTTCGTCCGCGTTGCTCATCGTAGTCGCTGGCACCGACAGCGACGCAGGCGTGGGGAGAACAAGCGCCGAGGCGGGAAAAGTCCCCCAAGCTGGGCATGGAGCCGTGTGTCACGGGAAGATGGGCCCATGCGCCCCATGATCACCACCAGCGAACTCGCCGAGCAGCTCTCCGGGCCGGAATCCGCACGCTCAGTAATCCTCGACGTCCGCTGGCGGCTCGCCGGGCCGCCCGGCGCCGATTCCTACCGCGAGGCACACCTCCCGGGCGCGGTGTACGTCGATCTCGACACGGCGCTCGCCGGGGAGCCGGGGGAGGGCGGCCGTCACCCGCTGCCCGAACCGGAGACGCTGCAGCGGCATCTGCGGGCGGCCGGCGTCCGCGCCGGTCACCCGGTGGTGGTCTACGACGACTCCGACGGTTCGGTCGCGGCCCGGGCGTGGTGGCTGCTGCGCTGGGCCGGGCACACCGAGGTCGCCGTGCTGGACGGCGGGTTCGCCGCGTGGGCCGGGGAAGAGCGCCCGCTCACCGACGAGGTCCCGTCCCCCGAGGAGGGCGACATCGTCGTCGAGCCTGGCGGCATGCCGGTGCTCGACGCGGCCGAGGCCGCCACGCTCGCCAGGGACGGGCTGCTCTTCGACGCGCGGGCGCGGCCGAGGTACGCGGGGGAGACCGAGCCGATCGACCCGCGCGCCGGGCATATCCCCGGCGCGGTCAACGCGCCCTTCTCCGGGCACGTCGGGGAGGACGGCCGCTGGCGGGACGCCTCGGAGCTGGCCGAGCGGTTCGAGGGGCTCGGCGTGGCCCCGGAGACACCGGTCGGTGTCTACTGTGGATCGGGCGTCACCGCCTCGTCGGTCGTGCTCGCGCTGGAGGTCGCCGGTCACCCGGAGCCGGCCGCGCTGTACGCGGGTTCGTGGTCGCACTGGTCCCGCGATCCGGAGCGCCCGGTGGCCACGGGGGATCTGCCCGGCTGACCCGCGGAACGGCGCACGAGCCGCGTTCGGGCACTGGTGCCCTGCGTCGGAAATCCGGCGCGTATCCCGGCGGCCCAGCTTCCCGACGGCCGCGTCGCCGGTTCGCCCGAGTACGACCCGGTACGAGGACGAACCGGCGCCTTGCCGTCGGAAACCTGGATCCACCGGGATAAGCACCGTATTTCCGGCGCAGGGCACTAGAGTTCGGACCATGCGAGCACCGGCCGTCGTATGGGACTCCTCGCTGCTGGGTTACGACCTCGGCGGCGAGCATCCGTTCAATCCGGTGCGGCTCGAACTGACCATCCGGCTCGCCACCGAACTCGGCGTGCTCGACGGGGTCGAACTGCTGATCCCCGGCCCGGCGGGCGAGGACGAGTTGCGCCGCGTGCACCTCGGCGAGTACATCGAGGCCGTCCGGCAGGCGCCGATGACCGGTGCCGACTTCGCGCACGGGCTCGGCACCGAGGACAACCCGGTGTTCACCGGGATGCACGAGGCTTCCGCGCTGGTCGTCGGGTCGACGCTGCTGGCCGCGCGGAAGATCGCCGAGGGCGAGGCGACCAGGGCGGTGAACATCGCCGGCGGGCTGCACCACGCGATGCCGGGCAAGGCGTCGGGCTTCTGTGTCTACAACGACTGCTCGGTGGCGATCTCGTGGTTGCTGGACCACGGCTTCGAGCGCGTCGCGTACGTCGACACCGACGTCCATCACGGCGACGGTGTGCAGACGGCGTTCTACGACGACCCGCGGGTGCTGACCGTTTCGCTGCACCAACACCCGTTCACGCTGTGGCCGGGTACGGGCTACTCGGCGGAGATCGGCAAGGGTGGGGCCGAGGGCACCTCGGTCAACCTGCCGCTGCCGCCCGGCACCCGTGACGGTGGCTGGCTGCGGGCGTTCGAGGCGGTGGTGCCGTCGCTGCTGGAGCAGTTCCGGCCGCAGATCCTCGTCACCCAGTGCGGCGTCGACTCGCACGAGGAAGACCCGCTGGCGGATCTCTCGCTCTCCGTGGACGGCCATCGCGCGATCTACCGGCGGTTGCGCGAACTGGCCGAGACGCACACCGGCGGCCGCTGGCTGGCCGTGGGCGGCGGTGGCTACCAGCTGATCCGGGTGGTGCCGCGGTCCTGGACCCATCTGCTCGCCACCGTGCTCGACCGCGACGTCGACCCGGCGACGTCGCTGCCGCCGAACTGGGTCGCGTCGATCACCAGGGCGGCGCCGAAGGCCGAGATCCCGCCCGGCATGTCCGACGACCGCGACACCGCCTTCGTCCCCTGGGGGGACGGAGAGGACGAGCCGGTGGACATCGCCATCCGCGACACCCGCCGCGCGATCTTCCCCCTGCACGGCCTCGATCCGGACGATCCGAGGGACTGAACATGGCCAGTGAGGACACCAAGCGCGACCCCTACGACTACCCGCGTGAGTGGGAGGCCGACGTCCTGCTCTCCGACGGCGGCACGGTGCACCTGCGCCCGGTGATCCCGAGCGACGCCGACGGGCTGGTCGCCTTCCACGGCCGGCTGTCCGAACGCACCCGGTACTTCCGGTACTTCGGTGCCTATCCGCGGATCCCGCAGCGCGACCTCGAACGGTTCTCCGTCGTCGACCACCACGACCGGGTCGCGTTCGTCGCGTTGCTGGGCGACGACATCGTCGCGGTCGGCCGGTACGAACGGCTCGAACAGGGACCGTCGGCCGAGGTCGCGTTCGTCGTCGACGACGCCCACCAGGGCCGCGGGCTCGGGTCGATCCTGCTGGAGCATCTGGCCGCGGCCGCCTCGGAATCCGGGCTGCGCCGCTTCGTCGCCGAGGTGCTCGCCGAGAACGCGGGCATGGTCCGGGTGTTCCGTGACGCGGGCTACCAGGTCAGCCGCGAGATCGAAGAAGGCGTGCTGCACCTGGAGTTCGACATCGACCCGACCGAGGAGTCGCTCGCGGTCGCCCGTTCCCGGGAGCAGGCCGCGGAGGCCCGCAGCGTGCACAACCTGCTGCATCCGAAGTCGGTCGCGGTGATCGGCGCGTCCACCGATCCGACGAAGATCGGCTACGTCGCCCTGACCAACCTGCTCAGCGCCGACTTCGCCGGCACGGTCTACCCGGTCAACCCGGAGCACAAATCCGTCCGCGGTGTCCGTGCCTATCCGTCCGTCGTGGACATCCCGGAAGACGTCGACCTCGCGCTGGTCGCCGTCCCCGCCGAGGCCGTCGAGTCCGTTTTGGACGGTGCGCTGGCCAAGGGGGTCAAGACCCTCCTGATCGTCTCCGGCGGGTTCGCCGAGGCCGGGCCGCACGGGCTGCACGCGGAACTGAGGCTGGTCGGGGAAGCCAGGGCGCACGGAATGCGCGTCGTCGGCCCGAACGCGCTGGGTGTGCTCAACACCGACGCCTCGGTCCGGCTCAACGCCACCCTCGCGCCCCGGCTGCCCGCGCGTGGCCGCACCGGGTTCTTCTGCCAGTCCGGCGCGCTGGGCACCGCGATCCTGGCCGACGCCGAAGCACGCGGCCTCGGGCTTTCCACCTTCGTCTCGGCGGGGAACCGGGCCGACGTCTCGGGCAACGACCTGCTCCAGTACTGGGAGACCGATCCGGCGACCGACCTCGTCCTGCTGTACCTGGAATCGTTCGGCAACCCGCGCAAGTTCGCGCGGCTCGCGCGGCGGCTGGCGCGGACGAAGCCGGTGGTGGCGGTGAAATCCGGCAGGCACGCCGTCCGCCCGCAGCTCGCCGCGACCTCGGCGGAGGTCGACGAGTCCAGCGTCCAGGCCCTGTTCGAGCAGGCGGGCGTCGTCCGCGTCGACACCCTCGCGCAACTCTTCGACACCGCGCTGGTCTTCGCCCACCAGCCGCTGCCCGCCGGCCCGCGGATCGCCATCGTGGGCAACTCCAGCGCCATCGGGCTGCTCGCCGCCGACACCGCGCGGGCACACGGTCTCCGGCTGACCGCCGATCCGGTCGACGTCGGGCCGCAGGCGAGCCCGGAGGAATTCGCCGCCGCCGTGCGCGAGGCGCTCAACTCCCCGGAGACCGACGCGCTCGTCGTGGTCTTCGTGCCGCCTCTGGCGATCCCCGGCACCGCCTACGCCCGTGCGCTGCGAGAAGCCGTGGTCGAGATGGACAAGAACAAGCCGATCGTGTCGACCTTCCTCGCCGTCGAGGGTGTGCCGGACGAGCTGGCCGTGCTGTCGGAGGACGGCGTGCCGACGCGGGGTTCGGTCCCGTCGTACCCGAGCCCGGAACGCGCGGTGAACGCGCTCGCGCGGGTCGTGCGCTACGCCGCCTGGCGGCAGCGGCCGCAGGGCAACCTGGTGCGGCCCGCCGGCCTGCACGCCGAGCAGGCGCAGGTGATCGTCGGCGAACTGCTGGCGGCCGAGGACGGCAAGACCACGCTGCTCTCCGACGACGACGTGGTCCGGCTCCTGGGCTGCTACGGCATCGACGTCGTCCCGTTCCGGGTCGTGACGTCCGCGGACGAAGCGGTGAAAGCGGCCAAGGACCTGGGCTTCCCGGTCACCCTCAAGGCCGTCGACGAACGGCTGCGCGGCAGGCCGGACCTCGCCGGGGTGCGGCTCGATCTGTCCTCTGTGGACGGAGTGCGCCGGGCGTACCTCGACCTGCGGGAGATCTCCGGCGACGACGACGTCTACGTCCAGCGGATGGCGCCCAAGGGGCTGTCCTGCGTGATCGGGCTGCAGGACGACCCGTCGTTCGGCACGCTCGTGTCGTTCGGGCTCTCCGGTCTGGTCAGCACGCTGCTGGGGGACCGGGCCTACCGCGCCGTCCCGCTGACCGACGTCGACGCAGCCACCCTGCTGCGCGAACCGCGGACGTCACCGCTGCTCACCGGCTACCGCGGCGACGAACCGGCGGATCTGGCCGCGCTCCAGGACATCGTGCTGCGCGTCGCGGCGCTCGCCGAGGACAACCCCGAGGTCCGGTCGATGACGCTCGACCCGATCCTCGCCTCGCCGGACGGCGCTTTCGTGGCCAACGCCCGGATCGTGCTCGGCCCGCCACCGTCCCGTCCCGACACCGGGCCGCGACGGCTGCGGCCGATCAACGCCCCTGCTTGAGCTCCCACTCTTGGGGCGCGCGGGCCGCGAGGTCCTCGTCGTGATGGGTGAACGTCGCGATATCGCCCCGGATGGTGTTGTGGAACGCGACGATCCGCCCGTCACGGACGAGTTTCGTCTGCACCGCCTGTTTCTCCCCGGCGAGGGGGCCGGCGGGGATGGTCAGCACGGTCGCGGTGTGCACGAGGTCGAACCCGCCGCCGAGCGGGCGGCTCGACACCTGGCGGATCCGCAGCGTGCTTCCCCGGTAGATGGTGTCGAAGATGTTCTGGCTCTCGCGCGCGATCGTCGCGCGGCCGCGCTGGATCCGGCCGACGACGTCGACGAAATCCGCGTCCTCGGCGAAGTTCGCCGCCCACGCCTCGCCGTCGCCCGCGTTCCAGGCACATTCCAGTGCGGTGATGATCTCCTCGGTGGTCATCGCTATCCTCCTGTAACAACGATCCATTATTTAGAACAACGTTCCAACTTTCGAGGAGCATACATGTCGGCGGACCTTCCCGGCATCGTCCGGTTGCGCGATCGGCGTGAGGCGCTGACGCTGCGCACGATCCTGACGGCGGCCCGCGGCCTGTTCGCCGAGCGTGGGTACGCGCGGACGCCGATCCGCCTCATCGCCCAGGAAGCGGGGGTCGCCCCGCAGACCATCTACGCGCACTTCGGGTCGAAGGCCGGTGTCCTCGGCGGTCTCGTCGACCTCCTCGACGACGAGGCCGGGATTCCCGACCTCGTCGCCGAGGCGCAGCGGACCGAGGATCCGGTCGCGCTGCTCGGCCTGCTGGCCACGGTCGCCCGCCAGGTCCGGGAACGCTGCGGGGACATCGTCGCGATGCTGAGCTCCGGTGCCGCCGTCGATCCGGACATCGCCGCGACCCAGGCGGAGGGCGCGCGGCGCAACCGGCTCGGCGTCGAGATGGTCATGGACCGCGTCCGGAAGAGCGGCCGCAGCCTGGCGCCGAGGGCCACGGACATCGCCGTGGCGCTGATGAGCGCCGACGTCCACACCAGCCTCGTCGCCGAGGCCGGGTGGAGTCACGACGACTACGAAGCCTGGCTCAAGGAGACCTTGGTCGCGTCGCTGCTTCGGTGACGCAGGTGCTCGGCGAAGAACGCCGAGAGCCGGGCACGCTGGACGGCGACGCTTCGCGCCGGGTCGATGGTGCCGACGAACGCGGCCGGGGCGTTCCCCAGTTGCGGCAGCAGAGTCTGATAGTCGGTGAAGCTGAAGTGCTCACCGTCCGGCAGCCGCGTTTCCCCGGTCCAGCCGCGCTGATTGCGCTGGAACTCCTGCCAGGACGCGTCCGACGCCGCGCTGTGGTCGCCGGCGCTCATCAGCAGGAAGGGCCGGTCCAGTCCCTCGTCGGCGACACGGCCGAAGATCCGCTGAGACTGTGAGTGGGCCATACTGCCGTCCAGGTTCGCCCCGGCGACGACGCGCCGATCGCTCACCATGGTCTCGCCCGCGGTGAATCCGCCGGCGGAGTGTCCGAACATGCCGGCCTGGGTGAGGCCGAGCGAGTCGAGGACGAAACGCGTGTCTCGTACGCGGGTCTCGATCACGCGTTTCGACACCTCGATACTCGACGGCGGCAGGGCCTTCTTCTCGACGTGGCCGCCCGGGAACTCCACCGCTTCCGCTTCGTGGGTGTGGTCGATGGCCACCACGACGTAGCCCTCGCTCGCGAGCTGTTCCTGGTGCGTGGTGCCGTGCGAACGCGACAACGTGCCCCCGGGCGAATACAGCACGACAGGCCGCTTGCCGCCGATCGCGGGCGCACCGACGCGGGAGTGGGTGGGGAAGCGGTAGTCGAGGCGGTCCGACGGCATGCCCAGTTTGGCGGCGTCGCCTTCGGCTACCACCTTCGCGACGCCTGGCGCCATGTACGGTGCTTTCGGCTTCCCGCTCGGCAGTGCCGGGTACCGGACGGTGACCATCAATTCCCTTGTGGTGCCGGGAACCCACGGGTCCTGGCGGGAGTGGTCGATCAGGTGGAGGTCGGTGCTGCCGACCGCGAACGGGCCGGTCGGCGCGGGCAGGCTCAAGCGGACGGGCGCCGCCGACGCGGACGGTGCGAGGAGGACGGCGGGGAGGGCGAGCATGGTGGCGAGGACGCCGATGCGGCGCGTTGTTCGTTTCATGGCACCGAACGTAGGGAGCGCGCCCGGCCGCGGACATCGGGAAGATCACCGGTCCCGACCCTGGGATCAGCGCCGGGGGTAGCGGACTTCCCAGGCGTCGGTCGTGCCGTCCGCGGCCAGTTCCCGTTTGAGCACCTTGTGCGTGGCCGTCCGCGGCAGCGCGTCGAGCACGCGGACGAACCTCGGTCGCTGCTTCGGACCCAGATCACCTTGTGCGGCGACGAAAGCGGCGAACTCGTCCGCGTCGATCGGTGCCCGGCAGACCAGTGCGGCCATCACCTGGTCGCCGACTCGCGGATCCGGGACGCCGTACACGGCCGCCTCGCTGACGGCGGGATGCCGCAGGAGCGCGCGTTCGATCGGGGCGGTGCCGAGGTTCTCGCCGTCGACACGCAGCCAATCGCCGAGCCTGCCCGCGAAATAGCAGTAACCGTCCGCGTCGAGGTACGCCAGGTCGCCGGTGTGGTACATCCCGTCGCGCATCCGCTCGGCCTCGGCCTCGGGATCGCCGTAGTACCCGGCGAAGAATCCGGGGCCACCGGTGTTGACCAGTTCGCCGACCGCTTCGGCGGCGTTGAGCAACTTCCCGCCTTCGCCGAATTCCGCCGGGGGACAGGGTTTCCCGGTCTCCGGATGAAGGACGGCCACGCCGTCGAGCAGGCGGCCGAGCGAACCCGGCGGGGTGGTGGCGTCCCTGCCGAAGTTCACTCCGCCTTCGGTCGAGCCGAAGGCGTCGACCACGTGGCAGCCGAACCGCCTGCCGAAGGCGGCGAGGTCGGCTTCCGCGCCTTCGTTGCCGTAGACCAGTTTCAGCGGGTTGTCGGCGTCGTCGTCCCGTGCGGGGGTGGTGAGCACATAGGACAATGGCTTGCCGACGTAGTTGGCGTATGTCGCCCCGAACTTCCGGACGTCCGGAAGGAAGCCGGAGGCGGAGAACCGCCGTCGCAGCGCGATCCCCGCACCCGCCGCGAGCCCGACCGACCAGCCCGCCATGATGGCGTTGGAATGGAACATCGGCATCGACACGTAGACGGTGTCCTCTGTGGACAGACCGAATCGCGTCGCCAGCATCTCGCCGGGGTAGGCGATCTTGCCGTGGGTGCACCGGACGGCCTTCGGGTCGCCGCTGGTGCCGGAGGTGAAGATCAGCATGAGCAGGTCTTCGGGTTTCGCGGTCACCGGCACGACGGCCTCGCGGGCCGGTTCGAGATCGCTCAGCGGAAGCACCGGAACGCCGGCTTCGGACAGCAGCGGAAGGTACTTCTCCTCGGCGAACACCAGCTCGCAGTCGGCCAGCGCGATGTCACGGGCCAGCGCCGCGCCCCGGCGCGTCGGGTTCAGGCCGACCAGCACGTGCCCCGAGAGCGCCGCCCCGCCGAGCAGGAACGAGAACTCGGGGACGTTGTCCGCCAGCAAGCCGAAATGTCCGCCGGGACGCAGGGCCCCGGCGAGCGCGGCCGCGTGGCCGGCGCAGGCCTGGACATGTTCGGCCCAGGTCCAGCGCCGGTCCTCGAACAGCAACCCGGTCGAGCGGTCCTCCGCCCGCGCGAGCAGGAGTTCCGTGACCGTGGGGGTCATGCCGGGGCCGCGGCCAGGAGATCGCCGAGCCCGCCCAGCTGCGCGGTCGCCCCGCCGAGGGTGAACTCGAGCCGTTTCGCCGCGACGAAGTAGCGATGCAGCGTGTGGTCGACGTCGATGCCGACCCCGCCGTGGATGTGCACGGCGGTGTGTGCGACACGGTGCCCGGCCTCGGCCGCCCAGAACTTCGCGGTCGCGACCTCTTCGGCCGCCGGAAGCCCTTCGCTCAGCCGCCAGGCGGCCTGCCACAACGTCAGCCGGACGGCTTCGACGTCGACGTAGGCGTCGGCGAGCCGCTGCCGCACCGCCTGGAAGCTCCCGATCAGGTGCCCGAACTGCTTGCGTTCCCGCGCGTACGCCGCGGTCAGCTCCAGCGCCCGTTCGACGACGCCGAGCTGCTGCGCGCAGACGCCGACCGTGCCCCGGAGCCGCAGCCATTCGCCGACGTCGCCCAGCGAGGCCGTGGCCTTCGCGCCGGACAGTTCGACGAGCGCCGCGTCGGCATGATCGACGGTCCGCTGCGGCGAGACCGTCGCGGCGTCCCGGTCGAGCAGGAACACCTGACGACCGCCGTCGATGGCGGCTTCGACGAGGAACCCGTGCGCGAACGCGCCCGACGCCACCGCGGTCTGCGCGCCGGTCAGCCGCCAGCCGTCGCCGTCGGCCTCGGCGGTGAAACCGCACGGCACGCCGTAATCCGGCAACGCCACCGCGAGGACGTGGTCACCGCGCAGGACCGGGACGATCCAGCGTTCGGCGAGCTGTCCGTCCCCGAATTCCGCGACCGCCGCCGCGCCCATGACCACCGAGGTCAGATACGGCACGGGCGCGACCGCGCGGCCGATTTCGGCCAGTACCGAACACTGCTCCAGCAGCCCGAACCCGCCTCCACCGACCGACTGCGGGAGCGCCGCGTCGAGCACGCCCGCCTGGGCCAAGGAAGTCCACAGTGGAGCGTCGAAGCCGCCGGAACCGTGTGGTCCCAGCACCTCTGGGGTGACCTTGTCCGTCAGGATCCGGCGCGTGAGCGACGCGAGGTCCCGCTGCGCTTCCGTGAGCGTGAAGTCCATCGATATCTCCTAGCGCGTGACGGGCAGGCCGAGGGCGGTCGCGGCGATCATGTCCCGCTGGATCTCGTTGGCGCCGCCGCCGAAGGTGAGGATCAGCGACGAGCGGTGCAGCCGTTCGACGCGGCCGCGCAGCTGGGCGCCGGGGGAGCCCTCGCGGACCACCGCGCCCGCGCCGAGGATCTCCATCATCAGCCGGTAGGCCTCGGTCGCGAACTCCGTGCCGAACACCTTGGTCGCCGACGCCTCCTCGGGGCCCAGCTCGCTGCTCGCGGCGGCCCAGGCGATCCGCCAGTTCCGCAGTTTGAGGTACTCGGCGTGGGCGTGGATCCGCGCCAGGTGCAGCCGCACCCACGGCTGGTCGGCGACGCGGGTGCCGTCGGGCAGCTTCGTGGTCTGCGCCCAGGCGCGCACCTCGCGCAGCGACGTCTGGATCGGCGCGGCCGAGGTCAGCGCGACCCGCTCGTGGTTGAGCTGGTTCGTGATGAGCGGCCAGCCCTCGTTCTCCCCGGCGACCCGGGAGGTCACCGGGACGCGGACGTCGTCGTAGTAGGTGGCGCTCGTGCCCGGTCCGGCGACCGTGTGCACCTTCGTCCAGGAGAAACCGGGGGCCGACGTCGGCACGATCAGCATGCTCAGGCCCTTGTGCCGATGCGCGTCGGGATCGGTGCGGGCGGCCAGCCAGATGTAGTCGGCGTACTCGATCAGGCTCGTCCACATCTTCTGGCCGTTGATGACGTAGTCGTCGCCGTCGCGGATCGCGCGGGTGCGCAGCGCCGCCAGATCGGTGCCCGCGCCCGGTTCGGAGTAGCCGATCGCGAAGTGCAGCTCGCCCGCGGCGATCTTCGGCAGGTAGAACGCCTTCTGTTCTTCGGTGCCGTAACGCATGATCGTCGGTCCGACGGTGTTCACCGTGAGGAACGGGACGGGCACCCCGGCCGCGGCCGCCTCGTCGGTGAAGATGAGCTGGTCGAGCATCGGCCGGTCCTGCCCGCCGTACTCGCGCGGCCAGCCGATCGCGAGCCAGCCCGTACGGCCGAGGTCGCGAACGATTTCCTTGTACACCAGGCCGTTGCCGTACTCGCCGCCGTCGCCGGCCAGAGCTTCGCGGCGCTCCGGGGTCATCAGCCCGGCGAAGTACTCCCGGAGTTCGCCCGCCAGTGCCCGCTGCTCCGGCGTGTAGTCGATCCGCATCCGTCACCTCTGCCGTCGGTGCTCGTTACTGGTGCCATGGCCGCTCGCGGCGGTAGGGTAGAACCTGTTCTAGTTGTACCAGGTGTGGCGGCGAGGAGGGAATATGGAGATCGGCGTCGATCGCTCGCTCTGCGAGGCGAACGCGATCTGTGTCGGCTTCGCGCCCGAGGTCTTCGATCTCGACGACGACGAGGAGCTGGTCCTCGCGTCGGGAGAAGTTCCGCAGAATCAAGTAGAACGTGTTACTCAAGCTGTGGCGAGCTGTCCGAAGAACGCCCTGCTCATACGTGGTTAGCACCGTTCATTTAATGCTTGCATCGAGCAAGAACAGATTCTAGTGTGTGCGGAGAGGCAAGGAGGCCTGGAGTGAGTTTGGACGGCAAGACGGCCATCGTGACCGGCGCCGGCGCGGGACTCGGCCGGGCCGAGGCGCTGGCGCTGGCCGCCGCGGGAGCGTCGGTCGTGGTCAACGACGTGTCCGCCGCCGCACAGGCGGTGGCCGACGAGATCGAGGCCGAGGGCGGCAAGGTCATCGCGGTCACCGGCGACGTGTCGGAATCCGCGACGGCCGACGCGCTGCTCACCGCCGCCGTCGACCACTTCGGCGGGCTGCACGTGCTGGTCAACAACGCGGGCGTGCTGCGCGACCGGATGCTCTTCTCGATGACCGACGACGAATGGGACACGGTGCTCCGCGTCCACCTGCGCGGGCATTTCCTGCTTTCGCGCAACGCCGGGGCGTACTGGCGTGACAAGTCCAAAGTGGACGGCGCGCCGGTGTACGGCAGGGTGGTCAACACCGCGTCGGAGTCGTTCCTGCTCGGCGCCCCCGGCCAGCCGAACTACGGCGCGGCCAAGGCGGGCATCGCCGCGCTGACCGTCTCCACCGCGCGCGGCCTCTCCCGCTACGGTGTCCGCGCCAACGCGATCTGCCCGCGCGCCCGCACGGCGATGACCGAAGGCGTCTTCGGCGCCGACGCGCCGGAGGGGATCGACCCGCTTTCGGTCGACCACGTCGCGCCGTTCGTGTCCTTCCTCTGCTCGCCGGACGCCGATCGCGTCAACGGCCAGGTGTTCCTCGTCTACGGCGGGATGGTCGCGCTGATGCGGCCGCCGTCGGTGGAACAGCGGTTCGACACCGTCAACGGCACCTGGACCGCCGACGAACTCGCCACCAGCGTGGGCGGCTACTTCGCCGACCGCGACCCGGAACGGATGTTCTCCGCCTCCGAGATCATGTCGCTGCCGTGAATCAGAGGAGATGACGATGGGCAGGCTCGACGGCAAGGTAGCGCTGATCACCGGCGGCGCCCGCGGACAGGGCGAGGCGGCCGCACGGCTGTTCGTCGCCGAGGGCGCGCGTGTGGTGATCGCCGACATCAACGACCTCGACGGCAAGAAACTCGCCGCCGATCTCGGCGAATCGGCCGTCTACCAGCACCTCGACGTCGGCGACGAGGCCGAATGGGGCGCGGCGATCGAGCGCACCCACGCGGAGTTCGGCCCGCCGACGGTGCTGGTCAACAACGCGGGCATCCTGCACTTCTCGGAACTGGGCAAGACCACGCTCGCCGACTACGAGCGCGTCATCCGGGTCAACCAGATCGGGGCGTTTCTCGGGATGCGCTCGGTCGTTGAACCGATGACCGGGGCCGGAGGCGGCTCCATCGTCAACGTGTCCTCAGTGGAGGGGCTCGCCGGGATGCCGTTCCTCGTCGCCTACACCGCGAGCAAGTTCGCGATCCGCGGGATGACCAAGGTCGCCGCGCTCGAACTCGGTGCGAAGAACATCCGGGTCAATTCGGTCCACCCCGGCGCGATCGACACCCCGATGGTCGCCGCCGCCGCGGGCGGGCAGAAAGTCGACATGTCGTGGGTGGGCAAGAAGGTCGCCCTCGGCCGCGTCGGGCAGCCGGAGGACATCGCGAAACTCGTGTTGTTCCTGGCCAGTGACGAAAGTTCGTACAGCACGGGCGCGGAGTTCGTCGCCGACGGCGGCGCGACCGCGACGCACGCTCTCAAGTTCTGACGCGGAGGTGCCGAGAGCAAAGTGAACACCGCTAACGCAATGGGGCGTTGACAGGTGGAGTAAGACTCGGGGCAGGCGACTGGGAGGTTCTGTGGGAGCGACGGTGTCCGTCCCCGGTACGGGTGCGCTCACACAGGTCGGCAGGCTCGCGACCCTGTCGTGGGAAGTGCTGCGCGCGATCTTCAAACGACCGTTCCAGTTCCGCGAATGGATCCAGCAGTGCTGGTTCTTCGCCAGTGTCACCATCCTGCCGACAGCACTGGTGGCGATCCCGTTCGGCGCGGTCATCGCGTTGCAGCTGGGTTCGCTGACGCAGCAGATCGGCGCGCAGTCGTTCACCGGCGCGGCGAGCGCGCTCGCGATCGTGCAGCAGGCGAGCCCGCTGATCACCGCGCTGCTGGTGGCCGGTGCGGGCGGCAGCGCGGTCTGCGCCGACATCGGCGCCCGCAAGATCCGCGAAGAGATCGACGCGATGGAGGTACTCGGGGTCAACCCGATCCAGCGCCTGATCGTGCCCCGCGTGCTCGCCGCGATCGTGGTTTCGGTGCTGCTGAACGGTTTGGTCAGCGTCGTCGGCGTGCTCGGCGGTTACTTCTTCAACGTCGTCATGCAGGGCGGCACGCCGGGTGCGTACCTCGCCAGCTTCAACGCGCTCGCGCAAGTGCCGGACCTGTGGATCAGCGAGATCAAGGCGTTCCTCTACGGCTTCGTCGCCGGGGTGGTCGCGGCGTTCCGCGGGCTGAACCCGGCGGGCGGGCCGAAGGGCGTCGGCGACGCGGTGAACCAGGCCGTGGTCATCACGTTCCTGCTGCTGTTCCTGATCAACGTCGTGCTGACCGCGATCTACCTGCGGATCGTGCCGCCGAAGGCGATGTGACATGGCAGGCGAACCCGCTGTCTCCGACCGGACGCTCGAAATCATCGCGCGTCCCGGTGCGATGCTGGAAGGTTTCGGCGGCCAGCTGTCGTTCTACTTCCGCGCGCTGGCCTGGACCCCGCGCACGATCCGGCGCTACGGCCGCGAGATCTTCCGCCTGCTGACCGAGGTCAGCTTCGGCACCGGCGCGCTCGCGGTGATCGGCGGGACGCTCGGCGTGATGATCGGGATGACGCTGTTCACCGGTCTCATCGTCGGCCTGCAGGGCTATTCGGCGCTGAACCAGCTCGGCACCGCCGCGCTCACCGGATTCATCTCGGCCTACTTCAACACCCGTGAGGTCGCGCCGCTTTCGGCCGGGCTCGCGCTTTCGGCCACCGTCGGATGCGGGTTCACCGCGCAACTCGGCGCGATGAAGATCTCCGAGGAGATCGACGCGCTCGAAGTGATGGGCGTGCCGAGCATGCCGTATCTCGTGACGACGCGGGTGATCGCCGGCGTCACCGCGGTCATCCCGCTCTACGCCGTCGGCCTGCTCTCGTCCTATCTCGCCTCGCGGCAGATCACCATCTGGCTCTACGGCCAGTCCGCGGGTACCTACGACCATTACTTCACGCTGTTCCTGCCGCCCGAGGACGTGCTCTGGTCGTTCCTCAAGGTGATCATCTTCAGCGTGCTCGTCATCCTGTCCCATTGCTATTACGGCTATACGGCCAGCGGTGGGCCCGCCGGGGTCGGCGTCGCGGTCGGCCGCGCGGTGCGGACGTCGATCGTGCTGATCTCGGTGCTCGATTTCTTCCTGAGCCTCGCGATCTGGGGCGCCACCACGACAGTGAGGATTTCCGGGTGAACAGGAGGATGCTGCTGCAGCGGCTCCGGCACCAGGTGCTGGGGCTGATCTTCCTCGTGGTGGTCGTGCTGTTCTTCGTCACCACCATCGCCTTCTACCAGAAGGCCTTCACCACGGTGACCCTGGTGAAACTGGAGACAGACCGCATCGGCAACCAGATGCGCGAGGGCGCGGACGTCAAGGTGCGGGGGATGGTCGTCGGCGAGGTCCGGTCGATCCAGGCCCACGGTGACCGCGCGACGATGGATCTGGCGCTGCAACCGGACAAGACGTCGGTCATCCCGTCCAACGTGTCCGCGCGGCTGCTGCCGAAGACGTTGTTCGGCGAGCGGTATGTCGCTTTGCAGGTACCGGAGAAGCCGGAGCGGCACATCGCCGAGGGCGACGTCATCCCGCAGGACCGCAGCAGCAGCGCGATCGAGCTGGAAACCGTGCTCGGCAACGTGATGCCGTTGCTGCAGGCCGTCCAGCCGGAGAAGATGGCCAGCACGCTCAACGCCGTCGCGTCCGCTTTGGACGGTCAGGGCAAGCAGCTCGGCGCGACGATGGCCGGACTTTCGGAGTATCTGGGCAAAGTGAACCCGTCATTGCCGGATCTCAAGGCCGACATCACCGGGGTCGCCGACGCCGCCGCGATCTACGACAAGGCCGCGCCGGATCTGCTGGCGGCGCTTTCGGATCTGACCACCACGAGCAAGACGCTGGTGGAGAGCCAGCGCGGTCTCGCCGACGTCTACTCGACCGTGACGGCGGCGTCCATCGACCTGACGAGCTTCCTGAAGGTCAACCAGGACAACCTGATCCGCCTCACCACCAACCTCCAGCCCACTTTGGACGTCCTCGCGAAATACGCGCCGGAGTACCCGTGCCTGCTCAAACAGCTCGCCGGATCGGTGCCGCGCGCGGAACTCGCGTTCGGCAAGGGCACCGCGCATCCCGAGGTCAGCCGGGTGACGATCGAGTTCACGCCGAGCCGGGGCAAGTACCTGCCCGGCGTCGACGAGCCGAAGTACAACGACAAACGCGGCCCCCGGTGCTACCCGGAGGTCCCGCCGCCGGGCCGCTGGCCGCAGTACCCGCCGGACGGCGCCATCGACGACGGATCGTCGAAGCCCGCGCCGCCGCGCGACCCCGACGGCAGCCTGCCCTCGAACGGGACCATTCCCGCGGGCGGGAACGCGGGTGGTTCGGTGGTGAACTCGCCGGACGAGCAGCGGCTGATCGACCTGCTCGTGTCGCCGGCGATGGGCACGACGCCGGACCAGGTGCCGAACTGGGGCAGCCTGCTGGTGGGGCCGCTGTACCGCGGGGCGGAGGTGGAACTGCGATGAGGACTGTGCCGAACGTGGGGTCCGGGTCCGTGAAGGCCTCCTTCCCTACCTTGAGCGTAGGGAAGGAGGCCTTCACGGACCGTTGCTTCGGGCTCGGGCGCGGTTTGGCCTCGCCAGGCGCCGCCAGTGCGCTTCGGCCGTGTCGCGAAAGCCACTT